>CAWHAS010000013.1:0-221890 GCA_963827355.1 uncultured Gemmatimonadaceae bacterium
CACCGCCCTGTGAATACTTCTCGTAGATGGCGCTCGCTGTTTCACGCGACGCTTCGCCGAAGTCGAGCGGGCGGAGGTATGCCGCCTCGAACTTGACGGCAACGCATCCGGCTCTCCGCTGTGACTCGAGCGTCGGCGTAATGACTGTCGCGAGATACGACTCGAGTGTCGCTGGCGCGCTGGAGAGTTTCAGATTCGTCAGGTATCGGCGAAGGAGCTTTGTTTCCAGGGGGTACAGCTTTTCCCGGTCGGGCGACATCGCGGCTTCCGCCTTGCTCGACAGGGGAAGCAAGAGCGCATCGACGTACGACACCCATTGAAAGCGCGGAGCTGGTAAGCCGGGACCCATTGCGATACGGTTTGCGAGCAGGACCTCGGTGCCGACGTGATCGAGAATCCACGTCGGGAAGTTGTTCCCCTCTCGCTTCGACACGCGCTGCACGGTGGCTCGCAGATCTTTCAGGTGCGCGTCGCTGAGATCCGTGTGCGGAAAGTCGTAGAGCGCCTTCGAATGCCGCGACCCAGATCGGATTGTCGGGCCGCAATGGAACGGGCAGCTCGGACGGAATCCCATCGAGCGGCAGTGCGTCGAAATCGGAATCTCCAGGAGCGACGCTGTTGGCGTGGCTATGGTTGTCAACCGCGCGAATTTTCGCGATGTAAGCGGTGAGCGCAGGGTCGGCTCGCGACTGCGCAGGCGCAGCTGTCGGCAAAAATGCGCATGCAAGAGGCGCGGCGCAACGGAACAGCAGTATCGTGCGCATGCGGTCGCTCACGAACTCTCCCGTCGCATGTGGACGGGAGAGCGTGTTCTACCGTGAGGCACCCGCAGTTTCGGTCTGCGGCACGCGTGACGGCCGGGCGAATCCTTCCCGGTTCTCCACCTGGAAGTACTCATTGTGGCTGATGCGTCCAATGAGGGGCTCCATCAGATTGCGCAGCTCGTCGACCGAGGCGGCCTCCCAAATGCAAACGGCGTGCGTTCCATCGGGACTGGGGAACGTGTGCTGGAGCTTGATCTTGGGCGAGATGGTGTTCGGGTCGGCCGCGTTCCAGAAGGCGGCTGGCTCGGAGATGGTGTGCTGGATCATGACGTACATGAGTCGCTCCGAGTGAAGGAAGTTGTTGGGAGGATGGTGGTAGATGGGACTGTTCTGGAGGGATGTCAATGACCCCGGTGACGCGCCTCCGCTCCGCTGGGTCCTTCATACATCACCTGCGTAGGCCGCTTCGTTCGAGACTCGCTACCTTGCGCTCGGAGATACCAGGTAGGCGGAGGATTACAATGCGCTCCCTAGTCCGCGGCTTCATCGTTACCACGTTGATCGCTTGCAGCGGTCCGACCGAACCGCAACCGCTCGACGGCGTTTGGAATCTCGAGGCAGCCTCCCCCGGCGTTCCGCCTCAGACGATGACACTCATTCAACGAGGGTCCTCGATCAGTGGCACCGCCTCTGCGATGGGAGTCGACACGCATATCCAAATCGCCGTATCCGGATCGTATGGTTCGGCGACAGCGGTGAGCCCGCCGCTCGTCGATCTCATTTTCAGATTCGAGAATGGCGGCGGAATGACCGCGCAATTTACCGGCACATTGCAGGATGGCGATCGGATCGGTGGTTCCGTGATCTACTACGGGATCTCCAATGTTCCGCAAACGGGAACGCTGGTGTTCACCAGATAGGGCGGAACGACCCTCTCAGCACGAAGCGTCAGCGCGATACCAGCCAGGAGAACTCGCTCCGATATCCGCATGTGCCGCACGCCCGCTCAGGCGCGCACGGCGGGAGATTCAGTTCGCAGCGATCCAACGTATCGATACGTGTTCGTGAGCATTGTCGAGGACACGACCTTCGTGCTGACGAGAGTGAGCTCGCGCGGGTCGGCTCCGTCCTGGAAGAAACGCTTGCCCTGGCCCAGCAAGACCACGTATTTCGTCGCGGCGTTCAGGCCGTCCGCTAACCGACTCTTCGCGGCCTTCGGCCAGTGGCCGGCGAACACATCGTAGGTGCGACGGCCAAGGAGCAGATCAAAGCTGCTGCCCTGTGCCTCGGCGACGGCCTCCGCCCCGGCGGCGTTTCGATACGGTGCCGTCCATCCGCCGTGCGGATAGTCGTCGCCGCCTTCGCCCCGCCCGCCGGGCGCCTGAATCACGCCGTCCAACGAGATATGTGCGAGAATCCTGATCTTTCTCATTTTGGTTCTCCTTATCTAGAATGTTTTCACTGCTCGCGTTCGACACTGAACAGCATTTCGATTGATTGCCGCAATAATCGATCGTTGTCGTCGCGTTCTGGCAGCGCGCGGTTTCCACTGACACGTCGAACGAGAACTCCAAAAATCGACATGGGTATTGGGACGGCAAAAAGATTCAACCCGCGTCCGGAACCATGTTCGTGACCGAGCTCGGCGCCGGCCAATGCAACAGGATGTGAGAAGGGGCATCACCCATGAGGTGACGCCCCTTTTCTATGCATTCAACATTGCTCTAACGATCGCTCAAATGCGCAGTAGGAATCGAACCTACAACCTAATGATTAAGAGCAACATGCAATTTATTCGATCCTGTTAGGCTGAGTGTGGCTAGTGTCGATTGTGTAAGGGGTTAGCTCACCAACGCTTTCGATTGTGTGTGGGTTAGTTTGAGTGAGTTAGGACTGCTCTCTTGGACACCTCTTGGACAGTTTCCCCCACCTCTCGACCCCAACCGACGAGCGTTACGTGTCCGCAAAGCAAGACGTGAAGGCTGCGATTAAGAAACTGAAGGAGGACGGAATTGCTCTGTTCAATATGGTGCCGGACCAATCGTTCTACGAGCCGCACTTCCTGGAGGCTTACCAGAGCTGGTATACGAGCGCGCTAAGGATTGTGTCGGTCTTGGCACCTGATCGCCTTCAAGAGTTCAGGAGCCTGTATGAACCCGATCCCAAAAGAAAGTCCTATGACTTTTCGACTTATACAATTCGGGATTACGTAATGGATTCTCGCCCAACAATCGACATATCAACCGGAAAACCCCGCTTCAATGTGGGCAGGACAGTCAAGGTATTGTTGGCGAATCAGTTAACAATTGTGGGGTCTCTCGAATCGAGAATCGACGGTGTGCTGGCAAATGTCGAGGCTTCAGTAATTAGCGACTTGGAAGATGCAACGCTCGCCACTGCGAAGCGATTATCAAAGATCAGTCTAAGGGCGGCAGGAGCTTTGGCTGGTGTCGTGCTAGAAGAGCATCTTCAGCGCCTCGCTGCCAATCGCAAGACCAAAATCGTTAAGAGCAATCCCACAATCGGCGATCTAAACGATCCCTTGAAGGACGCTGGAGTCTACGACATCGCGACTTGGCGTAAAGTGCAACACCTCGGAGATATCCGAAACCTCAGCACTCACAAGAAAGGAACGGAACCAACAGTCGCACAAATTGACGACATGATCGATGGAGTATCATGGGTAATAAGGAATTCAAACTGAGCGATGATTCCTGAGGCAAGTGATGCTCATTCTTAAAATTGTTGCTGCCATCGTGGCGGTGTGCTTCATCGCGTATGGGCTGATCGATCACATCGTCATGCGCGACTTCGAGAAGGATGTCGAGAAGCGAATGGCAGAGCGGGAGGTGGAGGAGAGGGCCGAGGCGGAGCGCGTGCGCGCGGAGCATCGCGCCGAAGAGGGGTTATGGCCACGTGCCGATGCAGAAGTGCAGGCGATCAACGCGTCGCTTTGGGCGCATACCGCTGCGAGAGTAGAGGCAGAGGCTCACGCGCGAGCACACTGGATTTATCGAAGCTCACTGCCGGATGATGTGGCGAGTTATCCCGAATGCCAGTTGGGCTTCTGACAAGGCGATAGCGTTTTGGGAAGCAGCACACGAGCACGAGCGCGCGCACGAACATGCGGTGCTGCGACTCAGGACGTATGCGAATGGATGGGCGGAGGAAGAGCTACGCCGCTTCCGTGTACGTGGCGACGCCGCGAGGCAAGCAGCGTGGGACAAGGCGAAGCAGGAGTGCGAAGGCGAGGAAGCTGCCACAGCGAGGGCGAACGCAGAGGCGGAGGAAAGCGAGAAGGATGACGCGGCTGTCGAAGCGGCAACGCAGATACAAGGGATGCTCGCGAAGATCTTGGCAAAACCGCGCCTGTGACGAATCCGCTGCCGATTCATGTCAAACGCGGCCAGTTCCGAGTCGTACGCCTGCCGAACGGTGATCGCTACGTCACGCTTCACGGTGGCGACCAACCCGTACACGTTCGCATCGAACTCACGCACCTGCTGGCGGAGATGGCCGACGGAGCAACTGACGCCATCGCAGGAGAGGAGCGCGAGAGTTACGTTGCCGTCAACATGGCCGCGAGGGTATTGAGGTTCGTGCTCGACGACTAGGCGCGCCGGATCACGCTCCACTTCTCCGCAGCGCCCTCACGATCCTTCTGCTCGACATGGCTGTAAGTGTTGAGAGTCATCGTCGCGTTCGAGTGGCCCACACGATCACTGATCGTTCGCACTGACATGCCTGAGGCCACGAGTGCGCTGATGTGGCCGTGCCTCATCGAGTAGGGCGTCAACTTCCTGAGCCCCGCCGACTTCACGTACTTGTCGAAGTGGTGCCGAATGAGGGTGCGATAGTCGGGGAGCTCGCCGTCCTCCTTCGCGAACACGAGCGCGTCGTCATCCCAACCCTCCCCTCGCATCTCCATCGCCATCTTCGCGGCCTTCTTGTGATCGCGCAGCGCCTCGATGGTGCTCTCAGGGAGTGAGACGATGCGTGTGGACTTTTTCGTTTTGGTATTCCCGAAGGTCCACTCGCCTCCATGACGAACGGCAGTGCGACTGATCGAAACCTTCCCTCCCCTCACATCGCGCCAGCGCAGTGCGAGCACCTCACCGGGGCGTGCACCCGTATCCGCGAGCACGACCCAAAAGCAGAGAAAGGGATCGTCAGCAGCAGCGGCGAGAAAGCGGTTCATCTCGTCAGGGGTCATGAAATCGCTTTCGCGATGCTCCAATCGAGGAAGGGTCGCATAGATGCTGGGGTTCGTCGCGATCACTCCACTTCTCACTGCGTGAGTGAGCAACGACCTCAGGACAGCGTGCGTGTATCGGATCGAGCGAGGCGACAAAAGTTTGGTCCTCGTCGTCGCTCTCTTTCCCTTCCCCACCTTCACCTTCCGCTCTTTCAGCGCGAGGTCGTGATACAACTGGTCGATCATGCTCAACGTGATCGACTGAAGGGGATAGTTGCCGAGCACGGGAAGGACGTGACTGTCGAGCTTCTGCTTGTACTGCGCGAGAGTGCGAGGGGGGAGCGCGCGACCCTTCAGCCAATCGCTCGCGTACTCGCGGAGCGTCCGGTTGACGGGCTGGATGTAAGTGCCATTCCGAATCTGATCCTCGTATCTGCGCTTCCAGGAAAGGGCAGCGGCGCGGGTGCGAAAGCTCTTGGCCTTCGTGGTCTGCTGCCCGCTCCCGTTCTCGCGTACGAACACGCGCGCCTGATACCGATTCCCCCGCTTCCGGATTCCTTCCTTGTTCATCATGGTGTCCTTTGGGTGGTGTTAAGGTGTCCTAGAGAGGCCTAACACCTAATTTTAGGCCCTTGGACACCACTTGGACAGAGGAGAGGCAAGCTCATAACTCCATATTTCACACATGGTTAGCTAGGGTCACTTTGAGGAAAAGAACCCAAGATCATAAGCTTAACCCCCTATTTTTGGCCTTAACTTTGGACCTCCCTTAAGGAATGGCTCTAGGATGCCCCCAGAGGCCATAAATGCCTTTAGGGGCACCCTGACACCTCCCTTCCCTCGATCATGCCCCATAGCTCACCCTGAGCGACCCCAGCCCCATTAGCTCCCTCGATTCAATGGGGTTCGGGATCGCTTCGGGAATCTGATGACGTGGCGGGGCCGACGACGAACTGAGCTCGGCTGATCTGTGGCTCACGCATCGCTCATCCGGGGTGGAGGATGGGCTCCTGCTGTTTGAGTGATTCATCGAACTCGGGGTCCCACGGGAAGCGACCGTCTCTGTCCGGCCACACGCACTGGAGCGCAGGGAATGGCTCCTCGCAGTAATACCGATGAGCCTCGCCAAAATAGATCGGCAGCCTGTCGAGCGGGACCGGCGTGAACAGACAGTCATAGCCGTGCAGCAGGTCTGTCGCTGGCAACCCTTCGTCATAACGGCGTCCTGCCTGCAACCCACTCGCGATGGCAGTCAGCATTGCGTGCATCGTAGCGGTGGGAAGCCCCGTAATCAGAATCTCTGGATGACCGAAGGTGTGGTAAAAGCCGATTGAATACTGAAACGGCGCAGTGTGATCGGTGCCGAGCACGTTGATCGCACTCCACCCGTAGGTCGCGACATCCGCGCAGACCTTGCGCTGTACTTCGTCCAGTTCATCAAAGTCCATTGGTTGGGTATCCCATTGCGGAATTGTTTATGGCGCGATCCCAGGCAGCTTGGCCTGCGCGATGCGAGCGCGAGCGGCTCGCTCGGCGGCATCGTCAGGCCTCGCTCAATGGAGTGATTCCACGACGACGCGCGACCTCCTCCCACCCCGCTGCGATCCGGTCGCGCTGCTCGTCGCTCACACCTGAGGCGACGACAATGTGTGCCAACTCCACCATGAGCGCGACCGCATCCTCGGCGCTCAAGACCTTCGTGACCTCAATGCGCTGGCGCTGGCCAAAGCGATCAGGATGACGGCGCTCAAGCTTCCACGCTGCGGCGGTCCACTGACCTCACGAGAACGACCGTACACACCTGACGGCGCTCCAAGCACCTCCGCTTGGGGCGTTTCGTGTTTATCGACTTGAATGTTCAACTCGGTGTGTGGGTGTCACTCAGTGTGGTGCCCTGCGTCGTGCGCCTACTCGCCCCCTCTCCAACGGCGGCATGTTTCAGTATTTCCGCTGACCTCCTTCAATGTCGCCATCAATGTACCTCTGCCACTCAGCCCTGCCAGCGGCGTGCTGTGTCAAGGCGAGCGAGCGCACGATTGATTCGGGAAGCATTGGCTCGCCCAATGACGATGCTGAGTGGCGCAAGATCGGCCACCGACATTCCGGTGCGACGAGCACCTTCGAGCATAGAGAGGTATCCGGGCGCGTTCACGGTGACACCTGCTTCCAACACTGGCCATCGACGCAGATGATCGGCGCAGGACTGGAATGACGCGCCTGCGCGACGCGCGCGCTGAGGTCAATGCTAGGCGTGCTCGAAGTCACATTGATCATGTCCTCGGCTTCATCGCCCGCACGAAGGCGAGCCGTCGCTCCGCATCCGATTGAGCGCGCTGCTTCCTCGCAGACGAACTGAACTCCATCCACGACTGCGACGGGAACGCACTACGAGCAAGCACATCGACTGGCAAGCCAGAAGACTCACTCCCCGGAGTGTGGGGACGTATCCACGCGGCGCGTTCATCGAGCAACCCTCTGATCGCTCGGCAGAGTCACGCTGACGACGCGCGACCTCGACCGCGCCGCCCAGCGCGATGAACTTTTCGAGCGCGATTTCATCGAACCTCAACTGACGTTCCCCGAGCCTCACAACGGGAAGCGAGCCCAACCGTACGAGATCGTTAAAACCCGCCACCTGTCCACACCGAGCCGAGCAGCAACCTCCTCGGCGTCCAGCATTCTTGGCATGTCAACCTCAACTGAAATTAGTCGATCCTAATCGTACTCAGACCACCTTGCAAAGTCAATAAGTGCTTGTGACGTAAGTGTTTAGGCTCCTTTTGGCCCTATTTCGGTACCCCCCTCTGGGGGTTAGCGTGACAGCTAAGCAGAGCGCGCCGCAATACTTTGGGCCTCTCTCAGGGGGCTAGATCTAGCCGCCCTCTGGGGGCTAGTGATTCGGCTGGCCGAGCGTTCACGAACACACTTTGTCCCAAACACACTAAAAAGGGGGCCCACCTTTTCGGGGAGCTCCCTTTCTTCCTTCCACTCTCTCTGTTTTGGAGATCTCGGAACACCAAAACCGACCTAAGTATCCGAAGTGCTCTCCAAAAGCCTTCGTTACTGCCTCTCGACAGTCATCGTAAGTCGTTGTGAAGCGCTGCTCATTTTCAGGAAATAAATCCAGCATCAAGAACTCTCTTCTAAGTCGGCCGAAATGTACTGCATGGTCATTGACTGCCGCGCGAAGTTGCGCCCGCATGCGCTCTATGAACTCGGCGCTTGCCGAATGACTCTGGAGCCACTCGGCAAGAATCCCTTCGACGCGTAGCTCGACATCTTCCGTCGTAGCTTCTCGAACGTAAGTGTGAAACACATAACAGTAAGCTGACTCCGCATCGACAAACTTGTAGTCGCCCCCGGTTGCGATGCTGGCTTCATTGAGAGCCTGAAATGCAATCGTGCCGTTGTAGGTGGAAAGCAGAGCCGAGTAGAACGCCGCGAAACTCTCACTCATGTCCACGTCGTACACGCTCTTGTTTGGCCCGACCGCACCCCAAAACGGTGCGCCCTCATGAGCCGGAACGGAGTGGACAATCGAAAAGCCGTTGCACGCGGCCATGACCACGAGAAAGTTAAATCGCGTTCGCGTGTTCGCCTCGCGCAGATACGGTCGCAGCTCGTCCCAGCGCACGAATTCGCCAGACCCGAGCAACAGTCCTGCACCCTCTTCGTGCCCGTGCGACTCGACATGAAGAATCGGGCGATAGCCAGTTGTCAGTACCGCGAGTTTCTGTTTGAAGTCCTCCAATGCCTTAAAGAACGAAGTACGGTTCTCGGCGGATCGGAATTCGAGATTGTATCTCTCTGATCGGTATGGGGCTATCTTCACGGATCAAAAAGCTCCGTGCCTGTTTTTCTATCGCCTGGCGGGAGTGATTCGATCATGAAGATCGCGTTGAATGACCACGAGGTCGTGTGGGTCGGGTTCGTCAAGCCTCTGTGCGTGGGCAAGATCAATCCACAGCCTTCCAGAAGTAGTCGCCGCGAGGGTCCATGAACAGACTCCAAGTGTTAACCATCATTCACATTCACCAGAATGATATCTCGGGCGGTAAGTCCTGAGACAAAAAGTTGATAATTGACTCGGCCAGAGATTGATCTTCTCTTCGGATCAATGAGTGGGCTCAGGAATCAGTTGCCCAACGGAAGCCTGAACTGTCCGCTTTCTGCACTAGCATAAACACCGAGCCTGCGTAGCGATCGAGAAGGAAGGTGAATCGCGCGGCGTAGTTAAGCTTGCACGACCTCGTAGCGTGCGCTCTCAGTGAGTGGACGAACGGTCGTGCTGCTGCAAAGGCGGGCTCTGATTGAGCTCGAACGTCGAGCGCTAACATTAAGAGCGTAACAGCTACAGCGCCGGCAAGGTGCGGAAGCCGCATTGCAGTCTCCACCTTCGAGAAAGGGAAATGAGAAAAGGCCCACCATTTTAGCGCTGGGACCGGAGGATAGCTCAAGAGTGCGATTTTCTCGGTCTTGGACAATTCTTGGACAAAATCGACTTTTTTGGCAAGAAAAAAGGAGCCACTCTGATCGAGTGGGCTACCCTTCTTTTGTCTATGAAAACACGACTAATGCGCCCAGTAGGAATCGAACCTACAACCTAATGATTAAGAGTCATTTGCTCTGCCAATTGAGCTATGGGCGCAAATCCTTTCGTCGTCCACGCGCCAGGGAGGACTCGAACCTCCGACCCACAGCTTAGAAGGCTGTTGCTCTATCCACCTGAGCTACTGGCGCTTCCGGTGTAGCAAGTCGGTGCACACTCCCCCCTCGGGGCTTATCTCGATCGGGGCGACCGGATTCGAACCGGTGACCTCCTGCTCCCAAAGCAGGCGCGATACCAGGCTACGCTACGCCCCGGGGAACGCAAAACCTACCGTGCCCGCCGGTCCGGGTCAACCGCACACACTCACGTTCTTCCGCTACGCGCACGCGCCTCGAGCCACGCAATCAGCTGCGCGAACGCGCGCCCGCGATGACTCCCCCGCTCCTTCACCGCTCGCTCCGCCTCGGCGAACGTGATGCCCAGATCAGACGACAGAAAGAGCGGATCGTATCCGAATCCTCCCTCTCCGCGTGGTGAATCTAGAATCTCGCCCTCGCTCTCTCCTCGGAACGTCCGATGTCCGCTGCCATCGATGATCGCGGCGACACACACGTAGCGCGCACGACGATCCGTCGCCGTTCCCAACTTTCGCAGCAGAAAGTCGTTGTTCGCGACATCGAGCGCGCGTCCCTCGAGATCGGCGCGACCGCTCCACCGCTTCGTGTGCACTCCGGGTGCGCCGCCGAGCGCCTGCACCTCGAGCCCGGAATCGTCGGCAATGGTCACGAGTCCGCTCCTCGCGCGAAAATATTTCGCCTTCGCGAGCGCGTTCTCCTCGAACGTATCGAACTCCTCGAGTCCACCTTCCTCCGCAGTCTCCGGAATTCCAGCGCCGTCCAGATCCGTCACCTCGAGCCCGGCCGCCGAGAACATCGGGCGCAGCTCGTACAGCTTGCCGAGGCTGCGCGTCGCGAGCAGATACGTGACGCTCACGCGCGGAGCGCCTGCTCCTGCGCGAGCAGCAGCGACATGACGCCGCCATCGGCGAGACCGAGCAGGCGATCGAGCGCGGTGCGATCGAAGGTGCCGTGCTCGCCAGTTCCCTGCACCTCCACGTATTTCCCCTCGCTCGTCATCACGACATTCATGTCCACCTCGGCCCGCACATCCTCCTGGTAGTCGAGATCGAGACGCGCTTCGCCGTCGATGACGCCCACGCTCACCGCGGCGACGCGTCGCTTCACGGGCGACGACGAGATCTTCTTCTCGCGTACGAGCCAGTCGAACGCATCGACGACCGCGACGCAGGCCCCGGTGATCGACGCCGTGCGCGTGCCGCCGTCGGCCTGGAGCACGTCGCAATCGACCTTGATCGTGAACTCTCCGAACTTGAAGTCATCGAGCATAGCGCGCAGGCTGCGACCAATGAGCCGCTGGATCTCCTGCGTGCGCCCGCCGATCTGCGTGCGCTCGCGCGACGTGCGCGTGTGCGTCGCGCGCGGAAGCATCGCGTACTCGGCGGTCATCGATCCCTCGCCACGACCGCGTCGCCACGCGGGCACGCCGTCCTCGACGCTCGCGGTGCAGAGCACGCGCGTGTTGCCGCAGGTGATGCGGCAGGAGCCTTCCGCGTACGCCGACGCGCGTCGCTCGATGGTGACCGGACGCAATGCGTCCAACGCGCGTCCCACGCGTGCAGAGACTTCAGGAGCCGGCACGAAGCGCCTCAATGATGCGGGTGGTGGAATGACCTTCGGTGAGCGCGACGACATGCACGCGTCCGCCCCACGATTCGACTTCCGCGCGTCCAACGATGGTGTCCGGCGTGTAATCGCCGCCCTTCACGAGCACGTCGGGATGGAGCGCCACGATGATCTCGAGCGGCGTGTCCTGATCGAACACCGTCACCGCATCGACGCACTCGAGCGCTGCCACCACATACGCGCGCTCGGCTTCGGTTCGCACGGGGCGCTGAGGTCCCTTGAGACGGCGAACGGAGGCATCGCCATTCAGCGCCACAATGAGGCGGTCGCCGAGGGCGCGGGCGGTGGTGAGCAGGTCGATATGGCCGACGTGGAGGAGATCGAACACGCCGTTGGTGAACACCACTGCGCCCGACTGCGCGTCACGCCAGCGCACCGCGTCGCTCCAGGACATCACCTTCCGCGCGGGCGCGCGAACGCTCAGAAGACCCTCTCCGCGTGCGGATTGAAGTCGATCTCCTGCACCTTCCACGGCAGCGGGACGGTCTCGATGTATTCGCACCAGATCCAGATCTCGTTCGGCTTGCGCCGAATCTGAATCTTGCTCGCGCCCTCGGGAAGCCCGAGGGAGTCCGCCTGCGCGCGCAGATGCGCGATGATGACCTCGTTCGGGTTGTGCGCGGCGAAGCGCGACTCCTGGATCATCGCATCCTGGAACTGGTACGCGCGGAAGTAGACGTTGCCGATGTTGAAGCCGAAGTAGAGGACCGCCCCGATCAACAGAATGAACACCAGGCATCCGTACGACGACTTCCCCGACGTCGCGCGCCCTACCATTGCGATTGTGCCCCGGCGATGATGTCGTTCACGACCTTCGTGAGGGCCTGCCGCCGCCCATCCGACTCGGCGCGCTCGGCGTACGTTCCCTCCTCGAGCATGCCCTTGCGCGTCCACAGCGTGCGACCCGTAGTCTGATCGACGATCTCGACATCGAGCGTGATTTGCAGCTTGCGTTCGGTGGAGGTCGCCTGCGCGGTGCGGTCGGCGGTGTAGGCCGCGGGAATGTCGGGATCGTATCGCAGAATCTTGCCGCGCACGATCGCGTCCGCCTTCCCCTCGTCCGCCTCGCGAAGCCCGAGTCGGTTCTCGACATCGCGGCGCATGAGATCGTACAGCTCGCGCTGCAGCGTCGGCTGCGGCGTCTCGTTGTCGAACGGCAGCACCGCCACCGTCTTGATGTGCGGAGGCAGGCCGCCGCCGGCGAAGTGGTAGAGACACCCCGTCAGCAGCAACCCACTGAGTACCAGGAACAGTCTAGCGCCAGATCGAAGCATCGAATCCGGGAACAGTGTCCACGCGCGAAACGGTCAGCAGAAGTGTACGGCGCAGGCGCGGCTGCTCATATCGAATCGGTCCCTCAGCGGGCCGTGCGACCCACCGCGGAATTCGGCCACCGTCGATCTGCTCGAGCCGCCGCAACTGCTCGCCGGCGAAGGTCGCCCGCCAGCCCGGCTGATGTCCAATGTCGACACGCACGGTGTCCGAGTCAACGCGCACCGTCGTGTCGGCGGCCGCGGGAACGTGCAGGCGGCCCAAAGCCGCCCAGAGAAGCGGTGCCGGAGGCAGGAATTTTCGGATCGTCTCCTGCCCATCCTCCAGACGGATCTCATCGCCGACTAGCAACGCGTGACCGGTACTCTGGTCGTTCACAAAGAAATCGAGACGGGCGCTGTCGGGGGCCGAAATGCGCGCCACCCCATCGCCGCGAATGCGAAGCTCCGGTTGGGAATAATCGTAGTGAAAGACGATTTTCCGATGAACTGGGGGGAGCTCCGCGGAGGGAACGCGTCGCGGGGACAGCGTACCGACCAACGGTTTCGCGCGCGGCGAGCACGCCACGACGAAGAGGAGCGCGGCACCAAATCGACGATAAAGATGCATATCGATCATACCCCGCCAGCTGGCGGATGATGCGCTAGAGCCCACGAATGCGCTCGAGATGGTCGCCCTGCACCAGCGCATCGAGCGCCTCGAAGCCGCCGATCACGCGGCCGAAAACGGTGTAGCGGCCGTCGAGGTGCGGGTCGGGGGCGACCGTCATGAAATATTGGCTGCCGCCGGTGTCGGGACCCGACAGCGCCATGCCGAGCGACCCGCGTTCGTAGCGGCGGGGGTTGAACTCATCGCGGATGTTGTAGGACGGCCCGCCGGATCCGTCGCCGCAATGGTCGCCGTCCTGCGCGACGAAGTTCGGGACCACGCGGAAGAAGCGGCCGCCGTCGTAGAACTTTCTCGCGGCGAGGGAGAGAAAATTCTCCACCGTGAGCGGCGCGTCCACCGGATAGAGCTCCAGAGTGATCGTCCCGCGCTCCGTCACGATCTCGGCGTGCGGGAGCTTTCCCGCGAGCGCGGGAAGAATGCGCGTTCGCACGATCCCCTCGTACCATGACGCGGGCTTGGGCGGTGGCAGTGGCGCACGCCGCCAGCTCTCGAGCAGCGGGAATCCGGCGGCCGCGTTGCGCGTGAGCATGTCGGGCGGCACCGGAAGCGCCCGAATCGCCTCGGTGACGGAGTCCGCGAAGTGCGAGCTGTCGCGCGTCCAGGCCGAAATGAAGAAGCGGACGGCGGCGATCCGTGCGTCGTTCAGCGAGTCGGATTCCGAGCGGCGATAGCTCGCAAGCACCAGCGGCACCTCGGCCGCCGTCGCGTGCCCCTCGAGCGAGCCGCTGGTGGTGGCGCGGACGATCACGTCCTCGTCAGTGAGCCCGTATTCCATGAACTCGCGCCGCCATGGATGACCGTCGGCGCTGTCCGCATGCGGGGCCATCGCGGCGAATGCGACGGCGCGAACGCGCGGATCCGGATCGCGCGACAGCGGGAGCGAGACCTCGCGCAACCGCAGTACCGTCGGTGACGCTCCGCCCGCCTCGGCGACGGCGGCGCGAAGGCGCCAGTCGCCCTGATGCACCCAGCTGTCCGGATCATCCAATTCCGTGGCGGGAAGGACGACGTCCTGCGAAAGAGCGGATGCGAGCAGGCTGCGACGGTACATGAATCCGGTATCCGCCTTCCACGCAGACATCCACGCGGCGCGGCTGTTGCCGAGCACGGAGCCGAGCTCCTGCGCGGCGGTGATGCGGACGTTCGCATCGCGATCGAGCGTGCCCTTCACTACCACCCGCATGCTCGACACACCATAAGTCGCCAGCGAATGGAGCGCGTTGATGCGCACGTGGGCATTCGGATCGCTCGCGAGCGTGGTGAGCGGCGCGAGCACGAGCGACGCGAGGGAGTCGCCTGCGGCGCGATGCGAGAACGCGCGCGCCACCTGCGCGCGGATTTCGCCGCTCGTGTCGGATGCGAGCGGGATGAGGTCGCGCACGCCCGCGGGCGCGTACGGGCGCGCGATCGCATACGCGGCGCTCCATCGCACGAGAGCGCTCGTGTCGGTGAGCCACGGGCGCACGGCTTCCACCGGCACTGGTTTGAGCAGGAACGTCGCGAGGAGCAGCGCGCCGCGCACGCGCGCAGCTCGACGCGGCGAGGTGGGTGCGAGCGCGGCTACGATCGCCGCACGCGCCGGATCGCCGATCTGGCCGAGCGCCCATGCGGCGTTCTGGCCCACGGCGGGCGACGCATCGAGCGCGTGCGCGAGCGCCGCGATCCCTGCCGTGTCGGCGAGCATCCCGAGGGCGTAGGCAGCGTTGGAGGCGACCGTGGTGTCGCGATCGGATAGGAGTGACCGCAGCGTGGGCGCCAACACCGTTCCGTGGACCTGCCCCACCGCAAGCGCCGCGGCCGCGCGCTCGGCGCTCGAGCCCGATCGGAAGATTCCCTGCACCAGCGCAGTGTCCATGCGACGCTCGTCAGCCATCGCGAGCAACCGCCCGTAGCGCGGCACATCGACGGCAGTCGATGACGAGGCTGCCGCCAAGGAACCGCCCGAGGCGCACGCGCCGAACAGCGCGAGCTGTGCGGCGACAGCGACGAGTGCCAGCGCCCCGCTACGAGGCATCGTGCGCCTCGTCACCCGAGAGCGCGCGCCGGACTTCGGCGGGGAGCGCCGTGACGCGATTCGACGGATCGAGCGAGATGAGCGTCGTGCTGGCAGTGGCGAGTCGCTGCGAGCTGTCGGCATTCAGAATGGTGTAGTCGAAGATCATGGTGCGGGAGGTGACGCGGCTGAGCCGAGTCTCCACGCGAATCCGGTCGTCATAGCGAGCTGCTGCAATGTACCGCACGGATGCCTCCGAGACGGCGAGGCGGACGCCTCGCTCCTCGAGCTCGCGATAGCTGGCGCCGAAGGTGCGAATGAGATCGGTGCGCGCGATCTCGCACCAGATGAGATAGTTGGCGTGGTAGACGACGCCCATCTGGTCGGTTTCGGCGTAGCGCACGCGAAGCTCGGTCACGGATTCAGGGATCATAGCCGTTCCCGCGATGCGCGATCGGTTTGTAATGCGCGCCTGCGACGACTAGAATGTGCGCATGCTTCCCGCGCCATGTCTGCTGATGTCCGACGCGCACCTTGGCGCTGCGCCCTCCGAGCGAGAGCGGGACGTCGCCGCGTTTCTGAATTTCGCGCGAGCCAGCGCTGGCTCCGTCGTGATCAATGGCGACCTGTTCGATTTCTGGTACGAGTGGCGAACCGTGATGCCGCGGGGACACGTTCGCGTGCTGGGCGCACTCGCCGCGCTCGCGGACAGCGGGAAACCGGTACTCATGGTCGCGGGAAACCACGATGCGTGGGGCGGCGAGGTACTCACGCAGGAGATCGGCGCGCAGCTCGTGCTCGGCGAATGGAACGGAGTTCTTGGCGGATGGCGCGCGCACGTCGCGCACGGCGACGGATTGCGACCGCAGGAGGACCGGCGGTACCGCGCGTTCAGGCGCGTGATGCGGAATCCGCTCGCGATCCGGGCTTTCGGCGCGCTGCATCCGGACTTCGCGACGCGCATCGCGAGCGGCACCTCCAGTCATAGCAAAGCGCGCCGAGCGACGGACGGAGGGAGCGGGCTTCGCGCCGTGGCGCACGAGTACCTCGCCGCGCACCGCGACACGGAGCTCGCCGTGTTCGGTCATTCGCACGTCGCCACGCTCGAGCGCGCGCCCTCGGGCGGCGTGTACGCGAACCCGGGCGCGTGGGTGGACCGCCCGGCGTATCTCGTCATGCGCCCCGAGCGCATCGAGCTGCGCGCGTGGACTGGCTCATCCGAGGGTGACCTTCTCGACGCGATCGATCGTCGAACCGAGGAAGCGCTGGCCCACGCGTAGGAAGTGATCGGGATCGTCGGAGGCGACGTATCGGTGCGTGGGTACTTCCGATATCGTTCGGAGCGACGAGATCGAGCTCGATCAACGTCCGGCGCGTTTCCGCCGCGGTCTCCGCCGCGCTGTCGATGAGCCGCACGCCGGAGCGCGCGACCTCCGCGAGCATCGGCACTAGCAACGGATAGTGCGTGCAACCCAGCACGATCGTGTCCACGTTCGCCTCGGCCAGCGGCTCGAGGTATTCGCGCGCGATGAGGCGCGTCGCTTCGCGATCCGTCCATCCTTCTTCGACGAGCGGAACGAACAGCGGACAGGCGCGTGCGACGACTCGGGCGCGCGGCTCGATCGCGTGGATCGCGCGCTCGTACGCGCCGGAGGCGATGGTGCCCGCGGTGCCGATCACTCCGACCACTTGCGATCGCGTCACCCGCATCGCCGCCCGCGCGCCCGGCTCGACGACGCCGATCACCGGTATCGCGACGTACTCGCGTAGCATCGGCAGCGCGTGCGCCGTGGCCGTGTTGCACGCAACCACGATCGCCTTCACGCCTTCTCCCACGAGCCAGTCCGCGATTTCGCGGCTGTAGCGCTGCACGGTCTCCGGACTCTTCGGCCCGTACGGCACGCGCGCGGTGTCGCCGAAGTAGATGATGCGCTCGTGAGGGAGCTGTCGTTCGATCTCGCGAGCGACGGTGAGACCGCCGATCCCCGAGTCGAAGACGCCGACCGGGGCGCTGCTCCCGCTCAAAATGGAATCGTCGCGGAGATGCCCCCGGCGCGCATCGCCTGCCCGCCGTGGACCTGCACGCGCACGTCCCACAGGTGCGCGGAGACGAATGCGTCGGCCGCGGAAAAGAGATGGGTGAAGAAGATCAGGGCGGCCCAGTCCTCCACCTGAAGTCTGCGCACGCGAACGCGGGCGCCCACGTTCGGCGGCGGGCCAAGCGGAACCGAGTCGGCGACGAAGGTGCTGTCGAGCGCCGCACGTCGTGCGACGGCCAGCTCGTGCTTCGCGAAGATCAGCATCGCGATCGAGCCCGCCTCGAGCGCGAAGTAGGTCGCGCCCGCGGTGCCGCGATCGAGCGACGCCTGTCCCCACCCTGGAATCAGGAGCGATCGCAGGAGCGCAGTCTTGGGGCGAATCGGCGGCCCGGCGCGAAGTATCGAGTCGCGCCGGTCGATGAGCGAGTCCGCCACGGCGCCCACGCGCGGGGCCGCGGCGGCGCGCGCACTGTCGGTTTGGGGCGAGATGCCGACGCGCGCGCTGTCCGCAACCTGAGCGCGCACGCCGACGGCGGCGAGAGACATCGCGCACACGACCGCGATGCTCAAACCGATTGACCTACTCACGATTGCCGCTCCGGTTCGTCGCATCCATCATGTCGGAATCTGGGCGATGAGATCGATCTCGATCAGTCCGCCCCGTGGCAGTGCCGCAACCTGGACGGTGGAGCGAGCCGGGCGCGCACTCCCCAATTGCTTGCCGTAGATCTCGTTCACCACGGGAAATTCGGCGAGATCGACGAGATACACGGTGCTTCGCACCACGTCCGTCCACGTGGCTCCGGCCTTGGCGAGCACCTCGCGAAGATTCGCGAGCACGCGAGTGGTCTGCTCGACGATGCCACCCTCTACCATCTTCCCCGATGCTGGATCCAACCCGATCTGTCCGGCAGTGAAGAGAAATCCGCCCGCCACGATTCCCTGAGAGTACGGGCCGATCGCGGCAGGAGCTGTCGCTGTTTCGATACGGTGTTGCGCCACACATCCCCCTTTCGATAGAAAACAACCCGCTCCCGCCTCGCGGAGCTAAAACAGTCCGGTGATCGTGCCGTCCTTCGTGATACTCATCTTCTCGGCGGAAGGCTCCTTGGGCAATCCGGGCATCGTCATGATGTCTCCCGCCTGCGCGACGATGAAGCCGGCGCCGGCGAGCGGGTACACCTCGTTGACGTTGATTCGAAAGCCCTTGGGACGCCCCAATTTCGTCGCGTCGTCGGTGACCGAGTACTGCGTCTTCGCCATGCACACCGGCGTTTCGGCTAGTCCAATGGACTCGAGATACTCGATCGCACGATCCGCCTTGGCAGTGTAGTCGGCGCCATCACCGCCGTACACCTTGCGCACGATCGTGTCGATCTTCGTCTTGATCGGCTGCTTCGCATCGTAGATCGGCTTGAATGCCGACTTGTCCTTCTCGAGCGCCTCGAGGACCTCGCGCGCGAGCTCTTCCCCGCCCGCACCGCCCTTCTCCCACACCTCGTTCAACGCCACGCGCACTTTGTGCTTGCGCGCAAAATCCGCCACCATCGCGAGCTCGGCATCGCTGTCGGTGGTGAACCGGTTGATCGCGACGATCACGGGCACGCCGAACTGCTGGACGTTCTCAATGTGCAGCGCGAGGTTCGGCAGTCCCTTTTCCAGCGCGCCGAGATCCTCTGTGGCGAGGTTCTTCTTGTTCGCGCCGCCGTTGAGCTTGAGCGCGCGAACCGTCGCGACGAGGACGGCAACCTCGGGATGCAAGTCGGCGGAACGGCACTTGATGTCGAAGAATTTCTCGCCACCCAGGTCCGAGCCGAAGCCGGCCTCGGTGAGCACGATGTCGGCGAGCGCGAGGGCGGTCTTGGTCGCGATGACGCTGTTGCAGCCGTGCGCGATGTTGCCGAAGGGACCCGCATGCACGATGGCCGGCCCTCCCTCGAGCGTCTGCACGAGGTTCGGACGAATCGCATCCTTGAGCAACAGACTCATCGCGCCCACAGCCTTGAGGTCGCTCGCGCGAATGGGCTCGCGCTTGGCGCCCGCCGTCGCACCCACGACAATGCGTGCGAGGCGGGCCTCGAGGTCCTCGCGGCTCGACGCCAGCGCGACGATCGCCATCACCTCGCTCGCGGGGATGATCACCCACCGCTCCTCGCGCACCACGCCGTTCGCGACGCCACCGAGTCCGATCACCGCATCGCGAAGCGAGCGGTCGTTCATGTCAATGGTGCGAGGCCAGGTGATGCGGCGCGGATCGGCGTTGAGCGGGTTGCCTTGCGTGAGATGATTGTCGAGCATGGCCGACAGGAGATTGTGGGCCGCGGCGATCGCGTGAAAGTCGCCGGTGAAGTGGAGGTTGATGTCCTCCATCGGGACCACCTGCGCGTATCCGCCGCCCGCTGCCCCTCCCTTCACGCCAAACACCGGCCCCATGCTCGGCTCGCGCATGCAGAGCACGGCATTCTTGCCGAGTCGGCGCATCGCCTGCGTGAGACCCACCAGCGTCGTGCTCTTTCCCTCGCCTGCCGCGGTCGGATTGACGCCCGTGACGAGAACCAGCCGTCCCTTCGTGGGGCGTTGGGAAACCTCGAGATCTATCTTTGCCTTGTACTTGCCGTAGAGATCCAGCTCGTCCGCCCTGAGTCCGAGATCGGCTGCGACATCCACGATGGGGCGCATCTTCGCGTGTTGCGCGATCTCGATATCGGACGGAACAGCAGCCACTCGTGCCTCCATTGCGCGACGGGGGGAATTGCTCGGCTGATGATAGCTACCCCAAGATAACGGAGCTAGGTGTTCGGCGGGCGCGCCGTAAACCCGAACAACCGCTCCGTATTCTCGCGACAACGATCGGCGAGCGAGTCGGGCGCGACGTCGCGCGCGACGGCCAGGTGCTCGATCGTGTGCACCACCCACGCGGGCTCGTTGCGCTTGCCTCGTCGCGGAACGGGGGCGAGATAGGGTGCATCGCTCTCGACGAGCAACCGGTCGTCCGGGATGCGGCGCAGGAGCTCGACATCCGTCCACGTCTTGAACGTGATGATCCCGCTGAACGAGACGTACCATCCGTACCCGAGCGCGCGCTCGGCGAGCGCCAGCGAGCCCGTATAACAGTGAAGGACGCCGGTGACGCCGTCGCGCGCCGCGCGGTCGATCATGATCGTGGTGTCGGCTTCGGCGTCGCGCGTGTGCACGATCACCGGCAGCGAGCGCTCCGCCGCGAGCGCGAGCTGCGCCTCGAAGGTGTCGTGCTGGAGAGCGCGCGGCGCGTTGTCGTAGTGGTAGTCGAGCCCGCACTCGCCGATTCCGACGGCGCCGGCATCGAGGAGCGCTTCGAGCGCGGGGATGTCGGTGGCCGCGTTGAAGGATTCGGCTTCGTGCGGGTGGATGCCTGCGGTCCAGCGCAGCAGCGGGTACTGCCCCGCGAGCCCGCGCGCGCGCGCGGCGTCGGCGAGCGAGGCGCCGATGCAGACGACGGCGACCGCACCGGCGGCCGCCGCTCTCTCGATCACGCCGTCGCGGTCCTCGTCGAAGACCGCATCGGCGAGATGGGAATGACTATCAATGAATCGCATCGGCACGGGCGACGCGCCGATGATGCGACTACCGGCTCATCGTGACCGGCGCCGCGCGAGGCATCCGTGCGCGCGATCCGGCGCCGCCCTCGGTTTCCGTGCGCGGCCACTTGGATTCGATCCACAGCAGCAGCGGCGGCGCGACGTAGATCGAGCTGAACGTTCCCGTCACCACGCCGAACAGCATGACGAGCGCGAACGGTCGCAGCACTTCGCCGCCGAGCAACGCGAGTGCGAGCAGCGTCGCGAACACGGTTGCGTGCGTGAGGACGGAGCGAGGCAGCGTCTCGTTCACCGACCGGTTGAGCGTGTCGTAGAGCGAGACCTTGTGCCGGCGTTTCAGATTCTCGCGCACGCGGTCGAAGATGATGATCGTATCGTTGAGCGAATAACCGATCATCGTGAGGATCCCGCCGACGACGACGAGCGAGATCTCGAGGTGCGCGTACTTGATGAAGGCGAGCGTCGCGAGAATGTCGTGCGCGGTCGCGACGACGGCCGCGACGCCAAATCGCCACTCGAAGCGCCACGCGAGATAGGCGAGCGTCATGAGGAACGAGATCAGGATGGCGTAGATCGCCTTCTGTTCGCAGCTCACCGCCGACCTTCGGGCCAACCGCCTCGGTGCGCTGCACCGTGAACGCCGTTGCGCTGAATCGCTTCGTGAGCGCGGCCTGAATTTCCGTGGCAATCGACTCCGCTCCGCGAGTCTGCTGCGCGACGGCCCGTGGATCCTGCGCGCGGATCAGATAGTCGAGATCGGTGCCGAACTGCGTGATCTCCGCGCCCTTGATCCCGGCGTCATCGAGCGTCGAGCGTACGTCGGCAATGTTCGGCGCCTGGACGAAGCGCACCTGCATCAGCGTGCCACCGGTGAACTCGATGCTGTACTTGTATCCGCTCACGGCGATCCACAGGAGGCCAGGCAGAATGAAGAGCAGCGTCACGACGGTGGTGATTTTCCACAGCCGAATGAAGTCGATTTTGGTGTCGTGCAGAATACGAAGCATCAGATGCTCAGCGTCTGGGCGCCGCGCGTGCGGTTCAGCCACAGGAGGAAGAAGGTTCGAACGACGAAGATCGAGCTCACCATCGATGCGGCAATGCCCGCCATCAGCGTAACCGCGAATCCCTTCACCGGTCCCGTGCCGACCTCGAACAGAACGAGCGCGGTGAGCACGGTCGACACGTTCGAGTCGATGATGGCGCTCATCGCGTGCTTGAATCCCTCATCGATGGAGGCGCGCACGGTTTTCCCGTGCACCATTTCCTCTCGTATTCGTTCGAAAATCAGCACGTTTGCGTCCAGCGCGATGCCGACGGACAGCACGAGTCCAGCGAGTCCGGGAAGCGTGACCGTCGCCTCGAGCCCCGCGAGGAGCGCGAGCGTGAACAACAGATAGAGCAGCAGCGCGATGACCGCGAGCATTCCGGAGAAGCGATAGTACAGGAGCATGATGAGCACGACGAGGGTCACGCCAGCGATGCCGGCATGAATGCCGTCGCGAATCGAGTCCGCGCCGAGCGAGGAGCCGATCGAGCGCGACTCCACGATCTTGAGCGGCACCGGAAGCGCGCCAGCGCGGAGCACGAGCGCGAGATCCTGCGTCTTCTGCAACGACGCGCCGCGCATCGTGATCTGCCCGCGCGTGCCAATCGCGCTCTGGATGACGGGCGGCTTGCCCATCGCGCGATCGTCGAGCACGATCGCCATGTAATCTCCGATGTGCTTTCCGGTCTCCGTGCGAAAACGGCGTCCGCCTTCGTTGTTCAGCGTGAACGAGACAAACTGCCCTTCCGTGGGATCGTTGCCGGGCTTTGCGTCGGTGAGAAACTCGCCCGTGATGATCGGGCGCGAGTCCACGAGATACAGCGTGGCATAGAGCGTATTCCCCGCGCTCAGATCCTCGCTGCCCCAATGGAGCGACTTGCCCGGGGGCAACGCTGCCTGAACTTCCTTGCGATCGAGATAGCTCTGCAGCGTCGCGACGTCCGACTTGGCGACGAGATACTCACCCGGTATCTGGCCGGGCTGAATCAGCTTCGAGAATGGGCCGCCCGTAGCGGTTGCAACCGTCGTGTCCTTCTTGGCGCTATCGCTCTTCGCCTTTCCGCTGTCCGCGGCGGAAAAGAGATTGAGAGGCGACGCGGTCTTGCCGGTATCCTTCGCCGCCGCGAGCGTCGCCCCGCCACTCTGCCTCACTGCGGCGTCGAGGCGCCCCAGCGCCTTGTCGAACGCCTGCGTCTTGTCCGTGATCTGGAATTGGAGAAAGGCGGAGCTCTGCACGAGTCCCTCTGCGCGCGCGCGGTCATCGACGCCGGGAAGCTCCACGACGATGCGATCGGTGCCCACCTTCTGCACCACCGGCTCCGATACGCCGAACTCATCGATGCGGTTGCGCACGACCTTCAGCGCGCGGTCGATCGCCTCCGCCTTGTCCTGCACCGCTTGCTTCGAGTCGTCCACCTCCAGTGCGAGATACATCCCGCCCTGTAGATCGAGCCCCTTCTTGAGCGGCACGCTCTTGATCGTCGTGTCGTGAAAAAGACCGGTCTTGGCGCTTCGTTCGCGCACGGTGACGGTCCTGGGCCAGAGTGCCCAGACGGACGCGACCACGAGAACGAGGATGATGAGAAGACGATTACGGATATTGGGATTCATGCGTCGGAAAGACGGAATTGAGGATATTGCTCAGCTCTTAACGTTATGGCTGGACAACGGTTGAGTCAACGCGCGGCGTGCCTGTACTTCATCCTCGCGGAGCTGCGCCACGAGTGTCTCCGCGCTCTCGAACTTGAGAGTGTCCCGCAGCCGCGCGATGATGTCGACCCGAACGGCGCGATCGTAGAAATCACCGTCGGCATCGAACAGATGGACCTCGATCGCGACGGTTTCGTCCCCGAACGTCGGCCGAGCGCCGAGGTTCATCATACCCCCGAAGGCGCCGAGGTGCGTCTGCGCGCGAACCGCGTAGACCCCCGGTTGCGGGAGAAGCTTCCTCGACGACGGCGCGCCGAGGTTGATGGTCGGAAAACCGAGTAGCCGTCCGCGGCGATCACCGCCCTGAACACGGCCAGCAATGGAGTAGGCGCGGCCAAGCAGGCGTGCGGCTCGCTCGAGCTCTCCCGCCACGATGGCCTGGCGGATCGACGTCGACGAGATCGCGACGCCATTTGGACCTTCGACGGCCGGCACGACCTCGACGGTGAAGCCGCGCGTATCGCCGAGTCGTCGCAGCACCTCGACGTCGCCGGCGCGGCCGCGGCCGAATCCGTGGTCGTGGCCGATCACGAGATGCCGCACGTGGAAGCGCTGTCGCAGAATCTGATCGACGAAGGCGGCCGCGTCGTAGCGCTGCAGCGTCTTGGTAAAGGGGACGATCGCGACGTAGTTGATGCCGCTCTCGGCGATTACCTCGAGCTTCTCGGGGCCTAGTGTGAGCAGCGCCGGAGCGGCCTCCTTGCGCACAATCTCGAGCGGATGCGGGTCGAAGGTGACGAGCACGCTGCTGAGGCCGAGCTCGTCGCCGCGGCGTGCGATGCATTCGAGCACGCGCTGGTGGCCGCGGTGCACGCCGTCGAAGGTGCCGACGGTGAGCACCGTTCCGCGCGCGGTTGGGGGCAATCCCGAATCATCCCAAGTGCGGAACTTCTCACTCATGGGCGAGCACCACGCGCGGCTGCCACTCCTCGCCGCTCCGTTCCGCAATCGCGAGCAGCGCACCGGCATCGTCGAGGAGCGCAGCCCGCTCGCCCTCGATGCTCGCACCCACGCGCATCCCGCGCGCAAGTCTCGCTGCATCATCGGCGCTCACGCGCTGCTCGGCGATCGATGGAATCGCCTCGCGCGGCGAGCGCAGCGACGCGCGCTGGTCGCGGAGATCGGCAAACGAGGTCGCGTCCTCCACATCGAACGGGCCGCTGCGCGTGCGGCGGAGCGCCGAGAGATGCGCCGCGCTGTTCGTCGCGCGTCCGAGGTCGCGTGCGAGCGCACGGATGTAGGTTCCGGCGCCGCAGCGAATCGTGACGTCGGTTTCGCCATCGCCCTCGCGATGCGCACGCACGACCCAGCTGTGCACGTGCACCGGAACCGGTGCGAGCGTGAGCGGCTCACCTCGGCGCGCAGCCTCGTGGGCGCGCCGGCCGTCCACCTGCTTCGCGGAATAGCTCGGCGGCGTCTGCTCGATGCGCCCAGTCAACGCCGCAATGCCCCGCTCGATCGCTTCGCGCGTCGGCACCGCGACAGCTGTCTCGCGCGTGACTGTGCCGGTGGCGTCATCGGTGTCCGTCTCCGCGCCCCAGCGAATCGTCGCCTCGTACTCCTTGGGGTCGCCCTCGACGTACGGCAGCACGCGCGTGGCGCGCCCGGTGAGCAGCACCAGCAGCCCGGTCGCGAACGGGTCGAGCGTGCCCGCGTGTCCGATGCGTTTCTCGCCGAGCGCGCGGCGAGCCACGCTCACGACGTCGTGGGAGGTGATGCCGGCGGGCTTGTCCACGAGGAGCAGCGCGTCAATCGGTCGAGTCCTCCGCATCCGCTTCGTCTTCCCGCTTCTCCTCGTCCATCTCGAGGCGCTCGCTCTTCACCTGCGCGAGCAGCGTCTCGATTCGGGCCGCGCGCTCGACGCTCGGATCGTGGCGGAACTCGAGCTCGGGAGCGAAGCGCAGCGCGAGCGACCTCGAGAGTCGCGACCGCAAATGCGGCGCGAGGCTCGACAGCCCCTCCAACGTCGTTCGCTGTTCCTTCTCGGTGCCCATCACGCTCACGAACACCTTCGCGTGCCTGAGATCGTGCGTGACCTCGACGCCAGTGACCGTGACGAATCCGACAATGCGCGGATCCTTCGCGCCTTCCGTGAGAAAGGTCGCTACCTCGATACGTATGGCTTCCGCCACGCGCTCGGAACGTCTGTTATCGTGAGCCATCTGAAACCTCGGCGAGAATCCGGCGACGCGAGCGGGCAGCTGGTTCGCCCGCGCGCGCCGGTCCGGCTACGCTCTAGAGGGTGCGTGCGATCTGGTCGGTGCGATAGCACTCGATCACGTCGCCGACCTTGACGTCGTTGAAGTTCTCGATGCCGATACCGCACTCGAATCCCTCACGGACCTCCTTCACGTCATCCTTGAAGCGACGCAGCGATCCGATCGTCCCTGCATACACCTCGACACCGTCCCGCACGACGCGCACCTTTCCGGCGCGATTGATCACGCCGCTGCGCACGAAGCATCCGGCAATGACGCCGATGCGCGGCACCTTGAACAGATCGCGAACCTCGGCCTCGCCGAGCGTGACTTCCTTTTCGTCCGGACGCAGCAGCCCCTCGAGCGCGGCGCGAACCTCCGCCACCGCCTCGTAGATGATCCGGTACAGCTTGATCTCGACGCCTTCGCGCTCGGCCGCCGCGCGCGCGTTGTTGTCCGGGCGCACGTGGAAGCCGATGATGATCGCGCCGGATGCCTTGGCGAGCTGAATGTCGCTCTCGGTGATCGCACCCACCCCGCGGTGAATTACCTCCACGCGAACCTCGCTCGTCGAGAGCTGACCGAGCGCATCGGCGAGCGCTTCCGCCGGTCCGCCCTGATCCGCCTTGATCACGAGCCGCAGCGACTGCACGAGCCCCGCCGCCGCCTGCGACATGAAGTCCTCGAGCGACACCGCCGCGCGCGACGTGCGACGGCTCTTCGCCTCTCGATCGAGTCGCTGGCGCCGCTGCGCGATCTCGCGCGACGACGTCGCATCCTCGACCACGCGAAGCTGATCGCCGGCCATCGGCACGCCGTCCATGCCGAGCACCTGAACCGGAATCGCCGGACCGGCACTCTTCACGGGCTTGCCGCGCTCGTCGAACAGATTGCGGACGCGTCCCGAGAACATGCCGCAGATGAAGTCCTCGCCGACGTGGATCGTCCCGTTCTCGATGAGTACGGTCGCAACGGGACCCTTGCCCGGATCGAGCTGGGCTTCGACGACCACGCCGCTGGCGCGCCGATTCGGATTGGCGCGCAGATCGAGAATCTCGGCCTGCAGCAGGATCTGTTCGAGGAGCTCCGGAACGCCGGTGCCCTTCTTCGCGGAGATCGGCGTGTCGAGCGTCGTTCCGCCGAACTCCTCGAGCACGACGCCGTGCTGCAGCAGCTCCTGCTTCACCTTCGGCACGTTCGCCGACGGTAGATCGATCTTGTTGATCGCGATGACCATCGGCACGCCGGCGTTCTTGGCGTGCGAAATTGCCTCGATCGTCTGCGGCATCACCTGATCGTCGGCAGCGACCACCAGCACGACGATGTCCGTGACCTGGGCGCCGCGCGCGCGCATGGCGGTGAAGGCCTCGTGGCCCGGCGTGTCGAGGAAGGTGATCGTCTTGCCGCTCGCGAGCGTGACGTGGTAGGCGCCGATGTGCTGCGTGATGCCGCCGGCCTCGCCCGCGACGACGTTGGCTTTGCGGATGTAATCGAGCAGCGACGTCTTGCCGTGGTCGACGTGACCCATGATCGTGACGACGGGCGGACGCGGGAGGAGATCCTCGCGCTCGTCGGCCGTTTCGTCGGCGGAATCGGCGACGGCGTAATCGGCTTCGCGCACGGCCTGGAAGCCGAACTCGGAGGCGATCAGCTCGATCTGATCGAAGTCGAGCCGCTGATTGATCGTCACCATCAAGCCGAGGTTTTTCAGCGTGAACGTCACGATCTGGGTTGGCGGAACCTTGAGAATCGCGCCCAGCTCGCTCACGGTGATGAACTCGTTCACGCGCACGATCGTCTTCTCGCGCTCGACTTCGGCAATGCGCTGTGCTTCGACTTCCTCGCGGTACGACGGTTCGTCGCGAGCGACGCGATCCGCGACGCGCGGGGGCGCCGCGCATGGCGGTCATCGTTTTCGAGATGTTCGCCGTCACCGCTTCCTGATCGACTGTTCCGCGCTTGCCCTTCTTGCGCTTGCCGCCGCGCTTGTCGTCGCGGCGCGGAGCGAGCCCCGAGCCGGATGACGGAGCTGCGCCGCCAGGAGCAGCGGAGGCGATCGGACGCGGCGGATAGCCGCCGGCCGCGGCGGGCTTCGGACGCGGCGGTCCGGGAACGACGGGTCGCGGGCGCTGCCAATCGCCGCCAGTAGCGGGACGCGGCGTCTGCGTGGGACCGGCGGTCGTCGCGTCGCCCGAAGCGGCTGTACGCGCCCGTGTCGGGTGCGCGCTGCACCGGCGGACGGGCGGGCGTTGGTGGCGAGCTATAGGCCGTGATGCGCGAGTCCTCGATCGGTTGGCGCGCGGGCGCTTCCGGTGGATCCGCGACGAGCAACTCCTCTTCGAGTCGCGAAACCGCGGGCTCGATGTTGGCGGCGGTTGCCGCCACTTCGGCTTCGTGTGCAGCAGTGACTTCGGCAGCGGCAGCAATGTCGGCGGCCTTGCGGCGTCGGCGGCTCGGCGCCGGAGCGGCTTCGGCTGCCGCCTCCGGCTCGGGCGCCTTGACGGCTGGCGCGGCTGCGGCCGCGGCGGCCGTTCCGCGACGACGACGCGCCGGAGCGGCGGCCGGCTTTTCCTGGCGCGCGCGCTTCTCGCGCTCCCACCGTGCACGCAGTGCGCGCGATCTGTTCGTCACTCAGCTGGCTGAGATGACTTCGTACCGGCACGTCCATTCGAGCGGAGCATTGTCATGAGCTCCTCGCTGGTAATGCCGAACTCCCCTGCCAACTCATTCACTCGAAGCTTGATCAAACACTCCTCCTGTGGAGCCTGCGCATCTCAACCACGTGCCGCGACCTCGGAAATTCCTCTCGCGAGATCGCGATCAATCACTCCTACCGCCGCCGTAGACTCTCGACCGCGGCTGCCCCCAACGCTGCCGCCGAGGGCCCTTCGATCACCTGCACGCCCTTCGCGGCCAGCAGCGGCAGCACCTTGTCACGACTATGCCGCGATGCATCCGGCGCCACGATCGCGAGCACGAGCGTTCCCTTCTTTGCGGCCGCACGCACCATCTCGACACCCACGACCACCCTGCGACTTCTCACACCAAGTCCAACGAGCCCGAGGATCCGGGCCTCCGCCGCGCCTGTGGCCGAAGCCGCGGGCGATTCAACCACTAGGCTGACGTTCCCGCGCCCGAGGCGCCGCCGTCGCTTCCTTCGCCACTGCTGTCCTCGGTCAGCTCATCGATCATGGCCATGATGCGGTCCGCCTCTTCCGGCGCGATGCCCGGAAGCCGCAGGAAGTCATCCCGGTCGAGATCGATGATGTCGTTCAACGTGCGATAGCCTGCGTCCTCGAGCACGGCCACGGTGGCCGGTCCGAGCGCGCCGATGTCTGCGAGGCGAACATCCGCCGCCGCCGTGACCTCTTCGGGAAGCGGCGCGAACAGCGGCGTCTCGCCACCGCGCTCCAGCCACTCGCGACTCGAGTACAGATCGATTTTCCATCCCGTGAGCTCGGACGCGAGCCGTACGTTCTGCCCGTTGCGGCCGATCGCGAGCGACAGCTGGTCTTCGTCGACCACCGCCTGGATGCTCTTGGCCACACCATCGCTGAACACGCGCGCAACGCGAGCCGGCGCGAGCGCGAGCTTGGCGAAGCGCTCCGGATCCGCGGACCACGGCACGATGTCGATGCGCTCACCACCCAGCTCGTTCACCACGGCTTGCACGCGCGAGCCCTTGAGGCCGACGCACGCGCCCACCGGATCGATCGAATCGTCGCGCGAGAACACCGCGATCTTCGTGCGGCTCCCGACTTCGCGCGCGGAGGCGCGGATCTCGACGATGCCCTGCTGGATCTCCGGCACCTCGAGCTTGAAGAGCGCCTTCACGAACAGTCCATCGGCGCGGCTGAGAATGAGCCGCGGTCCCTTGGGCGTTTCCTCGATGCGCTTGAGCACCGCGCGAATCGGCTCGCCCTGGTGGTAGTGCTCGCGATGGTTCTGCTCGCGATACGGAATGATCGCTTCGGCTTCGCGGAACTTGTTGAGCATGATCACGAGCTTGCCGCGCTCGATCTGCTGGACCTCTCCCGAGAGCAGATCGCCCACACGCGTCGCGAACTCGTCGCGGATGCGCGTGCGCTCGCGCTCGCGAACGCGCTGGATGATGCGCTGCTTCGCGGCCTGAATCGCCGTGCGTCCGAAGTCGGCGAAGTCGACGGGATCCTCGAGCATGTCCCCGACTTCGAATCCTTCGTCGTACACGCGCGCGTCTTCCACGGAGATCTCGCGGCTCGCGTCCGTCACCTCGGCGACGACGCTGCGCAGGCGCGTGATCTTGATCGCTCCCCGTCCCTCATCGATCTCGACCTCGGCCTGCACGGTCGGGCCGAACCGCTTCGCCATGGCGGCGAGAAAGCCGTCCTGCAGCAGACCATGCAGCTCGCTTCGATCGAGCTGTTTCGTATTCGTGAGCTCTTTGATCGCGCTCAACATGTCTACGGAGCTGACCATCTCGGACTCCCTTCGCTTACCAAGTGAACGCCAGCCGAGCGTCCTTTACATCGGCCAACGCAATACGCTGTTCGATACCTTGCGCGGTGCGGACGACGACGCTCTCCGAACCGGCCGAACCTTCCACGCCGAGGATCTCGACCTCTTCGCGGCCCTGGAGCGCGGGGCTGAGCACGCTCGCTCGCTGTCCCACGAACCGCCGCCAGTCGGCGACCCGATGCAGCGGCCGCTCGATTCCAGGCGATGACACTTCCAGCACATACTCGGGACCAACTTTTTTTTCCGACTCGAGCCTCGTTTCGACGGCCCGCGAAACGATCGCGCAATCGCTGACGGTGACGGCGGCACCATCCCGCCGATCGATACGAAGCTGCAACGTGGGACGCGCGCGACTGCCCGCCGTGCGCAATTCCACCAGATCATATCCCAATCCGTCAAGCTCTTGTGTTACAACGAGTTCCAGCGCTTCGTTCACGTCAATTCGCAGATGACAAAAAATAAAAAATGTGGGGTAACCTCCCCCACATCCGGCCCGCCGCAACTTCGACTGGGCAACCGATATGCAATCTAGACAAGAAGTTAGAGCGAGTCAACCCGCGCGGGCACTGTGTGCGCGACGATCACGGCGAGCTGTCTGCCTGCATCGCCTGCGCGATGCGAAAAGAAGCGCGCGTTGTCGCACCGCGTGCACCACTTGCTCGTCGTGATCTGTGTCACGCCGGCGGCGCGCGCGTGTTCGGCGATCAGCGCGCGCAGGTCGATGCGCTGCGGCGCGGTCGCCGGGCGCCCGGTGAGCGCGGTCGCGACATCGGCACTCACCTCGTAGCACGCTCCGCAAATCGCCGGGCCGAGATGGATGCGCAGGTCGGCCGCCGCGCATCCCTGCCGGCTGAAGGCGGCGAGTCCACGATCGATGATGCGAGCCGCGGTGCCGCGCCATCCGGAGTGCAGCAATTGCCGCCGCGCCGTCGGGGTGCGCGATGAAGATCGGTACGCAGTCGGCGATCGTCACGGCCATCGCTGTTCCGCCGCGCGGCGCAAGGTGGCCATCCGCGTCGGAGACGCGGAGCCATCCCTCCCACGCGCCATCGTGCTCGACCACGCGCGTGCCGTGCACCTGCGCCGCCGTGGCGAAGCGCGGCGCGACCGCGTGCAGCGACGTGCGCAGATCGTCCCACCGGGCCATCACCTCGCGCACCGGCTCGTCGGAGTGCGTGCCGAAGCTTCCTGCGGCGCGCGTCGTCGTGAAGGCGGACACTCCAAAGCCGTCGAAGTCTGGTACGTCTTCGCGCGAAAGTGCGGCGAGTGCGCCGGACAGTGCGGCGGCTTCGAAGGGCGTCAGGCGCGCCGGTCCTCCACCCGCGTGACTCGCGCGCCCAGCGCGCGCAGCCGTTCGTCGATGCGCTCGTAGCCGCGCTCGATCTGGCCGACATTGTTGATCGTGCTCGTTCCCGTCGCACACAGCGCGGCGAGCAGCATCGCCATCCCGGCGCGAATGTCGGGGGAATCGAGCGTGCTCCCGCGCAGCTTCGACGGTCCCGACACGAGCGCGCGGTGCGGGTCGCAGAGCACGATGCGCGCGCCCATGCCGATCAGCTTGTCGACGAAGAACATCCGCGACTCGAACATCTTCTCGTGCATGAGCACCAGTCCGTCGCACTGCGTCGCCGTGACGATCGCGATCGACATGAGGTCCGCCGGGAACGCGGGCCACGGCTGATCTTCGAGCTTCGGCACGTGTCCGCCGAGATCGGCTTGAATCGTCCGGCGCTGCTTCGCGGCGACGAGCAGATCGTCGCCCACACCGTGCACTCGATGCCGAGCCGCTCGAAGCCCATGCGCGTGGAGCGGAGATGCTCGACGCCGGCGCTCACGATGCGCAGCTCAGAGCGCGTGACTGCGGCAAGTCCGATGAACGATCCGACCTCGATGTGATCCGGCCCGATGCGGTACGTGGCGCCATGCAGCGACTGCCGCCGTCGATGGTGAGCGTGTTCGTACCGATCCCCTCGATGCTCGGCGCCCATCGCGACCAGGAATCGCGCGAGATCCTGCACGTGCGGCTCGCTCGCCGCGTTGCTGATCGTCGTCGTGCCTCGGGCGATGCTCGCGGCCATGAGGGCGTTTTCCGTGGCGGTGACGCTCGGCTCGTCGAGAAAGACGTCGGCGCCGCGAAGCCCCTTCGTGCTCAGTACGATAGTCCTTGCCGATGTCGACCGTCGCACCGAGCTGCTCGAGCGCCAGAAAGTGCGTGTCGACGCGCCGGCGGCCGATGACATCGCCTCCCGGAGGCGGAAGGGTGACACCACCGCAGCGGGCCAGGAGGGGGCCGGCGAGCAGGATCGACGCCCGGATCTTCGCGCAGAGCACGGGGTCGAGCGCGCTCGGCTGCACCACCTTGGCCTCGATCACGAGCGTGTTGCGCTCCGTCCATTCAGCGGAGACGCCCAGCGACATGATCAGCTCGACCAGCGTTTCGCAGTCGCGAATGCGCGGGACGTTTTCGAGGGTGACCTTTCGTTCGGTGAGAAGCGCGGCGGCGATGATTGGCAGCGCAGCGTTCTTGTTGCCCGACGGGACGAATGGAGCCGGCGAGCGTACTTCCACCTTCGACGATATAGCGGAGCGAGGCAGCCAAGGGTATCCGAGTCGGTTCGGGTCGCGCAGACGAGGGAGGATGCGCGATCGCAAACGTGTGAAGAGCGCGAAGAATGCCCCGGGTCGCGGCTTTAAGTCAAGGAATGTGCTTGACAACCCTGCAACGCACTCCCTATTGAAGGTCCATGGCACCACCATTGCACGTACCCACGCTCACGGGCCGCGGAAGCATCGCGCGGGGCGCGAGAACCTTGATCTCTCCGAACTTCGCGGACGGATGACGCTGATCGCTCAGATGGGCACCTTCTTCATACAAGGTGCGGCAGCCGCCGAAGCTTCGCTTGCTCGCTCCAGCGCGCCAGGAGCGGGCTGGGTCGCGATACTGCTTCAGATTGCGGGCGCGCTGTCATCGCTGTTTTTTCTCGCGCTCATGATCCTGCTGCTCCCGCGGTGTTCAGGCTGCGGAAGACGGCGGCCAGGTTCGACGCTGTGCTCGACCACTTCGAGCGGAGCATCGATCCGATCACGAAGCACACCACGAGGATCGCGGACAACATCGACTACATCTCCACGTCGATTCGCGCGGATGTGCAGGCGATAAGGAAAACGCTGCTCGTCGCGAACAATGGAATCCGCGACGTCATCGACTCATCGGAGCGGCGGTTGCACGAATTGGGCGCGGTGCTGCGCCTGGTGCAGGAGGAGGCGGAGCAGGCGTTCGTGTCGACGGCTTCGACGGTGCGCGGCGTGCGGGCGGGCGCGGCGACGTTCCGCGAGGAGGGCGAGCGTCTCGCGAATGACGACGTCGATGACGACAATGATCTGGAGGAGCTCGACGACGACGACTTTGTCGAGTACGACAATGACAGTGACCTTGATTCGGCGGTAGACGCCGCGGAGGATATGACTGATGGCTACGACAATGGGCCCGCGCTCGGGCGAGCGGAACCGCGCATCAAACGGCCGCGACGCCGCGAGCCGGAGTGAGCGCGAGGACTACGATCTTCTCACGGCAGCCGTTCTCGGACTCGTCGCAGGCGCAGGAATCGCGATGCTGTTGCGGGGACGTCGCAAGCGCACTCCGCGACGCGGTCTGGCGCGCGAGGCAGGCGCGATGGCCGGAGCGGCAGCCGGGCGCGCGGGACGTCGCGGCGTGAAGTGGGCCGCGAGTCGCGGCGAGGAGATGTGGGACAAGATCCCATTCGATGACATCAGCGACTCGATCGGCGAATACGTGCAGAATGCGCGCGAGACGATCGACGAGACGGTGTCCCACGAGCTCAGAGACCTTCGAAAAGCCATTCGACGCCACCGCAAGCGCCTCGGCATCTGAAAGCGTCGTAACTTCGAGGATGTCCTCGTGCGGTAGAAATCGCCCCCATCGATCCGCAGGCAGGCGGTGGGGCAAGCCGACCTGGCGCATCGCGATTCCAATTGCACTCGCGGTGGCCGCGCTGTGCGTGATTCCTTCCACCGCGTGGGCGTGGACACCGGGGACGCACATCTTTCTGGGCGAGGCAGTGCTGAGCGCGCTCGCTCAGCTCCCGAAGGCGATTGCCGAGCTGCTCGGCAGACTATCCGGTGGAGTTTCTCTACGGCTCGATCGCCGCCGACACGAGCATCGCCAAGAAGTACGCGCCGGTTGGGCGCCACTGCCACTCGTGGGCCGTCGGTCTCGAGATCTACGATCAGGCGCGCGACGACGCGATCAAGAGCTTCGCGCTCGGTTACCTCGCGCACCTCGCCGCGGACACTGTCGCGCACAACTTTTTCGTCCCCCGGTACCTGATCATCGCCTCACGCACGACGGGCGTTGGACACAGCTACTGGGAGAGCCGCTTCGAGACCCACCTCGGCCAGGGCTACAGCCGTCGCGCGCGCGAGGTCATCCTCCGCGACCACTCGCGATCCGATGACCACCTCGATCGCATTCTGAGTCCGACGATCTTCAGCACCCAGACGAATCGTCGATTGTTTCGCGGCATGGTGTACGTGACCGACACGGAATCGTGGCAGCGCATCTTTCAGCTCGCGGCCGAGAACAGCCGCTGGGATCTCACCGATCCGGACGTCGCCCGCTACATGGAGCGGTCCTACGACTTCATCATCGACTTTCTACGGCGCGTCGACTACTCCGAGCCGTACGCGCTCGATCCCGCCGGCGACGATGCGCTTCGTCTCGCGAAAGAAGTGCGGCGCGCTTCGCGAAAGGCCGGAATGGAGTTCCGCATGGCCGAGGAGGCGACCAGACAGTTCGCGATGCCGGAATCGCAGCTGCGATTCGCGGCGCAGCTCAAGTCGCCGCTCTACTCGCCTGCTTCCGCTCGCGCAGACAAGAGCTGATTGATGGCCTTGGGGTCCGCGCGACCCTTTGACGCCTTCATCACGAGACCAACCAGCACGCCGAGCAGCTTCTTGTCGCCGGCGCGGAACCGCGACGCCACGTCGGGATTTTCCGCGAGCACCTGGTCCACCCACCCCGCAAGCGCGTCTTGATTGCGCTCCTGCAGGAGTCCCTCTCGCTTGGCAATCTCGAGCGGCGCGTCGCCGCTCTCGCTCGCGATCGCGAAGATCTTCGTCGCGGCGGCGTGGCTCACGGTGCCGTCGCGAACCAGCGCGATCAACTGCGCGAGCGCGGGCGGACGGATCTCGAGCGTAGCGAGCGTCGCACCCGAGTTGAGGAGTTGGCGCACATCGCGAATGACCCAGTTCGCCGCGCCCTTCGCATCACCGTCCACGCGCGCGACCTCCTCGAAATACGCGGAGAGCGACAGGTCGGCGGTGAGAACTTCGATCTCCGCCGGCGTGAGCTTGTAGTCGGCGAGAAAGCGCGCCTGCTTCGCGGCGGGAAGCTCCGGGAGCTCCGCCTGCGCGCGATCGATCCAGGCGCGCGCGAGCCGGAGCGGCGGCAGATCCGGCTCGGGGAAATACCGGTAGTCGTGGCTCCCCTCCTTGCTGCGCGCGGGACGAACCTCGCCGTGGATCGCATCCCAGAGCATCGTCTGCTGCGTGATCGTACCGCCGTGCGCGAGCACGTCGCTCTGGCGCGCGAACTCGACCTCGAGCGCGCGTTCAACGCCGGAGAACGAGTTGAGGTTCTTTACTTCGGTCTTGGTGCCGAGCTTCGTCTCCCCGCGGAGCCGCGCGCTGACGTTCGCATCGACGCGCAGGCTGCCCTCCTCCATGTTCGCATCGCTCACGCCGGTGTACTCGATCACCTGCTTGAGTGCGCGCAGGTAGGCACCGGCTTCGCGCGCCGAGCGCATGTCGGGCTCGCTCACGATCTCGATGAGTGGCACGCCGGACCGGTTCAGGTCGATTGCCGTTGCACCCGCGTAGCGATCGTGAACGGACTTCCCCGCGTCCTCTTCCATGTGGATGCGCGTGATGCGCACCGTGATCGGGGTGCCGTCCGCGTTCATCCCGATGTCGAGCTTCCCGTGCTCGGCAAGCGGCTTGTCGAATTGCGAGATCTGATATCCCTTGGGAAGATCGGGATAGAAGTAGTTCTTGCGCGCGAAGATCGAGGTCTCGTTCACCGTCGCGGAGAGCGCGTGCGCCGCTCGCACGGCGAGGAGCACTGCCTCCTCGTTGAGCACGGGGAGCGCCCCCGGAAGTGCGAGGCACACCGGGCAGGTATTCACATTCGGTGGCGCGCCGTAGGCCGCGCTGCAGCTGCAGAAGGCCTTGGTGCGCGTGAGAAGCTGCACGTGCACCTCGAGCCCGACGACCATCTCGTAGTCGCTGGCGGCGCTCATCTCGCCTCCGCGTGCGACGCTTCGAGTGCAAAGGCGCCGCGGAACATCATCTGCTCGTCGAAGTGACTCGCCATCAGCTGTCCGCCCACCGGCAGCCCGTCGACGTTGCCGATCGGAACCGAGACCGCCGGAACGCCGGCGAGATTTGCCGTCGCCGTGAAGATGTCGCTCAGATACATCTCGTACGGGTCGGACTTGGCGCCGAACTCGAACGCCGGACTCGGGGTGGTCGGCGTGAAGAGGAGATGCGCGCCGGCGGAGAAGACGTCGCGGAAGTCCTGCGCGATGAGCGTACGCACTTCCTGCGCCTTCTTGTAGTAGGCGTCGTAGTAGCCGGCGGAGAGCACGTAGGTGCCAAGCAGAATTCGCCGAGTGACCTCGGCGCCGAACCCGCGCGTGCGCGTCGACTCGTACATCTCGCGAAGGCCATCGGCCGTGATGCGCAATCCGTATCGCACGCCATCGAAGCGCGCGAGATTCGATGATGCCTCAGCCGGCGCGATGATGTAGTACACCGGAATGGCGAGGTCCGTGTGCGGAAGCGAGACGTCCCGCACCTCGGCTCCGCGCGCGCGCAGGCCGTCGAGCGCGTCGTCGCACAGCTTCGCCACGCGGGGATCGAGCGTCTTCGGGAAATACTCGCGCGGCTTGCCGATCACGACCCCACGCAGATCGGCGGTACCCGCATGCGAGTACCGATCGACCGGATGATCCGAGCTGGTCGCATCACGCAGATCGCGACCGGCGATGACCTCGAGCCCGACGGCGGCATCGCCCACGGTGGTTCCGAACACACCCACTTGATCGAGCGACGATGCGAAGGCCACGAGCCCGAAGCGGCTGACGCGACCATAGGTGGGCTTCACGCCGACGACGCCGCAGTACGACGCTGGCTGGCGCACGGAGCCGCCGGTCTCGGAGCCAAGTGCGATGCGCACGATGCCGGCGGCGACCGAGGCCGCGGAGCCGCCGGAGGAACCGCCAGGCACGCGCGTGCGGTCGACGGGATTGAGCACCGGTCCCCATGCGCTGTGCTCGTTCGAGCTCCCCATCGCGAACTCGTCGCAGTTCGTCTTGCCGACGAGAACCGCGCCCGCGTCGCGCAGCCGCGTGATGACCGTCGCCTCGTACGGGCTCACATAGCTCTCGAGGATGCGCGAGCCGCACGTCGTCTGGAGATGCGTGGTGGCGATGTTGTCCTTCGCGACGAAGGGGACGCCGGCGAGCGCACCTGACGATGGGATCGCATCGACCGCGGCGGCGTCCGCGAGCGCGCGCGCCTCATCTGTCCAGAGAATGCAGTTGAGCCCCGTTGGGCCCGTGTCGACCTCCGCCATGCGCCTGAACGCATCGCGGACCGCGTCTACCGCCGACGTGCTCACTCGACGGACTCGTCGTCGCCGGAAGACTCGTGCGTCGCGAGTCGCGGCACGAGCAGAAATCCGTCGCGCGTCTGCGGCGCGAACAATGCGAGGGGACGCGCGAGCGGAATGGGGGGCCCGATGTCGGTGCGCAGCGGCATCGCCGCGTCGCCGACGCCCGCCGCGCCTATCACGCCCGTGGTGTTCACCCGCGCGAGCACGTCCATGTGCGAGAGTATGCCGTTGAGCTGCCGCACGAGCTCGGGGAGCTGGCTCTCCGGCACGGTGAGTCGCGCGAGCGCCGCGACATGGCGCACGTCATCGGGGCCAATGGCCACTATTCGAACCCTCGCTCGAGTCCCGCGTACTGCACGACGAGTCGTTTACTCCCGATCGTCTCATCGTCGAAGTTGACCGTCACCTTCATGTCTCGCGCGACGCCCGAGAGCTCGGTGACCGTGCCCGAGCCGAAGCGCGCGTGCTTGACGCGCTCCCCCTTCACGAAGCGCGGCGCGTCCTGCGATGCCTCGACGTCGCTGTCCATCCACGAGCGATCGACCGCGTGGCCCGGGCGGCGCGACAATGGCGACTGCGAGTACGTGGGCACCGCGCGCGTGCTGCCGCGCAGCTTGAACAATGCGCGCTGCGTGACGAGCGCCGGCGGAATCGGCTGAAGAAAGCTCGACGGGATGGACATCATCGTCTCGCCGTTGCGCCTGCGGCTGCGCGCGTGCGAGAGATAGAGCGTGCGCATCGCGCGCGTGATCCCGACGTAGAAGAGACGGCGCTCTTCCTCCATCTGGTCGGGCTCGTCGTGCGCGCGGCGCAACGGAAAGAGTCCGTCCTCGAGTCCCGTGATGAACACCGCCGGAAATTCGAGTCCCTTTGCGTTGTGCAGCGTCATCATCGTCACGGCATCGGCGTTCGGATTCTGGCGATCGACATCGGTGATGAGGGATGCGTGCTGCAGGAAGTGGTCGAGCGGCGTCAGGCCGAGCTCACCGCCCTCATCCGCCACGATCTCCGACGCGCCTGCGATCAGCTCCTTCACGTTCTCGATCCGCTCCATTCCCTCCGGACCCTCGGCCTTGAGGTGATCCGCGAAGCGAATCTCCTCGATGACGTTCCGGAGCAGCTCATCGACGGCGCTGTCCTTGGCGTTCTCGCGCTGCCGAAGGATGAATGCAGAGAAGTCGGCGAGGGCCTGGCGCGCCGCGAGGCGGAGCGTGCCGAGCCTCGCGCCATCCGCTGCAATGTCGAGCATCGGGCGACCGGCTTCCCGCGCGACGTTCGCGAGCAGCTCGAGCGTCGCGTCGCCCAGCCCACGGCGCGGCACCGAGATCGCCCGCAAAAATGCCTCGTCGTCCGCCGGATTCGCGATGAGCTTGAGGTAGCTCATCAGGTCTCGAATCTCGCGCCGGTCGTAAAAGCGCACGGCACCCACGAGCCGGTACGGAATCGCCCGCTTGCGCAGCGACTCTTCCAGCGCGCGGCTTTGCGAGTTGGTGCGATAGAGGATCGCAATGTCGCGATAGTCGAGGGCGCGCGCGCCTCCGCTCAGCGTGACGATCTCCTCGGCGACGAATTCGGCCTCGTCGCGCTCGTCGAGCGTCGCGACCTGCGTCACCGCATCGCCGGACGGTAGCGTCGCGCGCAGCGTTTTGCCGCGGCGGCCGGTGTTCACGCTGATCACGGCGTTCGCGAGATCGAGCACCTGCGGTGTCGAGCGATAGTTCTCCTCGAGTCGCACCACCGCGGCGGTCGGGAAGTCGCGCTCGAAATCGAGAATGTTCCGGATGTCCGCGCCGCGCCAACCATCAATGCTCTGATCGTCGTCGCCGACCACGAGCAGGTTGCCATCGCTTCCCGCGAGCAGCTTCACGAACTCGTACTGCGCGCGATTGGTGTCCTGGTACTCATCGACGAGAAGAAAGCGGAAGCGTTCGCGATAGGTGGCGACGCGATCCGGATTCTGCTGCAGCATTCGCACCGGCAGCACGAGGAGGTCGTCGAAGTCCACGGCGTTCGATTCGCGCAGCGTGCGGTCGAGCTGATCGTACACGAGCGACGCCGCCTTGCTCAGCGGGTCCATCGCGAGCCTGGCGTACTCCTCCGGCGTCACCAGCGCGTTCTTGGCTCCGGAGATCGCGCCGCGGAGCGCCTTCGGCGTCCACTGTTTGGGCGAGATCTTGAGCCGCTCCATGATGCGCCGCACCACCGCCAGCGAATCGTCCTCGTCGTAGATCGTGAAGCTCGACGTGCGCCCCACGAGATGCGCCTCGCGCCGCAGCATGCGCGCGCCGATCGCGTGGAAGGTACCGACCCACATCCCGGCCGGCGTCTCACCCACCAGGCGCGCAATGCGCTCCTTCATCTCGCCCGCGGCCTTGTTCGTGAACGTGACCGCGAGAATGTGCGACGGGTCGACGCCGTGATGCTCGATCAGTCGCGCAATGCGGGTCGTCAGTACGCGCGTTTTCCCCGAGCCGGCGCCGGCCAGCACCAGGATCGGACCCTCGAAGTGAAGCACGGCCTCGCGCTGCGCCGGGTTCAGCTTTGCAAGTGCGTCCGTGGAAGCATCGGTGCTCGGGAGACTGCTCATCCCTCAAGTATAATGTCGAAGGTCGCGCCTTTCTCCGACGGCGCGAGCACGAGACGGCCGCGATGATTCTCCTCGGCAATGCGCTTCGCGAGCGAGAGTCCGATTCCCCACCCGGACTCCTTCGTGGAGAATCCCGGCTCGAAATGCGCGCGCGCATGTCGCGCGGGATTCCCGGCCCGTCGTCCGCGACGCGGAGTCGCACGCGATCAGGATCCAGCCGCTTCGTCGTGATGTACATGCGGCCGCCGCGTCCGGCCAGCGCGTCGAGCCCGTTCTTCACCAGCACCTCGAGCGCCCACTCGAGCAGCACCTCATCGCCCTGGATGGTGATCGGCTCGTTCCCTCCCGAGGCGACGATCGTGACCCGGTGCGCGAGCGTCGGCACGCGCGCCTGAAAATAGTTGCCCACCCGCACGACGAGCGCGCCGAGGTCGACCAGGTCGCGCCGGGGCGGCCGTCCAATGCGCTCGAAGCGGTGCGACACGCGCTGGAGTCGCTCGAGGTCTGCCTCCATGTGCGCGAGCGCCAATGACGACACGGAGCCGTCGCTCTGTTCACGCAGGAGCTCGATCCATCCACTCAGGCTGGACAGCGGCGTCGCGAGCTGATGCGCGGATTCGCGCGCCATTCCCGCCCACACGCGCTCGCGGTCCGCGCGATTGCGCGTGCGCAGCGTATACAGGCCTGCCAGAAACACAAACGCCAGCAGCGACGCGAGGACCACCGGAATGACGCGCAGGCTCGTGATCAGCTGGCTGTCGCCGAAGTGCACCATCCCAATGTCGCGCTCGACCACGGGCGGGTTGAGCTGATCGAGGTGCGGGATGTACTCGCGCACCTTCGGATCGCCGATCTCGGCCTTGAACGGCAGATTCGAGACAGCGGTTGGCGTCCCCTTGCTGTCGGTCACGATCACGGGCACGCCGAGGAGGTCAATGCTGCGGGCGAGATCGAGGAGCGCATCGTTGCTTGCGTCGGGACGCGGATCCGCGAGCGCGCGGAAGACGCGCGCGTACATCTGCCCCGAACGCCCGGCGTCGCGTCGCAGCTCGAGCACCACGTTGCGCGAGAAGAGGATGTACGCGCCGAGCAGCAGCGCGAGAAGAATCCCGAGGATGATGACCGGCGCGCGTCCGCGCATCGGCTATGTGAGGAGATCGCCGCCGAAATACGGGCGGAGCGCGTCCGGTATCGTGACGGTGCCATCCGGGCGCTGATAGTGCTCGAGGATGGCGATGATCGTGCGCGGAAAGGCAAGCGCCGAGCCGTTGAGCGTGTGCACGAACCGCGGCTTCTCGCCCGGCGCGGGACGATAACGGATGTTCGCGCGGCGCGCCTGGAAATCTCCGAACGAGCTGCACGACGACACTTCGAGCCACTTCCCGACCCCGGGCGCCCACACCTCGAGATCGTACGTCTTCGCCGCCGCGAAGCCCGTGTCGCCCGCGGCGAGCAGCAGCACCCGATACGGAAGTCCGAGCAGCTGCAGCACCCGCTCCGCGTGCGACGTCAGCGTCTCCAGCTCCTGCACGGAGCGTTCGGGTGTCGTGAAGCGCACGAGCTCGACCTTGTCGAACTGGTGCACGCGGATGAGGCCGCGCGTGTCCTTGCCCGCCGCGCCGGCCTCTCGCCGGAAGCACGGCGTGTACGCGGTCAGTGCGCGCGGCAGTGTGTTCGCCTCGACGATCTCGCCGCGCAACAGATTCGTGAGCGGAACCTCCGCGGTGGGGATGAGAAAGAGATCGTCATCGGTGCGATAGGCATCGTCTTCGAACTTCGGCAGCTGCCCGGTACCGGTCATCGTCTCGCGCGTGACGAGATAGGGCACCGTTGTTTCCTGGTATCCGTGCTCACGCGTGTGCAGATCGAGCATGCACGCCATGAGCGCGCGAACCAGGCGCGCACCGTCGCCCTTGAGGACGACGAATCCCGATCCCGCGATCTTCGCCCCCGCAGCGAGATCGAGAATGCCGAGCTGTTCGCCGATCTCCCAGTGCGGGCGGACGCCGTCCGACGCACGAGGCTCGCCCCACGAGCGTACAACGCGGTTACTCTCCTCGCCACCATCGGGGAGGTCCGCCAAAGGCAGGTTCGGGAGCTGCATGAGGATGGCGGTCAGCTCGCCTTCCACGGCGGTGAGCTCGAGCTCCAGCGCGGAGATCTCGTCGCCGAGCGCGCGCGTCTGCGCGATCAACTCGTCGGCATTTTCCTTTGCCTTCTTGCGCCTCGCGACTTCCTGCGTCGCGGCGTTTCTCGCTGCCTTTCGCTCGTCGGCGCGCTGAATCAGCGAACGCCGGTCCCGATCGAGGGACTCGGCGCGATCAATGCGAGGGGCCAGCGCATCGAGCTGGAGCCGGCGGCGCATTCCGTCACGCAGCGACTCCAGGTTGTCGCGCAGCGTCCGCAGGTCGTGCACCGTCAGGACTTCGGAATGCCGTCTGCGAACGAGAGGAAGCCGCAGTTCGGATCGTTGCGCAGACGATACCAGATCGTGCGCGGCACGTGCGGCGGTGCGGCCTCGTCGTAGAAGATGCTGTCGATGACGACTTTCGCGTAGATGAACGTACGTGCCGCGACGCTCTGGGTGGCGCACTGCACCGACGTCGACTGCACGAGGAGCACGTCGCCGGCCTTGATGAACACCGGGAGCGTATCGTTGTAGCCGGACGTGGGCGCCTGCGTGATCGCACCGAATGGCTGCGTCGCGAGCTGGAGTCCGGCCGTGAGCGCCGCGCCAATGGCGTGCGGCGGATACGCGAACGCCGAGTCGTGCACGATGTCGAAGACGACGTCGTAGTTCTCGCCGGGCGTGGTGATCACGGCCCGCGGGAAGGTGATGTTGATCGCCGTGGGCGCGCTCTCCGGCGCGCCGGTGAGCGCGTACACGGCGGCCGTGTCGTCGATCGTCGGAAGCGTTGCCGTGGTCGCCAGCGGATCCGCGCAGGCAACGGCAGCGGCGCCGGCGCCAGCGATGAGCACCAGAAATCTGACCTTCATGTACCTGCGTGCCGATGAGGGGTAAATCGCGTGCCGAAGAGGAAAGGATAGGGCGCAGCCACAGTGAGTTCAAGCTGTTATCCTCGCTTGACTTCGACGGCGCGCGGCCAGTAGTTTCGCACGACCCACCTGGAGCGTGCATGGCCACCATTCGAGATCTCGTGGGCGCCCTACGCCAGCGCGAAGGCGTCGATGCGGCCGTCGTGCTCGGCCGCGACGGACTGCTCATCGACAGCCAGACCACCGGGTCCGTGAACGCGGAGAGCGTGGCGGCCCTGGTTCCGTCGATCATTGCCGCGGCGGAGGAGTTCGGCGCGACCGATTCGCGCGGCGCGCTGACTACCGCCATTCTCGAGTACGAACAGGGAATCGCCATCGTCGCCCTGCTCTCAACCGACGCGCTCCTGCTCGTGCTCGCCCAACCGTCCGCGAACGTCGGGCGCCTGCTGTTCGAGCTGCGCCGCAATCGCGAGAACATTTCGTCGCTCGTGTGAGCATGCTCGAGCAGCAGCGGATTCACGTGCTGGTGGCTGATGACGAGCCGCACATCGGACGAATCATCAAGATGAAGCTCGAGCAGGGGCCATTCGCGGTGACGCTCGCCTACGACGGGCGCGAGGCGATGGAGCAGATGGAGGCCGACCCCGACATTGCCCTCGTGCTGCTCGACGTCATGATGCCGTACATGAGCGGCCTCGACGTGCTGGCGAAGCTGCGCGAGGATTCGCGATGGCGCGCCGTGCCGTGCATCGTCCTCACCGCCGCCGGCCAGGAAATGCATCACAGGCAGGCGATGGCACTCGGCGCGAATGAATTTCTGACGAAGCCATTCAGTCCGAAGAAGCTGTACGCGCGCGCTGCGGAGCTGGTCGGCGTGCCGTCCGAGGAGCTGGGAGCGACGGAGCGTTGAGCCGCTGGGCGGTGATCCTCGCCGGGGGCGTCGGGTCGCGCTTCTGGCCTCTCAGCACTCCGAAGCGTCCGAAACAGCTGCTGCCGCTCATCACCGACGCGCCGCTCCTGACCGACACTGTGTCGCGGCTGGCGGAGCTCGCTCCCGCGGAGCGCACGCTCGTGGTGACGAACGCATCGCTCGCGGCTGCCGTGCGCGCGCTCCTGCCACAACTTCCTGCAAACAACGTGATCGCCGAGCCGCGCTCCGCCGGCACGGGGCCGGCGCTCGCGTGGGCCGCCGCGGAGATCGCGCGGCGCGGTCACGCCGGCGACGTCATGCTCTGTGTGCACGCGGATTGGGCAATCGGCGATGACACCGAGTTCCGCGCGACGCTCGCGCGTGCCGCGACGGTGGCCGAGCGTGAACAAAGTCTTGTGACCGTCGGCATCGTGCCGACGCGTCCCGATCCCGGATTTGGGTACATCGAGCCGGGCGATCGCGTGGCGATTGCCGGCGTGGATGGAGCACGCCGCGTCGCCCGCTTCGCGGAGAAGCCGAACCGCGAGACCGCCGCGCGCATGGTCGCGGATGGATTTCTCTGGAATTCCGGCATCTTCGTGTGGCGCGCCTCCGATTTTCTCGCGGAGGTGCGCGCGTGCTCGCCCGAGATTGCGCCGTCGCTGGCGCTGGCCGAATCCGGAGAGATCACCAGCTTCTTTTCGAGCGTGAAGCCCATCTCGGTGGACGAGGGTGTGCTCGAGCGGAGCTCGCGCGTGCTCGTGATTCCCGGCGACTTCGGATGGGACGACGTCGGCACATGGGCCGCGCTGCACCGCGTGCGCAGGCGCGACGACAGCGGCAACGCGACCTTCGGCGACGTGCATCTCGTGGGCGCATCGAACAACGTCGTGCATGCGGAGGCGGGATCGGTGGTGCTCTATGGAGTGAACGATCTCGTCGTCGTGGCTCGCGAGGGCCTCACGCTGGTGACGACGAAGGAGCGCGCGTCGGAGCTCAAGCAATTGCTCGATGCACTACCGACTGCCGTGCGGGACCGCGCGTGACCGACCTCTATCTCTACGACGACGCGCAGGCGCGGGGCTTCGAGCCGTTCGCACTGACGCGCCCCTTCGGCGAGATGCGCGCCGGGATCGCGCTCGGCCGCGCTCAATGGGAGCGCGCACTCAATGCGACGGCGGCTGGATTCATTGGCGCGGAGCATCTGCGCGACTTCGAGGAGGCAGGCGCGCCGCGAGCAGCCGGCGACATTCGCGCCGGCTCGATCATCGCGAACAGCCGGTGCATCGTTCCCGTTGGCTGGAGCGCGCCCGATGCCGACGTGTGGACGTGCAACGGCGCGATCGCTGCGGTACGCCTCGCGGTCGCATTGGGCGGCTCCGAGCTTCGCGATGGCGTGCCATCGCTCGAGTCGTTGCGAGGTGCCGGCACGCGAGTGGTCGACGTTCCGGGACAATGGGTGAACGCCGTGTGGGAGCTCATCACGCAGTTGCCGACGCAATTGCGCGAAGACATCGAGGCGATCGGGCCGCACCTGAAGTGCACGCTGCCCGACGGCGCGATCGTCATCGGCACCGGGCGTGTGTGCGTGGAGGAAGGAGCGAATGTCGAGCCCCAGGTGGTGTTCGACGTGACGAACGGTCCCGTGCTCGTGCGACGGGGGTCGAGCGTGCGCGCGTTCACGCGGCTCGTGGGTCCGTGCGCGGTGCTCGAGCATGCGGCCGTGCTCGGCGACCGCGTGAGTGGATGCTCGCTTGGAGAGTTCAGCGTGATTCGTGGCGAGATTTCCGAGACCATCGTGCTCGGTCATGCCAACAAGGGGCACGACGGATTCGTTGGCCATTCGTATCTCGGACGCTGGGTGAACCTTGGCGCGGGCACGATCACGAGCAACCTCAAGAACACGTACGGCCCGGTGCAGCTGTGGACCCCCGACGGCGTGCGCGACACCGGCGCGAGCAAGCTCGGCTCGCTGATCGGCGACCATGCGAAGACCGGAATCGGCACGAGGCTGACCACGGGGAGCGTGATCGGCGCGGGGTCGAGTGTGTTCGGATCGGAGATGCCGCCAAAGTACGTCCCACCATTCTCGTGGGTGGATGGCGAGACGATCAGTGAGTTCAGGCTGGCGAAGTTTCTCGAGATCGCAGAGCGCGTGATGTCGCGCCGCTCGGTCGTGCTCGGCGAGCGCGGTCGGCGTCATCTGTCGGCATCGCACGCCAAGAGCCAGGGTACCTAGCATGCGCATCTGGCTGCTGGGGAGCGGGAGCGCGGGAAACGCGGTGCTCGTGGAGAGCGGCGGCACGCGCATTCTCATCAATGCCGGCTTCCCCGTGCGCGAGCTCGCGAAACGCCTGCAAGCCATTGGCGTGAGCGGAGAGTCGATCGAGGGCGCGATCGTCACGCACGAGCACAACGATCACGTGCGCGGCGCGTGCGCGGCGGCGAAGCGGTGGAAGTGGGCGGTGTACGCGACCAGCGGCACGATCGCCGGCTATCCGCTGCTGCGGGAGATCGGTGCGCGCCCCTTCGCTGCCGGAGCGACGCTCGAGCTCGGAGACATCAGCGTGCAGACCGTGCGTACGCCGCACGATGGCACGGAGCCCGTAGCCGTGCTCGCCACGGCGCGATCGACGGGCGCGCGCGCCGGGATCATTTACGACCTCGGCCACGTGCCGCCGTCGTTCCGCCGTACCTTCGAGCGCCTCGACGTTCTCGTGCTCGAGTCGAATCACGATGAGGATATGTTGCGCGCGGGGCCGTATCCGCCGTCGGTGCAGGCGCGGGTGGGCGGAGCGTTCGGGCACCTGAGCAACCGGCGCGCCGGAATGTTCGCGCGTGATTGCGTGCACTCGGGGCTCGCGCAACTCGTGCTCGCGCACTTGAGCCAGCGGTGCAACGAGCCAAGGACCGCGCTCGCATCGATGCGCGAGGCCGTAGCGCGAACGAGCTTCCGGGGGGCGATGCACGCCGCGTCTCAGAGCGCGGTCTGCGGCCCGTTTATCGCAGGGAGAAATCCACGGGCCATGGTCACCGCGAGCCAGCTCTCGCTGGAGCTTTGAGCCCGTAGACAATTTTCGGCAGCCGAAATAACTTGACGATCAGGCGAAAAAAAGAAGAGCCGTTCGACCGGTGTTTGGAAGGTGATTTCACGGGGCAAGGAGGAACAACCCCTCAACTGTGAGCACACACACCGGGCGGACGGCTCTTTCTTTTTTGCGTCGTGCGTACGGGTTCCGGGCCCGCACAATTAGTACGTTAGCCGCCCCGCAAAAGTTGCAGTACCTAGTGCGCCGAGAGGGTATCGAGTGCGCTCGCGTCCGGTCCCTCCAGTAGCGCCGCGTACGCCCGCACGCGCTCGAGGTAATCCGCCGCCTCCGCCCGTCCGCCGGTGAGCTCGGCGAGGTGCGACACCCAGTCTGTGCCGTACTTGTCCACGAGGGCTTTCACCTCAATGTAACCCCTGTTGTAGCTTACAGTTACGAGGTCAAACATTCGGTGTTGCGTGAGGGGTCTCCCACCGTTGAGCCGCTCGCGCGCCGACGGGCCGTAACCGCCGGGCCAAAAATCGCTGGTCCACTTGTTCTCGAGCAGTCGGATCCAGAACACTGCGGCGCGAGCGCTGAGCACGGGATCGAAGAGATATTCGTTTCGCGACGTGAGCGCGCCTCGCGCGAGCAGTGAGTCGATCTTTGCGGCGTCTGCCGACGGAGCTCGTGTCCCGGAGGCTCGCGGCCATCGGTTCACCTCCGGCGCCATCCACTGAAAGTGATACTCCGTCACCATGAGCCGCATGTCGGAGTCCGCGGACGCCGTGAGCTGCGCGATGCCGAGCGCTGGCGCTCCACTCACGGCGAGCGAGTCTCCCCGCTCTCCTTGAGCAGGAGCGCGGTGACGTACGCCGGGTTGAGCGCCAGCCTGCTATCGAGCGCCCATCGTTCGAGCAATGGCACGATGCGCCGGCGCACGACGCGATACTGATCGTCGCGCAGGCGCGCGCTGCCGTTCGCATTGTGAAACGCAGTGGCCGGAAGCTCAGCGACGTGAGCCGCTCCAACAGTCACGCGCTCGACCGTGACGTGCGGCTCAGGCGTTTGCGTAACGGCGCGCGACACGCAGGCGCAGAGAAGCGCGAGCATGCAGATCAATCGCATTCGGTTTGCCGGGATAAGCGACTCATTGTCGTGCTCAATTCGAGGACACGCGCAAAGCGGGGGCCCGAATTTCGGACCCCCGCCTTTCTGCAGACCAACTGGCGTGTGAGCGACTAGTACATGCCACCCATGCCGCCGCCGGGTCCACCGGACGGCGCGCCCGACTTCTCTTCCTTCTTCTCGACAATGATCGCTTCCGTCGTGAGCAGGAGGCCGGCGATCGACGCCGCGTTCTGCAACGCGGTGCGAGTCACCTTGGTAGGATCGATCACGCCCGAGGCAACCAGATCCTCGTACGTGTCCGTGAGTGCATTGTAGCCGTACTTGTCATCCTTCGAGCTGCGAACCTTCTCCAGCACGATCGAGCCTTCGCCGCCCGCGTTCTGCACGATCATGCGGAGGGGCTCCTCGATCGCCTTGCGAATAATGTCGACGCCGATCTGCTCTTCGGTGTCCTCGAGCTTGAGCGCCTTGAGCACCTTCTGCGCGCGAATCAAAGCGACACCGCCGCCGGGGACGATTCCTTCCTCGACCGCGGCGCGCGTGGCGTGCAGCGCATCCTCGACGCGGGCCTTCTTCTCCTTCATCTCGGCCTCGGTCGCAGCGCCGACGTTGATCACCGCGACACCGCCGGAGATCTTCGCGAGACGCTCCTGGAGCTTCTCCTTGTCGTAGTCCGACGTCGCCTTGTCGATAGCGGAGCGGATCTCGGCAATGCGGCCCTTGATCTTGTCCTCTTCGCCGGCGCCATCGATCAGCGTCGTGTTGTCCTTGTCGACGACGATGCGCTTCGCCTTGCCGAGGTCGGTGACCTGGGCATTCTCGAGCTTGAAGCCGACTTCATCGCTGATGACCTGACCGCCGGTGATGACCGCGATGTCCTGCAGCATCGCCTTGCGACGATCGCCAAAGCCAGGCGCCTTTACCGCCGAGACGCGAAGCGTGCCGCGAAGCTTGTTCACGACGAGCGTCGCGAGCGCCTCACCCTCGACGTCCTCCGCGATGATCAGCAGGGGCTTGCCGAGCTGCGCAACCTTCTCGAGCACCGGAAGGAGATCCTTCATCGACGCGATCTTCTTGTCGTGAATCAGGATCAGCGCATCCTCGAGCACCGCTTCCATCTTCTCGGGATCGGTGACGAAGTACGGAGAGAGATAGCCGCGGTCGAACTGCATGCCGTCGACCGTCTCGAGCGTGGTCTCGAGGCCGCGCGCCTCCTCCACCGTGATCACGCCGTCCTTGCCGACCTTCTCCATCGCCTCGGCGATCAGATCACCGATCTCCTTGTCGTTGTTCGCGGAGATGGAGCCGACCTGCGCGATCTCCTTCTTGCCGGCCGTCGGGACGCTGATGCGCTTGAGCTCTTCAACGACCGCCACTACCGCGCGATCGATACCGCGCTTGAGGGCCATCGGGTTGGAGCCGGCGGTGACGTTCTTGAGCCCTTCGCGAAAGATCGCCTGGGCAAGCACGGTGGCGGTGGTGGTGCCGTCGCCGGCGATGTCGGAGGTCTTCGTCGCGACTTCCTTCACCATCTGCGCGCCCATGTTCTCGAGGGGATCAGAGAGCTCGATCTCCTTCGCGACCGTGACGCCGTCCTTCGTGACCGTCGGTGCACCGAACTTCTTGTCGATGACGACGTTCCTTCCCTTCGGGCCGAGCGTGACCTTCACCGCCTCGGCGAGTTGATCGACGCCGCGCTTCAGCGCCGCGCGAGCCTCGGTATTGAAATGCAGTTCCTTGCTAGCCATATGGATTATCGATTGAATGAGGTTTTGAAAGCGAGTCGAATGCGTCGGGCACGAGCCCGGCGCGCAACGCGAAGTGCAGTTCAATGATCGCCAGGACGTCGGACTCGCGGAGAATCAGGTACTGGTCGCCTTCAATGGTGACCTCGGTGCCGCTGTACTTGCCGTACAGCACCTTGTCGCCAACCTTCACTTCCATCGGCACGCGCTTGTCCTTCTCGAAGCGGCCCGGTCCAACGGCGACGATCTCTCCCTGCTGCGGCTTTTCCTTCGCGGTGTCGGGGATGTACAAGCCACCACGCATCGACTCCGTCTCTTCCAACGCCTTCACGACAACACGATCGGCGAGCGGACTGACCTTCAGCGCTGCCGCGCTCTTAGTAGCCATAAGTAGTGATTCTCCTGCAGTGTGGGTTCAGGCCTGACTCGAAACGAAATGCTATTGGCACTCGACAGGTGAGAGTGCTAACACGCCAAAGTTAGACTATCATGCCTCTCGAGTCAACCGCTCGGATGATATACGGCACACCTCGCTAAGTTCTGTAGCCCGAACGTGTTACAGCGTTGTTATGAGCGGGTTCTGACGAGGCGTTGCCCCGCCTCTCGTCGGATAGTGGCGGCGCCCTCGCCACCATGCTGGACGACCGCACCGCGTTTCAGCGAACGGCGATCAGCACCGCGACATCAGTGAGCGCCCACGCGCCCAGCGCAGCGTACATTCCGCGCTTGTGCGCCTCGGGCGAGAGTCCGGAGGCGCGCACGATCCACGGAATCAGCACGAGCAGCCAGGCGGCGCCAGCGACGCCGAGCGCGAGCAGCGCCGGCGCATCGCGGGACACATCGCGGGACACATCGTGCGAGAGCGTGCACGCCTTCGCGAAGCACGCGAAGGCAATCACGACCGCTCCAATCGAGACGGCGAGACTCCACCGCGGCCCAAGCACGATCGCGAGCGTGCGATCGCCGCGCGCTCGATCCTGCTCGAGCTGATACAGCTGCGTGAGTGGATACAGCGCGGCGAAGAGCGGCGCGAATCCGCCGAGCGCCCATGCGCCGGCGCGCGAGAGCGGGAGCTGCGTGAGCGCCCATCCTGCGTACGGCGTGAGCGCGCCGAAGCCGATCATGTTGATGATCCAGTCGGCGCCGGCGACGGCCTTGAGGCGTGCGGGTGGAACGCTGTACAGCAGCGACATCGCGAAGCAGATCGCGTAGGCGATCGCAAAGCCGCGCGGCAATGCGAGCGCGATGCCCTGCCCCGCGACCATCAACGCGAATCCGAAGAGCGCGAGATGCGCGGGCGGTGGCGGCGGCGCATCGAGATAGCCAATGTCGCCCTCGTCGTTGTCGAAGGCGCTGTTGATCGCGAGGGTGCCGCCGTTGAGCAGCACCACCCACACCGCGAGGCCGCCGAGCAACGTCGCGAGGCGCGCGCCGTGCATCGTGGCGCCCACACCCTGCGCGAGCACGAAGCCGAGCGTGGTGTGCGCGATCATGATCGGCCACTCGCGCGGCCGCGTGTGCAAGACGTAGCTGAATCCCTCGCCCGGCAGCAGTCGATAGCCGAGGCGGCGAAGGCGCGTGTGGTCCGCGGCGCGCCGCGCCGATTCGCTCACGCCGTGGCGGATTGCTCGAGGAATGCGAAGGCGATCTGGAGCCCGTAGAGCGTGAGATGCGGCTCAACGATATCGATCTCCCTGCAAATCGGCGTGACGAGCGGCGCGAGCCCTCCCGTCGCTACGATCTTCGGAACGCGCTTCGTGGGCCACTCCGCCTTGATGCGCCGTACGAGTCCATCGATCGCATCGGCCGCGCCGAACAGCACGCCCGCGCGGATACAGTCTTCCGTACGCGTGCCAATGGCGTGCGCCGGAGGCACGAGCTCCGTTGCCGGCAGCTTCGAGGTGCGACGAATCAGTGTGTCCGCCGACGTGCGCAATCCCGGCGCAATGATCCCGCCGAAGAACACTCCCTCGGCCGTGATGCAGTCGTAGGTCGTCGCAGTGCCGAGGTCGACGACCACGGTATCGACCTTGTACAGGCGGCTGGCCGCGAGGGTGTTGAGAATGCGATCCGCGCCCACGGTAAGTGGCTCGTCCACCTGCAGCACGATTGGAAGTCCCGCGCGAGCGTCAATGACGCGCGGCGTCACGCCGAGCCAGCCCTCGCACGCCTCCACGAGCGGCGCCGTGACGGCCGGGACGACGGATCCGATCGCCGCACCGGTAATGGCAGCGCGTTCGAGATCGCCCGCGCGCAGCAGCTCGTGGAGCAGCAGCCCGAGCTCGTCGGGCGTTCGATCGACCGCGGTGGTAAGACGCCAGTGGGCACGCAGCACGTCTCCCTCGAACACGCCGACGGTCGTCTCCGTGTTGCCAATGTCGAAGACGAGAATCACGAATCCTCCTCGAGAACAAGGGAGCCAGTGCGAGCGAAGACGTCGCCGGCGCTGGTACGAACGTGCAGCGCTCCGCGGCCGTCGATGCCGAGCACGATGCCGTCAACCGGCGCGCTGCACCGCTTCCCGCGCGCCCAGTCGCGCCGCTCGAACTCGTGGAGCTCCGGAGCGCTCAACGCGCCGGGCAGCGCGGCCGCGGCGCGGACCGCCGGCACGAGCTCCGCGAGCACGTCGATGCGATCGGCTCCTGCGCGGAGCGCGCGCGCGTGCGGCACGCCCTCCGGTATGCGGCAGTTGATTCCGATACCGATCGCCACCCAGTCAGCGCGCTCGTCGCGCCAACGGCTCTCGATCAGAATGCCGCCGAGCTTTCCGTCGTCGAGCATGAGGTCGTTCGGCCACTTTACTCGCACCTCGCCATCCGTGAACGCCTCGAGTGCGCGGGCAGCCGCCAGTCCGGTGCGAAGCAAAAGCACTTCGAGCGCCGCATCGTCGCGCGGACGCGCAATGAGCGTCATCCAGATTCCGGCGCCCGACCCGGACGCCCACGCGCGTCCGCCGCGGCCCCGCCCCGCCGTCTGGCGCTCAGCGAGAACGAGCGTGCCCTCCGGAGCCCCATCGCTTGCGAGCGGGTGCGCAATGTCGAGGGTCGAGGTCGCCTCATCGAAGAGCTCCGCGCGCGGCACGCCGCAGCGCGCAGCGATCGTCGCCGCGTCGGCGCCCGCATAGCTCGCGGCAATGAGGGTCTCAGCCACGCGAGCGCAGGTAGAAGAGCGCCAGCATGGCAACTCCGAGGACGACACGATAGGCCGCGAAGATCCCGTAGCTGTGCGACCGCACGTAGCGCATGACGACCGCGATCGCCAACCACCCGCTGATGGCGGATGCGAGCACGCCCACGAGCAGCGGCAGCGACGCGCCGCCCTCGCGCAGCAAATGCGGCACCTTGAACACGGCCGCGGCCGCAATGATCGGCATGCTCATGAGAAAGCTGAAGGTCGCGGCGCTCGCACGGTCGAACGACAGCGCGCGTCCGGCGGTCATCGTGGCGCCGGAGCGCGAGACGCCGGGGAGGAGCGCCGCCGCCTGCGCGATGCCAATGAGAATCGCATCGGACCACGCGAGCAATGTGAGTGGACGATCGGCTGGACGCGTGCGGTCGACATACCAGAGGACCACACCCATCACCGCCAACGCGCTCCCGATGAGCGCCGGCGAGCGAAAGGTCGATTCTGCGTAATCGTTGAGCAGCACGCCTGCGATCGCGCCGGGAATGGTCGCGACAATGAGGTAGAGCACCCGCCGCTGCTCGAGCCCCTCAATGCGCCGCGTGCGCGCAATGTCGAACGCCGCGACGAGCAGCCGACTCCACTCGTCGCGGAAGTAGACGAGCACCGCCACGAGCGTGCCGACGTGCAGCGCGACGTCGACGGCGAGTCCTGGCTCGGGCCAGCCAAACACCCACGGGGCGAGCGCGAGATGCGCCGAGCTCGAGATGGGAAGAAATTCGGCGAGCCCCTGCAGGATGCCGAGCACCAGCGCCTGAAAGACGGTCATTTCGTGAATGTGAGAGAAACCTTCATGCGCGAGCGACGAGGAGCGCCGCCATCGCGCACACCATGGCGAGCTTGAAGTAGGCGGGACTCCCCGGACGCCCGCGAAGCGCGAGTCCCGTGGCGAGCGCGAACGCGGCGAGTGCCGGCACCAGGGCCGCGAACATCAGCGTGAGCGACTTCACCAGCGGCGCGACGCCGAACCCGAATGCGAGCGCGCCGGCGACGAGCGCGGCAACGATCGCCGCCCGCGCGGAGTGCACGCCCGCCGTCACCGGTATCGTGCGACGCGAGCCCCGGTCCGCCTCGCGATCATCGAGGTCCTTCGCGAGCTCGCGCGCAATGCAGCGGAATGGCGAGCAGCACCAGCGGTACCCCACTCTGCCAGTGTCCCGCGGCATAGCTCCCGTACAGAAACGGCAATGACGCGAGCACGGAGACGACGAGATTTCCCGCGAGTCCCGCTCGCTTGAGCCACGGGCTGTACAGCCGCATGAGCAGCAGCACTCCGACGGTAACCACGCCGAGTGGGGCGCTCACTGTGGACGCGGACGCCACGGCAGCCGTTGCGGCCACCATCCCGAAGCGTTCCGCCGCGGCGCGCGACAGCGCCCCCAATGGCAGCGGGCGCTCCGGATGCGCGATACGATCAATGTCGATGTCGGCGAGATCGTTCCAGCTGTTGGCCGCGGCCGTGAGCGCGATCGCGGCAATCAATGCGAGCGCAATGGCGGATGTGTCGCCCCATCCCGCCCACCACGCACCGACGAGGACGCCCGCGGCTGCAATGAGCGCGTTCGCCCATCGCACGAGGCGAAGCGCGGCGCTAATCGCGCGCGTCGAGGGTACGCGCATAGAAGCTCTCGTACTCCGCCACAATGTTCTCGAGCGCGAAACGAGTGTGCGCGTCCGCGGCTGCGGCCTCGCTCATCGCCTGCCACGTCGCATCGTCGCGCAGAATCGCGATCCCCGCCGCGGACATTTCCTCCACGGCGCCCACGGGCCGGAGCACGCCCGTGACTCCGTCGAGATGACCTCGGGGAGCCCTCCCACATCCGTCGCGACCACGGGAACGCCGCACGCGAGCGCCTCGAGCGCGCTCAGTCCGAACGACTCGTTGAGACTCGGCAGCAGAAACAGGTCGGCGCTCGCGAGCAGCGGCGCGACGGAGTCGAGCTTCCCGAGGAAGAACACCTCCCGATCGACGCCGAGCAAACGCGCCTCCTCTTCGGCCTCCGTGCGATCCGGACCGTCTCCAACCATGAATAACACGCTCGGAATCTCGTGCTGGATTCCGGCGAAGATGCGAACGACGTCTCGCACACGCTTGATCGGGCGGAAGTTCGAGACGTGCAGGATGATCCGTTTTCCCTCGCCAACCTGTTGCCGCAATACCGGCTTGTACCGCGATCGCTTGTAGACGAGCGGATCGATGAAGTTGTGAATGACCTCCACCTTGCACTGATTGCAGCCGAAGGTGGAGATCGTCTCTCGGCGCAGATACTCCGAGACCGCCGTGAGGCCGTTCGAGCGCTCGATCGAGAACTTGGTGATCGTGCGAAAGGAAGGGTCCTGGCCGATGAGCGTGATATCCGTGCCATGCAGTGTGGTGATGATCTGCACGGTGCTTCCCGAATCCTCGAGCATCTCCCGCGCGATCCACGCGCTCGTCGCATGCGGAATGGCGTAGTGCGCGTGCACGAGCTCGAGATCATGGTCCCGCACCACCTCGTGCAGCCGCACCGCCAACGCGAGGTCGTAGGGGGGATACTCGAACAGCGGATAACGAACGACGTCCACCTCGTGATAGAAAATGCCGGGGGTAAAGCCGCGCAGGCGAAATGGCTGCTGATAGGTGATGAAGTGGACCTCGTGGCCTCGCGCGGCCAGCGCGATGCCGAGCTCCGTCGCGACGGCGCCGGATCCACCATAGGTGGGATAGCAGGTGATGCCGATCTTCACGCCAGCACTCCTCCGTCATCGGTCGCGTGCCACCATCTCATCGTCTGCTCGCCGGCGTCCGGCGCCCCCGGATCGATGCGCGTCACGCGCGCCACCGGCAGCTGGTGTCTGAACCACGTACGCTGCCGCTTGGCGTACTGGCGGGTGTCGGTTCTGACCCTCGCCAGCGCGTCGTCGCGTGAAGACTCCCGCATGACGCTTGAGCGAATCCAGCGGTATCCAGTGCCGTTCCACGCGGGCGCATCTGCAGGCACCGTGCGCACGAGCGCCTCGACCTCCCGTTCCCACCCGGCCTCGAGCATCGCGGTGAGTCAATGTTCGAGGCGCGCCGCCAGGCCGGCCTCCGGATCCACCACAAGATACCGCGCCGCTCGTCCCGCCGCCCGGGGAGCGCGCGCGTGCCACTGGGAGATTGGCGTTCCCGATAGCAGTGCCACAATGATCGCGCGAATGAGCTGGGTTCGACCGAGATGCGCGCGCGCAGGATCGAGGCTCTCGCACCAGCGGCGCAGCTCGGCAACGCTCAGCGCGCCAAGCTCCGCATCGAGTGCATCACGCCTGAGGGGATCGAGCGGGGGTTCGTCGAAGAGCGGCTCCGTGAGCGCGCGCAGATACAGCCCGGCCCCGCCGACGACCAGCGGCGTGCAATGCGCCGCGATTGCCTCGTCGATCCAGACGCGCGCAGCGTCCGCCCAGCGCGCGGCCGAGTAGCGCTCAGTGGGCTCGATGACATCAATGCCGCGATGCGGAACCTGTCGCTGCTCCTCCGCGCGACGGCTTTGCCGTGCCAATGTCGAAGCCGCGATAGAGCTGTCGCGAGTCCGCGCTCACGATCACCACCGGATGCACTCGCGCGAGCGCGAAGGCGAGCGCCGACTTTCCCGCGCCCGTAGGTCCGCAAATAATGCGCAGCGGTTCAGCGTCGCCCAAATCGCCGCTCGATCTCGTCCCAGGGGAGTTGCACGATCGTGCTGCGCCCGTGCACATCGTGCGCCGGCAGCGTCGTGGCGGCGAGCGCGATGAAGAGTGCGCGCATCTCGCCGGGCGAAAGAATCTCACCCGCCTTGATCGCAGCCTTGCAGGCGAGCGTGGCCGCGAGTCGCTCGTGCCGCGTCGCCACGCCAGCATCGCGATCGCCGCTCAGCGCGTCGAGCGTCTCGCGCAGGCAGCGTGGCGCGTCGAAGCGCGGATGCGGCATCGGCACGCTACTCACGATCAGCGTATGCCCTCCGAATCCCTCGATCTCGAAGCCGAGCTTCTCGAACAGCTCCTGATGCGCCTCGAACGCTTCCCCCTCTGCGGGCCCCAAGATGCAGCGTGATCGGAAAGAGCAGTCGCTGCAATGGCGTCTGGCCCTGCTCGAGCGTGCGCATGAAGCGCTCGTACAGGATTCGCTCGTGCGCCGAGTGCTGGTCAATGAGGACGACGCCGCCCTCGCCCTCGAACATGAGATAGGTTCGCGCGACCTGAACCAGCGGCGGCACATCGGGGGTGGGTGCGACGAACGACGTATCGGCGGCGGAGACGAAATCGCTCGACGGCTGCGCGAGCAGTCCTTCCTCAATGGGCGCGGCGGGCGACAGAATTTCGACATCCACCGGTGACGGCGCCGCGAAGGCCACGGGATAGGCCCACACGCGGGGCCCGACGTTGGCTGCGCTCGCGCTGCCGCCGAGCGCGTGGCGCACGGCGTGCTCCACAGCGCGCTCGACGACCCAGCGGTCGCGGAAGCGCACCTCGGCCTTCATCGGGTGCACGTTGACGTCGACGAGATCCGCCGGGACGACGACGTCGAGACAGAGCGTGGGGCGCGCGCCGGCGGGAACGGTGGACCGGTACGCCTGCTCGGCGGCGCGCACAATGCCATGGTCGCGGATCGCGCGTCCGTTCACCGTGAGAAACAGTCGTCGCCCCGCGGTGCCGACATCTGCCGGCCGCTCGATGAGTCCCGACACGTGGATCGCGCCGTGTACATCGTCCACCGGCACCAGGCGCTCGGCGAACGGCGCGCCCCATAGTCCCGCGAGTCTGCTCTGGAGCGAGGGCGCGGGCGGGAGCGATACGACCTGCTTTCCGTCGTGCACCACCGACAGCCGCACATCGCGACGGGTGAGGGCGAGCGCGGTAACGACCTCGCTGATGCCGCGCCACTCGGAGCGCGCGGATCTGAGAAAAGGCTGCCGCGACGGCGCGTTGAAGAACAGCCGCGAGACCGTGATCGTCGTGCCGCGGCGACGGGCGGCATCGCGCACCTCGCCCATCTCGCCGCCGAGCACGCGTATCGAGGTTCCCGCGCCGTCCGCGGGCGCCGTCTCGACCTCGAGCTCGGACACCGACGCAATGGCGGGGAGCGCCTCGCCGCGAAAGCCAAACGAACCGACGCCGACGAGATCATCCGCCAGCTGAATCTTCAATGTGGCGTGGCGCGCGAGCGCGAGCACCGCGTCGGAGCGCTCCATTCCCGTGCCATCATCGGCCACGCGGATGCGCGCGCGGCCGCCGTCCTCCACCACGATATCGATCGTCGTTGCGGCGGCGTCCAGGGAGTTTTCGACGAGCTCTTTCACGACCGAGGCGGGCCGCTCGACGACTTCTCCCGCGGCGATCTGGTCGACGACGGTGCGCGCGAGCACTGCAATGCGGGACATTCCGCAAAGTTATCCGGCGCGGCGAAGCGGCGTCAGTCGTGCGGGATGAGGGCGAGCGCCGCCGCGTCCATCCATCCCTCGCGGCCCCCATCGGCGGCGACGCGCGCCCACGCGCCCTCGGACTCGAGCACGCGCGTGACGTCCCCGGTGCGGAGCGTGGCGCCACGATCAGAGGCGAGCGCGGGGAGCACGTGCAGCGGCGCGTCCCTCGCGACCACCGCGAGATCGGCGGCGTTGATGCGTCTGTCGAGGGCGACGGCGGCGCCGGCGAGAAACAGGGCGGCGCAGGCGGCGAAGAGTGGCGCCGCGAGCCGCAGTGGCGGGGCCATCGCTCCGCGTTTGCGTGCCTGCCATGCGAGCGAGAGCCAACCGGCAAGCCACAGCGCCCCGGCCAGCGCCGCGAGCGGAAGCGGTGGGACCGCGGGAACGAACCCCAGCGACGAGGGGCTCATCGGCGAAATGAGATCGAGCCGGTCGCGCACGTCGGTGGCGAGTGGCTCGAGGCGCAACGCACGCTGCCAACCCACCATCGCGCGTGCGGTGTCGCCCGCCGAGTACGCGGCGGTGCCGAGGTTCGCCCAGGCGTCGGCAGCGCGCGGCTCGTGCGCGGCAAGATCCGCGAAGTCGCGCGCTGAGGCGACGAACTGCGCGTGCGTGTACGCATCGAAGCCGCGAGCGAAGAGCGCGTGCGCCCCGTCCGCCGCACGAGCGCCTGCGACGAGCGAGACTGCGAGCATCACGGCGAGCACGGTCGCCGAAGCGCGCGGCGTGCGTCGCGGACGCGCCTCGCGGTCGATGGCGCGATAGAGATCGTACGCTCGCTGCACGCCGTCGCCAGCCCAATTCCCCGCGACGTCGTACGACGCCGAATTCAGCTCAATGACGAAGCGCTCGGCGCGCTCCAATGTCTCGAGCGTCACTCCCGCGCGCCGGGCGAGATGCCTGATGGTGGCCGGCTCGGCGAGCACCGTCGCGGGCGCGCCGAGGCGGTGCGCCGCAGCGCTGAGGAAGGCGCGGCGCACGGTGCGAGCCTCGCGAACGGTGGACTCCGTGCGCGCGAGCGCGCGCAGCGCGACCGCAGGCGAGACGACGCGAGCGCGCTTGCGGGGCCGTCGCGTGCTCGCGAGCGCAATGACGGGGAGCGGCAGCAAGAGCAGCGCGAGGAGAAGTGTTCGGGAGCGGTAGAGCGGCGGCGCGAGCGGGCCTCGGTAGGCCGGCCGCAGCGTCCATCGTGGCGCGGCGGATGCGGTGCTCGTGTCCGCCGAGGCGAGATTGCCTGCGGCGATGAGAATGGCGACGGGTGGGCTCTCGGCCACCTGGTACTGGCGCGCGTACGGATCGAAGTACGGATAGCGCAGCGGTGGCACCTCGACGCGTCCCGGAACGCGCGGCGTGACGACCCAGTCGAATTCCTTCGTACCGCCAATGTGCATCGAATCGGTGGACATCATCACGCGCTCGCCCTCGGCCGTGGCGGTCGCCCACGACAGCGAAAGGACGGGGCGCGGAAAGAGCTTCACGTTTCCCTGCCCGCTCACGCGCACGACGAGTCGCATCGCATCGCCCACACGCGCGGCGACGCTGTCGACGGCGGCGCTCAAGCTCAGCTCACCCACCGCGCCCGACCAGTCGCCCGGGCGCCCCGCGTGCGGCGGGTCGAGCGCGACGACGACGGCGCTGTCGCTGCGCAGCTCGAAGGACTCCTCCCGGCTGAAGAAGCTGTACGAGAGCGGCATCGCGTAGAGCAGGCGGGCCGGCGGAATGGCGACGCGTCCCGCGCTCAACGGAAAGATCGGTCGCTGGTAGACGTGCGCCTCGTAGCGATGACCCAATGCGTTCCTGAGCGGAAATCCCGCGAGCGGCGCAGGCGGCTCGTAGGCCATCATCGAGCGCATCTCGGGGGCGAGCGCCTCCATGCTGCGCATACGGTCCCGCACCGACTCATCGAGGAACACGCCGAGCTGGTAGTTCGCCTGCTGTCCGACGTAGACGGTTTCGGGCTGCACGAGCACGCGAAAGTTCACGAGGGCACCGGTGTCGAGCTGCGCGCGCATCACGATCGCCGGCGCGTCGCGCGGGAGCGCCTCGCGAGCGGCGTGCTGCGGCGCGTGGAGCTGCGCCACAATGGCTACGAGCGCGACGATCACCAGTCCTTCCCTGCAGGAGGACGCTCCGGCTGATTCTCGTGCTGCTTCTTCGCCTGTACGTCGCGCTCCTCGCGCTGCGCGCTGCTCAGGAGCTGCTCCGCCTGCCGCTTGTCGAGCGCGCTCGACTGCCGCTGCTTTTCCTGCTGTTGCTGGTTCTGTTGCTGATTCGCGCCGCCGGAGGACTTCGATTTCTCCTGCGACGCGAGCTCGTAGTTCCACTTCGCCGCGACTTCGGACGGGCGCAGCTGGAGGGCGCGCTTGTACGCGTCCGCCGACGACGCATATGCGCCCGTCGCCTCGCTCGACTTGGCATCGCGCGCCTGGCGCAGGTACGCGAGACCGAGATTGTAGAGCGCGTTGTAGCGAAGATCATCGGATGTCGCGGTGGTCGCCGCACGCTCGAGCGCGGCGATCGCGTCGTCGAGCTGGCCCGCTTGCAGGAGTGACGTGCCGAGGTTGAACTCGAGGCGCGGCGAGTCCGCGTGCTCCTGGATCTCGCGCTGATACGCGGCGGCGGCTTCCGGATAACGCGCCGACTGATAGAGCTGATCCGCGGTGTCGCCCGTCTCGGCGCGCAGGGATGACGGCGTGAGCAGCAGGCAGAGCGCAAGCGCCGTGGCGGTCGCCGCCGCGGGTGCGCTCGGGCGACGGCCGCGACGGGTGCCAAGCATGCTGTCGAGCAATACGAGCAGGAGTGCGGGGATGAGAAAGAGCTGGAAGCGCGCGCGCCGCGCGGTTTCACTCTCCGTTGCGCGCGCCTGCCGTCGCAGCATGGAAAGCGCGCCGCGAATGCGCACGGCCTTGTCTGTCGCGGCGGCATCAATGAAGACCCCGTGCGCGGCAGTGACCGCATCCTTGAGCATTTCCGGCGTGTAGCGCGTCGTCACGATCTGGCCATTCTCATCACGCTTGAACTGAGTGCCCTGTGCAGTGCGCACGGGAATCGTCGCCCCCTTCTCGGTGCCGAAGCCCACCGCAATCACCGTTACCCCTACGTCCGCAGCATGTGCCGCCGCGGCGGTCACTTCCTCCGCCGGCTCGAACGCCTCGCCATCGCTCATGATGATCAGCGCACGATCGCTGGTCGTCTGCGTGGCGACGAGGAGATCGGTACCCTGCCTGATCGCGCGCGACAGCGAGCTCCCCGCCTGGCCGACGACCAATGGATCCAGATTGTCGAGAAAGAGCTCGAGCGCGCCGCGGTCGACGGTGAGCGGCGTGAGGATGTAGCTGCGGCCCGCAAACGCGAGCAGCCCGATCCGGTCACCGGTGGACAGCGCGAGCAACCGGCGCGCCTCCTCCTTCATACGTTCAAGACGATTCGGTCGCGCATCGGTCGCGAGCATGGAAAGCGAGGCGTCCAGCGCGAGCACCATGTCCACGCCGCTGCCGCGCTCGAGCGTCTGTTCCGTGCCCCAACGTGGCCCCGCAAAGGCGATACCGGCACAGAGCACCGCCGCGAACTGGAGCAGCGCGCGAACCCAGGGCGAGCGCGTCGATGCCGGCGGAACGAGTCTCGCGAGCAGCTCCGTGGAGGCGAGGCGGCGCAGCCGTCGCGCGCGCCGGCGATACGACCAGAGCACGAGCAGCGCGACGACGATGGCGAGGACCGGCGCGACCCACAGCGCCCAGGGCACATCCATGTACGGAATCACGGAAGCGGTCCCCGCCACACGCTGAGCAGCGCCTCGAGCGCGATCGCGAGGAGGGCCACCGCGAGCGGCCAGCGGTACTCCTCCGTGTAGCGAACGTAGGTGTGCGCGCGCACGGGCTCCTGCTCCAGCTGGTCAATCTGCTGATAGATTCGCTGCAGCGCCGCGGCATCAACGGCGCGAAAGTAGCGACCGCCAGTCGACAGCGCGACGTCGCGAAGGAGTCCTTCGTCGATCTCGACGGGACGATATTCGTAGCGCATCCCCATGAGCCCGCGCCCGACGGGAACGGGCGCCATCCCAATGGTCCCAGCCCCAATCGTGTAGATCTTTACGCCAACGGCCGCTGCAGCCTGGGCCGCCGTGCGAGGATCAATGGCTCCGCGATTGTTCTCGCCATCGGTCAACAGAATCAGAACGCGCGAATGTCCCGGCGCGCTGCGAAGGCGATTCGCAGCTGTTGCGATCGCCGTACCGATAGCAGTGCCATCCTCGAGCTGTCCCGCCTGCAAATTGTCCACGGCCGCGAGCAGCACTGGGTAGTCGACGGTAAGCGGCACCTGCGTCAGTGCCTCTCCCGCAAATGCCACCAGGCCAATGCGATCGGTGTGACGCCCGAGGATGAACTGCTTGACCTTGTCCTTCGCGACCTCGAGTCGATTCTGTGGCTGGAAGTCCTCGGAGAGCATCGAGCTCGAGAGATCGATCGCGATGACGATGTTGATCCCCTCGCTGTTGACGTTCTCCGTGTGGGCACCGGAGCGCGGACGCGCGAGCGCCACAATGAGTCCCACGAGGAGCAAAATGCGGAGGATGCCGAGCAGTCGGCGCGTGAATGCGCCACCCCTCCGTCCTCGTGCGAGCACGTCCGCGCGCGAGAACACGATGGCAGGCGCGCGTCGCCCCCGGCGCCAGAGCCACCGAATGGGAATGAGCAGCAGCAACAGCAACACGTACGGCGACGCGAAGTCGATGGCGGGAAGCTCGAGAAGATCCATTACGCCGCCCGCTCCGGCTTCACCGCCGTTTGTGCGCGATGGAGCACCGCTTCCTCGACCGCGTTGACGATGCCGCGCGACTCCGCCGCAAGCTCGCGTGCACGGTTGGCCGTCACCGGCCGGTCTGCGTACTTGATGAGGTCCGCCGCCGCGAGCACGGGCACGAGTCTCGGCAGCGGCACCGGTGCATCGGCGCCGAGCGCCGCGAGCAGCTCGGTGGAGGTGAGCGACCGTGCCGCATCCGGGATCCGTTCAGCGAGATACTCGCGCAACACGTCGACGTGCAGCGCGACGTAGCGCCCGCGCTCGCCCGCATCGATCAGCGAGAGCTCCTCAATGCGAGCGAAGTCGCGTCTCGCGTTGGCGAGCGCTCCCGAGCCGGAGTGCGCGCTGGCGGGCCGGCGCCGCAACCGCCTGCGCAGCATCCATAGCAACAGCGCCAACAGCAGCAGTCCGCCGGCGATCCACGGCCACAGCACACGCGGCGCAATCATCACGTCGCGGGCTGGCCTCGGCACTCGACCGGTGGAATCCGCGGGCCGCACGCTCTTCACCATGATGGCAATGCCGGGCACGTCGTAGCGGCGATCCACTCCTGCGTTCGAAACGACGAGGCTGCCGAGCACGATCTTCTGCGCGCCAGTGGTCCAGGCGACGAGACGGTAGGTGGCCGTCCGCTCGACGACCGTGGTGTCCGCGCCCTCCTGCTCGCGGCGTGGATCGACCGCTTCGACCGCGACGCCGCTGTCCGGTCCCACCGGAAATCCGAGCTCGGCGCCCTTGGGCGCACGCACGCGGACGCGTACGATGAAGTGCTCGCCCACCGTGACGGTGTCGGGCTCCACGCTCACACCCATCTGCACAGGCGCTCCCGCCTGGACCGCGCGCGCACCAGTATCGAGTGCAGGCGCAGGCGCGCCCTGGAGCGCGACGAGCAGCGCGAGCGCGATCATCGGCGACGCCCCCTCACGCTGCGGCGCCGGAAGAACTTGAGCAGCGGCTCGACGTAGCTGCGGTCGGTGCGCACTGCGATCTCGTCGATCGCGAGACGCCGCAGCAGGTGCGTTCGCGCAGAGCGCTCGACTCGCAGCGCATCGTCGTAGCCGGCTCGCACGCGCGCATCGCTGGTGTTCACCTCGACGGTCTCGCCCGTTTCGGGATTCGAGAAGCGTGCGAGCCCGATGTCCGGGAGCGAGAGCTCACGCGGATCCTCGACCGTCACCGCCACGACATCGTGTCGCTGCGCCAACAATTTGAGCGGGCGCTCGGTGCCACTGTCCACGAAGTCAGAGAGCAGAAAGACGATCGCGCGATTCGGCAGCAGCTTCATGAGATAGTCCACCGCTCCGCCGATGTCTGTTCCCTGCCCCTCGGGCTCGAGCAACAGGAGATCGCGGATGACGCGCATCGCATGGCGTCGTCCCTTGCGCGGGGGCACCACGTGCTCGATGCGGTCGGTGAACATCAGCGTACCGACGCGATCGTTGTTGCGCGATGGCGGACATCGCGAGCACCGCCGACAGCTCCGTGGTCAGCTCACTCTTGAATCGCGATACGGTGCCGAACCGCTGCGACCCGGACAGGTCGGCGGCGAGCATCACGCGTGAGCTCGCGCTCCTCGATGTAGCGCTTCACGTACGGGTGCCGCATGCGCGCCGTCACGTTCCAATCGATGGATCGCACCTCGTCGCCCGCCTGGTACTCGCGCACCTCGGCGAACTCCATCCCCTGCCCCTTGAATACCGAGTGATACTCGCCGCTGAAGACCGTGTTCACGAGGCCGCGCGTGCGCAGCTCGAGCAGGCGAACCTGCCTCAGCATTTCGGGCGAGACCACCGCCCCCATCAGGGAGCCTCGATCGCCGCCAGCACTCGCGTCACGATCGCGTCGCTCGTCACCTCTTCCGCCTCGGCCTCGTAGGTCGTCAGCACGCGGTGCCGCAGGACGTCGGGGGCGATCGCCTTCACATCATCCGGGGTGACGAAGGCGCGTCCGCGCAGGAACGCGTGCGCACGCGCGGCCTGCGCGAGAAAGATCGTCGCGCGCGGGCTCGCGCCGATATTCGATGAGCGGCGCGAGCTCCTTGAGTCCGGCGTCCGCGGGCGCGCGCGTGGCGTGCACGATATCGACGATGTAATCGACGATGCGGTCGTCGAGATAGAGCTCGGTGATCCGCTTGCGCGCGTCGAGGATCGCCTGCGGAGTGCGGCCGCGTGCTCGATCGGAATCGCCTGTCCGCCCGCCATGCGCCGCATGATCTCCTTCTCCTCGTCGCGCGACGGATAGCCGACGTGCAGCTTCAGCATGAAGCGATCGACCTGCGCCTCGGGCAGCGGGTACGTCCCCTCCTGCTCGATCGGGTTCTGCGTGGCGAGCACGAGGAACGGCTCCTCGAGCATGTACGTCGTGCCGCCGATCGTGACCTGCTTCTCCTGCATCGCCTCGAGCAGCGCGGCCTGCACCTTCGCCGGCGCGCGGTTGATTTCGTCGGCGAGGATGATGTTCGCGAAGATCGGCCCCTTCTTCACCGGGAACTCGCCCGTTTGCTGGTCGTAGATCTGCGTGCCCAGCGACGTCGGCGGGCAGCAGGTCCGGCGTGAACTGGATGCGGCTGGAAGCTCGTGTCGATCGTCTCGGCGAGCGTCTTCACGGTGAGCGTCTTCGCGAGGCCCGGCACGCCCTCGAGCAGCACGTGGCCGCCGGTGAGCAGGCCGATGAGCAGTCGCTCGACCATGTAGTCCTGACCGACCACGCGTCGGGCGACCTGCTCGAGGATCGCCTGCACCATGATGGTGATCGGCGGATGTTACGGCGCGCCCGGGCGCACTCTCACCAGCGGTTGTCATCATCGAAGTTTAGTGGCGCGCGGATTCGGTGAGCGCGGTGATGATCTCGTGCTCGCGATTCGACAGTGGACGTGTTTCACCGCTGGGCAGCGAACCGAGCTTGACCGGACCGTAGCGCACGCGCACGAGGCGCTGCACGAAGAGGTCGAGCGCCTGGCAGAAACGGCGCACCTCGTGGTTCTTGCCCTCGCTGATCGTGATCTCGAGCTCCCAGTGCCCGCGTCCGATCGACGTCGCGTTGATGTCTTCGGGATCACGACGCCGTCCTCGAGCTGGACGCCGAGCCGCGCGCTGCGCACCGCCGCAGCCGCGTCGCCACGCACCGTGGCGATGTAGGTGCGCTCGATCTCGCCGCTCGGATGCGTGAGCGCGTTGGCGCCAACGCCATCCGTCGTGAACAACAGCACACCCTCGGTGAGATAGTCGAGGCGGCCCACGTACGTGAGCCCGGGAATCTTCGGGAGCAAGTCGAACACGGTCTCGCGCCCCTCCGGGATCCGAGCGCGTCGTGAGCACGCCGGGTGGCTTGTTGAGCACGAGCCACTGCTCGATGCGCGGCGGCCTCACCACCGTGCCGTCGACGGCGATCTTGTCGCGCGTCGGATCGACGACCTGGCCGAGCTGCGCGCGACGCGCCGTTTACGGTCACGCGTCCAGCGGACACGAGATCCTCGGATTTGCGGCGCGACGCGATGCCCGCGCGGGCGAGCGCGCGCTGGATGCGCATCGCCGTGCGGCGCTCACGTACGCGATCTCACAGCGCGCTGCGGCTGCGCGCGCAGCGCGACCGCGAGCTCGTCGGCGCGAGGGAGCTCGCCGAGGTGACGCAGAGCGAACTGCTCGAGGAACACCGGCGTCGTGCCGTAGAGCAGCGGACGACCGAGACCTTCCGCGCGACCCAGCACGTCAATGAGCCCGCGCTCGAGCAGCGAGTGCGCAGCATTCCGCCCACGGCGACGCCGCGAATCTCCTCGATCTCGGCGCGGCCGATCGGCTGGCGGTACGCAATGATCGCCAGCGTCTCGAGGGCCGCGGCGGAGAGCCGCGCGGGGCGCGTCGCGAGCTGCGCGCGCTCGATGGTTTCCGTGTATTCGGGACGCGTCAGGATCTGCCATCCGCCGCCGAGCTCCACGAGCTCGATGCCGTGGCCCTCGGTGTCGTAGCGATCGCGCATTTCGTCGAGCGCGCTCGCCAGCTCATCGGCCGACGCTGTCGGGTCGAGGGCGGCGAGCTCGCTCGCGGGAAGTGGGCGTCCGCTCGCGAAGAGCGCGGCCTCAAGCAGCTTCGCTAGCGGCGTCACGCAGAATCTCCACATTCGCAAAAGGGCGCAGCTGCACGAGCCGGAGCTCACTGCGGCGGGCAAGCTCGAGCAGGGCGAGCAACGCCGAAAGGATCTGCCACGGAGCCGCATCGTCGGCGACCACGTCGCGCCACCAGGCGTGGCCGCGATGCGCGAGCACCGAGAGAATCGTATTGATCGCGCTGTCGACGTCGAGCGCGCGCGAGATCACATCGTGCATGAGCGGCTCCCGCGAGATGCGGAGCACGCGATCGACGGCGGCGAGCAGCTCGGGTAGCGACAACGCGAGCGGCGCCAGCGGGGCCACGGCGGGAAGCGGCAGGTAGCCGCGGGCAAACCGGTCGCGACGATCGTCTCCGCGATGCTGCAGGATGTCGACGACTTCGCGCATCTGTTGGTACTCGAGCAGCCGGCGCACCAGCTCCGCGCGCGGATCGTCCCACTCCTCGTCGTCGCCGCGGCGGGGCAACAGCATCTGCACCTTGATGCGCAGCAATCCGGCGGCCATCTCGAGATATTCGGCGGCCTCGCCGAGTCCGAGCGAATCGAATGCGGAGCAGGAACTGCTCGCAGATGCGCGCGATCGGAATGTCCGCGATCTCTACCTGCTCTTCGCGGATCAGCGTGAGCAGCAGGTCGAGCGGGCCGGAGAAGTGCTCGAGCTCCACCACGAAGGGCGCAGCACCGGAGTCGAGCGGCGCGAGCATTGTGGTCATATGAGCTCCAGCGCAAAGGGAAGCACGGGACGCATCAGCGCATGCGTCATGAGCCTGACCGGGGAGAGCAGGACGTTGAATGCATTGCCGCCAAATAACAGCAGTCCGACCAGAATCAGAATTCCGTACCGGCTCACTCGCTTGTAGGGCACGGCGATCGAGGCGGGAAGAAATTGCGCGACCACGTGCGAACCGTCGAGCGGCGGAATCGGCAGGAGATTGAAGAGCAGCAGGAGCGAATTGTACAGCACGCTGATCTGGAGCATCTGCTGCAGGATCGCAAACACCGGAGTTCCGGCGGGGATCGCGCGCCCGATGATGCCGACGATCATGAAGAGCGCTGCGGACAGCACGGCAAGCAGGAGATTCATCGTCACGCCCGCGAGCGAGACGATGATGTCTCCGCGGCGATAGTTCCGAAAGTTCGACGGATTGATGGGACACGGTTTCGCGCCGCCCAGGGCTATGGCGCCGTGCGATCCCGCGAGCATGGCGATCGGAAGGATGATCGTCATGAATGGATCGATGTGCTTGATGGGATTGAAGGTCAGCCGACCGAGCTCATACGCCGTGGGATCCCCCTGCTTGAGCGCAGCGAACGCGTGTGCCCACTCGTGCGCGACGAGCGCGAAGAGGAGCACCGGGATGGTGAGCAGAATGTTCGTCAGCGTGCTGTGATCCAATGCGACGCGGGGGGTCCGGAGTGGGCGGGCGGAGGGGCGTCGGCGCGTAAGGTAGCGGGGGCGTGTACGCGTGTCAAAGTTGTGTGGCGCCTTGACATAAGTCCTCGCGAGCCCCTACTTTTCGGGTTCCAATCGAGCCCACGTTTCATACGCATCTGGAGAATTTCGTTGCCGAATATCGCCTCCGCGAAAAAGAACATGCGGAAGTCCCGCGCCGCCGCCATTCGTAACCGGTCCCAGCGCTCGGCGCTTCGCACCGCGCTCAAGAATGCGGGCGCTCCGGATGCTACGCCGGAAGTGAAGACGCTCGCGGTACAGCTGCTCGATCGCGCCGCGCGCAAAGGGCTGATTCACAAGAACGCCGCGGCCCGTCGCAAGAGCCGCCTCGCGAAGCCCGTCGTTGCCGCGTAGTCGCACGCGATTGGTGTAGCACAAAGGGCCAGGACGATGTCCTGGCCCTTCGTTCATCGTAGTGGAGCGAGACTACAGGGCCGCGAGCTCCGCGCCGCAGCGTTCGCAGTACCACTCGGTGGGATAGTTCAACGTGCCGCACTCCTGGCACTTGAGCGTCTTCACCTGTTCCGGCGGCGACTCCTTCAGATACGACGGCACACTCTCCCGCGAGCCGGGCTGCGAAAAACGCGGCTCCGCGCGCGACGGTGCTGGTGCGTCGGGCATGATCGAGCGGGAGTCCGCTCGCAGCCATCGGCGGCGGGTGCGACGGACGCTGCTTCACCGGGGGCGAGACCGGTATCGTCTCGATGCGCTCCGGCGCCGCTGGTGGCGGCGCGGGTGCCTCCCGTTGGCGATCGCGCGTCGGGTTGACCACTCCCTGCTCGTCGGAGTTGCGGTCGTTCATCGTCTTCAGAAACTCGAGATCGTCGAACGGGCTGGCATTGGGCGCCTTTTCCGCGGCGCGTGGTCCCGACGGACGCTGTGGCGGCGGGGCCGGACTGCGACTCAGCGCATTCTCGAACGACAGCTCCCAATCGGCGGGCGCGGAAGCGGCGGGCGCATTCGCACTGGTCGCCGGCGCACGCGGGCCGGAGTCCACGAGGCGCATGCGCGGCGCGTCGGACGCGCCCTCTCCGCGCTGCGACTCCCCGCCCACGGCGGCGACCGGCAGCGGCGCCGTGCCGACATCGAGCAGATGACGAAGCTGCGAGAGCTCGGCCTGCACTCGGCCGCGCTCCTCGCTCAGCCCCGCGATCGCTCCGCTCGTCCGTTCCGTGACCTCGTTGAAGTGCTCGGCCGCAAGCTCGCCCACCGTCGCGCGCAGCTCGGCCTCCGCCGCCTCATCGCGATGCTTGGCCTCCTCGCCGTCGAGCGCCGTGAGCCGATCGATGAGCGTGCTCTCGAGCTCCTGCAGTGCCGTGCAATGCGTGCGCAGCTCTTCGACGACGCGCTGCAGGCGCGCACCGTAGTCACCCTTGACGCGCGTGTAGATGTGCACGGGCGTCGTCGCGCGCTTCGCCTCCAACGCGGTCAGCCACGCCTCGAAGCGCTGCCGCTCCTCGTACAGCGCAGTGACCTTCTCGAATTGGGTTTGCGTCGCCGCCTTCGCCATGCCTCGCTCCATTCAGTCCAGCGCCCGGGCGGGCGCCCAAGGCTGTTTCTCATCGCCGATTATCACAACCCGGCAGCAAGGTGACCGGTCGCGTCAGCCAAGTGTAACATTCCTTTAACCTTGACCGCTACCGTGAACGAAGGGTAACGGCGCGCAACCGGCCGGCCCGCCGCTACTTCACATTAGCGGGTGTCCGAATCAGTCGCGCGATGGACCACTGCACCGCCTACTACTGTGTATCGCGCGCGTCCGCGCAGCTCCCGTCCCCTGTACGGCGTGTTACGCCCCTTCGAGAGAAAGGTGTCGGGATCCACAGTCCAGGGAAATTTGGAATCGAAGACGGTGACGTCGCCGATCGATCCCGACGCCAGCGTTCCTCCCGCGCAGCCCGAACAGCCGCGCCGGCCGAGTGGACATGCGATCCACAAGCGTCTTGAAGTCGATCATTCCGCTGTCCACGAGCTCCGTCACCACCAGCGCCAGCGCGGTCTCCAGGCCAATGATACCGAACGGCGCATCTGCGAACTCGCGGTCCTTCGCGTCGTAGTGGTGCGGAGCGTGATCCGTCGCGACCAGATCGATCGTGCCGTCGCGCAGCGCGTCCTGTAACACCTCGACGTCCTCCGCGCTGCGCAGCGGCGGATTCATCTTCGCCGCTGTGCGATAGCCCTCGACCTCCGTTCTCGGTGAGCGTCAGATGATGCGGCGTCACCTCCGCCGTCACGTTGATGCCGCGATCCTTTCCCCAGCGAATGAGCTCGACGCTCCCCTTCGTGCTCATGTGCGCGAGATGGACGTGGCCGCCGGTGCGCCGCGCGAGGAGGATATCGCGGATCACCATGATCTCCTCCGCCTCCGACGGAATTCCCTTGAGGCCGAGTCGTGCACTGACGATCCCTTCGTTCATCGAGCCGCCGTGTGCGAGCGTCGAGCTCCTCGCAGTGATCGATGACGGGAATGCCGAAGGTCTGCGCGTAGTCGAGCGCCGTGCGCATCAGGTGCGCACTGACGACCGGGCGCCCGTCATCGCTTACCGCCACCGCGCCGGCGGCCACCATCTCGCCGAACTCCGCGAGCGCCTCGCCCTTTTGCCCCACCGAGATCGCGCCGATCGGATACACGCGCGCCTGCCGCGACCCTGCTCGCCTGACGAATGATGAATCCAACCGCGGCCTGATTGTCCGTCACGGGCTCGGTGTTCGGCATCGCGCAGATGGCGGTGAATCCGCCGGCCGCCGCGGCACGTGCGCCGGTCGCGATGGTCTCGACATCTTCGCGGCCGGGCTCGCGCAGGTGACAGTGCACGTCAATGAAGCCCGGCGAAACGAATGCGCCCGTGCAGTCGAGACGCTCGGCGCCATCGGGGTGGCCGAGGTTGCGTCCGATCGCCTCGACATTCCCGTTGCGGAGCAGCACGTCGGCGACCTCGTCGCGCCCCGTCGCAGGGTCGACTACATGTCCGCCTTCGAGAAGGAGGTCGCGCGTCCCGCGCGGCATCAGCGCTCCCCTCCGCTGAAGCCCTTCGCGGCCTCCGCCAGCTCGGGCCTCCCACCGGCGAGGAGGTAGAGCACCGCCATGCGCACCGCCACGCCGTTGGTCACCTGATTGAGGATCACGCTATGCGGCCCGTCCGCTACATCCGAGTCGATCTCGACGCCGCGGTTCATCGGCCCCGGGTGCATGATGAGCACGTCGCGCGGCGCGCGATCCAGCCGCTCGCGCGACACCCCGAACACACGATTGTATTCACGCAGCGAGGGGATGTAGCCGCTCGTCATGCGCTCGAGCTGGAGGCGCAGGATGTTGAGCGCCTGCGCCCATTCGATCGCCTCCTCGATGCGCGGGAACACCGTGACACCGAACTCCGCGATCGCGTGCGGCAGCGAGCGACTTCGGCCCGCACACTGCAACCTGGGCGCCCATCTTCTGAAGCCCCCAGATGTTCGATCGCGCGACGCGCGAGTGCAGCACGTCGCCGACGATGCACACGCGAAGCCCCTCCAGCGATCCGAAGTGATCGCGCAGCGTGAGCAGGTCGAGGAGCCCCTGCGTGGGATGCTCGTGCGTGCCGTCGCCGGCGTTGATGACGTTGCTCTCGAATGCGATCGGCGAGGAAGGCCGCGGCGCCGGACGCGCCGTGGCGGATGACGACCATGTCGATCCGCATCGCCTCGAGGTTGCGCGCCGTGTCGACGAGTGTCTCGCCCTTCGTGACGCTCGACCCCGACGACGCGACGGACACCGTGTCCGCCGACAGCCGCTTCTCTGCGAACTCGAACGAGATGCGCGTGCGCGTCGATGCTTCGAAGAAGAGATTGACGATGGTCTGTCCGCGAAGCGCCGGTACCTTCTTGATGGCGCGTTCGCTGATTTCCTTGAACGGAACCGCGGTGTCGAGAACGAGCCGGATCTGACTCGGGCGTGAGCGATTCGAGATCGAGCGAGGTCCTTGCCGAGCGCGCTCGTCACGCGTGGACCGCGCGCACGACGACGACGGCATCGCGGCCATCGAGCTCTTCCACCAGCACGTCGACGCGGTCACCGGCGTCGATGGAGAGCCTCTTCCCACGATGTCGGCGTGGATGGGGAGCTCGCGACCGCCTCGATCGATGAGCACGGCGAGCGACACGCGAGAGGGTCGCCCGAAGTCGGCCAGCTCGTCGAGTGCCGCGCGCACGGTGCGCCCCGTGTAGAGGACATCGTCGACGATCACCACCTGCTTCCCGTCGAGATTCCACGGCAGATCCGTCGGCCCGACGACCGGTCGCGGGCCCACGGTCTGCAGATCATCGCGATAGAGCGTGATGTCGAGCGCTCCCCGCGGGACGGACACGTGCTCGCGCTCCTGGATCGTGCGGACGATGCGGTCCGCGAGCTGGACGCCGCGGCGCTGGATCCCGACGACGATCAGGTCGGCGGTTCCCTCATTCAGCTCGACGATCTCTTCGGCCATGCGGCGGAGCGTCCGGTCAACTGCGCGCGCGTCGAGCAGGGTAGAATTGTCAGTTGTCATCGCCCGGCAATATGGCGCCGGCGCGAGCCAGATTGAAGGGCGCGGGTGACGGGAGAGCGGACGACATGGGGCAATTGCTCAGACATCTGATCGACCACTATGGCTACGCGATCGTCGTGGTGCTCGTGTTCGCCGAAGGCGTCGGGCTGCCCCTCCCTGGCGAAACGGCTCTCGTGACCGCGGCCGCATTTTCCGCGCAAAGCCATCGGCTCTCCATCATCGGCGTCATCCTCGCTTCGATCGTGGGCGCGGCAGGCGGCGGCTGCGGCGGCTACTGGATCGGACAGGCCGGCGGTCTTCCCGTTCTTCAGCGATACGGCCACCGGATCGGGATCACTCCTGCGCGCATCGCGAGAGCGAGAAAGTTCTTTACCGAACACGGTCCGAAGGCGGTGTTCGCGGCTCGCTTCATCGCGATTCTGCGCGTCTTCGGCGGGCTGCTCGCTGGCGTCACGGACATGCCCTTCTGGCTATTCTTTCTCTGGAATGCGCTGGGCGCCATCGCGTGGTCGCTTCTCTTCGGCATACTCGGCTTCGAGTTCGGAAACAATCTTCCGTGGCTCGAGCACGTCATCGGCCGCACGAGCCTCATCGTGCTCGGCGTGGTGATCGTCATCGGGCTCGTCGTGTGGCACCGGCGACGGTCGAAGAACGCCAGGTAACGCGGCGAAGCGGTCGCGGAGTTTGAGCGCAAGATACGGGAGGCCGGTGAAATCGGTGCACGGTAGACTCGTTGGTGCGAGGCCGCGCGCGACTTATCGGCGCGGCTCGAGCGACTCACTCAAGCCATCGACTCTCATGCACACAAACAACGGCACCCACGTCACGATCGATCCCGCGATTCTGTACTTCGGCACTCCGGTAGTGCTCGTAAGCTCGACCAATCTGGATGGCACCCCGAATCTCGCGCCCATGTCCAGCGCCTGGTGGCTGGGCCGCAGCTGCATGCTCGGCTTCGGCGCGCGATCGCACACGCCCGCGAACATCCAGCGCACCGGCGAGTGTGTGCTCAACCTCCCATCGGTGCGCGAAGTGGCCGCGGTGAACCGGCTCGCGCGCACGACCGGGAGCGATCCGGTGCCGCCACACAAGATCGCAATGGGCTATCGGCACGAGCCGGACAAGTTCGCATTCGCCGGACTCACTCCCGTCGCGTCGGAGTGCGTGGGCCCACCCCGCGTGCGCGAGTGCCCCGTGCATCTCGAGGCCGTGCTCGAAGCGGTGCACCCGCTCGCGGCGCGCGATCCCGATCGTCGCGGCGGCCTCGTGGCATTCGAGGTGCGAGTCGTCCGCGTGCACGTGAGCGAAACGATTCGCATGGCGGGACACGACGATCGCATCGATCCGACATTGTGGCGACCGCTGGTGATGAGCTTCCAGCAGTTCTTCGGGCTGGGCGAGATGGTGCACGACTCTACGCTCGCCCGCATCCCGGAAACGATCTACCGGCCGCGGCGATCCGCCGCGCCGTCACCCGCGCGCGAGCGTGCGAGACCGCTGGTGCGCCGTCATGAGTCGCACCGTGGAGGACCAGCGCTGGGAGGCGGTGGTCGCACGCGATCGCGCCCAGGATGGACGCTTCGTCTACGCGGTCGCGACGACGGGCGTCTACTGCAAGCCGAGCTGCGCCTCGAGGCGAGCGCTGCGCGCAACGTGGCGTTCTACGCGAATCCCGACGCGGCGGAGGCAGCGGGCTTTCGCGCGTGCCTCCGCTGCGAGCCGCGCGCCACCGGGAGCGCCGTGGAGCGCGTGATCGCGAGGGCCCGCGCATACGTGGAGTCGCATCTCGAGGAGTCCCACACGCTCGACGACATCGCGCGTGCCGCGGGAATGAGCGCATCGCATCTCCAGCGGACGTTCAAGCGCGTCGTCGGCGTGTCGCCGCGACAGTACGCGGCCGCGCTTCGCGCCGACCGTCTCAAGGCTCACTTGCGCACGGGGGCAACCGTGAGCCGGGCGACGTTCAATGCGGGCTACGGCGCGAGCAGCCGCGTGTACGATGCGGCCACGCAGCAGTTGGGAATGACGCCCGGAGCGTACAGGCGCGGTGGCGAAGGCGTGCACATTCGCTACATGACCACCTCGACCGCGCTCGGCCGGCTACTGGTCGCCGCGACGGATCGGGGCGTGTGCGCCGTCACGCTTGGCGACGACGATGCCTCGCTCGAAAATGCCTTGAATTCAGAGTATCCGCACTCGACGCGCACGCGCGTGCGGGGAGGCAGCGGCAATGCGGACCTCCGGACCTGGATGGACGCCGTCGCCGCGCATCTCGAGGGTGCGGAGCTTGACCTCGCGGTTCCCATCGACGTGGCCGGCACACCGTTTCAGCAGCGCGTCTGGAGCGAGCTGCGGCGCATACCGTACGGCGAGACGAGATCCTATTCGCAGGTCGCGAAGTCGATTGAGTCCCCGTCCGCGGTGCGCGCGGTGGCGGGCGCGTGCGCGCGCAACCGCGTCGCGCTCATCGTTCCGTGTCATCGCGTCGTGCGCGAGGGCGGTGCGCTTGGCGGCTATCGGTGGGGGATTGCGCGCAAGGAGCGGCTGCTCGCGCGCGAGCACGGTTTCGCGGCCCGACGCATCGGAGCGAGCGAAGGAAGCGTGGTGCGCGCGCGGCGTTGAGCCGTGCGCGCCGGAGCGCGTCAGTCGTGGGAGACGAGGAACCGGTCGAGCGCCGCGAACGCGGTATCCACATCGAGCGCCGCCACCGAATCGCCGGTCCAGTATGCCACTTCAGTCGGCGAATTCCAGCTGCTCCACTGATCGTGTCCGCGCTCGAGCAGGAGCACCGTCGGTATCGTGAACGCGGACGCCGCGTGCGTGATGCTCGTGTTGGAGGTGATCACGCGCTCACTCGTTCCGACGAGCGCCAACGCATCGCGCAGGCGCGGGGCGGACAGCTCCACCGCGCCCGCGGCGTGCGCGATGCTCCGCACGGCGTCGCGCTCCGCGTCCACGGCAATGATTCCGATCGTGGCACTGGGCCGCTCCGCCCTGAGGCGTGAAATCAGGGCGATCCACCGCTCGTCGGACCAGCGACGAACCGGCGCTCCCGCCGAAAGGTTGACCAGCCAGCGCTTGCCGCGGGTCGACCCCGTGCGCGCTGCGGTTTCCCATGCGGCTCCTGCGCGCTCGCGCTCGCCGAGCTCAGAAAAATCTCGGGACGCCAGTTCGTGGTCGCCATGTCCACGCCGAACGGCAGGGCCAGCGCCGCGCTCCCTTCGACCATGTGCGTCGTCGTACGATCGAATCGGGACACGCAGATGTTGAAGACGAGGTGATGGTTGCCACCACCAACGCCAATGCGGTACCTCGCGCCGGTGACCATCGTTCGCGCCGGACTGCTGACGAAGGACGCGCCCCGCGTGATCTTGCCGTCGATGACGACATCGTAGCGCACCGGCGCAGGAGCGCCGCGACGCGCAACTGGTCGCCGACCGTACGGCGCACCACGTGCACGCGCTGCACGTGCGGATTGTTGTCCAGCACTGGCGCGGCCGTCGGCGTCGTCAGCACATCGAGTGAGATCGTCGGGTGCGAGAGGGCGATCGCGCGGAATACTCCGGTCGCGAGTATGAGGTCGCCGATTCCCTGCGTGCGCGTGTAGAGCACCGACCACGGTCGCGCGTCCCAATCCGGCGCGGTCTCCGTGCTCGTCCCTCCCGAGAGCGCGCCGATCGACTTCATCCAGGCGCGGCGCCACGCGCGCTCCAGTCCACCAAGATGGTCAGCCACGCATGCTCGCTGATGTGAAGCCGCGGGCCTCCTGCACGCGAGACGCCGCATCGAGTCGCGGCGCGTGCGCCGACAGCAGGTCGCTGCGCGAGACGATGCCGACGAGTCGATGCGGCCTCGCGCGCTCCACCACGGGAAGGCGGCCCACCGACTCCACCACCATCAGATCGGCCGCGTCGCGAAGCGTGTTGTCGTCGAAGACCACGATCGGATCACGACGGACCGCCTGCAGCACGGTTTGCGAGACGTTGCGCGCCGGATCGAGCAGATCGCGTCGCGTCAGCACGCCGAGCACCACCCGATTCTCGTCGATCACGGGAAAGCCCTGATGCGTGGCGCTCGCGCGCCCGTCGCGATCCACTCGCGCGCCTCGGCGATCGTGTCGGCCGCACGAGCGTCACGACATCGCGCGTCGCGACGTCACGCACGAAAATCTGGCCGAGAAAGTCCACGGCGTAGTCGGTGCGGAGGCTCGCACCGCGCCGCGCGAGCTTCTCCGTCATGATCGAGTTGCGCATGAGCAGCAGCGCGACGAGATATGACGCGCGCTGCATCCCGGCGAGCAGCGGGAGCAGGCCGAGCGGCTGCCGCGTCGTCTCGAACGCGAACACGACCGACGCGAGCAGCGCGCGCGACGCGCCGGCGAAAATCGCGGCCATGCCGACGAGGCCGCCACGTGCGCGTCGACGCCCAGCCACGGAACGAATGATCGCCGCACTGCGCGCCGATCAACGCGCCGAGGCCGCCGCCGATGGTGAACAACGGCGCGAGCGTGCCGCCCGACGTGCCGCTGCCGAGATAGACCGCCCACGAGACGAACTTGAGCGCGACCAGCGCGAGCAGCGCCCGCCCGACGATTGCGCCGCGAGACGATCGCGTCGATGTTCTCGTAGCCGACGCCGAGCGTGCGCGGGGCGATGAGCCGACCACGCCGACGACGATCGCGCCGAGCGCGGGCCACCACATCCAGTGAATGTGCAGCGCTCCCAGCTTCTCGAACACGTCCTCGACGCCGTACGACGAACGCGGGTGACGCCGACCGCGCACGACGCCGATGACGCGCCGAGCACGGCGTACGCGACGAGCGCCGCGCCGCTCGGCTGGGCGAGCGGCGCGATCGCGAAGACCGGCGCCGTGCCGACTGAACGCCGCGCGAACGCCGGTGGCGACGGCGGCGGCCAGCGCCACGGGGATGAGCGAGCGCGGGCGATACTCGAACAGCAGCAGCTCGACCGCGAGCAGCACGGCGCACACCGGACTGCCGAACGTCGCCGCCATGCCCGCGGCGGCGCCCGCGGCGAGCAGCGTCTTGCGCTCGTCGGCGGTGACGTGGACGAGCTGTCCCAGCAGCGAGCCGAGCGCGCCGCCCGTTGCGATGATCGGCCCTTCGGCGCCGAACGGACCGCCGGTTCCGATCGCGATCGCCGCCGAGAGCGGCTTGAGGAAGAGTGACGCGCGCGGGGATGCGGCTCTCGCTGTAGAGCACGCGCTCCATCACCTCGGGGATGCCGTGGCCGCGGATCGCCGCGGAGCCGTAGCGCGCCATCAGGCCGACGATGATCGCGCCCCCTACAGGGATTGCGATGATGAGCAGCGGATTGTGCGTCCCGAAACGCGGCGCGACGAACTCACTCGAGAGTCTGCCGAAAAACGTCGCGTTGGTGACGAGGCCAATCAGGCGGATCAGTAGCTGTGCGGCGAGCCCCGCACCGATGGCGACCAGAACGGCTCCGGCACAGACGCCGATCGTGCGGCGGTCGACCGCCGCGTACTCCGGCGGAGCGCGAAAGCCTCCGTACTGCTTTGTACTCTCGAGTGCGTCTTCGAGCCCCGGTGCAACTGGAACCGCTCCCGGGTCAATGGGTAACTGTCTGTCGGAAGGATCAGTCACGCCGCGGGCCTCTCACTGCGCGATCGTGTCCGGGCGAGCGAATATCTGTCATCACGAGTGGTAAAAAGCTTCACATGCATTGTTCGGGTCAACCACATGGGTGTTCGCTCTCCCCTGTCCGGGCTCCACTGTGAATAGTATCATTGGGCACTCCACAGCCGGCCGGAGCGCGCCTCGGCTCGACGTGGGCGCATCCTCATCTTCCGACCAACGGCGCGCCCGATGAGTGTCCGGCCACTAGTTGTGGAAACTCCGAATCCGTCCCCTCGACCACTTGCGGTTGCACCGCGCGCGAAGTCTGCACGACGGGCCGAGGGAATGCGAGTGTATCGCGCGCTTCGGGACGCAATCAACGAAGGACGGCTCGCCCCGGACACTCGACTCATCGAGGACCAGCTCGCACTCCAGTACCGAGTGAGCCGGACGCCGATTCGCGATGCGATTCAGCGCCTGCAGCAGGAAGGGTACGTCGTGACGCCGGATGGATTTCGCCACGCTCGCCCCGTTGTCGCTCCGCTGGTCGACAGCGACGCGGATGAGCTCTGCTCACTGGTGGCACTTCACGAAGGGCATGCGGCGGCCGCGGCCGCGCAGCTTCCGACGGATCGTCGTCTCGAGCTCGTGGCGGAGCTGATGTCGCTCAACGAGGCGATGCGTCGCGAGGGCGCGGCACCGAGCCCATCGCACGATCGGCTGCGCGACATCGACGCGGCCTTTCACCACGCGTGCACGCACGCGGCCGCGGGCCCGCGCCTGCTCGCGCTGTTGGACGTCGTGAAGCCGCAGGCCGAGCGCTACAATCGCGTCTATGCCACGCTGCTTTTGCCAAAGCGCATCACGGATGCCGTTGCCGAGCACGAGGCAATCATTCGCGCGCTGCGCGCGGGCGATCCGGACGCGGCGAGGCGCGCGGTGGAGACCAACTACGGACACGGCGCCGCGGAGTTGGCGCAGGCGATCGATGCGACGCCGTCGCGCGAGGAGCCTGTCCGCGTTCGCCGCTCCGCGTCGCTGACGCTCGCGAAAAAGCGAAGCGACGACCGCTAGTCGCGCTTCGCTCGTTCGAGAATCGGGTTTGGAATGCGCGGCCGTGGCCGCGCCCGCTCAGTAAGTCGCCTTCAGTTTGCGACGGAGCAGCGATGCGAGGCCCAACCCGCGATCATGGCGATGACGCATCGAGGAATCGCTCGCCCGCGATCGACGTCGTGGGAAATGACACCGTCGTGAGCGCGGCATCCACGCCAGTCGTTGCCGGAAAGCCCAGCGCGAGCGCGGCATTGAATTGCGCCGACGCGCAGGTCGTGGTCAGTGCGGTCGCGATGATGGGGTTCACGAGCCCGGCGATCGGAGTGGCGCAGGCGCTTCCGACGGAAGTCAGCGATGCGCTCTCCGTGCGCGAGGTGCTCGCTATTCCCAGCGTGTCGTTGGCAAGCAGGAAACTGCCGAGTGACGTGCCGTTGCCGAGGAACCCGGTGACAACCATCGTGTGCACGAGTGAGTCGCGGTATGCAACGATGAAACTCGCGGAGTCCTCCACTCCGCTGCTGTCGTGCACCTCTTCGAAGACGAAGCCCTTCCACTGCTCCGTGCCGCTCGCGGTTGTCACCGTGATGTTGGTGGGCGCGGCGCCGAAGGCAGCGGCGAGCTCCAAATCCGACAGCGCCTCCGCACGGAAGGTGAAGTTCGTGTCACTGACACTCGATGCCTTGGCCTGCTGATACAGCGTGTCGAAGTGCTGTGCGAGCGTGCCTGCCTTCGGGCCTCCCCCGCCACCCGGGCCTGTCGAGCTGCTGCCGCACGCGGCGAGGGTCGCGACGATTGCTGCGGCGAGAGCGAGACGAGTCGGAAGTTGCATGTGCGATACACTCCAGGGACGTGAGAAAAGGCGCCGGCACGCAGTACTCCCGCGTGCGACGGACGCGAGTACACTGCATGACGTGCGCCTCCGTAAAAACACGCCCCTCAAACCCGATTTGGCAACGTCCGATCTAGCGGGTGAGCGACAAGGGGGACGGGATCGGCGTCATCGATCGTGATGCGAACGATGACGCCGCCACCCCTGGGTTACAGCGCCTTGCCGCCGCGAAGAGTGCGCAACAGTGCGTTGACCCGTCTCCCATCGAGCGGATCAACCACACGAATTCCGTTGATCGACGTGGGTGCGAAGGTGAGACTCAAGAGCGCGGCGTCGATGCCGGGCCCGGAGGGAAACTGCAGGGTCAACGAAGTACGGAATGTCGCCAGTGAGCACGCCGAGGCCAGCGGAGAATCGAACTCGGGGTTGGTGAGCGAACTCGGTGGCGTACGGCACGCCGCGCCAACGGAAACGAGCGTCGTCGCGCCGCTACCGGAGCTTGGCGACGTCGACAGCGTATCGCCCGTAACGAGACCCGCGAACTGTGGCGCACCGGTGCTGTCGAAGATCACAGCGAGGACGGTGTGCGCGGCCTCTTCCCTGTAGGCAAGGAGCACGAACGATGAATCGCTCCCGGCGGAGTTGAGGTCGACGAACTCGAATCCCTTCCAGCTCTCCGTCCCGCTCGCGGTGGTTACGATGACCGTGGACGGGAGCGCCCCGAATGCCGGGGGGACTTCGAGCAGCGATGCGATTGATGCCCGCTGTCCGTACGCCGTGGCGCCGCTGTCGCTCCGCGCCGTTGCGTCGACGTAGATCGAATCGAAGCGGGCCGCGATCGCGGTCGCCTGGTCCGCGGCACTGGGGCCTGAGCTGTCGCTGCACGCCGCGGTCAGAACGACCGCCGCCAAAGACGCCGCGAGATTGAAGCGCGCGAGAGGACGCATGCGAGTATTTCCTGAGAGTGGGGAAGTTGGAGTATCCTCTCAGGGACGGTTCCGCCTCCGTCCGCGTCACGGGCCAGCCCGGCGACACCCTTGGAGTTAGCTCAGCCAGGGGGTCGCCTGGCGCGCGTTGTGGCCGCTGGTCGAACACCGGGATGGGTCAGGATACTCGCGGCAAATACTCCGCCCACGCACTCGATTCCGCGACGGCTTTGAGCTCTCGATTGCGAGTCTCGTCGATCGCACGTGCACGTCGACACTTCGGGACAGGTCGAAGCATCGTTGGGGAGGAGCGTCGATCTGGGTGACGAGCTCAATAAGCGGCAACCCCGTTCATCCGCGCGCGTTGAGCCACAACACGACGGCCGGCACGATGGTGTGCACGTCCGTCGCTCAGGCCGGCGCCGGAGCCACACGCGCGCCCGGAAGGGAGTTCGCGATCGCAATCTCCTCCTCCGTCATGTCGACCGGGATGTCCGCGAACAGCGGCGTGCTCAGATAGCGTTCGCCGGTATCGGGAAGCATGCAGAGCACCGTCGTTCCTTTCGGCGCGTCGGCGCATATCTGCAGCGCGCCGGCGAAGGTGCCGCCGGATGTGGTGCCACAGAAAATTCCTTCCTTCTGCGCGAGCTCCTTGCTCCAACGCATCGCGTCGGGTCCCGACACCGTGAGCACGCGATCGATCACTCCCGTGTCCACCGCATCGGCCGCGAGCTTCGGTATGAAGTCCGGGCTCCAGCCCTGCAGCGGATGCGGCTTCCAGGACGGATGGCTCGAGGCCACGGAGCCGTCCGGCAGTCGATCCTGCTTCATGCCGCTCGTCAGCATTGGCGCATCCACCGGCTCGCAGACGACGATCTTCGTCTCGGGCCGCTCCTTCGCGAGCACGCGCGCGACACCCTTGAGCGTGCCGCCCGTTCCGAACCCCGTCACCCAGTAATCGAGCGGCTCGCCCGCGAACGCATCGACGATCTCCCGCGCGGTCGTGCGCGAGTGCATGTCCGCGTTCGCCTCATTCGTGAACTGTCTCGTCAGAAACCAGCCGTGCGTTTCGGCCAGCTCGACGGCCTTCTTTACCATCCCCGTGCCCCGCTCCGCCGCCGGTGTAACCACGACCTTGGCGCCGAGGAAGCGCATCAGCCGGCGACGCTCCACGCTGAAGCTCTCCGCCATCGTCACGACGAGAGGATAGCCCTTCTGCGCGCACACCATGGCGAGGCCGATGCCGGTATTTCCGCTCGTCGCCTCGATCACCGTTTGCCCGGGCTTGAGCGTCCCCCTGCGCTCGGCATCCTCGATGACGCCGAGCGCGAGACGGTCCTTCACGGATCCGAGCGGATTGAAGGCTTCGACCTTCACAAAGAGATTCACACCCGGCGGCGCCAGCTTGTTGATGCGGACGATGGGAGTGTTGCCGATGGTCTCGAGGATGTTCGCGAACTTGCGCATGTGATCTGCTCTCGGAATGTTTGCCGATTGAAGAAGATGTTCGCGGAGGCGGCCGGTAGCCGTTTCGCGCCCTATGAACCTATCTCCGATTGGCACTCCGCGACAATCCGCGACATGCGGGGCGCAGGCGCGAGCCGGGCGAGGTTCCGAAAGCACGAGGCTGGCCCGTGCCCCGGCGCCGTCGGCGTTGCCGCTGTGCAGTAGGTCGCCTCAATTCGTCGCTCGACGGCGATTCCCGTAGCATGAAGCATACGAATTGCCATGTGGTTGTACGGCTCGGTTCATGTCGTAGCATTCACGCTGGCATTCTCGCTACGCACCACACCTCCGATCGGGATCCTGGTGACGTCACAACGCATCAGTGTTGTCATTCCCTGCTACAACGGCGCGCGATTTCTCGAGCAGGCGCTGGCGTCTGTGCGGGAACAGACGCGTCCGGTTGACGAGGTCATTGTGGTGGATGACGGCTCGACCGACGACTCAGCCGATATCGCACGCCGCGCGGGCGTGACATGTCTGTCGCTCGAGGAGAACATGGGACCCGGCGCCTCTCGCAATCGCGGAATCGCTCGCTGCAGCGGCGAGATCATCGCGTTCCTCGATGCCGACGACTATTGGATGCCATCGCACATTGGCGAAATGACGGCGCTTCTCGAGCGGATTTCCGCAGAGCTCGGTGGCATTCTCGCGAATTCTGCGGTTCGGCGATGATGATCGCGTTTCGCCGGACAGAGCTTCCCGAAGGTCCGCCAATCAACATGTTCTGGCGGCTGATCGAGGAAAACATCGTCGCGCAATCGTCCGTCGGTCGTTCGTCGAGAGGCACTCGTTAGCGTCGGAGGCTACAACACCTCCTTTCGATATTCGGAGGACTACGATCTGTGGCTTCGGCTCGCACGACGCTACCTGTTCGTGTGCTCGAACGGCGTCACGGCAGGCTATCGCGTGCATCCGAGCCAGGCGTCGCGGAACGTGACGGACATGCTGCACGGGACGATGGCAAGTGAAGCATCAGTTCTGGCGCGACGCGAGAGCGAAGGACTCCCCGAAGTTCGTCAAGCAGCTCGAGGCGCAAATGTTGATCGCGTGGGAGGACGGCCTGCGAGCGCATGGTGGGACCGCAACGACGTCCAGTTGCGCGCCGCGCTCGAGCTGCACGATCTCGTTCCGGGGAGCGCAAGACGTACGGCGCTGGATGCGGCGCTGGCGATATGCGTGGAAACCATGGCTTGGTCTCGCCGACGTATGGGAGGGGCTGTCGCCGCCGGTCCGGCGCGTGCTTCGTCCCGCGCTCGACTACCGATTCGGCTCGAGCGGTGCTCGCGCGCCGCTGCCGGACTATCTCCCGCCGCCCTACGACGAAGTCAACTGAGGTTCTCGCGCGCGCGGCGTGCGCACGAGGCCCCAGGCAATGCTCGCGCGTTTCAGATGCGGACTCCACACATCTGACGGCGCATAGAGGCGGCGCACGCGATACGCCAGCTCCTGCGTTACCGCCTCGCGCCACGCCCAGCGCGGACGGCCGAACAGCGTTTTCTCGCCCGGCGCACGCCGGTGCCGCGCAAGAGAGGCTCCATTGCCTGTGTAGTAGCGGCGAAGATAGCGCACGCTCTGGCGCGCGACCGGAATCACGTGACGGATGCGCGCGCCCGGCACCCATCGCCCGGACGCGCCGCGCCTCAACAGTTCCTGCAGCACGGCCCACTCCTCGCCCGCGTACAGCGCCGAGTCGCGCCGCCCGAGCGCAGGATCGTACGCGCACTGCCGCTGCTCGGCCGTGCGCACCACGAGATTCGCACCGAACGGCAAGGTACTTTCGGTGAGCGCCACCGGACTGTTGCCGAGATCGAGGGCGGCATAGGCGTTGCCGACATGGGGGAGCGCGCGGGTGAGCCATGGCGGCGGGTCGCCCTCGAACAGCGGCACGATCGGCCCGCCGAAGAACGCGGCGTCGGGCCACTCACGAAACGCATCGCGATACGCCGCGAGCCATTGGGAGTCGACCAGCACATCGTCGTCGATCCACAGCATGTACTCGCCGCGCGCGGCGGCAACCGCCGCGTTGCGCGCGTGCGAGAGACCGACGCGAGGTTCCGCCAATGCTCGCACGGGCAGCGCCGTGGCCAGCTTCGCGATCGTGCCCATCGTCTCGTCGCTCGAGGCGTTGTCGACGACGATGATCTCCCAGCTGAGCCCATCCGGCACGACCGCCGCCGCGAGCGAACGCAGCGTTCGCTCCAGGGAGTCGCATCGATTGCGAGTGCAGATGGCGACGGTGACGAGCATGCGCTCAGCCAAGCCGTCGCGTGAGACGGCGCAGAAGGTAGTCGAGTGCGCCCTCGATCTCACGCATGGTGGCGCCGGGCTTCTCGACGCCGATGCTCTGCCACCAGTAGCGCGCGAATCGTCCTCGCGTCGGCAAATCGAGAATGCACTTCGCGTAGTACGCGCCGCGGCCGCGATCGTATGTGCGCCAGAGCGCGGCCACGGATACTGGATCGCGACGGCCGTGATGATGGTAGACCACGGGCTCCGGCACAAAGCGACCCGAGAACCCCGCCGCCGATGCGCGGGCGACGGCATCGACATCGTCGTTGCAGAATGGCGTGCCCGGACCCAGGGCGTCGTCGAAGCCGCCGATGCGATCGAGCACCGTGCGCCGAAACGCCATGTTTGCACCCTGAACCAACCCCGTCGGCACCACGCTGCGTGGAGCGATTGCGATCGGCGCGGTGTCGACGCGAATCGTGATGGGGTGATCGCTCTCGTCGTGCAACAGGATCCTGCCGCCCAGGAAATCGAGCGAGGAATCAGAGAACGCGCTCACGATCGAATCGACATAATCGGCCGCGGCATAGCAGTCGTCGTCCGTGAACGCGAGCAGTGCGCCGCGAGCGTGCCGAATGCCCGCGTTGCGCGCGCGACCGAGTCCAGCTCGCGGCTCGCGCACGAGCGTCACCGCCACGGGCGCCTCCCGCGCGAGCATCGGCAGGCGGGCAGGCGTCTCATCCGTCGACCCGTTGTCGACGATCACCAGTTCCCACGCAGCGCGCGCGTGTTGGCGACCGATCGCCTCGAAGAACGCATCCAGCTTCTCCGCCCGGTCGCGCGTGCAGACGATGAGCGAGAGCTGTGGCTCGACTGTCTGCGCCGCGGCGTCGCTCACACGACGGGCGCGGAGGCGTCGTACTTCGCCCCCGCCTCGTCTCCCTCGCGAAGCCGGAGTTTCGGATTCATCTGCGCCGTACCCGCGAAGGCGATGCTCTCGCGAACGCGCAGCTGCGCGCTGGGGCCGGGAAAGACTTCGCGCGAGGTGAGCGTGTCCCACACCAGCGACTGAATCGTGTAGACGTTCGACGGCACGTTCAGCTGCAGATCCACCTCGAGCGTGAACGGGCCGCCCCACGGCATTGGCACACCGCACACCGCGGTGTCGGTGGAGTACACCACCTGCCCCGTCTCCCCCGATGTGACGCGCAGCATCACGGCCTCGCGCGTGCCGGTCCAGTGCGGGCGCACGGTGCCGGTGATCGTCACCGTGATCGTGCTTCCGGAGGGCGGCTCCGCAGGGCCATGACATGCATCGAGGCGATGCGAACCGCGGAGTCGCTCGCAACCGCATCCGCGGTGCTCTCCGTCGCGCCAACGTAGGCCGCGATCGTGTCGCGCGCCGAGCCGCTGTGCACCACCCGCCCGCGATTCAGCAGGATCGCCTTCGTGCACAGTTGGGCGATGCGATCGAGCTGGTGCGACACGACGACCAATGGTACCTGGCGTTCGCGCATCTCCGCGATGCGGCCGAAAGCCTTCTGCTGAAAGGCCGCATCGCCCACCGCGAGCACCTCGTCGATGATCAGCACATCCGGATCGAGGTGCGCCGCGATGGCGAATCCCAGGCGCGCGTGCATTCCGTTCGAGTAGCGCTTGACGGGGGTGTCGATGAAATCGGGGATGCCGGCGAACTCCACGATCTCGTCGAACTTGCTCGCGATCTCGCGGCGGTGCATGCCCATGATCGAGCCCTGCAGGAAGATATTCTCCCGTCCAGTGAGATCGGGATGGAAGCCAGCCGACAGCTCGATCAGCGCGCCGATCCGTCCACGCACCGTGCATCCGCCGCGCGTGGGGCGCACGATTCGCGTCAGCAGCTTGAGCACGGTGGACTTCCCCGCCCCGTTCGGCCCGATGATTCCGATCGCCTCACCTGGACGCACCTCGAACGAGACATCTCGCAGCGCCCAGAAGTCGCCGGAATTGAGCTCGGTCCGCGCCGGCGCACCTTTCCCGATGAGGCGCCGCGCGAGTGCGGGAATCAGGTCGCGCAGGCTGTTGTGCACCTCGCCATAGCGAAATTTCTTCCATACCCGCCGAAAGGAAACGGAGGCGTCGCTCACGGCCGCTCAGATGTATTCGGCAAAGACGAACTCCGACCGATGGAAGATCATCGCGCTCGCGACGAGACCGACAATCGCCCAGGTCGCGGCGTACACGAGATAGCCGGGGGTCCAAATCGTCGCGCCGTCCGGCGCCATGAGCGGCAGCAGCAGATTGTGCTGCTGCACGATGGCGAGGCTGAACCCCTCGAGTATCGGTGATAGAGGATTCAGCATGAGCAGCCGATTGATCTTCTGTCCCATCAGCGCCGGATCGAAGAACACCGGCGTGAAGAAGATGCCGAACGTGAGCATCACCTGCACCAGATACTTCACGTCGCGAAAGAAGAGATTCGCGCAACTCAGAAAGAGGCTCGACGCGACGGTGAACAGGAAGAGCAAGAGCGCAAGCATCGGCACCCAGAGCAGCGCCGCCGATGGACGAACGCCAAGAAACGGAAGCGCGACCGCCAGCACGACCGTGCCGATCGCCGCATTCGAACGCCTGGCCGATCGTCGCGGCCAGCGGCAGCACGGCGCGAGGAAAGTAGACCTTGCTCACGAGCTGCAGATTCCCCGTGAGACTTCCCGTGGCGAAGCTGATCGTGCCGACGAAGAACGACCACGGGAGCGCTTTCACGGAGATCGACGCGACGTCCGCGAGGTCGAGCGGAGAGCCGCTGGTGCGGGACATCGCATAGCGCACGAGGCAGCCGGAGAGCACCACGAGCGACGGCATGAGGAGCGCCCATCCGAATCCGATCACGGCCTGCTTGTAGCGGATTCGTACGTCTCTGAGCGTGAGCTGGTAAAGCATTTCGCGGAAGCGCCACAGCTCGACCGCGGCCTCGCGCAAGATCCTCGGCGTACGTCGGCGGCACCTCGTCGACCTGGGGCGCATCGAGCGACTCGTCGGCGGCGTTCTCGGCGAGGCCTTCGGCTGCAGGCGTCAAGGAATACCCCATATTTGGAGCGGCATGCTCGCGCAAACTAAGCCGGCGCCCGAGCGATGCCTAGACAACGGATGCTCCGGGCCCGCGCGAACTATATTGTCCTCGGTCCTCCGCATGAGGACGATCGCCGCATCGCTCGGCAATCCCGCGGACTGTTGCGCGGCATCACGAATTGCAGTCTTGCAGCTGACACGCGAAGCGCCAACGGCGCAGGACGAGGCTATTCGAGCAGGCATCGCACGACCGATCAAGGTTACGGATCTCGAGCTCCTCGGACCCATCGAGGGGCTCTCGCACCTTGACGGCTACGAATCGGCGAAGCTGCTCGTCCGCCTGGGCGGCACACCGCTGGGCTGGACCACGGTTCCCGTCGTCAACGGGCATTGCGATGCGCACACGCTCGTCTCCGCCGCGCGGCGTGACCTGCTCGAGCCGCTCGTGCGCGAGCTGGTGTATCGTCGCGTGGGCGAGCCGCTCACCGACAGCGCGCTGGACATTCGTGAGCTCCTCGCGTTCGAGCCGCGACGCGTTTCGCGCGCGCGACCGGAGATATCGGTGGTCGTGTGCACGCGCGACCGGCCCGAAGAGCTCGATCTCTGCCTCGCCGCCATCGCTCGGCTCGCAATGCCCGCGGCCGAGGTGCTCGTCGTCGACAACGCGCCATCGAGCGATGCGACGGAGCGGCTCGTGCGCGAGCGCCACCCGACGGTGCGCTACGTTCGAGAGCCGCGGCCGGGACTCGACTGGGCGCGCAATCGCGCGATCGCCGAGGCGCGCAGCGAGATCATCGCGTTTACCGACGACAATGTGATCGTGGACGGGGGGTGGACGGGCGCACTCGCCGACGTCTTCGCCGAGGCGCCGCACGTGCACGCGGTGACCGGGCTGGTCGTCCCGTTCGAATTGGAAACCGCCGCGCACCAGGATTTCGAGAACTACGGAGGTTTTGGCCGCGGCTTCTCGCGCGCGTGGAATCTCGCCGGAAGCCACCACGGCGCGGGAAGATTCGGCACGGGAGCGAACATGGCGTTCCGCCGCAAGCTGTTCGACCGGATCGGCACGTTCGATCCGATGCTGGACGTCGGCACGGCGTCCGATGGCGGCGGCGACCTCGACATGTATTTCCGAATCCTGCAGGAAGGGTACGTGCTCGTGTACGAGCCGCGAGCGGTCGTGCGTCATCGGCACCGGCCAGAGTTGGAGCGCCTGCGCAAGCAGATGCGCGACTGGGGAAAGGGACTCTTCGTGTACATGCGGCGCGCGACCGATCGCTATCCGCGTGAGCGGAGGCGCTTTCGCCAGCTCAAGCGGTGGTGGGTGTGGCGGTACATCGTGCGGCGGTATCTGCTTTCCTTCGTGCGCACGACTCCGTTTCGGCGCGACCTCATCGTGCAGGAAGTGCGCGGCGCGTTGCGATCGGGGCGCGCGTACCGCGATGCGCGACGGGGCGCGCAGCGCATCGCGCGAGAGAGTGGCGAGGTGGCGGAGCTCCCACGCGCGGCGCGCGACGGCGAGCGCCCCGCGGGCGCGCAGGGCGTCGAGTCGGTCGCCGTGCGCACCGTGGAGCTCGCGGGTCCGCTGCGGCTCATCGGCGATATCGATGGTGCGCGCGCGGTGCAGTTGTACTTGATGCGCGAGGGGCGTCCAGTCGGCACTTTCGAGGTCGCGACCGGCGGACAGCCTCTCTCCGTGCCGCAGCAGCGCGACGTGCTCGCAGACTTCTTCACGCCGCCGCTCCTGAAGCACCGGCGGGCCGAGATCGGCGAGCAGATCGAGCGCTGGTTCGAACGAACCGGCGCCCGTGGACCGAGAGTTGCCGCGACAAGGGAGCGTCCGCGGAACGAGATGATCTCGATCGTGGTCGCGACCTTCGACCGTCCCGACGATCTGCGTGCGTGCCTGCGCTCGCTCGTCGCGCCAAGCGAGCGCGCGGCCACGGGAGATCATCGTCGTGGACAACCATCCATCGTCGGGGCTCACCAAGCCGGTGGTGGACGAATTCCCCTCTGTGCGTCTGATCCATGAAACGCGGCAGGGGCTTTCTTATGCGCGCAATGCGGGCATCGCGGCGAGCAGCGGCGCGATCATCGTCGCCACCGACGACGACGTCGTGATGAGCGCGGACTGGCTCGACAAGCTGCTCGCGCCATTCGAGCGGGACGACGTCATGATCGTCACGGGCAATGTGCTTCCCGCGCAACTGGACACGCGGGCGCAGCAGCTCTTCGAGTTCTATGGCGGGCTGGGGCGCGGATTCGAGCGCGTCGAGGCGGGCGGCGACTGGTTCGGCTCGTGGTATCGCGAGGCCGTGCCCACGTGGCACCTCGGCGCAACCGCGAATGCCGCGTTTCGCGCCACGATTTTTTCGCATCCGCAAATCGGGCTGCTGGACCCTGCTTTGGGCGCCGGCACACCTACGGGATGCAGCGAGGACACGGACCTGTTCTACCGCGTGCTGGCGGCTGGATTCACGATCGTTTACGAGCCGACCGCCTTCGTGTGGCATCACCACAGACGCGACATGCGCGCGCTGCGCCGTCAGCTCTACGCCTACAGCAAGGGGCACGTCGCGTACAACCTCAAGACCTGGCAGGACTACGGCGATACGCGCGCGCTCTTCCACCTCGCCTTCACGCTTCCCAAGTGGCAGATCAAGAAGCTGGCGCGCTGGGTGCGCCGTTCGAACAGCTATCCGCTGGCACTGATTCTGACAGAGATAGCCGGCAATCTCGCCGGCCCGTTTGCGCTTTGGCGCGCACGGCGCCGCGCGCGGCGCCTCGATGCGGCAGCAGCCAGGGCGATCACGACGTGAGGACTGGATGTCTCTGATTTATCGTCTGAAGGTGTGGGTGCTCAAGACACCTCGCGGGAATCTGTGGTGGAGAAAGCGCAGCGCGCGCCACGGCGCGCCGGTGGGCGCCTACGCCGATCTCGCCGATTACGTCCGCAGATTTGCGCCAGGGAACAGCTTCGTCGACATCGGATGCATGTGGGGTGTGAATGGCGAGTTCTCGTTTCTTGCGGAGGAGGCCGGCGCGACCGCGGTGAAGGGCGTCGACGTCTTCGGCCCGACGCCGGAGTTCGAGGCGAAGCGCCAGGAGCGAAAGTCGGCGGTGGAGTTCGTGCTCGGCGATTGCATCCAGCCGGAGACGATCGCGCGCATCGGACCCGCCGATGTCGTTCTCTGCGCCGGCGTACTGTACCACCTCCCCGCACCGTACGACCTGCTGGTTGCGCTGCGCCAGATCTGCAGAAAGACGCTGATCCTGCGCACCTCCACCATCCCCGAGATCGCCGGCCTTCCGAACGCCGCGGTGTTTTTTCCGATGCTGACCGCCGAGCATCGCAAGATGTGGAATTTGTCGAGCCTCGGCCTGTTGCATCAGGAAGGAATCAGCAACGCGTTCGATCCCGAACAGGGCTACAGCAACTGGTTCTGGGGGCTGACGCCGAGCGCGCTGCGGTCGATGGTGGAGACGGCGGGCTTTCGAGTGGACCAGGTGGCCACGGAGGCGTTTGCGCAAACGCTCATCTGCACCCCGGTGGATACCGTCTTTCGCCACGACCTCCCGAACGCGACGCAGGCGCAGAAGCTCGCCGCCGAGATCTCCGCGTCGGGCATCGCTCGGCCCGCGTAACGCGCGTCAGGGGTCGTCGCGCAAGCGACTGAACGGTCCGATGCGCGCGTCGTGCAGCATTCGCATGCCAGCGGCGAGCTTGGCCTCGTCCCAGTGCATGAGGAACTCGCGATGACGATGCGCCAGTTCGAGTCGCGGAACGCCAGCATCGATGTCGTGTTCGACGGCGTTCATGCCGGTGACGTACCAGCCGCGCCAGCCGATGTCGTAGCGGCCGGGAAGGCCGAAGCCCTCGCGCGTATTCCAGGGAAGCAGCGCGAGCATGATGACGCACAGCGCAGACTGCATCCAGCGCCGCGGCGTTGCCGGCGCGTACAGCTCCCAAACGAAGTACGCCGCGCAGAGCGTCGGCACCGAGAAGAGCACGTAGCGCATCGGCATCCCCGACACGATGTCGGTGGCCGCGCGCCCCCATCCAATCGCGAGCGCGAGTACCGCGCATCCGCCGGCGAACGAGAGGAGGCCAAACGCACGCTGCTGCTCCGCGCCGCGCAGCCGCGCGAGCGCGCGCAGCAGCAGGAGCGTCGTAGCGAGGAGAATCGCGACGATCGCGACGATCGACGGCACCCACGCGTTGCGGGCCGCGGCGCCCCACGCGAGGGCGAGGAATCTGAGTGTCGTCTCGAGCGTGAGCAATCGGCCGGGGTTCGGCGGATTCCACCACGGTTTGACATAGCCTATGAAGTACACGCCAACCAGAAGCGGGGCGACGATCGCCGACGCGAGCAGCAGCGTCCCGGCGCGCGACGACTCTCCGCGCGCGAGCGCATCGCGCCGCTGCGCGAGGCCGACCCACGCCGCCCACGGCGCGAGCGCGATCGCGAATACGAGTCCGCTCGCGCCGGTGAGCGGAAGGAGCACGAGGCTCACGGCGGCGGCGAGTGCCTGGCGCATCGTCATCGCACCGCGCTGTCGCACGATCGCGAGCATGAGCGTGCAGATGAGCACCGCCGAGCAGACGAACTGGAACTCCCACCCCCACACGAGATTCTCCCAGTCGCCCAGGTGCAGAAGCGCGATCGGAAAGAAGGCGTCGCTCCAACGGGTGGTGCCATCGCGGAGATATCTCGCGGTGAGGATCATTGCGGCCGCGAGCGTGGCGAGCGAGAGCACGTTGAGCACCATCCCAGCGCGGAAGTCGTGCGTGACCGCGAGCAACCCGAGAAGGATGAGGCGAGGCAGCGGCAGTCGATGCTCGTTGTTCTGGGCCCAGAGCCACGAGGCAAGGTCGGGCTCGTGGCCGGTGAGCGGCGGCACGAGGAGCCAGTCTTCGGCGAGCGGGACGTTGCGGCCATAACGTACGATGCACGCGAGCGCGATCGCGAGCATGACGGCCCAAGTGCCCCAAACGAAGACGAGCGCGAAGCGAGAGGATGCTCTGCTTTCGATCACGACGCGCTCACCGTCGGCGGCACGGGTACGCCCTTCGCTCGTGGTTCCGGATGCTCGGGGCGTTCCCACGTCGTGCTCGTCCCGTCACCCTTGGGGAGTGCGGCGTATGCGCCGCCGCCAGTCGCCGCGCGTCGCAAGAGCCGGCGCAGCACGCGCCAGTATCCGCCACCGACGCTGATCAGCCGGAACGACGACGTCCCCATGTCCGGCGCGCGATTGATCCACGAGATCGGCACCTCTGCGACGCGATAGCCCATGACGAGCGGCTGCAGCCCGGTCTCCGCGTTCACGGCAAACCCGGCTCGAGGAGCACGAGCCGATCCACGACCTCGCGGCGCATCAACTTCAGGTTGTTCGTCAGGTCGCGAAAGCGGCGCCGCAAGGCGAGCTGCGCGATCGAGTGGAATCCGCGGTTCGCGACGACTTCGGAACGGATAGTTGAGCAGCACGCTGTGCCGCGAGAAGCGACTGCCGACCACGACATCGAAACCCTCGGCCGCGGCGTCGAAAAGGTCGCGGAATCTCCGGCAGCAGGTGCTGGAAGTCGCAATCCATGGAGAGGACGTAGCGGCCGCTGGCGGCACGATAGCCGTCGGCGATCGCGCGCCCGACGCCATTCGGAGGCGAGCGAAGCACGGGGTGCACGCGCGGGTCTTCGGCTGCGAGCGAGAGGATCGCTTCCGCGTACGTCGGTGCTGTTGTCGTCGACCAGAATGATCTCGTGCAGGTAGTCGTCGTAAAGCTCGCGCAGGCGCCAGACGAGGGGCGGACGTTCATCTCCTCGTTGTGGCACGGGATGACGACGGACACCGCGCCTCGCAGACTCGCGTGCTCGCACAGCGACGCCGGCACGGGCACGCGCACGCGCGGTGGCTTCTGCGCGTGGACGAGAATCGTGCCCGCGAGGGTGCGCGCGCCCGGCATGTTCTCGAGCACGATCGAGAGGTTGCGCAGCAGGCAGACGAGCCTGCGCGTGAGCGGCGCGTACACGAAGTCGGTGAACACCGCGAAGACGCGGATGAAGCCGACCTCCGACATCAGCTCGTAGAGGCGGCGCCGGCTGATGAGCGTTCGCGGATCGCGCCGCCCGATCACGCGCGCCGCGGCGCGGCGCGCTCGAAGGACCACGTTCCAGGGATTGCTCTCGAAGAACACGAGCTGGCCGCCCGGGTTGAGCAGCTCGTGCGCCTGCTGCAGCATCTCCGCCGCGGTGCGGCTGTCGAGCAGATCCATGCCGACGATGAGATCGAAGCGCTTCCCCTCGAGCGGACCCGGAAGCGATGTGGCGACGATTGGCGTGACCGATGCGTTGTAGATCGAACGCGGGGCACTCGAGTCGAACGTGACGGCCGTGATCGGGTTCTCGCCGCGCGACACGTAGACGAGTTGGCGCGTGAACGTGCCCTCGCCGCGCCCCATCTCGAGGATCGTCTGCCCCGGGAGCAGATGCACGAGCTGGCGGAACGCGTGGGCGCGCCATCGCATGCGGTCGGCGCCGATCGGATCGCGATTGCGCAGATACCAGTCGCGATGCCGCTCGCGCATGGCGAGCGTGTCGATCATCAATGGGGTGGGCATGTGCGGATGAACTACGGACGAGGTGGGATTCGAACCCACGGTACGCTATTAACGTACACACACTTTCCAGGCGTGCGCCTTAAACCACTCGGCCACTCGTCCCTCGGACTGTTCTTCACAACACTACAAATACTTCGGCGCTCGTCCCCACGCGGGTCATCCAGACCCACGGAAGCCAAGCGCCGTGTCGTCACGGACGGGGTGAGATTCGAACTCACGATACCGTTGCCGGTATGCCGGTTTTCGAGACCGGTGCCTTCAACCACTCGGCCACCCGTCCAGGCAGCCGTCAAAGCTATTCGGCCACGTGAGGCGAGTCAACGGAAAGTGCGCGGCGCGCCGCGAACATCTCGCGCAGCATCGCGCCGCACGCGTCCGCGCACACGCCGCCACGCACTTGTGGTCAATGATTCAGCACGGGATGTCGCAACAAATCCTCCACCGATCCCGCCATCCCCGCCTTGTCATCCCAGGCGCCGAACACAACGCCCTTCACGCGCGCGAGCACGCTCGCACCCGCGCACATCGCACACGGTTCGAGCGTCACGTACAACACGCACTCGGTGAGCCGCCACGTTCCGAGCGAGGCTGCCGCCTCGCGCAGCGCGAGCACCTCCGCGTGCGCTGTTGGATCCTGATCGCGCACGGTGCGGTTCAATGCGCGCGCGAGCACGACTCCCTCGCGAACGACGAGCGCGCCCACCGGCACCTCGCCCGCTTCTGCGCCCTCGCGCGCGATGGCGAGCGCCTCGTTTATCCAGCGCTCGTCCTCCTCCGTGCCGATTGCGCTCAGCGCACGGCTCCCGTGCCGGCGGTGCCCGCCGTCGCGCGTCCTGCCCCGTTCGCGCTCTCAGCTCGCGTCGCCATCGTGCCCCGACACCTCGAAGCCGAGTGTTCCATCGTGCGAGCGCGTGACGCTCACGTGATCGCCATCCTTGAACCGGCCTTCGAGCACCGCCATCGCGAGCGGATTCTGGAGATAGCGCTGGATCGCCCGCTTCAACGGACGCGCACCGAAGGCCGGATCGAATCCCTCCTCCGCCAGAACGCGCTTGGCATCCTTCGTGAGCTCGAGCGTGATCTTCCGATCCCCCAGCAGCTTCTTGAGCCGCTCCAGCTGCAGGTCGACGATGTGCTCGATCTGATCCATCGACAGTGGATGGAAGATGATGATGTCATCGACGCGATTCAGAAATTCCGGCTTGAAGTTGCGCCGCAGCTCCGCCATCACGTGCGTCTCCACCTCGGCCCAGTCCGCGGTGCCGCGGTCGAGAATGTATTGGCTGCCAATGTTCGACGTCATGATGATCACGGTGTTTCGGAAATCCACCGTGCGCCCCTGGGAATCCGTGAGCCGTCCGTCGTCGAGAATCTGCAGCAGGATGTTGAAGACATCGGGATGCGCCTTCTCGATCTCGTCGAACAGCACGACCGAATACGGGCGGCGCCGAATCGCTTCCGTGAGCTGTCCGCCCTCCTCGTAGCCGACGTAGCCGGGCGGCGCGCCGATCAGCCGCGCGACCGCGTGCTTCTCCATGTACTCCGACATGTCGATGCGCACGAGCGCCTGCTCCGAATCGAACAGGAAGTCGGCGAGAGCGCGCGCGGTTTCGGTCTTCCCGACACCGGTTGGTCCGAGGAAGATGAACGAGCCGATCGGACGATTCGGATCCTGCAGTCCGGCGCGCGAGCGGCGCACCGCATCCGCTACGGCCTTCACGGCCTCTCGCTGCCCGACCACGCGGCGCGCGAGCTCGTCCTCGAGCTTCGTCAGCCGCTCGCGCTCTGTCTCCATCATCCGCGACAGCGGGATTCCGGTCCACCGCGATACAATGTCCGCGATGTCCTCCGCATCCACTTCCTCCTTGAGAAAGCGCGGGCCCGTCGTCTGCTTCTGCTTGAGAACCTGCTCCGCGTCGCGCAGCTCCGCCTCGAGCTTGGGAATCTCGCCATACGACAGCTCGGCCGCGCGACCAAGGTCGCCACGGCGCTGTGCCTGCTCTACCTCGGTGCGCGCCTGATCAATGCGCTGCTTGATCACGCTCAGCTTGCCGAGCGAGTCCTTCTCCGCTTGCCACTGCGCTTTCATCGCGCCGGACTTTTCCTTCAGCTCCGCCAGCTCGCGCTCGAGCGTCTCGAGCCGTTCGCGAGACGCGGCGTCCTTCTCCTTTTTCAGCGCCTGGCGCTCGATCTCGAGCTGCATGACACGCCGCTCGACCTCGTCGATTTCCTGCGGCAGCGAGTCGATCTCGATGCGCAACCGGGACGCGGCCTCGTCGACGAGATCGATCGCCTTGTCGGGAAGGAAGCGGTCGCCGATGTAGCGGTTCGACAGCGTCGCCGCCGCGATGATCGCGGAGTCGGTGATGCGGACGCCGTGATGGACCTCGTAGCGCTCCTTGAGCCCGCGCAGAATCGCGATCGTGTCCGCCACCGTCGGCTCGCCCACGTACACAGGCTGGAATCGCCTCTCGAGCGCCGCATCCTTTTCGATGTGCTTGCGATATTCGTCGAGGGTCGTCGCGCCGACCACGCGCAGCTCACCGCGCGCAAGCAGCGGCTTGAGCATGTTCCCCGCGTCCATCGACCCCTCGGCCGCGCCCGCCCCGACGAGGGTGTGCAGCTCGTCGATGAAGACCACGAACTTCCCCTCCGACGACGTGATCTCCTTGAGCAGCGACTTGAGGCGCTCCTCGAACTCCCCGCGGAACTTGGCGCCGGCGATCAGCGCGGCCAGGTCGAGCGCGACGAGCTGTTTGTCGCGCAACGACTCCGGCACGTCGCCGTTGACGATGCGCTGGGCGAGCCCCTCGACGATGGCCGTCTTTCCAACCCCGGGCTCGCCGATGAGCACGGGGTTGTTCTTGGTGCGCCGCGACAGCACCTGAACCACGCGGCGAATCTCCTCGTCGCGACCGATCACGGGGTCGAGCTTGCCGGCGCGCGCGGCCGCGGTGAGGTCGCGCGTGTACTTCTCCACGGCCTGGTACTGGTTTTCGGGCGTCTGGTCCGTCACGCGGTGCGAGCCTCTTACGGCCTGCAGCGCCTCGAGCAGCGCGGCGCGCGTAACACCGAGCTCCTCCAGAAGGACTCTCGATTCCGTGCCCTTCGTTTCGGCCAGCGCGAGCAGCAGGTGCTCGGTCGACACGAAGGCGTCCTTCAGCTTCCTCGCTTCGTCATCGGCGGTATCGAGGACCTTGTTGAGCTCGCGCGAGAGACTCGGCTGCGCGCCGGTCTGCTTGGGATAGCGCGCGATCTCCTGCTGAATTCGCTCGCGCAGCCGGTTCACGTCGACGCCGAGTTTGTTGAGGAGCGGGACTACGATCCCCTCGGACTGGCCAACCAGCGCGAGCAGCAGGTGCCCGTCATAGACGAGCGGATTGCCGTTCTCGCGCGCGAGAGAAATGCTCTCGTTGAATGCCTCGGCGGCTTTCACCGTGAGGCGATCCGGATTCAACATGTATGAGACCTATGTGATAAAGTACGTTATCAGATGCAATATAACTGGTTACAATATAGCCATTTGCAATGCTGATGCCTACCTAGGGTGCCATATCGGCGTCCGCGTTTTTGGCGTGCTGTCGTCATGCTGTCGTTACCGCATTTGTCTGCAAACAGATGCGCCAGGTTGGCGCACCGTTGACCATCGCCCGTCGTTGTCCTAGCCTTGCCGCATGATACGCACCCGCGCGACGTTCGTCGCGATCATCGTTGCAATCTCCTCCGGATGCGGCGGCAGCGCCGCTCCGAGCCTCGGTATGCCAGACTCCACGTTTGTCGCGACGCTCAGCGAGCTTCGGCGCGCCGAGTCCGACACATCGCTCGACGTCACCATGCGTGACTCGACGCGCCGGCTGATCCTGCGCCGGCACAAGGTCACAAGCACCCAGCTCGAGGCAGCCTCGCGCATCCTGGCTCAGACTCCCGCCCGAGCGAGCGACCTTTGGCGCCAGATCGAGAGCGTGCCCCTCATCAGCACCCCCAGGGCCGGCGCCCCCCGTCCCACCCCTGCCCCGCGAAACAACCGCCCCGTCCAGCACTAAGCACGAACGCGCGACGACGGCAGGCGTCGACGCGCGTTCGAGTGCTATTTGATCACGATCATCTTCTTCGCGACCGCGCGTCCCTCGACCTCGATCCGGTAGAGGTATACCCCGGACGAGATTTCCTGAGAGCTGTTCAGGTAATTGCCGTCCCAGAAGGCAGCGTAGCTCCCACAGTGCAGTTGCAGATTCACGACGGGCTGACCGGTCGCTCCGTCCCCGCCGAGAAGGACCGGAATGGCCACGAGCTGTGCGAGCACGTTGTAGATCCTCAGCGTGACGCGATAGCTGCGCCCCGACTCCGTACAGGCCGGAGGATCTCCAATGGTGAACGGTATGGTCGTGGCCGGGTTGAAGGGGTTGGGGAAGTTCTGACCAAGCTCGAACCCGGGGCTGCGCTCAGGGGGACGCTTTGCAGAGGAGTCCTGCGCCGACCCCGCAGTCGGCACGAGCGCGCCAAGGGCGAGCACAGACAGCAGTGCGGCCCAGCGGTGCTTCATGTGCCTTCTCCATGCGGACGAATGACGGCGCTACACGCTCTCCTGCCAGGGGACCGTAATCCACGAACCGACGCGAACTTAGACATGCGCCAGAGGAGTGTCAAGCAATTCGCAGGCGACCGTTCGCCGGCCGTACCGAGGGGTGCCCGCGCTCATCTCGCGACCAGCGCGCCCTGCTCCCAGGCGTCGAACGCGCGAAGGGGACGTCCATAGGCGAGATGCTCCTGCAGGAACTCCCGGAGGAGCCGCTGGTGCGCCTTCGCGACCCTCGGCTCGCACTCCTCCTGCCGGCGCCCCGAGGCCCATTCTGCGATCGCGCGGCGAGCTTCGAGCGGCAGCTTGCGCCCGCCGGGATAGAGTCGCGCACAGCGCTCGCAGAGCACCCCGCCCGCGGTATGGCTGAATGGGAGCTCGCTTTCCGCATCGATTCGCGCATGGCAGGCCGCGCACGTGTCGATGGTCGGGGCGAACCCCATTTCCGCCACCAGCCGCCATGCACCAGAGAGCGTCGCCTCCATCGCGTCGCCCTCGGGTGCGCCGGCAAGCCCATCGAGCGCGTCCGTCAGGACGTCGAACAGGGCCACGGACACGTCGTCGGCGCCGCTGAAGCGCATCACCAGCTCCGCGAGCGCGGAGGCGCCCACGAAGCGTCCCATGTCCTCACCAAGCTCGGCGCGCGATCGCGTGACGTCGAAGGCGGCCAGCGTCTGCAGATCGCGGCCGTCCTTCAGTTGGAGCTGTGCCGCACCCTCGGCGAACAGGTCGAGCGCGCTCCCGAAGCGGCTCTTGGAGCGGCGCGCGCCTCGCGCGAGCACCGACTGCAGCCCCGCATCGCGCGTCGCTAAACGCAGAATGCGGGAGGTCTCCGAGTAATCGAAGACGTGCAGCACGATGGCGTCTGTCTCGACGAGGGGCATACGGGAAAGCTAGCCCGTATGCCGCCGTTGGAGCTATTTCGCTATACCGAATCTCGCGCCGATGAGGAACGCGCGACGCGGCGACGCGAAGCCGAATACCTGCTGAAATTTGCGGTCGAACAGGTTGTCGACGCGCGCAGTGAGCACGACGTCCGGCGACGCGGATCCGCCATGCCTCAGGATCCCCAGCTCGCCCGCGAGCGCGACCACCGTGTACGACGGCAGCGTGACGGCCTTCGGAATGAACGTGATCTCATCGGAGAAGTCGCGGTCGTCTCGATCGCCGATCGTGGACACTTCGAGATGCAGCGAGGTCTCTGGACGCGAGAACGCGTACGACGCCGTCGCGCTCGCGAGATTCGAGGGCCGTCGCAGCAGGCGTTCGCCCTGCACGAAGTTCGCGGTGGCGGAGCTGTCGATGCCCGCATCGGTCACACGCGTCCTGGTATACGTGTACGATGCGCTGAGGGTGAGCGGCGCCGCAGGCGTCACGCGCAGCGTCACCTCGACGCCGTCGGATGTCGCCGCCGCGAGGTTGTAGTAGTTGGGCGTGCCCGGATCCACCAGACCGTTGTACTGGATCATGTCGCGAAAGCGCTGATTGAAGTACGTCGCCGCGAGGGACGCACGACCGCGCGCGATGCCTGCTCCGCGCCCACTTCCCAGCTGCGCGAGCGCTCGGGACGAAGGTTCGGATTTCCCACGTCGAACGGCTGCGTGGCGGAGCTCTCCTCGAAGGTCGGCTCGCGAAACGCCGTGCCGAATGCCGCATGTATCTTCGTCGCGCTCGGCATCTCGTACGCTGCGCCCACGCGCGTGCTCGTGAAATCGCCGAAGATGCTGTTGTGATCGACGCGCACTCCACCGGTGTACCACAGGTGCCCGAGTGAAGAGCCTACGAGCTGCGCGTATCCCGCTCCCACGCTACGATGCTGAGGGCTTCCCCCCGTCGCTCGCTGGTGCTGAGTCTCATACGATCCGCCGCCGGTGAGGACGACGTCGGGTACGAGGGTGTAGTTCAGTCGAGCATCCGCGCTCCGCCGGTACAGGCGGGAGCGCGTGTCGTAGGGGAAGTCGGTATCGTCGGGATGGTCGGGGCGATCCTCGGAGCGCGCGTCCGCATCCGTGGCGCCGAGCGACACGCGCGCCTCGAGCCGGCTCGAGAGAAATCGCCCCGCATCGAGTGAGCCAATGAAGCGGCGTTCGGTACGGGTCTGGTTGCTGTCGTTCGGGACGCCGTTGCTGTTCGTGGCGATGTGCGCGCCCGCATCGATGTAGCGAAGCGTCAGTCCGATGTCGGAGCGCGCATCTGGCGTGAGGCGCAGCCGTCCGCTGTAGGTACCGTTGCGCGCGGCGCTGTTCACGGCATAGATGCCATCCGTGTTGTGCTGCGCCGCGGCGGCCGAGTAGCTCATTCGGTCATCACCGCCAACCGCGGACACCTCGCCCTCGCGCGTGCCGTACGTGCCGCCCTGCGCCCACGCACTCAAGCGCGCAGGCCCGTGACCACGGCGCGTGAAGATCTGGATCACACCGGTGACCGCGTTCGCGCCGTATAGTACGCTCGCCGGCCCGCGCACGATCTCGATGCGGTCGATGTTGTCGGTCGTGATGTTCGCGAGATCGATCGCGCCGCCCGGGTCGTTCGCGACGACGCCATCGATGAGCACCTGTGTGTAGTTGCTCTGGCCGCCGCGAACGAAGATCGACGTCGCCTGGCCGTAGGATCCACCCTGCGTGACCGCGATGCTCGGCGTCTCGCGCAGTGCTTCGAGCACGGTGGTGACGCCGCGCGCGCGCAGGTCATCGCCACGGATCACCGTGGTGCTGAGTGTGGCGGCGCCCGCGGTATTGGGAAGCCGGGTTGCGGTGACGACCACGGGAGCGAGCGTCGTGGTATCGGTGGACGTGGACTGCGCGCGTGCCGATGCGAACGCGCCCGGGAGCATGATCGTCAACGCGCCCAGAAGCGCGGAGGTGAGAGCGCCGAGAGGCGCGACGGAGAGCACGCCGCGCGGCGCGCGCGAGAACGGGTATTTCACGATTCCTGAGATGGAGAACGTGGACCGCGGTTGCGGAGCGGCAGAAGTGCCGGTGCGCCAACCGCGGGATCGCGCGTGATGAGAAGCGGCCATTCGTAGACCGCTTCGAGGATGCTGGCGCGCATGACGTCGGCGGGCGTCCCCGCCGCGGCGACGCGCCCGCGGTGCAGCAGGACCATCGTATCCGCGAAACGCGCGACGAGGTTGAGCTGGTGGCTGACGAGGAGCACCGCCATGCCGTCCCTGGCGAGTCGCGCGAAGAGCTCGAACATTGCCATCTCGTGCGCGATGTCGAGGAAGGTCGTTGGCTCGTCGAGCACGAAGGCGTCGCCGCCCTGCGCGAGAGCGCGCGCGATGCGCACGCGCTGCCATTCGCCGCCCGAGAGATCGTCCGTGCTGCGGTCCGCCAGCTCGGCGATCCCTGCGCGCTCGAGGCATTCGCGATGCCCGCATCGCCGCGCACGGGCGACGCGGCCCACGGCCCCTCGTGCGGATGCCTCCCGAGCGCGACGTACTCCCACACCGGGAGCGGAAAGACGAGCACCTCCCGCTGCGACACGACGGCGATGCGCTGCGCGACGACGCGCCGCTCGACCCGTTCGAGATCATCGCCATCGATCGTGATCCTGCCGGCCGCGATCGGCGTAAGGCGAATGAGTGCGCGCACGAGCGTGCTCTTCCCGCTTCCGTTCGGTCCCACCACTGCGGTCACGCTGCCGCGCGGCGCGCCGAACGAAACGGAATCGACGGCCGCGACAGTTGCGCGCGGATAGCGAACGACCGTGCGATCGAAGGCGATCATGAGAGCCTCCGCAGCTGCACGAGGAAGAACGGCACGCCAAGGAGCGCGGTCACCGCGCCGAGCGGCAGCTCCGCGGGCGGCCGGGCGAGGCGCGCGACGAGATCCGCCGCGACGACGAGCCCGGCGCCCACCAGCGCGGAGCCGGCGATGAGCGCGCGATGCCTGCGCACGCCCATCGTCCGCACGAGGTGCGGCACCACGAGCCCGACGAAGCCGACCAGCCCTGCCGCGGCGACGGTAGCCGCGGATAGAAGGGCGGCGATGAGGAAGATGTTGCGGCTCGAGCGCGCGGCGTCGACGCCCAGCGCCGCCGCGGATTCTTCGCCAAGCGAGAGAATGTCGATCTCGCGTGCGAACCACAGGAGCAGCGCGCCCCCAGCCACCACGTACACCGTGAGCCAGCCGATCGTGAGCCATCCCGCATCCCCGACGGATCCCATCATCCACCAGAGCGCGTTGCGCACAGCGTTCGGCGGCGAGTTGGAGAGCAACACCATTATCGCGGCATTCGCGAACGCGCCGACGATGACGCCGGCCATGAGCAGCACCCTCGGATCGGAGCGGCCGCCGCCGGCGCGCGCGACGAGCAGCGCGACGGCGATGGCGAGTGCAGCACCGGCGAACGATGCGAGCGGGAGGATGAACGGTCCCGACGCTCCGAGCGACACCGCGGCGACCGCGCCCACCGCCGCCCCGCCGCTCACGCCCAAGAGATACGGCTCGGCCAGCGCGTTCCGAAGCGCGCCCTGCAGCGCGGCTCCGGCCATGCCGAGGCCCGCGCCCACGAGGAGCGCGAGAAGCGCACGCGGGAGACGAAGCGTGCGCACGATGGCGATGGTCACGACATCGCCGCGGCCGCCGATCGCGTCGAGCACCGAGCGCGCCGTGAGCGGCACGGCGCCGTAGGCGATCGCCGCAAGCACGAGCAAGAGGACGATGAGGCCGACGCCGGCCCAGAGTGACAGTGCCTTCACGCTGGCGCTCACGAGTTTGCGCTCACAGCACGATACCGGGATGCAGCAGGCGCGCGATCGACGCCGCCGCCTCTCCCGCGCGCACGGAGGGGCGCCCGACGAGGCTCGTGTCGATGACCAGGACGCGTCCTTCTCGCACGGCTCGCACTCCCTGCCAGAGCGGATTGTCGGTGAGCGCCTTCTTTCCAGACACGCCAGCGAGGATGATGCGCGGGTCTCGCTTCACGATGTCTTCGAGCGACACCTGCGGCGACGGCTCGGTGCGATCGGCGTAAATGTTTATTCCGCCGGCGATCGTGAGCAGCTGGTCGAGAAAGCTGCCAGCCCCAATCGTGTAAATGGGGGAGTCCCACACGTGCCAGAACACCGTGGGGTGATCCAGATGCAGCGTGGCGGCTCGCACGCGAGAGAGCGTACGCTGCATCGTGTCCACCACGATCGCCGCCGCCGAGTCCTCGCCGGTGGCGCGTCCGAGCTCGCGGCTCGCGCGCGCGAAGTCTGCGAGAAGATTGGTACGCAGCGCGATCACTTTCACTCCCGCCGCGCGGAGCTGGTCGGCCGCCACGCGATTCTCGGCGCTGGCGTACAGCACGACGAGATCGGGATGGCGTGCGAGCACCGCCTCGACGTTCGGCCGAAGCCCCGGCCCAACGTCCGCGACCGCGCGCGCGGCCTCGGGCCAGACGTCCCACGTCGTGCGCGCGACGAGTCGCGGACCCGCGCCGAGCGCGAACAGGAGCTCGGTGGTCGCGGGATTCAGCGAAGCGATGCGAGCAGGTGAGGTCGTGGTCCCCGCGGCGATCGCAGCGCCGAAGTCGTCGACGTGTGGCGCGGCGGGCGAACCTCGGCTCTCACCGCACGCGATGAGCGCGACGAGCGCAACGAGCGCAACGAAGTGAGCGACTGCTCGAGAGACGCAAGGAGCTGGATGCAAGAACGGGCACCTGTCTCCGCGGAGAGGATGCCCGGCTGCGACCTGGCGTTTGGGATACTCGCGCCTGTCGCCACCAGCCCTTGCTCCGAGGGACTGAACGTGTGGCGCGGACGCGAGGCGTCTCCTGGCTTCGGGTTTCGCGCTCGCCTTCCCGGCATTCGCCAGTGGCTCTCGAGCGCTCGAACTACCCGTTACAGTGGCGGGACCGCGCCGGAGTTGCACCGGCTTCCGTGACCCGCATCCGCAAATCGACTTCTGGGAACGAAACTAGGAAAGATGACCCGGCGAGTCAAGCACACTCGAGAGCTCGCGCTTGAGCTCGCGTCGTCGCTCATCGTACGCAGCGCGCGCGTCCTTGTTCGCGCTGCCCGCGCGCTCGAAGTCCGCATCGAGGCGCGCGATCTCGCGCGCGAGCCTCTCCGTCGCGGTGGGTGCCGCGGCGCTCGGCGCCACTCCGCGCGGGCCCCGGCGTCGGTGCGCGCGCGCGTACCACACGCCGAGTCCGGTCGCCATGAGCACCGCCAGCGCGCCCGCGATCTCCCAGTAGACGCGCTCATTCGCCGCGAGCACTACCACCGGCACGCGCACTTCGATCGACGAGCCCGCTGGTGCATCCGAGCCGAGGTAGCGCTGGAAGATGCGCCGCTCGATCGTCGCCGGCTGTTGGGGCTTGAGCGTCGCGCCACGGGCCTCCGCCCGCGGCTCCTCGAGCAGGAGCTCGAGCACAGTCACTCCCGCTTCGAGCCGCACGTTCAGCGGAAATGACGTTTGCGGTACGGTGTACGAAAAGGAGAGCTGCTTGAGTCCCGGCGCGAACGGCGCCGTCACTCGTACGCGACCCCCCGAGGCGGAGATTGCGGCGGGCGAGATGTCGCTCTCGCCCACCTGGACGTTCGCCGCGCCCGCGGGAAGCGGCGCGCTCCATGACGGATGCGCATCATCGGGTGACACGAGCGTCTGGTCGCTTTCGTTCGCGATCTCGTACGCCTCCACGATCTCGCGCGAGCCGTTCACGTTCGGCGACGAGATCACAATGTGCCGCCCCTTGATCGCCAGCGGAAAATGAATCGACGTGGTGTCGAAGACAATGATCGCCGCATCATCGCCGCCCACGTGCGTGGACACGAGGGGGCGCGAGAAATACGCGATCCCTTCGTACGAGGCCGAGACGAAGTACACGGCGTCGCCCTTCCCCGTACGCGCGTAGTGGAAGTGGTAGCGTCCGTCGGCGCTGGTGAGCATTGAGTCGATTGGGCCGGCGGAGTCCGAACCGACGCGATGAATCGTGACCCATGCGCCGGCGACGGGCGCGAGCGCGCGCAGCCGCGGACGCGATACGCGGCCATCCACACTGCTGGCCGTCGGCGCGCTGACGGCGTTCTCCTGCGCGTGAATCTCTCCCACGAGCCCGAACAGCCCAAGCGCAACGACTACGCACCGCGCGACACGCGAAGGGCGGCCGCTTCGCGCGACCGCCCGTGCTCGTGCTTCGGGCGCGAAGGGCGCCGCGGTCACAAGTTGAACTTCCCGAAATCTTCCGGGCGCATCTTTTCCAGATACTCCTTGAGTGATTCGGCGCTCAGATCCTTCGACTCCTCGGGAACGATCGGCGAATCTTCTTCTTCGTCGTCGCCACCCGTGCCGCCGATCTCAGCATCCTCGACCTCGATCGCCGTCAGGAGCGACTCCTGCGCAAAGATCGGCGCCGAGAAGCGCAGCGCAATGGCAATGCTGTCGGACGGACGCGCATCGATCTGGAGCACGTCTTCGCCACGCAACAGATGCAGCTCGGCGAAGTACGTGTTGTCCTGCACCTTCGTGATCTGCACGCAATGGAGCACCGCACCCATCCCGGTGATGAGCCGCTTGCAGAGGTCGTGGGTGAGCGGCCGCGGCGGGCGGATGTGATTCATCTCCATCACAATGCTCTCCGCCTCCGGCTGTCCGATCCAGATCGGAAGCAGCCGGTCGCCGCCCTTCTCCTGCAGGATCACGACGTACGAGCTCGAAACGCTGTCGAGCCCGAGTCGGGCCACACTCACTTCGATCATCTCGTCTCCATCTCGAGGCATCGCGGCACCACGCTACGTCGCGGTCACGTACCCATATCCCACGAGGCGAGGTACTTCTTCTGTGCCGCCGTGAGGACGTCCACGTTCGAGCCCATCGCCTGCAGCTTGAGCCGTGCGATCTCGCGATCGACGGCCTCGGGCACGCAATGAACGACGTTCGTGAGCGACTTGCGCTCCTTCACCAGATACTCCGCGCCGAGCGATTGGTTCGCGAAACTCATGTCCATCACGCTCGCGGGATGCCCTTCGGCAGCCGCGAGATTGATCAGGCGTCCCTCGCCGAGCAGGAAAACGCGCTTCTTGCCGATTACGTACTCCTCGACGAACGGACGAACCTCGCGCGAGGTGCCGCCGGCGAGCTTGGCCAGCGCCGGGATGTCGATCTCGACGTTGAAGTGCCCGGAGTTGGAGATCACCGCGCCGTCCTTCATCGCCGAGAAGTGTTCGCTGCGCAGGACGTCGATATTGCCGGTAAGGGTGCAGAAGATGTCGCCGATTGGCGCCGCATCTTCCATCGTCATCACCCGGTAGCCATCCATCACGGCCTCGAGCGCCTTGAGCGGATCGATCTCGGTGACGATCACATTGGCGCCGAGCCCGCGCGCGCGCGAGGCGACGCCGCGGCCGCACCATCCATAGCCGGCGACGACGAAGGTCGAGCCCGCGAGGAGGAGGTTCGTCGCGCGAATGATGCCGTCGATCGTGGACTGCCCCGTGCCGTAGCGGTTGTCGAACAGATGCTTGGTGAACGAGTCGTTCACTGAGATCACCGGAAAGCGCAGAATTCCTTCCTTCGCCATAGCCTTGAGCCGGATCACGCCGGTGGTCGTCTCCTCGGTGCTGCCGATGACCTTGTCGAGGAGCGCCTTTCGCGCGCTCGCATCCATGCCTTCAACCCATTTGCGCACAGCGGGCGGCAGATCGTCGAGGCGGCCGAGCGCGATCATGTGCAGCGCGCCGACGACATCGGCGCCGTCATCCATCGTGATGTCGGGGCCATGCGCGATCGCCGCGCGAATGTGCTCGTAGTACGTCTCGTTGTCCTCGCCCTTGATCGCGAACACCTTGATGCCGTGATCCTTGACCATGTGGGCCGCGACGTCGTCCTGCGTCGACAGCGGATTCGAGGCGCAGAGCGCGACGTCGGCGCCGCCGGCCTTGAGCGTGATCATCAGATTCGCGGTCTCGGCCGTGACGTGCAGGCACGCGGACATCTTGAGGCCGGTGAAGGGCTTCTCCTTGGCGAAGCGCTCCTTCACCTGCCGCAGCACCTGCATCGAGCGCTCGGCCCATTCGGTGCGGCGACGGCCGTGCTCCGCCAGCGCGAGGTCCTTGACGTCGTAGGTGCCTCCGTCGACGGAATCCTTCGTGATCGTAGCCATCAATAAGTCCGGGTAGAAGTCAGAGATGTCGCGTCAGATGCGGGAGCCTTCAGCGGCGCTGCGCAGATCGTCCAGGCGATCGGTGCGCTCCCACGTGAAGAACGAGTGAGACGTTCCGCCCGCCTTCTCGGTAACGGCGGCGCGTCCGAAGTGGCCGCCGGATGCGGTGCGGCGATAGATCGGCGAGCGCAGGCCGAGCGCCTTGATGATGCCGCGCGGGCTCAAGTCGAACACCTCGCGAATCGCGTGACGAATGCGCTCTTCGGGAATCGTGCACGTATTGAACGTGTCGACCATGATGCTCACCGGCTCGACGACACCGATCGCGTAGGCGAGCTGCACCTCGCAGCGCTTGGCGAATCCGGCGGCGACAATGTTCTTCGCCACCCAGCGGGCGGCGTACGCGGCGGAGCGATCGACCTTGGACGGATCCTTGCCGCTGAACGCGCCGCCACCGTGCCGCGCGGCGCCGCCGTACGTGTCGACGATGATCTTCCGCCCGGTGAGACCGGCGTCGCCCTGCGGACCGCCGACGACGAAGCGACCGGTCGGGTTGATGTGATACTTCACATCGCCGGCGAGGAGCTCGGGCGGAATCGCGCGCTCGATCACCTCGGAGATGATCGAGGCTCGCAGCTCATCGTTCGAGACCGTCTCCGCGTGCTGCGTGGAGACGACCACGGTGCCGACGCGACGGGGCGGCCGTTTTCATAGAGCACCGTCACCTGCGCCTTGCCATCGGGACGCAGCCACGGGAGCGCGCCGGACTTGCGGCGCTCGGCGAGCGTCTGCGTCAGGCGATGCGCAAGCTGAATCGGCATCGGCATGAGCTCGGGCGTCTCGTCCGACGCGTAGCCGAACATCATCCCCTGGTCGCCCGCGCCGCCGGTGTCCACGCCCTGCGCGATATCCGGCGACTGTCGATCAATGGTGCTCAGCACGGCGCAGGTCTTTCCATCGAAACCAAAGCTCGCATCGTTGTAGCCGATCAATGAGATCGTGCCGCGAACGATGTCCGGAATCGACACGTACGTGTTCGTCGTGATCTCCCCCGCGACGCACGCGAGCCCGGTGGTCACGAGCGTTTCGCACGCGACGCGCGCCTCCGGATCCGCCACGAGGATTGCGTCGAGCACGGCGTCGGAGATCTGATCCGCGATCTTGTCCGGGTGACCTTCAGTCACCGATTCGGAAGTAAAAACGAAGCTGTTCATTGGAAGCGGCGAGGGAACGTGCGCAGGCCAGCGCAGACCATCGATCGAATGTCTGCGAAACGAGTCAATCGATTTGCATTTTACCGCGGTCACACGGAATGGGGCAAGCCGTCGAGCAGCTCGGCGACCTCGCCGAATGTCTTCCTGAAGGCGCGCAAGATGATGGCCTCGGAGGCGGCCGCCGTTCGCGAGTCCATGGCCTTCTCCGCGCATTCCGCGGCGACCGTTGCGGTCGTGCCGCGCACGAGGCGCTTGAGCAGCGTAACCGAGCGCGGCGACACGCTCATGCTGCGCACCCCGAGCCCAATGAGTGCGAACGCGGTGAGTGGCTGCGAGGCCATCTCCCCACACACCGTGACCTCAATGTGATTCGCATCACCCACTTGCACCGTTCGCTGAATCAGACGCAGCACCGCCGGATGCAGCGGAGTAAAGCGCGGCGCGAGGTTCGCGTTGCCGCGATCGACCGCAAGCGTGTACTGCGTGAGGTCGTTCGTGCCGATGCTGAAGAAGGAGGCGTCGCCCACGAAGCTGTCCGCGGACACCGCCGCCGCCGGCGTCTCGATCATGACACCAATGGGGATGTTTCTCCGATGCGGGACGCCGCGCGCCTCGAGCTCCGCCGAGCCCTCCGCGATCAGCGCTCGCGCCTGGTGCACCTCATCCTGCGAGACGACGAGAGGCAGCATGATGCGCACATCGCCATACGACGCGGCACGCATCAGCGCGCGCAGCTGCACCTTGAACATCTCCGGCTCGTCGAGGCACATCCGGATGGCGCGCCAGCCGAGAAACGGATTCGGCTCGGTGGGGTGGCCGCCCACCGGCAGCTTGTCGCCGCCAATGTCGTACGTGCGAATGACGACGGGCGCGCCTCCGAACGACTCCGCCACACGCTTGTATGCGCGGAACTGCTCCTCCTCATCCGGCATCGTCGTTCTGCCGACGACGAGGAACTCCGTGCGCATCAGCCCGACGCCATCCGCGCCGCTGCGCACGGCGAAGTCGGCCTCCTCCGGAAAGTCCACGTTGGCGCGCAGCACGAGGCGCTGGCCGTCCAGCGTCACGGATTCCGCACTGCGCAGCAGCTCGAGCTCCTCCGTGAGCGTGGCCTCGCGCCGCGAGCGCTCGTTGAACTGAAGAATCTCCTCGGCCGTAGGATTGACCGAGATCGTTCCCGCAGCGCCGTCGAGAATCGCCATTTCGCCGGTGCGCAGACGACTCGTCGCATCGCGCAGGCCGACGACTGCGGGGATGCCGAGCGAGCGCGCGAGAATGGCGACGTGCGAGACGCGCGTGCCCGCATCGGTCGCGATCGCGGCGATCGCCTCGCGATCGAGCTGCAACGTGAGGCTCGGCGTCAGGTCGTGCGTGACGAGGATCGCGTTCGCGCCCTTGGGAACGTCGACGGGATCGTGATCGGGAAGTCCGAGGAGCAGCGACAGCACGCGGATCTGCACATCCGCCAGATCGCCCACGCGCTCGCGCATCATCGGTGACGCGTGGCGGGCGAAGTGGTGCCGCAGATCGAGCATCGTGATCTCGAATGCCGACTCGGCCGCGAGATTTTGCCTGATGAGGCCATCGACGCGGCCGATCATCTCGGTGTCCTGCAGGATCAGCATCTGCGCCTCGAAGATGCCCGCCTCCTCTTCGCCCGCGTGATGCGCAGCGTGGCGGCGCACGTACTCCAGCCTGTCGCGCGCGCGCGCGAGCGTCAGGTTGAACCGCTCGATCTCGTCCGGAATCTCCTCATCGGACACGATCCGCTGCGGCACTTCCGGAACTTCCCAGTGCAGCACGTACACGGGCCCGGCAACGATGCCGGGCGACGCGGAGATCCCGACGAGGCGCCGATCCACTACCGCTCCCCGAACTTGGCCGCGACGAGTTCGGCGATGGCGTTCACCGCCTGCTCCGCGTCCTCACCAGTCGCGCGCACCAGGATGTTCGAGCCGAACTCCGCCGCGAGCATCATGACGCCCATGATGCTCTTGCCGTTCACCTCGAGGTCGTCGCGCACGATCGTGATATCGGCCTTGAACTTCGCCGAGAGCTTCACGATTTCGGCGGCGGGCCGTGCATGCAGCCCGTTCTTGTTCACGATTTCGACCGTTCTTTCCATCATCATGTGGCGACCGAGTGAAGTGCAAGAACGACGACGATCAGAAGCGCGACGCGCCAGCCATCAATGCGACCGTGGAGCTTGACGAGGGCCACGCCCAGGATCGCCGCGACCGCGAGGAGGAGAAAGACGAGAGCGTGCGTGCCAAGCAGTGTCTTTCGTGCGACCTCCGCGAGCGGCATTTGCGAGTGCCCGAGGATTCGCGCAGCCGCTAGGGGAAGCGCGAGCCCGCACAATCCCATCACCGCGCGCGCGAGATATTCCGGGCCCCGCCGCAGTACCGGCGACCCGAGCGAGCCCGCGACGCGCTTGCCGTGTGTCCAGCCGGTGTGAAGCCCCCAGGCGCGCAGGCCGAGATGCCCCGCGTTGTAGAGCACGAGGAAGAGCGGTACCACGATCGCTGGTCCGCTTCCGAGCCCGTACGACAACAGGGCGACGAGCACGGTGAAGGGGAGCCATCCCGCCCAAACGAGCCGGTCGCCGACGCTGCCGAGCGGTCCGCAGAGGGCGATGCGAAAGCGCTCGATCTGCGCGGCGGGGAGACTCTCATCGAGCTCGACGCGAGCGAGCGCGCCGACCGCGACGGCGGCCAGATACGGATGCGCATTGAAGTAGTGCGTCTCGCGAGCGAGTGCCTCGTGGTACGGCTTGCCCTCGCGCCCCCCCGGAAGCGCGCGGAGCGCCGGCTCGACCGAGAACCCGATGCCGGTACCGAGCATCGTCTCGTAGTTCCACGACGCCTGCACGGCGAGCATGCGAAAGAACATGAGGCTCGCCGTAAGCGGCGGGAGCGGGCGCACTGTGGCGGTCTCCATCAGGCGCGCAGCAGCATCGCGCAGCCGAGCGCGAGCCCTCCGACGAAGAACCACGGACCGTGCTTCGATCCGTGCGAAAGCTTCCAGGCGGCGCTCCCCGCGATCAATGCGGCGACGGCAACGAGCACCGCGCGAATCGTCGCCGAGTCGCCATGACCGTTCGCGACCGCAATGGCCGTGAGCGGCACGAGCAGCGCGAGCGCACTGGCCGTGAGCAGGAAGCCGCGCAACAGGTCGGAGCCGAGCCCGACCAGCTGGAGCCGCGTGACGACGCTGGCGTTGCCCGCCTCGAGCGCCGGCAGCGCACGCTTCGTCCACCGTCCATTCAGTCGCCGCAGTGCGTACATGCTGTATCCTCCGACCCACGCCGTGATCATCGCGCCCAGCATCGCGAACAGCAGCGCGCTCGTCGCATCGCCGGTTCGCGACACGTACAGCGCTCCACCGACCACCGATGCGGTTCCCCATTCGGGATACCGCGAGGCGCCGACCGGAAGTGTCTCGAGCGCCATCATCTCGAGGAATACGCCCGCCAGCAGCCCACCGCTTGCACTCCCACCGAGCGCACCCGCGATCGTCGATGCGACTATCGGTCGAGAGATCATGATTTGCGGAAAGCTCACCACATCGAGCCCGAGTGCGGCGCCGAGCAGCGCGTACGCGAGAATCATTGTGATCGTCATGGCGCGCCCACCTTGTGCGTCCCTTCCAGCAAGGCGTTGAGGGACACCGGTCTCGACGCCGGAACATCGCGCGCCGTGACCTCGACACCGCGTCGCTCGAGCTCGAGCAGCGCGTGCACCTCGTCGCCGGTGAGATACAGGTAGCGCAGCCGCTCCACGCGGCCGGCACGATGATGAATCCCGCCGAGATTGACAGCGCGAATGGATTTCTTTGCGGCGACGAGCCGCGCCATCGTGTCGATGTCCGAGGTGAGAAGAATTCCCGGACGCTTGTCGTTGTTCCAGTCATCGAGTCTCGACGACGCCTCCGCAACCGAGGCGAAGAACACGTCGAGCTCCGGCGGCACGCCCATGCGATAGAGCTCCTGCTCCCACTCGCTTCGCGCGACCTCGTCGTCGACGAGCACGAGAAAGCCCAGACCCATTGGCTGTCCCCAGCCGACGATCACCTGTCCGTGGATCAGCCGGTCATCGATGCGATACAGCTCAATTGCCACGAGGCGTCCCGAGCGTCACTCTGAGCGTCGGCGCGCCCCGCTCGACCGCCTCCGTTGCCGCCACCTCCGGCGACAGCTGCGGGTGCGTGACGAAGTGGAGTAGCGTCGGCAGATTCACCCCGCTCACCACTATAACCTCGCGGTCGCGGAGCAGCCTGAACGCAGCGATGTTGCAGCTGCCCGCTGGAAGATCCGTGAACACCACCTTGGCACCCAATTCCTCCACCATCGCGCGCAGCTTCTGCTCGAGCTCGGCGCCACTCAGGCCGGTGTTCGACATAGCCACGAAGCGGCTGCCCATGCCGGTGATTTGCTCGACGGCTGACACGAGTCCTGCTGCGAGCTCTCCGTGCGCGAGCACGATCGATACTGGATCACTCATCGTCTTCCGCCAGATACTGGCGCACATTCGCGGCCGTGCGCATGCGCCCGATCAGCCGCTCGTTGAATGCTTCGGCGGTGTTGACGCCGCTGAAGCGAAGCAGGTGGGTCATCGCGACGACTTCCGCGACGACCGTGATGTTCTTGCCTGGATTGAGCGGGATGACCGCCGTCGGAATCTGCACGTCGAGAATGTTTGTCGTCGTCTCGTCGAGCCCCGTTCGGTCGAGCGCATCCGCCTTGTCCCAGGCCTCGAGCTTGACGATGACCTCGATGCGTTTCTGCAACCGAACAGCGCGGATACCGAAGATCGCCTGCACGTCGACGAGGCCGACGCCGCGAATCTCCATGTGATGGCGCTGGAGCTCGTGCCCGCGACCGATGATGATGTCGTGACCGCGACGCGTTGCGATGACGAGATCGTCGGCGACCAGGCGGTGCCCGCGCTCCACGAGGTCGAGCACGCACTCGGACTTGCCAATCCCGCTCTGCCCGACGAAGAGCAGCCCGACACCGTAGACATCGGCGAGCGAGCCGTGGAGCGTGGTGGTGGGCGAGAACTCCTCCGCGATCGCGGGCTTGAGGCGAGCGAAGAATTCCGCCGTCTTGAGTGAGCTGCGGAGGATCGGGACGCCGCGATGCCGCGACGCCTGCATCATCTCCTCCGGCACCTGCTGCCCCTTCGTCACGACGACGCAGGGAACCTCGAAGGAGAAGAAGAGCTCCATCACCTTGCGGCGCCGCGTGGGCGTGAGCGACGCGAGGTAAGTCATCTCCGTCTCGCCGAACACGAGAACGCGATGCGCGGGGAAGCGATCGACGAATCCCGCGAGCACGAGTCCCGGGCTCGACACCTCGCTGCTCAGGATCTCGCGCGCGAGTCCGGCATCGTCGCTCAGCAGCTCGAGCTGCAGCGGCTCGCGCATGAGCCCGAGCACGCGCTCGACGGTGAATTTCTTTCTCATGACGGCACGCTCCGCATCATGCGACTCGCTCCGCCACGACGCTCTCGAGATGCGCCTCCGTTTGCTCCGCTGCCGTCGCCCAGGTGAAGCGCGACGCGAAACGGCGCCCCGCGGCGCCAAGCAATGCGACGAGCGCCGGGTCGCTCACGACGCGCTTCAGCGCCCCAGTGAGCGCGGCGAGATCGCCGTGCGGCACCAGAAAGCCGGTCTCGCCATCGACAACGGATTCCCTCAGCCCCGGCGAGCTCGATGCAACGACCGGCGTAGCGCATGCGGCAGCCTCGAGATTCGTGATCCCCCACCCTTCCTTTGGCGACGTGAGGGCGAGCACCCACGCGCTCCGAAGCAGCGAGAGTTTCTCCGCCTCGGATATGAACCCAAGAAACTTCACGCGATCGCCGAGGTCAAGCGAGCGGGCCAGGCGCTCGAGGGCCGCGCAATGATCGCCCGAGCCGGCGATCGCGAGGCGCGCCGTCGGATGCCGCATCTCCGCGAACGCACGAATGATGAGGTCCACGCGCTTGTACCGCTTGAGCCGGCCCAGGTACGCGACGAGCGGCACGGGCGATCGCTCGGACGGCGCCGGCGTGTAGAGCTCCGTATCGACGCCGGGATGGATGACCGCGATGCGCGAGCGCGGGATCCCTCGCTCCGCGAGATCCTCCGCGGTACTCTCGCTGATCGCCTCGAAAGGCACATCACGATAGACGAGACCGATCGGTCGCTCCTGCAGCCACACGGCCGCCGCCAGCGGTACGGCAACCTCCTGGAACGCCGTCGCGCCAAAGAGGTGCGGTACGAGCGCGACGGTGCGTCTTGCGCCCCATCGAGGCGTCCACAGCGGCACCTTGTTGATGTCCTCCACGAGTACGTCCGCGTTCTCACCCGCGAGAGCGCGCTCGTAGTACCTTCGCGCCACGAACTGAAAAGTGAAACGCGTGCCGACGCGGTGCACCGACATGCCGTCGAGCGTAGCACGCGGCGCCGCGCCGTTCCATCCGCTGCTGAGGAGCGTCACCTCGTGCCCCCGCGCGGCCAGTCGTCCAAAGATCTCGTGCAGATGAATCTCGGCGCCTCCCGCCAGCGGATTTTCGCGGTCCTGCCAATTGACCACGAGCACGCGCACTAGAGCTTGCCCATGTGCCGCGCGAGGGCATCCAGCACGCCGTTCACGAAGCGCGCGCTCTGCGCGCTGCCATATCGCTCGGCGAGCTTCACTCCCTCCTGGATCACGACGCGAGGCGGTGTGTCGTCGAGCCCGAGCTCGGCGCTCCCGAGACGAAGCACCGAGCGCTCGATCGCCCCAATGCGCTCCAAACGCCAATTGACGGTGACCTCACGGAGCGCGCGGTCGATCTCGACGCCATCGGTGATCACCGCGCGCACGAGCACGGCGGCGCGCTTGCGCTCATCCGGCGGCACGTGGAGATCATCCCAGATCTGCGCGGCGACTCGCTCGAGCTGCTGACCTGGCCTCATGTCCCACGCATACAGCGCCTGGAGCGCCCTCGCGCGCGCCCTCGTTTCAACCTTCGCGCGCACGCAGCCTTTCGAAGAGATCGACCATCTCGAGTGCGGCAACCGCCGCATCCCATCCTTTGTTACCATGCGTGCCGCCCGCGCGCTCCTCGGCCTGTTCCAGCGTGTCGGTGGTGAGCAGTCCGAATCCAATCGGCACGCCGAAGTCTGCGCCCGCCTCGGACAACCCTCGCGACGCCTCGCCGGCGACGTAGTCGAAGTGCGGCGTCTCGCCGCGAATCACGGCACCCAGGGCGACAATCGCGTCGTAGCGCTCGGTTGCCAGCAGCACACGAGCGGCACCCGGGAGCTCCCACGCGCCCGGCACCCACACGACATCGATGTTCGCTCGCACGCCGCCGTGACGAGTCAAGGCATCCATGGCGCCATCGACCAGTCGCCTCGTCACGCTCTCGTTGAACCGGCTCACGACGATCGCGACATGGCGATCCGTCATGTCGGCGGTACCAGCGAAATCCGTCATCAGTGGGCGAGCAGGTGACCGAGCTTGGTGTGCTTCGCGATGAGGTAATCCTTATTCTCCGCCGTCTCCGGCGCGTGGATCGGCACGCGATCCTGGACGTGCAGTCCGTAGCCCTCGAGCCCCACCATCTTCCGCGGATTGTTCGTCATCGGCCGAATCGAGCGCAGGCCGAGGTCGAGGAGGATCTGCGCGCCAATGCCGTAGTTGCGGAGATCGGGCTCGAAGCCGAGTCGCGCATTCGCCTCGACAGTGTCGGCCCCGCCGTCCTGCAACGCGTACGCCTTGATCTTGTTGAGGAGGCCGATGCCCCGCCCCTCCTGGTCGAGATAGACCACGACGCCCTTGCCGGCCTTCTCGATCTGCGCCATCGCGGCGTGCAGCTGCCAGCCGCAGTCGCAGCGCATCGAGCCGAAGACATCGCCAGTGAGGCACTTCGAGTGCATGCGCACGAGGATGCTCTCGCCCTGATCGACGTCGCCGTGCACCAGCGCGACGTGCTCCCGGTCGTCGACATCGTTTCGGTAGCCGATGATGCGCCAGACGCCGAACTCGGTCGGCAGCCTCGCTTCCGCGACGCGGTGCACGAGGCGCTCGGTCTGGAGCCGGTACGCGACGAGCTGGGCGACGGTGATGAACTTGAGATTGTACCGCTCCGCAAACTCCTCGAGCTGCGGGCGGCGCGCGGGCGCGCCATCATCGTCGCGAAGGATCTCGCAGACGACGCCCGCGGGCGCGAGCCCCGCCAGGCGCGCAAGATCGATCGATGCTTCGGTGTGCCCGACGCGCTGCAGCACGCCGCCCGGGCGGGCGCGCAGCGGCTGGATGTGTCCGCCAAGTCGGAGATCGTTCGGCCCGCTCGCCGGATCGACGGCGACACGGATCGTCTGCGCGCGATCCTGCGCGCTGATGCCGGTGGTGATGCCGTACTTCGGCGCTGCATCGATGCTCTGCGTGTATGCCGTGCGCAGCGCATCGATGTTCCCCTCCCCCATGAGCCCGAGGCCGAGCTGATCGCAACGCTCCGGCGTGAGCGCGAGGCAGATCAACCCGCTCGCGCGCTTCGCCATGAAGTTGATGATCTCCGGCGTCACCAGCTCGGCGGCGCAAATGAGATCACCCTCGTTCTCGCGATCCTCATCGTCCGCCACGATGAGCATCTCACCGTTGCGGATCGCCTCGATCGCCTCCTCAATCGTCGCAAACGCCATTTTCAGTCCTGACCGTGTAAAGAGGACGGGGCGTGGAACCCTCCCTGTATGGCGCCAACATCCGTCTCGCATACTTGCCGATCACGTCGCCCTCGATCTGCACGCGTTGCCCTCTCGAGCGCGCCGAGCGTCGTATGCGACAGCGTGTACTCAATGAGCGAGATCTGCACCAGATCCGGCGCGGGAAGCTCGTTCACCGTGAGGCTCACGCCATCGACGGTGAGCGAGCCGTGCAGGATCATGAGCTCAGCGAGTCCTTCGGGAAGCGCCAGGGTGACGAGGCGCGCATCGCCCTGCGTCTCGATCTTCGGCGACGGTGGCGACTCCATCGACGTGGCCGAGGACGAGGTGGCCCCCGAACCGTCGATCCGGCAATCATCGCGCGCTCGAGATTCACTCGGCGGCCGCTCTCCCACTCGCCGATGGTGGTGCGATCGATCGTCGTGGTGACGGCGGCTACCGTGAACCAGTGCGGGCCGTGCTCGCGAACGGTGAGACAGGCGCCATCGAGCGCGATGCTCTCGCCGTCCGCGAGATCGTCGTAGCGACAGCGAACGCGCAGCTCACGCCCGGCGGGCGTGATCCGTACCTGATCGATCGTGCCGACGTCCTCCACGAGCCCCGTGAACATGCGTGCGATCCCATCGTTCGATGAGCGTCAGTCGTTCGAGGGCGGTGCGTACACGGTCATCGTGTCCGCGCCGATCTCGCGCCGCTCGAGCGCGCGCCAGGCTGGAGCGCGCTCGACTTCCGTCGGCGGGACGAACGCAAACGCGTCCAGCGCGCCCGCGCCGAAGATCGCCGACCCCTGAAAGATAACAAGCCGATCGACCATTCCGGTTCCTATGAGGGCTCCCGCGAGGCGCGCGCCCCCCTCTACGAGCAGCGAACGCACGCCCAGCGCGCCGAGGGCGTCCAGCGCGACGCGGAGCGACGCCGCCTGCATGACGCGGACGCCGGCTGCCTCGAGCGCGGCCACGCGGGCGGCCGGTCGGCGTGCCGGCAACGACGAGCGCCGGGACCTCGTGCGCCGTGCGCGCGATCACCGAGTGCAGCGGAAGCCGGGCCGCGCGGTCGAATATCACGCGCGTGGGGGGTACTCGCGGCGCGGGGACGTCGCGAACGGTGAGCGACGGATTGTCCGCGAGCGCCGTGCCGATGCCGACGCCGATCGCATCGCTTCCTGCGCGCATCTCGTGCACCAGCCGGCGTGAGTCCTCGCCGGTGATCCATCGGGAATGCCCGGTGGCATCGGCGAGCGCGGCGTCGAGGGAGACCGCGAGCTTGAGCGTGATCCACGGGCGCTGCTCTACAACGAGTGGAAGAACGGCGCGTTGAGCTCGCGCGCCGCGCCGTCCTCGACGCCGATCGCGACCTCGATGCCGGCGTTCCGGAGGCGCTCCACGCCGCCGGCGGCGGCCGGATTCGGATCGCGCACGGCGATCACCGCCCGCGCCACGCGCGCAGCAATGAGCGCATCCGTGCACGGCGGCGTCTTGCCCGTGTGCGCGCAGGGCTCCAGGGTGATGTAGATCGTTGCGCCAGCGGCGCGGTCGCCCGCCGCACGCAATGCCTCGACCTCCGCATGCGCGGAACCGAAGCGCGCATGATGTCCCTCGCCCACGACAACACCGTCGCGAACGACGACGGCGCCGACCATCGGGTTCGGCGCCGTCTGGCCCCAGCCTTTCCGTGCCAGCACGAGCGCGCGGCGCATGAACGCCGCGTCGCTCACGCTGGAGTCTCGGATCAGAGTCCAATGCGGATTCCAAGTGAGCCGTACGTGCGCGAGGCGCTCGCGGGAGTCGAGAAGGTATTGAAGGTGGTGATGTTGCCGCCACTCACGCGTCCGATCTCGGCCACGAAATGCGCGAGGAGGAAGTTGAACGAGAGGTCCGCGAAGTAGTTTGTTCGCGTGGGCGTGATGTGCAGCGCGATCGGTGCGTTCGGAGTGTCGCCGCCGACGTTGTACGTGAGTGAGCCCTTCGTGTCGTACTTGTCCTGTCCGACGCCGGCGGCGACGCCGATGAAGAGAAGTTTCTTGCTCGCCGTCAAGCGCCACTGCTTCGTTCGAATGCTGTATTCGTTGATGCTGACCGTGTTTCCAGAGTCGTCTTCCCCGCTCAACTGCGCGGTCGGCACGTCGCGAACCATGTACGACACGCCGACACCGGGAACCAGCAGCGACTCCTGAAGGATTCCGAGGCGCCCGCCGAATCCGATCTTCCACTTGCTGTCCTGCGCGCCGACGCTGATGGAGTTCTTCGAATAGCTCGGCAGGTACGACACGTTCACCAGCGCGTCGATCCCGCCGATGCTCGTGACGCCGATCGGGAATCCCTTGAACAGTCCCACGGCGATGTCGACGGACGGCAGACCCACCCACTGGTCGGAGGTCGGGATGTGGGTGCGACACGGCCGCTGACGACTGCACGTTGATGTCGCTCACCTTCGGAATGCTGGCCTTCATGACGTTGGCGCGCACGCCCACAGCGAAGTGTCCGAGTCCGCCCATCGTGCCGCCCTGTCCGAGCGTCGGGTTGCCGCCCGCGACCCAGGTACCGATCTGCATGTTCATGTAGTTGAACAGATCGGCGACCTTCTGGCAGGCATCGCCACCATGAAGCGTGACGCCGACGATCGCCGGATCAGTGCAGTGCGAGTCGACCGACTGGGCAGGCAATGCCGCGGCGGCCGCCGGTGCCGAGCGCGAACGCGAGAACGAGCGTGCCGTGACGAATGTCCATTGGGCCTCCACAGGCGCTACGCGAAAATGACGGCCCCGGCTCCGCGTCGCGTCTCACCGAGGACCCAGGCGGGCACCCCGGCCGCCGCGGCATGGGAGATCACCGAGTCGGCCGCAGCAGCGTCCGCGAGCACTACCATTCCGACACCCATATTGAACGCGCGCAACATCTCACCGCGCGCCACGCCGCCAGCCCTCTCGAGCGCCAGAAACTCATCGGGAATCGCCCAGCTCTTCGTGTTCACCACTGCGTCTACGTCGGCGGGGAGCGCACGATTCAGATTCCCCGGAAGTCCGCCGCCCGTGATGTGCGCCATCGCGTGCACCGTACCGAGCACGGGACGCAGCGCCGCGAGGTACGAGCGGTGCACGCGGAGGAGCACGTCTGCCACGGTACCCGCGAAGCCCGGAAAGGTGTCGTGCGCAGTGAGCCTCATGCGGTCGGCCACGATGCGGCGGGCCAGTGAGTAGCCGTTCGTGTGCAGTCCGTTGCTGGCAAGTCCGATGAGCGCATCCCCCGCGCGCACCCGCGCTGGACCCAATACCGCGGATCTCCTCGACGCAGCCGACGATGAATCCCGCGAGGTCGTAGTCCGGTGGTGTGTACACTCCCGGCATCTCGGCGGTCTCTCCGCCCACCAGCGCGCATCCATTCTCGCGGCATCCGGCCGCGACGCCACGGACCACGGCTTCCACCACTTCAGGGACGAGCGCGCCGAACGCGACATAGTCGAGGAAGAACAGCGGTGTCGCGCCCTGCACGAGGATGTCGTTCACGCAGTGATTCACGAGATCGTGCCCGATCGTGTCGTGCACGCCGGCATCAATGGCGAGCTTGATCTTCGTGCCCACACCGTCCGCGCTCGACACGAGCAACGGGGCTCGCATCCCTTCGGGCATGCGGAACATGCCGCCGAATCCGCCGAACGCGCCGCGCGTTCCCGCCGTGAACGTCGACTCGACGAGTGCCTTGATGCGATCCTTCGCGTCGTCGGCCGCCTCGATGTCGACGCCGGCCGAGCGATAGTCGAGCGGCGCGGTCACCCGACGAGCTTCCTTCTCGAACGCGACGAGCCTGCGGAACTCGTCGATGCGCGCGTCGAGATCGGCCTCGGTGATCTCGAAGAACCGGTCGACCGAAAAGCGCTCCACGGCGAACGAGCCCATGGCGCGAGCCGTGCACACGACGGCGCGGCGCATGTTCCCCTCGCTCAGATCGCCGTTCTGCGCCAGGTAGCCGATGAAGCCGCCGGCGAAGGAATCGCCCGCGCCGGTGGGATCGAACACCGATTCTCGAGCGGATAGGCCGGCGAAAAGAAGACGTTTCTCTCGCTGAACATGAACGCGCCATGCTCGCCCTTCTTGATGATGACGTGTCGCGGCCCGTGCGCCATGATCCACTTGGCGGCCTTGACGAGATTCGTCTCCTCGGTGAGCTGGCGCGCCTCGCCGTCGTTGAGCGTCACCAGATCGACCTGCTCGAGCAGCGCGAGGAGATCGTTGCGCCGGCTCTCGATCCAGAAGTTCATCGTGTCGCACGCCACGAGCTTGGGCTTGCGCACCTGGCGCAGCACGTCGAGCTGCAGACGCGGGTCGATGTTGCCGAGGAACACGTACGGCGTATCGCGGAACTGCTCCGGGAATCTTCGGGCGGAAAGTGCGAGAAGACGCCGAGCTGCGTCTCGAGCGTTTCCGCGGAGTTGAGGTCGTGGCGGTAGCGGCCGCGCCAGCGGAACGACTCTCCCTTCGCGTGCTCGAGTCCCGCGAGATCGACGCCGCGCGCGCGCAGCGCGCTCGAGCTTCTCGACCGGGAAGTCATCGCCGATGATGCCGACCAGCTGCACGGGCGTCAGATGGCTGGCGCGACGCGGCGAAAAAGTGTCGGCCGAGCCGCCGATCACGTCGTCGGCCTTGCCGAACGGGGTCTCGACGGAATCGAGCGCGACGGATCCGACGACGAGCACGGTCATGTTGCGGCGGTTGAGGGTCGACGACGGTGTCGAGTCGTGCGCAGCATCTGCCAATCTACATCCGCTCGGGTGCGCCGATGCCGAGCACCGCAAGGCCGTTGCGCATCACGATGCGGCCGCGTTCGCGAGGAACAGCCGCGCGTTCATGATCGTGGCCGGCTCGTCGAGCACATGATGCTTGTGATACCAAGTGTGCACCAGCTGCGCGGTGTCGTGCAGATAGTTCGCCACGCGGTGCGGCTCGAGCGCCTCCGCGGCGCCGGACGAGCATGGGCGGAAAGTCGAGCAGCGCCTTGATGAGCTCGCGCTCCTCCGGCTCCGCGAGGCGTCGAAGTCGACCGCTGCGGCGTCGAGGGTTGCCGGATCGATCTCGCCAACGCGGAAGATCCCGCAGAGGCGGGCGTGCGCCATCTGGATGTAGTACACGGGATTTTCCTCGGACTGCGCCCGCGCGAGGTCGATGTCGAACACCAGCTGCGAATCGGCCTTTCGCATCGCGAAGAAGTAGCGCACCGCATCACGGCCGACGTCTGCCAGCAGCTCGTCGAGCGTGACGATGGACGCCCGAGCGCTTGGAGAACTTCATCTCCTCGCCGCTTGCGCAGGAGCTTCACGATCTGGTGCAGCACGTAGTCCGGATAGCCCTTCGGAATCCCGAGCGACAGCGCCTGCACGCCCGCGCGAACGCGGCGTAGGTGCCGTGATGATCGGTGCCCTGCACGTTGATCGCGCGCGGAAAACCGCGCCCCCACTTCGACACGTGGTACGCGACGTCGGGGAGAAAATAGGTGTAGGTGCCGTCGCGCTTGCGCATGACGCGATTCTTGTCGTCGCCGAATTCCTCGGTGCGAAGCCAGAGCGCGCCGTCTTCCTCGTACGTGTGCCCGCTGGCCGCGAGCCTGCGAACGGTGGCATCGACGGCGCTCTCGCCTTCCTCGCCGCCGAGCATGGGAGCGATGGCGCGCGCGGAGCCGGGCGCGTAGAGGCTCGACTCGAGGAAGTACGTGTCGAAGGTGATGCCGAAGGCCTTGAGATCGCGATCCTGCGTCTTGCGAAGCTCGTCGACGGCAACGCGGACGAAGTCTGGATGCGTGCGAACGAAGTCGAGAATCGCGGGCGCCAGCGCGGCTGGATCATCGTCGTACGAGCGGCGCAGCGACTCCGGCATCTCGTGAGCGAGCAGCGCGGCCGCATCCTTCGCACCGCGGTCGGCCACGTATGCGCGCGCGACGTCCACGACGTAATCGCCCTGATACCACCCTTCCGGAAAGTGCGCGCCGAGTCCCGCGAGCTCGCGCAGCCGCACCACCACCGACGCCGCGAGATTCGTGATCTGCACGCCGGCATCGTTGTAGTAGTACTCGCGCGACACCGACCACCCGGTCCATTCGAGCAGAGAGCTGATCGTATCGCCGAGTACCGCCTGTCGGCCGTGTCCGACATGCAACGGCCCGGTGGGATTCGCGGAGACGAACTCCACGACGACGCGCCGCCCTGCACCGCTTCCGTCGCGCCCGTAGCCATCGCCTTCGCGTCACGATCGCGGCGATCCCGCTCGCGATTCGCGCCGGCCGCGATATAGAAGTTGATGAAGCCCGGCCCCGCGATGTCGACCTTGCTCACGCCCGCCGCTTCGAGGTCGAGCTTCTCGACGAGTCGCGTCGCGAGCGCGCGCGGCTTCTCGCCGAGCGGCTTGGCCAGCATCATGGCGAGGTTGGTGCTCCAGTCGCCGTTCGCCGGATCACGCGGGCGCTCGAGCACTGGGGCGATCGTCTGTGGCGCACCGAGCTCACGCGCGGCATCAACCAGCGCCGCACGAATGAGATCGACGGGCATCGATTCGGAGGACTTGCTGCTCTTGGGCGCGCTGGCCTTCGATTCGGCCGGTTTGGCCGCGGCGCGCTTCGAGTCGATGCCTTGGACTCGGATGAGCCCTTCGACTCGGACGACTTGGCCTCGCTCGGCTTCGAGTCGCTGGACTTCGAACTGCCCGACGATGCGGAATCGCCCGAGGACTTCGAATCCGACTTCGACTCACTCCCGCCGCTCTCGGATCCCGACGACGGCGCGGTCGCGCCCTCACCGTTCGATGACGTGCGCGCGAGATTCTGATCCTTCTTTCCGTCCTTGCCGTAGTCGGTGATGTAGAAGCCGCTTCCCTTGAACATGAGCCCGGCACCGGCGGAGATCTTCCGAGTAGCGATGAGGCCGCAGACGGGACAGGGGAGCTCGGAGGCGCCGCCGCTGATCGTCCGAAAGAACTTTTCGAAGTCGTGCCCGTCGGGGCACGTGAACTCGTAAGTTGGCATCGCTCAGAAAGTTACGATGATCGGCAGATGCGGACAATGGAATTATTCTGGGCTGCGGCGCGCGATCTCGGCGCGGGGCCACGACTACCCGCGCGGCTCACCGCCCCGGTCGGTATATCCCCCACGCCGTCGCGAGCGTGTCCGCGATCTCGCCGAGGGTCGCGCGCGCGCGAGCGGCGTCGATGATGAGTGGCATGAGCTTCGCCGACGTCTCCGCATCGTCCGACGCGCTCGCGGTGCCGAGCGCCGTCAGCGCGGTGGACACCGCGGCCTGATCGCGCAACGATCTGCGTGTGCGCGAGCCGCGCGAGCTGGTCCTGCTCCAGCGCGCGAAAATTCGGCGCCGGAATCGCGAGCGGCGGCTCCTCGTCGGTAAACGCGTTGACGCCGACGACGATCGTCTCGCCGCGCTCCACTCGCAGCTGATACTCGTAGGCGATGCGGCCGATCTCCTCCTGGAAGAATCCCGCCTCGATCGCGCGCGCGGCGCCGCCGATCTCCTCCACGCGCGCGAGCAGCTCGAGCGCGCGCTCCTCGAGCTCGGTCGTCAGCTTCTCGACGTAGTAGCTGCCGGCGAGCGGATCCGCGGTGCTCGCCACGCCGGACTCGTACGCCACGATCTGCTGCGTGCGCAGCGCGAGAGTCGCGGCTTCGCCGTCGGCAGCGCGAGCGCCTCGTCGTAGCCGTTGGTGTGCAGCGACTGCGTGCCGCCGAGTACTCGCGGCCAGCGTCTGCACCGTCACGCGCACGACGTTGTTCAGCGGCTGCTGCGCGGTGAGCGTGACGCCGCCGGTCTGCGTGTGGAAGCGCAGCCGGCACGACGCATCTGCCGCGCCGAAGCGCTCGCGCATGAGGCGCGCGCCAGATGCGCCGCGCCGCGCGGAACTTGGCAACCTCCTCGAACAGATCGTTGTGGGCGGCAAAGAAGAACGACAGCCGCGGCGCGAATGTGTCGATCGCGAGCCCGGCCGCGAGCGCGCGCGGCACGTACTCGATCGCGTTCGCGAAGGTGAACGCGAGCTCCTGCACCGCCGTCGCGCCGGCCTCGCGCATGTGGTAGCCGCGAGATCGAGATCGGGTTCCAGCTTCGGCACTTCCGCCGCACAAAAGCGAAAGATCCCCGTCATCAGCGCAAGCGACGGGCCCGGGCGGATAAATGTACGTGCCGCGCGCGATGTACTCCTTGAGGATGTCGTTCTGCACCGTGCCCGACAGCGTCTCGCGCGCGATTCCCCGCTCCTCCGCGACCACGATGTACATCGCGAGCAGCGTCGCCGCCGTCGCGTTGATCGTCATCGATGTCGAGACCTTGTCGAGCGGGATCTCGGCGAGCAGCGCATGCATGTCGTCGACGGTATCGATCGCGACGCCGACTCGTCCCACTTCGCCCGGCGGCGCGGGGCGAGTCGGAGTCGAATGCCCATCTGCGTCGGAAGGTCGAAGGCGACCGAGAGCCCCGTTTGCCCTGCGGCCAGCAGCGCGCGAAAACGCGCGTTGGTCTCGGCGCGGTGCCGAAGCCGGCGTACTGGCGCATCGTCCACAGACGGCCGCGATACATCGACGACTGGACGCCCCTCGTGAACGGGAAGCTGCCCGGGTCGTTCGAGATCGCGCTCGTAGTCGGACCGGAGCATCCTCCGGGCGGTAGAACGGTTCGAGTGGAACGCCGGCGGGGGTGGTGCGTGAGTCGTCGCGCGCGGGCATTAGCGGCTGGCGCGTCATCCCCCGACGCCGGCGGCGACACCGCGCGCAGCTCGGTGGCGAGGTCGACCTCGCGCTTGCTGCCGATGAACAGCGGCGTGCGCTGATGCAGCTCGGTGGGCTGCACGTCGCATCACGCGATGCGCGCCGTCGTACGCCGCGCCGCCCGGCCTGCTCCACCATGAACGCGAGCGGATTCGCCTCGTAGAGCAGGCGCAGTTTGCCGTGCGTGCTCTTGGTGTTCGCGGGATACGCGAACACGCCGCCGCCGAGGAGGTTGCGATGAAAGTCGGCGACGAGGCTGACCGACGTACCGCACGCTCAGCGCCTTGCGTCTTGCCCTCGAGCCCGCGATAGCGCCGCATGAGCGTCTTCACACTGCTCGTCCCACAGCTGCTCGTACGAATCGTTCACGGAGAGATAGCGTCCCGTGTCGGGGATGCGGATGTTCGGATGCGACAGCAGAAATTCGCCGATCGACGGATCGAGCGTGAAGCCGTGCGACCCCTGACCCGTCGTATAGACCAGCATCGTGCTCGATCCGTAAATGACGTAGCCGGCCGCGACCTGCTGACGCCCGGGCTGCAGCATGTCCGACAGCTCGCCGCGACGTGCCGCGCGTGATCTTGCGCAGCACCGAGAAGATCGTGCCGACGGGAACATTGACGTCGATATTCGACGATCCGTCGAGCGGATCGAACAGCAGCACGTACTTGCCCGCACTTGAAGCCGTCGGGGATCGGAATGATGCTCCGGCTCTTCCTCGGATGCCATGGCGCAGAGCCGCCCGCCGTGGTCCATCGCCTTGATGATGATCTCGTTCGCGAGCACATCGAGCTTGGCCTGCGACCTCGCCCTGCACGTTCTGCGACTCGTTGGAACCCAGAATGTCGGCGAGGCCCGCGCTGCGAACCTTGTTCGCGATCATCTTCGCCGCGAGCGCCACGTCGTACAGGATGCCCGACAGCTCGCCGGTCGCCTCGGGATACAGGCGCTCCTGCTCGATGATGTAGCGGTCGATCGTGACGACGGACGTTGGCGTGTGTTGAACCACGGGTTACCTCGTGTCGGGAGCGGCCGCGTGGCCGCAGCAGGTGCAAAGTGGCGCCTGCGCGATCTATCCTGCAAGTGCCAATGCGTGCCAGTCACGGCTCCGCCGGCGCACCGACGACCCATCGATCCCCGCCCTCCTCCACCTCCACCGTGCGCCCGTCCGTGCGGCAGACGATCGAGCCCTCGAGATCCGTGCGCAAAACGGCGGCGCCCACGGCCGTGAGGCCGCGAAGGACACTCGCGCTCGGATGACCATACATGTTCCCGGCGCCCACCGAAATGACCGCGACGCGCGGCCGCACCAGCGCGAGAAAGTCCGGCGTGCTGCTCGTATTGCTGCCGTGGTGCCCGACCTTGAGCACATCGGCGCGCAGCTCCTTGCCGTACGCGTCGACCAGCCGCTCCTCCTCCCCCTTCTCGGCGTCGCCCATCAGCATCATTCGCACGGCGCCGTACTCGGCGCGCACGACCACGCTTCCGGCGTTCGGATCCTTGAGCCCGACCATCCACGCCGAGTCGGGCGCGAGCACGTGCAGTCTGACGCCATCGACCACGAGCGAATCGCCGGGATGCACGCGGCGCCACGCGACATGCTGGTCGCGCGCCGCGATCAGTGAGGCGCGGTACGGCGGACTCGTGCCCGCGTAGGCGCCATCCCAGTACGCGGTCGGGTGCAGCGCGGCGATCACGCTTGCGCCTCCACCAACATGATCGGCGTGCGGATGCGAGAGCACGAAGAGCACCACGTCGCCGCCGCGCCGCCGCAAATACGGAATGACCGTCGAGCGTCCGGCGTCGCCGCCGGTCCAGTCACGCCCGGCATCGAAGAGGAGCCAGCGGCCCGCAGGCGTGCGCAGCGCGATCGCGTCCCCCTGGCCGACATCGATCACGTGCAGCTCCATGCCCCCCGCTGCGCGCGGGCCAGAGCGGTTGCCACGCGGCAATCGTGAGCGACGCGAGCGCCAGTGTCGCCGCTCGCGCCGGCGCGCGACTGACGCACGCCACGAGCAGCGAGATGCTCGCGGCGCCCGCGAGGATCGCCGTGGGAAGCGTGGGCGCGACGGTGAGCGCGGCGTACGGAACGCTCGCGCCCGCGGTGGCGATGGCATCCAGCGCGTACAACAGCGGATGACAGGCGTCGGCGAGCAGCATGCCGAGCAGGCGAATCGGCGAGATCGCAACGGCAAGAAAGAGCGCCGGCTGTAGAACCGCGACGACGGGCGTGGCCAGGATGTTCGTGATCGGCGCCACGAGGCTGATGCGGCCGAAGGTCCACGCGACGAGCGGCGCGCTCGCCGCGCAGGCGACCAGCGACGTGAGGAGCGTCCGCGCAAGTGATCCCCGCGCGTCCGTCCAAATGGCGGGAATGACGCGCTTGGCGAGCGCGCCGCTCGCGACGAGTGCCGCCATGCCGAGGACGCTCAGTTGGAAGCCGAGATCGAGCACGGTTTCGGGCACGGCCAGCGGCGCGGCGGCGCCCAGCGCGAGCGCTGCCCACGGCGAGGTTGGTCGCTGGAGCAGCTTGCACAACGACCGCACGCCGAGCATGACGCCGGAGCGCACCGCCGGCGCGGGCAGTCCGATCACCGCAATGTAGGCCGCGGTGATCGCGAGCGTGGCGATGCTCGCGGTGGATGGGCGGAGCCGCGCCATTCGGCAGATGAGCTCGACAGCCATCGCGATGATCGCGACGTGCAGCCCCGAGATCGAGAGCATGTGCACGATCCCCGAAACCGCGAACCGATCGCGCACTGCGGGATCGACCGCGCGCTCATCGGCGATGAGGAGTGCGCGCACGAGCGGCGCATCGCGGCGAAAGAGCGTGTCGATGCGCGCGCCGATCGCCGCGCGCGCGACCAGGAGCGGATCGCGCGCGCCCGCGCCCGAGATTCGGGCGTGCGCGATCTTGAGTCCGCGCGCGGTAACGAAGACGCTCCCTGCGATCGACACCTCCTCGCCCGCCAATGCGCGGCCGCGCTCCACGGACATGGATGCCGGCATGGCGCAGCCGGGCCAGCGCACCTGCGCACGCACGTACGCGCCCGGCGCCGCGGCATCCTCGAGCTGCGCGCTCCAGCTTCCGCGATGCGGCGCATCGGCGCGGCACCGTGCGTCGTGCGCCGCCTCGTACATCGCGACGCTCGCGCCGGCTACGAAGAGCGCGCCGAGCGCCGCGTGCGTGCCGCGCCGATTGAGCGCGGCCAGCGCGGCGAACCCCGCTCCGGCCAACACCGCGGCCGCGGGCTGTCCGAGAAATCCTGCCACGAGACCTGCGGCATAGGCGAGCACGGCGAACGCGATGAGAGGCACCGCTCACCATGCGATCCCGCGCACCGCCGCGCCGCATCCACGCGGCGCGGCTGCAACCGCGCTAGTGCGTCGAGTGTCTCGGGTTCGCGGCCACGCGCTGAATGCCGTCGAGCACGACCACCGCGAGCTGCGCCCGCGTCTGATCCTTCTGCAGATCGAGCGCGATGAGCGCCATGCCGGTGTCCGTGCCGCCGCTGTAGCGCGGGCGAGTCTTGTTCAGCACGTAGGCGAGCGTGTCTTCGCGGCAGTTCGCGCAACTGCACACATCCGGATTCTTCGCGATGAGCTCCTCGTAGATGCCGATCACCGCGCCCTCGAGCAGGTTTTTCATCCTGCCATCGGGAGTGCCGCGCGCGCCGGCACCACCGTTCCTGTGAACGTCGACCCGGTGGTGCCCGTGAGCTCCGTCATCAGATACCTGCCGATCATCGACACGTCCCCCGGAATGAGCACCGTGCGATGGTGCCGCGTGCGCGCCTGCAGCAGGGTTCCGCGTCTCGACAACTTCTCGACGAGCACCTCGTGCCGCTCGCCCAGCATGCCGAGGTTGATCGAGCGGGTGCCGGTGCGCACCGCGGCGATGAGCCGCTCGAGGCGCTCGCTCGCGACCTCGTCCGGGATCGTCCACGATTCCGGCAGGCGCGTCGCCGGCGTTCCCTCACGGGGCGAGAACTTGAAGGTAAAGGCGTCGTCGAAGCCGACCTCGCTCACCATCTCCAGCGTTTCCGCGAACTCCTCCTCGGTCTCGCCGGGAAAGCCGACAATGATGTCCGTCGTGAGCGCGAGCCCAGGGATGGCGGCGCGCAGGCGGCGCACGCACTCGCGATACTGCTCGCGCGTGTAACGCCGGAGCATGCGCTTGAGCATCGCCGTCGATCCGGATTGCATGGGCAAGTGAACGTGCTCGCAGACGGCTCCGGTGGTCGCCATCGCCTCGATCACCTCGTCCGAAAAGTCATTGGGATGCGGGCTCGTGAACCGGAGTCTCCGCACTCCGGAAACGGAGCCGACGGCGCGAAGCAGATCCGCGAAGTCGTGCGTCCCATCGTTGTACGAGTTCACCGTCTGGCCGAGCAGCGTGATCTCCGTGATGCCCTGCGCCACCGTCTCGCGCGCCTCACGCACCACGTCGTGAAGGGCGCGGCTGCGCTCGGGCCCGCGCGTGGTGGGGACGATGCAGTACGTGCACTTGTAGTCGCATCCGCGCTGGACGGGAATCCACGCGCTCACGCCGTCCACGCGCCGCGCGCGAAAGTCCTCGTAGTGCTCCTCGAGATCGAAGTCGACCTTCGCCACGCGCTGGCCGTTGCGCGCGCTCTCGATCAGCGATGGCAGCGCGCGGTAGCCGTCGGGACCGATCACGAGGTCGACGTGTTTCGCGCGCTCCAGCAGCCGCGGCCCGAGGCGCTGCGCCATGCACCCGGTCACCCCGAGCACCGTACTTGGCTTCATGTGCCGCTTGAGCTCACCGATGCGCCCGAGCACGCGCTGCTCGGCATGGTCCCGAATCGCACACGTGTTGACGAGGATGACGTCCGCGCCCTCCGGCCCGCTCACCGCACGATAGCCGTATTCCGCGAGGCGCCCGAGCATCAACTCGGAGTCGCTCGCGTTCATCTGGCAACCGTAGGTCTCGATGTAGACGGTGGGGGACTCGGCCATGCCAAAAGCTAACTATGAACCGCGAGGCGCCGCCAACGGCGCTGCGGGCGGATGCACCGGAAGCGCGATGTGGAACTGGCTCCCCTGCCCTTCGGTGCTGCGCACCCAGATCCGTCCTCCGTGCACCTCGACCGCCAGCTTGCAGAACGCCAGTCCGAGCCCCGAGCTCCGCACGCGCGGGACCTCGGGCTGCTTCGCACGCTCGAACTTCCGGAAGATCAGCTCGTGGTACTCCGGAGGAATTCCCGGCCCGTTGTCGGCGACCGTGTAGAGAATCCCACCCGTTGCCGTATCCTTGTGCGCGAGAATCGTGATCTCCACGCCGCTCGCGGTGTGCGTGATCGCGTTCTGGATGAGATTCGCAAAGACACGCTTGAGCAGCCCCTTGTCGGCCTCGATCACCGGCGCATCGTCGGCGACGTCGACGAACACCTTCGCGCCCTCCTGCTGGAAGCGCACGTCCCACTCCTGCACGATCTCGCCGACGAAGGCGCCGGCCGCGATCGGCTGGAGGTCGAGATCGATCGCGCTCTCTTCGATGCGTGCCACCTCGAGCAGGTCGCCGATGAGGCCGAGCAGATCCTCCGCCTTCGTCTCGGCGTCGCCGAGGACGCGGCGCTGCATCTCGCTCACCTCGCCGAAATCACCGTCGAGCGCCATCTCGAGCGACGCCAGCACCGACGTGAGCGGCGTCTTGAGATCGTGCACGATCATCTTCATGAGATCGTCGCGCACCTTCTCGAGCTCGCGCAGCTTGCGGTAGCTGTCGTCCAGCGCATCGGTCGCGAACTTGAGGCGCAGGAGCGAGCGCACACGCGCGCTGAGAATCTGGCGGTTGTGCGGCTTGGTGAGAAAGTCGTCGCCGCCGGCCTCGATCGCCTTCACGCGATCCGTCGTGTCGTTGAGCGCCGTCACGAAGATGACGGGAATGCGCTCGGTGCGCGGATCGCGCTTGAGCCGCCGGCAGACCTCGAATCCGGTCGATCGATCGTCGACGCGCAGCGATCCCGCCGGCATCGCGACATCGAGAATGCAGAGGTCGGGCTTCTTGGCGAAGCACAACTCTACCGCGCTCGGCCCGTCCACCGCCGAGATCACTCGATAGCCGAGCATCGCGAGCTGATCGTAGAGTAGCTCGACGTTCGCGGGAACGTCGTCCGCCACGAGGATGAGCGGAACGTGCGTCATCGCGCGGGTCCGCTCAGGGACGAACGAAGAATCCGGCGCTCAGGATCCAAGCATGCTCCGACACGTCGGGGAGATCAGAGGTTCGGTTCGCGCGCGTGAGGGAGAAATCGACTCGCGAGCGGCCCCGCGATACTGGAATGCCTACCCCAAAGCTGTAATCGGCCTCGTGCACCTCGGCGCCGGATGCCTCGAACGGAAGAATGCGGTGGCGGTAGCCAAGGCGCACCGGAATCTCCTGGCCGAACAGGCTCGGCGCGCGTACCTCGGCACCAACGCCATAATCCCATCCGTCCACGGCGTGGGCGTCAGAATCGCCGAGGCCATTCAGCGCCGACCAGCCGTTCCATTCGGCGTTCGCGGAGAGCAGGAATCCCGAGATGCCGCCAAAGAGTCCTCCGAAACCGACGCGCTTCGGCACTCTCGCCGAGCTCAGGGTCGTGTCGTTGCGGAAGGAATTCAAGGTGCCGCCAGCATCGCCCGACACGCCGAGCGAGAGTGAGCGCAAAGGGCGCCAGTTGATGCCGCCGGACACCGAATGTCCTGTGTAGCTCAACGTCGAAAGCTCGGTGAAGATCGCTGTCGAGGTATCGGCAAGCTCGCGCGTGATCTGCAGGCGATTTTGTCCCGTGAGCACGTGACCCCCGATGCCCACACTGAGATTTGGGAGAATGGAGAACGCGAGCCCTGCGCGCAGATCATTGATCGCGCCATCGGTTGTGAACTTCTCGCCGTAGAGCGTGCTGTCGGGGCCGGAGAACACGTAGCCGTTGCGCGACACTTCCCAGGTGCGATCGAGGAACGTGGTCGAGGAGATTCCAAAGGTGAGGCGCGACCCGATGTTGAGCGCGCCCGCGAGCATCGGGAATCGCGCGGTCAGCGTGGAATTCGACACGCCGCCAGCTTGGACGCTGCGCCACTCGGGATCGTACTGCAAATAGAAACCGGGTCGCCCCCACGCGGTGAGCGAGGCGGGGTTGACCGGCGAGAGCGGGTCGCTCTCGGCAATCGAGCCTCCCAACGCCTCGGCGTGCGTCGAGAGTCCGCCGGCGGGGTAGCCGAAGCCCTGGGTGCTGAGCGTGCCCTGGGCGGCCGCGGATGTCGCAATCGTTGCGAGAAGAACGAGCGTGCTGAGCGTTCGCATCAGGGAAGTCCGAAGCCGCTGCGCGGGATATAGGTCAAGTGCAGTCGCGGTCGGAGCGTATCCGGCAACGCGGTACTGGAATAGATGAGGAAACGTCGCGCGTCGTGTCCCTCGCTCGATGATTGGAGCACGATCGCTCGCTGCATTCGTTGCGGTCCCTCTGTGCGCCAGAGCGACACCACGCTAGCCGCTCGCGACACCAGCGACACCGTGTCGCTACGAGTCTCGGCCGGATTGACGCGCACGCCCAGCAGCGGGACGGTCGTCACATCAGCGAGCAGCAGCACGGCTTTGGAGACATCCGTGACGATGGGTGACGCGATGACGACTCTCGGATTGAGCGAAATGGAGTCGGGATCGGAGAATATCGAATCGCCGCGTTGATGCAGAATGAGCGCCGCGCGCACGATCGTCGTCGACGAGTCGATCAACACCGACGGCAGGTCGAAACGCATGTAGACGCGACTCGACGGCAGCCCGCCCACGGCAAGAACGCCCGCAGGAGGGGGCGGAGATCCCCTCAGCACGAGCTGATAGTTCGCGAGGTATCTGAACTCCGGTCCCCCAGACGACTTGGACACCGAGAAGTTCGTGAACGCCAGCGAGTCCACGGTGTCGGCAACCGCGGTGTGCCCTTCGTAGACCAGCGTCGAGCCGGACTGGCCGGTGGCGGTCGTAGTGGACGCGATCGGGGTGATCGCGACCGCCGCGCTTCCGGTGGAGTCGTGCCCGTAACTGAAATGCGTACTCCGAGCCGCACTCGCCCGCCGGGCGTCGTCACATGTTGCCGGACGAACGCCGTGTCCAGATGCACAATGTGCTGCACCGCGAGCGAATCCTTGTTCACGTTCAGGGTACCGAGCGCGGGGCGAGTGAGAAACAGCTGATGGATCGCCGCGGTGTCGAGGTCGGCCACGTTCGCATCGACGTCGATCACCTCGAACCGTACCGAGTCGCGAATCAGCGACGTATCCGGCGCCGAAGTGAATTGCAGCGAAGCGGCACTGATACTCACGACGGGGCGCGCCGGCTTGGTCGTGTCAACCTGCGGAAAGAATCGCTGGAGTGAGTCGAATCGGAGCACCGCTCCCGACACCACGCTGTCGCCTCTGCTGTCGCCGTAGCGGGCGACGAGGAGACCGGTCTCGGTCCCCAGCGGCGGCATCCCGTTCACGACCACCTCGGAATCGAGCACCTCGGTGGCGACGAGGATGGTGTCGTGCACCTCGAGCTGCTGCCCGGGACAGAGCGACGGACTCGCACACCCTCCCGCGAGATCCTCGTTGCACGCGAGCACGATCAAGGCGATGCCGAGGAATGGAAGCAGGCGATACGAGGCGCGAGGCACAATCATGAGCGAGGGAGAGATTTCGAAGTGAATGGCGCGGGCAGCAGCTGATCGAGCGACCAGTGCAACTCCGACCCGGCGGTGGTGCAGCTCGTGATGTCGAGCGATGGTGCGAATTCGGCCAGCACCTGGCGGCAGATGCCGCACGGAGCTGCCGGCACGTCCCCCTCCGTGGCGATCACGAGCGAGGCGAACTCACGCTCGCCTTGCGCCACGGCCGACAGAAGCGCCGCCCGCTCCGCGCAGATCGTTGCTCCGTACGACGCATTTTCCACGTTGCATCCGACGAACATCATGCCGGACGTGGTCGCGAGGGCTGCTCCAACCCGAAAATGGGAGTACGGAGCGTAGGCCCGAGCCATCACCGAAAACGCGGCGGCACGGAGAGAATCGGTTGAGGCCGCAATCGTCATTCGGCGGTCAGAGAGCGCAGGTCGTCCTCGGGAAGTGTCTGTTCGATGTCCGAAGTGCCGGCCACGCGGGGTGTCCGAACCATCATAGAACACCGCAGTCGTGGTTCGGTGCCGCTGCAACTCGCGTAAAGCTACTAGGGTGACATGCGCCTTCGCACCGTATTTGCCGGTCCCTTAGTCGCCGTCGCCGCCGCTGTAGTGCCTTGGAAGACGCGCATGCAGCCCCGTGAGGAGCTCGTACGGGCTCGCGTTCGACCACTCCGCGAGATCGGCGATCTCAATGCGCTCGCCGCCGTCGATGCCCGCGAGTGTCGCAATGTCTCCTATGCTCGCGGGCACGTCCGTGACATCCAGCATGGTCATGTCCATCGTCACGACGCCGACCACCGGTGCTCTACGCCCGGCGATGATCGCGTGCGCGCGGTTGCCGAGCGCGCGCCGGTAACCATCCGCATACCCCACCGGAAGTGTGGCGATGCGAGTCGCGCGCTCGGCTCGAAAGGTGGCGTCGTAGCTCACACTCTCGCCGGCGCCAATGGTGCGCATCTCCACGATTCGCGCGCGCAACGCGACGACGGGCTCCGGCTGCACGCCTGCGGCAGCGCCAACCCCATAGAGAAAAATTCCCGGCCGGCCAAGATCCCACTTTGGCTTCACCCTCCGTGCGAGCGCCGCCGAGTTGTCTGCGTGGAGGACGCGCGGACGAGCGGGGAGCGCGGCGAGCGCCTTCTCGAACCGCCGCTCCTGTTCCGCCTGCGATCCGTCGTCCAGCGCAGCGGAGTGGAAGTGGGTGAAGGCGCCCTCGGGTGGACATGCGAGCAGCGCGCGCGAGAGCGATTGAATGTCGGCCCACCCCACGCCCGCGCGCGACATGCCTGTGTCGATCGGCAAATGCCATGCGCCGCCACCGAGACGCTGCCAGTGCTCGATCGCATAAACGGAGGCGAGCGCGGGAGTGAGCCGCGCCGCGTGGGCGGCCCCGAGCTCCTCCGGCTCGACAGACGTAAAGAGGATGATCGGCCGCGCGATCCCCGAGTCGCGAAGCTCGCGTCCCTCGTGAACGGTTGCCACGCCGTACCCCCATGGCGACAGCGGTTCGAGCGCCCGCGCCACGCGCAGCGCACCGACTCCGTACGCGTCGGCCTTCACCATTGGGAGAATCGCGTTGGCGCGCGCGGCCATCGCTCGCGCGTTGCGCACGACGGCGTCGAGATCGATCTCGATCCAGCCGCGCGTCAAATGCATTGGCATTGCCGCACGAGCCCAAGGCGGAATAGCTTTCGCGCCCCGGAGGAACGATGGCTGACAAACCGACGCTCGACGATGCGGTTGCGCTCATGCGCGACCTTCGCGCGCGCTGTGACTGGGACCGTGCGCAGACGCACGAGTCTCTTCGCCCCTATCTCATAGAAGAAGCGCACGAGCTCAATGACGCGCTCCGTCGCGGCGATCGCGACGACATGCGCGAAGAGCTGGGGGACGTGCTGCTGCAGGTGCTCTTCCATTCGGTCATTGCCGACGAGCAGGGCGCCTTCGATGTGCGCGACGTCGCGGAGTCGCTGATCAGGAAAATGCGCGAGCGGCATCCGCATCTCTACGGCGATGGCGAGCGTCGCCCGTGGGAAGAGATGAAGGCAGCGAAGCGCGAATCGATCGCGGACGGGCTCCCTGCCGCGCTGCCGACGCTCCATCGCGCATTTCGGCTGCAGGAACGCGCCGCGGGCGTCGGATTCGATTGGGACGACACCGAAGGCCCCGCTCGCAAGGTGGAGGAGGAGCTTGCCGAAGTGCGCGGCGAGCTCGCGCAGCAGGCAACTGTCGGTCCCGCCCGCGCCGCGCGCGCGCAGGCGCATCTCGAGGACGAGCTTGGGCGACCTGCTCTTCGCGTGCATCAATCTCTGCCGTCGCGCCGGGGTGCATCCCGCGCTCGCGCTCGATCGCGCGACGGACAAGTTCGCGCGGCGCTTCGAGGCCGTGGAGGAGCTCGCGCGCGAGCGCGGCATTGTGGTGGCCGACGCCGGCATCGCCGCGCTCGACGCGCTCTGGAACGAGGTCAAGCTCGCCGAGTAGGCCGGCGTGGGGCCTGTGATCGTCACGGCTTGAGACGGTGCATCATGCGCGGGAACGCGATCGCCTCGCGCAGATGCGGGAGCCCGCAAATCCAGGCGACCGTGCGTTCGAGTCCGAGCCCGAAGCCTGCGTGCACGAATGTTCCATAGCGCCTAAGATCGAGGTACCACTCGTACGCCGCCGGATCCAGTCCTTCTTCGATGATTCGCTTCAGGAGCCGGTCGTAGTCGTCCTCGCGCTGACTGCCACCGATGATCTCGCCGTAGCCCTCGGGCGCGAGCAGATCATTGCAGAGAACGGTGCGTGGATCGTTCGGGTTCTCCTTCATGTAGAACGCTTTCGCTTCCTTCGGATAGTTCATCACGAACACCGGCCGATCGTACTCCGCGACGATCAGCGACTCATCCTCGGCGCCCAGGTCCTCGCCCCACGTGGTCGTGCTACCCTTGCGGTGCAGCAGGCGGATCGGCGTCGCTGTACTCGAGGCGCGGAAAGGGTGCCTCGATGGCCTCGAGCTTCGACAGATCGCGCTCGAGCTCCGTGAGCTCGGCCGATCGCCGCTCGAGCGCGCGATGCACGAGATACGACACGAACTCTTCCTGCAGCTTCATGTTGTCGTTCGAGTCGTTCCACGCGACCTCCGGCTCGATCATCCAGAACTCGGTGAGGTGCCGCCGCGTCTTCGACTTTTCGGCTCGGAACGTCGGGCCGAAGGTATAGATCTTTCCCCAGGCGGCCGCGGCGGCCTCGCCGTACAGCTGGCCCGTCTGCGCGAGATACGCGCTCCCCTCGTCGAAATACTCGGTCGAGAAGAGGCCGGAGCGCTCGCCGATTGCCGCCGTGAGGATCGGAGTGTCGACGCGGAGAAAATCGCGCGAATAGAAGAAATCGTGAATTCCCTGTTCGATCTCACTCCGGATCGTCGCGATTGCTCGCTGACGCGGCGACCGCAGCCAGAGGTGCCTGTGGTCGAGGAGAAAGTCGATCCCGTGCTCCTTTGGCTGGATCGGGTAGTCGAGCGGGCTCGGACCGACGATCACGAGATCGGTGACGCCAAGCTCGTACCCGCCTGGCGCGCGCGCGTCCGCGCGGACATCCCCTGTAACGGCCACCGAGGTCTCCAGCGACAGCTGCGCAAAGCGGTCCCACACATCCTGCGTTACGGCGGATTTGACCAGCACGCACTGCAGCAAGCCGGTGCCATCACGCAACACGAGGAAGGCCACCTTCCCGGACGAGCGGACGGTGGTGATCCATCCTCGAACCGTGACCGTCCGTCCGACTTCGCCGCTCAATCCGCTAATGCGCGTGGATGCCAATGTCATTGATTTGGCTGAGGTTACGTTTGGGGAGCGCAAGCTATCCCGCCGCTGACACGAGTGTCAACGTTCCCGTACGCCCAAATGACCGCACAGCCGGAACAAAATCGAGAGGTTGCGGCTAGAGGTATCAATGGTCGAATTTCAGAGACGATCAAATGGCCAGTCAATTGCGTGCGTCAGCGCTGGCAGTCCTTTGCATGGGCAATGGCAAGGCTGCAATAATGGAGCACATGAACCGAACTCGAGTTGAGCCTACACCAATGGTTCGGCGTACGGCGGCGCGCCAGTTGAGCGCGCGCCTTGCGCACTTCGAGCCGTCTCTGCACGTGTGCACCGCGTGACGGTCAGGTCGAAGCTCGCGCTCGGACTGCTCGCGAATCTGCTGATGCTCGTCACGCCGCTCGTGTTCGCGCTGTACTCGCTTGCGCAGCTGCACGCGACGACGAAGCAACTGCGCGATCATGCGTTTGGCGCCTCGGTTCTCGTCGGGCGGATGCGCGCCACGGCCGACGAGCTCCGGCAGTCGGAGGAGCGGCTGTTGTTCGTGCACGATACGGCCGCGCTCAATCACGTGAATGCCCTTCTCGAGCAGATGCGCGCGACGAACGACTCGCTACAGGGGTACGATCTCGAGCTGGCGCGGAGGCGCATCGAGACGCAGATCGAGAAGCTGCGCCGCATCGCGCCCGTGGAGATGGCTCACGCTGCCAAGAATCCCGCCATCGCGGACACGATCTCGACGCGACAGTATCTTCCGGCCGAGCGCGAGATGGAGCTGGCGCTGCGTGATGCGGAGCTCGTACTCGCAGATCGCACGAAGGCGCTCGTCGAGGACGCCACGACTGTCGTCGAGAACACGACGAGAAGCGCCGGGATCGGGCTCGGAGTCGCGACGACGATCGCGTTGATCGTGTCCATCGTACTCTGGCGCACGGTGAGCAAGCCCGTACAGGATCTCGAAGCGGGCATGGAGGCCGTTGCCGCCGGCCAGTTCGACTATAAGCTTTCGGTCTCGCCCGAGCGCGACGACGAATTCGGCCGACTTGCTGCGAGTTATAAATCCATGGCCGCGCAGCTCGCGCAACTCGATCGGCTCAAGGCGGAATTCGTATCTGTCGCCTCACACGAGCTGAAGACGCCGATCAACGTCATCCTCGGCTACCTGCAACTGCTCAATGAAGGGGTGTACGGCTCGATCTCCGCGAAGCAGGGAGAGATTCTACACACCGTGGATGCGCAGACGCGCTCCCTGTCCCGCCTCGTGCACCAGCTGCTCGACATCAGCCGCTTCGAGGCCGGTGGTGGCAAGCTGGATCTTCGTCCCACGGAGCTCGGGCACTTCCTGAGCGACCTCGAAAGCACCTTCCACGTGTTGTCTTTGCAGCGCGGCATCAACTTCCGCGTCGTACGCACCGGTCCACTGCCGGCCGAGGTGGTGTGGGATCCGGACCGGATCAACGAGGTGCTCGGCAATCTGCTCTCGAATGCGTTCAAGTTCACGAGAAAGGATGGAACGGTGGAGCTGGACGTGCAGGCCGACGGCGGACAGATTCGTGTGACGGTCAGCGACACCGGTGCGGGAATTCCACCGGAGCAGCTGCCGCACATCTTCCGGAAGTTCTTTCAGGCGGACAACCAGCACTCGGCGGCGCACGATGGAACTGGCCTCGGACTCGCGATCGCGAAGCAGATCGTCGACGCGCATGGCGGGAAGCTGACCGTGGAGAGCCGCGTCGGCGAAGGGACAAAGTTCAGCATCACGCTTCCCGTGCGCACCGGGCCGCGTCCGCGCAGGCGCTCCACGATGTCTACGTCCGTGGACGCAAGCGCGTGAAGCTTGGGTTGTTTCTGGTCCTTGGCGCCACGCTCACCGTCGCATGCGCGCACCCGCAGGCCGGCGCGCCGACCCCGTCCGACGCTTCGTGGGGTGCGACGCTCGACTCGGCGCAGCGACTTGCGGCCGACTCGCAGTACGACTCCGCCGACTCGTTGCTCGCGGCGTTTTCCCGCAACGAGCCAGGAAGCACCGGTGCCCACGAGGCGATATTCTGGCACGGCGTGATTCTGCTCGAGTCGGCGAGGTCGCGCGCCCGACTGCTCGACGCCGCGAGCGCCTTCGACGGCTACCTCGCATCCTCGGACTCGCTTCCCCATCGCGCGGAGGCGCAGGTGCTGCGTCGCACGACGCACCTCCTGGATTCGCTGTCGCAATCGCGGTCGATGGACAGCGTCCCGTCGGTGCACCTGGTCGTGTCCGATGACTCGTCGAAAACCAGCGCTCGCGAGCAGGAGATGGCCAAGACGATCAAGATGCTGCAGGATTCACTGAACACTGCGACCGCGGAACTCGAAAGGATCAAGAAGCGGTTGTCCACCGGCAAGCCGTAGCCGGAACTACCCCACGCGGAAGAGCGCGAGCGCGCGCGGATAGCGCTCCGACAGTGCCGTCCGCACCGCCGCATGCTCGCGCTTCTCGAGTGCAGGATCGTCGCGCAGCAGCTCCTCCGCGCTCGTCATCGCCAGCAGATTGAGCGCCTCATCTCGAAGGGGATCGGCGTAGCGGAAGGTTTTCTCACCGCTCTGCTGCGCGCCGAACAAGTCGCCCATTCCGCGCAGCCGCAGATCCGCGCGCGCGATCTCGAATCCGTCGTCGGTGCCCGCGAAGAGCCGAAGCCGCTCGCTCGCCTCAGGGCTCACGTCGCCGAGCAGGATGCAGTAGCTCTCCTCCGCCCCGCGTCCCACCCGCCCGCGCAGCTGGTGAAGCTGCGATAGTCCGAAGCGCTCGGGGTGCTCCACGAGCATCACCGTCGCGTTGGCGACGTCGATGCCCACTTCGATGATCGTCGTCGCCACGAGAATGTCGATTTCGCCATCGCGAAAGCGGCGCATGATGTCATCGCGTTCGTCACTCGGCACGCGGCCATGCAGCAGCGCCATCCGGCGATGCGCGAACGCGCCCGCCGAGAGCGACGCGAACATCGCCGTCGCACCCTTGAGGTCCGTCTTCTCCGATTCCTCGATCACCGGATACACGACGTAGGCCTGCCTGCCCTTCTCCACCTCGCGATCGATGAAGGCGAGCACGCGCTCCCGCGCCGAGCCCGGGCGGAGCGCGGTCGTGACGGGCTGTCGCCCCGGCGGACGCTCATCGAGCACGCTCACGTCGAGATCGCCGTACAGCGTGAGGGCCAGCGATCGCGGAATCGGCGTCGCGCTCAACAGCAGCACGTCCGGTCGCGCGCCCTTGGCGCCGAGCGCAGCGCGCTGCTCCACGCCAAAGCGGTGCTGCTCGTCGATCACGGCGAGGCCGAGTCGCGCGAACTTCGTGTCGCCCTGCACGAGCGCGTGCGTTCCGACGATCGCGATCGCCTCTCCGGATTCCATGCGCGCGGCCGCTGCGCGACGCTCCGCCGCGGATACGCTTCCGGTGACCAGCAGCGCGGGTACGCCGAGTGGCGCGAGCAGCGTTGCGAACGTGCGCGCGTGCTGTTCGGCGAGTAGCTCGGTGGGCGCCATCAGCGCGGCCTGATACCCGTTCTCGATCGCAAGCAGCATTGCGAAGAGCGCCACGATCGTCTTTCCGCTGCCCACGTCACCTTGCAGCAGGCGATGCATGCGGCGGTCGCTGCACATGTCCTTCACGATCTCGCGAATCGCGTGCACCTGCGCATTCGTGAGCTCGTAGGGGAGCGACGACTTGAGCCGCGACGTGAGCTCGCGTTTGTTCACGAAGGTGATTCCCTCGCGCGTCTCACGCGCGATGTCCCGGGCACGGCGATGCAGAATGTGGACGAAAAACAGCTCCTCGAAGGCCAGACGCGACATGCCGCGCATCGCGTCCGCGATCGAGCGTGGGCGATGCACGAGCCGCAGCGCTTCGGGGAGCGGTGGAACGCCGGCGCGCGCGAGCGTTTTCGGAGGCAGGTACTCGCTCACCAGCGGCAGCAGCGTGTCGATGTGCGCGTCGACCAGCGCGCGGATGACCTTGAACGACAGCCCCTCGGTTGCCGGATAGACGGAGAGCACGCGGCCCTCCGTGATGCCCTCGGCGTCGGGGCCGAGATTCACCATCTCGCGCGGCTGCAGCTGGCGGCCGTGGAAGAAGCGCACTGCTCCGGTTAGCAGGAGCTTGTCGTCCTTCTTGACGACGCGGTCGAGGTATGGTTGGCCCGGCCACGAGACCTCGATCATCCCGCTCTCGTCCCGGATGACCGCCTGGAAAATTCGGAGCCCCTTTCGCGTCGGGATCACACCCTTCGAGATGACGGTGCCGAGCACCGTCACGTCCATTCCAGGCTCCGCGCTCGCGATCGGCGCGATCGTGCTCGCATCCTCGTAGCGATGCGGAACGTGGAAGAGCAGATCGCGCGCGACGACGATACCGAGCTTCCGTAGCAGGTCTGCGCGATAGGGTCCGACGCCCTTGAGAAAACCGACGCCGGTGTTCAGCCCGATCGGCGTACCCGCGGCGCGCGTGCTCACTCCCCGCCCAGCAGCTCCGCGGAGAACGACGCGGGATCGAACGACACGAGATCATCGGCCTGTTCGCCGACGCCGACGAACTTTACCGGCACGTCGAGTGCCTCGTGCACCGCGACCACGATTCCTCCGCGCGCCGTGCCATCGAGCTTGGTCACGACCAGACCGGTCAACGGCACCGCCGCGCTGAACGCGCGAGCCTGCGCGATCGCGTTTTGCCCGATCGTGCCATCGAGCACGAGCAGTGTCTCGTGCGGGGCGCCGGGGATGCGTTTGGCGATCACACGCCCAACCTTCTGAAGCTCCGTCATCAGACCGTCCTGCGTGTGGAGCCTCCCCGCGGTATCGATGATGACGACGTCGAGGCGACGCGCGACGGCGGCGTCGATCGCGGCGAACGCGACGGACGCCGGATCGGCGCCGGTGGTGCTTCCGACGAACTGCGCGCCGGCGCGTGTCGCCCACACGCGGAGCTGATCGATCGCGCCGGCGCGGTACGTGTCGCCGGCAGCCACCATCACCGACTTCCCCTCGCGGGCGAGTCGTGTGGCCAGCTTGCCGATGAACGTCGTCTTCCCCGCACCGTTCACGCCCACCACAAGAATGACTGTGGGGGCAGTGGCCGCGTACACCAGCGCCGGATCGCTGCGCCCTGCGCGCAGCGCCAGCTCGACGCCGGCGCGGAGCGCCTCGTGAAATTCATCCTCGGTCTTTGCGAGACCCTTGGACGCGCGCCCCTCCACCTCGGCCACCAGGCGCAGCGTCACGGGCACGCCGAAGTCCGCCTCGAGCAGGAGCTCCTCCAGCCGCTCGAGCGAGCCCGCGTTGACACCGCCGCGCACGAGCACGCCCACATCGAGCAGCGCCACGTCCTTGATCTTCTGCCAGAGCGAGCGCTTCGAGACATCGCCCTCGCGCCGCATGATTCTCGCCATTCATTCTCCTCACGCCGCGGTCTTCACCGCGCGCGTCATCGCAGTCCCATGTGTCGTCGCAGCAGCCACTCCGCGCACAGCGCGCCGAGCAGCAGCAGATAGATCCAGTGTAAGTCGCGAAGCCGCGGCTGATCGCCGAACGGAGCGGCGCCGCCGACGGCGCCGGTGCGCACATTTGCCCGCCGCGGTAACAGCTCCCGTGTCGCGTTGACGATGAGCAGCGAAGTGCCACCGCTCACGCGCGTCTCGTACACTCCGGCATCGAGCGGCGGACTCTCCGCCAGCGCGCCTGGCCCACCGAAGTGGAGCGCCAGCGTGTCGACCCGCGCGTCGCCGCGACGATGCATCTCGACGCGCACGAGCGTGTCGCCGCCCGTTCCCCGCCGCCATCGAATGCGATCTCCGGCGCGAACGACGGCATCCGCCGGCAGCGCGGCGCGCGGGTCCGGCCGTTCGGCTGTGAGCCAATCAAATATACCGCCCCAGAGTGTCGCGTACGCATCGCCGCTCACGCCGCCGCGGAAGGCCCAGCGCCACAGTCCCAATGCGCCGACGATCACGGTGCGGCGACCGCTCTCGCTCCCCGCGATGGCGATGCGGCGGTCGGTGCTTCGCGCCGGCGCCGCGAGCAATCCGGTCCAGTCGCCGTGCACGCCGGGCGAGACGGTGAGGGGCGCGAGACTGTCCCACGGCACGCCCGAGAGCACCGCGGAGATCGGCGACGCGGGCGCCGCCGCCGGATACCACTCGCCCAGCGTGTCCGATGACGGTTCGTACAGAAGGAGCGAACCCTTCGTGATGGAGCGCGGCGCGCCGAACAGTGCCGTGTCGCCGTGCAGGATCGCGAGCGGCGCCTCGGCGAGTGCGGCGCGCACGGTTTGCTCGCTGACGGCGGCGAGCGTGCCCTCCTGGCGCCACGTGCCCTGCGCGACGCGATAGTAGGCGCGCGTGGGCAACGAGACGGAGCCGCGGAGCACGGGAATGAGAAAGCGCGCATCGAAGTCCGGCGACGTCGACGCGAGCACCGCCCCGGCTGCAGGCGCAACCTGCACCGCCGTCGCAAGAGTATCGTTGCGACGCTCCACGTCCGCCGGAGCCGTGACGACGGCCGCGAGCGGAATGCTACGAACCGCGCCATCGATCCGCCCCCGCATCGTGAGCGTGCGCTCGAGCCCCGGCGCCAGCGAGTCGATCGGCATCTTCGCGATGACGTCGCTCCCGGCCACCAGGGAGAGTGTCGATCGCGCTACAGCGACCTCGCCCGCGCGCACGGTCACGCGCACCTCCATCGTGTCTCCGGCCACGACCGCGCGCGGCGCGTCGAGCGCCACCACCGCCGCGTCGACCGCTGGCGCATGAGGAATCACCTCGATGCGCGAGCCAGCCGGGAGCGACGCGAGGGTGGATGGATCATCGAGCTCGCCGTCGGTGATGAGCACGAGCGGGCGACCAACCGCAAGCGCACGCTCGGCCAGGGGCAGCGCGCGCGTCGCCGCGTCGCGCGGCAGTGCGGGCGCCGCACCGGGGCGCGCCGAGTCGCCCCACAGCAGCACGTCCGACGAGGCGGAGCGCGAAGCGGATACCGCGCGTCGCCAGAGGGCGCTGTCGCCGCCGCGAAGCCAGCTCGCCGAGGCGTCGAGGGCGGCGATGGGAGGAACGGCGCGGCGCGGGCCCAGCGGGCGCATCGAGCAGGAGCGCGAGCGTCAGGAGCCAGGCGAGCGCACGAAGCGCGGCCAGCCACCGTGTGCGCCGGCCCTCGCCCGCTGCCGGCGCCCGGTACGACCACCACGCGAGTACCGCCGCGACGAGCAGCGAAAGCATCCAGGCGAGCATGTGCGAAACGTGACGCGGGGATGCCGGAGCGCAAAGCTCGCGGGCGCGCCGTTATGCGTGCGCCTTTCCGAGACTCGCGAGAAGAACCGAGAGTTGCGCGTCGAAGCGCGGGCGATCGGCGGGCGCCAGGGGCGTACCGGCGCTCTTCTTCAAGGCCGACGTCGGGTCGCGTTGCGCGCCGTCGACGAGCAGCTCGAAGTGCAGATGCGGACCGGTCGCCAGCCCGGTCATGCCCACGAAGCCGATCGTTTGGCCGATCGTCACCACGCGCCCCGCCCGTATGCCGGACGCGAACGCACGCAGATGTCCGTAGCGCGTGACCAGCCCGCTCCGGTGCCGAATCTCGATCAGATTGCCATATCCGCCGCGGCGGCCCGCAAAGGCGACCACACCGTCGCCGATCGTGCGCACGGGCGTTCCGGCATTCGCGACGTAGTCGGTGCCCTGGTGCTGCCGCCAGATGCCAAGGATCGGATGCTTCCGCAACCCGAACACGCTCGAGATTCGGCGAAACTCCAGCGGCGCGCGCAGGAACGCCGCTCGCATCGAGCGCCCCGTCGCGTCGAAGTACGCCGAACGCCCACCACCCTCGTCAAAGCGAACCGTTTCCGTCGTCGCTCCCGAGAGCACCATGCGCGCGGCGAGCACTCGCCCGATTCTCGTCTGGCCGGACGAGCCGACCTGTCGCTCGAACAGGACGCGGAACTGATCCCCCGGCTGGAGCTCGCGACTCATGTCCACGCGATACTCGAAGATGTCCGCGAGCGTCCACGCGAGCTCGGCGCGCGCGCCCTTCGGAAGCACCGTCGCGCTGTCGTCGAGTGCTTGATAGAGATTCTCGTCGATGCGGCCGCTCACGACGAGCGTGTCGGTCACCCACGGCAGCCGCTCCTCGCTGCTCGTCCAGGTGGAGTTCCCGACGCGCCGCACGTGGAGGAGTCGGTCCGCTGAGAGCTGGAACACGATCTCGCGCGGCGCCCCTCCCGCGGAATCCGTGCGCACGGTGACGGGCATCCCGGCGGGAATCCGCCGCGCGTCGAGGCCACTGGCGGCGCTCATCACAAGCGGCATCGCCTGCGAGCTCACGCCGCGCCGCGAGAGCAGCTCGCCAATCGTTTCGCCGGAGTGCGAGGGTGTCGCTGGTGGCCGCGAGCGAATCGGAGTCGGCGGCGACCGTTTGCAGTGAATCGAGTTCCAGAGGATGAGGCGCGTCGAGCCAGGGCTTCGGCAGGTCGATGGAGAGAGCCCACACAGCGAGCGCGAAGATGACCGCCGTGGTCACCGCGCGCGGTGTGGGCGCTTTCAATCCATTTGCCGCCGGATGAAAGTCGGGATCTCCATGTCGTTCAGATCCTGAGCCTTCTCCTGTGGCGACTGCTGGACCCCGGGCTGCGGCAGCGTCGAACGCCGATTCCCGTCATTGGCGGCCGGCCGCGGCGTCGGGATCGTAGTGCGAAGCGGGCGCTGATTGGGGAACGGAATTACGGGCGTTTGCGTCGCGTTCCGCTGCGCATCCTGGGCACTCGTGGCGCCTCCCGAGACCACGCGATCGAAGCCCGTGGCAATCACTGTGACCCGGATCTCGCCCTGCATGGCTGGTTCGTTCACGGCGCCGAAGATGATCTCGGCCTCGTCGCCCACCGCGTCGTGTACGATCTCGTTGATCTGATGCACCTCGCCCAAGCGTGAGGTCGGTGCCGCCCGTGATGTTCACCAACACTCCGGTAGCGCCCGAGATCGAGACGTTGTCGAGCAGCGGCGACGAGATCGCCTGCTGCGCCGCCTCCGTCGCGCGATTCTCGCCACGGCCGATCCCGGTGCCCATGAGCGCCGAGCCGCCGCTCTGCATGACGGTACGAACGTCCGCGAAGTCGACGTTCACGAGGCCGGTGACGCTGATCAGATTCGAGATGCCCTGCGTCGCATGCAGCAGCACCTCATCCGCCTTCTTGAGCGCGTCGCCGAACGGAATTCCCTTCCCGACCACCGCGAGCAGCCGCTCGTTCGGCACCACGATCATGGTGTCGACGTGCTTCCGCATCTCGGCGATCCCCATTTCCGCCTGGCGCATGCGCTTCCGTCCCTCGAACAGGAACGGCTTGGTGACGATGCCAACGCACAGGGCGCCGGCTTCGCGCGCCATTTCGCAGACGACCGGGGCTGCGCCCGTGCCGGTGCCGCCGCCCATGCCGCACGTGACGAAGACGAGATCGGAGCCGGAGAGCACACGGAGCACCTCGTCCCGGTTCTCCTCGACGGCCTGCCGACCGATCTCAGGGCGAGCGCCCGCCCCAAGCCCGCGCGTCAGCTTCTTCCCGATCTGGATCTTCACGTCCGACTTGGAGCTCAACAGCGCCTGCGCGTCGGTGTTCACCGAAATGAACTCGACCCCTTCGAGTTGCTCCTCGATCATTCGATTGACAGCGTTACCACCGCCTCCGCCGACGCCGACCACCTTCATACGGGCGTTTTGCGAGGTGCTCTCCTCGAACTCGAAGATCATGGCGGGGAGGACTCCAGGAAGTGGAAGATCCTGCTAGCGGACGGCGGAACAGCGAGGCAAGGCGGGTGGCTGCGAGCGGGAGTCATGGCTGCAACCAAAAACTGCGGTGAATAATGCTGCGGTGAATATAGTGCGAGCGATCGATTAGCACACCACCAAATAACGGTTATTTCAGTGTGGATAACTCGAGTCGGTATCGGATCAGGTTCGACTAGAAAAAATCCTGCAGCCAAGTCTTGACACGTTGCGCAATCCGATCCATGCCTGGCGACCCCATCGACTTGCGCTTTCCGGCGGCCGCCGAGCCGGCTGCGCCGAGCGACATGCGATGCGCGCCGAAGAGGGCGAGCCCCACCGCGGTGGAAAATCTTGGTGCCTCCACGGCATCGCTCAGCCCACCCACACTCGCCGCCGGTGAACCGACGCGAGCGCCGGTTCCGAACACGTCGCTGGCCAGCTCCGCCGCCCCCATGATCGCCGATGCGCCTCCCGTGAGCACGACGCCGGCACTCAACCGCCCCGCAAAGCCCGAATCGCGAATCTGCTCATTCACCAATCCGAAAATCTCGTCCATCCGCTGATGGATGATGTGTGCCAGCAGCTCGCGCTTGATCTCCCGGTCCCCCTGCGCCACGGTGCTCGGCAGCGTGATGACCTCATCCGAATGCTCGAAGAACGGTTCGTATGCGCAGCCGTATTTCTCCTTCAGACGCTCGGCGTCCGCTTGCGTGACACCGATGCCGTGAACGATGTCGCTGGTCACGTGCGCGCCGCCATACGCGATTGTACCGAGAAAGCGGATTTTCTCCTCGTGGAAGATCGCGAGGTCGGTCGTTCCTGCCCCCATCTCGATCAGAGCGACACCAAGCTCCTTCTCCTCGTCGGTGACCACCGCGAAGGAGCTCGCGAGCGGCTCGAGCACGAGCTCGCGCACCTTGTAGCCGGCGCGCTCGATCGACTTGCGGAGGTTGAGCGCGGGCGAGGATCCGATCGTGACGAGATACATCTCCGTCTCGAGGCGCATCCCGCTCATCCCGACCGGATCGCGAATTCCCGCGTTGCGGTCGACGCGATACTCCTGCGGGATCGCGTGAAGCAGCTCGCGGTCCGTGGGAATGGGTTGGGTGCGAGCGACCTCGTTCGCGCGCTCGATGTCGGATCGCGTGACCTCATCGCCATTCACGGCGACGACGCCGGAGCTGTTCATGGCCTCGACGTGCTCTCCCGCAATTCCGGCGTACACCCCATCCACCTGCACGCCGGCCATCCGTTCGGCCTCACGCATCGCCTTCTGGATCGACTGCGTGGTCTCCTTGATGTCGGAGACGATGCCGCGGCGCATCCCGGCGGTTCGCGCATTGCCGACGCCGAGGATCTTGAGCGAGGAGTGGAGAGAATCACCCACCGCCTCGGCGATGATGGCGGTGGTGCGGGAGGAGCCGATGTCGAGGCCGGCGACCAATCGTTCGGGATTCATTGCGTCCTGGCGATGACCTGATCACGAAAGCGCAGGTCGAGTTCGGTCACTCGTGCCTTTCGGCGCGCGAGATCCGCCTCGACGGGGATGATGTCGGCGAGCCGCTGCGCGGAGACGCTCGCGAGCGCGCGAACCTGGGTGTTTGATAATGTGAGTGCGATGTCGGTTCCTCCCGTTCTCCGAATGTCGCTGATTTCACCGAAGAGCGCGGGACTCACGCTCCGGACGTTAGCGAGCAAATGCAGGAGCGCGGTGTCCGCCTTGGCGAGCACCGGAAGATCGATGACGATCCGACTCGGATCTATGGGGAGAAAGCGACCATCCGAGTCGACCGCACGCAAGCCTCCCGCCGCCGCGACGTACGCGAGCGGGACATTTTCGGTGATGTGAACCACCAGCGTGCCGGGCAGATTCCGATCGACAGTTACCGATTTTACCAGCGGATGCGTCTTGACGCGGTGCTCTAGCTCACCCGGATCGATCCACACGCTGGTCGTGGTGTCGATGCGAAGTCTCTTCAGCACGTCGGTGGGCTGGAGGTAGCGGTAGCCGCTGACCTCCACGTGGCGCACACGAAAGAACGACAGATGCGAGAGAACCGGCGGCCCCCACCACGGCGACGCGAGCAATGCCAACGCTGCCGCGGCGAAGCCGACGGCGCGCCAGTGGAGCACGCGAAGAACGGCGAGGATTCGCGTCACCGTGCGGCCTCGAGGAGAGCGAGCAGCTCGGGACCGGTGCGCGTGATGTCCCCCGCCCCCAGCGTGATCACCACGTCGCCAGGCTCCGTGCCGGCCGCGAGCGCCGCCGCGAGCGCGGTGCGCTCACCGCGCCACGTCACTGCTCGCCCGGCGTCGCGCGCGGCGCCATCGATGAGCGCGGCCGTCACTCCGGCAATCGGTTTCTCGCGCGCGCCATAGATCTCTGTGAGATAAATGTCGTCCGCTCCCGCGAGCGCACCGCCGAAGTCGCCCGCAAAGTCGCGTGTTCGCGAGTAGAGGTGCGGCTGGAACGCGGCGATGATCCTGCGCCCGGGGTACGCGGCGCGCGCGGCGGCGAGCGTGGCGCGAATCTCGGTAGGGTGATGCGCGTAATCGTCGACCACGGCGACCCCTCGCGCCTCGCCGAGCCGCTGAAAGCGTCGCTCGACGCCGCCAAAGGCCGCCAGCCCGGGAGCCATCGCGTCGAGCGGCACACCCAGCGCGTGGCCGCTGCCCAGCGCGGCGAGCGCGTTCAGCACATTGTGCCGCCCGGGAACGCGCAGGCGAATCTCCGCCTCCTCCCGCCCGTCGAGCACGGCGGTGAAGACGCTTCCGCCATTCTCGCTGCGAAGATGGCGGGCGGCGAGACGGGCGTCGGGCGAGCTAATGCCGTAGCGCACGATGACCGCCGATGCCGGGAGCGCGATCGAGGTCGCGCCGGGGTCGTCGGCGCAAATCACGATGGCCCGCGCGCGCGCCGCGAACTGCGCGAAGGCGCCGCGAATGTCGTCGAGATCCGTGTAGATGTCGAGGTGATCGGCCTCGACGTTCGTGATCGTCGCAACGGTGGGCGAGAGCGCGAGGAACGAGCGGTCGTACTCGTCGGCCTCGACCACGAACAGCTCGTCCCCACCGCGGCTGAGGTTCCCGCCCCACGCGGCAACGCGTCCGCCGACGATGCCGGTGGGATTGCGTCCGGCCGCCGCGAGCGCCTCGGTGGTCATGACGGTGGTGGTGGTTTTCCCGTGAGTGCCTGCGATGCAGATCGTCTCGCCATGCTCGACCGCGCCCGCGAGCGCCTCGGCGCGTCGAATCACGGGGATGCCGAGCTCACGAGCGCGGGCGAGCTCGGCGTGATCGCGAGGCATCGCCGAAGTGGCGACGACGGCCTGCACGCCCGTCACGTGCGCTGGATCGTGACCAGAAAGAACAACGATACCGAGCTGATCGAGCGCGTCATTTCGCGTGGGGCTGGCATCGCATCCGGTGACGGTAATCCCTCGTCGAGCCAGGAGCTCGGCGAGCGCGCTCATCCCCGCACCGGCGATGCCGACGAAGTGGACGGGACGGGGATCGTGTGCGTCGAAAAGTGTCATGCGGCGTCCGCAATATAGCGCGGACGGGATGACTCGCTCAAGTGTCAACCGACTTGAGCTGTGCTATCGTAAGTACCCATCTGGCAATGCGCTCCGCCGCATCGGGTCGGCCCCGAGAGGCAGCGGACTCTGCCATTGTGGCGAGCTGGTTCGGTGTTCCGAGCAACCCCGAGATTGCGTTGCCGAGCGTGGGTGCGGTGAGCGTGGACTGCTCGAGCATCTGCGCGGCGCCGGCGGCCTCGAGTGCTCGCGCGTTCGCGCGCTGGTGGTCCGCGGCTGCCGTCGGCAACGGAACGAGCAGCGACGGAATTCCCCACGCGCACAGCTCGGCGACCGTGAGCGCGCCGGCGCGCGTGAGCGCGAGATCGGCGGCGGCGTACGCGTTCTGAATCGGCGCGAGATACGGTCGCACGCGCACACGGGGCGACTCGTATTTCGCGTACCGATCGAAGCTCCCTTGCCCCGTTCCCCAGATCACGAAGAGCTCCGGTGGCAGGCCGGCATCGAGTAGCGACGCGATCGCATCGTTGAGCGGACGCGCGCCCTGGCTGCCGCCAAAGGCGAGGAGCACTCGGCCTTCGCTCGCGGGGAATCCCCACGAGGCGCGCGCGTCCGCTCGCGAAGGAAGAGGCGCGGGCGGCGGTTCGATGGGATTACCACTGTCGAAGAGCTGCGTGCGCGCGCCGGGATGCAGCCGCGCGCGAGCCTCCGGATACCCGAGATATACGGCGCGCGCGCGGCGGGCGAAGAGACGAGTGGTGATACCCGGAACGGAGTTCTGTTCCTGCAGCTGGATCGGGATACGATGCATGAGCGCAAACGCCAGCGCCGCTCCCGAGGCGTATCCGCCCGTGCCGATCACCGTCGCCGCCGGGGCGATGCGATTTTCGCGCGCGAGCGCGCGCCACGCGCCGCCGAGCCCGCGCACGGTGCGCCAGCTCTTCCACGGTTGCTGACGGTAGATCGGATGCAGGTCCAGGAGCAGATGCGCGAATTCGGTTTTCGGGAGTACGTCGCGCTCGATGCCGCGCAGAGCTCCGACGAAAAACGGTTCCACCTCCGGGGCCAGGCGCACCATGGCGCGCGCGATCGCGAGCCCCGGATAGAGATGTCCGCCCGTGCCACCGCCGGCGAACATCACGCGCACGGTCAGGCCGCCACGCGCTCGAGTGGATTCGTCGCGTGCTCGCCGACGACGCGCTCCCGCGTACTCGCAATGTTCACGAGAATTCCCGTCATCAGAATCGACATGACGAGGTTGGTCCTGCCGAAGCTCACGAATGGCAGCGTGAGCCCCGTGGTCGGGAGCAGTCCGATGACGACGCCGAGATGCAGGAACGCCGTGCTCACGGTCATGAAGGTGATGCCGATCGCGAGCTGCTGCTGGAAGGTCGTGCGCGCCTGCTTCGCAATCCGGAAGCCGATCCATCCATAGGCGACGAACACGAGGGTGACGAAGACGATGCCGAGGAATCCCCATTCTTCGCCAATGTTGGCGCCAATGAAATCATTGTAGGGAAACGGGACGAACCCAAGCTGTTGGCGTCCGAGCCCGAAGCCGACGCCGAACAGTCCGCCGGATCCCACGGCAATGAGAGACTGCTTCAGCTGGTATCCGGCCTGGACGGGCGCATCCCCTGGATTGAGAAAGCTCGTCATGCGCAGCAGCGCGTACTGCACCTTCTCGATCTCGCGCCACAGCAGAGGGATCGCAATGATGCCGAGAAAGATGACGTGCCCGATGCGCACGCCGCCGGCAAAGAGCATGATCCCCATGATCAGCGTGAAGGTCATCGCCATCGAGAGGTCGGGCTCGAGGATGACGAGGATGTTCAGGAGGCCGAGGATGAGGACGAAGGGGAGCAGCCCCTTTGTCAGTCGTCGCAGCTTGTCGCCTTTCTTGACGATGAGCATCGCGGTCCAGACGATGACGGCGAGCTTCGCAAATTCCGAGGATTGAAAGAGGAAGCCGACGTTCACCCAGCGCCGCGATCCGTGAAAGCGCGGCGCGATGAAGTTTGGTACTGGAAGAACCGGGATGAGCAGCAGCACGATGGCGAGGATGAGCAGAGGCCACGCCCATCCGCGCCATCGTTCCGCGTCCACCTTGGCGGCGACGGCGAATGCCACGACGCCAATGGCGACGCCCGAGATCTGGCGCACCAGATAGTACGTATTGCTATGATGCTCGAGCACGGCGGCCAGCGCGCTCGCGCTGTACAGCACGGCGAGGCCGAAGGCGAGGATGACGCCGGTGGTGATGATCAGCGCGCGCGCCTCGAGCGTCATCCGCCAACGCTGGCGGATGCGCGGGCGGCGAGGTGGTCATGCGGCGGTGGCGAGCCGCCGAAAAGCCGCGCCGCGCTCTTCGTAGTTGCGGAACATGTCGTAGCTCGAGCACGCAGGCGACAGCAGCACGACGTCGCCCGGCTGCGCGAGTACGCGTGCGCGTGCGACCACGGCCGCGAAGTCGTTTCCGAGCCGCTCGACCCGAATGGCGTCGCCAAGATCCTGCTCAATGATCGGTGCCGCCTCGCCGTACGCCAGCACGACGCGCGCGACGCGCCGGAGCGCGGGCGCCAGCGAGGTGTACGGCTCGCCCTTGTGGCGCCCGCCAAGGAGGAGCACCGTTGGCCGCGTCATGCCGTCGATCGCGACCTGCGTAGAGCTGATGTTCGTCGCCTTCGAGTCGTTAATCCAGAGCACGCCCGCTCGCTCGCCGACGGTCTCGAGGCGGTGCGGGGGCGCGCGGAATGAGCGCAGCCCTTCGGCGATGCGCGCGAGCGCCCCGCGACCGGCATGCGCGGCGTCGGCGGCGATCACCGCGAGCGACGCCGCCATCGCGTTCATCACGTTGTGATCGCCGAGTAGCGGGAGATCGCTGCGCGCGAGGATGCGGGCGCCGTTCCATCGAATCTCGCCGGCGGCGAGGGTCATCTCCGCGCCCGCGTTGACGATGCCGAAGCCGCGATGCGCCCCCGCCACGCCGGCGGCCATGGTGGTCACGAGCGCATCGTCGGCATTCAACACCCACGTCGACGCGTCGCTGGCATTGCGGAAGAGAAGCGCCTTGTCGGCGTAGTACTCGTCGGCACTCGCATACCGGTCGAGATGATCCGGCGCCAGATTCGTCAACACACCCACGACCGGATCCACGCTCGGAGTGTCGTGCAACTGGAACGACGAGAGCTCGAGCGCGATCCACTCGGGGCGATCCTCGCGCAGAACGATCTCGGTGAGCGGCGTGCCAATGTTTCCTGCGTCGGCGACGCGTTTGCCGAGCGTACGCAGGAGATGGCCGATCAGGGCGGTGGTCGTGGTCTTTCCGTTCGTGCCCGTGACGGCGATGTAGCGCATGCCGTCGCGCGCGCGCAACGCGACCTCGATCTCGCTCACGATCGGAACGCCGGCCTCGCGCGCGGCGGCGAGCGGCGGGGCTTCGGGCGGTACCCCGGGACTCACCACCACCACCGCCGCGCGCGCGATGCGCTCGAGGTCGTGTCCGCCCGCGCTCGCGTCGATACCGGCGCCCGTGAGGCGAGTGGCTCCCGCGGCCGCGGTGGCGCCATCGCCGCCGTCCGACGCGTACACGCGCACGCCCTCGCGCGCGAGGAGCAGCGATGCCGCAATGCCGCTTCGCCCGAGCCCGATCACCGCCGCCTCTCCCGTCTTCCACTCCGCGGGAATCATCGCAGCTTGAGAGTGCTGAGTGCGACGAGCGCCGACAGAATGCCGAGGATCCAGAAGCGCACGACCACCTGCGACTCCTGCCATCCCTTGAGCTCGAAGTGGTGGTGAATCGCGCGCGCAGAAATATTCGGTGCGCCTTCGCGTAGTCGACGCCGTAGCGCGACCGCCGATACTTGAACACCGTACGCTGAACGATCACCGACACGGTCTCGGCCGCGAACACCGCACCGACGAGGAGCAGGAGAAACTCCGACTTCAAGAGAATTGCGACCGCGCCGAGTGCGCCTCCGAGGGCGAGCGATCCCGTGTCGCCCATGAACACTTCGGCGGGATGCGTGTTGTACCAGAGAAATCCAATGAGCGATCCCACCAGCGCGCTGCAGAAGACAGTCAGCTCTCCGGAGCCGCGAAGGTAGTAGATCTGGAGATACTGGCTCGCGTCGAAGCGTCCAATGAGATACGCGAAGATCGCGAAGGTCGCGAAGGCGATCGCCGAGAGTCCCGTGGCCAGGCCGTCGAGACCATCGGTGAGGTTCACGGCGTTGCTCGTGCCCGTGAGCACGAACGCCACCCAGGGCACGTACAGCCACGCGAATACGGGTACGACGAGTACGTACTTGTAGAACGGCAGCGTCGTGGACGCGCCGGGAAGATTGGAGAGGGGGGCCTGCCAGAGCGCGACGCCGAGGGCGACGCCAAGGGTGATCTGGCCAACGAGCTTGTAACGCTCGACGAGCCCCTCGTTCTTCTTCCCCTCCCGCTGCTGCTTGAGCTTGAGGTAGTCATCGACGAAGCCAATGCACCCCATCCAGGCCGTGGCGACGACGGCAATCCAGACGTAGCGGTTGTTGAGCCGCGTCCAGAGAATCGTGGCCACGAGTCCCGCGATGAGAAAGATGATGCCGCCCATCGTCGGTGTGCTCGACTTTTCCTGGTGGCTGTCGGGCGTTCCGGCGCGGATCACCTGGCGCACCTTCATCGAGCGCAGCCGACGCACAATGGTGGGACCGACGACGAAGGCCATCAAGAGCCCCGTCATCGCCGCGCCGGCTGAGCGAAAGGTGATGTAGTTGAAGACGTTGAAGATGATGCAGAGTCGACAGCTGCCGACGAGGGGCGTGAACAGGTGGTAGAGCACTAACGATTTGCCCACTCGGTGAGAGGTGGAACGAGCCGCTCGAGTTTCACGCCGCGCGAAGCCTTGAGAAGGATGACGGCATCCGGGTCCAATCGGGGCTCGAGGGCCTTCCAGAGCTCGTCGACGTCCGGCGCGACGACCACGCGCGGATCGCCGGAGCCGAGCGCGCGTAGTGCATCACCAATCTCGCCCATTCCGGCAACGATCTCCACTGGCGACACCAGCGCCGCACGCGCGACCTCTTCGTGCAGCCGTGGCGCGTGCTCTCCCAGCTCGCGCATCGTACCGAGCACCGCGACACGCTGGCGCCCGGAACCGCTCGCGGCGAGCACGTCAATGGCGGCGCGCATCGAGGCGGGGCTGGCGTTGTATGCGTCGTTGATGAGCGTCGCGCCCTTCTTTCCGAGCGGAGCCATCTCCATGCGCATTGATGGAAAGGTGGCGCCGGCGATTCCGCGTGCGGCGTCGGCCATAGAGAGTCCGAGCTCGCGTGCGACCGCGAGCGCGAGCATGGCATTGCGAAGGTTGTGCGCGCCCCGTGCGGGCGGACGTACGGTCACTCCGTCGATCTCGAGTTCGCCCAGGCCGTCGGTACCAATGCTCCACTTCGAGGCGCGCACGTCGCCGGCATCGAGGCCCGCGGTGACAATGCGAGCCGCGCGCCCCCTCGCCGCGAGCGCGATCTCCGGCTGCGACGCGGGAAGCACCGCCACCTTCGCCCCATCGAACAGCTCGGACTCCTCACGCATCACGCCTTCGAGGCTTCCCAATCCCTCGAGATGCTCCTCGGTCACCGACGTCATCACGACGAGATCCGCCTCGACAATGCCGCGAAGGCGCGCCATCTCGCCGGGGACGTTGATTCCCATCTCGATTACGGCCACGTCCGGGTCATCGCTCAGCGCGAGCAGCGTGAGAGGGACGCCGATCAGATTGTTCAGATTCCCCGTCGTCGCGTGCACGGTGAAGCACGAGCCAAGCGCCGAGCGAAGGAGCTCCTTCGTCGTCGTCTTCCCGTTCGAGCCTCCAACGCCAACGACAATGCCATTCCAGGCGCGACGGCGGTAGCGCGCTAGAGCGCCGAGCGCGACGAGCGTGTCTCGCACCGCGAAGACGGGCACGCCGAGACCCGCCGTGCGCTCCGGTCGCGAGACTACGACAGAGGTCGCGCCGCGATCGACGGCCTCGCGGAGAAAATCGTGCGCGTCGAATCTGTCGCCCGCCAGCGCGAGAAAGCAGTCACCCGGGGCGATGTGGCGCGTGTCGGTGGCGATCCGCGCGATCGGGCGATCGTCTCGCGGAATCGCGCCGGTGCACTCCTCGCGCAGCGCATCCGCCATGCGCGCCACGGTCCAGAACGATCTCCCGGTCATCACGCCATCAGCTCGGCCACGATCGCCTTCTCATCGAATGGATGCGATGTCGTGCCGCGAATCTGATACGTCTCGTGTCCCTTTCCGGCGAGCAGCACGACGTCCTCGGCGCCCGCGAGTGCGAGCGCGCGTTCGATCGCGCGCCGGCGATCCTCAATGATCTCGTGATTGGCCAGGCGCATCCCGCGCTCAATGTCCTCGAGAATCACCGTTCGGCTCTTCGGTGCGCGGGTTATCGCTCGTGACGATCACGAAATCCGCGCCCTGCTCCGCTATCGCACCCATGAGCGGCCGTTTACCGCGATCGCGATCGCCGCCCGCTCCGAAGATGACGAACAGCTTCTTGCGCGCGAACGGTCGCACTGCCGCGAGTGCGCGCTCGAGGGCATCGGGCGTGTGCGCGTAGTCGCGGAGCACCGTCGGCCGCTCGTGGATCACCTCGAGGCGGCCCGCAACCTGTGGCACCGTGCGCAACCGCGCCGCGATCGCCGACAGCGTCATCCCGAGATGCCACGCCGCGCCGGCGGCGCCGAGCGCATTGCTGACGTTGAAGTCGCCTATGAGCGGCAGTTGGAGCGCGTGACGCTGGTTGTCGGCCACGAGCAGCCACTCACTGCCACGCGGGTGAAAGAGCACCGACTCTGCGCGGACCATCGCATCGGGATTGCGGCCGAAGGTGATGACCGTATGCGCCGGTGGCAGGCGCTCCCACGCGCTGTCATCGATGTTCACGACGGCCGCGCCCCGGGAGCCGATTTGCGCGACGAGGCGCGCCTTGGCCAGCAGATAGGCTTCCATCGTCTCGTGATAATCGGAATGGTCGCGGGTGAGATTCGTGAACACGCCGGCCTCGAACACGAGCGTTTCGGCGCGCCGCTGGTCGAGGCTGTGCGAGGACAGCTCCATCGCCACCGTGCGCACCCCGCGGTCGACGAGCGCTCGCAGCGCGCGCTGCAACTCGACGGGTCCGGCGTAGTGAGCGACGCTCCGCCGGCGATCGGAACGCCTTCGCTCCCGAGAAGGATGCCGAGCGTCCCGAGCGATGCGCTGCGCGCGTCAGGCTTGTCCAGCAGATGGCGCAGGATGCCGACCACCGTCGTCTTTCCGTTCGTGCCCGTGACGGCGACGAGCCGAAGCTGTTTCGCGGGATCGTCGAATGCCGCCGCCGCGGCAATGGCGGCGGCGCGCCGGCCCTCGCGCACCACGATCGACGGCAGGTTGGTGCGGCCGGCGTCCTCGACGATCGCCGCGATGGCGCCCGCGGTCTCGGCCTGTGGCAGGAACTCGTGGCCGTTGCGCTCCGAACCGCGGACCGCGAGAAATAGCCCTTTCGCCACGACCTGCCGGCTATCGTCGGTGATATCGGCGACCTGTTCGGGAAGCGTGCCCGTGACCTCCGCGAGAAGGCCCGCGTGTTTCAGCGCGGCGACGATACGCTCGACCGCGATTGGCGTCATTGCGCGGTGATCACTCGAACGAGGGTGCCGGCCGGCGCCATCGTTCCCGCACCAGGCGAAGTGGTGCTCGCGGATCCGAAGCCGTCGAGCTGCACATTGAATCCGGCGCGGTGAAGGGCCAACGCCGCCTCGCGCACGGAGAGTCCGTGGATGTCGGGGATCGAGCGTGGCGGAGCAGCCGGTGGCGTCACCCGCCGCACGCTACCGACGTCGAGCACCGCGGAGCGCAGCGTGTCATCGTCCTCCGCACGGGCGGATGCGCACCGCTGTCGACCACGGGGGCAAGAGTCAGCGAGTCGCGCGAGGCTAGCGGGCGGCGGTCCAGCGACGCATCGCGCGCCGCGAGCGCCGCCTGCAGCACGATCTTGGACACCGGCGCCGCCGTCGACCCGCCGAAGATGTCGCCCTTCGGGTTGTTGAGCTTCACGAGGATCACGTACTGCGGCGACTCCGCAGGAAAGAGCGAGACGAACGACGCCGTGTATGCGCCTGCGCCGTAGCCGTGCTTGCCGATCGTGCGTCGAGACGTACCACTCTTGCCTCCCACATCGAAGTTGAGCATCGCCGCCTCCTTGCTCGTGCCGCCGGTAACCACGCCGACGAGCATTTGGCGCACCTCCGCCGCAATCGCCGGGTCCATCACGCGGCGCAACACGCGCGGCACATGATGATAGCGCACCTTGCCATCCGGTGCCCGAATCTCGCGGATGAGGGCCGGCTCGAGCAGCAGACCACCGTTCGCGATCGGTACGTAGGCAGCGGCGAGCTGCAGCGGCGTGACCGCAATCTCGTAACCCATTGCGAGCGAGGCGGGCGACAGCTTCGACCACTCCTTCGGCACCCGGAGCGTGCCGGCCGCCTCCGCCGGATACGGGAGGCCGGTAGGCATCCCGAATCCGAAATCCCGCAGCGCATCGTACTTCTCCCGCGGCGAAAAGCGCGAGGTGAATTTGACGATACCGATGTTACTCGAGTAACGGATGACGTCCGCCAGTGACATCTCCGGCTTCTTGTGCTCGTCCGTGATCGTACGGCCGTCGAGAACGTAGGTGCCGTTCTCGGTGTTCATGATCTCGTCCGGCTTCGCGCGTCCGAGCTGGAGGAGCCGCGAGACCAACAGCGGCTTGAGCGTCGATCCTGGCTCGAACGGTTCGCTCACGGCCGGGCTTCCGGACGATCGCGGATCTGTCCGTCGGCTCGCCATCGCGCGAATCTCTCCGTCGTGCGGATCGAGGATGACGATGTCGCCTCCATCCGCACCTGTGCCGACGAGCGCATCGGCGAGCGCTCGCTCGGAGATCTCCTGGAGCGATTGGTTGATCGTGAGCACCACCGCATCGCCGGCCTCGGGTACATCATCGTCCGGCGCATCAATGCGCGCGCCGCGCGAGTCTCGCGCCAGGTGCGCCACGCGCTCCTCGCCCCGCAGCAGCGAGTCGAGTGTGAGCTCGAGGCCGTCCACGGGGACGCCGCGCGCGTCGACCACCCCGACGAGGCGGCGCATCGCCTCACGCTGCGTGTAGACGCGCTCCATGCCGGCATCCGCGTACACGCCGCGCATGTGCGTGACGGCCGCCGCGTCGCCCGGCTGATACGCGCCCGGAATGATCACCCACGCGCGCTGCTGATCGGTAGCACGCGCCACCCACGCGCGCGGCACTCCGAGCTTCGAGAGCGCACGCGCCGTGGCGACGCGATCCTTGAGCTCCCGCGGCGCCACACGCAGCCGCACCGTGGGCCGACTCTGCGCTACCGGCACCTCACCGACGTCGAAGATGTCGCCGCGCGGCGCGGGGACGTCGGCGGCAGCGAACTGCTGCCGCTGCGCCCTGTGCCGCCAGAGATCGCCCTGCCACAGCTGCACCTGTGCCGCCCGCACCACGAGCGCGACCGCGAACAGTGCGAGCGAGCCGTGCACGAGTTGGAGACGTGTGGGGCGAATCATTTACTGTGCGTGAGGCCGCGAAAGGATCACGAGCTGCGAGTCATTCGGCACGTGCATGTCGAGTCGCTTCTCGACGACGGTGGCAAGCGAGCTGCGGCTGACGAGGTCCCGAATATCGCTGCGAAGCTGCGCGCGCTGCGACTGCAGCTGGAGCCGCTGCTGCTCGAGCGCGAGCAGCGCCTTTGCCTGGGCGTGACCTTCCGCTCGTCGCCAGATCACGCCCGCGCCGATCAGCACGAACGCCAACAGTGCCGCGGCGACCCAGGCGCGACCGCGCCCGCGTGCCGCTACGCGGCGCGCCGCCACGCCCGGAGTCGCGCGCTACGAGCGCGCGGATTCGCGGCCAGCTCTCGCTCGCTCGCCGTTACCGCCTTGCAATGCACGCTTTCGCCGAGCGAGACGGCACCGCAAATGCACAGCGGTTGACGCGGAGGACAGGTGCACGGATTGCTCCAGTCGCGGAACGCGTGCTTCACGACGCGATCTTCTCCGGAGTGATAGGCGATCACCACGATCGTTCCGCCCGGGTTGAGGCGGTCGCGTAGCACAGGCAGGGCGCGCTCGAGCGCCCCCAACTCGTCATTCACCTCGATGCGAATCGCCTGGAAGATACGCGCAAAGTCGCCAGGCCCGCTGCGAGGCCCGAGAGCGCCGCGAATCGCATTCACGAGATGGTCGCTCGTCGCGAAGGGAACGGTCGCGCGGCGCTTGACGATCTCGCGCGCGAGACGCGGCGCCTTTCGCTCGTCTGCGTACTCGCGAAAGAGCTGCATCAGCTGCTGGTCCGGCGCCTCGTTCAGCAGTTCGGCTGCGCTCTGTCGCGCGTCGTCGCCCATGCGCATGTCGAGCGGTGCGCCCTCGCGGAACGAGAAGCCGCGGGCATGATCGTCGAGCTGGCGAGACGACACTCCGAGATCGAGCAGCACGCCATCGAACCGCTCGCCGCTCAGCTCCACAATGTCATCGATCGCCGCGAAATTGCCGAGGAAGGGACGGAATCTTCTCGTGCGCTCCGACTCTGCGAGCACCGTCCGGGCCGCCGCGATCGCGCGCGGATCGCGATCGATCGCAGCGACGCTTGCACCCTGTGCCAGGAGGAGCTGCGAATGTCCCCCACCGCCGAGCGTACCGTCCAGCACCGATGACGCCCCCGCGAGCAATGCCGCCACTTCGGCGGCCAGAACGGGGATGTGGTACGCGTCTGGTGCGAGCGAAATCATGGAATGATTTTACCATCCGGAGAGCGCTGGCGCTTCATGCACGAGGCCGAAAAACGACGAAGGGCCCGCCACCGGCGAGCCCTTCGAGCGCAACGTTGGAGCTGGTGACTCCTACTTGCAGAACTTCTTGACCTGGCCCTGCACCGCCGGTCGATACTGCTCGAGCGCGGACAAGAGCTGCTGCGCCGTTTTTGGATCGATCGAGCCGCCCGCGGCGATGTTGATCTGCGCCGTCAGAAATGAGGATTCGGCAAGCTTTGCGAGCTCGCACTGCTTCTGCTTCTGGTTGTCGCGCACGGCGGAGTCGCCAACCTTGAAGGCCGACACGCCTAGCACGAATTTGGCCGCCGGGCTCGGCGAGGCGCTGTCTGAGGCGGCGAGAATCAGCTCCGCGCGCTGAAATCCTTCTCGTCGCACCTTGAGACTGTCCGGCGTGGTAATGACCGCCGCCGTCACGTCCTTGTACGCCTTGTTCCCAAGCACGAGCAGGAACTGGCCGACCGTCGCCTTATCCTCCCCGGACGCCACTGCCTGTTTGAGCGTGGCGATCGCGCTGTCCGGTTGATTCAGATCGATCTGCGCCTGCGCGATACGCAGGTAGCCATGCTCGGTCTTGGGGTCGAGCTTCACCGCGGTCTGCGCGGCGGCGAGCGACTGCGGCAGCTGGCCAGACAGACGGAGCGTCTGCGCGTAGAGGGACCAGAGGGCCGCGTTGTTCTTGAACTTGGCAACGCCCTGTGCAGCGGTCGCCGCGGCCTTCTGCGGATCGTTGGACTGCGCGTAGCACGCCGACTGGCGCAGGAAAAACGTCGTGTCGGCGGAAGCGGTGTCGGTCTTGATCATTTGCTCGCCTGCGGCCGTGGCCTCTCCACATTCCTTGGTCGCCAGCAGAATGAGCCACTTCAGGTGCACGAGATCCGGGTCGCCGGGATTCGAATCCACGGCCGCCACGATGATCGGCTTGGCCGCTGCGGCCTGACCGCTCTGTCCGATCTTGTTCACGACCGTCGAGACGAGCGCCACATCCTTCGGATACGCGGCGATCAGCTTCGTCCACGCTTCGACAGCGTGGTTGAGGTCGTTCTTCTTCGCGTAGGCATCGCCGAGCATGATGAGTGCGGGCCGGCTGCGTGGATCGATGGCCGTCACCTGAGTGGCGACCGCGATTATCGAGTCGGGGGCCGCATTCTGCTTCAGGAGCGAATTCGCCAGGCACACGCGACCGATCGTGGACTGCGGATACGTGGTAATGGCGGCCTTCGCGGCGGCGATCGCGCCGGCCGCATCGCCGGCGGCAAGCTTGGTCTCGCACGAGCGCTCGTCAGGCAGCTCCTTGCGAGCGTCGAGAATTGCCTTGGAGATGATGGACGCGAGGTCGCCGAGCTTGTTGCCGCTCGCGGTAGGGAGCGGCTGCACCATGCTGTTGTCGCGCGCGAGCACGAGCCGGGCGTCTGCCTTGTATCCGGCGCCCGATTTCGTCACAACGCCATCTACATAAAAGTCTGCACGCAGCGACGTGGCAAGCAGCCGCGAGGTGATCGCATCCGGCATGCTGTCGCAAGGAAAGCCCGACGCTTCGAGATTCGCGCAGATGGTCGCCTTGGGAATGACGTACATCTGTTTGATCGGGATATCCGTTTGCAGTTTGGTGCGAATGTTCTCGCCCAGCTGCGGCCCAGCTCCCTTCTCCGACGAACGAAACGCCACGACGAGCGCGCGCGGAGTTTCGTCCGGAAGGACGGTGGTCGTGCGAGACTGCGCGAGCAAGCGAACGGGTGCGATGGCGCCCAGCGTCACGGCGATGAGACCCAGGATGAGCCTCGGCTGACAAGTCACTCTCATGTCGATCCTTACCTCCAGTGCGGTAAACAGATATACCCCGTTCCGGACCGCCAGGGTCCGCCATGATTCGATGGGCGAAGAGGGACTCGAACCCCCGACATCCTGCGTGTAAGGCAGGCGCTCTAACCAACTGAGCTATTCGCCCTACGTCAAACGCCGGCGCGACGAGCGGCCAGCGAACGAGCGGCCAGCAACGAGCGCGCCATGCGTTCGCGATGCTGCCGAACGCGGGATGGCGAGATGAAGCGACGACTTACTTCAGTATGGCGATTGGCACCAACACGCAATAACCGAGCACAAGCAGGATCGGGGCAAGCGTTTCGCCTCCACGGATCAGATCCGCGTACCCGGCGACAAGCGCAAGGAGCGCGAGTCCCCACCATAGGTACGGACGCGCGCGGGAGGTGACGTTGGATTCCTCGGAGGGCATTTGCTGTAGTGTAGGGCGACCGCTACATGGTGTCAAGAAAGTCACATGCTTTTGTCGCTGTGCGTAGTACCATCGCTAGCCGATGGCTCAGGTGGCGGCTGCGGCGCCGTGAGCGCGGCGGCCAACAGCGCATTCGAGCGCGCTCGCTCGCGCACTGCGCTCGCTTGCCGCCTCGGCCACGCGGAGCACGGTCATCCGGCGACGATTGCGCTGGCGGCGCGACCAGAGAAGCGGAACCAATAGCAGGAATAGCAGCGCGAACAGCAGCGAGAGATTGGCGATGACTGCGAGTGCGCCGTACCGCCGCATCGTGCGCGCGCGCCATTCCGCCTCGAAGCCGCTTTGCGTAATTCCGAACGCCCTGCGCATCGCCACGTCCATGGAGCCGCTCTGCTTCCAGTAGTCGAAGAAGAGTGACAGACCCCGGCGCGAATCGAGCGCCGCCATGTCGCTCACCGCGCGATAGGCGAGCGCGTACGCGCCCGACGCGCGCGACGAGCCGCCATGAAAGCCGTCCTCGAGCGAGTCGAGCGAGGCGGGAATGCCATGAAGTACGAGCCCGACGTTGGCCGACAGTACCTCGTCGCGCGACCACTCGCCTGCGGAGTAGCCGGCGTAGCCCTCGTCGAACCAGCGCGGCGGGAGCGTGCCAAGGCGCTCGTGCAGCGCGAGGTGCGCGAGCTCGTGGCGAAGCACCGCTCGCGGGTCGCCCGCGCCGGAACCGGCGCCGATACCCTGCATGACGATGCGACGCTCGTCGGGGATCGCGATTGCCGCGCCCCAATCGGGCGCACCGGCACCCGTCCACTCGCGAAATCGGCGCGAGTCCGGAGCGATGGCGATAAGCACGTGCTCGAGCGGGCGCGGCAGACCGGGGAAGCTGTCGTTGCGCTGCGCCTCGTCGAGCAGCGAGCGTGCAAGCGGAAGATCCGTGGGAAAGGCCAGGATCGTGAACCGGCCGCGATCGAGCCGTTGCGCTTCGTTCGATTGTGCGGGCGCCTTTGTGGACGCGAGCAGAAGGAGCAGCGTGGCGCGTGCGAGCCGCGCTAGGCGTTTCGTGCGGGAGCCCCGCCCTCGTCGACGTGCTTCAGCATCTCCCCGCAGCGCTTGCCCCATGGATTGAACTTGTTGGCGGCGAGCCCGTCACGCCACACTTGCTTCGCCTCCTCGCGCTTTCCGTCGAACCAGAGCGAGCGGCCCAGCTCGTAGTACGCCTCGATGAGGTTGGGACCGAGCGCGAGCGTCTTTCGGAAGAAGGTCTGCGCGTCCTCATACATCTCGCGCTCGCCGTACACGAGACCGAGATAAAAGTGCGCGTAGAGCGTCGCCTTGCGATCGTTGTCCAGCCTGATCGCCTTCGACAGGTGCTCGATCGCTTCGCCGAAGATGCGCTTCTTGAGACAGATGTACCCGAGGTTGATGCGCGCGAGCGAATTCGTCGGCTGGCGCATGAGTACCTTCTGGAAGTTGAGCAGCGCTTCGTCGTACTTCTCCTGAAGCATCTGGGCCCACCCGAGCAGCGACTCGGTTTGCGGATCGTTGGGCGAGAGCTCGAGGGCGCGTTTGAGCGCACGCTCGGCGCCCTCGTGATCGCCGAGCGAGATGAGGCTCCATCCCTTCTCGACGAACGTCGACGCGCCGATGTGGTCTGCGACCACGACGGGCCGGTCTCCACCGAACTCCGGCGCGATCGAGGGCGCGGAGCTCTGCTGCACCTGCTTCCACTTCTCGACGAGCTTCTTGATGTCCTCACGCAGCGCGCCGAGCTGGGCGACCTCGGCCTCGACTTGCTTGAAGAGCGAGATGATGTCGCCCTTAATGTCCTCGCGATCGGTTGCTGCGGTGGCGGCATCGAGGCGCGCTTCGATGGCGGCGTAGCGCGCGCGAAATGACGCTGCTTCCGTCTCAGCCATTCGGAGCAGCGGCCTGAGTCAACTCGAGGAGCTCGGAGGATGTCAGAACGCGCGCCACGTCGAGAAAGATGATGAGCGAACCCTCGCCGTACACGAGGCCCCGCAGGTAGTCGGCGTTCAGTCCGCGGAACAGCGGCGGCGGCGCGGCGATATCTTCGGGCGCAACGGACATTACCTCGTGCACGGAGTCCACGGTGACGCCGAGCAGATCCTCGCCCACCGCGAGCACGAGAATGCGATGCTCGGGGCGCGGCGACAAGCGTGGCATGCCGAAGCGCGAGCGGAGATCGATGAGCGGGACGACGCGTTCGCCGTGCTCGATCACGCCGTCGATCCAGGGCGGAAGATTCGGCACGATCGCCGGTGCTCTATATCGCAGCACGCGCTCCACGGTGAAGATGTCCACCGCGAACTGGTCCTCGCCGAGGCGAAAGATGACGAGCTGCTGCGCGGAGACGGCGGTCATGCAATCTCCGGAAGCGCGCGCGCGCCGAGGCGAACAATGGCGCGCGCGTCGAGCACCGCAACGAGCCGGGCGCCGTCGCGCACAAGTCCGCGCACGAGGCCCGTCCACGCATCGAGTCGATCGGTTGCTGCATTGCCGAAAGATTTGTCATGATCACGTCCTCGACTTCATCCACTACCAGGCCAACTTCCCGATCGCCATCGCGAACGATGACGAGTACTTCACCGCCCTGCCCCATCCCCTCGACGTCGAGGACGCAACTCGCGGAAAATACCGGAATAGCGGAGCCGCGCTCCGGCAACATTCCGAGCAGCGATGCAGGGGCGTCCGGGAGCGGCGCAAGCACGGGCAGCTCCATCGCCTCCACCGCCGCCGTGAGCTCGAGCGCGAAGTACTCGGCGCCGTGACGTAGGAGGAGCAGCTCCGTGAGCAGCGCGTCGGCAATCATCGGTGGCTCCCGCCCCCGTAGATGGACAGGTCGCCTCCGGCTCCCGTCACATCGCTGGCTGCGCGAACCATGTCCGCGAGCGCGGCTGCGATCGAGGCGAGCGGCGAGAACCATCGACGCGCCACCCGCCGCCGCCGCGGCCTGGGGCATTCCGAAAATGATCGAGCTCTCACGATCCTGAGCGATCCCGGAGCCACCGGCATCGCGGATCGCGCGCAGTCCGGCCGCTCCATCGCGCCCCATGCCCGTGAGCACCACGCCAATGGCCCATGCGTCCCGCGCACTCGGCGACGGAGCGGAACAGCGGATCAGCGGACGGACGAACACCCCACACCGGAGGGGTGTCGTCGAGCATGATGACACGCGAATGGCCGATGCTCTGTACACGCATGTGTTTGCCGCCCGGCGCCAGATAGGCGTGCCCGGGCTCGACGGTTTCGCCGTGCACGGCCTCGCGCACCGTGAGTGCGCTGAGCGAGTTCAGACGCGCGGCCAGCGTTGTCGTGAAACCAGGCGGCATGTGCTGCACGATGAGCACGGACGCGTCGAGCTGCGCCGGCAGCGCCGGCACCAGTTCGGCGAGTGCGCGAGGACCGCCTGTCGAAGCGGCGATGGCGATCAGGAAGCGCGCAGTTCCGCCGGCTGCGCGCTCAGGCGCCGGCTCTCGTGATGCGGAGAGGGCGGAGCCATGGACACCCGCGAGATTCACTTCCGCCGCGGCGCGTAGTGCGGCCATCAACTGATCGCGAATCGTGACGAGATCGAGGCTGATCGGACCCGAGGGCTTGCGCACGAACTCGACCGCGCCGCGCTCGAGCGCGCGGAGCGCCATCTCGTCGCCGGCGCCCGACGCCGCCGTGAGCATCACCACGGGGCGCGGCGACTCGCGCATGATCCGCTCGAGTGCGGCGAGGCCATCGAGCTCCGGCATCTCGATATCGAGCGTGACGATGTCGGGCTGTAGCGTCTGCACCCTCTGCAGCGCATCGAGACCGTGACGCGCGGTGCCGATTACCCGGAACTCGCCGGAGCCGTCGATGAGCTCCGAGACCAGCTTGCGCATGAACGCGCTGTCGTCCACCACGAGCACGGAGGGGAGGCGGCTAGAGGACGACACTGTCCCTCCCCATGGACTTCACTTCGAATCGTCCGTCGCAACCGTGCAGGAATACGCTGCGACCATGACCGCCGCCCACATCCTCTCCGAGCACCCGAATCCCGTGGCTCGCGAGCGCGATACGCGTGGCAATGAGGTTGCGCTCGCCGATCGCGGGCCCTCCCTGCGTGAGGAGCGACGTGAACATGCTCGCCCCGCCTGCGAGCTTGGCGACGACGTACGTATCGCGCGCGCCGAGGGCGCGCATGCGCTCGAGCAGAAGCGGTACCGCGGTCGCCGCGAATTTCGCGCGGTTCTCCCGGTCGCGCGCCAGCGCTTCGTTGGGCAGAAGAATGTGCGCCAGCCCCGCGACCCGGGCGCGCGGATCGTAGAGCGCGATCGCGATGCACGAGCCGAGTCCGAGTGTGGACAGGAGCACGTCGCCTCGTCCCACGGCGGCGTCCGCGACCCGCACGCTTATTTCTTTCACAGACGCCTGAAGAGACGTTCGCGACTGTCGATGGGCGCGAAGAGCGTGCGCGCCGGTCCGAACAGCGTTTCCACGCGGCCCAGCGCGAGAAAGCCGCCTGGCAGGAGCAATGCCGCGAATCGCTCGAAGAGCGCCTCCTGCGTAGGACGATCGAAATAGATGATGACGTTGCGGCACACGATCGAGATGCTGCACCTCCGGGAACGGCTCGCGCAGAAGGTCGTGACGGCGGAAGTGCACGCGCGCGCGCACATCACCGTGAATTCGGTACGGCGACTGCATCGAGAAGTACATCTGCCGCATGTCCGGCGCGGTGTCCGACAACGTTGGCTCGAGATAGACGGCGCGCTCGGCGGCCGCGAGGCTCGCACGATCGAGGTCCGTGCCAAGCACCTCGACGCGATCAAAGCGCCTGCCCTCGGCAATCGCATAGCGGTGCATGAGCATCGCGAGCGAGTAGGGCTCCTCTCCCGACGCGCATCCCGCGCTCCAGATGCGCAGCTGCGGCTCAGCGCGGGCGTACAGCGCCGGCACGAGCTCGCGATCAATGGCGGCGAACGTCTCCGGATTGCGGAAGAACTTCGTGACGTTGATGGTCAGCGCATCGAGAAGCAGCTCGTATTCGCGCGCATCGCGGTCGAGCACGTGAGCGTATTCAGCGAAGGTATGAACGCCGCGAGCCCGCATGCGCACGGCAATGCGGCGCCGAACGCACTTCTCCTTATAGCTCGCACAACCAAATCCGCGCTCGCGAGTGATCTTGTCGGTGAGCGTGACGTATCCGTCGTCTTCGGGGGCGGCGTCGGTCGTCATGCGCCGCTCCGCGCCAGCTGGAGATTCGTGCGCAGGATCTCGTTGTCGGGGTTGAGCGCCAGCGATCGCTCCCAATACGCGAGCGCCTGATCCTTCTCCTGCCACTTGAAGCGGATGTTGCCGAGCTTGAAGTACACGTCGTCGCCCAGCGCGGGGTTGATCTTGATGGCGCGCTGATATTGGTCGAGCGCCTCTTCGTAGCGGAGCGCGCGGTAGAAGTAGTCGCCGAGATTCTTGTGGAGCTGCGGAATCGCGCTCCCGTCGCCCATCGCTGCCTCGGCTGCGAGCGCCGCGGCGGAGTAGTCACCGCGCCTTTCGTGCACGGCCGCAAGCGTATTCCCGAGCACCCCGGCATGCGGATGGGCCTTCACGCCCTCGGTGATGAGCGCGAGCGCGCGGTCCAGATCGCCCGCAAGGCCGGCGGCGAGCGATGCGTAGTGGAACCACGCTGGCGACGGAAGCCGCTGGCCGAGCAGCGCGCGCGCGGCGGCGAGCGAGGCGTTCGCCTCCTCGACCTCCCCACTGCGGAGCGCCAGTACTCCGAACGATGTCCGGATGCGCGGGTCGTCGCCCCCACCGCGCGCGATGGCCTCGTGCAGCATCTCGCGCGCTTCGTCGAGATGTCCCAGGCGCTCCAGCGCGTACGCGAGATTGTGGAAGATTGACGGCCGGGCCGCGGGCTGCGCCGCCGCTTCGCGCAGCGTGAGCACGGCTTCGGACCATCGCCCCTCGCGCATGGAGACGAGGCTGAGGAAAAAGCGCGCTTGGACATCGCTGTCGTGAAGCTCCACCACGCGACGGAACTCGCGCGTCGCCTCCTCGAACATCGCGGTGCGGTAGAAGGCCACGCCGAGATTGCGGTGCTCCTCCACGCGCGCCTCGCGCACCACATCGTCCTGCGGCCTCGACTTTCCGACGCGCCGGATCAAGCTCGCCGTGGCAAGCCCGTAGAGCGCCTTGCCGACCTCGAAGTCCCCGATCCCCGACGCCTCGATGAGCGCGGTCACGTCGCGGCGACCATCGATGAGCGGCGTGAGCTGGTGCTGCGTCGGCGTCAGCTGCGCCTCGCTCGCGGCAAGGCGCGCCGCGTCGAGCTCGAAGATGAGATCGAAGCTCGGAACCTTCTTCTCGATGAGGCTCCACTCATCGACCCGTCGCGCACCCTCGAGCAGCAGCGATTCCGGATTGATCGAGACGAGGACGTCGTGATCGTCGGGGCGCATGTCCGCCTCGAAGCTGAACGTCCCCTGCACCCAGGTGAACAGATAGTAGACGGCCTCCTCGATCTGCACGCGGATGTAGCGATGCAGCTCCTCGCGCGTGAGGATGTGCTGCTCGATGAGGATCTCTCCGAGCCGCTTGTTGCGCTGCTGGGTCGCCTGCGCATCGATCGCGGCGTCGAGCTCGCGCTGCGTGATGACGTTGTTCTTGACGAGCGTGTCGCCGAGCCGGTCGCGACGGTTGACGATCGACGCATAGGAGATGCGCCCGCGATCGAAGTAGATGTAGCCGAAGTTGTTGCGGTCGCGTGACGCTGAGACAGCCGGTCTTCTGTCCCATCGCCAGCAGCTGCAGCACGTCGGGCAAGCTCGCCTCGCGCAGACTCCCCTTGATCGCCATCTATCGGAACTCCTCAATGGCGCGGCCGGTGACATCGGGCCAATCCCAGAGGATCTTCTCCTCGTCGAGGAAGAACGGGTCCGCGTCGCGGCCGTTGGACTGCTTCGTCGGCGCGGGTGCGGTGGCGCCGCCCTCGAGCTCCTTACGCGCGAACGATGCATTGAGCGGCACACCCACCACGGCGGCGGCCTTCATCAGTCGGTCGACGATGCCGCGCATCTCCGCCACGCTCGGCACCGAGCGCGAGGCGAGAAAGTCGACGAGCGGTCGATCGAGCCGCTCGCCGACGTCGGAGAGATAACGCGCGTAGAGCTTCTCGCGCAGGGCGTGGTCCGGCGGCTGGATCTCGACCACGAGACCGCCCTCGAAGCGCGACCGGAGCCGCTCCTCGAGGCCCTCGATCGCCTTGGGCGCGTGGACGCTCGCGAACACGATCTGCCGGCCATTGTACGCGAGGCTGTTGAAGATGTGAAAGAGCTCCTCCTGCGACCGCTCCTTCCCTGCGCACCTGTCGACATCGTCGAGGATGAGCGCATCGACGACCCGATAGCGCGCGCGCCACTTTTCGATCTGTTCTTCCTGCAGCGCCGCGATCAGCTCGTCGATGAACTGGGAGGCGTTGACCACCGCGACGGTGAATGCGCCGCCGCTCTGGGCGATCAGCTCATTGCCGAGCGCGTGCAGCAGATGCGTCTTGCCGACGCCGGCGGGTCCGTACACGAACAGCGGGTTGTACTTTTTCCCGGGTTCATCGATGATGGTGTCGACCGCGTGCACCGCGAGCTGGTTCGACGCGCCCACCTCGAAGTCCGAGCGGGCGAGTGCGGGATCCGGGCCCGGCGGCGGCTCCGCGCCGCCGACCAGTCGCGCGAGCACGAGCTCCGCTTCGCCGACGCGCTCCGGATCCTTGAACAGCTCCGACGCGGCGAGTTGCGCGTCGAGCTTCGCGGCCTCCGCTTCGAGCTCGCGAAGCCGCCTCACCGAGGCCTCGTAGCGCGAGAGCAGCGTGTCGACGTCCGGCTCATCCGTCGCCTCGAGCGTGCGCTCGAGCAGGAGCGTGACGTAGCCAAGCTGGCGCCAGTACGTCATCGCCTCGACGACGCGCACTCGCCAACTGTCGATATGCTGCGCCACCACCTCGCTCAGATCCGACAAAAAGCTGGCGAATTCCTGACCGCGCTCCTGTGGCGGCACGAGCAGCGGCGTGTCGGGCTTTTCGCCGAGCAGCTCGCGCACCGTTCGCGTCGTGACGGGCGCCTCGCCGAGAGTCTGGCAGGCGATGAGGCGGTTGAGAGCGCCCTGCAGCTCGCGCACGTTCGTGAAGTTGATGCGCGCAACCTCGTCGAGCACGCCAGCCTCGAACACGACGCCGCGCTCGTCGCACTTGCTGCGCAAAATCGCGACGCGGGTTTCGTAGTCCGGCGTGCCGACGTCCACGACCAGCCCACCGGTGAGACGCGTGATGAGCCGCTCGTCGAGATCCGCGATCTCTGACGGCGGACGGTCGCTCGTCAGCACGACCTGCTTGCCCGCGCGCTGCAGCGTGTTGAAGAGACGGAGCATCTCGCTCTGCGTCTCCTTGCGCCCCGCGAGAAATTGCACGTCGTCGAGCAACAGCATGTCCACCATGTGGAAGCGCCGCTTGAACAGCTCCATCGCGCTGTCGCCGATCGCATGATTGAGCTCCTCGATGAACTCCTCGAGCGTGACGTACTCCACGGTGAGCGCGGGGTTGACCTGGCGCGCCAGATGCCCGATGGCGAGCATCAATGCGTCTTGCCGAGTCCCGAGCTGCTGTAGATGAAGAGCGGGTTGTACGACGTGCCGGGAGACTGCCCTACCGCTCGCGAAGCAGATACCGCGAGCCGGTTGGCGCCTCCTACGATGTAATTCTCGAATCGATAACGCGGATCGAGATCCACCGTCAGCGGCCTCCCGCGGCGGCGGTCGGCGGACTGCTCGCACCGGCGCTCAGCCTGCGCAAGACGAGTCCGGCAATACCGCGCAGCGTCTCGAAGACGCCGGTGCCGTGCAGCGCATCGGCGGCAAAGGATGGCACCTCGCGAAAGTTCAGCGCATCCTCGAGCTCGGGCACGCTGGAGATGAGCGAGCGCGGGAGGTCCTGCTTGTTGTACTGGATCACGATCGGCATGGTGCGCACATCGATGTCGTGTTCCGCGAGATTCGCGTGCAGGTCCTGCATGCTCTCGATGTTCTCCGGCGAGCTGCCGCGCCTGGCTATCGGCGACGAACACGACGCCGTCGGCGCCGTGGAGCACGAGCTTGCGCGTCGCCTGGTAGTACACCTGGCCGGGGACGGTGTAGAGCTGGAAGCGCGTCGAGAATCCCGAGATGGTGCCCAGATCGAGTGGCAGAAAATCGAAGAACAGCGTTCGATCCGTCTGCGTCGCGAGGGAGACCATCTGACCTTTGCGATCCCCCGGCACCTGCTCGTAAATGTAATGCAGGTTGGTCGTCTTCCCCGACCGCCCCGGGCCGTAGTAGACGATCTTGCAGGTGATCTCGCGGGTGGCGTAGTTGACCAGTGACACGGCGCTTCAGGCGAGAGAGATGGAGGACTCGCCGCCATCCGCTCCGCGCGAGCGGCCGAACAACAGGGCGAGGTTGTGATTCAAATCGTGCTCGAGCGAGGTGTCCGAGATCGGCGTGTGCGCGATCGCGCGCGGCTGGGCGTGCTCGAGCAGCGCGCACAACTCCTGAAAATAGATACGAACCAGCCCGAGTGAGCTTTCCGCATCGAAAACGGTGAGAAACACGAAGCGGTGCCGCGTGGTCGGCACCTCACCAATGAAGATCTGCCGGTCCTTTCCCGCGTGATACATCTCGCGGAACGGCTTGCCATTCAACTCCCGGCCAAGCTCACCGGCGGAGGCGTGAATTGCCGCCGCGAGTGCACACGCGGCCATGACATCCACCGCGCGCGTGAAACCGAACTGGCCCATCACTTGGCCGTTCGGGTGCAGCAGGAGCGCAAAGATCGCCCGCGCCTCATCGACGAAGGTCTGGAGCGGAGCCTCGATCCACGGCTCCGCGGCGTGCGTCCTCACGCGAGGGCGCTCAGTGAGTCGAGCATCGCCCCCGAATCCTGCCAATGTGCGCGCGCGGCTCTGCGAGCGTGACCAGCACGAGTCCTTCGCGGCCGATCGCGCAGATGTGGCCGCGCTCCGCCTCGAGTTGCAGAAATCCGACGGTGCTCAGCCCGGCCGCCGCCGAACACAGGCGCGCCTTGCGATAAAGCGCCGCCGCCAGCGCGGCGACGACGTTCGACTGAATGCCCACCTGCACGTTGGAATCCACCACGATTCCGTCCGCCTCGCCAACGACGAGGCAGCCGAGCACACCGCGCTGGCGAATCAGGATCGCGAGGACGTTCTCGAATGGCGACGTGCTCATGCGCCCTCCTCGAGCCACGCGGTCGCGCGTTGCACGCAACGGTCCAGCACGCGGCGCACGAATCCCAGCGGAACCGAGCGGCCGGCCGCCACGAGCACCATCGACTCGTCGAGCGCCGGCGCGAGCGCGACGGTCGCCAGATCGGTTTCGTACACTACCGCTTTCCACGCGCCGAGATCGAGGTGCCGAACCGCGCGAAGCGCTTCGTCGCGCACGCCGGTGAGCGCCGCGCCGACTTCCTGTGACACGTCCTCGCCATTGGCGGTGATGTACAGGCCGGCAGCGACGAGTCCATCCGAGTTGAGAAGCAGCGCGGTGTGCTCGCCATCCCCGAGAATGTCGGCGAAGAGCTGCCTCGCCTCCTCTTCCACTCGCCGCTGCGCCGCGAGGAGCTCGGCCTGGTCCGGCGCACCGTGTCCATTGCCGGCTACGCGCGCATAGCGGAGCAGCCGGCGCACCATGCGCAGCGCCGTCGCGATCGACGCATTGTCGCGATCGTGCGTCGCCGCCGTGCTCAGATGCTCCTCGGCCTCCGCCAGCTTCCCCTGCTTGAAGAGGACGTATCCCATTCCCTTGCGTGCGCCGACGTGGCTCGGCGCGAGGCGGAGCACCATGTCCCACTCGTCGAACGCGTCCTGCAGCTCGCCGCGATCGACGCGGATGCGCGCGAGCAGGTCGTGCGCGTCGGCGTTGTGCGCGTGCCGTTCGAGGCCGCGATGCGCGACCTTGAGCCCAAGGTCGAGCTGCCCCGAACGGCGCAGCGCTTCGCCCAGCTGCAGGAAGACGAGGCTGGACGGATCGCCCGCGAGCTCCTCGCTCAGCCTTCTGATCTCGTCAGACATCGATGTGCTCCTGAAGCAGGCAGCGAAGGCGGCTCGCCGCGTCGCGCGCCGCTCGAATTCGCTGTGCGTCGGGACTTCCGGGATTCAGCCGCAGCGATCGTTCCCACGACGCCAGCGCCTCGAGGAAATCGCCGGTCGCGACCGCGCAGTAGCCGTTCTCCGCGTGAAGCTCGGCGTTCAGCGGATCGGCTTCGAGCCCGCGCGCCACGGCGCGCGCCGCCTCCGCCTGCCGGCCGAGGCGTCTGAGCACGCGCGCGAGGAGCAGATGTCCCGCGGGCGATTCCGGCGTGTCCGCCGTGATGCGCTCGCAGATCGCGAGCGCGACCAGCGGCTCGCCGGAGAGCAGCGCCGACTCGCAGCCTCCAGCGGGGCGATCGTCGTGGGCGATGACGGCGTCGCGACGTCGGCCAGCGCTTCCGGAGGATGCACGCCGTCGCGCAGCTCCACGATCCCCGTCGACAGCAGGCCGTACGCGACGCGCGCGACATCGAACTCGCTCTGGGCGAGCAGCGTCGCGATGGCGCGAAGATCACGCGAGCCATCGATCTCCGCGAGCACCTCCCATTCGCGCGGGCGGAGATCGAGGAACCCCGGATGATCGTCGGCAACGGGAGCGAGCACCGGAACCACGCCCAGGTGCGCGACCTTGCCCTCGATGCGCGACCACTCATCGATGCGCCGCGCAGCCTCCATCAATAGCGATTCAGTCGAGATGCGCGATGTGCGCCTCCGCCGACGCGTCGCTGACCTCCTGCTCCTCGAACGAGAAGAATCCTTCGCGCCAGGACATCAGCTCGAATACCACCTCTTCCACCTGGAAGCGCACCTGGCGCTCGAGCTCCTTGCTCGTGAGCGATCCGCTCTCGACGAGGAGTTCGCCAAGCTTCCGGCGCGAGTGCAGCGTGCGCTGCACATCCCGCGCGCGCGCGAGGTCGGCTTCGGTGATCTTCCCGGCGCGCAAGAGCAGCTCGCCGAGCGGATGCGGATTGCTGCGAATTGCCGCGAACACCACCGAGCCGCGGTCGAAGTAGACCGTGCCCTGATTGTCGCGCAAAACCGATGTCACCGTCAACGCGCCCGTCTTGCGGCTGAGGTCGAGGAGCTGGAAGACATCGTGGATGCCGAGCTCGCGGAGCGGTCCCTCGATCGCCATTGACGCGACCTCCTGCCGGCTGCGAAAAATCCGGAGCAGATCGGCGGCGGTGCGCGACTCCCCGGCGCGCCTGGCGCGCGTGCTCGCAGGTGGGGTCGAGCTCGACCACGCGCTGCCAGGTCGCGATCGCGTCGCGATAGCGGTGGCGGTCGGCAAGCAGCTGTCCCTTGAGAAAAAAGCGCCACCACGTGCCGGGGGTCGAAGCGGAGCACACGATCGATCGAGATCGCTCGCGTCCCGGTGCCGGTCCAGCTCGAGAAGCACCTCGCTGAGCGACAGGAGCGCGTCGATGTTGTAGGGGTCGCGGCGCAGCAGCTCGATCAGCGGCGACAGCGCCGCGTCGAGGCGGCCGAAGCGCCGCCGTACATTCGCGAGCGCGAGCATCGCTTCGACGTAAGTCGGCACGGCCTCGAGCGCCGCGAGCAGCGACTCCTCCGCCTTCGGCCGGCTCCCCGCGCTCGGCAAGCAGTCGCGCGAGCTCGTAGTGCACCACCGCGAAGTCGTGATCGAGATCAAGCGCGTTACGGTACGCCGCGATCGCCCCATTGATGTCGCCCGCCGCACGCGCAGACGTCGCCGAACTCCTTCAGCACGTCGGCGCGCGCGGGGGCGAGGCGGCGCGCGCTCCGCAGCAGCTCGCGTGCGGATGCGGGGTCGCCGGGCGCGCGCGCGACTCCGCCGTGAGCAGGAGCACCTCCACCGATCCGCCGTCCACGCCGAGCAGCGTCTCGGCGGTCGCCCGCGCTTCGACCACGCGATCGAGCGCGAGCAGCGCGCGCGTTTCGCCGCCGAGCAGCTTCGGATCCAGCGGCGCGGTGAGACGCGCGCTCCGATAACGCTCGAGTGCCTCGCCGAAGAGTCCCTGGCGCATGAAGATGTCGCCGAGGATCGCGAAGCCTTCCGACGTTGGCGCGCCGCGCACGAGCGCGCGATTCGCCTCCACTGCGGCGCGGTCGAGCATCCCCTTGGCGAGATAGTCGTGCGCGAGCACGAAGTGATGTTCCGTCTCGGCCTCGATCACCGCAGGTTTCTGCGCTTCGGGCTCTGGAGGCGCTTCGGGCGCGAGCTGGGAGAAGAGCGAGTCGAGGAGCTCCGCATTGAACGCAAAGTTCTCGACGCCGCTCGCGGTCTGCTCGCTGCCGGCGAGCTCCGGCGAGATGGACAGATCGGGGTCCTCGTATTCGACATTGATCGCGAGCTCGAACTTCTGCGGCGTGTAGTACGGGTCGAGCTCGAGGGCGCGCTTGGTCGCCCGCAGCGCTCCCTCGAAATCGCCGAGATTCGAGAGCGTGAAGCCGAGGTTGTAGTGCGCCTCGGCGAACGTCGGGCGCGCGTGGATCGACCGGCCGAACGCGTTGCGGGCATCCTCGAATTTCTTGAGCTCCGCCAGCACGAGCCCGACACCGTTCCAGGCGACCGGCTGTTCCGGCTCGAGGGTAAGCACCTGCCGATACGACTCGAGACCGAGCTGCATTCGCTTTCCGCGACAGAGCAGGAGAGCGAGGTTCAGCCACGCCTTCACGAAGTTGGGCTGTGAAAGACAGCGCGGCGCGGAACGAATCGACAGCGGCTTCGCTCTCGCCGGCGTGGAACTGGGCGACGCCGAGATTGTTGTGCGCGATCGCGTACGCGGGATCGATCTCGAGCGCGTGCCGGTAGCTCTCTGCGGCGGCGGCGTGCTGTCCCTGCTGGTGCAGCGCGACGCCGCGCTCGCACCAGAGCTTCGGCGAGTCCTTTTGCGCAACGAGAATCTGATCGTAGAGCTCGATGGCCGCTGACGCGTCTTTCTTCAGCAAATGCACCTCGGCCATGGCCTGGCGAACGAGATTCTCGTCCTCGTGACGGTCGAGCGCGAGCTGATACTCCTTGAGCGCCTCGGCGTAGTAGCCCTTCTGCCTGAAGGCGAGTCCGAGGTTGTAGTGCGCGAAATGACCGTCGGTGGACAGCTCGAGCTGCGATGAGCGGCGTTCCTGCCGCTCGGGAACGAGCTCGTTGTAGCGCGCGCTGTTGTAGCGATCGATGGAGAGGTTCGCCTGTGCACGCGACAGCGATGGATTGAGCTGAATGGCGCGCTTCGTGGAGACCCGCGCCTCCTCGTGGCGTCCGAGGTCGCCGAGCACGAACCCAATGAGATAGTGAGCGTCCGAATTATCGGGGGACAGCTCGATCGAGCGGTACAGCGCAGTGAGCGCCTGATCGTTCAACCCTCGGTTGTACAGCACCTCTCCGATGTACTGATGCACGAGCGGGCTCTTGTCGTCGAGCTTGAGCGCGCGCTCGAGCCAGCACTGCGCTTGTTCGAGGTCGCCGTTCGCCTTTTCCGCGAGGCCGAGCTGGACGATCGCGCCAATGTCGTTTGGAGCGTACTGCAGAATCGCGTTGAATTCCGCGACTGCGTCCTTCCCGTCGCCGATGGCGGCGTACGCACGGCCGAGCTCCCAGCGCGCGTCGCGATCATCCGGTTGCGCGCGCAGGCGATCGCGAAGCTCGGCGACCCGGCGGTCGTAGAAGCCCGTGTGAAAGTACGCCACCTCGAGATTGCGCTGCGCCACCTGCATTTTCGGGTCGAGCTCGAGAGCGCGCGCGAACGCGGCGACGGCATCCTCGTACATCCCCTTGTTGTAATACAGGACGCCGAGATTGTTGTGCGCGCCGGCATCCGAGCCGTCGATGCGCCGAGCGAACGACCGCAGAATGTCGCGATCGCGCTCGGAGACGGGGGTGGATGAGGCGCCGTTCTGGCTCAAAGCAGTCGCACCGCGCGGAGAATGACCTGGAGGGACGCTGCGTCGGGGAGGAGGAGGAAAAAGCCGCGAAGCTCTTCGCCCTCTCCCTGCAGATAGAATTGCGTCTCGACGGCGACGACCATGTCTCGCTCGGTGCCGAATTGCAGATAGGCAGTATTGAGCACCGCCGTCGACATGTCGATGGCGAGGCTGGGCGGCGACGGCAGCAGCATGAGACCCATGAACTCGCTGAGCGCATTCATGTAGGCCCCGCTCAGGATGTTGCCGGCCTCCTTGATCGCCGACTGCTCGAGCTCACCGAACGGAGCATCGGGAACTGTCGGGCGCCGGAGCATGAGCTGGGCGAGCCGGACCGCGGTGGGGTGCGGAAAGACGAGAAGCGTACGCCCGGTGAGGTCACCCATCATCTGCATCAGTACCGCGACAATGGGCTCCTCCTCGGGGAGGATGCGCGAGGGCACGTCCTCGAGCGCGGCGATCGTGATCGTCGGCACGGTGATCATGATCGTATCGCCGGTCATCTGCGAAAGCGCGGTCGCGGCATGGCCCGCACCGATGTTCGCGGTCTCACGGAGCGCGTCGAGATCCATCTCTGTCGAGTTGCAGCAGGTCCGCCATCGAGCGCTCCCTAGTGAAGAGCAGCCTACGTCCACGATCAGCGCCGGCGCGCCGTCGGCGAGAATCGTGGCACCGCTGAACAATGCGAGCCCATCGCGCACGCTGTCGAATCCCTTCACGACGATGTCCTGCTGTCCCGCGAACTCGTCGACGACGAGTCCCGTGCTCCGTCCATCGGTCTCGATCACGATCACCTGCGTGGCACCGTCGGCGCCCACGAACCGCGCCTCCGGCAACCCGACGATCTCCCTGAAATGAAGCAGCGGTACGACCTCGTCGCGCAGAAGCATCACTTCCCGCCCCTGCACACGCCGGCGTGCCTCCTGGCGCAGCTCGACCGTCTCGCGCACGTGGGTCATCGGAAGCGCGTACATCTCGCCATCTACCCGCGCCAGGAGCGCTCGCACGATCGCGAGCGTCACGGGAAGGCGGAGCGTCACCGTCGTGCCCTCGCCGGTGCGCGAGCGAATCTCGACCGAACCGCCGAGCGCGCGCACGCGTGTGAGCACCACGTCGATCCCGACGCCGCGTCCCGACATGTCCGTGATCGTCGTCGGCCGTGCTGAAGCCTGGGCGGCCGATGATGCGCGCAAGCTCATCGTCGTCGAGCGATTCGACCGTCGCGTCCACGAGTCCCTCGGCGCGCGCGCGCGCGAGCACCTGCTCGCGATCGATGCCGCGCCCGTCATCCTGCACGCGCATTGTGACCATCTGCCGCTCGCGGGTGACCGTGAGCGTGAGCTGGCCGGCGCGCGGTTTCCCGTTGCGCTCGCGCACATCGGGCTGCTCGATGCCGTGGTCGGCGGCGTTGCGCAGCAGATGCACGATCGGCTCGCCGATCTCGTCGAGCATCGAACGGTCGAGCTCGATCTCGCGCCCGTTGAGGGTGAGCTCGATCTCCTTTCCCAGCGCGTGCGCGGCATCGCGGATGAGGCGCGGAAAGCGATCGAACACCTGGCCGACGGGCACCATGCGGCTCGCCATGATCTCGTCGTGGAGATTGGTGATGAGCCGCGATGCCTGCGCGAGCGCGTCATCGAGCGCGGGATCCGCGAGCTCGTTCGCGACGTCGGCGAGCCGGCCGCGCGCGACGAGAAGCTCGCCAGCGAGATTCGTCAGCCCGTCGAGGCGACGGAGCTCGACGCGGATCGTGCGTGGTGCTCGCCCCGCGGCATCTGCGGCGGGTTCGGCGGCTGTGGCTGCGCTAGCCGCTGCTGGCGCGGCGGTCACGGGTGCCCCGGCGGCCGGGCGTGCGCCCGCGAGTGCGTGGAGGCGCGCGAGGGCCGGCGCCGACGCCGCCTCCGCCGATCCTCCCGCCACCTCGATCTCCATCGCGCGTTCGAGCGCATCCACCGCGGCGAAGAGCGCGTCCGTCACTACGCCGTCGACCACGAGCTCGGATGGCGCACGCGGTCGAGCAGCGATTCGAGCTCGTGCGCGAGCGCGGTCACGGCGGCGTAGCCCATCGTGGCGCTCATCCCCTTCATCGTGTGCACCGCGCGAAAGATCGCACTCACCGGCTCGGACGCGGTGGGTGCGCGCTCCAGCGCGAGCAGCTGCTCGTTGATCGTCGAGAGCTGCTCGCGACTCTCCGACTCGAAGAGTGCGGCGTACTTGGCGAGATTCATGGCGGGCTCGCTACGGGGACGCGAACCGTCAGCCCAGTACGCGCTGGACGGCTTCCAGGACGCGGCTCGGCTGGAACGGCTTCACGACGAAGTCCTTCGCCCCCGCTTGAATGGCCTCGACGACGAGCGCCTGCTGGCCCATCGCGCTGCACATCAGGATCTTCGCGTTCGAATCGAAGCTCGTAATCTCGCGCACAGCGTCGATGCCGCCCATGTCGGGCATCACGATGTCCATCGTCACGAGGTCGGGGCGCAGCGACTTGTAGCGCTCGATCGCCTGCACGCCGGTCTCGGCCTGACCGACAATCTCGTATCCGGACTCCTCGAGAATGTCCGAGATCATCGTGCGCATGAACACCGCGTCGTCGCAGATCAGTACAGTGTGACTCACCCTGAACCTCCGTTAAACGAGCACCTGCGTGAGCAATCCGCGGATATCGAGCAAAAGCACGGTTTGCGAGTCGATCTCCCCCATGGCGTAGACGATTCCGCCGGGGAGAAGGTCGCCAACTGGGGTTTCCCACCCCGTGGGGGGAGGGGCTGGACCTCGATGACCTCGTCCACGGCCACGCCGACCACCCTTCCCTGGTGCTCGATGAGCATCACGGGGCCCTCTGGGCGCGCGGGCTGCCCGCAGAGGCGCGCCACGAGGTCGATCACGGTGACGACGGTGCCGCGGACGTTGATCAGCCCGCGGACGTACGCAGGCGCTCCGGGGAGACGCGTGGCCGGAGGCGGCGGAAGGATTTCCCGCACGATTTCCAGCTCGATCCCACCGATTCGGTCCGCCAGTCGAAAGAGCAGCAGCTGGCGGGGAGCTATGTCAGGGTGTGAGGTGGTAGAAGCCAAGCTCGTTCAGCGGATCCGGGTGCACCAGCAACGCCTCCGACTCCGCGACCGCAGCGAGGGATCGCTGCAGCTCGGCCGGAAGAGGCGAGCGAAGCTCGACGGATTCGCCTGTGACCGGGTGCGGGAAGATCAGCCATGCCGCATGGAGGAAATGCCGGTGCGCCGGAAGCTCGACGAGCCGCCGTCCACCGCCTCCACCGTACATGTCATCCCCCACCACAGGGTGACCCACCGATGCGAGATGCACGCGGATCTGGTGCGTCCGACCCGTGTGCAGATGCGCACGCAGCAAGTCGACCGACTCGAACCGGGCCAGTCGCACGAAATCCGTCTTCGCCGCTCGTCCGGTAGTGACGATTGCCATGCGCTTTCGGTCTCGCGGATCGCGCGCTACCGGCTTGTCCACCGTGAGACGGTCGCCGGTGATGTGGCCCCACGAGAGCGCGGCGTAGCGGCGCACGATGCGACGAGCCGCGAGGTCCGCGCCGAGCTTTCGTAGCGCGACATTGGTTTTCGCGACGAGCAGGAGTCCGGAGGTCTCCTTGTCGAGGCGGTGCACGATCCCCGCGCGATCCTCGCCGTTCTCCCCGGCGAGCGCCCCGCCTCGCCCCTTGAGCGCGTTCACGAGGGTGCCACTCCAGTGGCCAGGCGCGGGGTGCACCACCATCCCCGCCGGCTTGTCGACCACCATCACGTGCTCATCCTCGAACACGACCGTGAGCGGAATCTCCTCGGCGAGCACCTCGTGCGACGGCGCAGCGGGAAGCGCGACGACGATGCGGTCACCCGTCTCGGGGCGATAGCTCGCCTTTTCACGCTTGTCGCTCACGGTCACGTTTCCGTTCGCGATCAGCGTGGCCGCCTGCGTGCGCGACGTGCCCAACTCGCGCGCGAGCAGCAGATCGAGGCGCAGCTCGCTGTCGGCCTCGAGAATTATTTCGTGCGTGGTTGGCTCGGTCATGCGTTCGGCGCCCGGCCTTCGGGCGTCACGCGCGCGTGGTCTCGGTTACCGACTTGGGGATCGGGTCGACGACATCCTCTTCGCCCCACAGCGCCCACGCGAGCAGGAAGGCGCCAATGCTCACCGCCATGTCCGCGACGTTGAACGTGGGCCACCGCCAATCGCGAAACCCGATATCGAGAAAGTCGACGACGCCGATCGGGGAGCGCACACGGTCGATGAGATTGCCGATCGCGCCTCCGCACACGAGGCCGAGCGCGATGACGCGCAGGCGGTCGCCGGGAGCGGTGGTGCGATAGAGCTTCGAAAGCACGAACAGCGCGACGACGGTGAGCAGCAGGAAGATCTGGCGCGAGTACGGACCCGCGCTCACGCCAAACGCGGCGCCCGGATTGTGGACGAGCGTCAGCCGCGCCCACTCGCCGAAGATCTCGCGCGGTACGTGCTGCGGCACGAGCATCGACACGGCCATCGCCTTCGTCGCGAAGTCCGCGATCACGACGAAGAGGATGATCGACCAGAACGTGGTCGATTCGGATCTATTTCTTAGCATCTTCTTCGCGCTGCTTGCACGTGAAGCACAGGCGCGCGTGGGGAAGCGCATCGAGGCGGTCGAAGTCGATCTCCTCGCCGCAGCTGTGGCAACGCCCGAACGTCTGGGGCGACCGATAGAGGCGGCGGAGCGCCTCATCGATGTGCCACAGGAAGCGTCCTTCCGAGCTCGCGAACAGGAAGGCCTTCTCGCGCTCCATGGCGTCGGTACCCTGGTCCGCCATGTGGAACGAGTACGAGCTCAGATTTCCGTCGGCCGACTGCAGCGTGGCGCCAAACGCCTCGCCGTAGCTGCCGAGCTCCTTCACGACTCGTTTGCGCTCATCGAGCAGGCGCTTTTCGAAATGCGCCAGAGTTTTTTTCGCCATCGGCTTTTCTTTCTTAGCGCCTGTCGAGGACGGCATCGCTAACTCACTCTCGTCAAGGCAATGCGAACCGTCTCGGCATCGAGCACGATGGTTTGCACTGCGTCTGGTGTCCCTTCGAGAACGCCTGCCACGGTGATCTCGTTCGCGAGCACTTCGCCCGCGATATACGTCCCGTATTCCTGCACGACCACGGCGAGCTCCGCACCGCCCTCCAGGTCGACTCGCACTCTGTCGCTCACCGCAAATCGCGCGGCCTTTCGCATCTGCTGGATCTTGCTCACCAGCTCGCGCGCCGCACCCTCGCGTCGCAGCTCCGGCGTGATCGTCGGGTCGATCGCGGCGAACAGCCCGTTCTCTTCCCGTACGAGCAAACTTCCAGATGCGTGTCGTACGATCGTCACATCCTCCGGCAAGAGCGGAAACGCCTCGCCGCCTACCGTCACGCTCACCGTCTCACCACGCTCGAACGCGAGCAACTGTTCACTCGCGAGCGCCTCGATGGCCTTCGCGGCCTCCGGCGTTCGCTTGCCAAACCGTTTGCCGAGCGATCGAAAATTTGCCTTCCCGACCAGCGTCGCCAACGCACTGCCGCTGTCGGCGAATTCTACCATCTTAACGTTGAGCTCGCTTGCGAGTAGTGGCAGCAATTCCGCGAGCTCCGCAGCCTTGAAATCTGGCACGACACACACCAGTCGGGAAAGCGGCTGCCGAACCTTAATCTCCTTCTCCTCCCGGGCCGCACGCCCAAGCTTCGCAAGCACCCGTACCCGGCTCATCGCCCGCTCGAGCGCGTCGTCCGAGCCACCAGTCTTACCCAGCGGCCGACGAAACGGTGCGAGGTGCACCGAGGAGCCTGTGAGCTCGCGGTGGATCCAGTCGCTCACGAACGGCGCGAACGGGGCGAGAAGCCGAGTCGTAACGACCAGGACTTCATGCAGCGTCGCGAACGCGGCGCGGCTGTCCGCTGTGTCGACGTCGTAGAAGCGCGCGCGATTGAGGCGCACGTACCAGTTCGATACATCGTCCACCACGAAGTCCATGAGCGCCCGTGCCGCCGCCGTCGCGTCGTAGTGCTCGAGGCGCTCGTCGATCTCGCGCTCCACCGTCGCCAGGCGCGAGAGCATCCAGCGATCCACCACCGGTCGCTCCGCGGGCGCGGGATCCTCGGCTGCTCGGCGACCAGCCGAAGTTCGCGTACTGCGCGAAGATCCCGCTGTAGACGTTCTTGAGCGTGAGGAAGAATCGTCCCGCCATCTCGCGGATCATGCTCTCGTCGAAGCGGCGCGGCACCCACACCTGGCTCGACGCGATGAGAAAGAGCCGCACCGCGTCCGCGCCGTGTCGCGGCAGCACTTCCCACGGGTTCACCGTGTTCCCGACGTGCTTCGACATCTTGGCGCCCTGGGCGTCGAGCACCATGTCGTTCACGACGACGGCTCGATACGGCGCGGCCTGATCGTCGCCGTTGTTGGGCAGCGCATCGCCCAGCCCGGTCGCGATCGCGAGCAGCGAGTAAAACCATCCGCGCGTCTGGTCCACGCCCTCCGCGATGAATCCCGCGGGGTAGCGCTTCTCGAGCATCGCCTTGTTCTCGAACGGATAGTGCCATTGCGCGAACGTCATCGAGCCCGAGTCGTACCAGGTGTCGATCACTTCGGGCACGCGCCGCATCGTGCCGCCGCATCCGTCGTGATCGCAGCCAAAGGTGTACGCGTCAATGAAGGGCTTGTGCGGATCGAAGCCGGCGCCGAGCGGCTTGCTCGTGCGCTTCGCCAGCTCGGCGTAGCTGCCGATCGCGAGCGCATGCGCGCTCTCGCGATCGCACACCCAGATCGGCAGCGGCGTGCCCCAGTAGCGGTCGCGCGAGAGGGCCCAGTCGACGTTGTTCTCGAGCCACTCACCGAATCGCCCCGACCCGACTTCCGGCGGATTCCAGTTCACTCGCGCATTGCGCGCCATCATCCGATGCTTGAACGATGTGGTGCTGACGAACCACGACTCGCGCGCGTAGTAGAGCAGCGGCGTACCGCAGCGCCAGCAATGCGGGTACGAGTGCACGATCGTGCCGGCCTTCCACAGCACACCGCGCTCCTCGAGCACGACGATGATGGCGGGGTCCGCCTTCTTCACGTGCAGCCCGCCGACCACCGGCAGCGACGGCGGGAACTCGCCGCGGCCGTTCACCGGCTGCAGAAAGGCGAGATTGTGCCGCTTCCCTGCCTGGTAGTCATCCGCGCCGAAGGCCGGCGCCATGTGCACCACGCCGGTACCCTCGTCCGCGCTCACGAAGTCCTCGACGACGATCACCTCGTGCGCCGTGCCGGCCGGATACGGCAGCCAGTCGAGCGGGCGGCGATAGCGCAGCTTCGAGAGCTCGGCGCCAGTCCACGCGCGTACGACTTCCCATCGATCCGCGAAGTCCTCGCCGAGCACCGCACGCACGCGCGCCTCCGCGAGAATCACCGTGGCCTCGTTGCGCCCTTGGCGCTTGAGCTCCACGTACGGCAGTGTCGGGTGCACCGCGAGCGCCACGTTGGACACGAGCGTCCACGGCGTGGTCGTCCAGACGAGGATGCGAGCGCCGCTCGGAATCCCCTGCGGCGACGTGAGCTCGAGCGACACGTAAACGCTCGGATCCTCGACGTCCTGATACCCCTGCGCGACCTCGTGACTCGAAAGCGTCGTCTCGCAGCGCGGGCAATACGGGAGGATCTTGTGACCGCGCACCAGCAGCTTGTTGTTGTAGAGCGTCGCCAGCGACCACCACACGCTCTCAATGTATTCGTTCGAGTAGGTGATGTATGGATCGCTGTAGTCGAGCCAATAGCCGATGCGCGCGCTCAGCTCTTCCCACTCGCCCTTGTACTTCCACACGCTCTCGCGACAGAGCCTGTTGAACGCCTCGACGCCGAGCGCCTCAATGTCGCGCTTGCCGCTAATGCCGAGCGCCTTCTCGATCTCGATCTCGACGGGAAGGCCGTGCGTGTCCCATCCCGCCTTGCGCCCAACGTGATAGCCCTTCATGGCGCGATGGCGGCAGAACAGATCCTTGATCGTGCGCGCGAACACGTGATGGATGCCAGGGCGTCCATTCGCGGTGGGCGGGCCCTCGAAGAACACGAACTCCTCGTCGCCGCGCGCGAGCGTCTGCTCCACCAGATCCTCAGCGTCCCAGCGCGCGAGCATCTCCTTCTCGAGCGCATCCGCGTCGAGCTCGGGCGCGAGCAGGGCGTAGCGCGCGGCGGGCGACTCCGTCATCGTCACAGGCGCTCCAGCACGCCGCGCACGAGCGCCGTGAGATGGGGCTCCGCGCGCCCCGCCATCTCGACGATTTCCGCGAGCGTCACCGGCCTCAGTGCATCGGGAAGGCACTGGTCGGTCATGATCGACAACCCGAGCACGCGCATGCCACCGTGCACGGCCGCGATCACCTCGGGCACGGTCGACATACCCACGACGTCCGCGCCGATCGTGCGGAGCATCCGATACTCCGCGCGCGTCTCGAGCGCGGGACCCGTGATCGCGACGTAGACGCCCTCGCGCAGCACCATCTTCAGCTCGCGCGCGACGCCGCGCGCAATGTCGCGCAGCCCCGCGTCGTACGGAGCCGACATGTCGGGAAAGCGTGGACCGAGCGCCTCATCGTTCGCACCGATCAACGGATTCGTGCCGAGCAGATTGATGTGATCCGCGATCAGCATGATCTCGCCGGCATTCCAGAGCGGATGCAGCGTGCCGCACGCGTTCGACACGGCGAGCGTGTGTGCACCGAGCTCGCGCATGACTCGCACCGGAAAGGCGACCTGCTGCGCGGAGTAGCCCTCGTAGAGATGAAACCGTCCCTGCATCGCGACGACCGTCTTCCCGCCGAGCGTGCCGCACAGGAGCCGTCCTGCGTGCGACTCGACGGTCGAGAGCGGAAATCCGGGAATCTCCGCGTAGTCGATGACCGCCTGCGTCTCGATCGCGCGGCCGAGCGCCCCGAGCCCGGTGCCGAGGATGAGCGCGACGTCAGGAACGCGATCGAAGCGGTCGCGCACAACCTGCGCCGCGGCGGACGCTTGCGCGCGCGTGTGCGCGACGTGCGGCGGAACGGCGGTATGAGAAGGTGGATCGTCGAACCGATACGGCGTCATTCCTTGACGAGCGACTCCAGCCAGGCGGGGGTCTTCATGTGCGCGCGACCATCCCCATCGGCGTCCTCGCTGGCCTTCGGCGCCGACGTGGAGGGCGCAGGGAGCCCGCGCGAGGCGCCTTCGGCGGCCGCGAGCTCCGCGAGCTGGCGTTCCGCGATCTGTCGCAGCTGGCCGATAAAGGCGCGGCGCGACTTCTCGAGCCCGACCATGTCGGCCTCGAGCTGGCGAGTGTCGTTTCGAATGCTGTCGAGCTGGCGCTCCCCTTCAGCACGCGCCTCGCGCAGGATGAGCTGCGCCTCTCGCTCGGCCTGCTCGCGAATTTCGGAGCGGAGCTGCTGCGCGGACACCAGCGCCTCGTTGAGCGCCTTGTCCCGCTCCCGGAACGCGCGCAGCTGCTCGTGGAATCCGCGCGCCTTGGAGTCGAGCTCCTGATTCACCCGCGTCAGACGCTCGAGCTCCTCCGCAACCTGATTCCGGAAGTCCTCCACTTTCTTCTCGTCGTAGCCGCGAAACGACTTGGCGCCGAAGTCGTAGCGTCGAATGTCGAGCGGCGTGAGGTGGAAGGATTCATCGGTCATAGGCCTCTCTCTCCAAACAGGACGGTGCCAAGACGAACCATGGTTGCGCCTTCCTCGACGGCGAGCTCGTAGTCGTTCGACATTCCCATCGAGAGATCGAACGCGGGATGTCCCGCGCTCACGAGCAAGTCGCGCGCAGCTCGCGCGCCCTGAAACACGTGCCGCGTCGTACGCTCATCCGCGCCCAGTGGCGCCATCGTCATCACCCCCGTGACACGCAGCCCCGCCCTCGCGACGAACTGCTCGGCCTCCGCGGGCATGTCCGCCGGCGCGAATCCGCCCTTCGATTCCTCCCCAACGACGTTCACCTGCACCAGCGCATCGACGCTCCGTTTGCGCGCAATGCCGAAGGCGCTCACCGCATCGGCGATCGACGCCCGATCGATCGAATGGACCACTGCGAAGTGGTCGAGGTCACGCACCTTGTTGCGCTGGAGGTGGCCGATGAGAATGCCAACGCACGGGGACATCCACCGCGGCCATCTTGCCGAGCGCTTCCTGGACCTTGTTTTCGCCGACGTTCTGGACGCCTGCCCGCCAGGCCGCTACCACCGCTTCCGGCCCATGCGTCTTGGTGACTGCGATCAGCGTGACCCGCTGTCCATGTCCCCCGCGCGCGACCGCCGCCGCCACCCGATCACCCACCTCCGCCAGCCGAGCGCCGAGGTCTTGAAATGACATAAGCTATGAATTTACCGAAGCTTACAAACTGAATCAAGAGATGACACCGCGATTCCGCCGCGAGCAACGGCCAGGAATTGCGCGGGACATTGGAGATAGGCGAGAAAGCTCTCGGGCGCGGGGTCGACGCCAGCGCTCGCGTCGGTTTGCGAGTGCATCGACACGAGTGGAAACTCGCGAGCGATCGCGGCCGCCGCCACGGTGTCGACGCTCGGCGCGTCGCCGCCGAGCCGCACCGCATTCGGAGCCATCGCGGGCTCGACGTACAGCAAGCCGCGCGCTGCCGTCAGATCCCCCACCGCGTCGCGGATCTCGGCGCTGCTCATGAGCGATGCCGCTACAGGAAGTCCCCGCGCCCGCGCCTCACGTGCGACTGCCGCGATCATGCTGGCGGGAGGCCGGGTTGGCGCGACGTCCCCTTGCGACACGAGGGAAGCGCGGCGCGCCAGCTGCGCGCGGTACCACTCCGTATTGAGCAGCGGCGCGACGACGATCGTGACGTCGGGGCGCATCCCCTCCACCGCCTGCGCGTACCACGCCGTGAAGGAATCGTTGTCGCCGCCCGTGAAGAGCACGGCGTTGGGCGGCGCGGACGACAGCAGCGCGTGCGCGACAGCGAGCGCCACCGAGCGCTCCGGCTCGACGCGACGGTTCGCGGCAGGCGCGTTGAGCACGAGCGGCGCGGCCGATGCCAGGACGCCCACCGGAACCCAGTGCGCGCCCGCGAGCCGCGCGAGCGCGACCGCGCCGATTCCCGCCCACGCACCCCACACCCAGAAGCCGAGCACGAAGAAATAGTCGCGGTCGCGCACCTCGTGCGGCACGCTCTCCGGAAGTACCCCGACGCCGAACGAGGCGCCCGCCTTGAAGTTCAGGTACACGATGAGCCCCGCCGTTGCGCACACGAACAGCGTCGCGAGCGCGCGCCAGCTCCGCGCGTGCAGGCGGAGGTGTTCGCGGCTGCCGATCGCGCCGAGCACAGCGAAGGCGAGCGTGATCGGCGTTCGCCACCACGTGGGCGACACACCGTTCGACACGCCGAGCGCCACCTGCCAATCCGCGTACTCGAACCAGTTGGCCACCTGCGCCCAAAGCGGCGCCTGGCGAGGCCACATGCCGCCCGCGCCAAATTGGCGTCGTCCGACGACGTCCCAGAGCGCGCGCACGGTAGTCGGCGCGCCCTCGTTGAGCCACGGATCGAACCGCGCGCGCACCACGAGCACAGCAAGCGCGGAGATGGCGATCAGCACGCAGGCGATCGTCGCCGCGCGCACGGCGCCGGCGCGCCCGCCCGCGCGCATGGCGATGAGCGCCACCACCGCCATCGCACATGCACCGGACGCGGCGAGCGGCACGCTCGCGAGCCCGATCCCTGCAGCGAGGAGCAGCACTGCCGCGACCTGCGCGCCCGACAGCCAGTCGACAGTTCCGTCCTCTCGCTCGGCAACGAGCATCACCGCCGCCGGCGCCGCCACGAGCGCGCTGAGATGCAGCGGAACCGCGAGCGCGAGTGCGTACGCCGTCGCGATGCCCCAGCGCGCACTGCCCGTGCGTCCCGCGCGCTCCGCCGCGAGCAGCGTCAGCATCACCAGCAACAGCGCGCTCGCGTACACCTCGGTCTCGGTGGCGCTCGACCACACCGTGAACATTCCGCCCGCGCACAACGCACTCGCGAGCGCCATTGGCCGCGACCCCGTCACCCGCGCCACAAACGCGGCGAGCAGCCCGCCGGCGGCCGCCGTGCACAGCGCCGAGAACAGATTCGTTGCGAGTGCCGTGCTCGCGAACGGAAGCGCGAGCGCCCACGTGCGCGCGAGCAGCACGTAGAGGGGCGTCCCCGGCTCGTGCGGAATTCCGAACGTGCGCACCGCGACGATGAGCTCGCCCGAGTCCCACATTGTCAGCCCCGGAGCGAGCGTTCCCACGTACGCGGCGAAGAGAATCGCCGCGGCAAGAACCGAAACGCGTGTGTTGGAGCTCAGCCGGGGAGGTGGAGCAGCGGATGCTCCGCCGTGGAACGTGGCCTCCCGCCCGCGATGACGTCGCGCAGCTGCGGGGACGTGAGCCCGCGTACGAGCTTTCCGTCGCGCGCCACCGAGATCTGCGCCGTCTCCTCGCTTACCACGATCACGAGCGCGTCGCTCTCCTCGGACAACCCGAGCGCCGCGCGATGGCGCGTGCCGAGCGTGCGCTCGATGTTCTGCGCCTGCGAGAGCGGAAGGATGCAGCCAGCCCCGACGATCGTGTCGCCCCGAATGATCACGGCGCCATCGTGCAGCGGCGAATACGGAGTGAAGATCGTCGCGAGCAGGTCCGCGCTCACCTTCGCCTGCATCTCCTTTCCGCTCTGTACGTAGTCGCCGAGCGCGATTTCACGTTCGAGCGCGATGATGCACCCGATCCCGGAGCGGCTCAGGCGCTCCACCGCATCCGCGACCTCCTCGGCGACCTCGCTCACTTCCATGCGGCGGAAAAAGCGCGTCACGCGTGACTGCCCGAGGTGCGCGAGCGCCGCGCGCAGCTCGGGCTGGAAGATCACGAGCGCCGCGAACGCGCCGTACGTGAAGACGATGCCGAGCAGGTAGGTGATCATCGTGAACTTGAACACCCACGCCAGTGAATACGTCAGCACGAGCACCATGATGCCGATGAGCATCTGTACGGCGCGCGTGCCGTGCAGCAGCAGGAGCAACCGGTACACGCCGTAGGCCACGACCACGATCTCGATCGCGTCGCGCCACCCGAACGTGAGAAAGCGCAGCTGTGCAAACATGGTTACCCGATTCCCTCGCCCAATATGCCCCACGCCGTGTCGAGCGCGCGCCGCGCGTGATCGACATCGTGCACGCGAAAGATGCGCGCTCCGCCCGCCAAAGCGAGGACATTCGCGGCAGTCGTGCCGTCGACGCGATCGTCCATCGCCGTGGCGCCACTGAGCTCCCCGATGAACCGCTTCCGCGACACGCCCACCGCCACCGGCAGGCCGAGCTCCGCGAAGCGTGGTAGCTCTCGCAAGACCGCAAGCGAATGCTCGGTGCGCTTTGCAAAGCCCACGCCGGGGTCGATCGCGATGCGCTCGCGCGCGACACCGGCGGCGCGCGCCCACTCGACTCGCGCCCCGAGCTCGGCGATGATCTCGCCGACCACGTCGTCGCCGTAGCCAGCCTCCGCATACGTTCCCATCGTCGGCGACGTCGCCACGCGAATGCATGAGGATCACGCCGGCATCCGCGGCGGCGCACACGTCCGCCATTGCCGGATCGAGGCGAAATCCGGAGACATCGTTGATCACCTCCGCGCCATGGGCGAGTGCCTCGCGTGCCACCGCGCTCTTTACCGTGTCTACCGACAGCGGCACGCCGGGGTCGCTCTCGCGCAGCGCGTCGAGCACCGGAATGACGCGCTGCAACTCCTCGTCGAGCGACGACTGGCGTCGCACCCTGGGGCCGCGTCGACTCACCACCCACGTCGAGCAGATCGGCGCCCATGGCGATCAGCATGCGGCCGTGGGCGGCGGCGGCGGAGGGGGAAAAAAAACTTACCCCCGTCGCTGAAGCTGTCGGGGGTAACGTTGATGATCCCCATGATGAGGGGTCGGTTCAGATCCAGCGCGCGAGTCGCGAGCCGCCATGCTACCGCGCTCACGCGCGCGTCCGCCCTGCGGCGGAAATCACGCCGGAGCGACCTCCGGTCCACCCAGCAGCCCCGGCCTCGTGGGCTTCGGCTGCACGACGACGCCCGGGATCGGCACCGGAATGGCCGGCGTCGTTCCTGTTTTCCGCGGAGGCAGCGCGGTGCCCTGCACGAGCAGCGCGGCGTCGTCCGCCGTGAGCGTCTCGCGCTCCAGCAGCGCCTCGGCCATCCGCTCGAGCAGATCGCGATTGTCGATGAGCGTCTGCTTCGCGCGCCCGTACGAATCGTTGAGCAGACGCGTGACCTCCGCGTCCACCAGCTGCGCCGTGCGCTCGGACACCTCGCGGTGGCGAGAGAGCTCGCGGCCGAGGAAGACCTCCTGCTCGTTGTCGCCAACCAGCACGGGGCCGATCGCGTCGGACAGGCCCCACTGCGAGACATACCGCCGCGCGAGCGACGTCGCCTTCTGGATATCGTTCGCGGCGCCGGTGGTCACCTTGTCGTGACCAAACACCAGCTCTTCCGCGACGCGTCCGCCGTAGGTCATCACCAGCATCGCCTCGAGCTGCTGCCGCGTGATGGAATACCGGTCCTCCACCGGGAGCGTGAACGCGAGTCCGAGCGCGCGTCCGCGAGGCACGATCGTCACCTTGTGCAGCGGGTCGCAGCCGGGCGTCTTGATCGCGCACACCGCGTGTCCGGCTTCGTGGTACGCCGTGTTCCGCTTCTCGTCGTCCTTCATCACCATCGACTTGCGCTCGGCGCCGAGCATGACCTTGTCCTTTGCCTGCTCGAGGTCATCGAGATAGACCTTGTCGGCGCTGCGCCGCGCGGCGAGCAGCGCGGCCTCGTTCACGAGATTCGCGATATCGGCTCCCGACATTCCCGGGGTGCCGCGCGCGATCACCGTCACCTCGACGTCGTCGGCCACCGGCACCTTGCGCAGATGCACGCGCAGAATCTCCTCGCGTCCGCGCAGGTCGGGGAGATCGACCACCACCTGCCGATCGAAGCGACCCGGGCGCAGTAGCGCGGGATCCAGCACATCCGGACGGTTCGTCGCCGCGATGAGGATCACGCCCTCGTTGGACTCGAAGCCGTCCATCTCGACGAGCAGCTGATTGAGCGTCTGCTCGCGCTCATCGTGACCGCCACCGAGCCCGGCGCCGCGATGGCGTCCGACGGCGTCGATTTCGTCGATGAAGATGATGCACGGCGCGTGCGCCTTCCCCTGCTCGAACAGATCGCGCACGCGGCTCGCGCCGACGCCCACGAACATCTCGACGAAGTCGGAGCCTGACATCGAGAAGAACGGACGCCCCGCTTCGCCCGCGACCGCGCGTGCGAGCAGCGTCTTGCCGGTGCCGGGAGGGCCGACGAGCAGCACACCCTTTGGCAGACGCCCGCCGAGGCGCGTGTACTTCTGCGGATCGCGCAGAAACTCGATGATCTCCTCGAGCTCTTCCTTCGCCTCGTCGGCGCCGGCGACATCGGCGAACGTCACCTTGGGCGTGTCGCCCGTGAGCAGCTTCGCCTTGCTCTTGCCGAAGCTGAACGCCTTGGCGCCTCCCGCCTGCATCTGCCGGAAGAAGACGAAGAAGATGCCAACGACGAGGAAGAACGGCAGGAAGGTGAAGAGCTGGCCGATTATCGAAGGCTTGGCATCGGTGGCGCTGATCTCGACATTCTTCGCGCGCAGGCGCTCGATCTCCTTCGGATCGTTCGCCATCGGAAGGTGCACGGAGAAGTGGAGCACGTCCTTCGCCGCGGCGACATTCTGGATTTTGTGCCGGAAGTCGCCGTTGATGATCTTGCCTTCCTGGATCGAGATCTTCTGGACGTTGTCCTGGTCGAGCTGCTGGCTGTACGTCGAGTAGTCGATCTCGGTCGTCTGGTCGCGCGCCCCGTTGACCTGCATGAAGACGATCGGGATCAAAATGACGATGATCCAGAGCGAGAGTGTCTTCGAGATCTTGCCCCAACTGAAGTCGCGCTTCGGGGGAGGTGTGCGGTCAGCCATTACTGCAAGCTCACGATATAAGGGAGATGGCGGAAATTCTCCGCATGATCCAATCCGTACCCAACCAGAAACTCGTGCGGCGCATCAAAACCTACGTACCGTACCGGATAGCGCAGGTGCTCGGCGACGTGCTTATGGAGGAGTGCGCAGATCGCCAGTGACTTCGGTCGCCGTACCGAGAGCAGGTCCATGAGCCGACTGAGTGTCCTTCCCGAGTCGACAATGTCCTCGACCAGAAGGATGTGGCGCCCTTCGAGCACCGTCTCCGGATCGTAGACCATATGAACGTCGCCGCTCGACGTGGTATCGGAGCCGTAACTCGATGCCACCAGGAAATCTACCTGGATGGGACGAGTAATGTGCCGCACCAGGTCCCCAAGAAAGATAAAGCTCCCCTTCAACAGTCCCAAGACGAGCAAGTCGCCGTCAGGATAGTCCGCGGAGATCTCCGCGCCGAGCTCGCTCACGCGCCTGGCAATGGTCTCTGCCTCGTACGCGATGCCTTTGACGGCGCGTCCGTCGAGCCGGGGATCAGCGATCGATACGCTCACAGTGATAGGTCACCACCGGCCAACCGGACCGGGCGGAAGCCGCGGAGCTGCGGCGGACTCCAGGGATCCACACGATCTCGTCGTCGGCCAAGACCACCGGCCACGAACTTCGGCTCGCCGCATCCACACCAGCATCCCGCAAGAGTCCTTTGACGCGCCGAACGACCCCGCCTGCGGGAGTCATGCGGTCGCCCGCGTGCCACACGCGCACCGAGAGCGCCTGCCGGGCCGGAAGGTTTGCGCTCCATAGCGAGACGACGTCCTCGTCGCGCGCCTGGAAACGAAAATCACCCAGCCGAACCGCTCCCTGCAGCATTAACGCGCCCGAGGGCGTATTAGTTGCGGCACGACGCACGATGATCGACCCGCGATGCGAGGCCGCCTCGAAGCCCCCCGAAAGCTGAATTCGCGCGCCGCTCCTCGCATTGGTAATAAACGATACGAGCCGGTCCGTTCCCCGCCGATCGAGCGTGATGCCCCCCCGTGCAGCGATTGCCGGCCAGAGGAGAGCGAGTGCCTCAGGATCATGCTGCAGCATCATCTCGCGGGCAACCAAGACGGCGCCATTCCGGAGCTCGAGCGCGAGCTCGCGATCGATGAGCGCGTCGACCTCCGCGCGAAGGGTTGCCGCGCGCGCGCCGAGCGCGAGGAGTTCGCTCGCGAGCGCGGGGCGTGCGCGCGAGAGTGCCGGGAGGATCTCGTGGCGCACGCGATTGCGGAGGTGATCGAGGCGCGCGTTGCCGGGGTCTTCGATCCACTGCAGGCCGGTGCCCGAGGCGTAGGCCGCGAGCTCGTCACGACCGATGGCGAGAAGCGGGCGGATAATAGTGTCGCTCCCTGCGGCCAGCGCCGCGAGGCCGCGCGCGCCGGAGCCGCGCATCACGCGCATGAGCACCGTCTCGATCTGATCGTCGCGCGCGTGCGCCGTTGCGATCTGCGCGCCGCGCTCGCGCGCGACACGGCGCAGAAAGCTCCAGCGCTGCGCGCGCCACTCGGCCTCGGTGCGCTTGATGACCGCCGCCCGTTCAGAGACGAACTCGAGGTCGAGCGCAGCGGTCACGCCGCGCACCAGCGCGATGGACTCCGCCGCGTGGGCGCCAGTGCCGTGATCGAAGCTGGCGACGCACGCGATGGCGTCTCGAGAACGAGCGGCGGCCGCGTGCAAGAGCGACATCGAGTCGCGCCCGCCGGATACAGCGAGGACGACGCGGCGTCCGCGCAGCTTCCGCGCGACCACGCTCGAAACCGGCTCATGCATTCTGCAGTCTAACTCCACTGGCTGCGGCGGCGCAGCCACCATAGATTCCGCATCGTTCGCACTCTCAACGAGGACAACGGTGGAAACACACGGCCCACTGGGCGTCATCTGGGTAAGTATCGGCCTCAGCGCGTTTTATGTGGCGCTGATCTGGATCAACTCTCTGCTCGGCATCGTCCTCACGCCGCTGTTTGTGCTACTCCTCAACGGCCTGTGGAACATGATCTTCGGGAAGAAGGCCGCGCCACCGGCCACCTGACACTTTCCGGCCGAAATTGTCGTATTAATCTGCGGGACGGAGCCTCGGTTTCGTCCCGCTCGTCCATCGTGGAGTCCGCGCGTTCTGATCACGGTGCACACCGTCAAGGAGACACATGATCGGCATCGTTTTGCTCGTCGTCATTGTCGCCGCCGGATTCTGGTTCGTCGGCGCGTACAATTCGCTCATCAGTCTGCGCAATCAGGTCTTCAACGCCTGGAAGCAGATCGATGTTCAGCTCAAGCGCCGCCACGATCTCATTCCGAATCTCATCGAGACGGTGAAAGGCGCGATGAATTTCGAGAAGGAGACGCTCGAGTCCGTGATCGCGGCGCGCAACCAGGCGATCGCGGCCACGAAGGTCACTACGGATCTCCCGTCGGCGCAACAGGTGCAGGCCACCGCCGCCGCGGAGGGGCAGCTCTCGTCGTCGCTCAGCAGGCTGTTCGCCGTGGTCGAGGCGTATCCCAACCTCAAGGCGACCGCGAACGTGTCGCAGCTGCAGGAGGAGCTGACGTCGACCGAAAACAAGATTGCCTTCGCGCGCCAGCTCTACAACGACCAGGCGACCGTGTACAACACGCGGCAGCAGCAGTTCCCAGCCAGTCTCGTCGCAGGGTTCGCGAGGGCGACGCCTGCGGAGCTGTGGGAGATCACGGATGCGTCGGAGCGTGAGGTCGTGAAGGTCGATCTCTCGATGAACGCCAAGAAGTGAGTGACGAGGTCAATCTCTTCGCTCAGCAGGAGGCCAATCGCCGGCGCTCTCGATGGCTGGTGATTGGCTTCATCCTGTTTTTTGCATGGCTGGGATTCGGCGGCGACTACATCGCGTATCTCGCGACCGCGCACGCGCCACCCGAGTCGTACCACCACGTGTTCCCGTGGATCGGGCTCGTGCTCACGACGCTCGGCGCACTGATGGCGAAGTATTCGTACAGCACGGGGCCAACGAACATCCTGAAGTCGACGGGCGCGCGCGAGATCATCGACGCGCAGACGCCGCAGGAGACGCAGCTCGTGAACGTGGTGGAGGAAATGTCGGTGGCCTCCGGCATCACGAAACCGCACATCTGGATCGTCGACGATCCGGATCCGAATGCGTTCGCGACGGGACACGACGAGGCGGACTCGAACATCGCCGTGACGCAGGGGCTGCTCGCCATTTGCTCGCGCGATGAGCTGCAGGCGGTAATCGCGCACGAGATGGGACACATCAAGAATCTCGACGTGCGGCTGATGACGCTGCTGGCGGCGCTCGTGGGCGCGGTCGCGCTAATCGCGGACGGCGCGGGGCGCGCGACGTTCAACGGTGGCTTCGGACGCGGACGCAGCCGGAGCAGCAGCGATCGCGAGAGCGGATCCAACCCACTCGTCGTACTCCTGTTCGTGGTGTGGATCGTGAGTTGGATTCTCGCGCCGCTCATTACGCGGCTGCTCGCAATGGGCGTGAGCCGCAAGCGCGAGTATCTGGCGGACGCGATGAGCGCGCAGTTCACGCGCAATCCGCTCGCGCTGGCGAGCGCGCTCACGAAAATCGAGAATGCGAGCGAGCCGACGCGGAGCATCAGGGGCGGCGCCGCGCACCTGTGCATCGCCGACCCGATGGGCCGCGCGGTGAACGGGGCGGAGGGGAAAGTGGCGGAGCTCTTCGGCACGCACCCGCCCATGCCGACGCGCATCGCGCGGCTCAAGATGATGGGCTACGAGCAGTCACAGCAAGCGACTCCGGAGTCGAGCGCAGCGGCGATAGCGACGCCGACTACAGCGAGCCTTCCAGCAACGTAGTCGCACCGTCGAGGAAGTCCCGGTCAGTGTCCGTGCGGTTCTCCGTTGGTGTCCGTTTCTCCAAATGTTAGAGCTTGATTTCCGCCGCCGATCGCCTTCGCGTCGTACGAGCTAGACGCCTTACTTGTGCGCCAGGTGGAACTGCTCGGCCTCGGTTGAGCCCGCAAGCGCCGCAGTAGCCGACTGGCCGCTCGTGACCGCCATCAATACCTGGTCGAAATAGCCCGTTCCCGCCTCGCGCTGATGCTTCGTGCCCGTGTAGCCATCGGCCTCTCGCGCGAATTCTTCGTTCTGCAGTTCGACGTACGCTGGCATCCCCTCGGTGCTGTAGCGGTGCGCCAGGTCGAACGAGTAGTAGTTGATCATGTGCCAGCCGGCGAGCGTGATGAACTGGAACTTGTAGCCCATCGCGGCGAGCTCGCGCTGGAATTTCGCGATCGTCGTCGCGTCGAGATTGCGCGACCAGTTGAACGACGGCGAACAGTTGTACGCGAGCATCTTGCCGGGATATTGGCCGTGCACGGACTCGGCGAACTGCTTCGCCTCGTTGAGATCGGGCGTCCCCGTCTCGCACCAGAGAAGGTCGGCGTAGGGTGCGTACGCGAGCGCGCGGGCAGCCACCGCGTCCATGCCTTTGCGAATGTGGAAGTACCCCTCGGTGGTGCGCTCGCCCGTCGTGAACGCGCGGTCGGCCTCGTCAATGTCGCTCGTGATCAGCGTTGCCGCGAGCGCATCCGTGCGCGCGATGATCACCGTCGGAACATCGAGCACGTCGGACGCCAGGCGCGCGGCGTTCAGCGTGCGCACGAAGGACGCGGTGGGAATGAGCACCTTGCCGCCCATGTGACCGCACTTCTTCTCGGCGGCCAGCTGGTCCTCGAAGTGCACGCCGCTCGCGCCGGCGTCGATCATCGACTTCATCAGCTCGAACGCGTGGATCGGGCCACCGAATCCGGCTTCGGCATCGGCGACGATCGGCACGAGCCAGTCACGGCCCGCCTTCCCTTCACTCCACTCGATCTGGTCGGCTCGCAGGAGCGCGTTGTTGATTCGGCGCACCAACGCTGGCACGCTATTCGACGGATAAATGCTCTGATCCGGATACGTCTGCGCGGCGAGATTTCCGTCCGCAGCAACCTGCCAACCGCTCATGTAGATGGCCTGCAGCCCGGCCTTGACCATCTGCACGGCCTGGGCGCCCGTAAGCGCTCCGAAGGTATGAACGTATTCCTTACTATGAAGCAGCTCCCAGAGCTTGAGAGCGCCGCGCGTCGCGAGCGAGAACTCGACTTTCACCGATCCGCGAAGACGAACTACGTCTTCCGCGGTGTACGTCCGCTGCACTCCGTTCCAGCGCGGGTCCGCAGCCCACCTGGACTCCAGCTGGCCCGCTTCGGCGGCAAAATCGACTTTGCTCATCTCGAACTCCCTGTGGTTCGCCGGATCCAGGTCCGGATGAAGTTGACGTTGCGCGGCCGTAGCGAGCACGCAGCGATCGGAGCGCCCTTGCGTACATACTGTGCGCGGGGAGGAAGTCTAAGCCGCCCAGGGTCGCTCTACCCTGTCCGGTCGGATAGGCCGGAAGCCCCTTAGGAGCCCACCGGATAGCATGGCGACACGGAACATTCCAATCACTGCGCTTTACATCCGCCTAGTCAACGCAATATTGGTTCTCGCCTTCAACCTCAGGCCCATCGTATGCTAGCAGACACGATTCTTATCATAGACGACGAGCCGCAAATCCGGCGCGTCGTGAAGAACGCGCTCGCCAACGAGGTCTCCTCGGTGCTCGAGGCTTCGGACGGCGCGGAAGGGCTCGCGGTAGCCACCGCCGAGCGTCCCACGCTCGTCGTGCTCGACCTCGGGCTGCCGGACATGGCCGGCATCGATGTCTGCCGATCGCTCCGCGCGTGGTCGGCGGCGCCGATCGTCGTGCTCTCGGCCCGCCACTCGGATCACGAAAAGGCGTCGCTCCTTGACTCCGGTGCCGACGACTACATTACCAAGCCGTTCAGCAATCTGGAATTCGCGGCGCGCATCCGCGCGAATCTCCGCCGCGCGCAGGCATCGCAGATCGCCGCGTCCGTGCAGCCGATGCAAATCGGATCGCTCGTGGCCGACTTCACCGCACGCGTGCTGCGGCGCGGCGCCGAGACGATCCACCTCACGCCGATCGAGTGGGAGCTCCTGCGCACCTTCGTCACGCAGGGGGGACGTACACTCACGCACCAGCAGATCTTCAACGCCGTGTGGGGACGCGCGTTCGGCGATCCGCAACAGTACCTGCGCGTGCACGTCGCCAACTTGCGGCGCAAGATCGAGACGGATCCGGTGCGCCCGCAGCTCATCGTAACGGAGCCAGGCGTCGGCTATCGGTTCGAGCTGCCGCGCTAAATGACGTACAACCTCGGGCGCCGGTGGACATCGGCGTTCGTGTGGACGGCCCTCTTCCTGTTCGCCACGTACGTGATGGTCGGCGTGCAGGGGGAGATCACCGAAGCGCACGTCGCTCTGGTGTATCTCCTCATCATCCTCGGCAGCAGCTCCGGCGGTGGACGCGGCGTGGGCTTCACGCTGGCCGTCCTCGCCTTTCTCTCGATCGACTTTTACTTCCAGCCGCCGTACGGGCGCTTCGAGATCTCCAAGCGGCCCGACTGGCTGGTGCTCATCGCCTTCATGGCGACCGCACTCGTGGCGACGCAGCTGCTGGCGCGCGCGAACGAAAAAACCGCGGAGGCGAGTCGGCGCGCGGATGAGATCGACCGTCTCGCCGCACTGGGCGCCGAGACACTGAGCACGGGAAGCGCGTCGCAGGCGCTCACGGCAATCGCCACGGTCGTGCGCGACACGATCGGAACCGACGCGTGCGAGATCTGGCTGCAGCAGGGTGAGATGGCGATGCCGGAGCTGGCGGCGCAGGCTGGAGCCGGGCTCGGAAGTGTCGCGCCGCACGCGGACGAGATCGCACGAAATTCCGACGCGCGCACGATCGTCGTTCCACTCGAGGTGCATGCGCGATCCGTTGGGATGCTCGCGCTGCGCCACCACTCGCCGATCGTGCTCGACGAGGGCGCGCGTCGCTTTCTTTCCGCGCTCGCCTACTACGCCGCGCTTGGCATCGAGCGCGTGCGACTCGTCGCGGAGGCCGAGCGCGCGGAGGCACTTCGCGAAGCAGACAGGCTCAAGGATGCGCTGCTCGCCTCAGTGTCGCACGACCTGCGCACGCCGCTCACCACCATCAAGGCGCTCGCCCACGATATCGCGGGCGATGGTGACGAACGAGCCGCAACGATCGAGCAACAGGCCGACAGGCTCAATCGCATGGTCGCCGACCTGCTGGACCTGTCGCGACTCAACGCGGGCGAGCTGCCGGTGCGCGCGGAGCTCAACGCGGCCGAGGATGTGGTGGGCGCGGCGATCCAGCAGGTCTCGGCGGCGTTCGCGGGACGGGAGCTGCGCACGTCGATCGCGTGGTCGGAGCCCGTACTCGTCGGGCGCTTCGACTTCGTGCACGCGCTGCGCATTCTCGTGAACCTGCTCGAGAACGCGCACAAGTATTCGCCGCGCTCGCAGCCCGTGGACATTCAGCTCTCGCGCTCGGGAAAAATGATCGCGATCTCGGTGGCAGATCGCGGTCCGGGCGTGCCGGCGGCCGAGCGGGAGCGAATCTTCGAGCCGTTCTACCGGCCGGAGCGCAGCACGCCCGATGCGGGGAGCGCGGGACTCGGACTCTCGATTGCGCTGCGCCTCGCGATGGCGCAGGGCGGCGCGCTGTCGTACGAGGATCGGATTGGTGGGGGGAGCGTGTTCACGCTCGTACTACCTGCAGTGGCCGACGCGACAATGGACGCGCTGGCAGGTGCCGACTAGCTAGTTCTTGTGGCGGTAGATGATTCTGCCGCGGGTGAGATCGTAGGGCGAGACCTCAATGCGCACGCGATCGCCCGCAAGCACGCGGATGCGAAATCGGCGCATGTTGCCGCCGAGGGTCGTGAGCACGTTGTGCTGCTCGTTCACGGCCACTCGGAAAGTTGCATTGGGCAACACTTCCATGACCGTCCCCTCGAGCTCAATGGCGTCTTGCTTGGACATCGGTTGGGCCGCGGCTAGCGCGCTTTGCGCTCTGCCCGCGCGCTACGCTGCCGCGCCGCGACGGCCTTCTTCTGCCGGGCTTCGCTGGGCTTCACGTAAAAACGCTTCTTGCGAACGTCCTTCAACACGCCAGCACGAATCACTTTCCGCTGGAATTGCTTGAGCGCCCAATCGAGCCGGTCGTTCTCGCCAATGATCACTTCAACCACGTGGAATCCTCATCGAAAGGAGACTAGGGACAAGCTTGAATCGTTAGCGCGCAGGTATGTCTAAGGCAATGACGCGCCAACGGATGCGAAGTTATCGATCAACCCCGCGAGGGCCCGCTGCCACCCCGGGTTCCGGAGCTTCCGGGACCCCGTCCCCCGCGGCCGCCGCCGGAGCTCCGGCCGCCGCCACTCGAACTCCGGCCACCGGCAGTCGCCGATGGCCGCCGCGGGCCGCCGCCGCTCCCACTCCCCTCCCCTCGAGGCCGTCGAACCGCGCGACGGGTGCGGGCGAGGCGGGGGTGTGCTTCCATTGCCGTTCCCGCCATTGCGACGCTCCAGCTTCGCCTTGGCACGCGCCCGGTCGTCCGCCTTCCGGCTGCGAATCGCGGCAATGCGCTCCCCGATCGGCACCTCGAAGCGCTCCGCCGGCCGCTGCCTGTAATCGAAATCGGGAAGTACGACTCGCGGCAGCCGCTTGCCGACGGCGCGCTCAATGGCGCCCAGGTCGTGCTCCTCTTCCGGCGACACGAACGTGTATGCCTCGCCCGTCAGCTCCGCCCGAGCCGTCCGGCCGACACGGTGGATGTAGTCCTCCGGTACCGCCGGCACGTCGAAGTTGATGACGTGGCCGAGGGCCTCGACGTCAATGCCGCGCGCGGCAATGTCGGTGGCGACGAGCACGCGATAGCGTCCGGACTTGAAGCCCTCGAGCGCGTCGGTGCGTTGCGCCTGCGAGCGATTGCCGTGAATGCGCGCCACGGAGATGCCGGCCTTCTCGCAGCTCTCGAAGAGTCGGTTCGCGCGATGCTTCGTACGCGTGAACACGATCGCATTGCCGATCGCGTTGCGGTTCAGCAGCTCGCGCAGCAGCGCGGGCTTCGCCTCCTGCGACACTGGATACACGGCCTGCGTGATGCCGATCGCCGGCTGCGAGCGCCGCTCGAGATTGATCGTCGCGGGCGAGTGCAGCATCTCCTTCGTGAGCGTCACGATCGGACCCGGCATCGTCGCCGAGAAGAACAGCGTCTGACGCTTCGCCGGGAGATGCTTGAGGATGCGCCGGATGTCGGGAAGAAATCCCATGTCGAGCATCCGGTCGGCCTCGTCGAGCACGAGCACCTCGAGCTTGTCGAGCCTGGCGTACGGATGACGGAAATGGTCGAGCAGCCGGCCCGGGGTCGCGATGAGGATGTCGACGCCGGTGCGAAATGCGTGCTCCTGCGGGCCGAGTCCGACGCCGCCGAACACCGCGGCTCCCGAAATCGGCGTGTGCGTCGAGAGCTCGCCGAGGTGCTGCTCGATCTGCGCGGCCAATTCTCTCGTTGGCGTGAGCACCAACGCGCGCGTGACGCCGCGCGTCTTGCCCATGATGCGATGCATGATCGGAAGAAGAAAGGCGGCGGTCTTGCCGCTCCCCGTCATCGCGCACGCGAGTACATCGCGGCCTTCGAGGGCGGGTGGAATCGCGTCGTGCTGAATCGGTGTTGGGCGTGTAAAGCCAAGCTCTTTCACGCTGCGCACGAGAGCAGCGTCGAGACCGAGTGCGGAGAAGGACATCCTCGAACCTTAACGGCGCCGCGTCATTCCTGACAGTGCGCGGGTGCGATCGCGCGAGATGACAGCGCCCACGATTTCGAGTATGCTAGGGACTGAATTCCCTTCTCGCGCACACTGGAGAGACAGATGAAGCCCGCCACACGATTGACTCTGTTTGCCGCGCTGGCGCTCGCCGCGTTTCTGCTGTGGTCCACAATGCAGGCGCAAAAATCCGCGTGCAACGTGTGCGTGAGTTACAAGGGCGCCCACAACTGCGCGCGAGCCACCGCGGAGAACGCGAAGGAGGCGGCGAAGTCGGCACAGACCACGGCCTGCGGTCCAGTGGCGCACGGGATGGCCGAGTCGATCGAGTGCGACAACATCCCGCCAGCCGAGGTGCACTGCACGAGCTGAGGCAGCGACCGTTAAACGTATTCTCCGTTCGTGTCTGTTCGATCCGTTCATATCCGTTTTCAAATTGTTACGACTCAGCCGGGCGGCAACGGTCGGTCGCCCGTTCGGGCGCCAACAATTTGAAAACGGATTCAACGGATTTTGACGGACACTAACGGATAACTGCGAGAATGCTGGGGTTTATGCAAACGAGGTGCACGGAACCAATCCGTGCACCTCGTTGTCGTCGGAGCCCCGCGCGGCGTGTGCGACGCCGAGCGCCGCTCAGTACTTCAGCGTCCCCTTGTACGGACGCTCGCCCGGACCCGTGTAGATCTGCCGCGGCCGCGCGATCTTCTGCTCCTTGTCGAGCAGCATCTCCTCCCACTGCGCGAGCCACCCCGCCGTACGCGCGATCGCGAACAGCACGGTGAAGAAATCCATGGGAAATTTCATCGACCGGTAAATGAGCCCCGTGTAGAAGTCGACGTTCGGATACAGCTTGCGCGACACGAAGTAGTCATCGGAGAGCGCGATCCGCTCCAGCTCGAGCGCGATCTCGAGATCCTTGTCGACGCCAACTTCGGCGAACACTTCGTCCGCGAGCGCCTTCACGATGCGCGCGCGCGGATCGTAGCTCTTGTAGACGCGGTGTCCGAATCCCATCAGGCGGCCACCCTTCCCGCCCTTCACCTCGTCTATGAATGCCGGCACGTTCTTCACGTGACCGATCTCCTGAATCATCCGGAGCACCGCTTCGTTCGCGCCGCCGTGCAGCGGGCCGTACAGCGCCGCGATGCCGGCCGCGACCGCCGAGAATGGATCCACGTGGGAGGATCCGACCGACCGCACTGCGTTCGTCGAGCAGTTCTGCTCGTGATCCGCATGCAGGATGAACAGAATCTCGAGCGCGCGCGTGAACACGGGGCGCGCCTCGTACTGCGGCTCGCTCATCCGCGCGACCATGCTCAGGAAGTTGTCGACGTAGGAGAGATCGTTGTCGGGGTAGACGAACGGCAAGCCCTTGATGTGCCGGTACGCGAAGGCAGCGAGAGTGGGCAGCTTCGCGATGAGGCGGATGATCGCGAGATTCCGCTCCTCGGGATCGTGGATGTTCTTCGCGCTCGGATAGAACGACGACAGCGCGGCCACCGTGCTGCACATAATCGACATCGGATGCGCGTCGTACCGAAAGCCCTGCAGGAAAGTCTTCACGTTCTCGTGCACGTACGTGTGGAACGTAATGTCGTGCACCCACGCGTCGTATTCCGGCTGCGTCGGAAGCTCGCCGTGGCGCAGCAGCCACGCGACCTCGAGAAAGGTCGCCTTTCCCGCGAGCTGCTCGATCGGGTAGCCGCGATAGCGCAGAATGCCGACATCGCCATCAATGTACGTGATCGCGCTCCGGCACGACGCCGTGTTCAGGAACGCAGGATCGTAGCTGAGCAGCCCACCATCGGCGGTCGGGACCTTGCGAAGATCGTTGGCGCGAATCGCGCCATCGGTCACGGGAAGATCGACGCTCAGGTCTGATCCCGGCGCGCTGATGTGCAGGCTGGCGGGCGTCGTTACGGCGGGCGCCGGGGCTGTCGTCGTCTTGGTGCTCATGCGGACTCACTCGTATCGGTAACCGGTCGCGCGCGGCGCGCCGGAAGAATGCATCCATCGAAGGCGGAAATGTGCGCAGCGCGCGCACATGTGAAAGCTATGCAAAGTTCGGGGGAACGGGATGGGCTCCGATTGCGTGACGCGACGCACGAACGAAGATTCCACCGTTCCCTCGAGCCTCTCGCCCTCCTTCTCCCGAATCGCATGCGCCTCGCGACACTCGCCCTCACCCTCCTCGGCGCAGCTGCCGCCCTTGGCGCGCAGGTGCCGGCCACGTGGGTGCCCGGAAACGTCGAGACGCGATCGCATGATTATGACCTCGTGCACCAGCGGATCGAGCTGCGCGACATCAGCTGGGATTCCACATCGCTGAACGGGCGTGTGATGACCACGCTCGCGGCGAGGCGAGCGGCGCTCGATTCCGTGATCCTCGACGCCGCGGCAGGCATCTCGATTCGCCGCGCGAGCGACGCGGCGGGACGCTGCGCTCCGCACGACCCACGTTGGGGACACGCTCGTGGTGCATCTCGCCAAGCCGCTCCGCTTCGGCGACACCACGCGCTTCACCCTCGACTACCACGCGCGCATCGACAACGGACACGGTCTCACGTTCATCGACGCCGACGGGCGGCCGCACCGACCGCAGCAACTCTGGAGCATGGGCGAGACCACCGGACAACAGCGCCTGGTTTCCCACGTATGACTTTCCGAACGACAAGGAGAGCTGGGAGGTGATCGCCACCGTTCCCGCACGGATGACCGTGGTTTCGAACGGCAAGCTCGTGAGCGAGATGTGCGAAACAAGAATGGCTCGCGCACGACGCACTGGCTGCAGGCACTCCCATCGGCGACGTATCTCATCTCCGTGGCGATCGCGCCGTACGCGCGCATTCACGATCAGTGGCGCGGAATTCCCGTCGACTACTATGTATATCACGAGGATAGCGCTCTCGCGCGCCCGCTGTTCGGCTACACGCCCGACATGATCGAGACGTACACGCAAGCTCACGGGCGTTCGGTACCCGTGGGCCAAGTACTCGCAGGAGACCGTCGCCGACTTCTTCGGCGGCGAGGAGAATGGTGAGCGCCACCGAGCTCGTCGACTGGCTTCCCGACAAACGCGCATTCGCGGACCGGCCGTGGTACTACTGGCTCCTCGTTCCGCACGAGCTCGCCCACCAATGGTTCGGCGACGACGAGACAACGGAGAATTGGTCGCACCTCTGGCTCAACGAGGGATTCGCCGAGTTCATGAACGGCGCGTACTGGGAAGCGAAGCTCGGCCGCCATGTGAGCGACGACTACTATTTCGACGAGTACCGGCAGTTCATCGCGATCGATGCGGAACGCTCGATGCCGCTCGTGGCCGATGGCTCGAACAACATCTATCCCAAGGGCGCGCTCGTACTTCGCATGCTCCGGCGCCGACTCGGCGACGAGCGATTCTGGGCATCGATCCATCTTTTTCTGACGCGGCATCAGTTCGGCAGCACAGTTACCGAGGACTTCCGGCGCGCGATTCTCGACGCCACCGGAGAGAATCTCGCCCAGTTCTGGAGCGAGTGGATGTACCGTCCCGGCTATCCGCGCTTCGCGGTGGGCGCGGCGTACGATTCAGCGAGCCATGCGCTGACGCTCCGCGTACGAGCAGACCCAGTCCGACACCGCAAGCGCGGACAGCGCGTGGCCTCGGGTCGCGCTCGTGTTTCATGCCCCGGTGACCGTTCTGGTGGGGACCGCAAAGGGTGATGTCGAGCGGCGCGTGCTGCTCGATGCAGCGCGAGCGAGACGATCGTCGATCGACTCGCTGCCCGGCGCGCCGACGATGGTCGTGTTCGACGCAGGGAACACGATCGTCAAGTCGCTCGACTTCCCGCAGCCAACCGCCTGGCTGGCCATGCAGCTCGCGCATGACCCTGATCTGTGGAATCGCTGGTGGGCGATCAGCCAGCTCGCTCGGCACGCCGGTGATTCGGTAGCCGGCAGAGGCGGTAGCCGCGGCCGCGACCGGAGCCGACTACTTTCTCACGCGCGAGCACGCGGTGGTCGCGCTCGCCGCCTTTCCCGCCGCGATCGCGATGCCCGCGCTCGAGGTCGCGCGCCGCGACAGCTCGGCGCAGGTGCGCGCGGCGGCTATCCGCTCGCTCATCCGTTTTGGCGGCCAGCCCGCTCTCGCGGCGGCCCGAGAGGCGTGGACCGATTCGAGCTACGGCGTGCAGGCGGCCGCCATCGGATCGCTGATCGCCCGCGATACCGCGAATCGCGCCTCGTGGATTGCGCGCGGGCTCGCGGCAAGCTCGTATCGCGACGTCGTGCGCGACGCGGCGCTCAATGTCGTGGCGCGACTCGGCAATCCGGCCTACACGGCCAGCGTCGACTCGCTGCGTGGCGAGACTCCGAACGCCGCCAACACCCTCGCGTTTCTCTCGGCGCGAGGGGACACCACGGCGCTCGCTGCACTCGTGCGCGCGCTCGACGATCCGCGACCATACGTGCGCGACTGGACGCTGCGGGCGATCGGACGGCTCCCGGCCGACCTTCGCGATCCGCCACTCACCGCCGTCGTCGCCTCACTGCGCAACGAGAAGACGAAAGCGGCGGTTGACGCGCTGCTACACCAAACAATGGTGCCTGCCGCTCACTGAGCGCGCGGCATCAATCGCGACAGCGCGAAGGGGCCGAGGTCGAAGCTCGTCTCGCCAGTCGTCACCAGATCCGCGAGAATCTCGCCGATCGCGCTCGAGAACTTGAAGCCGTGCCCCGAGCACGGACTCGCAATGAGCACGTTCGGATGCGCAGGATGTGCGTCGATGAGAAAGTCATGGTCGGGCGTGTTCGTGTAAACGCAGGTCGCGCGGTCGAGAATTTTCCCCGCCGCCTCCGGCAGGTAGCGCGCGAGCAGCGCGTGCATCTCGGCGCCCTCGGCCGCTGACGCAGGCACGCGCGGCGCATCGGGATCGATGACCTCGCCCTCGTGATGAATGCCCGCCTTCACGCCGTGCCCGATGTTCGGAAAGGTGGCGAACAGGCGCTCGTCGTCGTACTCGATGAGCGAGACCGGCGAGTGCGCCGCGTCGTACCACTCCGGATGCGACGCTGGCTCGAACCAGTGAAAGAGCTGGCGCTCGACCTCGAGGGGAAGCTCGAGCTCGGGCACGAGCGCCGGAAGCCACGGGCCCGCCGCGAGGATGAGCGTGTTCGCGCGGAAGGCTCCTGCATCGCTGCGGACCTCGACGCCCTCGCTTGCATCCCATCCAGTCACCGTCACGCCGGTGCGAAGTGTCGCCCCCGCACGCTGCGCGAGCGCCAGGTGCGTCTCGACGGATTTCTCCGGGAAGAGCAACCCTGCGCGCGGCTCGAGCAGCGCCATCGACTCCTTCGGCACGCGGAACCCGGGGAATCGCGCGTGCACTTCTTCGGGACTCAGAATCGTGTGCTCGAGGCCGTGCTCCCTGGCACTCCGCAGCGCGCCACCAAAGAGCGAGCCGTCGGGCGGCCCGATCATGAGCCCGCCCGTCCGCACGAACAGCGATTCGCCCGCCTCTCGCTCGAGCGCCGCCCACAGCTCGTAGGCGCGCTGCACGATCGGGACGTAGCACGGATGCTCGTAGTACGCCTCGCGAATGATCCGCGTGCGTCCGTGCGTCGACCCGTGAAGGTGAGGCGGCGCGAAGCGGTCAATGCCGAGTACGCGCACGCCGCGCAATGCGAGGTGGTACAGCGCGGCGCTTCCCATCGCCCCGAGCCCCACGACGATCGTGTCGAAGTCCGGTTCGCGCGCGGTCACGGCTGCACCAGCCGGCGGCTCGCGCGGTACGGGAACACGTCGACCACCTCGCCCGCCTTCTGCCGCTGCTGCATGCCCCTCCAGTATTCGACCGTGAGCAGATCGTCGTGTGCGCCGAGGAAGATGTCGCGCAATGGTGCCGGCGGAACCAGGAAGGCGGTGAACTCCTCCGGAAACACATCCTGCTCGCCCACATAGTACCACGGCTCGGCCGCCATCTCCTCGTCCTCCGTGCGAGGCTGCGGGAGCGCGCGAATGTTGCACTCCGTGAGCAGGCAGAGCTCATCGTAGTCGTAGAAGATGACGCGTCCGTGGCGGCTGACGCCGAAGTTCTTGAGCAGCATGTCGCCCGTGAAGATATTCGCGGCCGCGAGGTCCTTGATCGCGGCTCCATAGTCGAGAATCGCTTCCGCCGCGGCCTCCGGTGTCGCATCGCGCAGGAAGACGTTGAGCGGCGTCACGCGCCGCTCGGTGTACAGGTGCGCAATGATCACCGAATCCCCCTCCACCCGCACGATCGAAGGCGCGACCTCGCGCAGGTGAGCGAGAAGGTCATCCGGGAAGAGACGCCGCGGAAAGGCGAGGTGCTCGAACTCCTGCGCATCAGCCAGCCTTCCCACGCGATCGCGTACGAACACGAGAATGGTACTTGCCGAGCACGCCCGTGCGTGTGATGCGCTTGGGATGGCCGAACCGATCCTTGATGATCTTGAACACGACGTTGAGCGAGGGCAGCGTGAACACGCTCATGACGAGCCCTTCGTCGCCTTCCGCGAAGTCGAACTTTGCATCCGGCCTCGCCATGTGCTCGACAAGGCTCCGGTAAAGCTCCGTCTTTCCGTGCTTGTTGAAGCCGATCGCATTGTACAGCTCGTCGACGCGCTTGAGCGGCATGATCGACGCGAGGAATTCGACGATGGCCCGCGGCCGCGACGCCTCCACGAAGAAGTACGACCAGCTGAAGCCGAAGACGATGCTGACCTCGTTCGACGTCGTGAGCACCGCGTCGATCACAATGCCATCCGGGCCATGAAGCAGCGGCAGCACCACGGGCAGCCAGGCATCGCCGTTCTTCACGCGCGCAATGACGTACGCGCCCTTGTTGCGGAAGAAGACCGGCACGAGCGCCTCGATCGCACTCCCTATCAGACGGAATGCCGGCGCGCGCGAGCGCACCCTCGACGCGCTCCGCGGCGAGCTGCACGTCGATGGCGAGATGCGCGTACGGCACGGTCCAGCCAAGATCCGCGAGCAGCTGGTCGAGGGCGGACGCCGCGCCGGTATCGAGCGCGTAACATCGCGTGATCGGCAGCTCGTCGCCACGCAACTCGGGATTCGCCTCGGGCAGCACGTATTCGACGTGCGAGTTCACTCCCACGGTCGTGAACACCCGCCGCGTGATCGAGCTGAAGAACGTCTCCGCGATCTCGCAGTCGTCGCGGTCGACGATGAGCGCGCCGTGCAGCCACTTGACCTCTTCCCACGTCGGAACGTCAGTCGCGAGCACGCCGAGCTCGAAGCGCACCTCGGCGAGCGCCCGGGCGACGTGGATCCGATATAGTGCCAGGCGCGCGGCCGCGTCGTCCTGCGTGCCGATCCAGTCGCGGCGCTCGAAGCGGTCGCGCACGCCACGCGTGATCTCCGCGAAGCGCGACCGGTAGGAGTCGAACGCGTCCGCGATCGCCGTCGCCGCACGCGCGGTGGCCTCGTTGCCCTCCACGTGCTCCGTCAGCACATTTCGCGCATTGGCACTCATTGACGCAGGAGCCGAATGACCATGACCACGTCCACCGTACCAGAATACAAGAATTTGAAGCCGCCGACCCAGGGTGAAACGATCACGATGAGGGACGGGGTGCTGCAAGTCCCCGCCCAGCCGATCATACCGTACATCGAAGGCGACGGGACTGGTCCGGATATCTGGCACGCCTCACAGCTGGTCTTCGACGGCGCCGTGCGCGCCGCGTATGGAAAGACCCGGAAGATCGAGTGGTTCGAGGTCCTCGCCGGCGAGAAGGCGAAGAATACCGTGAACAACTGGCTTCCGGATGACACGGTTGCGGCGCTCGACCACCATCTCGTGTCGATCAAGGGGCCGCTCACGACGCCCGTGGGCGGTGGATTCCGCTCGCTGAACGTCGCGCTCAGGCAGAGGCTCGATCTCTACGCGTGCGTGCGCCCCGTGCGCTACTTCAGCGGCGTTCCCATCGCCCGTGAAGGCGCCCGAAGACGTGAACATGATCATCTTCCGCGAGAATACGGAAGACATCTACGCCGGCATCGAGTGGAAGGCGCGAGTCGGCCGAGGCGAAGCAGGTCATCGAGTTCCTTCGCGGCGAGATGGGCGTGCAGACGATTCGCTTTCCGGAGTCGAGCGCCATTGGCATCAAGCCGGTCTCCATCGAGGGGAGCACCCGGCTGATTCGCGCGGCGATCGACTACGCCGTCGCGCACTCGCTTCCGAGCGTGACGCTGGTGCACAAGGGCAACATCATGAAGTACACCGAGGGCGGCTTCCGCGACTGGGGCTACGAGCTGGCGAAGCGCGAGTACGGCGCGACCGAGCTCGACGGCGGACCGTGGCTGCAGCTACCCGGCGGCGTCGTGATCAAGGACGTGATCGCGGATGCGTTCCTGCAGCAGATCCTTACGCGCCCGCGCGAGTACAGCGTGATCGCCACGATGAACCTGAACGGCGACTACATCTCCGACGCCCTCGCGGCGCAGGTGGGCGGCATCGGCATCGCGCCGGGCGCGAACATCAACTACACCACCGGACACGCCGTGTTCGAGGCGACTCATGGCACCGCGCCGAAGTATGCGGGCCAGGACAAGGTGAATCCGGGCTCCGTGATCCTCAGTGGCGAGATGATGTTCCGCCACCTCGGCTGGCACGAAGTGGCGGACCGAATCCTCACGTCGCTCGAGAAGACGATCGGGCAGAAGCGCGTGACCTACGACTTCGAGCGACAGATGAAGGGCGCGACGCTGCTCAAGACGAGCGAGTTCGCGCAGGCGATGGTCGACAACATGTAGCTGTACGATCGGACAAAAAAGAGGAGGCGCAGATCGCGCCTCCTCTTTTTTCGACGTGGATCGCGTCAGCCCGTGGGTGGGGTGCGCGCGTTCGGGTTGTTGTTCGTCTCGACGTCAGGTATCGGCATGCAGGTTTCCGTGCCGTACTTGCCGCCCTTGCTGTAGGTGATCGAGTAGCCCAGTCCTGCCGCCGGCACCAGCGGCAGCGCGAGCCGGCGAACATCGTACAGGTGCGTCCCCTGCAACCACAGCCAGCGCGCCCGCTCCTGCGCGATGTCGGCCGTGACACTGCCGGATCGCTCGATGAAGCAAGGGGAGCGAGTCCAGACACGCTCGCACGAAGATTGTTGAGAATCGTGATGGCTCCCGAACCACCGGTTGCCTCGGCGAGAATGAGCTGTGCTTCGATGTAGCTGCCGATCGTGATTGGCGCCGAGCCATCAACGTACTTGTTTTGCAGGAACAGAGGTGTCTGCTCGTCAGCGGCGAGGCGATCAGCATCGGTCACCGAAACCCGCGGATCGCTCAAGTTGCGATACTGTGGCGCGACCGTAACGCTATGTCCGTTGTTCTCGGCAAATACACGATTGGACCGATAGTCCGTTGACGCATCGTATGTCGCCGCATACACGAATCCCGATGGCACGAGCGCCGCATCGGTGGCTGCCGCGGCAATGTTGCCGCCGTCGAGCTCCGCCCGTGCCCGACCCACTTGGGCGAGATTCAGCAGCGGTTGATCTTCAGCCGCCTGGGCCGCGGCCACCGCCGTATCGAACTTCGCCACCGCGAGCGCGAAGAGCTGATTCGACGAAAGCTGCGGTCCGACATCGATCGCCGCAGCGCAGAATCCCTCCCCAAGCAGGATTCGGCTGTAGCCACCGAATACCGCGGCTTTGGCAATGAGATCCTGACGATTCGAGACCTGATCATCCGTCCACCCTTCCAGCAATCCAAGCGAGTGATCACTCGTGTAACGCGCCGTGGAAATCGGCGTGTACGTGCCGAGCGTCGTGCAGTCGTTCGTGGAATACGCGGTCTCGCCGGGATCGATATCGCGGCGGTCGTAGGACCATCGCGATGCGGTCAGCGTCGTCTCCTGGAACTCGCCACTCATCAATGCACTCGCGGCGACGTACGATGCGTACGCGCAATAAAAATCGCCGATCGCGCTATTGACGAGTAGCTCTGCGTTCTGCGGAATCTCGAGCGTGCTCGCGCCGATCGCGTCGGGTGCTTTTACGTCCAGCAAGTTGCTGCACGCCAGCGCCGTACATACCGTAGCGATCGACAAGAACGCCCATGCTTTGGTGCGCGCGAGGCGCGCGGGTCGCTTCTGCATGTGTGTTGGCCTTTGAATATCGGGTGACATCATGACGCGCGATTAGTAGGTGAGATGGATCGTCGTGACGAACTGCCGTAACTGCGGCGTGACATCTTGTTCCCACTGACCGAAGCCTCGAGATCCGCCCTGGAACGATCCCTCGGGGTCGAGTCCCTGGTACTTCGTCCACGTGTGCCAAATTCCGGCCAGCGAGGGAGATCGTCGCGCCACTCGCGCGAAAGGTGGCTGCCCAACTGCTTGGTAGCGCATACTGAATCGAAACTTCGCGAAGCTTCACGAAGCTCGCGTCGTTGATGATGTCGCTGTAAAGGAGCTGGTGGTTGCGCACCCAACAGCGCCGGATCGACGCCCTGCTTGTACCAGTTGGTCTCGCACTCGTCGAAGATGTGGCAGCGGACGCGTGCGTTGCCATCGAGCTTCTTGTAGCCCGTCTTGCTGTCGAGCATCACGAAAAACTGGAAGTTCTTCATGAAGCGCAGCGTCGACGTCGCCGATCCTTCGAAGTTCGGCAAGGTGCGTCCGAGATAGACGACCGGCGCATTGTCGAGCATGAAATCGCGGCGTGTTGTGACGTGCCGTCGTCGCACATCACGTCCGTGACGCTGCCGTCTGCCAGCAACGTCGATCCGACGACCTTCTTCGCGAACCAGGAGCCCACAGGGAAGCCGACCACGTGTCGCACATTCGTGGACGCCTGCAGGAAATCGGCGCCATTGAGATCGGTGACCTTCGAATCAGCCTTGGAGAGGTTGACGCCGAGGGTCCACTCGGTGCTCTTCGTTTGATACGGTGTGCCGTGCAGCGCCAACTCGAAGCCGTGTTTGGTCAACGCACCGGCGTTTACGTATTGCGTTCCGGGGAATCCGATGGACGGCGGCAGCTGTTGCTGGAGAATAGCGTCCTTGGTTCCGCCGAAATAATAGGTGAACTCGATACCGGCCCGGTCGTGCAACAGCCCAGCGTCGAATCCGAACTCGGTTTCGTACGCGCGCTCGGGTCCGAGGTTCGGATTGCCGAAAATGGCTGGCGTGATCGACGCGCCGAACGGGCCTGGGACAGACGTGTACGTCGCGAGCGACGAATACGGCTGCGGAGATTGCCCCGACTGCCCGTACGCCGCGCGCAGCTTGAGCGTCGTGATATCGGCGACGTGGAAAAACGGCTCCTCACTCAAAACCCACGCCAAGCTGAACTTCGGATAGAACACGTTCCTAAACTGCTTTCCGAACGCGCTGTTGTTGTCGAGTCGCACGCCAGCCGTAAGGAACAGGCGATCGCGCCACGCGAAGCTCTTCCTGTCCGAACACGCCAACCGTGTTGTCGAGCGTGTCGGATTCGATCGTCTGTTGCTGAGCCGTTGTCGAGGAAAGTGACGACAGGCCCGGCGCCGGGAAATCCGCGCCGAATCCGTTGAAATACTTTCCGTCGCGCTTGATGATGTCGCCACCGAGCGACGTCGTCGAGCGCATCGTGCTCGACACGGGGAGAATCAGGTTGCCGACGTAGCTCGACGTGAAAATTCTCGTGTCGCGCGTATCCACGACCTTGTAGCCGGAATCCGCGTCCGTGTCGAAGAAGAACGACAGGTCGTGGTGCACGCCGCCCAGCTCTTCGCTGTCCTCGTTGCCGCCGTCCACACCAAGTGTGAGACGCTGGTTGAACCAGCTCACGGGATGATGATTGACGGTCACGCCGCCAGTGAAGCGGTTGATCGCCTGGAAGAGCTGATAGTTCTCGTGGTACGACGAAGGCAGCCCGCTGAGGAAGCCGAGGTGCGGGTTCGGGTTGTCGGGGTGCTGATGTTCGCGGGATCGGCGAAATACGTCGTCCAGGTGGTTCCGCCAAAGCCGGCTTCTGCCGCCAGGTTCGTGTGGCCGACGATGTATGCCGCGGTCGCCGAGATGTCGAGCTTGTCGCTCGGGAACACGCCCAGATTCACGCGTGTCGTGTAGTTATTCAGATTGTTCGATGACTCTACACCCTCGTTGCGTTCGTATCCGCCAGCCACGTGGTAGCGAAGCAAGGGCGTGCCGCCGCTGATACCGACGTCATACGACTGCAGATGGCCGGTCGTGAAAATCGGCTGGCCATACGCGGCCTGGAGATCCGAATACGTCTCGCTGACCGTGTCCCCGGCCGCGTTCGTATCGAAGTTTCTCCAGAGGCGTCCCTGGGGATTCGCGAAGTAGTTCGCGCCCTGGTGCGTGCTGAAGTCGTACGTGGTCTTTCCGATGGCGCCCTTCTTGGTGATGATCTGAATCACACCGTTGGCAGCCTCGGTACCGTACAGCGTTGTCGCCGCAGGGCCCTTTACGATTTCGATGCTCTCGATGTCCTCGGGATTGAAGTCGTTCCAGCGCGTAGTGGTATTCGCGCCGAATCCCTGATTGCTCGTGCCGGTGGATTGCGTGTTGTCCACGCGCACACCGTCGACATAGATGAGCGGCTGGTTCGTGAGCGAGAAGCTGGAGACTCCGCGAATGCGGACGGTCGACCCGCCGCCGACGACGCCCGAATTCGCGAGGAGCGTGACTCCCGGCGTGCGTCCGTTGAGCAGCGATTGAACATCCGAGATCGGTGCCTTCTGTACGAGCGTCGCCGCATCGATCTGCGCGACGTCGACGCCAAGCGCTCGGCGTTCGGTGCTTCCGGGTGTACCGGTAACCACGACCTCGTTGAGCGAGACCGCCGTGGCTGTGAGATGAATCGCAACATCCTCGTCGCCGACGTGCACGGCAACGCTGTTGCTCGAGTAGCCAATGCGGCGCGCCGAGATTGTGACGGCGGTGCCGACGGGATCGGTGAGGCCGGTGAGGTGGAATCGTCCGCTCGCGTCCGTCGCGGTTGCGTATCGCGTGCCGGGGATGGACACCTGCGCCGCGACAATGGGGACGCTCGCGGCGTCCGTGACCGAGCCCGAAATCGAGGTCGTTTGTGCGAAGGCCGCGCTACTTAGCGTCGCGACGAACATCGCGACGGATGCGAGCCGCAACAACCAGCGCACGTGCGCGGGTTGGCGTGCGCGCACGTGCGCTTCCGACTGGTGGCGCAATGCGCACCGAGGGAGTGTCATGAGCGGTCCTCCGAGGGGGGGATGGTAAGCGGAACTACGTATCGCAGACGCACGGATTGCAGGCACAACCGTACGGGTGTGAACATATCGCGCGTTCGCCGGGTCGCAATACTCTCTTCACCCCAGAATTCACATCCCTCGCACAAAAAAAGAGGCCCGGCATTTTCGCCGGGCCTTTTTGACAGCTCGATCATTTTGGCTATCGCGGCTGTGCGGGCCGGCAGGAGTTTCGGATGGAGTACCCCGCGGCCAACGCTGGCTGCGCCGACGCGACTACGGAGATGGAGCGGATCCGCCGCGCTTAATGTCGCGCACGCCATGTGCCACGGCGGTGCCGACGCTCGTACCCAGGATGACGAGTTCCAATACCGACGAAGGGAAGAAAGGCGGAGACCGGTATACCGATGAGGGCGACCGCCGCACCGGCACCCACAGCGCGATCGGGCTCTGCACCTTGTCGACGTAGCGCAGCCGACGGCGCACGAAGTCGCGAGTTTGCACGTAGGCGATCACGGCAACCGCGATCGAGATTCCGATTCCAATGAGGCTGAACATGCGCGCTCCTGATGAAGGCAGATTCATAATGCCTTACGAGGACTGCGGGCAAGGTGTTTCGCGCGGGTTGCCCGCGCGCGACTCAAGGGGCGAAGCGGAAAGTCAGCACCTTCGCGCCGCCGGCGACGGCGGGATCGTTCGCGGCGAAGGTCCAATCGTGCGCGAGCGCGCGCACGCAGACTCCACCTCCCCGGCGCTGATGCCCTGCCAGCTCCGCTTCGTCACGACCGCGTCCAGCACCGCCCCATCGTTGCCAACCGAGACCTTCACCGAGATCTCGCCCTTGAGATCAGGATTGTAACTGAGAGAGCTGCGTGTAGCAGTATTGGACTTCCTTATCGCGATCCGCGAGTAGGGCGCCCGGAACGGTGAACGGACCGAGCGGGGTGTGGAATAGCTTGTCCGCGGGCGCCTCGATGTTGGGACGGATCACGAAGTCTGGCGCGGACGCAACTGGCGTGGCGGCGACCGGTTCCAATGCAAGCGGCTCAGCTGGCGCGACAGGCGCCGGCACGACTGGAGTCGGCAGCGGCAACGGCA
>CAWHAS010000014.1:0-6695 GCA_963827355.1 uncultured Gemmatimonadaceae bacterium
CGATCGTGCTCGTCACGCTCGGCGCGCTCCTCTTCGCGATGCTCGCGCGCGACGTCTCGGTGCAGCTCGACTCATCGCTGCGCGCGGCGACGCGAGAGGTCGCGCACGCCGCCGAGCGCCGCGAGAAAGAGCGTGCCGGCACGGGCGCTCCGGCGATCAATGCGGTGGACGAACTGCGGATTCCGGACCGGCAGCTTTACCTATTCGACCGCGATGGCCATCCGCTCACGCCGACCACCGCGGACAGCAACGTTCGCGCGCTGGCCAGAAGTGCCGCGAGGAACGGCTCGGCCACGCGCCAATGGGACGCGCCGGAGGATCTGACGCTGCAGGCATACGCGGAGACGATCGCGACGAGCGGCGGCGCGCGCTACGTCGCCGCGGCCGTCGTGAATCGCGACACGATCAATGATCGCTACTCAATGCTGCTCGCGATGGCCGGCGGTTTCGGCCTTCTCGGACTAGCGCTCGTCGCCAGCGGTGGATGGCTGCTCGCGCAGAAGTCGGTGGCGCCCGTCGAGCGCAACATGAACCGGATGCGGCGATTCATGGCGGATGCGGCGCACGAGCTTCGGACGCCGGTGGCCGTGATTCGGAGTCGTGTGGACGTCGCGCTGGAGCAGCCTCGCGACGCCGCTGCGTACGAGAAAATGCTCGGCGAGCTGCGCGAAGAAGTCGAGCGGCTGACGACACTCGTCAACGATCTGTTCACACTGGCTCGCGCGGACGCGGACGAGCGCCCGTTCGCACCCGCGCGCGTACAGCTGGACGAGATCGTCCTCGAGGCGGTGACCACCGCGGGGTGGATTGCGGCGCGGCGCGGCATCGTGCTCACTGTGGCCGATGCGGATGAAGTCGTGATCGCAGGCGACGCGTCGCTGCTGCGTCAGCTCGTGCTCATACTCCTCGACAACGCGATCAAGTTCAGCCACGACCGCGGCGTCGTCACGATCTCCGTGCGCTCGAGCGCGGGTGCGGGATCACTGATCGTGGAGGACCGCGGGGTCGGGATCGCGGATACGGACGTTCCGCGCGTGTTCGACCGTTTCTACCGCGCCGAGTCCGCGCGAGGAGCGACGACCGGCGCCGGTCTGGGACTTGCGATTGCGCGCTGGATCGCGGAGCTGCACGCCGCGCACATCGCACTCGAGCCCGCGACCGGCGGCGGTACGAGGGTTACCGTCACTTTTCCCGTCGTACGCGCGAGCTAGCACTCACGGTGTAATCGGCATGACAGGTTGGTGGCGCATCATTCGCACGATGCCGCAGAGTCCGCGCCCGCCGCGTCTTCGCGTCCCGGCGATGCGCGCGGGCGCACTTGTGTGCTTCGTGCTGCTCCTGATGAGCGGCGCCGCGGGCGCGGCCGCGCAGAGCGCGAGCCTCGTGGCGATCACACGCGACAGCGCGGTCTCACTGGCGCTCGCACGCGGCTCGCGCTCAGCACTCGCGAACGCCACCGCCCGAAGCGCGTCGGCCAAGGTTCGCGCAGCCGGGGCCATCGCCAATCCCCTGCTCTCGGCCTCGTACAGCAAGGCGATTCCGCAATACCACGCGACGGTCGACATCCCGCTCGACTTCCTGACGCTCCGCAGCCTGCGCGTGGCGTCCGCGCGCTCGGCAAGCGAGGCCGCAACCATCCGGCTGGCATTCGAGCGCGCCTCGATCCGGCTCAATGTCGACACCTCGTACACGATCGCGGCGGCGAAGCGCGCCCGCGCGGCTCTCTCGCTGCGCAATGCGGCAGACGCCGACAGCCTGCTCGTCGTCGCTAGGGTTCGCCGGAGCGCCGGCGACGCCAGTGACCTCAATGTGGACGTGGCGAGCATCAACGCGGGGCGTGCACGAAACATCGCGGTTGCCGACTCGGCCGAGGCGGTCGGCGCAGTCCTCGATCTGCAACAGGCGCTCGGCCTCGCAGCGAGCGAACAGTTGATCACGGTTGCAGACAGCCTCGAGGTGCCGCTCGTGGATTCGTCGCTTCTCATGGATACCACGCACGCCGCCAACGGTGCGCCCACGCTGTCCGTGGCGGCAGCACAGCGCGATCTCCAGTCCGCCGATCAGGCGCTCGCGCTCGAGCGACGGAACGTGTGGAGCGGGCTTGCGCTGCAGGCCGGCGTCGAGAATCACGATCCCACGGGGGCGGAGCCCGGGCTGCTCCCAACGGTCGGCGTGTCCGTGCCGCTGCCGCTGTTCAATCAGGGACAGGGCGCCGTAGCCGTGGCGCAGGCCGAGCGCGACCGAGCTCGCGTGGAGCTCGCGACGGCTGAGCGGGAGAGTGCCGCGCTCATCGCGAGGGCGAAGCGCGACCTCGCCACCTCGCTGATGCGCGTCGCGCGTGATCGGCGGCTCGTCGAGACGGCGAATCGCGTCGCCCGCTTGTCGCTCCAGGCGTACGTGGAGGGAGCGTACCCGCTCACGACCGTGCTGGAGGCGCAGCGCAACGCGCGCGACACGCTGTCCGAGCTGACAGATGATCTCGTCGCGGCGAACGCCGCTGCCGCCACGCTTCGCCTCTACAGCGGAACACTCACGCAATGACCTCACAGTTCTCGTCGTGCACATCACATCGCGCCGCGGCCGCGCTCGCGTTCGTGCTCGCGTTGGCCGGATGCGGCAAGAAGGAGACGGCCGGCGCGGATACCGAGGTGCCACCCGTGGTCGGTGCACGAACCGCGATCGCAACGCGCCGGTCCGTTCGAGAGACCGTGGACGCGATTGGATCGATCTCCGCGCGTCCCGACCACATCGCGCAAATGAGCGCGCCCGCGGCCACGCGAGTGACGAAGGTGTACGTGACGACTGGACAGAGCGTGAGCGCGGGCGCGCCACTCGTTGCCTTCGACCGGGCGCCGCTCGACGCGCAATACGCCGCGGCGGCCACCGCGCTTGCCGCCGCGCAGCGTGCGCAGGAGCGCGCGCAGCGGCTCGTCGGAGCGGGGATCGCACCACGGAAGGATCTCGATCAGGCCGAGAGCGAACTCGGTCGCGCGAACGCCGACGCGATTGCGGCGCAGCGGCTGCAATCGCGAGCGACTCTTCGAGCGCCGCTTGCCGGCGTGGTCACGCGCATGACGGCCGTCCTTGGCTCGAACGTCGACCCGGGACAGCCGCTCGTCGAGATCACCGACCCGGCGTCGCTGGATCTCCTGATTCCCGTACCGCCAGATGCCGCTGCGCGCGTGCATCCCGGCGCGCTCGTGGACATGACGGCGAAGCCGGGCGCGGATTCGGAGGCGCTCGGATCGGCGACGGTTGCCGACATCGGCGCGACCATCGACAGCACCGCCCGCGCGGTAGTGGTGCGCGCGCCCATCACCAAGCCCGCGCGTCAGCTGCGAGTCGGCGAGACGGTGTTTGCCCGCATCGTGGTCGCCGCTCACCCGAACGCCATCACCGTGCCGGCCGAGGCGCTCGTGCCGAACGGTGACTCGATCAAGGTGTTCGTCGTCGACGCGTCGCATGCCGCACACGCGACGCCCGTGACGGTGGGCGTGCGCGATGGCGGGCTCGCCGAGATCACTTCGGGACTCGCCGGTGGCGAGACGGTGGTGACGTACGGTGCCTATGGCGTGACCGACAGCGCGAAGGTGATGACGCCAACCGAGAGCCCCGCCGCGACGCCGATCCCGGTGGGCGCCCCCAAGCCGTGAAGCTCTTCGATCTGCTCTCGGCACAGCGTCGGTTCGTCTATCTCGCGGTGGCGGTCGCGAGCGCCGTCGGAATCCGAACGGCGCTCTCGCTTCCATCGGCGATCTACCCGGAGCTTCTCTTCCCGCGCATCACGATCGTCGCCGAGGGTTCGGCGCTCGACGCTCGGGAGATCGTGTTCACCATCTCGCGTCCGATCGAGGAGGCGGTGACGAGCGTGCAGGGCGTTCGGCGCGTGACGTCGCGCTCGATTCGCGGGAGCAGCGAGCTTCAGTTGTACTTCGACGAGCACACCGACATGCAGATCGCGCTGCAACAGACGCAACAGCGCATCGAGCAGGCGCGCAGCGCGTTGCCGTCGGATGTCCATATCCAGGTGGAACGGCTCTCGCCATTCGTGTTCCCAATTCTTTCGTACAATCTCGAGGGCGGCGATCCGGCCACGCTGTACGATCTCGCGCTGTATCAGCTCCGGCCGGCGCTGTCGCGCGTGCCGGGCGTTGGTCGCGTCGATGTGCAGGGCTCCGACGTTCGCGAGGTCGAGGTCATCGCGGATCCGGCGCGGCTCGCCGCGCGGGATGAGCTATTCCGACTTGCGAGGAGATCGATCACTCTCATTTCCGTCGATGCGGTCGGGCGCGTGACGCGGAGCTACTCGCAATATCTCGTCGTCGTCGACGAGGGATTCGCACTCGGCGGACGCATCGGAGACATCGTCATCGGCAACGGCTTCGCGTGCGCGATGTCGCGACGGTGTGCTCGGGCACCCGACGGGTGAGTCCGTGATCGCGCCGGCGACGGCCGCCCAGCCGCGCTGCTCAACGTCACTCGACAGATCGGCGGCAACACAGTGTAGATCGCCGACAGCATCGCGAGATCGCGTCGTCGCTCTCGGACGCTCCCGCCGGGCGTGCGTCTCAAGCCGGTGTACGATCAGGCCGCGCTGGTGCGCGACGCGCTCAAGTCGGTGCGCGATGCGATGCTGATCGGCGCGGCGCTCGCGGTGCATGGTGCTGCTGATCTTCCTCCGCAACGCGCGGGTGACGGCGATCAGCGGCGTCGTCGATCCCGCTCACGCTCGCGATCACGGTCGTTCGTGATGTCGCGCCTCGGCCAGACCTTCAATCTGATGACATTGGGCGCGATGGCGATCGCGATCGGCCTCGTCATCGACGACGCGATCGTGATCACCGAGAATATCGTCCGCCACGTCCGGCTGACGCCCGACCGGCAGGTCGCCGTTCGCGCCGCGATGAAGGAGTTGATCTGGCCCGTCACGACGTCCACCTCACACGGTCGTCGTGTTCCTGCCGCTCGGCCTCTTACCGGCGTAGTGGGACAGTTCTTCACGGCGCTCTCGATCACGCTGAGCGATCGCCGTGATCGTGTCGCTCGTGCTGGCCCTCACGCTGATCCCGGTGCTCGCCGAGTCGTTGCTCGACGGATGAACACGAGGACACGCACGAGGGACGCATCTGGATCCTGGCAATCGCGCGCGCACTCGACGGGCTTGCCGATCGATACGAGCGCTCGCTCGGCGCTTCGCTGCACCATCCCCGCCTCATGCTCGGAGGGGCGGTCGCGCTGCTTGTTCGTCGGCTTCTTCGTCAAGCGAGTGGTGGGCAGCGGCTTCCTGCCGGAAATGGACGAGGGCGCGTTCGTCGTCGACTATTTCACGCCGGGAGGGACGCCGCTTGCCGAGTCGGACCGGCAGATACAGATCGTCGAGCGCATCCTGGCGAGCGAGCCCGAGGTCGCCGGAACATCGCGGCGCCTCGGCGCCGAGCTCGGCCTGTTCGCCACGGAACAGAATCGCGGCGACATCGCGGTGCGATTGAAAGAGCCCGGCGATCGCTCTCGTTCGAGCCAGGAAGTCATCGACGATGCCCGCCCGAAGATCAATCGCGCCGTTCCCCGAATGCGCGTCGAGTTCGTACAGATTCTTCGGACGTCATCAACGATCTGGCGGGCGCAGCGAAGCCGGTCGAGATCAAGCTGTTCGGCTCGCAGCTCGATACGCTGGAGCGATTCGCGACAACGCTCGCGCCGAAGCTGCAGGCGATCGACGGAGTGGAGGACCTATACAGCGGTGTGAGCGAACCCGCGGCGGAGATGCAGGTCGACGATGAACGGCGCCGAGGCAACGCGGGCAGGGCTGGATCCGAGGAGGTGGGCAAAGAGGTCAGTGGCGCGCTTCTTGGAGTCCACGCGGGACAGTGCGGCTCGAGGATCATGCGATCGATGTCCGGGTTCGGGCTCCTGATCGCGTTCGAGGGGAGGCGGCCAGTCTCGACGTAATTCCGATTCACCTTCCAGGCACACACGCGACGACGCCGCTCGCGTCGATCGCAACGGTGATACCCACCGTCGGCCGCGCGCCAATATCAACGGGAGAATCAGCAGCAGATGATCGCGCTGACGTCCGATGTCAGCACGAGGTCGCTTGGCTCCGTCATGTCGGATGTGCGTCGAGTGCTCGCGCAGAATCCGCCGCCATCGGGCGTGCAGCGTGGAGTTGGCGGGACAGTACGCGAATCAACAGGAATCGTTTCGCGCGCTCATGATCGTGCTCCTCCTCGCGGCGGTGAGCGTGGTTGCCATCATGCTCGTTCAGTTCCGCTCGTTCATCGAGCCGCTGCTCATCGTGCTGGCGGCGCCGGTGTCGTTCGTCGGCGCGGTGGGGCTGCTGTGGGTGACCGGAACTCAACTCAATGTGTCGAGCCTCATGGGCCTGATTTTTCTCATTGGTCTCATCGTGAAGAACGGCATCATTCTTCTCGATTTTACGGAGCTTCGCATGCGGAGACCGGGCGAGACACTCGAGGTCGCCATCCGTCATGCGGCACGCGTTCGCCTGCGTCCGATTCTCATGACGACGCTGTGCACGCTCGCCGGGCTCGCTCCGCTCGCGCTCGGCCTTGGCGCCGGGAGCGAGTTGCAGAGGCCGCTGGCGATCGCGGTGATCGGCGGGCTGACGCTGTCGACTCCGATCACTCTCTTTCTCGTGCCCACATTCCTCGTCGCGGTCCGCGGGCGCGAATTCC
>CAWHAS010000015.1:0-388445 GCA_963827355.1 uncultured Gemmatimonadaceae bacterium
CTGCGGCGGCGAAGCCTCAAGCCTGAAGATCGGCATCGGCGAATTCTAGACGCGCGGCGCACTACTCGCCAGCCTCCACGCATTCCACTCCCTAACGGTGTGTAGACCAGTCGGGCCCGACCGGGCCGAGCGTGAACAAAGACGACAACCCGACCGCGGTTGGGTCGGGGCTCCATAGTCTGCGGCGCAATGGACGCGGTGATCGTCTCCTACAACAGCTCAGCCGACCTCCAGCGACAGCTGGACTGCCTGCCCCTGCGCGCCGCCTTCGATCGGATCGTCGTCGTCGACAACGCCTCCGGCGACGACTCCGTGGCCGTCGCCGAGACCGCCGGCGTCGAGGTGATCCGCCGCTACGGCAACGACGGCCTGGCCGCCGCGATCAACGCGGGTGTCGCCGACACGGATGCTGAGCTCATCGCAGTGCTCAACCCGGACATCCTGGTCGACGACGTGGCATTGATCGACCGGCTCGAGGCGGCGTTCGCGGACCCGTCGGTCGGCCTGGTGGCGCCGGCGCTCGTGCTGCCCGACGGCTCGCTGCAGGACTCGGCGCGCCACGTGCCGTCGCCGACGCAGCTCGTCTCCCGCCGCATCACGGGCGGAACGAACGGCGCGGTCGGACGAGCGGCCGCGCCCGGCGACGTCCCGTGGGTCGTCGGCGCGTTCTTCGTCGTGCGCAGGGCCGCGTTCGAGAGCGTCGGTGGCTTCGACACGCGCTACGCCCTCTACTTCGAGGACGTCGACTTCTGCGTCCGGCTCTGGTCGTCCGGCTGGCGCGTCCAGCTCGACCCGTCCGTCCGCGGACGGCACGAGCACCAGGCCGCCAGCCGTCGCTCCTGGTTCGGGCCGGCGATGCGCCACCACGTCTCCAGCGCCGTCAAGTTCTTCTCCCATCACCCCGACCTGCTGCTCGAGTCGGGTCGCCGGCGCCTGGTCCGCGCCTCGCATGGAATTGACCGCACGTCCCCGGTCAGGTCGTCGTCGCATGACCTGCCTCGGGTTCCCGTTTGAGCGGCCGGCGCGCGTCACCCTCGCCGCCTCCGGCGGCGGCCACCTCGATCTCCTGTGGGCGGTCCGCGACGTCGTCCCCCACGCCGACCGGCGTTGGATCACGACCGAGGGCCCCGCGGCGCAGCGCCTGCGCGCGGCCGACGAGACGGTCGGGACCGTCGCGGCCTTCGACCGCACGCGCCGCCCGCTGCGCAACCCGCTCGTCAGCGTCGGGCTGGCGCTGCGGACGCGCCCGCGCGTCGTGATCACGTCCGGCGCCGGCGTCGTGTTCACCTACACCTTGATCGCGCGGCTGCTCGGCGCGCGCGTCATCTTCGTCGAGACGATGGCGCGCGTGCAGTCGCCGTCGCTCACCGGGCGCCTGGCGCGCCGCTTCGCCGATCGCGTGCTGGTGCAGTGGCCCGAGCTCCGCGACGCCTACCCCGAGGCGGTCGTCTGCCGGCCGGCGCTCCTGCCCGACCGCATCGCGCTGCGCCCGGACAGCGAGGGCACGTTCATCGCCGCGGGCACCCACCACCGCGGGTTCGACCGCCTGCTGGCGCTCGCCGACCGCGGCGCCAGCGCCGGGCTGCTGCCGACTCCGCTCGTGGCGCAGTCCGGCGCGAGCCGCTACGAGCCGCAAGCGCTGGAGCCGACCGCGTGGCTGACGCCCGCGCTCATGCAGCAGCGGATCGCCGACGCCCGCTACCTCCTGGGCCACGCCGGCGCGGGGTTCATCGCGACGGCGCTGCAGGCCGGCAAGCGCCCGATCGTCGTCCCCCGGCGCGCGGCGCACGGCGAGCACGTCGACGACCATCAACAGCAGCTGGCCGCCAAGCTCGAGGCCCTCGGGCTGGTCGTCATCGCGCCGCCCGAGCTGACCGCGGAGACGCTCGCCTCCGCCGACCGGCCGGCCGACGAGCGCGACCCGTTCAGCGGGCTGCCGACGCTGGCGCAGGAGCTGACGACGGCGCTTAAGCGACCGGCCGGTCGCCGCCGGCGCGCACGGCCGGCCACGGTGTTCGTCGCCTGGTCGACGCGTGGGCAGCGCGGGCGTGAGATCGCCGCGGCGGCCGGCGGCGTCGCGCGCTCCTACACCTGGCCCCAACGCCCGGGCCACCTGGCGACGGCGGCACGCTGGAGCGTGGCCGCGCTGCGGACCACGGTCGACCTGATCCGCCTGCGCCCGCGCTCGGCGATCGTGCAGTACCCGCCGGCGCCGGCCGCGCTCGTCGTCGCCGCCTACGCGCGCGTCGCGCGGATCCCGTTCGTGCTCGACAGCCACCCGGCGTCGTTCGGGGCCAAGGGCGACCGTCGCTGGCAGCTGCTGCTCCCGCTGACCCGGATGCTCGTCCGCCGCGCGGCGCTGACGATGGTGACGGTCCCCGAGCTGGCCGAGACGGCCCGGCGCTGGGGTGGCCGCTGCCGAGGTGCACGAGGCGCCGCCCCTGTGGACCGTGGCCGCCGCGACGCCGTTGCGCGCCCGCCCGCGGATCCTGTTCGTCGGCGTGTTCGCCGACGACGAGCCGGTCGCCGCCGTCGTCGCCGCCGCACGCGCCAATCCGGGACTCGACGTCCACATCACCGGCGACCCGTCGCGCGCGGCCTCGGCGACGTGGACGACCTGCCCGACAACGTGACGCTGACCGGCTACCTCGGCCCGGACGCCTACCGCCGCGCGCTCGAGGAGGCCGACGCCGTGCTCGTCCTGACGACCGCGCCGACCTCGGTCGTGCGCGCCGGCTGCGAGGCCGTCTACGCGCGGCGGCCGCTGATCGTCAGCGACTCACCCGGTTTGCGCGACGCGTTCCCAGACGCTGTCCACGTCGCCCCCGACGCCGCGTCGATCGGCGCGGGGCTCGCCGAGGCCGTCGCCCGCCAGGCCGAGCTCGTCGCCCTGGCCGACGCCGCGCGCGAGCAGCAGCTGCGGCGCTGGCGCGCCCAGCTGGCCCACCTCCAGGAGGCCATCGCCTGATGTCATCCAGCACCCTGTTGCGCGCGCTGCGGCGCCGCGGCTGGATCCTCGTCGTCTCCGTCGCGGCCGTGTCGGCCCTGGCACTGCTCATCGCCTCGACGCGACCGGGCGACTACAGCGCGCAGACCGTCCTGCTCGTCCCGTCCTCGTTCGGCGGCCAGACGCCCGGCAACAGCGACCAGGCCACGACGCTGGCCGGGACCTACGCCGACCTCATCGGACGCGACGCCGCGCTGGCCGGCGCGCTGGGCGCGCGCCTCGGGATCCCGACCACCAGCGTCGGCCGGCATCTGCGCGTCCACCAGCACGCCGACAGCGCGCTGCTGACCGTCAGCTACGTCGGGGACTACTGCGACGACGCGCGCCGCGGCGCGGCCGCTGGCCGCGACCTTCCGCGCCGGCGTCCCGGCCAACTCGAGCATCGCCCAGAACGCGGTGCTGCTCGTGCGTCCGGCGACGGCCGCGCAGCGGCTCGACGGCGGCCGCTGGTCGGCCCGGGTGTTGTTGGTGGTCAACTCCGGGGCGGGTCCGTCGAGCCCGGCCAACGCCGACGGCGCCGCGCGGCTGGCCCGCAACTACGCGAGCGTGCTGCGCAGCGACGACGCGCTCCACGACGCGATCGGCCATGACCTCGGCCTGAGCCGCAAGGCCGTGGCGGACCACCTCAGCGTCAGCAACGACGAGAACACGTCGATCCTGCGCGCGTCGTTCAGCGCGGCGACCGCGCCCAAGGCCATCGCCGGCGCCCGCGCGTTCGCCCGCGCGCTCACGACCGACCCCGCCCGCGACGCCGAACGTCGCCGCGCACTCCGTGCGTGCGGTGCAGCGGCCGACGAGCGCCACCGGCGGCCAGGGCGGCACGTCGCACCTGCTGCTCGTCGCGATCGCCATCGGCCTCGCCCTCGGCGCCGCGCTGCTGGTCGCCCGCGAGCGCGCCGACCAGCGCATCGACGGCCCGGAGATCCTCGCCGACGGCATCGGCTGCCCGGCGACCGCGGCCGACCGGCTGGACCCCGAGGCGGCGGGCACGCTGGTGCTGCGCTGGCACGCGATGCGCAACGGCCATCCCGGCCCTCTGCGCGTCGCGCTCGTCCCCGTCGACGGCGCGCGCGACCCGCAGGTCGGCACGGGGCTGACCTCGGTGCTGCGCGACGGCGCCCGCACCGCCCATCTACGCGCCGAGGGCGACGACGAGGACATCGCGTTCGTCGTCGGCGGGGTCAACGGCCTGTCGGGCGAGCGCGCGGCGATGGAGAGCGACCTGCTCGTCCTCGTCGCCCAGGAGGGCACGCCGCTGGCCGAGGCACAGGCCGCCGCGGCGGGCATGGCGGGCCTCGGCCGGATGCTGATCTGGGGCGCTGACGGTGCCGCGCCGATGGCCGCGCAACCAGGGGCGCCCGAGCACACCCTCATTGGCGAGGACGCTCGTGACGCGCATCGCCGACTCCTGAATGTCGCCGCAGTAGGCCGGGTTCGCAGGGAACGTGCAACCGAGATACACCTGACCCGAAGGGCCGCCCAGCAGCTGGTCATGCGACGAAATGACGCTCTGTCCACCAAGCGGATCGATGCGGCATTGCACCGAGGGCGAACGGACGGCCGCGCCTTCGACGAAACTTTCGACCACGCCCCCCATTGATGCGAACTTCGCTGCGTAGCGGTCCCACGTCTCGTCGCCGGCCTCGAAGCGCAGCCGTGATGGCAGTTGATCCGCAACCCAGTGCGTCAGCAGGTTGTCATGGTCAGGCGCGTCGGCGAACGAGAACACCGCGTTGCCGTCACCGGAGAAGCCCTCGTCGAGCTTCACTACCGCGCGACGGAGCGATGGCTGTTCCCGCTTGAGCGCACCCAATGCCTCCGCGATGTCGCGCGCGTCTCGCAAGTGCTCGAAACCGAACGGGCATGCAACGCCGGCTCGGCGAAACATTCCACGACTGCCGCTCTTGGTGCCGAGAAATTGAAGGTCGGGATCGCACGCGTAGAGTGGAATGTCGAGCGAGACGGCGAGTGACCGTTCGAGTCCGGTGGCGGCGAAGCACGTCATGTGTGCGGTGCTTCGGTCCGGAATGGCCGCTCGAATGCACTCGAGCAGGTCTCGTCGGGCCAGCAGCTTTTCGGCGAGTATTCCTGCAGATGCATTCATCGCAACTCAGCAACGTCAGACGCCGTCGCGCGTGGTTCGGGGGCACACCTGGCAACAAATGCAGGTAATAGTCAATGACCGAGGACGCGATCGGTTCACTCGTCACGTACACCACGCTCGCGCGGGGGAACCGAAGCAGCATCAGCATGCAAAGAAGCCGCTCCTCGTAGTGGTTCGCGCCCGTCAATTTCGCGAGCTCCTCGCGCGGCAGAGACATGCTTGGCACGACGACGACCGTGCGTTCAGCCGCGGGATCGGGAAAAATGCGCGCGAACAATGGCCCGAGGCGCTGCTGGATCTCGGCGAACGCGCGGCGTTCATCGTTCAACCCGGACTCGGGGAGCTCAAAAACCTGTGCGTCGGTCATTCCGCGTTCAGCTACAGTCGTGAAATCGATTCGAGCATCGGGCGGAAGCGCTCCATCGACGTCCGCGCGGTGATATCTTCGACGGTGATCAAGAGACCATCGACCTCATCCCGGGCCATAGAGAGCGGCGTCGCGTTCACGAGGTAATGGCATCCCACTATCCGTTCGCGACCTCGTGCCGACACGCGCGCATCGAGAGTGATCGCCTCGTCCCGCACGACTTCGCGGGCGAAGAGCGCTCGAGCGACGATTGCGTCGAACGCGGATGGCGCAGCAGCGGTGTGAGCCTCTGACCAGAATGGGCGCGCCGCGTCGTTGGCGTATACGAGCGAGCCATCCTTCGCGAGCACTATTAACCCGATCGGAAGGGTTGTGATAAGAGCCTCGACCAACGCTGGCGTCCAATGCAGGCGAGGCGCCGGTGCCTCGGTGCGGGAATCAGCGGGGGCATCCACCCGAGGGCCGCGCGAGACCGCACGCGCATTGTCAGAGGCATGCTCGGCTATGTGGTTGCGCATTGTTGAGCCCGTGGCTGAAGGTTGCTGGCGCCAGTTCGCGGATGGCATCGAGTGGCACTCCACGAAGCTACCGCTGGCCCCGTAACCACGTAATCAGGGTTCTCTTGGCAACCTGTAGGGGAGTTCCCGCGACAGTCGCTCTGAAAAACACTCGACCCCTTTCGCCCTCTTGCGCAATCCGGTAGTCTAAATTAGACTAGTTGCCGTCACCCATTGGAAATTGACGCCCCCGATGTCGTTTCCTTGTTCCCGTCCACAATTCTCGCTCAAACCTCAACACGAGGACACCAATGACGATCCCAGCCTATTCGCTGCACGCGCTTGCCCCCGTGCTCATCGTCGACGCCGTCGAGCCGTCGATTGCCTTCTGGACCGACCGCTTGGGATTTAGTACTGAGAACGAAGTCCCCGGAGCCGACGGCAAGCTGATATTCGCCAGCGTCAAGAAGGACGGCGTCGAGATCATGTACCAGACCCGCGCCAGCGTAATTGCCGACACTCCGGCGAGCGAATCGGAGTTGAACGGGAGAAGCGTCGCCCTCTTCATCACGGTGCCCGCGATGACCGATCTGGATACGATCGAGCGCCAAACCACGACCGCGCCGGTCGTCAAGCCTCGCCACGACACCTTCTATGGAACGACCGAGTTCTACATCCGCGAGCCCGGCGGGAACGTTGTGGGGTTCGCGGCAAGGAAGTAGACGCCCAACAGACCGATATGAGTTCTCGAACGTCGCTGACGCTCGCTGACATGGTCGTGTTGAGCATGCTCGCCGAGCGTGCCCAGCACGGCTATGAAATGTGGTGCGAGCTCGAGCGGCGGGAGGTCCAGGAGTGGGCGTCCATCTCGAAGCCGCAGATTTATTATTCGCTCAAGAAGCTCGAAGAGGCCGGACACATTGCGCTGGCCGCCGACGACGATTCCGGCCGCGGACCCGATCGCCGCTTGTTTCGCCCAACGAGCTCAGGGCGTCGTGCGCTCGCAGACGCTCTCGCGCGCGCCGAATGGGCGACGCTGGAGATCCCGTCGCCGTTCGTCACCTGGATGGTGCTGTCGTGGCAGGCGCGCCCGCGCGACTTCACGGCCCAAGTCGAACGGCGGCGACGCTTTCTCCTGGAGAAACTCGACTTCGAGCGGGCGGCCCTCGAGTCGATCATCGAAGAGACCTCGGCCAGCTCCGACGCGGCGATGATCGTTCGTCTGACCATTCGCAAGCAGGAGGTCGAGTTGGCCTGGCTCGACGAGGTCGCGGCGCGCCATTGGCCAGGGTAATCCCAAGCCGATCGCCGCGAGACACCGCTCGCACGAAGCCGCCGCGCCGTTCGCCGTAGCCGAAATGGTAGACCGTTGTGGTATACGAATGCGCCGGTATATTGAACCGCGCCGCTCGTTCCCGTCCGATGCCGAATACGCGGCATGGCTATCACGCCGCCGAGCGCTGGCGGGCGTTCTCACCACAACCGAGGGCTGACATGCGCAGGTCCGTTCGCGAATTGATCGTTGCCGTCGCAGCATCTGCCGCGCTGACCGCATGTGCCACGACAACGCCGCGCAGCTCGAGTGGATCCGCCGCTTCCGACTCGGCGTACGACGTGATCATCGCAAATGGACGAGTGGTCGATGGGAGCGGAAATGCCTGGTTCTATGGCGACGTTGCGATTCGGGGCGACCGGATCGTGAAGGTCGTGCGTCGCGGGCAGCTCAAGGGTGCGAGCGCGCGCCAACGCATTGATGCAACCAACATGGTGGTCGCGCCCGGCTTCATCGACATTCAGGGACAGTCGGGCGATCTCTTTCTCTCGGGCGACGGACGCGATGTCGGCAAGCTGACGCAGGGCGTGACCACCGAGATACTCGGCGAGGCGTACACCGTCGCACCGGTGAGCGCACTGACGCTCGCCGATCTCGCCGCCGATACCGCAACGCTCGCGATCGTGCGGCGATTCCAGGGCCCGCACGGATTCGATGCGTGGTTGCGCGCGATGCAGGCGCACGGGATCTCGCCCAACGTCGGCTCCTTCGTTGGCGCGAGCACCATTCGCGAATATGCGATGGGGCTCCACATGGGAGCGGCGCCGGCGGAGAAGCTGGACTCGATGCGCGCTGCCATGCGCCACGGCATGGAGGATGGTGCGTTCGGACTCGGCAGTGCGTTGATCTATCCGCCGGGCAACTACGCGAGCACGGAGGAGCTCATCGAGATCGCCAAGGCGATGTCGCCGTACGGCGGTGTGTACATCACGCACATGCGCTCCGAGGCCGACAGGTACCTCGAGGGCATCGATGAGGCCATTCGCATCGGACAGGAAGGCCACGTCCCCGTCGAGATCTATCACCTGAAGGCGGCCGGAAAGCGCAACTGGAGCAAGGCGAGTCAGGCGATCGCGAAGATCGACTCCGCTCGTGCCGCGGGACAGGACGTGCAAGCGGACATGTATCCGTACACCGCCGGTGGCACCGGTCTGGCGGCGTGCCTGCCGCCGTCCGCATCGGCGGATGGAAAGCTGTTCGAGAATCTCGCCGATTCCGCCAAGCGCGCGAAGATCCGCGCCGACATCGCGAATCCTCCCACGTATGCCGAAAGTCTCTGCGAGCAGGCGACGCCCGAGGGAGTTCTGCTCACGGCGTTCCGCAGTCCCGACAACAAAAAGTGGGCGGGTCACCGACTGTCGGAAGTGATGGCGGCGAGCGGCAAGGACTGGCTGAGCGCCGTGATGGATCTGCTCCTCACGGAGCACCAGGACATCGGGACGATCTTCTTCCTCATGAGCGAGGACAACGTCGCCCTGCAGCTGAAGCAGCCGTGGATCAAGATCGGCACCGACGCGGAGGGCCCCGATCCGGACAGCACGACGGCGTTCACTCACCCCCGCTCGTACGGCACGTACCCCCGAATCCTCGGCAAGTACGTACGCGATGAGCACGTGCTGCCGCTCGAGGATGCGATCCGCAAAATGAGTGGCGCCGTTGCGGACCGATTGCTGATTCGCGATCGCGGTCTTCTTCGCGAAGGGATGTACGCGGATGTCGTGGTGTTCGATCCGGCGACGATTCAGGAGCACAGCACTTACGAGAAGCCGAATCAGGCCTCCACGGGGGTGCGAGAGGTGTTCGTGAACGGAGTGGAAGTCATCCGGGAAGGAAAGCACACGGGAGCGAAGCCGGGACGCGTGGTGCGCGGACCCGGGTGGAGTGCTGCGAGGGATCGTTGATGCGTCGCAATCCCAATGAATTCGCGGCGTTTCTGCGAGAGGTGTCCGCCGATCACTCCGCTCGGAGCGCGCTTACCGGATTGAGCGCGGATGCCGAGTGGCCGGGAATGAGCGACGCGGCCAGCGCCACTGTCGCCACGAGCGCGATCACGCCAACAGTCGTTGCTGGATCTCCCGGGGAAACCTCGTAGAGGAAGCTCGCAAGCAGCCGCGATGCGACGAGTGCGACCGCCGCGCCAATGACGCAGCCAGCGAGCACGAGTCCCAATCCCTCGCTGACGATCATCCGAAGGATGTCGCGCGGCCTTCCGCCGAGCGCGAGCCGGATGCCGATCTCGCGGCGACGATGGCCCACGAGATAGGTCAGAATCCCGTAGATCCCGACCCCCGCGAGGAGAAGCGCGAGCATCGCGAACACGGACAGGAGCATCATCACGAATCGCGGAGGATTGAGCGATTCGGACAGCACGCTCGTCATCGTCTTGACATTTGCAACCGGTAGCGCCGGATCCGCCCGTTGCACCTCCGCCCGGAGCAGCGCGGCCATCTGTGCGGCGTCGCCCCGCCCACGAATGACCAGGTGCATGTTTCGAAACGGAAACTGTCGCTCGGCGAAGTAGATCGCCGGCTCGGTAGTCGTCGCCAGGGATGCGTTCTTGACATCGCGAACGACCCCGACGATTTCATGATCGTCGCCCTTCACCAGGCGGGAGCCCAGCGGGCCAATGAATCGCGAGGCGGTGGTGACGTGCCTTCCGATGGCGTCTTCCCCAGGCCAGAGCTGGCGCGCCAAGGTTTCGTTGACGATGGCCACACCTGGTGACGTCGGCACATCGTGGTCGCTGAACACGCGGCCGCGCACGAGCGAGACGCGCAGTGCAGTGAAGTAGCCTTCGTCGACAGTGTGAAATTGCGCGGTCGGCTCATCGCCCTTCGGTACGGGCGCGCCACCCACCACCGCCAGCGGGAGTCGATACGCCGTCTCGAGCGGAAGGTAGTTGCTCGCTCCAGCCGCGATGATGTCGGGTCGGGATCGAAGTGATTGCATCAGGCCGGAATAAAACGTGTTGACACGATCCCAGTCCGCGTAGGAGCCCGCGGGCAGCTGCACATCGCCGGTGAGCACACCGGAAGCATCGAATCCAGCATCCTGATGCAGGAGCTTCGAGACGCTTCGGATGAGCAGGCCCGCGCCCGAGAGCAGCACGACTGCCAGCGCGACCTGCGCGATGACGAGTATTCGCCGTGTGGTTCGCCCTTCCTGCTGCGAGCCCCTCGCGCCGTCGCGCATGGCGTTTCCAGGCTGCGTACGGGAGACGTGAAGCGCGGGTCCGAGTCCGAACGCCACCGTGGTGACGAGCGTCGCCGCGAGCGCCACGAAGAATACGCGCAGATCGAGCGTCACGTGATCCGCGCGCGGAATCTCGAGTGGTGACCAGGCGAGCAATCCCTTCACGCTCAACGCGCCCACCGCGAGCCCGACCAGCGTGCCGCCTACCGCGAGAATGAAGCTCTCTGCCAGAAAAAGCGACACGATTCGTTGGCGGCTCGCACCGATGGCGCCTCGAATCGCGACCTCGCGACCTCGCGCGGTGGATCGCGCGAGCATCAGGTTGGCGACGTTGATGCACGCGATCACCAGCAGGAGGGATGAAGCCGCCAACAGGGCGAACAGTGCGGGCCGGAACGATCCTTCTATCTCTCGATCGAGAGACACGACGCGCGCGCCCCATCCGAGATTGGTATCTCGATGTTCGGAGGCGAGCCGCGCGGTGACTCGATCGAGCGCACGGTTGGCGCGATCGATCGACACCCCTGGCTTTAGACTGGCGACAGTCCCCATGAAGTGCGCGCCGCGGCTGTGCTGTCGCAGATCCCACTCGAGCAGCTGCCAGACGTCCGTCTTGCCCGGAAATTCGAAACCGGCCGGCATCACGCCTACGATGGTGTACAACTCGCCATTCATGCGAACCGGCCGACCCACGATGCCCCTGTCGCCGCTGAACCGCGATTGCCACAGCCGATGGCTGATGACGGCCTCGCCGTTCTTTCCACGGAGTGCGCTGTCCATGGTGAATCCACTTCCGAGCATCGGATGCAGACCGAGCACACTGAAGAGGTTGGCGGTCGTCTCGACGGCGTCGACGCGAACGGCTTCGCCATTCTCGTCGTTGGTGAGGTTGATCTTGGGAACCCACCACGCGGCTGCGTCGGCGAAGATGTCGCTCATGCTTCGGTAGTCGACGAAGTTCACCGGAGAAAGCGCCTCGTGTGCCAGTCCCTTGTCCCGGTTCGTCTCCAGGATCGTCACGAGTCGCTCGGGATTCGCATAGGCAAGTGGGCGGAGCACGACGGCGTTCAACAGCGTGAACACGCCGGTGACCGAGCCCATCCCAATGCCAAGGGCGACTACCGCGGCGAGTGCGTACACCGGCACCGCTCGCAGCGAGCGAGCGGAGTACCGCAGGTCCTGGAGCGCATTTTCAATCGGGCGATGACGGAATTCGTCGCGCACGACCTCTCTGCATCGATCCTGTCCACCGAAGCTGACCATCGCCTGGCGCCGCGCCTCTTCCGGTGACATGCCGAGCCGCTCGTTCTTCGCGGCCTGCATGTCGACATGGAAGCGGATCTCTTCGTCGAGTCTGTGTTCGGTGGACGAGGGCCGGATGCTGCCAAGCAGTCTGGCGAAAAATCGATTGGAGGAAGCCGCGGGCCGGTCACGTCGGCTCCATGCTCAGCACCGAGTCCACCGCGTCGGCCATTCGGCGCCACTGCTGCCGCTCGGCCACCAACTGCTTGCGACCGGCGGCGGTCAGCGAGTAATACCGCGCCCGCCGATTGTTCTCCGTGGTTTTCCAGGCGGAGGAGATGAGGCGCCGGCGCTCGAGTCGGTACAGGGCGGGGTACAGCGAGCCCTGTCCGATCTGGAGCACCTGACCCGACCCGGTCTCGAGGCGCTCCGTGATTCCCCAGCCGTGCATGGCGCCGAGCTGCAGCGTCTTGAGCACGAGCATGTCGAGCGTGCCCTGAAGCAGGTCGTTCTGTTCCTGCCGCGCCATCACCTCTCCTTTCGACGGACGAAAGGAAGAGTAGGGTCATTCCTTTCGACCGTCAAGAGGAGAGCGCCTACGGCGTCGCGCGAGGCCGCCGACCGCGCAGAAGATAGAAAACCGACGCGACCACCAGCACGCCCGCCACGGCCAGAAACTCAGCCGAGCTCGCGCTCGAGAGAAGCCACACCACCACCAGGCACGCGAGAATGGGAACTACTGGCCCACCGGGGATGCGGAACGGCACGCCCTCGGCGCGCACGTCGCGTCGACGCAGCTCGAGCACCGCGACGCAGCATGCCAGGTCGACGAGCAGAATTCCGACTGCCGAGAGCACGGCGAGCACACGAAATGATCCGCTCAGTGCGACCGCGCACGACAATGCGGCGTACGCGATGATCGCGATGTGCGGCGTGCGGTATCGTGCGTGGACCGCGCCGAGCCGCGCGGGAAGCAGCCCGTCGCGAGCGAACGCGTACAGCAGGCGCGGGCTCGCCAGCATGTCGCCACTCACGTAGCCGAGCGTGGAGACGATGGCGGCGACGAGAATGATCGTGCGTCCCGGACTTCCCAGCGCGCGCTCGGCGACGGCGCCGAGAGGTGCATCCGTGGTGGTCGCGAGCGCAGGTCCGAGGACACCCTGGCTGACAATCTGAAGTCCCGCGTAGAGCAGCGCGACCACGCTCAGGCTCAGTAGCAGGGCACGCGGTACGGTGCGGGCGGGGTTCTTCACCTCGCCGCTCAATGTGAGCGGGCCCTCCACGCCGGTGAACGCAAACATCAGCACGAGCGACGCGCGCCCGATCTCGGTGAGCGACGGAACTCCCGTCCATTTCAGGTATGCGGGATTCAACACGAACATCCCCGCGACAACGAGCAGCGCAAGCGGAACGAGCTTCGCGGCCGTGAGAAATTCCATGACGCGCGCTCCCGCGCTCACACCGCGAACGTTGACGGTCGCCAACGCCGCGTAGAGCAGAATGAGCAGAGCGGCGCGCACGACAGCGCCACCGCCGCCCGGCAGGAGTGCGCTCAGCGAGCCGACGAAGATCGTGGCGACGGCGGCGCTCGCGACCATCTCTGCGCAGCCGAGCAGAAGTCCGGCCGAGAAGCCCGCGTATTGGCCGAACGCTGCCTCCACGTACGCGTATGCACCGCCACTCGAATGAACGCGACTGCCGACCTCCGCGAAGCAGAGGCCGAACAGGGCGACCAGGGCGGCACAAATAATGTACGCGATCACCGCAGCGGGGCCGAGAATCGCAGCGACGACCGCGGGAAGCACGAAGATCCCGGATCCAACGATCGTGTTTACAATGTTCGCGGCGAGCGCGCGCACACCGAGCGCGCGCACGAGCGTCGGTTCGTCTGGTGGAGCGGTGGGATCTCCGACCGAGGGCGCAGGCATGCGCCAAGGTGTAGCTAGGGAGGGGAGCCCGCTAGCGTTCTCCCTTGGCCCCAGGACACTCTACAAGCGCTCATTGCGCCCACATAGCAAATCGGAAACTGAGTGTCTAACCGCCCCGTAGTGAGTGAAACTCCACTCCAAGGCAGCTATGCGCGCAACTCAGGTGGGTACGCTTCTCCGCATTTTGGGTTTGTCCGTTGCAGTGGCCGCCGTGGCGGCGTTGCTTCTCGGCTTCGATGCGTCACGCCTTTCGCCGTTCCTCATCAAGATCGCGATATACAAGCTCGCCTTCATTGCGGCGCTCGTATTGCTGGCAGCGGGCGCCATGATCGGACGGCGAGCGCGCGAACGGTCGAGCCGGAGCTGATCGAAAAAGACCCACGCGGCCCTCTCCCGAATCTGAGCCTCGGGCCGAGAGGGCGCCTCTCGTCATGCCCGGAACCTTTGGTCGCGCGCCGATCCCGCCACCACGATCGTGACACTCGACTTCGTTAAAACCATGGCATAACGCCCGCATTAGGCTATGCTCCGTAAGCGGATGTAGTTGCCGCGGATGCGCAGGAGCCGGTGGTGGTCAAGGAGATCGAGTTTCCCGACGCTGACGTTCTCGAGGTTGCAGGACGCGGTCGCGGATGTCATGGTCAGCGCGAGATTCGGTGGCGGACATCTTTCTCGAAGAATTTGAGCGCGGTGTTTTTTCTCACGTCCTCAGGGTGCGCGTGAAGACCTTGCTCGACGCGCGCGAGCGGCTCGACGCGGCGGTGCTGGCGTACAGCGAGATCTACCATCATAGAATAGGCAAGTGATTTGCCCATCTTTGCGCTCGCGCTCGGTTCCGTGATCCACCAACCCGCGTGCATTACCGCGCCACCCAGCGCCCCCGCACCACCACGCCCCGCACTCGAGTCGTATTCTGAATGCCTCGAGCGGGTTCGCGTCGAGCAGCACGAGGTCCGCGCGCGCACCGGGCGTGATCGTCCCGCTCTTATCCGCGTGAAAGTGCCGAGCGAGGAAATCGCCCGCGTTGGCTGTCGCCGCGCGAAGTGCCTCGTACGGCGTCAGCCCCGCGCCCACGAGGAGTTGCATCTCATCGTGAAGCGACCATCCCGGCGTCATGGGGATGGAGCCGCCCGCGTCCGTTCCCGCCAATAGCGTCACCCCGCTGTCCCGAAACGCGCGCACCAGCCGCTTCTGCATTGCGAGCCCCAGCCGCAGGCGCGCGAGAGGCATCGGCGCGCCGAGGCGCCGCGCGCGATCGTTGTCTCCGGGATTCCATCCGACGACTCGCCTTCACCTGAGGCGACACGCGCTGCAGCATCGGCCGCGCGAGCACTTTCTTCAGATCCACTGCTTCGTCGATGATCGTGCTGTACGCGACGAGCGTCGGCGTCACGGCCACGCCGGCCGCTCGCACGGCATGCGCAACCTCGGGGATGCGAGCCGTGTCGAGCTGCACCGCTCCCTCGCGAGGGTCCCCATACTCGAGCCGAAACGGCGCGTTGTACAGAAACTCCTCCGCGTGCACGATTCCCACCGCACCCGCGTCGAGCATTCGGTGCAGACCGACTTGCTGCGGAATGTGCCCGACCACCGGGATGTCGGCGCGCCGCGCGGCGTTCATGACGCCGCGAAATCCGGGTAGCGACAGAAACGAATACACCTTGAGGAAGTCGTAGCCGGCCCGTTTCGAGGCCGAGGCTGCCGAGTCACCCTGCAGCTCGGTCATCATCGAGTCGTCGAGGCAATTCGGCGAGGTGAGCATCGTCGGTCCGGCGATGTCGCCTCGCGCGATCGAATCGCGCAGTGCGAGATGGCGCACGGAGCCGCAGAGATTCAGCACCTCGGTGACACCCGCGGCAAGAAAGAGCGCGGAGTATTCCCGATTGATCGAATCGACGTGCGGATCCTTGGCCGGATCCTCCTCGTCGTAGTGCACGTGCGCATCGACGAGGCCGGGGATGAGGAATCGCCCCGTGCCATCGATGGTCAGCACATCCGCTGGCAGTCGCACCGAGCCGCGAGGCCCGATCGCCGCAATGCGTCCATGTCGTATCAGAACCGTCTGGCCGCGCAACACGCGCTCGCGGTCCATCGGGATCACGGCGACGTTGGTCACCGCGAGCGCGGTATCGGCCTGGGCGGCTGCCGGCGGAACGACTGCTCCCGATCCCGCAAGAAGCACGGACGCCGCGAGTAACCTCCAAATCAGAACGCGCTGAGCCATGTTGCAGCGTACGCGCGCGCGACTCATCGAGTTTCGGTTCGCTCGTGCGCCTCTACTCTCGAGCACGCATGAGCGCGTCTACTTTACGGCGCCGCCGACCCCACCACCACGATCTCCACGCGTCGGTTCGCCTTGCGACCAGCGATCGTCGCGTTCGTCGACAGCGGCTGCGCGTGCCCCATCGCCCTCGACTCCACGCGTCCCGCATCGAGCCCGCCCGCGATCAGCGCGTCCCGCACCGCACCCGCGCGCGCGTCCGCGAGCGCGTCGCCCTTCTCCAGGCGCGCCGTCGAATCCGCGTACCCCTCGACCGCGACGTGGTAGTTCGGATACGCCGCGATCACCGGCGTCAGCTTGACCAGGTCGCGCGTCGCGACTTTCGTGAGCGTCTTCGGACCGTTTGCCGTCGTGCCATTCACGAAGGATGCATCGGCCACCGTCACCACGAGCCCGCGCGGCGAGAGCGTCGGTGTGCGCAGCGTCAACGCCGTGCGGCTGAGATCCGAAACCTGCGCGCTCAGCTGCGCCCGTGCGTCCATGTCCGCGCGCAGCGAATCCCGCGTGCGCGATGCCGACGCCGCCTCGCTTCGGAGCGAGTCGATCTGTTTCGCCGAGATCGCCGCCAGCGTCTGCACCGAGTCGCGCTGGCGCTGTGTCTGCGCGGCCGAGCGCCGCAGCGAATCGAGTCGCAGATTCGTCAGCTCCGACAACTGGCGCAGCGAATCGGATCGCTGCCGCTCGGCCGCCGTCTCGCGCAGCGACGCGCGCACGGATGCCGCGCGCATCGAGTCCGCAATCTGCGACGCCAGCGCGGCCGACTTCAGGATCGAGTCCGCGCGCAGTTTGTTCAGCGCGCTCGCCTGCTCGAGCGCGGCCTGCGTGATCCGCAGCGAGTCCGCCGTGCGCGCCGAGAGATCCGAGACCGCGCGCACCGAGTCGCGCACGCGCAGCGAGTCGCGCATGTACGCGCTTCGCCCCACGAGCCGCCGAAGCGAATCCGATTCCAGCATCGCGACTCTGGCCGCGCGCTGCAGCGAGTCCATACGTACTCGCTCGATCTCCGTTTCTGCCCGCGACGCCTGCTGGCTCGCGTAGCGAATCGAATCGACTTGGCGCTGCGCACGGTCCGCGACGGCGCGTAACGAGTCGGTCTGTCGGCTGGAGGACGACCGCACTTCGTTCGCAGCGGCCTGCGCGATGCGCAGCGAGTCCTGCTGTCTCACGGCCTGCGCCTGCATTACCCGCGCCGAGTCCAGCTGGCGCGCGCTCAGCTCCTGCGCGCTCGCGGCCGCGGCCCTGAGCGAATCGAGCTGCAGCCGCAGTGAATCCGCCTGCGTGACCGTCAGCAGATTCTGCGCGCGCAGATCGACGACCTCCGCGTGCGACAGCTGATTCTGTTTGAAGAGCTCATCGCGTTGCCGCTGCGACAACGCCACCAGCTGCGCGAGTCGATACGCGTGCAAACTGTCGGCAACCTGGCGGTCGTGAACGCGGTCGTTCGCGGCACTCGCGGCCTGCGCATCGTGGAGCGCCTGCGTCGCCATCGCGTCGCTCGTCGCCTGGTCGTGACCCCGCGCCAGCGCGGAATCGGCCGCGTCGATCGACGCGCGCGCTCGCGCCATCTCGAGCGACGCGCGTTCGGAGCCACCATTGGAGGCCACCGACGCATAGATGCTCTTGGCCTGATCGAGCGACGTGCTCTGCGCGTGCGCCTGCGTGGCGAAGATGCTCAGAAACAGAAACGCGCACACGGCCGAAACCCGATGCTCCAACATGGTCTACCTCGAGAGGCTGTTCGTACAAGATAATACACAACGAGCTGTAACGGTCGTGTAAGCCGGGTTGTATACCTTTTTCGCTATTGCGAATGTTGCTTCCGAAACGTACGCATAATGAGTGTTGGATCGAGTGCTCTGTTCGGACTTTCCAGTTCGCACAGCTGCGCCGAGGCGCCTGCGAGAGAGGCTACCATGGAATCAAAATCCGCAGATGAGTCGCCCCGCAATGTACACCCGGGGGAAGGCACGCCTGGAAGCGAAAATCGCCGGCTGCGCGCGAATCTGCAAACCGTCTTCCGTGACGCGCGGCTCCAGTATGCCGACGGACCGCCGATCGAACGACCCGCTCTGCGCGCGGCACTTCGCCAAGTGTGCACGGACGCGCGCCGCGCCGGTCTTCGTGCCGAGGAGCTGCTCGTGATGATCAAGGACGTGTGGTCGTCACTCCCCGCCGGAGTCTCGCGACTGCCGTCGGTGCACGGAGACGAACGCCTCAACTACGTGATCTCGACGTGCGTCGACGAGTACTACGCACCGGTATCACGCGACCGCGAGACTTCGCCATAACGCCAGTCGGATTCGCGTGAGCGCTGATGTACCGGTCATCATCAACGCAGGCGCGGGGAATCCTCACGTAGCGAAGCACGCCGACGCGCTTACGAAGCAATTTCGCGCGGGCGGTCTCACGGTCAATGTTCGCCTCGCGTCCAGCGGCGCCGAACTCGAGACACTGATGCGCGCGGCCGCTGACGAGCATCCTCCGATACTCATCGCGGCCGGCGGCGATGGCACCATCAGCACCGCGGCCGGATTGCTCGCTGGCACGCAGACCACGCTCGGCGTTCTTCCATTCGGCACGCTCAATCACTTCGCGAAAGATCTTCGCATTCCGCTCGAGCGCGAAAAGGCCGTCGCGAACATCCTCGCCGGCAACGTGATCGCGGTGGATGTGGGTGAAGTGAACGGCCGCGTCTTCATCAACAACTCGAGTCTCGGTCTCTACCCCGACATCGTGCGCGATCGCAAGCGCGAGGAAACGCGACTCGGTCACGGCAAGTTGCGCTCGCTCGTCTGGGCGTCGCTCGCGGCCTTCCGTCGGTTTCCGTTCTTGAACGTGCGCATTGAGGTCGAGGGGGCGAAGCGCGTGTACGCGACGCCGCTCGTCTTCGTCGGCAATAACGATTACACGATGGAGGGGTTCAGGATCGGCGAGCGCGATCGCATCGACCGGGGACACCTCAGCGTCTACATCGTGAAGAGGGAGGGTCGCTGGGCGCTCGTGCGGCTTGCCCTCGAGGCGCTGGTTGGTCGGCTCCGCCAGGCGAGGGACTTCGAGGCGCTCTCGACGACGGACTTCGTCATCGAGACGCGCCACGCACGCATTCTCGTCGCGACCGACGGAGAGGCGACGCAAATGGAGACGCCGCTCCATTATCGCACGCGTCCGCGAAGTCTGCGCGTGCTCGTTCCGCGCGTAGAGGGATGAAAGAAACGTGGGGGCTCTCAACTGTAGCTGAGAGCCCCCACGTCTACCTCGATCGAACGGTTTTCCTCAGCCGGTCGGCGAGCCTTCCCGACAAGGCGGGGTGGTTGGTCCGCCGCACAGCTCGTTTCCGGTTCCACCGTTGACTCCGCAAATGGTAAACCCATCCGTGGTCCCGTTGAAACCAACCTGCGTTAACTCGCGGAACGTTCCGAACCGTTCCACCTTCGGCTTCTGGTACACCGTGCCTCCATGTCGAAGGTTTGCCGGACCGCTTGCCCGGTCGAAGTCGGGGCCACCTTGGCCTCCGGGTCAGTTCTAAGAGCGAGGATAATGCCACGCCATGCGCGGGTCAAGATAGCTTTGGCGCGAATTGATCAGCTCGCTATAGAGATAACTCCTTTCATCGCAAACCTATGGTGACGGCCAGCACAACCGCAGCGGCACCGGTCAACGTGACCGCGGCCAGCGGTCGCCAACTTTCGCGAATCCAATCGTCAAAGCGCACCCCCGCCGCAGCGAGCACAGCCACCAATGCGCCGTTCGTCGGCGTCACCAGCTCGCACATTCCGGCCCCGTACTGATAGGCGAGCACAGCCACCTGTCGCGACATGTGGAGCAGGTCGGCGACCGGCGCCAAAACGGGCATCGTCAGCACGGCCTGCCCGCTCACACTGGGCACGGGAACGTGAATGGCGAACTGCGCCAGCATCATTCCCAACGCCGCCACCGCCACCGGTAGCCCCGCGAGCGACGTGGCAACCCCGTTCACGACCGTGTCAATGATCAGCCCCTGCTCCATCACCGCGGAGATCGATCTCGCGAAGCCGATGAGCAAGGCAGCGTAGGCCAGCGATCGGAAATCCGTCGACGAACGCGTCGGCAGTACCCGCCACTCCCAAACCGCCGATGACGCCGACGACACAACCCATCAGGAAGAAGAGCGCAGCCTCCTGATTGAAGTCCCAATGCAGCTGCGCCACGCCATACACGAAGATCACGAACGTGAGCAACACGATGGCGAGCACGGCCTTCGCGCGCGTGTCGAATTCGCGGTCGTTCGTCGCGTCTGTCGAGGTCGCGATCACCGTTCTTGTGTGGCGCGCGCGCCGCATTGTGCCGAGGATCCAGAGCAACAGAGCGAAGGCGAGAAACACGGTGCGGTAGCTGCCGCCAGACAGCTGCGGGACACCCGCAGTCTTCTGCGCGATGAGCACCTGAAACGGATTCACGGGACTGAACGATGAGCCCACGGCTGCCGCACCCACGCTGATCTGCGCGGCGGTGACGGCATCGAAACCGAGGCGCTGCGTGAGCATCAGCAGCGCCGGAACCATCGCGATGATCTCCTCCCCCATGTTCTCGAATGCGCCGCCCGCTGCGAATGCGAGGCACAGGATTGGAATCGCCAGGATCCCCCGATCGCCGAGTCGGCGCACGAGGGAGTCGATGCCACGGTGGAGCGCGCCGGTCTTTTCGACGACGCCGAACGCGCCTCCCACCAGGAACACGAACGCGATCACCGCCGCCGCGTCGATGATCCCATCGGGAATCGCGACGATCGTCTCGAAGGGGCCAACCGGATGCGCGTCGACACGGTGATACGTGCCGGCGACGACCACCTTCCGTCCCGCTGCGGGATCATCGCGCCGGTCGAACTGCCCCGCGGGGAGCACGTGCGTGAACGCGGCCGCAATGATCACGCAGGCGACGAGCAGTGTCAGCGGGTGCGGGAGCTTCATCTCGCCGTCTTCACCACGCCCGCCGCCTCCAGCGCCCGCAGATACTCGCCGACGAGCTCCAGGCTCACCGGACCGAACTCGGCGCTGGCCATGTCCCGGATCTCGCGCGCGCTCCGCTTGCCGTTCACGAGGTTCAAAACTTCGTAGGCATAGTCGGCTCCGGTGCCGCGCACGCCATCGAACGACAGGAGCGCCGGCGGCGAGCCGCCGTGCGTATGATCGCCGAGATAGTCGTAACCGAAGACGATCATTGGGCCGGATACTTCCGGATTACGGACGTATACCGGCGTCGCGTCGCGGGCGCCCTTCTCCGCCGCGCCCGCACCACCCACGACCGCGGCGAGATGCGTGAAGAACGCGTCGGCGCTCCGTCGCACGCTGTCGGGAATTGCGGCGAAGCCGCCGATCGACTCGAACGCCGCGCGCTCCGACGCGAGATATTCGCGCGTGTAGATCTCCGCCTCGCCCCGCGAAAGCTTCGCGCGGCGCTCGAGCATCTTCGCCGAGCGACGAAGCGCGGCGCTCTGCATCGTCTCCCAGAGCGCGGGGACGTCGCGCGACTTCATGTTCGCGAGAAAGAGCACACTCGCCGCGCCAATGAAGGCCGCGCGCTGGAGCTTCGTCGGATCAATGTTCGCGGGGACATCGAAGTTCGTGTGGATGTAGCGATCCGGCCAATCATCCATATAGATCGACGGGATGCGGTACGAGCCCTCCGTGTACAGCTCGTTGTCGCTCCCCATGCTGAACTCCGCCAGCTCGGCTTCGAGCGGTTCCTTGCCTCCCTCCACCGACACGAGCGGATACTTCCCGCCGACTCCCGCCGCATACGCGCCCGATTCCTCGTTCACGAAGGCGCCGAACGCGTGACCCACATCGTTCACGAAGGTGGGAAGGCTGAGCGGGCTTCCGTTGACGTGGAACACGGCCTTGGTCACCTGCGCACCGCCGACCATGTCCATGTGCACCACCGCCTTGAAGCGCGCGCGCATGGCCGGCTCGGCGTTGAAGAGCACCATGGTGCACTCCACCTCGCACGGCCACACGAAGCGGATGCTGCGCGAGGGACGAGCGATCTTCCCATCGGCGATGAGCTTCGCAATGGTGCGGCCCACCTCGAGAATCGTCGCGCAGCCGCTCGCGTTGTCGTTGGCGCCGGGGCGCTGATGGTCGAGGTGGCAGCTCAGCACAATTTCCTCGGCGCGCAAATCGGAGCCGGGGATGAGCGCGGTCACCGGATTGTACATGGACGCGTGCCGAGCCGCTCGCACGATGGCGTGCAGCGTCACGTGCTCACCGTTGGCCAGGCGTCCGCGCAAGGCGTTCGCCTGCTTGGACGAGAGCATGAAGGCGAACGTGTGTCGCGCCTCGAACGCGTCGAGGTGACCCCATCGGATGAGGTTCACATCCTCCTTCCACCACGCCGTCACCTGATTCGGCATGTCGCTGAGCATTCCCTTCGCGCCGTATTTGTCGATCGCGAGCGCCGCGGCGTCGGTGAGGGGGCCCGACAGGAGAACGAGCTTGCCGCGAACGTTCTTGCCGGCGTAGTCGCGATCGGAGCCGCCCACACCAACGTCCACGAGCTCGGCCGTCACATCCGCACTGTCGCTGTCCTCAGCGAGAATCACTGGCTCGTCCTCGAAGCTCGCAATGCGCGCGACCGGAAGCGTGCGCGCGCCGTCCGCGCGCACCTCCCACAGCTCCGCGAACTCCGGATCCCAGCCGGGCCGCGCCTTCTGCGTGCCGTACATCGTGTGGCCGTCGGCGGGAAACTCGTGCACCTTCACATCCTCGAGACCGTAGAGCCGCGCCTGGCGGGCGACGAACTCCGCGCCCGTGCGAAAGTCCTTCGAGGCGCGCATACGATGCAGCCGCGTGATGTACTCGAGGTTGCGCTTGGCCAATGATCCCGAGAGCTCGTTGGCGAGCGCACTTCCCGTCGCCTCGGGAATGAGCGGCGGTGTGGCCGCGCTCTTCACGCCGAACGACAGCGGAGCGACGACCTGGGCTCGCGCCTCGAGTATCGCGCACGCGAGGAGCATGGCAGCGATCGTGCACCCTGATCGCAGCCTCACTTCGCGGCCCTCACGACGCCGGCCGCTTCGAGCGAGCGCAGGTACTCCGTCACGAGCGCCAGATCCACCGGGCCGTATTCCGAGCTCACGGCATCGCGGATCTCGCGCACGCTTCGCTTCCCGTCCACGAAGTTGAGCACCTCGTAGCCGTACTCCTCGCCGTTTCCGCGCAGCCCCTGGTATTCCAGCAGCTTTGGCGGAACACGTCCCTTCGTGTGATCCGCGAGATAGTCGTAGCCGAATACGACCATCGGGCCGGTCACGGACGCATTGCGCGAGAAGACGAGCGCACCGTCACCGGTCGCGCGCTCCGTTGGCGGCGGTGACCCGGTGATCCGCTCCAGTTGCTGAAAGTATGCGCCGGCGCCCTGCTTCACGCTGTCCGGGATCGCGGCAAACGACGCGATCGATTCGAACGCTGCGCGCTCCTGCGCCAGAAAGTTGCGCGTGAGGGCCGCAGCCTCCGCGCCCGGCAGCGTCGCGCGGCGATCGAGCATCGTCGCCAGCCGGCGCAGCGACGCGTTCTCCATCGCCTCCCATAGTGCCGGCACGTCGGATGGCTTCAGGTTCGCGAGGAAGAGCGCGCTCGCCGCGCCGATGAACGCCGCGCGCTGGAGCTTCGTGGGGTCGATGTTCGCCGGAAGGTCGAAGTTGGTGTGGATGTAGCGGTCCGGCCAATCGTTGAGGTAGATCGCCGGAATCTTCCACGACGCTTCCTGATAGAGCTCGTGGTCGCTCCCCATTGAGAACTCGGCGAGATCGCCGAGCTGCGGCTCCTTCCCGCCTTCCCCCGACACCATCGGATACTTCCCGCCCGTTCCCTCGGCGTACATCTGCGACTCGCTGTTCATGAAGCTGCCGAAGCGCTGGCCCACATCGCTGACGAACGACGGCAGGCTCGCCGGACCGCGCCCGACGTGGAAGATCGCCTTCGTCACCTGACCGCCGCCAACCATGTCCATGTGGATGACGGCCTTGAAGCGCGCGCGCATCTCCGGCTGCGAATGAAAGAGCGCCAGCGTGCACTCGACCTCGCACGGCCACACGAATCGAATGCTCCGACTCGGGCGCGCGATCTTCCCGTCGGCGATCAGCTTCGAGAGCGTGCGCGCGACCTCGAGAATGGTGGCGCAGCCGCTCGCATTGTCGTTCGCGCCGGGACGCTGGTGATCGAAATGGCAGCTGAGCACGATCTCTTCCGCCTTGCGGTCGCTGCCCGGTATGAGCGCGGTGACCGGGTTGTACGCTGCCACGTGGCGAGATGCGCGGACTATGGCATGTAGCATCACGTGCTCGCCGCCAGCCAGCCGCTCCTGGTAGCCGCGGTACTGCTTCAGCGAGACCATGAACGCGAAGGCGTGGCGCGTCTCGAACGAATCGAGATGCCCCCACCGAATCGCGTTCACGTCCTCCCTCGACCATGCATTCGGCTGGTTCTGCGCCGCGCTCACGACTCCCTTCGCGCCGTACTTGTCGAATGCCAACGGCACCACGCCGCCAGGCGCCTCCGATGTGAGCACGAGCTTGCCGCGCACGTTCTTTCCCGCGTAGTCCTTGTCCGACGTTCCCGCTCCCACGTCCACGAGCTCGCCGGTCACATCCGCACTGTCGCTGTCCTCCGCCAGGATCACCGGCTCATCCTCGAAGCTGGCGACGCGCAGCAGAGGAGTGACGTGGCCGCCATCATCGCGCACTTCCCAGAGCTCCGCGAATTCCGGATCCCACCCCAGCCGAGCCTTCTGCGTGCCGTACATCGTGTGCCCGTCGGCGGGAAACTCGTGGACGGTCACTTCCTCCAGGCCGTAGCTCTTCGCCTGCGCGGCCACGAAGTCAGCTGCGGTACGAAATCCCTTCGAATGCGCGCATGCGGTGCTGCCGCGTGATGAACTCGAGGTTGCGCTTGGCCGAAGCGCCGGACAGCTCGCCCGCGAGCGCGGCGACGGTGCGCTCGGGGAGAAGTGGCACGGTGGAGGCGTGCTGCGCGGCGGCAGCGAGCGGAACGGCGCACGACACGAGCGCGGCGAGTGAAAGACGGATGCGCATGAGTTGGGAGCGAAGAGTGGGGGAGGCACGTCAGTCTGCCCCTTGGTGCCGAATGCTGTCAAGGCGACCTCCACCGCCGGCAGCCCTCCTCCGCGCCACGCGGCCACGTGGCCGCAATGATTTTCGGGCCGTGTAAACCATCCGCCTCCCCCGCGCATCCAACTGTTGAACGGGTGCAGACCAGCCACTCGACGACCTCCATATCGCGCTGCGCAGGACGCCATGCAGAATCCTCGATACGACCACACATCGCGCGCTGCTCGACTGCGCAACCAACGCGGATTCGCCACTATGGCGGTCTTGATGCTCTCCCTCGGCGTCGGTGCGACCACGGCGGTCTTCAGCATCGTGGACTACGCCATGCCGCCAGCATCGTCGTACACGACCTGCGAGACGATGATGAAGGCTCAGGGAAATCAGTTCGGGGACACGAACAGGGCTATCTCCAGCCGCGAGGAGCTTCGCAACCGAGTTGCCTACGCGTACGAGACGAGCTACGAGCGCGCGGACAATGCGATGGGCGCGATTCCAGAGATGGCGAGTGGGCTGGGCGAGCGGTCGATTCTCGAGCTGCTTGGAGCCGCGGCAGTCGCGCTCCTCGTCGCGTGCACGCGAACGGCGTCTCGGCGCACCACCCTGCTGCGTTCGCCGCTCATGATCGCGGCGACGACGGTGGGTGCGGTCGCGGTCGCGACACTCTCGCTCCGAGCTCTCGGACTTCCGGCGATCGGTGTGCGCGCGGCGGCCTTTGCGTTCTGCATCTCCGTGCTCGCCGTGTACTTTGCTCGCGGCGCGCAGAAGAAGGCCGCGGTGCTCGCGATCTAGCAGCGAGGCGACGCGGGACGGAGTCGCGCTGGAATCGGCGCGAGCTATATTGGCGGGAGTCTCCTCACACGCACGGAGCTCCATGCGCTATCGTTCGTTCGTCGCCGCCGCTCTGCTGGTAGCGCTCACCGCCCATGCGCAGGAGCCATCGCCCAAACCGATCTTCACCTTTCAGGAGGTGATGATTCCGGTGCGCGACGGCGTGCACCTCCAGACCGTGATCCTCACGCCGGTCGATCGGCACGGGCCGCTGCCGATCCTCTTTCGCCGAACGCCATACGGCGTACCAGACCACGCGCCTACCGAGATCTCCGCGAACATCAAGGAGCTCGCGGCCGATGGATACATCTTCGTCGTTCAGAACCTGCGCGGGCGCTTCAAGTCCGAGGGCACGTTCAAGCTCACGTCGCAGGCCAATGTCGCCGACACGACAGCCACGAGCGAGACCACCGACGCGTACGACAGCATCGACTGGCTCGTGAAGCATGTTGCCGACAACAATGGCAAGGTCGGGATGTACGGTGTCTCCTACGACGGACTCACGACCGCAATGGCGCTCCTGCATCCACATCCCGCGCTCAAGGCGATGAGCGAGCAGGCATCGCCCGTCGACCAATGGATGAACGATGACGATCATCGCTACGGCGCACTGCGCGAGAGCTATGCGTTCGAGTACTCGGTGCTCGAGCAGGCGGACAAGAACAGGAATACGAACTTCGATTTCGACGTCTATGACGGCTATTCCTGGTACCTCGCGCTTGGCCCGATCTCGAACATCAACACGAAGTATCTCCACGGATCATTGCCGTACTGGAACGACGTCGTCGCGCATCCGGACTATGACGATTTCTGGAGGAAGGAAGCGTGGGTCAGCCAGCTGCACGGGTCGACGGTTCCGAATCTCAACGTCGCGGGATTCTGGGATCAGGAAGACCCGTGGGGCCCGTGGCAGATCTTTCGGCACGCGGCCGAGCACGACCCGGATCACACCAACTTCATGGTGGCTGGGCCGTGGTATCATGGCCAATGGCGAGCGCCGAAGGGAGACAGCCTCGGACTGATGTCGAACGCTGGTCACGAGACCTCGCGCGAATATCGCGAGACCATCGAAGCGCCCTTCTTTCGGTACTATCTGCACGGAGAGGGAAGCAAGCCAACCTGGCGCGCGTCGACGTTCCAGTCCGGTTCGAATCAATGGCGCACATACGCGGAATGGCCGCCGAAAGAATCGAAGGCGACGAATCTGTATCTGCACGCAGACGGGACGCTCTCTTTCGCGAAGCCCGGCGCGAGCGCGACGCGCGCATCGTATCGCGAGTACGTCTCGGATCCGGCGAATCCGGTGCCGTATCGGCAACGCCCAATCTCCCCGACGTATCCGGCCGGTGACTGGCGCACGTGGGAGATCGCAGATCAGCGATTCGTCGATCATCGTCCGGATGTGTTGAGCTACGTGAGCGCGCCGCTCGACCATGACCTCGTCATCACGGGCGAGCTCGCCGCGGATCTTTTCGCATCGACCTCCGGCACCGACGCGGACTTCATCGTCAAGCTGATCGATGTGTACCCAGAGAACGCGACGCCAAATGCGTGGGACGCCGGCGACGGGCCGAAGCCCGGGCAATACGCTCGGTCGGTGAACGGCTACGAGCTACCCGTCGCCATGGAGGTGCGCCGCGGCCGCTACAACGCGAGTTACGAGCATCCTCGCGCGCTCGTGGCCAATGCGCCCATCGAATGGAAAGTCCCGATGCGCGATCGCGACTACGTGTTTCTCAAGGGGCACCGACTGATGGTGCAGGTGCAGTCGACGTGGTTCCCGTTGATCGATCGCAATCCTCAGAAATTCGTTCCGAGCATCTACAAGGCGACGGCCGCCGACTTTGTGAAGGCGACGCAGCGCGTATACTCGTCTCCCGCGCTGCCATCGCACATCGTGCTTCCGGTAATGCCGTGACGGATCCGCGAACTTATGCCTGACCCATCGTCAGCACGATCTGAACCGCGCCTTGTTGTCCATCATCAGCTTGTAGCCCTCGGCCGCCTTCTCGAGCGGGAATTCCTGCACGATCGGACGCACGCCCGTGAGCGCGCTGAACTTCAACGTGTCCTCCGAGTCGATCGACGCGCCCGATGCCCACCCCGCGACCGACTTGTTGCCCCCGATCAACTGCAGCGACGACACGGGGAATGGCTCTGCGGCGCCGAGCAGGATCAACTTGCCGTCAATTCCGAGCCCGCCGAGGACCTCGCCCATGGCGGCCCCATTCGTCACCGTCGTGATGATGACCTTCGCACCGCCGAGCTTGGCGAGCGCCTTGCCCGCATTCTCCGCGGTGCTGTCGATGTACGTGTGCGCGCCGAGTTTTTTGGCGAGGGCGGACTTGTCCGCGCCGCGCGCGATGGCGACCGTGTGAAAGCCCATGCGTGCCGCGAACTGCACGCCGAGATGTCCGAGCCCGCCAATCCCGTGCACTCCCACCAGATCGCCGGCACGCGCGCCGCTGTGCCGCAGCGAGTTGAACGTCGTGACACCGGCGCACATGAGCGGTCCCGCGTCCACGAATGACAGCTCCTCGGGGATGTGCGCCAGCGCCTGGGAGGGCACCACCATGTACTCCGCATAGCCGCCGTCCCACGAGATGCCCGACACCTGCGGGTTGATCAGGCAGGCGAGGAAGTCACCGCGTCGGCACGAATCACAGTAGCCGCAGCTGCCGCCGTACCATCCGATGCCGACGCGATCGCCGGCTTTCCAGCCGAGCACGCCGGAACCGAGCGCGCTCACGACGCCGGCCGCCTCGTGTCCCGGCACGCGAGGATAGTTGATGCCGGGCCAGTGACCCTCCACGGTCAACGAATCGCTGTGGCAGATGCCGCAGGCGTGCACCTTCACCAGAACCTGCCCCGGCCCGGGAACAGGGATGTCCTTTTCGACGAGCTCCAGTGGGCCGCCGGCCTTCGCCACCTGCATCGCGCGCATCTTCGCCATACCCACTCCGTGTTCACCGTTTCGACGTGCGGCGCTACCTCATTGGCGATCGCCTTCGAATCGGGTGAACGCTCGATCGCTACCGAATGATCCCGGGATAGAGTCGCGCGCCCAGCGCAATCAGCGCGATGAAGACCACCGCGAGCACAGCGAAGTCGACGGGGAGGCCCACGGAGCTCGTACCGCCTTGAACCATGAGCGCGCGCAGCGCATTCACGAGATAGGTAAGGGGATTGACGCGCGCGATCAGTTGCAGCCAGTGCGGCATCATGGTGAGCGGATAGATCGCGTTGCTCGCAAAGAAGAGCGGCATGGTCAGCACCTGGCCGATGCCCATGAAGCGCTCTCGCGTTTTCACTAGGCATGCGATGACGAACGAGAATGTCGAGAAGAGCGCGGCGCCGAGGAGCACGGCGAGGACCAGCCCCGCGATGCTCATCGGGTCGAGGCGCAGCGGCACACCGAGGAAGTAGGCGAGCACCATGATGATGACGGCCTGCGTGAGCGCGCGCACGCCGGCAGACGCCGCCTTCCCGAGCACCAGCGACGCGCGGGGCGATGGGCTCACGAGCAGCTTCTGCACGATGCCGAGGTCGCGCTCCCAGATCACGGCGATGCCGTAGAAGATCGCGGAGAAGAGGACGCTCTGCGCGAGCACGCCAGGCGCCATGAAGGCGAGATAGCTCAGCGGGCCGGTGGGAATCGCGCGCGTGCGCGTGAACACCTGGCCAAACACGAGCAGCCAGAGCGTCGGCTGCACCGCGCGCGTGAGAATCTCCGTCGGATCACGCGCCACCTTGCGCAGCTCGACCTCGGCGATCGCCGCCGCGTCGCGGAAGAACGCACCGATGGTCGCGCGCGCGCCTTCCGGAACGGCGCGGCTAGCCGAGTCGGCTGGCGGTGCGACGTGCGCTGCGGACGTCACGATACCTCCCTCCCTCGTCGATGATTCCGGCGCCAAAGTGCGCGAAGACTTCGTCCAGCGATGCGTTCGGTCCAACCTGATGCTTCAGCTCATCGGGCGATCCCTCGGCGGCGACGCGTCCAGCCTGCATGATCGCGAGTCGGTCACACAGCTCGCCCGCTTCCTCCATGTCGTGCGTCGTGATCAGCACCGTCATGTCGTAGCGCGCACGCGACTCGAGCAGGCGCTCCCACACGGAGTGGCGCGCCACGGGATCGAGGCCGATCGTCGGCTCGTCGAGGAAGAGAACGGAAGGGCGGTGGAGCATCGCCTGAGCGAGCTCCAGCCGGCGCACCATTCCGCCGGAATACGTTCGCACCACCGCGCGCGCGGAGTTGAGCAGCCCCATGAATCCGAGCGAATCGTCGATGCGCTCGGCACGTTCGCCGCGTGGAATTCCGTACAGCTTGGCCGAGAGCATCAGATTCTCGTAGCCCGTGAGCGCGCCATTGGCGGACAGCAGCTGCGGCACGTAGCCGATGCTGCGCCGCACCTGCTTCGGCCTCGCGCCGCACATTGAATCCCGCAACGCGCGCCGATCCCGCGCTCGGCTCCAGCAGCGTGGTGAGAATCTTGATCGTGGTCGACTTGCCGGCGCCGTTCGGCCCGAGCAGGCCAAAGATCGATCCGCGCGCGATGGCGAGATCGATCGCGTCTACGGCAACGAGCGAGTCGAATCGGCGCGTGAGTGCCGCGGCCTCGACCGCGAGATCTGCGCTGGGAGCGGTGAGATTGTCCACTGCGTTAGTAACGCGCGAGCGGGCAGTTTTTGTTGAACCGGAGTCATGGGCGAACACAAGCTTAGCTTTGCGTCAATTATGGATCGTGAATGAGCGCTGAAGACGCCGAGCGAGCGCGCCAGCTCGTGCTGCGCCATGGGTGGAATGCCACCGCGTATCAGATTCTCAATCCGGGGATCGCGCTCTGGTTCGCGGCGGGCGGCGATGCGGTGATCGGCTATGTGCGCCGGAATCGCGTGCGCGTGGTCGCGGGTGCGCCCGTCTGCGCGGCAGAGCGACTGCGTGATGTCACGGGCGAGTTCGCGATGGCCGCGCAGCGCGAGGGCGACCGCGTGTGCTACTTCGGGGCAGGGGAGCGCCTCGAGGAGGTACTGCGTGGCGACGGCGCGTGCGGGACCGTCGGCCTCGGAGCGCAACCGAGCTGGGATCCGAGGCGATGGAGCGCGATCGTTGCGCGCCGCGCGTCGCTGCGCGCCCAGCTGCATCGCGCGCGAAACAAGGGCATCGCGGTCTCACAATGGAATTCGGAGCGCGCCGAGAACAATCCCGAGCTCGCGAAGCTGCTCGGCCAGTGGCTGCGGACTCTTGGGCTACCGCCACTCCACTTTCTCATCGAGACGGACACGATCGCGCTCACGCGGGACCGTCGCATCTTCGCCGCGGAACGAGAGGGCCTCGCAGTGGCGTACCTCGTCGCGTCGCCGGTGCCTGCGCGGCGAGGCTGGTTGATCGAACAGATCGTGCGCGGTCGCGGCGCCCCCAACGGGACATCTCGAGCTGTTGGTCGATGCCGCGATGCGAGCGCTCGCGCTCGAGGGCGCCGAGTACGTGACGCTCGGTCTCGCGCCGCTCTCGCACCACGCGAGCTACGCCGATCCGGGCGTGCCGGCGTGGCTGCGTTTCGTTCTACGGTGGCTGCGCGCGCACGGCCGTCGCTTCTACGACTTCGATGGCCTCGATCGCTTCAAGTCGAAGTTCGCGCCCGAGCACTGGGAGGAGATCATCGCGATCGACGACCGCGCACCGTTCTCGATGCGTGCGCTATGGGCGATCGCGGCCGCGTTTGGCGGTGGCTCTCCGGTAGTGCTTTTCGGCCGCGCCGTGGCGCGCGCCGTAGCACAGGAAGTGCGATGGCTCGCGGAGCGATGACAGCTCGCTCAGCCGTGGTCCTTCTTCTGTGGCTTGTGTGGACGCCCGTCTTCGCCTTTCTCCGATTCGGGCGCCGATCGCGCTTCCTCCTCGGCCTTGGCTCGCTGCCTGGCGATCTCGGCGTTGCTCTTTTGCCCCTGCTGTCCTTCTATGTGATCGTGCCCGCTATGCGGGTCGTGGCGCTGCTTCGACATATCGCACCCTGTCAGAAATGGAATTCGTTACGTTGATTCGTACGCAAGAACGAGCCCGCTCGCCTGACGCGACGAGCACCTCCTTTCTCCGAATGCGAGAGTCGAGACGATGAGTGGCGAACAGGAACTGAAGGGGCCGGACCTGGCGGCCGGCGTCCCGCTTTCGAGCATTCCCGAGGGCGGGATGCTCGCGGGACACGCACAGGGACAGGCGGTGCTCCTGGCGCGGCGCGGCAACGAGATCTTTGCGCTCGGCGCCACCTGCACCCACTACAGCGGGCCGCTCGGTGAAGGGCTCGTCGTGGGCGAGACTGTGCGCTGTCCATGGCATCACGCGTGCTTCAGCCTGCGTACCGGAGAGGCGCTCAAGGCTCCCGCGCTGAGTCCCGTGTCGCGCTGGGAGACGGAGCGCCGCGGCAACCTCGTGGTGGTGACGAAGGAGATCAAGCCCCACGATGGTTCGACGCCCATCGAACCATTCTCGCCCCCAGTGACCGACGTAAAGCGCGTGGTGATCGTCGGCGCCGGAGTAGCTGGCAACGCCGCGGCCGAGATGCTTCGCCGCAAGGGATTTTCGGGATCCATTGCCATGCTCGGTGCCGACCCCGCCGGCCCGTACGATCGGCCTAATCTCTCGAAGGACTATCTCGCGGGCACCGCGCAGGAAGAGTGGCTCCCACTTCATTCGCCTGGGTTCTACAAGCGGCACGACATTCAGCTGCTCACATCCACGACCGTCAAGTCGGTGGACGCATTGGCGAAGCGCGTGACGCTCGAGAGCGGCGGCACGCGCGACTACGACCGTCTGTTGCTCTGTACCGGCGCAACTCCAATTGTGCTGAAGGTGCCGGGCGCGGATCGAAAGCAGGTGTTCTATCTGCGCACGCTCGCGGACTGCCGCGCGATCATCGCGGCCGCCGGCGCGGCGAAGCGCGCAGTGGTCATTGGCGCGAGCTTCATCGGCCTCGAGGCGGCGGCATCGCTGCGCACGCGGGGCCTCGAGGTGCACGTCGTCGCGCCGGAAGCGGTGCCCTTCGAAAAGGTGTTCGGACCAACGCTCGGCGCGCACGTTCAGGCGCTCCACGAGGCGCACGGGGTCAAGTTCTCGCTTGGGAAGTCCGCCATCGCGATCGGCGATGCCGACGTGACACTCGACGACGGCTCGACCATCGCGGCGGACGTGGTCGTCATCGGGATCGGCGTGCGACCCAGCCTCGATCTCGCGAAGCAGATGGGGCTCGAGATCGACAACGGCGTCGTTGTGAACGAGTTCCTCGAGTCGAGCGTCGCCGGCGTGTACGCCGTTGGCGACATCGCGTCGTACCCGTATCGTACCGGAAATCGCATTCGCGTCGAGCACTTCGTCGTCGCCGAACGCCAGGGACAGTACGCCGCGCGGAACATGCTCGGCGCGCGCGAGCCGTACGACGACATTCCGTTTTTCTGGACCGTGCACTTCGGCACGGAGATCAGGTACGTCGGTCACGCGTCGAAGTTCGAGCAGGCCGTCGTTGGCGGCGACATTGAGAAGGGCGACGCGATCGTCGCGTACAGGGAAAACGGGAAGGCCGTCGCGTTCGCGTCGCTGGGGCGTGATCTCGCGTGTCTGCGCGCCGAGCACGCGCTCGAAGTGGGGGACGCGAAGACGATGCGCGAGCTCACGGCGAAGTAGCGAGCGGAGTAGACGCCGCGGCGTTCGCTATCCCTTTAGAGCGCGGCGCAGCTCCGCCGTGAGTGCCGCGCTTTCTTCGGGGCGTCCGTGATACGCTGCCGGCGTGTTGTGAAAGAGCTCGATGAGCCATTCGCCGTTCGTGCGTGCGGCCACGAGGCTCTGCACCGCATTCACGTCCGGATTGATGTCGGTCTTGCCGGGTGGCACCATCCCGACAACCGCTCGCAGGATCGCGAGATCTGGTTTCGGGAAGCGCACCTCACGAACCACCGACACGTACCTCGCCGTCGGGTGATTTGCGAAGATGCCGCCGAGTGTGGTCTCGACCTCGGCTCGCCCGTTCATTCGGGCTTCCATTGAATCCGACGACGTTGCCATTCGCCGAGAGGAGCGACGCCATCCCCGCGGCGTCGCGAGCGTTCCAGAAGTCGAGCAGCGACCGGTGCAGATCGCGAATTCGCTGTTCTTCCGGGTAGGCAGTCATTGGACACGCATCTCCATCTCTGGTTGCGCGACGCGAGCAGGCATCCCGCGCACGAATGCGACAGTCCACACCGCCGCACACGCAATGCCAGCGAGTGCGCCCCCGAGCACGTCCGTGGGCCAGTGGGCGCCGAGGTAGACCCGGGCGACCGACGCGAGCACGATGAAGAGCGCGGCAGCGCCGAGTGCGGCGCCGCGCGCGCTTCGCGAGCGAATCGTCCAGCACAGCATCAGTGTGCCGAGTCCGAAGATCACGACCGCGAGCATTGCGTCCGCCGAGGGATAGCCGAATCCGCCTGCGGCCGTGAGTCGGGGACTTAGGTTGTGCGGGCGGATGCGGCCGACAAAGTGCTTCACGATGGCGTCGAGCGCCTGCGCCGTTGCGCACGCACCGGCGTAGTAACCAACCGCGTGAAGCCCGCTCCGCCGGTAGAGCGCGAACGCGAAGACGATGAACGCCGGTATGGCGAGCCGCCCGGACGTGAACGTCACGGCCAACAGTGCGGTCGTGAGCCACGGGCTCGCGCTCGCGCGCAGCGACAGAATCAGATTGCGGTCGAGGACATTGGTCTGGCGCGCGACCACCAACGCGGTGAGCGCCACGAAGAGCGCCGTAGAGACGATCGCCACGCCCGCGACGACGCGGCCGCTGGGAAGTGGTGCGCTGGGTTGCTCAGCCCTCGAGTGGTCTGCCATGGTGCGCTGAATCTATGCAGCGCACGCCGGGATTTCGTCAGGCGGCATGATCGCCCAGCAGTAACTTCGACACGGGGAACACGATGGAGCGTGGGAACACCTGGCCCGAGAACGCCACGATCTTATTCACGAAGCCGGTGACCAGCACGGGCTTCCCTCGCATCATCGCGTCGTAGCCTGCACGCGCGACCGCCGCCGACGTCATCTTCGGCACCAGCCTGCTCTGGAACAACGGCAGCGAGTCCGCGCCCGACTCCGCGGCAAATCCGCTCACCGTCGCGCCGGGGCACAGCGTGGTGAGCGTGACGCCCGTGCCGCGCAGCTCGCGCGCGATCGCCTCGCCGAGGCTGAGCACATAGGACTTCGTGGCGCAGTAGGTGGCCATGTTCGGCCCGGGCTGGTACGCTGCGGTGGACGATACGAACATGATGCGACCGCGCTTGCGAGCGATCATCCCGGGCAGCAGCGCGCGCGTGAGCGCAGTGAGCGCCGCAACGTTCACCTGCAGCATCGCGTCGATGCGATCGGGATTTTCGTGAACGAACGCGCCCACGTCACCGAAGCCGGCATTGTTCACGAGAACATTGATTTGCATCCCGGCGCTGTCGACCGCTGCCGCGAGCTCGCGCCCGGCGCCGGGCACGCTCAGGTCCTTCGTCATCACCGTCGCCACCGCGCCGAGTGCGCGCAGCTCCGCGGCCAGCGCCTCGAGCTCGGGCGCTCGTCGCGCCGTGAGCACGAGGTCGTGCCCGTGACGCGCGAGCTCTCGAGCCAGATCCGCGCCGATGCCGCTCGATGCGCCAGTCACCAGCGCGAGCGGGCGCGAGGGATTGTCTTGCATGCGTGCTCCTTGAAGATGAACCGGTCTCGGCTGAGTTACGCAGTCTACAGCCGCGTACCGAGTTTGTGCTCAGCGCGGAGCGTCGAACGACCAGCCGAGCATCGCCCCGTGGCCATCGGGGTCAGGCGCGACGGTGGGCGTCGCGCGCAGCAGCCATGTGTTCAGGCGCGTGTGCTTGTGCGTGACGTGGTTGTACCGAAACACCTTGAGCCCCGTCAGAGTGCCAATGCCGGCACCCACCACGACGTCGCTCGCCCAGTGCGCGTTCGAGTAGAGCCGCGCCATTCCGACCATTGTCGCCGTGCCGTACATGATCGGCGCGACGAACCACGTCGACTTCGGCCACCACTGATGGGTTTCGACGGTGACGACCGTGGCGGCGGCAAAGGCCGCCGTTGCGTGCCCCGACGGGAACGAGGAGAAGGTGGCGTGCGTGAATCCGGCGCCGAAATGAAAGTCGTCGGGCTCGTTCACCCCGGCGCTGCTCGGGCGCTCGCGTCCGGCGATGCCCTTGAACAAGTACGTAATGCCGGCACTCAGGACGATCGCCTCGGTGCTGTGAAGCCCGAGGTCGGCGAGCCGATCGAGGTGTCCGATTCTCCCCACGCCGTACATTGCGACTCCCGCGATCGCCACGCCCGGGCTACCGTAGAAGTTGAACGACCTGGCGGCCGTCGAGGCGACTTTGTTGAGCTGCGCGCTCGGCTCCCGCATCTTGGTTGCGATCTGCTTGTCCAGCGGTCGCGCCACACCCGCCGCAACGAGGAAGCCGCCGAAGAGCAATGCGTCGGAGACCGTGAAGAGTCCCTCGGGCTTGGTCGAGTCTTTGGGAGGCGACGTCACGGGAACGAGTTGCGCCTGTGACACCGCGGGAGTGAGCAACGCGAGCGCGCCGAGCAGCATTGCGCGACCGCACGCGAATCGCGCCCTCATGCCGCCACCGCCGGGGCGCGTCGGAATTCGCGCCCGCGCACTGGTACGTCTTTGCGCCTGGGTATGACGGTCGCGGGAACGCTTTGTGCTCGCCAGGCAGACGAAACAATCATGAAGAGCGAGCCGAAAGCAGTCGCGACCCTCCACGTTGAACGGTCAGCTGAATCATATCGTCCTACGGCATCCGTTGCGTGAAGATTTAGTCAGCAGCGCGAGAGCCTGCCTTCAATTGCAGGAGATGTGCCTACTTGCATCGTACTGTAATCTGCTCGTCAGCTTCGATTCATAGGTTTGGTATCCTGTCCCGACGAGCCTTCGAGGCGAGTCGGGTCTGTCGAGCGGTGGCGGGGCGCAAGGCGTGCGCAAGGGTCGCCACGCCGCCGTCACCGTCGCGCGAATCCATTTCACTGCAGATGTTCATAACGTACGCGCGACGGCACGGACAAACGCGGCGACTAGCCTTGCTCTCCATTATTGCGACTGTTGTCGCCTGCATCGCCTGGCCGCAACGGATTTTGGCGCAACGATCCAATGTAATCGACTCGACTACGCCGCTCACCCTCGACAGGGCGTTGGAGCTCGCGCGCGAGGCGAATGCGCAGTTGCCCGTCGCCGCGCTCGATTCTGCCATTGCGCGTTCCCAGCTTCGTGAAGCGCGCGCCAGCCGCTCGCCCAGACTTTCGCTGGAGAGCAGCGCCAACCTGGGCGGCCCTCTCGCGTACACGACGTCGCAAGGGATGCTTCAGATGGTTGCCAGCGACACGCTGTATTCGGGCGGACTTCGCCGCGCCAACATCCGCGCCGCCGGGTATCGTGTTCACGCTGCCGGCGCAGGCTACCGGATCGCTCAGAAGGATGTCGACCTCAATGTACGATTGCGTTTTGCCGAGCTCCTAAAGGCTGAAGAGGAGATCAGCATTCGGGAGCAGGGAATCGAGCGCCTCAGCAGCTATCTCGCGCAGATCCAAGCACGCGTGGCCGCTGGCCAGCCCGTGGGCAGCGATGTCCTCACAACCCGCGTGCGACTCGGGACAGAGGAAGCGACTCTCGCAGACGCCGAACGAGCGCGTGACGAGGCGCGCCTGGAGCTCAATGATCTGATGGGGCGCGAGCCGCGAATGCCCCTCGCGCTCGTCCCACTCCCAACTCCAATACCAACGACGTCGTCGGATACGGCGCCGTGGCTCGCGACGCCCGAATTACAGCAGGCCGCGGCAAACAGTGCGATCGCGGCCGTGGGCGTGGTGGCGACGCGCGCGGAGCGCCGCCCCCAGCTTTCAATGTCCGCCGCCCTTGGCGTGATACCAACCTTTAGTTCGTCGAATCCGGGCACGGGCCCGTTCAGCGGTAGTGGCTTCGGCGGCGCAGTCGTGTTTTCGCTCACCTGGCCGCTATTGGATGCCGGCGTATTTCGAAGCCGCCTCGAACGCGCCAATCTCCTGACGCAGCAGGCGCACGGCGATGAAACCGTAGCTCGGCGGCGTTCGCGGCTGCAGTGGGAAGTGGCCGACGCACAGCGGACGCGGGCCTATCAGCAGGTTTTGCTGTGGGCGCGCAACGTCCCCTTGTCTCGAGACGCATATCTTCAAACAGCAAGCATGTACAACGGAGGGGCTGCGACCGCCCTCGAGGTGCTCGACGCTTACACCGCCCTGGTCAACGCGAGCGAGTCGTACGCCAATGCGATTCTTCACTATCGGCAGGCCGAAGCGAGTCTCGTGCAATGGGGAACACCGTGACTCGCCTGCGTGAGGTGGTCGTGAAAAGCGCACTCCTAGTGGGAGCGCTCGCTGGCTGCTCGCACGGCGGCTCGGCGAACAATGAGGCGGGAGCGGGATCCGCCGCGCCGCGAAGAACGGACACAGTCGTTTCGAAGGACAATGGGGCGGCCGCTGCGACACCCGTACGCATGGCGTCGATTACGCGAGGATCGCTCTCCGTGATCGTGAGTGGTCCGGGACGCACGGACGCGCTCAATGTCCAGAAGGTGCGCGCCCCTTTCGCGGGGACGCTCGAGTCGCTCACCGTCGTCATAGGCGATCGCGTACGAAGCGGCCAGAAGGTGGGCGCCTTGATCAATCAGACGAGCCAGGCGACGCTCAGCGGAGCGCAGGTCATGCAGCGGGATGCGAAAACGCCCGCACAGCGCAGCGACGCGAACCGTGCGCTCGAGTTGGCGAGGGAAAGTCTGGTACAAACCGCGCTACGCGCCCCCCGCGCCGGCGTTGTCATCTCGCGGGGAGCGAGCCAGGGCGATCTCGTAAGTCCGGGCGACAGCATCATCAGTATTGCGAGCGCCAACTCCATCGTTTTCATCGCGCACATTTCGCAGAGCGACCTGCCGCGTATCCGTCCCGGCCAGCGGGCGACCATGGATGCTCCCGGCCGCGCCATTGCAGTCGAAGGAATCGTGCACGGTTTTCTGCCGGCGGACACGAACGCGATGAGCGTCCCCGTGCGCATCGATCTGCGAATGTCCGACGCCGCTGTGCCAACCGGTCTGTTCGGAACGGCGCACATCGCCGTCGGAGAGCGAATGAACGTGAACATCGTGCCGGTCGCAGCGATACTTCGCGATGACGTGAACGGCACGTCACGCGTCGCCGTCGTCGACCCCGACGGGCGCGCACGCTGGGCGGAGGTGTCCGTTGGCGTACAGCAGGGGACGGAGGCCGAAATCTCGTCGCCTCTGCTCGCGCCTGGCACTCGCGTGATCATCTCCGGGCAAGTCGGCCTGCCAGACGGTAGTCACGTGATCGAGGCGCCATCTGACTCGACAACGATCACATCGGAGCGCGCCGCGCCAGCGCAGCCATGAAATTCTTGGCAAGTGCGCGACAGCGAGCTGCAGGCCTGTTCTTGTTGTTCGCGATTCTCGCCATTGCTGGTGCGTTCCAGGCAGCTTCCTTGCCCTCGGCGATCTTTCCTTCCGTGACCTTTCCCCAGGTCAAGGTCATCGCCGACGTCGGCGACGAGCCCGCGGCGCAAATAATGCCGACCGTCACGCGCGTACTCGAAGAGGCGATCCTTCGCGTTCCTGGCATCACGATCGTGCGCTCGACGACCGCGCGCGGGTCGTCGGAGATGACTGCGGAGTTCACATGGGATACCGACATGCAGGTCGCACTCGCGAGGGTGCAGGCCGAGACGCAGCGAATCCGCCCCGACCTGCCACCACAGGCTCGCGTCGAGGTGGAATGGATGAACACGGCCACCTTCCCCATCCAGGGTTACGCGCTCACTTCGTCGACGCTCACGCAGGCGCAGCTCTGGGATCTTGCTCAGTACACTCTCAAGCCGGCATTCGTGCGCGTTCCGGGCGTCGCGCAAGTACAGATTCAGGGAGGACGACAGCGGGAATTCCAGGTCCGGCTCAGCCGTGCGGCGCTAGTCGGCCGGCAGCTGGCAATCTCGGATGTGGTGCACGCGATCGAGGCGAACAACAATGTCGTATCGACCGGCCTCGCCGAGAGGAATCACGAGCTCTACCTGACAATGGTGACGGGGCGCGTAAGCGGGCTCGATTCCCTGTCACAGGTCGCCGTGCCGGTGCCAGGAGGACCGCCAGCCACGCTCGCCGATCTCGGTGAGGTCATCGTCGCCGACGCTGTCTCATACGTGCGAACGACAGCGAACGGGCAGAGTGCCGTGCTCGTGAACATCGTTCGGCTGCCGTCGGCGAGCACCGTCGCAATTGCCGTCGGCATTCAGCGTCTCTTACAGAGCCAGCCCGATCTGCTGCCCAAGGGCGTGCGATGGAGCAACTTCTACGATCAAGCCAAGTTCGTTTCCGATTCGGTGAAAGGTGCACGCGACGCCATCCTTATTGGCGTAGTACTGGCCGCCGTGGTCCTGATGCTGTTCCTGCGGAACTGGCGCTTCACGCTGATTGCCGTAGGCGCGATCCCCCTCACGGTGGCGATCGTGGGACTCGCGTTGGGAATCGCCGGGCAAACGATCAAGTTGATGACGCTCGCGGGCATCGCCGCTGCGCTCGGTCTCATAGCGGACGACGCGATTGTCGTGATCGAGAACATCGACACGCATCACAAACGTTCCTCAGCGGACGATCCGACCGAAAGCGGTGCAGCAGAGCTCCGACCGGCGCTCATCGGGTCGAGTCTCTCGACCATCGTGATTCTCCTCCCGTTCGCGCTTCTCTCCGGAGTGGTCGGGGCGTTCTTCAAGCCATTGGCGTTGACGATGGCGCTCGCGCTCGTGATCTCGTTTCTCGTCGCGCTCGTTGCGGTTCCCGTGGCGGTGAGCGGTTTGCGTCGCGAGCGGCGGACGCCAGCGATCGAGAAGACACTCCACGCTCCTGAGGACATCGCACCCGTCGAGACTGCCCCATTCATCGGTCTTCCGGTGCACCATACGCTCGAACCCCGCTCGACCAATGTCTTGCGCCACCCGACGGTGTGGGAGCGCGTGACGAAAATCCTGACGGCTATGAGGAGCGTACGAGTCGAACCTATGGGTCGATCGTCGAGCTCTTCGTTCGGCGCGGGCTGATCGCAGCCGGCATTACTGCACTGCTGCTCGCGGCTACGTATCTGCAGTACGCACACATCGGCACGGATTTCCTGCCGAGCATCGATGAAGGCTCGATCATTCTCGACTATTGGATGCCGCCCGGAAAATCGCTGACGGAAACGGACGCCATGCTCCGCGTGGCTGAACGTGTGATCGACTCCGTCCCCGGCGTGGAGAGCTATTCCCGCCGCACGGGAGCACAACTCGGCTTTTTCATCACGAAGCCGAATAGAGGCGACTACGTCATCAAGCTTATCCGCTCCGCAAGCGGCGCGGAGTCGACGAGATTACGAACGAGCTCCGCGACAGAATCGCCGCGGTCGAGCCGGCGATTCATACGGATTTCGGTCAATTGCTCGAGGACAATATTGGCGATCTTACCGGTGGCAACCGCAACCGATCAACATGAGGATCTTCGGCAATGACCCAGTGGCGCTGGCGCAGAAAGCGCGTCAGGCCCCGCATCTACGCACGACCGTGGCGGGTGTGGAGGACGTCTTTAACGGAATCACCATCGCAGGGCCCGCACTGCAGATTCGCGTCGATGCGCAGGCGGCGGCGCGCTACGGCCTGACCACTCAGACGGTGGCCAGCGCCATGAGCGGCGATCACCGGGACGGTCGCCGGACAGATTCGAGTGGCGACCGCATGTATGACCTGCGCATCTTCGCCCCCGCGGACGGTCCGCTTTCGGCGCTCAAGATTCGCGCTGCACCGCCGTTGAATGGACTCGTGCCGCTTTCCGTCTCGCGTCAGTTTCGACAGGTGCTCCCGAAGCGGAGATCGCCCGAGAGAATCTGAGAACTTACGTGGGCGTGACCGCTCGTCTATCGGGACGCGATCTGGAGGAGCCATGGGGGAGATCCGCCAGAAAATCGCGCGTGAGGTGCCGCTCGGACCGGGGATGCGGATCGATTACGGCGGCTGTACGAGCAACAGCAGCAGTCGTTCCGTGGGTTGTTCTATGTCCTTCTCGCGGGTTTGCTACTCGTATCGGTGGTCGTGCTCTTCGAGTTCGCCGATTGGCGCGCACCGATCGTCACGACGCTCTGTGCCATGGCGGGGCTCGCCGGAGTACTCGGCGCGCTGCTGCTCACGGGGCAAACACTCAACATTTCCAGTTATGTCGGGGCGATCAGATGGTGGAAATCGTGGGCAGAACTCGATTTTCGTGATCCACGACGCTCAGTTGGCGCTGAGGGGTGGCCACACCGTGCACGACGCCTGGACCGAAGCAGCGCGGCGGCGATTGCGTCCCGTGGCGATGACCATTCTCGCGACCGCATTCGCGCTCGCGCCACTCGCGCTCGCGATCGGTCAGGGTTCGCAGCTAATGCAGCCTCTCGCCATCGCGGTGATCGGCGGTTTCGTACTCTCCGGACCTATTGTACTGCTGGTCTTGCCGGGGTTGTATCGCCTGTTGGATCCTCGCGGTTCGCTCGGCCAATCCTCACGCCGGCGCCGCGTAGACCAATCAGCGTTTGCGAACATCGCAGAGATCACGAGCCGATCGCCGTTCGCTGGCCCAGCGCCGGAAAAGTGACCGTCACCCGCGTACCGCGCCGGTAGCGGGCTCGAGTGCGATGTGCGCGGCGTGCAGCTCCGCGATCCAGCGCGCGATCGCAAGTCCCAGACCGGCGCCGGTCGTCGCTCCTCGCGCGGACTCGGCGCGGTAGAAACGGTCGAAGACGCGCGGAACGTCCGTATCCGCGATCCCGACTCCGCGGTCCTCCACGAACAGTGATCCCGCACCCGCGCTCGAGCGCACGGAGATCGTGACGACGCCACGGTCGTGGCTGAACTTGATCGCGTTGTCGAGGAGAATGAGCACGAGCTGACGCAGCAGCGACGCGTCGCCTTCGATCACGACTTCATCCGCATCGGCCACAGTGAGCACGATGCCTCGCCGCGCCGCAATCCACCCCGCGGTGGTCACCGCCTCGAGGACGATCTCGTCCAGCTGTACGCGCGCGGGTGCGAACGGGCGCTCGTCCGCGTCCGCGCGAGCCAGTGTGAACAGATCGTTGACGAGTGTCGTCAGCCGCTCGACTTCTTCGCGCAGCTCGCCGAGCATTTTCTCGTACGCAGCGGCATCGCGAGGCTGCTCCAGCGCGACGTCCACACGACTCCGAATCACGGCCACCGGCGTCCGAAGCTCGTGCGCCGCATCCGCCATGAATCGCCGCATCCGGTCCATGTTGCGCTCGACGGGCGCCACCGACTTCTCGCGAGCAGCCATCCACCGCTGGCGACGAGCGCTAGGCCGAGAAGGCCGAAACCGCCGGCCATGGCGAGAAGCATCGAGTAGCGATCGTCGATCGTGTCGCGATTCACGACGGCCGCGGCGACGTAGGACGCGCCGCCGCTCGTCGCGATCGTCTCCGCGTATGCCTGCAGCGTCAGATCCTCCGGCGCGTCCCATTGGCGCGTGGCCGAGCCGTTCCTCGCGGCACTTTGGCCAGCGCGCGAACGTTGCTGTCCGCGGTGGTCGGCGTCAGCGGATGGCCATCGAGGTCGAATAGGTAAAGCTGCCGGTCCGGAATCCGAAGTTCGTCCACCGCATCGATCGCCGGAGCGCCCGTGCCGGCACGCTCTTTCTCGCGGCGCTCGGCGGCGTGCGCGACCTCTCGCGTCGCCGCGCGCAGCGATGAGTCGAGCTGCACCGAGACGTCGCGCGCGAGCATCGCGAAGAGGAGCGCGCCGAGCGTGACGAGCACGATCGCGAAGGTGCCGACGTACCACGCCGTGACGCGAAGCCGCAGCCGCCGAAGCACGCGCGCGGTGGTCACCGATCGATGGGTGCTCTGCGCGTCCGGCCTTTCGTGCGCCATCACAGTCCGAATCGGTAGCCCGCGCCGCGGATGGTATGGATCAGCCGCGGCTCGAAGTCATCATCGATCTTCCGGCGCAGCCTGCGCACGAGCACCTCGAGGACGTTCGTGAACGGGTCGTGATTCTCGTCCCACACGTGCGCGGTGATCGCTGCGCGATCGACCACGACGTCCGCGTGCGTCACGAAGAACTCGAGGAGCAGGAACTCCTTCGCGGTGAGCCTGATCGGCAGTCCCCTTCGCGACACGGCTCGCGACGCGACGTCGAAGTGCAAGTCGGCAATGCGATAGTCCGAGGGCGCGATTGCGGGCCTGCGCCGCGCCAGCGCGCGGATGCGCGCGACGAGCTCGCGAAAGGCAAACGGCTTGATGAGGTAATCGTCCGCGCCGGACTCGAGCCCGCTCACGCGATCGTCCACCGCATCGCGCGCCGTCAGCATCAGTATCGGCGTCGTGATCCCGCGCGCGCGAATCCACGCGCAGAGATCGAATCCCGAGCCGTCGGGGAGCATCACATCGAGCACGATCACGTCGAACTGGCCGAGCTCCGCGCGCTGGCGTCCTTCGCGCACGGTCGCCGCGACGAGCACGGTGAGATGCTGCTCTCGCATTCCCGAGACGATGATGTCAGCCAACGACCGGTCGTCCTCGACCAGGAGCACGCGCATGAACACAAACTACGCGCTCGGCCGCCTCGCGGTTACCGCCCGAGCACGAGCAGCTCGAAGCTATTCGGGAGAATCGGCGGTCGCTTGCGCGGGTTCGCGGGCGTGGCCTGGGCAGGCGCCGCTCCGAATCGCGCCGTAACGGTGAACAGGCGGTGCGATTCGCGGTCGAGCTCCATCGTGCGCGCGCCCGGCGCGGTGGAGACCGTCTGCAGCACGTAGAACTTGCCGGGGCTGTTCTCGCGCACCACCGTGATCGAGCCCTCGCCGTTCGACGAAAATGCCAGCCCGGTGCCGGGATCGAAGCGGTTCGCATCCACTCCCGCGCCAATTGGCGCGGTTCCGATCACCTTGCCCGTCTGGTAGTCCGAGATCGCCATGATCTTGTTCTCGCAGCCGCTGAACAACCGGTGACGCGCGACATCGATCGCGAGCCCCGACGGCGACTCGCACGGCGCGATCGCCCAATGGCGCGTCACGCGATTGGCCTTCGTATCAATCTCGACGATCGCGCTGCTGTCCTCGAGGTTTACGAACACCTTCCCCGTGCCATCCGACACCGCGAACTCCGGCCGACCGCCGAGCGGAATCGTGGCGACGCTCTTCCCGGTCACTCCGTCGATGACGGAGGCGCTGTTCGCTCCGCCGTTGAACGAGATCGCATGTCCGGATGCCTCATCGAAGAGAAGGGCATCCGCTCCGGCGCCGGCCTTCGTAGTACCGAGCACCTTGAGCGTCGTGAGATCGAACATCGTGATAGAGCTGTCTCCGCTGCCGGTGACGAACCCATGTCCGGCGTGGTGATCGAACGCGATGCCGTGCGTGCAATGGAGGCCTGTGATCTCGTTGAGCAGCTTCCCCGATTGCTCGTCGATGACCATGACGCGATCGTTGCGTGCCACGAACAGCCGGTGAAACGCCGTGTCGAGCGCGAGGTAGTCCCAGCCGCCATCGCCGCCAAGCGTGTACGTAGCGATCACGTGATAGGGGGCGGTCGCGCCTTGCGCCGCAAGCGGTGAAATGCAGAGCGCGGCGAAGGAGAGACCGGCGGCGGCTGCAGCGAGTGCACGGCGGCGCGAGCGGAGCGCGGGAATCGGCATGAGTGGAGTGCGAGGAGTTAGGCGAGAGCTCGAGCGGCGTTGTTCGCGCGAGAAGTGCATGTCGCCCTCGAAAGTATCGACGCAATCTGTCCGCTGGGTTACAGCGAACGACACCGGGCTAAGCCGTGCGGGTGGCGTCTGTTGCGGCGCTGCTCGCAATCTTGCGCACAAGGCCAGCGTCCGCTTTTCTTTTGAACGGCGGGAACGCGCCTTGCCTCAGAGCCTCACGCGAGAATTCGCGAATACACTCTCCACCGGATGTGAATCAATGGCACTCTCCGCCGCACAGCTCAGGCACTTCGAGCAGCGACTTCTGGAAGAACGCGCGGCGCTGCAGCGCGAGTTGATGCGATACACCGGCGCGGAATCGGCGGAGGATGAGCAGGAGCAGTCCGGCGATCTGACCAAGGTGCCGTTCCATCCGGCGGACCTTGGAACCGATACGATCAATCAGGAAGTCGACGCGTCGAACGCGACGCGTGAGTCCTCGGAGCTCGCCGAGATCGACGCGGCGCTCGAGCGACTGTACGGAACGCCGGAGAAGTTCGGGTTGGATGAGAATACGAACACGCCGATTCCGCTCGAGCGTCTCGAGATCATCCCCTGGGCGCGCACGGGCGCCCAGAGTCGGCGATAGCGGCTACGGCTTGGCGTCTGCGGGAGACGTGTCCCACTTGAGGATCGCTCCCTTCTGTCCCGGCTTCACTTCGATCGGTACGCCCAGCATCGCGCCAACCGTGCTTCGTGCTGCGACGGTTACCGGCCCGGAGCTCCACAGCGTGAGCGTCGGATTGCCGATGAACATCGTGGTGCCGCCAATGTAAATGCGTCGCGCGCGGCCGCCGCACATCGCGTGCGCGTCCTTGCCGGCAACCAGCTCCGCCTTGAAGTCGCCCGCCGGTCCAGCTGGTGACGTTGACCATCACGTGCGACGCGTGCAGCGCGGCATCGCCGTTGACGATCAGGTCGACGCGTGCGCCCATGGCGGAGTCGCCGGCATCGGCGCCGCAAAAGCCATCGAGCATGATCATGGCGCTGTCGCCCATCATCATCCCCATCTGCGCTCGTGGAGCGGGAGCTGGAGTTGGAGGCGTGGCGAGGGGACGGGGTCGAAGCGCTGTCGGCTTTGTCTGCCGGCGCGCTGCGTGACATCCGCGCGAAGAGCAGAACGGCGTCAAGAATGGCAGAGGGGTGGGGCAGTGCGTGGCGGGTGCATCGAGCTCCGGAGGAGAAAGTCGCGAGGAAGGTACGCGAGAGAGCCGGGATGGAGCCAGCGGCAAGAAATCCGTCAATGCGAAATGAGCTGTCCCCAGCCGAGGGTCGTGGACGTGCTGGAAAGAATTCCTTGCGATCCAATGGTCCGCAAGCGTAACATAGAGCTGACTCTTAGCGAACTCATCCTTATCCTAGGTGAACTCATGCGCCGGCTCCCGCTCAGCTGCTCGGTTGGTCCACTGTCGTGGCACGCGTGCCTTCTCGCTCACCCGGCGAGTCGTTGCGGAGTCGAGGGGCATGTGTGCGACGCGCCGAAAATGAAGACCGACAAGTGGAAGCAGCGCAGTGAGAACGGCGGGATGCGACCTCATTCCTCCGGGCTTCGGTTCGGGTGGCAGGGAGCGGCATCCGAGGAGGCGGGGAGCTCATTATTATCCTGAACGGAGAGCATCGTCTTCTAATCAGGCTTCGGTGCGGCAGCGGTCTGATGTCGATTTTCAGAGAATCGAAGTGACGGAAGACCAGCGAATGCGAAACGGTGCTCGCCGGCCGAAGCGGCGCTCATCACTCTGTTTACAGCTGGGTCAACGAGGGTCGACCGACTGTCGGCAGCGGGAGGCTCGGATCCCACTTCGCTGCCGTCGCGCGATTCTATGCCGCGGGAGCTCAGCCTGAGTTGTTCGTCGCGTTCATCACCAACGCGAAGTACGAGTTGAGTTCCTTCAAGCAAGTGTTCTGGCCGGTGTTTTCGGCGGCTCGCCATTCCGGGCGACCATCGCTGCAGCGCCGGTCGCCGCAGCTCCCGCCATTGCCACGGCCGTCGCCTCCGCGCCAGTTGCCTCGACGCAGCCAGTGCCTCGACGCAGCCGGTTGCCATCGGGCCCGCAGTGCGTGCCGCGGGGTCAACCGCGGATCTCCCGACTCCGAGTGCCGTCATCGATAGCGCCGTCGTGCAAACACTACTCGCGAGTGCCGCTCCGATTCCGAACGGCTACGAGGTGATGCAGCTGCAGTTCGACGGCAGCGGAGAGCTCGCCGGCTTGTCCGTCGCGCAGAGCGATCTTCCGGAGGCCTCTCAGCGCGAGCTCGCCGCGGTCGTCGGAACCAATCTCAAGCCGCATGACGCGAAGGCGCCGGTATCGATTCTTCTGCGCATCGATTCAGTCGTCACGGGGCTGCGCTACACGGTGCTTCCGGCATCCGCGTGCGCCCAGTGACAGTCGCGCGATTGGGTGACCTATAGAAAAAGGCCGGCCCGTTTCGGGCCGGCCTTTCTTTCATCGCTTGCACCATCTATCGCGCGTAGAACTCCACGATCGCTGCCTCGTTCACGACGAACGGAATGTCCGCACGCGAGGGCGATCCAATGACGCGACCCGTGAACTTGTCGTCGGGATCGAGCGCGAGGTACGCCGGGAATCCGAACCTGCGGACCGCGCGTCACCGACTCGAGCACGCCCGCCCGCTCGCGAATCTTCCCCTCGGGGAGCGATACCGTCTCGCCAACCTCGGCCAGGAAGCTCGCACGATCGACCTTCTTGCCGTTCACGCGAACGTGTCCGTGGGACACCAGCTGCCGAGCGGCAGGGATGGTGGGGGCGAAGCCGAGGCGGAAGACGACGTTGTCCAGCCGGCGCTCGAGTAGTCCGAGAAGGTTGTCGCCGGTCTTGCCCGGAAGGCGCTGTGCTTCCGCGAAATAGCGGCGCAGCTGCGTCTCGGTGACCCCGTAGTTGAAGCGAACCTTCTGCTTCTCCTCGAGGAGGCGGCGGAACATGCTGGTCTTCCGGCGCTTGGAACCCGTGGGGCCGTGCTGGCCGGGCGGATACGGACGGCGCTCGCCATCCTTGCGGGTAAGACCGGGAAGCTGAACGCCCAGGCGTCGAATGACCCTGAGACGGGGACCACGAATCGGCATGAAGGAGCGTATGGAGTGGTGAAGGGCAAACGCGTACAGCTTCTTATGATAACTCAGAAGTGACGGCCGGGCAACTCACGGAGGAGCTACGAAGTGCCCTTCGCCACGGCCTCCAACCGACCGTCCGAAGGCTAGGTCCTACTCCAGACTCGGCTCGTACGACCCGGCTGCAGCCGGCTTCACGTGCGGCCGGCGAGCCAGCAGCCGAACGCACGCGTTCCAGCGGAGGATCGAGTCGTCGTTCTGCGCGGGGCGGATTGCCTCCGCGCGCTCGTACCACTCCATCGCCTCGCGAAGCCAGTTGTAGGCGATCGCGCCCCCTCCGGCGTCGTCGCGGCGCAAATGCGCCTTCGCTCGCCGCTCTGCGATGATCCCCGCGTAGTACGCGCGCTTGTAGTCGTCGGACAGTCGCGGCAGAACCTCGCGCGCTCGCCGAAGTCCCTCCCCCGGCTGCTCGATCATCTCATCGGTGTACGAGAGCAGCAGCGCGATCAACGCCTGCTGATTCTCCGGATCTACCTCGAGCACGTCGAGGCAGATACTCTCCGCCGACCACGGGTCGTTGATCAGCCGGTAGCGCTCCGCCTTCTGGAGGGCCGCCGGCACCGCGTCCTTCCGGATCCTCTTGAGCTCTGACATGGATCGCTCCTCAGCGCGCCGCACCTTCACTCGCCGCGCGTTCTCCGGCTGTAAATCTTGACCAGGCGCCCGATCGGATCGTAGAACTTGTCCACGACTCGCTCCTTGAGCGGAATGATCGCGTTGTCGGTGATCGTGATGTTCTCGGGGCACACGCTGGTGCAGCACTTCGTGATGTTGCAGTACCCGATGCCGTGCGCCTGCCGCAGTTCGTCGACTCGATCAGCCGTGTCGAGCGGATGCATCTCGAGCGCGGCCGCATAGACGAGAAAGCGCGGGCCGATGAACTCCTCCTGCATCTGATGATCCCGCAACACGTGGCAGACATCCTGGCAGAGAAAGCACTCAATGCACTTTCTGAACTCCTGCACCCGGTCCACATCCGACTGAGCCATCCGCCAGGTGCCGTCGGGAGCGTCGGGTTTCCGCGGAGCAAAAGGCGTGATCGTCTTCTTCACCCGGAAATTCCACGACACGTCGGTTACCAGATCGCGAACGGGCGGGAAGGCACGCATCGGCTCGACGGTCACCGGCTTGTCGAGCTCGAGGTCGCTGAGCCGAGCCATGCACATGAGCTTGGGCTTTCCGTTCACTTCGGCGGAGCAGGAGCCGCACTTCCCAGCCTTGCAGTTCCAGCGCACCGCCAGGTCATTCGCCTGCTTGGCCTGAATCTGGTGGATCGCATCCAGCACGACCATTCCCTCGGACACCTCGGTGGTGTACGGCACCAGGCGTCCTCCGCTCGCGTCTCCACGCCAGACCTGGAACGTGGCCTGCGTGGTACCCGCAGCCGCCTCGCACGTCGCTCGACATCAGCGCATCTCCTCGATGATCTGTGCGAGCTCGGCGGGCAGTGGAGGAATCGGACGACGAGAGAGCTCCATCTGCCCGTCGGCGCCCTTACGCACCACAATGTTGAACGTGCCAAACTCGGAATTCTTGTCGGGATAGTCTTCGCGGAACTGCGCGCCGCGACTCTCCTTTCGCTCGAGCGCCGAGCGCGTGATCGCCTCCGATACGGTGAGCATGTTGAGCAGGTCGAGCGCGGTGTGCCATCCGGGATTGTACTCCCGGTTCCCCGCCACCGCCACGAGCGACGCACGCCGGCTCAGCTCCTTTACCGCGACGAGCGCGCGCTGCATGTCGGCTTCGTTGCGCACGATCCCAACCAGGTCCTGCATCGTCTCCTGAAGCTCCTCTTGGACCTGAAACGCACCGGCGCCATCCGATGACGCCGGGCGCGCGAATGGCTCGAGCGCAGCACGCGCGGCGTCATCCACAGCCGCGGCGTCGATCTGCGGCGAGCCATGAGCGGCGGCGAAAGCGGCCGCGTGATCGCCGGCTCGCTTGCCGAACACCAGCAGATCGGAAAGTGAATTTCCTCCGAGTCGGTTGGCGCCGTGAAGCCCCGCGGCGCACTCGCCGGCGGCGAACAGACCATCGACCGTGGACATCTGCGTTTCGCCGTCCACGCGGATGCCGCCCATCATGTAATGCGTCGTAGGCCCCACCTCCATCGCCGTCGTGGTGATGTCGATGTCGGCGAGTTCCTTGAACTGATGGTACATGCTCGGGAGCTTTTTCTTGATGTGTTCGGCGGCGTTCGGAAGCTTGCGCTTGATCCACGCAATATCGAGGAACACACCGCCGTGCGGGCTGCCACGCCCCTCGCGCACTTCGCGCACGATGCAGCGCGCGACGTGATCGCGCGTGAGCAGCTCGGGCGGGCGGCGCGCGTTCTTGTCGCCCTGCGTGTAGCGCCACCCTTCCTCTTCGTTGTCGGCGGTCTGCGCGCGGTAGTTCTCCGGGATCTCGTCGAACATGAAACGGCGGTTGTCGCGGTTGAGCAGCACGCCTCCTTCGCCGCGCACTCCCTCCGTCACCAGCAGTCCGCGCACGCTCGGCGGCCAAATCATTCCGGTCGGGTGGAATTGCACGAATTCCATGTCCATTAGCTCAGCGCCGGCATCGTACGCGCGCGCGAGGCCGTCGCCCGTGTACTCCCAACTGTTGCTCGTAATCTCGAACGCCCGCCCGATCCCGCCGGTTGCGAGCACCACAGCCTTCCCGCGGAAGAGCCGGAAGCGGCCGCGGTCGCGATCGTAGGCGAAGACGCCGGCAATGCGATCCCCGTCCTTGAGCAGCCTGATGACCGTGCACTCCATGAACACGTCGATCCCCAGATGGATGCTGTGGTCCTGGAGCGTGCGGATCATCTCGAGCCCGGTGCGGTCGCCCACGTGCGCGAGTCGCGGATACTTGTGACCGCCGAAATTCCGCTGAAGGATGCGTCCGTCGGGCGTGCGATCGAAGAGCGCTCCCCACGCTTCCAGCTCGCGCACCCGATCGGGCGCTTCCTGGGCGTGGAGCTCGGCCATGCGCCAGTTGTTGAGATACTGTCCGCCGCGCATCGTGTCGGCGAAGTGCACGCGCCAGCTGTCCCGGTCGTCGACATTGCCCAACGCCGCCGCGACGCCGCCCTCCGCCATCACCGTGTGCGCCTTGCCGAGCAGCGACTTGCAGATCGAGTCCCACTCGCACGCCGGCCGCCGCGGCGGCGATCGCGGCGCGCAGCCCGGCGCCGCCGGCGCCAATGACGAGCACGTCGTGATCGGTGGTCTGGTACTCCGCCATCAGAACAGTCTCCAGTCGGTCCAGATCCCCATCGAGCAGAGACGCACGTAGATGTCGGCGAAGGCGACGGAGAAGAGACTCATCCACGCCCACTTCATGTGCCACCGATTGAAGCAACTGGCGCAGTCGTAGGCCTGTTTGCGAACCGGGTGGCGGGAGAGCTGATTGAAATATCCGCCGACAATGTGGCGGAGTGAGTGGCAGCCCAACGTGTAGCTCCCCAGGAGCACGACGTTCACGGCGAGCACCAGCGTCCCCACGCCAACTCCGAACTTCACCCGTCCGGTGGCCGGGTCGGCGAACCAGAGCGCCTGATACACATCGGACGCCAGAATCACCAGGAACACCAACGCCACATAGAGGAAGTACCGGTGCACGTTCTGCAGCACGAGCGGCAGGCGACGCTCGCCAATGTAGCGCGCGCGCGGCTCGCCCACGGCGCACGCCGGTGGGTCGGCCCAGAACGACTTATAGTAGGCGCCGCGATAGTAGTAGCAGGTGACGCGGAAGAGCCCGGGGAAGGGAAGAATTAACAGCGCCGGTGAGAAGACCAGCCAGCGAGGCCACCATCCCGGCTTCGCGCCGAACCAGCTGTGCGGGGAGTCTCCGAACAATTCCGGAGAGTAGAAGGGCGAAAGATATGGCCCGTACGTGTAGTGACTTCCCTGGAACGCGGCCCAGGTGGCGTAGACAATGAAGGCCGAGAGGATGACGAAGACGATCGCCGGCTGCACCCACCACGCGTCGCGACGCATGGTCTCGCCGAACTGGCGTGGAGCGATGGGGAGCGGTGCGTGAGCCAAGGCGTGTCAGTAGGGGGAGGGCGGGATTGAGAACACGGGATTCTCGCGCCAGGGCGCAGGAGCCGCAAGGAGCACGGGACCTTCGCAGAATCGTGCTAGACCTGAGCCCGGTGATAAATCCGCAACTCCGGAATGATCGTATCCACATCCTGCTTCACGCAAAATACCACTGCCTCTGCCACCGCCGCCGGATCCAGCCAGTCCAGTCCGAGATGCCACGCCTCCGACTCCCGCGCCATGGGCGTCAGGATCATTCCCGGAGTGATGGTCGTCGTCCGAATTCGGCTCTTCTTCAGATCCTTGGCCACCGATTCAGCAAAGCCGATCACGCCCCACTTCGATGCACAGTAGGCCGAGCTGTCCTCCTCGCCCTTCTTGCCGGATCCCGAAGAGATGAAGATGATCACGCCGTCATTCTGCGGTCGCATTGCCTGGCGGAGCACCTCGCGCGTGCAGAGGAAATGCCCCTTCAGATTCGCGTTGTGAATTTCATCCCACATCTCGGCGCTCGTGTCCCAAACCGGAGCGATTTTCCTGATTCCGGCGTTGTTGACCAAGACATCAATGCGGCCCCACAGACGCATCGTCTCGGCGGTGAAGGCCTTCACCGTGCGCTCCTCACCAATGTTTCCAGAGAAGGCGAGTGTCTCGACACCGTACGTAGACTCGATCGCCTTCATCGCGTCGGCCAACTCTCCACTCTTCACATCGACGCCCGCGATGCGAACGCCCTGCCGCGCGAGCGATTCGGCGATGACCAGCCCGAGCCCGCGCGCCGCGCCGGTGACGATCGCCGTCTTGCTTTTGAGATCGACTGCTGGCGCCGCTGGTGAGCTAGACATTGGCGTGCGCCTTCTCGGTATCGAAGTACTCGCGGACCCAGTAGATCCGACCATCTCTGATCTCGACGAAGAACGCGCCGTTGTTGCTGTAGTCCTTGCCGGTTTTGGGATTGAGATGACTTCTCCATTCCGCCACGACGACCGGTTGCGCCTTGTCCTCGTAGCAGTTCACGATCTCGAATCGCACGGCGTGAAACGACGGGAAAACGTTGTTTCGGAAATATTCGACGATCACGTCGCCGCCTTCGATATCCGTGCCGAAATCCGAGCCCGGCGCCGAATGCTTCGACTTCGCATGCAGCAGTGGCTTCAATGCGTCCGCGTCCATCGCGCAGTACGCATCGACCATCTTGTACACGAGAGCCGCATTTGCCGAGCGTTCGAGCGAAGCGCCTGCGTCAGCAGACATGAGCGTATCTCCTCGAGAAAGCGTGAGTGTGTCGATGTTTTGCGTTCCCGATCGGCGCTGGGCGCAGAGGGAAACGCTGTGCCCTAGTCAGGCACCATTGCAGTGGCCTCGATCTCGACGAGCGCGCCATCTTCCATCAGATCCACCACGAGCACCGCGGTCATCGCCGGGTAGTGGTAGCCGATGATCTCGCGATACACCTCACCGATCTCCTTCGACGCGGCCAAGTACTCCTTCTTGTCCACGACGTACCAGTTCATGCGCACGATGTGCTCGGGCTTCGCGTCCGCCTCCGACAGCACCTCGACGATGTTCCTCAGCGCCTGCTTCACCTGTCCAGCGAGATCCTCGGCGACGAGTTGGCCGTTGGCATCCCAGCCGATCATTCCGCTGACGAACACGGTGCGCCCCTGCGCGACGATGCCGTTGGCGTATCCTTTGGGGCGGAACCAGTCCGGAGGGTGTAGGATTTTTCCTGCTGCCATTGTTATTCAATCACGGTAAGAGGGGCACAGATCAGCTCTCCGCCTGGAAAACGGCCATTCGCGCGCGAACGTCATTTGGCAGTGCGCGTGCGCGCTTCGACTTCATGTCGATCATCACCAGCACCATCTGTCCGCGCACCCGCACGCCGCCGTCGACGCCGCGCAACGCAATGTCGAGTCGAACGGAGCTAGTGCCGATCTTGCGCACTTCGAGAGCGGCGCAGAGCTCCTCGCCCAGGTAGCTCGGGGCAACGAAGTTGACGTCGAGGTGCGTCGTGGCCAGTCCCCAGCCGCGCTCGAGGTGCATTTCGGCAAAGGAGATCTGCAGCCCCTGGGAGCACCAATCCTCCACGAGGTTGTTGAACATCTCCAGGTACCGAGGGAAGAAAACCATCCCCGCCGGATCACAATGCGCGAATCGCACGAGCACCGGCGCGCGATACGCGCACACGGATGCCGACGCGGAGGTCGCATCGATCGTGGGAGTGGAGTCATCACGCATGAATCGCGTCACCCTCGCTGAAGCTCTTGAGGATCCCGCGTGCGATGATCAACTGTTGCACTTCCGTTGCTCCCTCGTAAATGCGAAGCGGCCGAATCTCGCGATACAGCTGTTCGACCGGCTCGCCAATGACCACTCCGAGGCCTCCCAGGATCTGTACGGCCGCATCAATCACGCGCTGCGCCGTCTCGGTTGACGCCATCTTCGCCATGGCTGCCTCCACCGTCACCCGGTGGCCGCGGTCGCGCAGCCATGCTGCGCGATACGTGAGCAGCGCGGCGGCGTCGATGTCCGTTGCCATCATGGCGAGCTTAGCCTGCGTAAGCTGGAAATCGCCGAGCGTCTTGCCGAACATTTTGCGCGACGTGGCACGCCGGATAGCGGCGCAAAACGCACGGCGCGCCAACCCGAGCGCCGCCGCGGCGACAGATGTCCGGAAAACATCGAGCGTCCCCATGGCAATGGCAAAGCCACATCCTGATTCGCCGAGCCGCTGCGCGAGGGGAATTCGACAGTCGATGAACGTCACACGAGCGAGCGGATGCGGAGCGATGACATCGATGCGTTCAGTCACCTCGAGACCGGGCGTGTCCGCATCGACGACGAACGCACTGATGCCCTTCGCGCCTGGTGCATCGCCGGTGCGCGCGAATACGACGTAGAAGTCCGCGATGCCGCCGTTGGAGACCCACATCTTCTCTCCGCTCAGCACGTAGTCGTCACCGTCCAGCCGCGCCGCACACTGCAGTGCGGCCGCGTCGGAGCCGGCGTCGAGCTCCGAGAGTGCGAACGCCGCGATGGCGGACCCTTTCGCGACGCGCGGGAGATACGCGCGCTTCTGCCGATCGCTTCCGAACAGCGTGATGGCGCCGGAGCCAAGGCCTTGCATGCCAAAGGAGAAATCGGCCAGTCCCGAGTATTCCGCCAGCGTCTCGCGAATGATGCAAACGGCGCGCGTGTCGATCTGATCGGTCGACGCACCGTACTGCGCGCCGCCGATTGCATGCGAGAGCCATCCGGACTCGCCCAGTTGGCGCACGAGCGCGCGACAGGCGGCATCCACATCACCCTCAGCGAGATGAGTCGTGACCAGGTGCTTCGCGGCCCACCCGTCCACGGCGGAGGCGAGCTCTCTGTGACGCGGCTCGAAGAACGGCCACTCCAGATAGTCGCGGGAGCGCATCGTCAGTTGCCTTCAAAGTGCGGCGTCTGCTTTTCGATAATGGCGTTGTACGCGCGCTTGAAATCATTCGTCATCATGCAGATCGCCTGGGCCTGCGCTTCCGCCTCGATGGCCTCGTCGACCCCCATGTTCCATTCCTGGTGCAACATGCGCTTCGTCAGCGCGTGCGCGAACGTCGGGCCCGCGGCGAGCTGCGCTGCCAGCGCCTGCGCCTCGGCCTGCAGTGTCTCGGGAGCGCAGAGTCGGTTCAGAAATCCCCATCGCTCCGCCTCCTCGCCGCTCATGCTGCGCCCGAGATACAGCAGTTCGGCCGCACGTCCCTGGCCGATCACGCGCGGCAGGAGCGCGCACGTTCCCATGTCGCACCCTGCGAGCCCGACACGTGCGAACAGAAACGCCGTCTTGCTGCGCGATGTGCCGAGGCGAAGATCGGATGCGAGCGCAAGCACCGCGCCCGCACCCACGCATACACCGTCGATCGCCGCGATGATCTGTTGCGGGCACGAGCGCATCGCCTTGATGACGTCGCCGGTCATCCGCGTGAAGTCGAGCAGGGCGGGCATGTCGAGCGTCGTGAGCGGGCCAATGATCTCCCTCACGTCGCCGCCCGAGCAGAAGTTCTCCCCCGCGCCGGTGATGACGATCACTGTGACGTCGTCGGCGCGCAGCATCGAGCGAAACAGGTCGCGGAGCTCGGCGTACGACTCGAAGGTGAGTGGGTTCTTCTTTTCCGGCCGATTCAGCGTGATCGTAGCGATGCTGCCCGTGGCTGCGTACTTGAAATGGCGTGCCTGATAGCCGGCGAGATGGATGCGGTCCGCAGGCAAGGTCTCCGGATTCCCGTCGGGTTTGCGAATCGCGCTCATGCTTGCCGCGGCCCCGTACCGTCGGCCGACGCCGCCGCAACGTTGCTGAGATGGACCTTGAGCTTGCGGAAATCCGAGAGCATCGCGTGCTGCTCCTCGTCGCTAAGCGCGGACAGGAGCTCGACGATCCACTTTTCGTGTTCCGCAGCCATCTTGCGAAAGCGCTCGAGCCCAACCGGCGTGAGCTTCACGATCGTCGCACGGCGATCGCTCGGTACAGGAATTCGCACCGCCAACCCTTCCGTCTCGAGCTGGTCCGTAATGCCAGTGATGCTTCCGCCCGTGACCATTAGCCGCTTGGACAGCTCCGACATGCGCAATCCATCCGGATCTCGCTCGAGTTGCGCCATGAGGTCGAATCTGGGCAACGTCGTCTCGAAATGTTGTCGCAGCCGAGCCCGAATCTGGTTTTCGATTCGCGCGGTGCACGACAGCCAGCGCAGCCACAGCCGCAATGCCTGATGATCGTCCATGGTGGCGCGAGTCTCGAGATCGAACACGGGATCGCTCACGTATTAGCCCTCACTGTGACTCGCAATGGTCTCGACGCTGATCCCAATGTTCTCTCCATTCACTGTCATGTGACCTCGCCACCAGCCACTGTGATCGCCTGGCCAGTGACCGCCTCACTCCCCGGTAGACACAACCACGCCACGGCATTGGCCACCTCTTCCGGCCGCACCAACCGCTGTTGCGGATTGCGCGCGATCAGCTCGGCCTCCGCCTGCTGGGACGTACGCCCGGTCTTCGCCACTATCTTCGCCACGCTCCGCTCGAACATCTCCGTTGCGGTGTATCCGGGACAGACCGCGTTCACGGTCACACCCTTTGCCGCAACCTCGATCGCCAACGCACGCGTGAGGCCGATCACTCCGTGCTTGGCCGCGCAGTACGCGGCGACATACGCGTAGCCCACCAGTCCGGCCGTGCTCGCGATGTTCACGATCCTGCCCCATTTCGCTTCCAGCATGTCCGGCAGCGCCATCTGCGTGCAGTTGTACGTTCCATCGAGATTCACCGACATCATCGTGCGCCAGATCGCAGCATCTGTCCGACGAAAGGGAGCAGACACTGCCTGACCGGCATTGTTGACCAGAATGTCGACCGAGCCGGATCGCTCGCGCGCATTCTGAAATGCCCGCGCCACTTCGACCGCATCTCCAACGTCTGCCTGCACGTAGTCGAGCGACTGTCCCGTGCCAAACGTCTTACTCACTTCCTCACTCGCAATCGCGCTGCGTCCGAGCATGGTGACTCGCGCGCCGAGATCCAGCAGGACGCGCGTTACCAATGCGCCAATTCCGCGCGCCCCTCCCGTGACAATCGCGTGTTTGCCTGCGAGATGTCGCATGCCCGGACTGAACGGTTCCGCATTCACGCCTCTGCCGCCAGTTGAGCGGCGCGAGCGAGATTCCGCTCGAGCTGCACCTTGCCCAGGAAGTAGGGCGGCGGCCACCACACGTCGGAATAGCCCTGCTTCGCCGCCTCGTGCAACGTCCACGCCGGATCCGCCAGATGCGGGCGCGCAACCGCGCACAGGTCCGCTCTGCCGGACGCGATAATCGTATTGACCTGATCGCCCTCGTAGATATTGCCAACGGCAATCGTGGACACGTTGGCATCGCTTCGGATGCGATCCGAGAGTGGTACCTGAAACATGCGCCCGTAGACGGGACTCTCCTCCTTGCTCACCTGCCCCGACGAACAGTCGATGACATCGGCGCCGGCAGCCTTGAAGAGTCGCGCGACGATCGTAGCGTCCTCGGGCGTCAAGCCGCCCGGAACCCAATCGTGCGCCGAAATGCGCACACTCATCGGCTTGTCCGCGGGCCACGCGTTGCGCATCGCGACGAACACCTCCAGCGGATAGCGGCACCGCTTGAACAGTGTTCCGCCGTACCCATCCTTGCGCTGATTCGTAAGCGGAGAGATGAAGCTCGAAAGCAGATATCCGTGCGCACAGTGCAGCTCCAGCCAATCGAATCCCGCCTTGGCCGCACGCGTTGTAGCGGCCACGAATTCGTCGAGGATGCGATCCAAGTCCTCGCTGGTCGCCTCACGCGGGGTCGACGAAACGCCGTCAATGTAGGGCAACGGCGAGGCCGACACGAGCGGCCAGTTTCCGGACGCCAATGGTTGATCGGTTCCTTCCCAGGGCCGCCGAGTCGAGCCCTTGCGTCCGGAATGGCCGAGCTGGATGGCGAACTTCGCATCGCCTTGCGAGTGCACATAGTCGACCACGCGCGTCCATGCCTCCAGCTGTGCATCGTTCCACAAGCCGAGACAGTTCGGCGTGATTCGAGCCTCCGGTGAGACGCACGTCATCTCCGTGAACACCATCGCGGCGCCGCCCATCGCGCGCGCGCCAAAGTGAACGAGATGAAAGTCGTTCGGCATTCCATCACAGGCCATGTACGTCGCCATCGGAGATACGATCACGCGATTCTTCAGCGAGACGCCCCGCAGCGTGAACGGAGTGAACATCGGCGGCAGCGCGTGATCAACGCCGCTGCGTTCGGCGAACCATCGCTCCACGCGGTCCACGTATTGCGGATCGCGGAGCTTGAGGTTCGCGTGGCCAATGCGCTGACTTCCCGTCAGCAAGCTGTACGTGAACTGCTCGGGCTCCGAGATGCACGTGACGATCGACGTGCTCGAACCACTCCATGCGGTTGCGCGCAGCGCTCTGGAGCTTCAGTGCTTCGACCTCTCGATCCTCCTGATATCGCGCGAGCGCGCCCTGAACGTCGCCTCGGTGGCTGAATAGCACGCGCGCGAGAGAAAGCGCGTCCTCCATCGCGAGCTTGGTGCCCGAGCCGATGCTGAAGTGCGCCGTATGCGCCGCGTCGCCAATCAGTACGATGTTCTTGTGGTACCACTTCTCGCAGTGCACGTGCTGGAACACCGTCCATGCATCCGAACCCTGCAGGTGGCGCGCGTTGGACACCAGCTCGCTGCCCTGGAGGCGCTCGCTGAACATCGCCTCGCACATCGCGAGAGACTGTGAGAGCTCCATGGTGTCCATCCCCGCGCGACGCCACGTGCTCTCCGGTGCCTCGACGATCATCGTCGACCAATTCTCGTCGAAGCGATACGCGTGGAGATTGAACCATCCCCACTCCGTGTCTTTGAAGTCAAAGGTGAACGCGTCGAGCTTGGTGGTGCTGCCCAGCCAGATAAAACGATTCTTGCGACGCTGGATGTTCGGCCTGAACACGGACTCGTATTTCTTGCGCGTCGTCGATGAGACGCCATCGGACGCGACCACGAGATCGTAGTCGGCAGCGTAGTCATCCGGGTCCTTCACCTCCGTCTCGAACCGCAGTTGCACGCCCAGCTCGACCGCGCGCCTCTGCAGGATTTGCAAGAGCGCGATGCGGGCAATGCCGCAGAAACCGTGACCGCCCGAGGTAATCGTCCGCCCCTTGAAGTGGACATCAATGTCGTCCCAATGACGGAACGCATTGGTAATCGCCTCGTGCGTCTCCGGATCCGCTTGCCTGAAGCCGGCCATCGTCTTGTCGGAAAACACGACACCCCAGCCAAAGGTGTTGTCCGGGCTATTCCGCTCGATGACGGTGATGTCGCACGAGGGATCAGCCTTCTTCGCGATGATCGAGAAGTACAGGCCGGCGGGTCCGCCGCCAAGGCACACGATCTTCATGCGAACCTTCCTGCCGGCGTCATGCGACGTCCCTCAGAGCCTGCTCGAGTAGTTCGCTCGTCTCATCCGCCAGCGCTGCCTCGCGCAAGCGTCTGAGCTCTGCCGCTGCGTTCGCACGTCCGCGAAGGCGCGGGAGTGCGCCCATCACCGCCGCGAAATTCCGGCTTCCTCGATGGTGCGTGTCCCCGTATCCCTTCACGAGCCGCGGACACATTGCGACCTCGCACGCCAGCGCGTAGTCCTCCCGCGCCACCGGCGGAATCTGCGCGAGCCACGCCGCAATGGCCTCCTGCTCCCGATGAAAGCGCAGCGACTTCCGCCGCAGCGGTCGCAGGCTCGCAATCGCGTAGAGCTGGAGAAAGCCACCGAGCGACGTCGTCTCGACCAGTCTTCCCTGTCGAGTGAGGCGCTCGATCACCCGCCTGATCGTGCCGGAGTGCAGTAGCCAGCGGCCGAGCACGAGGGGCAGAATGTCCGCGATCTCATCGATGCGCGGATGCAGATACTCCTTAATCCGAACCAGCTGATCGTCTCCCGCCTGCGCTTCGTCCCGTACGCGCTCGAAGCGCGCGCGACGTATTTTCAGATCGGCGACGCGAATCGCATCCTCGTACGACATCCACAGCGCGAGATAGCGGCCGGTCTCCCGCAGCAACGTGAACTCGCCGGGACCGTACTCCGAATCGAGATCGCGAATGCCATCGAGCCGGTCCAGATATTCGGCCGCGTAGCGTTCGTCCTGATAATCGCCGAGGCGGAGCAGGCCGGCGAGAAGAATGCTGTGGCTGATGCCCGGAAACGTGCTCTCCGCACGAGCAGCGAGGGTGCGCATGCGGACGCCAATGCGCGGCTTCGCCTCGAGTTGCGCCGGATGACTCTCCAGCGTCGCTCGACTGCATCGACACCTGGAATCCCGCCGCGAACGCCGCGAGACTCGCGTCGACTCCCACCCCGCCCCGACGAATCGCATCCTCGAACTGCGCGCGAGAGAAGGGGAGTGCGCCCGTCGCTGCGAGCGCGCCGAATAACGGTGCGCTGATGACACTTCCCGTCTCCTGGGCGATGCGCGCGAAGTCCTGCCGCACAAACGTTCGCGCGGCCGCCTCGCCCGCCTCGATGAACCGCGTCGCGTCGACCCTCCCATCTCCGCTATTAGTTCTCTCCGACATCGAATAGACCCAATGCGTCGACGCGATCAGCGTCGTGCGATCAGGCGTCACGAGCCCGCGCTGAATCGCGCGTCCGCACTCCATCAGCTCGGAAGCGATCACGACGTCGAGCTCCCCGGGCACCGGCATGAGAGCGAGCACTGGAGTCTTCCGAGTCGCCAGCGCAGCCGACTCCGGGAAGATCTCGCAATAGTAGATCGTCGAACCAGTGCGCTGCGCGACGCCCGGTACGGATGTCTTCTGCCCGAAGTGACTGGCATGCTCCGCCAGATCGACGATCCAATCCGCGAGAACGCCGCCACCCTCTCCCCCCATTGCGAGAATGGCGATCGTGATCGCCGATGGAGACCGCGTCACAACGGCCGCGAAGTGAGGCGAGGTAACCGCATCCAGACGGGTGCTTCCACGACGTCAGCCGAGTATGCTCATGAGGCGGCGATCGATACGCCGCTGCACGAACGAGATCACAGCCTGTCGCGCCCGCGCCCGCACGCGCTCTCCCGCGCTCGGATTCGAGATTACATCCGTTCGGTAGAACGAAGGGCAGAGCACTGCAGCGTGCGCAACCTCGCCGCAGAGTCCGCAACCGATGCAGCTGTTGAGCACTGTCGCCACCGGATCCGTGCGGAGGGGATCCGGATTGTCCTTGATCGTGAGCGACGGACAGCCGGAGAGCCGTATGCAGGAGTGGTCTCCCGTGCACGTATCCGAGTCGACCCCGAATCGTTCGCGCACCACCCGCTTGCCTTCTCTCCTGCGCTGCTCGATCAAGGGCCGAGTGCGGCGCTGTTCGTTCAGTGCGCACTCGCCCTGCGCGACGATCACCTTCGGTCCGCGCTCCTTGGTCGTTAGCGCCTCCTTCAGGACGTCACGCATCTTCGCCACGTCGTAGGTCCGCGTCACCGTCCGTATCCACTTTACACCAACGCCCTGAACGGCTTTCGCGATGGACAACTTTGTCGTACGCGACGGGTTGCTCGCCGTTGACGACAGGATGTCCTGACCGCCCGTGGCGGCCGTGTAGCTGTTGTCTACGACGATCAGAACGCTATCCGTCTGGTTGAACACAGCGTTGCCCACGCCGCTCGTCAATCCGTTATGCCAAAAGCCACCATCTCCCATAATGCTGATGGTTCGCCTTTTCGTCTCCTTCGTGTTGAATGCCGCCGCTCCCGCCCAACCAAGCCCATAGCCCATCGTGGTTGCGCCAATGTTGAAAGGCGGCAGCACGGAGAAGAGATGACAACCAATGTCGCAGCTCACGTGATGCTTTCCGAGATCCCGCTCCACCAGCTTCATCGCCGTGAAGATCGGGCGTTCCGGGCATCCGGTGCAAAACGACGGTGGGCGCGGATGTATCTCCGCGGTGAGAGCGGGCATGTCGACGCGCGGAGGCGCCGCAGCATGAGCACCGCTCGTGATCGGCAGCATCGCACGCGGCCGCGACGCGGTGCTTCGGGCAACCACCGGAACGTTCGCTCTGTCGATGAGATGCGGCGCGTACTTCGAAACGAATTCCAACACGCCCTGAATCACGGTTGCGCCAGTGTACTCGCCCGCCATTGGGAGCATTCCCTTTCCGTGCACCTTCACCGGAATTTCCAGCTTCTGCAAAATGGAATGCAGCGACTGCTCGATGAAGTTCGGCTGCCCCTCTTCCACTACGAGCACGCCGCGCTTACCCGCGCAGAAGCGCTCGATGTCCGCGTCCGCCAGGGGATACGTGACGTTGAGAACGAGGAGCGGAATTTTCGTGTCGCCGAACGGGTCGGACAGGCCGAGCAGCTCGAGCGAACGCGAAACCGTGTTGTACATCCCGCCCTGCAGGATTATTCCGAAGTTGTCCGCCCGCTCGGCGAAGAACTCGTTCAGTCCGCGCGACTCGATGAACCGCTGCGCCGCTGGCCAACGCGACTCGATTTTCTCGTGCTCGTGCAGAAAGCTCGCGGGCGGCAGGACGATGCGGCTGACATCGCGCGACGGTCCTTCCATCGCGTCCCTGAGCGTGAAGCTCGGCCGCACGTTGTCCTTCGCGACGAAGCGACCGTACACGTGGCACGCCCTGATTCGCAGCTCCAGCATCACGGGAGTGTTGGTCGCTTCGGAGAGCTCAAATCCGTGCTCGACTGCCTGCACGATCGACGGGAGATTGGGGCGAGGATCGAGCAGCCACATCTGAGATTTCATGGCAAAGGCGTGCGAGCGCTCCTGCATGATGCTCGAGCCCTCGCCGTAGTCCTCGCCGACTATGATCAGCGCTCCGCCACGCACGCCGCCCGAGGCGAGGTTGGCGAGCGCGTCGGAGGCGACATTGGTGCCGACCGTAGACTTGAAGGTCACCGCTCCCCGAAGCGGATAATTGACCGAGGCTGCCAAGGTAGCAGCTGCGGTGGCCTCGGAGGCGCTCTGTTCGAAATGGACACCAAGCTCTTCAAGAACGTCGCTCGAGTCCGCCAGGACATCCATCAGAGTGCGAGATCGGCGCGCCCTGATAACCGGCCACGTAGGACACTCCCGACTGCAGAAGCGCCTTCGTGACGGCCAGAATCCCCTCACCGCGGAACTCCTCACCGGCCCCGAGATAGAGCTTCTTGACCTCCTTCTTGAAGCTTCGCTCTGCCATAGCGGCCTCGTTATAGCCCTAATGGGCAAGCTAATTCGAATGCGGCCAAGTTTACATCTAAATATTTCGTACGTCAATGGCATTTTTAGGACACTTTCCGGTGCCCTTCAGCCACCGATTCTACCCTTTTCATCCCCTACAATAGTGACACAAGGGCCAGCACTCGGCAGGGGCTTCCCGACCCGTTCACGATCTTGAGCGGGGGCGTGATCAGGAGCGCGCCTTTGGGCGGGAGCTGGTCCAGGTTCATCAAACTCGCGAGACCGAAACGGTTGTTGCCGTGCATGATGGTATGACATGGAAACGGAGGATCAAAGAGGAAGGCTTGGCCGGCATCGGTCCCCACACCTTCGGAGCCCCATCCGATCACTCGTCGCTCCTTCGCAAGAAATGGCACGAGATCCGGGTGCGGACCAGGCACGTGAGCGCCATCGGCCCGCACGTTGAGGAACGCCTCCGCGTTGCCACGCTTCGACCAGTCCGTTCGCATCAACAACCACGATCCTGCCTCGACGCGCCCATGCACTTTCTCCCAGCTCTCAATGTGCTCGCGCGTCAGCAGAAAGTCCGAGCTTGCCGCGGCCTCCTTCGACACATCTACCACACAGGCCGGTGCCAGAAATTTCTGCACGGGAATCGTGTCAGTGGCATTGTCCGGATAATCCTTGCCAGTGACCCAATGGATCGGTGCATCGAAGTGGGTACCGGTGTGCTCACCGCAGGAAAAATTATTCCAGTACCAGGCGGGTCCGCGGCTATCGTATTTCGAGATCTCCTCCAGGAGAAACGGCTTCGACTTTCCAAACTCTGGAGGTAGTTGGATGACGGCCGTCCGCTGGTCGAGCGGCTGGCTGAGGTCGATGACGCGAATCTCTCCTGTAACGAGCGCGCTCGCGAAACGAGTGAGAATGCCTTCGTTCATGACACGATCCCCATTGAGTATGTGAGCTGCGCGAGCATCTAGCGCAGTCCAACCAGGCCGCGCACCGATTGGATCAACTTGGCCGAGTCGTACCCGATACCGTCTTTGAAAACGATCTCGACATTTTCGATGTCCGCAATGTGTGTCGCTGGGTCGCCCTTGATGACTACAAAGTCCGCCTGTTTTCCCGGAGCGATTGTCCCGAAGTGATCTGATTCTCCGAGGAACTTCGCGCCATTCGCCGTTGCAATCTGAATGGCGGCGACGGGCGAGAAACCTCCCTCCACGAGCAGCTCGACATCGCGTTGATCGCCAAACCCCGCGAGCACGATCCCCGTGCCTGTGGGGTCCGGACCCGCGATCAGCAAACCGCCCGCATCGACGAAGGCCTTTTCGAACGCCATCTCCTTTGACATCAGCGAGTCGTAACGTACGTCCCGACCCTTGTACGGAGGATTCGGATACGCGCGTTGAGTCAGGTAGCTCACTTTTGACTCCGCCGTCATTGCATCCAGAACTCTCCGCTGCAGCGGGGGACGTCCCGGCACGAGGAGCTCGTAGACCGCGAGCGTCGACGTTATCGCAACATGATGGTCGACGAGGTTCCGAATGAGTGCCTGCACGCGCGTGCTCGAAATCGGAGGTAGCTCCCAGCTCGCAAACATGGCGGCTGCCCCCGGACAGACATCCGTCTGCTTACCCGGTACGAACTCGGCATCGGTGCCTATCGGGCCATGCTCGAGATTATCGATGCCGAGCGCGATCGCCTCCGGATATGTGATCGAGCAGAGATGTCCCGTGACTTTGAGTCCGCGCTTGTGCGCTTCGGCAATGGCGGCGCTGAGCTCCGCGCGCGTGATGTTCTTGTAGGCTTTGAATGAGGTTGCGCCCTGGTCCGCCCAGAACGAAACGAGCGCGCGAGCGTCATCCGGGCCGGTGAGCTCGTGCATTTGTGGGCCCTGCGCGCCCTTTCCTTCGAGGTAGGGACCTGTGACGTACATCTTGGGTCCGGGAATGCGCCCGTCGTCGATCTGATTCTTGAGATTCAGATCGGTGTAGGTCTCGATGCTTCCCGTCGTCCGAATCGCCGTGACGCCGGCGGCGAGATAGAGGCGCGGGAACGAGTACGCCATTTCCACGAGCAGTTGTCCCGGCGGCGCCAGGTTGCCCTTGCTGTCGCGATCCAGCGTGGACGTATAAAAGAGATGGTCGTGCATCCCGACGAGCCCGGGGATCACACTGTATCCGCGCATATCGAGGATCTGCGCGCCCGCGGGGAGTCGCTGTTCCGGCGTCGCCCACGTCATGGATTTTTCCTCGCACGACGACGATCGTGACGTCATCGCGCGCCGCTGCGCCCGTTCCATTCGATCACACGCACGTGCGTGAGCGCGAAGACCGCGGTATCGATGCGAACGGATGAGCGGACCGCTGGTGACAGCGTCTGTGCAGCGACTGTCTGGGACGCGAGCGCGACGGCGATCGCCCAGACGATCGAGCCCATCACACAGCCAAACGAAATGCGCGAGCTCGCTCGCGTGGGGTTCGTACTCGCGATGCTCATGTGGGCAATTCCGGTAGAGTTTGTCTAAGGAATTAAAACGCTTGACAAATGAGATATGTAGATGTAAAGTAAGCCCGAAATATTGAGTTGTAAACCGTTAGCAGGCGGTTGCCCTTGTACGGGATGATGCGAGTGACTCCTTGCTGTGCGAGTAGGAACGCTTGGAACGAAGCGTCACAGTTTCGATGTAGGGCGTGTCGACTACCGCCGCATCACTCCTCACGTCATTCGCCCCACGCCGAGTTCGCCATCGTGAAGCCCACGATTCCGCAGTGCCGTCCCAATTCCCGTCTCTGGTTCTTCAGCACCCTGTCACTGTGGGGGAAAGTGTGACACATTGCTTGCGTTTGGGGGCACTATGGATCTTAGCCAGAGCCCTCGTTCCAGTAGCTGTCCTCTCGGCCAACGTAGCCGCGCAGGGAAGATTCCTCAGCGGGCGCGTGACCGATCAGGCTACCGGCGAACCGATCGCTTCCGCAGAGGTGATCGTTCCCGGAACAATCGTCGGAACGCACACAAAGGATGACGGCACATTCAGGCTCGAGATTCCGCAAGCCGCCACGAGCGTTCGAGTGCGCCTCATTGGATATCTCGGACGCCTAATTCAGGTCACACCCGATCAGAGCAATCTCGACGTCGCGCTGACGCGCGACGTGCTACACCTCGAGGAAGTGGTGGTGACGAGTCAGGCGACGAGCGTCGCGCGACGCAACGCTGCAAACGCCGTCGCGACGGTGAACGCCGACCAGCTGATCCAGGCACCGGCGCAAAGTCTCGACATGGCGCTGCAGGGCAAGGTGGTAGGCGCCGAGATCGGGTCGAACACGGGAGCTCCGGGCGGCGGCATGCAGGTTCGGCTTCGCGGTATCACGTCGGTCATCGGCTCAGCGACACCGCTCTACGTCGTCGATGGTGTGATCGTGAGCGACGCGTCGATCGAGCCGGCGACGAATCTCTTGACGCTCGCATTGCCACGGCAGGGCATCGCGGGTAACGAGGACAATGCGACGAATCGTATCTCCGATCTCGATCCGGCGGATATCGAGACGGTCGAGGTGCTGAAGGGTGCGTCCGCCGCGGCGGTTTACGGATCGAAGGCATCCAACGGTGTCGTAGTCATCACGACAAAGCGTGGCAAGGCCGGGAAGACGCACTATTCGGTGCGTCAGAATGTCGGCATCACCGGCGTCACGCGAGAGCTCGGCTCGCGCACCTTCACCAGCGTCGATGAAGCGGTCGCGGCCTTCGGGCCCTACAGCCGCCACATACTTCGTGGCGGGAAAGACATACAACAATGAAGACGCCCTCGTCGGTCACAACCCGATCTCGAGCCAGACTACGCTGAGCGCCAGCGGCGGATCGGAAGGGACACAGTTCTACGTGTCCGGATATGTGAACCGGGAGCCGGGCATCATCAACAACACGTTTTACAACAAGGCCGGCATTCGCCTCAACCTCGACCACGATGTCGGCTCGAGGCTCAAGGTGCAGCTTGGCACTCAGGTGATTCACTCGGAGTCGGGCCGTGGCCTCAGCAACAATGACAACGCTGGCGCGGTCTTCTACGCGGTGCTTCCGTTCACGCCGAGCTTCTTCAATCTCTCGCCGGTAAACGGGGTCTACCCCAACAATCCGTTTGCGCCGAGCAATCCGCTGCAGACGGCGGATCTAATGCAGAACGATGAAGAAGTGTGGCGCGATGTCTCGTCGCTCACGGCCACCCTGAGCGCGTTCGAGACGGCGACCCAGTCGCTGAAGTTCGTCGGCACCGGCGGTGTAGACGCGTTCCACCAGACGAACAAGGTCTTCGCTCCGCCCTCGCTTCAGTTCGAAGCATTGAGCGGACTGCCGGGGTTTGCGGCACTGTCGAAGAGCGACAACCTGAACGGCAACATTGGAGTGTACGCGGTGCACAACCTGACGCCGACCAGCAAGTCGTTCTCAGCGACGACGACGATTGGTGCGCAGTATGAGTCCTTCGCGCTCAACACCGGGCGAACGCTCGCACAAAATCTGATCGGCGGGTTGCCGAACATTGGTACGGGTACGGCGGTTCAGGTTTTGGAAGACATTGAGAACATCAAGGACGTCGGTGTCTTCGGCCAGGAGGAAGTGCTCACGCTCGACGATCGGCTGCTCCTCACGATCGGTGTGCGCGGCGATCAAAGCAGCGCGAATTCGGATACCAGGAAGCTCTACTGGTTCCCCAAGGCCGCGGCGTCATATCGCTTTCCCGATCGCCGCGGGCGTCGTCGATGAATTGAAGTTGCGGGCGGCGTACGGAGAGTCGGGCAACCGGCCGCTCTACGGGCAGAAGTTCACCACGCTGACCTCGCTGAACATTGAATCGCTCCCGGGGCTCTCGCCGGGACTGAGCACGTCAGCGCTGGATCTACGTCCCGAGCGCCAGAAGGAAATTGAGCTGGGATTTGACGCGAGGCTGTTCAAGAACAGAGCGACGCTCGAGTTCACGGTCTATCAGAAAACCATCAGCGATCTGCTCCTGCAGCGAACGCTCGCTCCGTCAACGGGCTACCTGAGCCAGTTCTTCAACGGCGGCACGCTTCGCGATCGCGGCGTGGAGGGCAGCATTACGGTCGCGCCCTACGCGAGCAAGAATCTTGACTGGACATTCACCGCGTCCGCCTATCACGACGCGAGCCTGGTCACCAACCTCCCGGTCCCCGCGTTTGTCGGACTCGGTTTCGGCACGAACCTCGGTACCAACAAGATCGAGCAGGGTAAATCGGCAACGCAGATCGTCGGGAATCTGACGAACTCCAATGGCGACATTGTGTTGGGACAAGTCGGTGACTTCAATCCGAAAGTCATCATGTCGCTTCAGAACACCGTGCGCTATCAGCGAGTGCATTCGGGTTTTCTGTGGAACTGGAAGGTTGGCGGCGACAACATCAACGTCACGAAGCTGACGTATGATCAGGCCGGCACAGCCCGGACTGGGCGGACCCGATCACGGTCGACGGCGTGCAAACGACGAAGGGTGCGTACCGGCTCTCACAGTTCCCCGGCCACACGGCGGTCTATGTGGAGGACGCATTGTATTTGAAGCTGCGCGAAGTCAACCTGAGCTACGACCTGCCGGTTGGCTGGGTGCAGCAGAAGCTGCGGGGAATTCAGTCGCTCGCTCTGACTCTGAGCGGCCGCAACCTGCTCACGTTCACTCATTACGACGGAACGGATCCGGAAGTCAGCCACTTCGGTAACCAGCCAATCGCGCGCAACTTCGAGCTGTTCGCATTCCCTGCTAGCCGGACCTTCTGGTTCGGCGTCAACGCGGAGTTCTAAAACCCATGCGCAAACAACTGGATACTCAACGACGCTGCGGACTCGGTCTGCTCGCAGGGGCCGTCGCTGTCACGCTTGCGATCGGGTGCACCAACCTGGATTCGCCCTACGATAACGCCACATCAACCGGGACCGTGACCGGCAATCCGACCGTCGCCGACATTCAGGCGCTCGCTCAGGGTCTGATGTTCGGAACGCGTACGGAAATGCCGGACTACATATTCATGATGGGAACGCTCGGGCGCGAAGGCTACTGCCTCTGCAACAACGAGCCGCGATTCATCAGCGAGCTGCTCATCGGACCCATCGATGGGGGCAGCCTTGGCGCCGACATTTTCCTCTGGCGCAATCCGTACAAGAACATCCGCGGCGCGAATCTCCTCCTCGCCGCGCTCGATAAGGTGCCGGCACTCACCGATGCGCAAAAGAGCGCGACCCGTGGCTTCGCGGAGACGATTCAGGCTCGCGATTTCATCAATCTGCTCGATGCGCGCGATTCGAGCGGCATACCTATGACGGTGGATCAGGATCCATCAGATCCGCCGGGACCGATCAAGTCTCAACCGGACGCGCTGGACAGCATTGCGGCGTTGCTGGATGATGCCAACGTAAAGCTGGCGGCGGGCGGCGATGCGTTCCCATTCGCCCTCACCTCGGGGTTCACCGGCTTCAGCACGCCGACGACATTTCAACAGGTGAATCGCGCACTTCGGGCGCGAGTCGCCGTGTATCAGAAGGACTTCCCCACCGCGCTGACCGCCCTGAGCCAATCATTTCTCGACACTTCTGCACCATTGACGCTCGGCGCCTACGATGTGTTCACGACAAACTCGGGCGACAAGCTGAACATCCTCTTCGATCCGTCTGGCACGCAGTACTACGCACATCCTTCCTTCGTGACGGATGCGCAATCGCAGCCGGGTGGAGCTGTCGATGATCGCGTTTCGAGAAAGACGACGGTGATCGCACCCAAGACGCTCGAGGGTGTGACGTCGGATCTGCTGATCACGGTGTACAATAGTCCGACAGCGCCCATTCCGATCATTCGGAACGCGGAGTTGATCCTTCTGCGCGCCGAAGCCAATATCGGACTCGGAAACAATGCGGCGGCGATCGCGGATATCAACGTGATTCGCACCGAGGACGGACTGCTCGCGCCGCTCAGTAATGCTTTCAGCGGCGACCTTCTCGAGGAACTGCTCTACGAGAAGCGATACACGCTCTTTTGGGAGGGTGGACACCAATGGATCGATCTTCGCCGCTACGGCAAGCTTGGCGAGCTGCCCAGGGATCTTCCGACCTTCAAGATCATTCCGCGGTTCCCGCTTCCGCAGGCCGAGTGCCTGCCACGAAGCGACACCCCGCCGGGATGCGCGCCGGTATTCGGCTTCTGATGGCCACGACAAAGTTCGCAGTTCTCGCGGGTCTCGCGCTCCTCGTTGCCGCGCGAGGCGTCCGTGCGCAGGCGGATGGGGACAGCGCCGCCAGCACGTGGAAGTCCGCTGTTTGTGGCCAACACCCCGAACGTAAAGCTGCTCTCGCACATTCCACTCGGCCGCTCGGAAACGATCTCGGGCATCGCGATGGATCAGGACATGCGCCGACCGTACGTCTACGTCTCGCGCATGCAGGACCCGGATAGCCCTGCCGGATTCTCGCTCATCAGCGTAAAGGATCCCGCGCATGCCAGGATCATCTATAGGTACAAGATCGCGAACCCGGAGCTGCATGTCGGATTCGGCGGCATGGAGGGGAAGACCTTCAAGTATCATGGCCGATATTACTACGTGCAGGGATTCCAATTCAACGCTGGGTCCCCTGATGCGGATCTTGGCGCGATCGTGTTCGATGTAACTGGCCTGCCGGACACGTCGACGATAAAGGAAGTTGGGCGCATCATCGCGCCAAACTCGGCGGTGGCCAAGGGAAGCAATCCGCAGTGCGGCATGACCGCGGGATGTTCGCTTCCCGGCGGATTCCATAACGTCTTTCCGTACCGACATTCGGATGGCCGCACGATCATGTTCGCTACGACGCTGACTGGCACGTACGCGAGCATCTATGACATGGGAAAATTTCTCGCGGGCGCTGCCGACAAGGGCTACATCGGGCGCGTTCCGGTTCCGGGGGCGACCGGCCGCTATCACGACTTCGTCGTCGAGTACGATCCGATCACGCACCAGGACAAGTTCTACGGAGGCGCACAGCCGGGCGGCTACTTCGTCTTCGATGTCTCGAAGCCGGAAACGCCGAAGCTGCTGACGTCCATCACCACGGCTCCTGGTGCGGTGTTTTCCTCGTTCGGTCGCGGCCATACGATTACACCGACTCCGGACGGGAAGTACGTCGTGACAGAAACGGAGTATCAGTACGCGCCGCTTCGAATTTTCGATCTCAGACCCGGGCTCGAGGGCAAGGTCGCGACGATCACGGAACCGATTGGCGCGTGGACGGCGAATTGGAAACACCTTCCGCACAATCACGAAGTGCGTTGGCCATACGTCTTCGTATCGGCGTACGAAGACGGGATGCAGGTGTTCAACATGCTCGACCCCACGAACCCCGTCACCGTCGGTTTCTATCGCACTTACGATGGACCGACAATGGCGGGCGTCACACAGGTCGCGCGTCCGGATACCGCGGAGGTGAGTCTGCGTTCCGGAACGGGAAGCGTGCTGAATGGTGCGTGGGGCATCGCCGTTCGAAACGCGGATGGGCTGATCGTCATCAGCGACATGACGACGGGTTTCTGGGCGCTGCACATGGATGGTTTTGATGGATGGAACGGCCACGACTGGGGAATGCCGAACATCTCGACCGCCCAGGACTGGGAGAACGGACCGGAGGGCGCGCCGAAGCCGGCCGTGCGGCGCCGAAGCCGAAGAAGGTCGCCGCGAAGCAGGCACAATAGCCATGCGCGCGTCGGTCGCGGTCGCGCTGGTGGTGCTCGGGTTCACATCCTCCGACCGTCCGCGTTTTCGACTCGCGGCCACCGATAAGGCACCGCGCGCGGGCGGCTGGGTGCAGCTGGCGCCGTCGGTGTCGCCATTCGCGGTCGCGGTGACGCGAGATGGGCGGCTGATCTACGACCTCGACATCACGGTGCACGACCTGCCGCCGGTCTCGTATCTCGGCCCGTACGTCGGCTACGAGGCGTGGCTCGCGACTCCGAACCTGGATGTCGTGCGCAGGCTTGGGACCATCAGGAATGACTCGACGCTTCACGCGGATGCCGACTGGAACAAGTTCACGGTGATCGTGAGTGCCGAGCCGGCGAGGGCGGGGCAGAAGTGGAGCGGTGCGATCGTGCTCGTGGGACGGTCGCCGAGCTCGCTCATGCAGAATTTCGCCGATCACCCTTTCTATAACACCGGCACACCGTTTTGACTCGAGCAGAATCGCAATGAGATGGCTCATTCCCATTCCGATCGTTCTGGTCCTGTTCGCGATCATTTCCCGTACGGTTGAGGCGCAGGGTGTCGACAGTTCACGCAAGGACTCAACGGCCATGGCCGGAATGCCAGGGATGGGAGACTCCGCGAACGCGGATTCGCTGCAGGCAGCGAGCGGTCGAACCGTCGTGCCGATGATCAAGAGCCCGATGATGCCAGGACTCGCTGGAGTGCTGCCCGCATCGGGTGCGTTCGCGATTGCCGGCGGCCGCAATGTGCGCGCGTTGCCAAAGGCGGCCGCAAGCACGGAGATGCGAGTGAGCGACGGGGATACCGTAACGCTCTCCAGTTCGGTGGTGCAGCGAACGATTGGTGGCCACACGCTCGCCATGTACGCATTCAATGGCCAGGCGCCCGGCCCCCGCTTCCGCGTGAAGCAGGGCGCCACGTTCTTCGTGCGCTTTCGCAACGGCATCGATCAGCCGGCGACGATCCACTGGCACGGCGTGCGAGTGAAGAACGCGTTTGACGGGTCGCCTGGTGTGACGCAGCTACCCGTTCCGGCCGGCGGCACCTTCATCTACGCCGTGCACTGCCCGGACGCCGGAGTGTTCTGGTACCACGATCACGTTCGTGAGGATATCGCGCTCCCGATGGGACTGTATGGAAACGTCTACGTCGAGCCGGTGGTGGCGCGCCCGCAGACGCCAGCGCGCACCGAGTTCCTCATTCTCAGCGATCTGCTACTCGACGGCGACAGCGTCATATCGTACGGAAAGTCCGCGCCGAACTTCGCGCTCATGGGCCGCTTCGGAAATATTCTCCTTGTCAACGGACAGCCGCGCTGGACCTTCGCGGCGTCCGTGGGCGAGGTAGTGCGACTCATCCTCACGAACGTCGCCAGCGCGCGCACCTTCAACATCAGCTTCGGAGATGCGTCGATGAAGTTGATCGCCGCAGACCTCGGCGCGTATCCGAGAGAGGTCATGGTATCGAGCGTCGTGATCGCGCCGGGCGAGCGATATGTCGTCGACGTGCGCTTCGACAAGGTTGGGGATGTCGCGATGGTGAATCAGGTGCAAAGCATCGATCACTTCCTCGGCGTGCTATTCCCCTGACATCGATCAGATGGGACGCGTGGCCGTGTCAGGACGTGCTCCAGTGTCGTCGGGCGCCTCCTTTGCCGTGTTGCACGATGACAGCGCTGCGTTGCAGGACATCGCGCGCTTTCGGCCGTACTTCGACAAAGCGCCAGATGAGGAAATCGTGCTTACGACGTCCATTCACGAGCTTCCGATTCCGGTGATGCAGTTCATGAGCGTCGACACGCTCTTCCGTCCGCCACTCGAATGGTCGGATGGAATGTCGGACATGAACTGGGTCGCGACGGGGAAGGAAGTGCGGTGGATCATTCGGGACAAGCGAACCGGCGCCGAGAACATGGACATTGCCTGGCACTTCAAGCAGGGAAGCGTGGTCAAGCTTCGGATTTTCAACGACCCGAGCTCGATGCATCCGATGAATCACCCGATGCATCTGCACGGCCAGCGCTTTCTGGTGGTCGCGCGAGATGGTAAGGCCAATCCGTATCTCGTCTGGAAGGACACGGCGATCATCCCGGTCGGCTCGACGGTGGATCTGCTCATCGATCTCTCGAACCCCGGCACGTGGATGCTGCACTGTCACATTGGCGAGCACGTTGAATCCGGAATGATGGCGGTCCTCAAGGTCGATCCGAGCTAATCGAATGAGACGCGAAAGTTCACTGGCACTCGGAGTGGAGAACGATATGTCGAAGCGGCATTGTTACAGTGCGACAGGCGCTCTCGCGTGGGCTGCGGCGCTGTTGGTGTTCGCCCGCGTGGGTGCGCCCGCGCAAACACGGCATCCGCTGCCCGGGCAGGCCGGAAGCCCAAACGTTCACATGGTGGCGCATATCCCGCTGGGCGGATATCTGCACGTCTCGGATATCGACATTGAGCAGGAGATGAGCCGCCCGTACGCGTACGTATCGCGCGGGATTTACGAGCCGAGTGGCTTCTCGATCATCAGCGTGAAGGATATCGGGAAAGAGAAGGCGAAAGTCATCTACACCTGGAACATTGAAAGCCCCGACCTTCACAAGGGACTAGGCGCACTGCGAGGCCGGTATTTCAAGACGCACGGCCGCTACTACTTCGTCCAGTGCTTCCAGTTCAGCCAGGGGTCGCCCGATGCGGATCTCGGCGCGATCGTCTTCGATGTCACGGGACTTCCGGACTCGACCAAGGTGAAGGAGGTCGCGCGCATTCACGTGCCGGATGCGCCGGGCGGCTTTCACAACATCTATACCTACAAGCATTCGGACGGGCGCGTGCTGCTGTTCACGTCGACGTCGGCGAAGTCGTACGCGCAGATCTTCGACCTGGACAAGCTGCTGGCCGGCGCTCCGAATCAGGGCTTGATCGGTCGCATCACGAATCCTCACCAGCTCGCGCAAAACGATCACAGCATTGTCGGCTCGTTCCACGACTACTGGGTCGGCTACGACCCAGCGACGCATCAGGACAAGTTCTACGGGGCGGGCCGCGGAGGATACTATATCTTCGACGTGACGCGCCCAGAAGATCCGAAGCTCATCACGTCGATCACCGGGACGATGGGCGTGCTCTCCGGCCACACGATCACCCCGAGTCCCGACGGTCGATATGCGGTGACCGAGACGGAATATCAGTACGCGCCGCTGCGGATCTTCGATCTCAAGCCGGCACTCGATGGGAAAGCGCAGACGATCTCGCAGCCGATCGGTGCATGGACGGCGGACTGGCGCAACCTTCCGCACAATCACGAGGTACGGTGGCCGTACGTATTCGTCTCGGCGTACGAGGATGGATTTCAGGTGTTCAACATGATGGATCCGCAGGATCCGTACACCGTCGGCTACTACCGCACCTATGATGGCCCGCACATGGCGGGTTGCTGCTCGAGAGAATACATCGCGGATCCCAGCTCCGATCCGCGCGACCACGGTGTCGCAAACGGCGCGTGGGGAGTTCAGGTTCGTGATGCGGATGGTCTCGTCGTGATCAGCGACATGACGACTGGATTTTGGGCGTTTTACCTCGACGGGTTCGATTCCTGGAATGGCCACGACTGGGGGATGCCGAACGTGTCGACGGCGCAGCACTGGGATACGGGGCCAGAGGGCGCGACAAAACCCGTCGTGAGCGCGCAGAGTCCACAATGAATCGTCCTTTCGGCACGACGCGTCGAGCTCTCGTTCGCGTCGTGCTGGTGGCAAGCTCACTCGTTCCGTATGCCGCTCGCGCACAGGGCCAGTTCGCGAACATCAACGGTGCGCGGATCTATTATGAAGTCGAGGGTGCCGGTCATCCCCTCGTTCTGATCCACGGTTGGCCGATGAGCGCCCGCATGTGGGACGAGCAGGCGCGGGTGCTCAAGAACTACTATCAGATCATCCGCTACGATCGTCGTGGTTTCGGCAGGTCGCCCGGGACTCCCGGCGCAGAGCAATCGGCAGAACACGATGCGCAGGATCTCGAAGCGCTGCTGAGCTACTTGAAGGTATCGCACGTGTACCTGCTCGGCCATTCGCAGGGCGGCGCCGTTGCGCAGCACTTCACGCTCGATCATCCCGATCAGGTTGACGCGCTCATTCTCCACGGCGCGCCGATCGACGGCTTTGTGCTTCCGGAGACCGGACCATTTTCGGGCCCAGGATCGGTTCGCGAGCTGATGCAAAAGTCCGGGATGGCGGAATTCCGCCGACAGTGGCTCGCGCACCCCATCAATCACGTTCCCGAGGGCCGACCCGAAGTCGCGGCGCTCATCGCCGACATTGTCGCGGACTATTCGGGCGACGACGTGCTGAAGATGGTCCCGCGGCGCTCCGGTGGCGTGCCGGCGATCGAGCGGTTGAATGAGATCAAGGTGCCCGCGCTGGTGCTCGTTGGCGGAGAGGACCTTCCCTTTTTCCAGATCTCGGCGGACGCGCTCACATTCGAGATTCCGGGGGCGCAAAAGATCGTGGTGCCTGGTGGCGCACACCTCGTCAACATCATTGAACCCGAGCGGTACAATGCGGAGGTTCTGCGCTTTCTGCGTGGGGTGGAGCGCTCACGGGCCCACTAGGAGTTGCCGGATCGTCGAGTTGCGAGATCGTCAATGCGCGCGAGCTGTTCGCGCGCGCGAACACACCAGGTAGCCTCGGATGAGGAGGGAAGCCATGACGGGATTGTCGTCTCGGGAAATTCTCACGCGCCGCTGTTTCATGGGCCTGCTGGCACTGGCGCTGGCGATCGTCGCAGTCGCGCCCGCCCGCGCGCAGACCATCGATTCGGCGACATACGCGCATCGTCGCGCGCGCCTCGCGGCGCTGGCGAAGGACGGCCTCGTTGTCATCCAGAGTGTCGAGAAGAATCAGGCGGGCCTCACCGAATACCTGATCGACGACAGCGACAATCACGACTTTCTTTTCCTCACCGGAGTCGAAACACAGAACTCGACTCTCGTGCTGCTCCCTGCATCGACATCCTATCCGGAGATTCTCTTCGTACCGGAGAAGGAGGTAGACGGCGCGCGCGCTCGAACCGGCATCAAAACGGTCATAGCGTCCGAGAAGTTCTCTGCGATGCTCGGCGACGCACTCACCGACTACTCGATCAAGCGGTTTACCGAGCGGATGCGGAAGCCCGTGTCGTCCGAGATGTCGCGAGTACTGTCGCTGACCCCGAAGAAGCCGATTTCCTTCAACTATCCGCGCTACATCAGCATCGCGAACGACCCGCCCGCGCGAGTAAAGCTCGCGGCAAGCTTGAAGATGTTCAGGCCGGAAGTGGAATTGCGAGATGCCTCGCCGTTGCTCGACGATCTGCGCAATCGGCGCGACCCGGCAGATCTCGCGATGGAAAACAGGATCGTTCAGATCGGCAGCGCGGGGATCATCGCCGCCATGAAGGCGAGCCGCCCCGGGATGACGGACGACAAGGTCAACGCGGTCGCGGAATCGACCTTCAGGGCGCAGGGTGCATCGCGTCTCGCCTATCCGTCGCTGATCTATGTGGCGCCGTTCGCGCGCAAAGTGAAGCCAGTCCCGGCGGCGGAAGTCGCGAAGAGCTCGGAGCCGTCGTCGGCGGTTCACGTGATGGAATCCGGAGATCTCGTCATGATCGACGCCGGAGCCGAATATCATCACTACGCGAGCGACCTGAGTCGGACCGTTCCCGTCTCCGGCAAGTTCACGGCTGAACAGCGCAAGTATTACAATGCGGTGCTCGCCGCGCATCACGCCGCGATTGCCGCGATCCATCCGGGCGCGACGTTCAAGGAGGTGAACGATGCGGCGGTGGCGGCGTTGCGCGCGCAGGGGCTCGACAAATACTTCACGTTCGGCACGAGCCACTTCATTGGAATGGACGCGCACGACGCGGGGAATTACAGTAAGCCGATGGTGCCGGGAATGATCTTCACGGTGGAGCCGGGAATCATCGACACGCAGAAGAACATCGTGATTCACGTCGAGGACATGATCCTCGTCACTCCCACTGGTCACAGGAATCTCTCGGAGAGCATCCCCATCGAGGTCGCGGATGTGGAGAAGCTAATGGCGCAGAAGTGACGCAGTGAGCAGACGAGGTCGCGACGTGACTGGGGTAATCGAATGCTGACGAACGATCAGGTCGCGGCCCTACGATCCAATTTTCCGATCCTGCGGGAAAAGACGTATCTCTATAGCTGCTCGCAGGGCGCGCTCTCACATGATGTGGAAGCGGGCCTCGACGATTACCTCGCGAGCTGGCGGACGTCGACGGCACCGTGGGATGCGTGGATGGACGTGTACGAGCGCCTGCGCGTATCGTTCGCGAAGTTCATCAACGCCGAGCCTGATGAAGTCGCGATCGTAAACAGCGCATCCGGCGGGATCAACCCGATTGCGAGCGCACTGGCCTTCGATTCACGCAATGCGATCGTCATGGGCGAGTACGAGTTTCCCACCATGGGGCAGATCTGGCTCGCCCAGCAGCCGCGCGGCGCCCGCGTGCAATTTCTCGATGGCGTCGACAACGCCGTGCCGGTGGAGGCGTATGCGCGGGCGATCGATGAGCGCACGTGCGTCGTCCCGCTGACGCAGCTTTCCTTTCTGAACGGCTCCCGCTCCGACGTTCCTGCGATCACCAAGATCGCGCACGACAACGGTGCACTCGTCTTTCTCGATGGGTACCAGGATTGCGGCACCCGGCCGATCGATGTGAAGGCGCTCGATGTCGACTTCTTCGTCACCGGAACCCTGAAGTATCTGCTCGGCCCTCCAGGTCTTGCCTTTCTGTACGTCAAGCGCGCTCTCATCGAGTCGCTCGTGCCGACCATGAGCAGCTGGTTCGCCCAGCGGAATATCTTCGCGTTCGATACAAAGCATCTCGATCTCGCGCCCTCCGCGCGCCGCTTCGAGAACGGCGCGCCAAATATTCCGAGCATCTATGGTGCGGCGCCGGCGCTCGACCTGCTTACACGCGTGGGTATGGAGAACGTGGCGGCGCAGATACAGCGTTCCACACGCGCGTTTCTCGACGGTGCACGAGCGCTGGGAATTGCGGCCAAGACTCCCGATGCCAGCGTCGGCCCGCTCGTCGTGTTGCGCGCGGCCAATCCCTCCGCCGTGCTCGCGCATCTCACCGAGCGAGGAATCGTCGTCTCGACGCGCATGGATGGTGTGCGCTTCGCATTCCACGTCTACAACGATACAGCGGACGTGGAAGCGGCGTTGAATGCACTGGAAGACGTCAAGGACCTGATGGTACGCGAGTGATCCTGAAGCCGCGCCCGGCCGGAGCCATCGATCCCCGGGGTGCTCACGGAAGTGCACCTCGCGCGGTCGAGGGAAGCATCGAGGACGGTGAGCAACTCTCGCGGCAGCTTTCAGTCGGACAGCTCGGCATGATTGCCATTGGCGGCGCGATCGGAACGGGATTGTTCCTCGGAAGCGCGCTTGCGGTTCGCATCGCCGGTCCTGGCGTGATCGTCAGCTACCTGGTCGGCGCCGTAATCGCTCTGCTCTTCATGGGAGCGTTGTCCGAGATGGCCGTAGCGCATCCAACCGCCGGCTCCTTCGGAGTCTACGCCGAGATGTATCTGAATGCATGGGCAGGATTCACGATGCGCTACACGTATTGGGCGGCGCAGTGCATTGCCATCGGCGGAGAAGCGACGGCCGTCGCGATCTACTGTCGTTGGTGGTTTCCCGGGACGCCAGCGTGGCTGTGGATCCTCGGATTTGCCATCGCACTCGTGGCCATCAACGCGCGCACTGTCCGCACTTTTGGCCGTTTCGAATACTGGTTCGCGATGGTCAAGGTCGTGGCCATCGTGCTATTCATCGTGTTGGGACTGGGGCTACTGCTCGGCGCCGGCCCAGCACCCGCGATCGGATTCGAGAACTTTACCGCGCACGGAGGATTTCTCCCCACCGGATGGACCGGCGTCTGGGCGGCCATGGTTTTCGTGATCTTCAGCTTCATGGGCACAGAGGTCGTCGCCGTCACGGCCGGTGAGGCAAAAGATCCGGAGACGGCGGTACCGCGCGCGATGCGTCGCACCGTTGGGCGATTGATCCTCTTTTATATCGGAGCGATTACCGTACTTGTCGCCATCGTTCCGTGGACCACCATCCAGCCCGGATCGAGCATCACCGCAAGTCCCTTTGTCAGCGTCTTCCGCGCGGTCGGCATTCCTGCGGCGGCGCACGTCGTGAATCTCGTCGTGATCACCGCCGCAGCGTCGAGCATGAACTGCAATCTCTACATGGCCAGCCGCATGTTGTTCTCGCTGGCGCGTGGCGGCTACGCGCCGGCTGCGTTGGGGCGTGTCTCGGGTCGAGGTGCTCCCTTACCCGCGCTCTTCGCGTCGGCCGGCGGTCTCGCGGTGGCGCTGATCATCGCGGTGATTTATCCAGAGAGCGCGTTCCAGTACCTGTTCGGGATTGCACTGTTCGGCGGATTGTTCGTGCTGGTTCATGATCTTCCTGACGCATCTCGCTTTTCGTCCCCGCTGGATCGCTGCCAATGGTTCGCGACTTCCCGTACAGCTCATCGGTTTTCCCTACACGTCGATTGTGGGAGCGCTCGCGATTCTCGCGATCCTGATCACGACGTGGTGGGTTGCCGGCATGCGCATCGCACTTGTGTCGGGTGTGCCGTGGCTTTGCGTGCTTTCGGTCGCGTACTACTTCGTCTCCCGGCGCCGGGCGCAGGTCCGGGGCTCAGGGCGTGTCGAGCTGTTCCCGACCGTGCCAACGGCGTGACGCGAATGGCAACAACATCCCGATGACCGAAGGGCGGTCGGAGTTCACACTTCGGGCGGTACTTCTCGGATCGTTCCTCGGAGTCGTCTTCGGACTGGTCACCGTCTACGTGGCGCTCGAGGTGGGGCTGAATTTCAGCGCCTCGATTCCGATCGCGGTGCTCGCCATCACCGTCTTCAAGCGATTGGGTGACCAATCGATTCTCGAAAAGAACATCGTGCAAACAGTGGGCTCCGCCGGAGAGTCCATCGCCGCCGGCGTCGTCTACACAATGCCCGCGCTGCTCTTTCTCGGATACAAGCTCGAGCTCTGGCGAATCTTCTGGCTCGCGCTCATCGGCGGCCTGCTCGGCGTGTTCTTCATGATTCCGCTGCGCGAGTATCTGATCGTGAAAGAGCATGGCAAGCTTCCCTATCCGGAGGGAACGGCGTGCGCCGAGATTCTGATCTCGGGGGAGAAGGGTGGGAAATTCGCGCGGCACGTGTTCGTCGGACTGACGGTTGGAGCCGTCTACAAACTGCTGATGAGTGGATTGCGCCTCTGGACGTCGACAATTGGATGGAGCGTCGGCGCCATGCGGGGCGCAGTGCTGAGCATGGACCTCGCGCCGGAGCTACTCGGGATCGGCGCTCTCATCGGATTGCCGGTAGCGCGAGTGATTGCAGCCGGCTCCATCATGTCCGGGATCGTTCTCATACCATTGATCTATTTCTTCGGCGAGCAGCTGCCGAACGCGATCTACCCCTCGCAAGTGGCGATCAACCAAATGTCGCCCGGCGACATCTGGTCGAGCTACATCCGCTACGTCGGTGCGGGAGCCGTGATCGCAGGCGGCGCGCTCCTCCTCGCCGATACGCTTCCGACCGTCATGGCTTCGGTCGCGAGCGGCCTGCGAAACGCGCGCGCGGCCGCGAGCAGGGCCGTGGACGCAGTGCTTCCTCGTACGGATCAGGATCTCCCGATACTCGGCGTCATCGCGGGAACGCTGCTGATGCTGGCATGTCTCTATGTTCTCCTCGTCTGGAAGATCAATCCCCATGGCGAGGCCAACGGAGTCTCGGTCGTGCTCGTCGCCGTCTTCGGATTCTTCTTCGTCGCGGTATCCGCGCGCATCACGGGATTGATGGGATCGTCGGCCAATCCGATCTCCGGCATCACGATCGCTGTCCTCATGCTCACATGTCTGCTCTTCGTCTATGCGGGGTGGACCGGGGCCACGTACGAGGTCATCGCGGTGAGTGTTGGTGCAGTCGTGTGCGTTGCAGCATCGAATGCCGGGACGACAGCCCAGGACCTGAAGACGGGATATTTGCTCGGCTCAACGCCGAAGCTCCAGCAGTGGGGGCTGGTCGTTGGCGTGCTCACTTCGGTGCTGTTCATCGGTTTCACGCTGACCTGGCTCAACGGTGACTCCAATCAGCCGATTGCCGTTGCCGCGTCACCGCTGCCGCCGTCGAGTCGGCTGATCGACACCAGCGTGGTGCTCAGTGGTCGCCGTTATGACGTCTACTCGGTCGGGGCTGGCCTTGGGGTCTCGTCAGGGCGGTATCTCGTCTCGCCGGCTGACCATCTGCTCGCCTACCGGGAGACGCAGCGCATCGGCTCGGCGGGGCTGCCCGCGCCTCAGGCGCAGGTGATGGCGATTCTGGTCGAAGGGCTGCTGACACACCGGATGCGTTGGCGGCTGCTGCTCGCCGGCGCGGTGGTGGCGCTGGTACTCGAGCTTTGCGGGGTACGCTCGCTGCCATTCGCGGTGGGGATGTACCTGCCTCTCTCCGCTACATCGACACTGCTCGTCGGCGCACTGATCGCCCACTTGGCAAAGTCCAAACGTGCGAAGCGGGAGCTCGAGGATCCGTTTCAGCCGGGGGTGCTCTACAGCTCGGGCCTCATCGCCGGGGGTGCGATCGCTGCGATAGGGGTGGCGGTGGCGTCGAGCTTCAGCGTGCTCGATCGACTCGACTTGGGGCGAATCATCGGCACTGCGTTCACGCAGTCCCAGGGCTGGGCGCTAGCGATCTTCCTGGGCCTCTGCGCGCTGCTTTGGCGCTACTGCCGAACAAGCGACGAGCCTTCGACCGACTCCGACTAGTCGTCGCCTACGAAGCGCTGTCAGCCACCGCCACCATTCCATCGTCCGTCAGCACGCGGCCGCTACCGCGCCACTTCTTCACGCCCGCAACCTTCGGCTTCAGCAGATCGGTTTCGATGACCTCGCCGGCCTTGGTACTCGCGTGAACGATTCGTCCGTTGCCGACGTAGATCCCAATGTGCGAAACGGCGCCCTTTCCACGACCGAACGTCACGAGGTCGCCGGGCAGCATCTGCGACGTGTCTTTCGGTACCCGGATGCCCGCGAACGCCTGCCTCGCGGCGGTTCTCGGAACCACAATGTGAAGGGCTGCAACGATATAGCGCACGAGTCCGCTGCAATCGAATCCGTGGTCGGGCGTTTCCCCGCCGTGCACGTACTTGGTTCCAATTTGTGCACGCGCCAGCGCAACGAGACTGTCGCGCAGGGACATCGCCGATTGGCTGAAAGCGGCGAATGGCTTTGGCGCATCCAGAGCCAACCCCGCGTACGCCGGTGCCTCGCGCGCGCCTTCCTGTGCCTGCGCCACCGCTGGAACGACGAACAGCGCACAGCCCACGGCGAAAAGCCGTGAGCGTGCGAGTCATCGAAAGTTGGCAGGTGGAATGGAAGAGCACGCTTATTTTGTTCATGCGAGTAGACGACGAGCCGCCCAGTGCCCCAGCAACGCTGGGCGCACGAGTGGCAGATTCTGCCGACAAAGCTGAAAAAAGCCTAACCTTTCTGGCAAGCAGTCGCAACCACAGCCCTCTATCGCTGCCCGAGCTCGAGCAACGCAACAATCGTGACTCGGCGACAGACAACTCCGAGGCCCCCGCATGAGCGCGCATGGCGGCGCTGGAAACTTGCGAGCCACTCTGTATCACAATAGTCTAGAGAACAATGATCGAGATACTCCTCGAGGGCCTCCTGTTCGTCGCCTCCATCGCGACGATCGCGGCCCTCGTTTTTTACCTCACGCGGTCCTCCACCTCGCTCAGTCTTCGCGCCCAGCAGAACAGAAACCGCGAGGCAATCGAGCGCGAGCTCGACCTGGTGTGCTCAATCCACGGCAAACACACCGAGGCGCAGCTGGTACGACTCGAGAGTGGCGAGCGCATCTGCCCGGAGTGTTTTCGGGAAGCCATGAAGGGGATCGTCGACTAACGCACCTCTCGAAGGAGCTCACCCCATGGACTCGGATCGTCCGCACCTGTCGCCATCGCTTCGCCTCCTGGGCATCGGTGTAGCGATCGTCGCCGTCGTCATCTTCGCGCTCACCAGTACGACGTACGTGAATCCAGGGCACGTCGGAATCATCATCCATCGCACAGGCGGTGGCGTCGACCAGACTCCGTACGGGCCCGGCATCCATCTCCGAAATCCGCTCACCACCGGGATCCAGGAGTATCCGACGTACATGCAGACACTGGTGCTCACCAGGTCCAGCAGCGAAGGCTCCGAGCGCAACGACGAGATCAACGTCAACAGCGTCGAAGGGCAGCCGCTCTCGCTCGACGTGTCGATGTCCTTCGAGCTCGATCCGCAGAAGGTGCCGCTTCTCTACACAACGTTCCGCATGTCCGTGCAGGACATCGAGCACACCTATGTGAAGCAGGCGATCAGGCAGGCGCTGCAGGAAATCGTGGGCAACGAGGCGATCGCCGACATCATCGGCCCCAAGAAGGCCGAGGTGACGCTGCGCGTGCAGAATCTCATCTCGCAGCGGCTGATCCAGTACGGGATAATCGTCAAGCAGTTCACGATCAACGAGCTGCGGGCGCCGCCGGCCGTGATCGAGGCGATCAACCAGAAGAACGTCATGCAGCAGCAGTCGCTCACGGCCGAAAACGAGCTGCAGAAAAACAAGTTTCAGGCGCAGGGAGACTCGATCAAGGGCGCCGGACGCGCGAAGGCAATTCTCGCCGAGGCCGAAGCGCAGGCGAAGGCGAACATCCTGCTTGCTCAGAGCGTGACACCGACGCTCGTGCAATACGAGATGGCGAAGCGGTGGGACGGCAAGAATGCCGCAAGTAACAGGTTCGGCCATGCCCATGATCCAAATGCCCAAACCGTAGCTCCAGGGAACGGATCGTGCGAGCGATGCCAGCATGGTATCGGGGCGTCGTTCGCTCGACGCCGCTCGCAAAGTGCTGGTCGAGCGGTTCGGGCATGCAGAGTTCCAGGAAGGGCAGTGGGAGTCGATCGAGGCGTTGCTCGCTGGTCGCGACGCACTCGTCGTCATGCCCACGGGCAGTGGTAAATCGCTCGTCTATCAGCTTCCTGCGCTAATGCTTCCGGGGCTGACGGTCATCGTCAGTCCGCTCATCGCTCTGATGAAGGATCAGCAGGACAAGCTCGCATCCCACGGCGTCGATGCGCTTGCCATGCACTCGCATCTCTCCACGGCCGAGTCGCGCGACACGCGGCAGAAGATGGAGGAGGGAACGGGCGAGATTCTCTATCTCACTCCCGAGCGCTTCAAGGACCGCGAATTCTTCGAGCGGCTCCTCACCCGCAAGGTCAGCCTCTTCGTCGTCGACGAGGCGCACTGCGTGAGCCAGTGGGGACACGACTTCCGCCCCGATTATCTCGTGCTCGGCTCCATCGCGAAGCGTCTCGGCCGTCCGCCCATTCTCGCGCTCACCGCCACGGCCACCGATACGGTGCGCAAGGACATCGCGCGGCAGCTCGGCATGCGAGACCCGTACATCACTATCACGGGCTTCGCGCGCCCGAACCTGCGCTTCGAAGTGAGCCGAACGGTCAACCAGCAGATGAAGGATGCGGAGCTCGAGCGCATTCTCGAGAATACGCCGGGGAGCTGCATCATCTACGTGGCGACGATCAAGGAAGCCGAGCGGCTGTATGAAGCGTTTCGCGAAAAGCATCCGATCGGGCTCTATCACGGAAAGATGCCGGCCGCCGATCGCAAGGCAATGCAGGACGCCTTCATGGCGGACGAGATCATCGCAATGATCGCGACCAACGCGTTCGGGCTCGGCATCGACAAGCACGATCTTCGATTCATCGTGCATTACCATTTCCCCGGTTCGATCGAGGCGTACTACCAGGAGGCCGGTCGGGCGGGGCGCGACGGCCTGCCTGCGACGTGTACGCTCCTCTACCGCGTCGAGGACCGCCGCATTCAGTCGTACTTTCTCGGGGGCAAGTATCCCGAGGTGCAGGAGGCCGCGCGTGTCGCGCTCGTGCTCGAGACGTATCCGATGCTCACGCCGGTAACGCTCACTGAGCTCGCGAATCGTGCAGACGTTCCGGCGCGCAAGGCGCGCATCTCACTGATCCTGCTCAAACGGCACGGCCTCGTGCGCGAGCATCGCGGCGGAAGCTGGGAGCGGCTCGCCGATCATCTCACGGAGGTCGACCTGAGCGCCGATCTGCATTCCTACGAGGAACGTCGCGAGCGCGACCGGCGCTGCCTCGAGATGATGATCGAGTACGCGCAGACCGCGCGATGCCGCACGCGCTATATCCTCGAGTATTTTGGGGAGGAAGTTGACGCCGACTGGCGCTGCCACCACTGCGACGCGTGCGACGCGATCAATGCGTGGACGGATATCGCTCCCGCACTCGAGCGGGAGCGCTTCGCTACTCGGGCGGTGTAGCTGGCGGTGCCGTTGGCGGCGTCTTTGGGATCACGGCGCAGTGCTCGGCGCATCCAAAGCGATAGCGGTTGCGCGCGAAGATTCGATAACCCCGATCCGCCAGGGCCCCGAACGTCGGCAGCCCCCACAGCCAGCCCAGCAGCCATCCGAAGGGGAGAATCGCAAGCAGTTGCTTGGCCGCCGCGGCTCCGCTCCACGTACGCCCGTCGGCCGCGATCACGTACATCGACTCGTCAAAGGATTCGCGCGAGATCCACGGAAAGCGCGTCGTCACAGTATCGTTCTGTGATGCGATCGCCTGAATCACGTGGCGCGAATCCCAGCGTTGCACACGCCGCACGAGGCGGCCGCATACGTTGCACGATCCATCGTATACGAGCGTCCAGGGCCGGCCGCCGGATGCGGGTCCCGCGTGCCTGGTGTCAGCCGTGCGCTTCGTGGTAGGCATCTCGCTCCTCTCTTCATTCAAGTTACCGTGCAAGAGCTCAAGTCGAACACCCTGACTGCCTGGATTACCGCCGTCGCCACCTTCGCGTGGCTCTTTTCGGCGTTTTACGTGCTGAAAACAGTCCTCGCGCGACGCGCGCAGAGGAGCGCGGTGCCGCCGTCGCACCTTCAGGCGCTGATCAGGGACCTCGTCAAGCGAACCCACGCCTTCTTCATCCTGGTGGTGTCGCTGTGGGCGGGGTCTCTCGCGCTCACACTGAATCCACACCACGAGCACGTCTGGCACCACGTGGTCATGATCGGTGTGCTCCTGCAGGCCGGGCTCTGGGCTGGTGGCCTGGTGCTCTTCTGGTCGGAGCGGATCGCCGAGCACAAGGAGGCGGACGCCAGCACCCGGATGACGATCAACGTCGTCGCCATCGCGGCGCGCGTGGTGCTCTGGCTGATCGTGTTGCTCGTGGTCCTCGACAACCTCGGCATCAACATCACCGCGCTCGTCACCGGACTCGGCATCGGCGGTATCGCCGTCGCGCTGGCCGTCCAGAACATTCTGGGAGATCTGTTCGCGGCACTCTCGATCGTGCTCGACAAGCCGTTCGTCGTAGGCGATGCGATCTCCGTGGGCGACGCCTCGGGCGCCGTCGAGCACATCGGATTGAAGTCCACTCGGCTACGAAGCGATACCGGTGAGCTGATCATCATTTCGAACGGCGACCTGCTCAAGAGCCGAATTCGGAACTTCCGCGGCCAGGAAAAGCGACTCGTCGTTCTGAAGCTCGGAATCGCCTATGGCACGCCGGTCGAGAAGCTCGCGCGCGTGCCGGAAATCATCCGCGCGGCGGCGGAGAAGGAGAAGAGCGTGAAGTTCGACCGCTCGAACTTCACGACCTTCGGAATGTTCGCGCTCGTGACCGAGTCGGTGTACTCTGTTTACAAGTTGAGTTATGCTCAGTACATGGAAGCACAGCAAAGAATCAATCTCGAGATCTATAAACAGCTGAGCGCCGAATCGATCGAGATCGCGCACCAGCCGCCGGTGGTGACGGCGGCGCCGGGCGACACGATGAAATGACAGAGGCGTACTCCTTGCACCTTATGAGCGTATGCCAGTGAGCGCGAAGGCAGGCATTCTCGCAGTCGCATGCATCGCGGCGCTGCTCGTGTTCGCGCCCGGCGCGCTCGCGCAGGAGGAGCACGCACACCTTGGCGTCGATCGAGTCGGCACCTTTCTCAGCTGGGCGTGGACCGATCACGCGAAGCAGGGACACGAGATCGGGGCCGATCTCGACATCGGCTCCGTGTTCTCCCCCAGACTCCGTCTCGCCGTGGGACTCAACTACTTCCACGCGGACATCGATCGCCGCGATCATCTCGGCGATCCGGTGAACGGAACGTTTCACGATTTCAGCGTACACGCAGAGGCGAGCTACGAGATCGCTTACGTCGATCGCTTCGGTCCGTACGTCGGCGCGGGAGTCGGCGTGCACTGGAGGGGAAGCCACATCGACGACGACATCGACGACACGGGGCGCCTGTACAGGGGCGCGGTGGTTGGCGCGGACCTCTTCGCCGGCACGACGTTCGCGCTCTCGAAGTCGCGGCGGTATTCGCTGTACGCGGAGGCGCGGCGAGTGGAGGCGCAGCACGTCGAGCGCACGCTCGCGCGGGTGGGCATCATCGTGAAATTCAGGTAGCCATGGGAGCGCCCGCGAGCGAACAGGAAGTTTCGTTTCCCTGCGGCAAGGAAACCCTCGCGGGGCTGCTCTCGATGCCGAAGGGCGCGAAGGCGATGGTGGTGTTCGCGCACGGGAGCGGGAGCACGCACCGGAGCGCGCGGAACGCCGAGGTTGCGCGATTGCTCTACGACGCCGGATTCGCGTCGTTGCGGGCGGATCTGCTCACGCCGGAGGAGGCTGAGCTCAACGAACGCACCGGGCAGTATCAGTTCGACGTGGCGACGTTCGCCGAGCGCGTGCTCGCCGCATCGACGTTCGTCGGAACGCTGGAGGAGGCACAGCTCCTGCCGCTCGCATATTTCGGCGCGAGCACCGGTGCCGCGGCGGTGCTGACTGCGGCGGTCAAGCGCCGCGACGTGTACGCGATAGTGTCCCGAGGCGGACGGCCCGATCTCGCGATGAACAGTCTGCCGGAGGTGCGGGCCGCGACGCTGCTCATCGTCGGTGGCGCGGACGTGCCGATCATTCCGTTGACCGAGGAAGCGTTCGCCTGTCTCACGTCCGAGAAGGAGCTCGCGGTTGTCCCCGCCGCGACGCACCAGTTCGAGGAGCCCGGAGCGCTCGAGATTGTCGGCCGCCTCACCGTGGACTGGCTGACGCGATTTCTCCCGCAGAGCCACGGATAGACCATGCTGTTCCGCGATCGGGCAGAGGCTGGAGCGTTTCTCGCTCGCGAGCTGCTCGATGCGCTTCCGAGTCTGCGTAGTGAAGCGGTGACGGTGCTCGCCATACCGCGCGGCGGAGTCGCGGTTGCGGCGCCGATCGCGGCGCTGCTCCACGCGCCGCTCGATGTATTCGTGGCGCGCAAGCTTGGCGCGCCCGATCAGGAGGAGCTCGGGATCGGAGCGGTTGCAGCCGATGGCACGCGCGTGCTCGACGACACGCTCGTACGCGTACTCCGCGTGAGCGACGCCTACATCGAGAAGGTGACGAAGCGTGAGCTCGCGGAAGCGAAGCGGCGGCTCGCGCTCTTTCGCGGCGCGCGTGCGCCAGCGCCGGTGCGCGGGCGCTCCGTCATTCTCGTGGACGATGGACTCGCGACTGGCGGCACCGCGCGCGCGGCGCTCGAGGTGCTACGGGCCGAGCAGCCGGCGCGACTCATCTTCGCGGCTCCCGTCGCCAGCATGGATGGCGCGGAGTCGCTCACGGCGCTCGGCGTCGCAACCGTATTCTCGGCCATCCCCAAACATTTTCACGGCGTCGGGGAGTGGTACGAGGAGTTCGAGCAGGTGAGCGACGAGGCAGTGCTCGCCTTGCTCGCCGAGGCGGCCCGCCGATGATCGTGTGGAAGCGGCTCGACATGCCCGGACACGAGGCCGCGGCAATCACGCAGCAGCGCAACCGCTGGAATCTTTCTGGCGTCGCGCTGTTCGTGCACGACTCGCAGCCGTGCCGGCTGGACTACGAGATCGAGTGCGATGGCAACTGGGGGACTCGTGACGTGAGCGTTCGCGGACAGGTGGGTGCGCTGCCGGTGTCGCTCGTGCTCTCGCGGAGCTCCGACAATTCGTGGTGCGCCAACGACCTTCCCCAGCCCGCGCTGGACGGCTGCGTCGATGTCGATCTGGGCTTCAGTCCGTCGACGAACCTGCTCCCGATCAGGCGGACGAAGCTCGCGATAGGCGAACATGCCTTGGTGCGGGCGGCGTGGGTGCGCTTCCCGGATTTCGCGCTGGAAGTTCTCGATCAGACGTACACGCGCGTATCCGAATTCACGTACCACTACGAGAGTGCAGGCGGTGAGTTCAGCCGCGATCTGACGGTAGATCCCAATGGGTTCGTGCTCGACTACCCGGGCCTGTGGATCGCGGAGACAGCGGACGTATAGTTGCCGAACGTGGTACACAGTCCTTCAGCTTCCCGAGTGCCGTGAGCATGGCTAGTCGTCCTCTTGAAGGTTTCTTCCGTTTCTCAGTTCATTGTCGATCATCGGCGGGGTTTGTACACGATGGCGGAGCTCTGCGCACGCAATCAGATCAGCCGGAAGACCGGCTACAAATGGCTGCTGCGGTACGCCGCCGAGGGGCCACCGGGGCTCGTGGAGCGAAGCCACGCCCCGCACGTGTGCCCGCATCGCATCGGCGACAAAATGGCGAGGCTCCTCCTCGACGTGCGCGATTCGCATCCCAGCTGGGGCCCCAAGAAGCTCGTGGACTTTCTCAGTCGCCGGCACCGACACGTGCGCGTCTGGCCGGCCGTCAGTACCGTTGCCGAGCTGCTCAAGCGGCGCGGGCTCGTGCGTCCGCGGCGCAGTCGACGCCGCACCGTGCATCCGAGCACCGTGCCGATCCACACGACGGCGCCCAATGATTTGTGGACCGCCGACTTCAAAGGACAGTTCCTCACTGGGAACGGCATCTACTGCTACCCGCTCACGATCGCCGACCAACAGACGCGCTACCTCCTCCAAGTGCACGGATTGCTGAACACGCAGAGCAGGAACGCGCTGCCGGTGTTTGAGCGGACCTTTCGCGAGCATGGATTGCCGCTGGCGATTCGTACTGACAACGGCGTGCCGTTCGCCAGCACCGGACTCCATGGGCTGACTCGGCTCACCGTCTGGTGGCTGCGATTAGGGATCCAGCATCAGCGCATCCGTCCCGCCTCGCCCCAAGAGAACGGCGCGCATGAGCAGATGCATCGGACGCTGAAAGCCGAAACCACCCGTCCACCCGAAGCAGACCTCGCGCGCCAGCAACGGCGCTTCAACACCTTTCGCCGCGAGTACAACGAGGAGCGACCGCACGAGGCGCTCGGCGGCGATCCCCCCGCCGCCCGGTATCACACGTCGCAGCGGCCCTATCCCGCGCTGCTCCCGCCCCTCGAGTATCCGGGGCACTTCCTCGTCAAACACGTCACCGGTGTGGGGACCATCCGGTTCAAGTACAGCTTAGTGGTGCTCGCGCGCGCGCTCAGCGGGCAATATGTCGGACTCGAAGAAACCAATGACGGGATCTGGTCGGTGTACCTCGGACAAATGCTCCTCGGCAAACTCAATGAGACCACCATGAAGGTCTACGGTTAATGCACCCACACCCTCAAAAAGTGTTACCCATCATCCCGGAATAATCTGTCACCTATCATCCCGTTTGCTCAGCCCGAGCGGCAGTCGCGAAAGCGGTCCGCGACCGCGCGCCGCAGGCACTAACAGTTTGATGATACGGATTGAACGGAATGAAACGGACTGTAACGGATGAATGCGCAAAGACAGGGCGATCTAGAAGAGGAGCACCTGACGCCCGACGCGATTCAGAACGCTGCTACGCCGCGCTCAGCGTCCCGCGGGCTGCTGCTGCGTCAGGCAGTGCAGCGTGCCGAGTCCCCACACGAGATCCACCGCGTGAATCCCGACGACTTCGCGCGCCGGAAAGAGCTCGGCGATCGTGTTCAGCGCGGTGCGGTCGCTGCGGTCGTTGAACGTCGGCACCATCACCACGCCGTTCGCGATGTAGAAGTTCGCGTAGCTCGCGGGCAGCCGTTCGCCCTGCATCGTCACCGGACGCGGGAAGGGCAGCTGCACCACGCGTAGCCCTCCCGGCCGCGTTTTCGCCGCGAGCTCCAGCCGCTGCAGGTTGTCCATCGACCGCGAATGATTCGCGTCGGTCGGATCGTTCTCCACCGCGAGTACGATCGTGCGCTCATCCGTAAAGCGCGCGATGTCGTCCACGTGCCCGTGCGTGTCGTCGCCAACACAGCCCTCGCCCAGCCAGATCGTGCGCGAAGTGCCGAGATAGTGGGCGAAGGCGCGCTCGTAGTCCGCGCGTGACAAGCCCGGATTGCGCTGCTGCACATCGGAGAGCAGCCACTCTTCGGTGACCAGCAGCGCGCCCGCGCCATTGGTCTCGATGCCGCCGCCCTCGAGCACCAGGCGGCCGCCATCGTCGGGACGAAGCGCCTCCTCGCGCGGGAGTCCCGACAGCTCGGACACCGCCACGCCGATGAGCTCATCGCGTGCGTAGTTGTCGTACTTCGCCCAGCCGTTGAAGCGCCAGCTCACCCAGTGCACCGCGCCGTTCGGCGCCATCACGGCGGTTGGCGCCGAGTCGCGAAGCCACACGCGGTCCGTTCCCACGACGTGCAACCTGACGCGGCCAATGTTCACACCGTGCGCGACGAGCGCGTCGCGGGCTGCGTTCTTCACGTCCTCGTCGTCGCACAGGACTTCGACGTGCTCGTGCCGGTGCAGCACGCGCACGATCTCCGCGTACACCCACGGAATCGGCTCGAACTTTCCCGGCCAGTCCGGGCGATGATGCGGCCACCCGATCCACGTCGCCGCGTGCGCCTCCCACTCGGCCGGCATCCGCTGAGCGGGAAAGTGCACGCCATCGTCCCGTCGCGCGTACACGTCCACCGCGGCGCCGGTCATCCGATGTAGCGCTGGAGGATCGGACCGTACGCATCGATGCGGCGGTCGCGCAGGAAAGGCCAGTTGCGACGGGTGTACTCGATCGCGCCTGGATCGATCACGGCGCGATGAGGATTGCGGGCTCCGTGCCCGCCTCGGTGATCATGCGGCCGAAGGGGTCGCACACGAACGAGTGGCCGAAGAATTCGAGACCGTCAGTGCCCGGCTCGGACTCGAAACCCACTCGATTCGCGGCGGCGACGAAGACGCCGTTCGCGATGGCGTGCGCGCGCTGCGCGGTGCGCCACGCATCCGCCTGCGCGGCGCCCCACTCCTCCTTCTCCTTCGGATGCCAGCCGATCGCCGTCGGATAAAAGAGAATCTGCGCGCCCATGAGTGCGGTGATGCGCGCCGCCTCCGGATACCACTGGTCCCAGCAGATCAGCACGCCGATCGTGGCGACCTTCGTCTTGAACACGCGAAATCCGCTCGGCGGAATCGACTCGTCGTGCTGATAGATCTCCCCAGGCGTGAAATAATACTTCTCGTGATAGAGAGGGTCGTCCGGAATATGCATCTTCCGGTAGACGCCGAGCAGCACGCCATCGGTGTCGATGACGGCGGCGGAGTTGTGGTAGACGCCCGGCCCGCGCTTCTCGAAGATCGGCACGATGATCACGACGCCGAGCTCTCGCGCGAGGCCCTGCATGCGCTCCGTGACGGGTCCCGGTATCGGTTCGGCGAGATCGAAGCGCTCCTGCATCCGTCACTTTGCAGAAGTACGGCGCGTCGAAGAGCTCCTGCAGACAGATGATCTGCGCGCCGCGCTTCGCGGCCTCGCGGATACCGCGTTCGCCCGCGTCGATCGCCGCGGCCGCATTCGCGGGCACGGCTTGCTGAACCAATCCGATCGTGAATGGAGTGTCGGCCACTGATTCCGTTCGTTACTCGATGATTTTGCGAAAGGAGCCGGAGAGCCGTGCGAGCGATCCGGAGGGTGTGCGCGGCGGCCACGTGCTGGTGGCCGGCGGCGAGCAAATGCCGATCACGATGTCCATCACGTTCGTGGCCGTGAGATCGGTGCGGAGCAGAGCCCCTGCCGCGTCGAGCGCGGGATGCGAATCGTGCGCCGCGAGATCGACATCGGGTGTTCGTCCCGCTTTCTCGATCGCACTCCACGTCTCACGGTCGACGATTGCGCCGGCCGCGTCCGTGGGGCCATCGCGTCCATCGGTGCCGCATGCGAGAAGCGTCGATCCGCGAACGCTCTTCGTGAGCGCGAGCTCTTTGGCTGCAGCGAGAGCGAGCTCCTGGCATCTTCCGCCCGCGCCGGTTGCGCTCCCCATCGTCACCGTCGTCTCGCCCCCCCAAAGGAGGCAGCTTTGCACTGGTCGATTGGTCAGTGACGATGTCCCCGAGCCACAATAACTTATTAGCGTCGATGCCAGCCTCTTGCCGACGGATGCGGCTTCTCCCGCGAGCGTAGTGCTCAGGATCTTCGGCTCATAGCCCAGCTCTCTGGCGCGAGCCGCCGCTGCTTCGAGAGCGACGCGATTGCTGGCGATGATCTTGCGCTCGACGTTCGCGAAAATGCGATCGCCGGGTTTTGGCGTCTCCCTGGACGGGTCGTGCTCCACCGCGGCAATGTGGTGGCGCGCCGCCACCGGGATCCGGTCCCAGAGTTTGTTCGAGATGAGCATCGCGTGGATGTCGGCGGCACTGCTGGGATCCGGCGTGCAGGGTCCCGATCCGATCGCGGCGAGGTCGTCGCCGATGACATCGGAGACAATGAAGTTTCGCGTTCGCGCAGCGTGCAGTGCTGCAGAGAGCCGGCCCGCACTCCAGCGGGTGAACCGTTTTCGGATGAGATTCATGGTCGCAATGTCAAGGCCGGAGCCGAGCAGAATCTCGAAGAGCTGCATCATCTCTTCGGGCTTCATCGTGCCATCCGGTGCGGCGATGAGGCTCGATGCGCCGCCCGAGAGCAACACCCAGACTTCGTCGTCCGGCTTCACCTGCCTCGCGACCTTCGCCACTGCGTCGGCGGCCGCAAGTGATCGCCGGCCAGGCAGGGGATGGTCGCCCGCCAGGAACTCGAGACGCGCATCAGGCGTCGGCAGCATGCGCGGCGCGACGATCACGCCGCCAGCGAGCTCGAGCCTGTTCCTCGCGAGAAAGTCCACCGCCGCAATCGCCATTGGATTTGCCGCCTTGCCGATCGCGATGATCCAGACCCGCCGCTGGCCGATCTCTTTCGAGATTCGCTCGAGTGCGTCAGCGAGCGCAGCCCCGGGCGCAACGGCCCGCACCGCGGCCCAGTACAGCTGGACGAGCGCCATGCGCGCATCGATCGGACGTCCCGGCGGCATCACGGCCCACTGGGGTTGGCTCGGTGTTTTCATCGATCGTAAGATTGCGTATTCTCGCGCGCCGCGCGAGTGTGACAATCGAGTCTCGCATTTGAATTGATCGATCTTTTTCCTGGAGTGTCGCACATGTCCGGTCGAAACTTTCTGTTTGTTCCAGGCCCCAGCAACGTTCCCGACCGTGTGCTCAATGCGATGCATCGGGCAATGGAGGACCACCGCTCCCCGGTCTTCCCGAAGCTTCCCCTCAGCATTTTCCCGGACCTGAAAAAGGTCTTCCGCACCACCGAAGGCCAGCCGTTCGTCTTCGCGGCCACGGGCACCGGCATGTGGGAGGCGGCGCTCGTGAACACGTGCAGCCCGGGCGACAAGCTGCTTGCCATGCGCTACGGCCAGTTCAGCCACCTCTTCATCGATTGCGCGCAGCGACTGGGTCTGCAGGTCGACATCATCGAAATTCCGTGGGGCGAGGGCGCGTCGCCCGAGAAGATCGAGGAAAAGCTCCGCGCCGACACGAAGCACGAGTACAAGGGCGTGCTCGTCGTGCACAATGAGACCGCAACCGGCGTCACCAGCAACATCGCCGCCGTGCGCAAGGCGATCGACAACGCCAAGCACCCCGCGCTGCTCTACGTCGATGGCGTGAGCTCGGTAGGCAGCCTCGAGTTCCGAATGGACGAGTGGGGCGTGGACCTCGCGATCACGGGATCGCAGAAGGGCTTCATGCTCCCGGCCGGACTCGGCCTGATCGCCGCGAGCCAGAAGGCGCTCGCGCGCCGCGAGAGCGCCAAGCTTCCGCGCTGTTCTTCGACTTCGGGGACAGATGAAGGCGAACGCCACGGGCTACTTCCCGTACACACCGGCGTTGACCCTCCTCTACGGACTGCGTGAATCGCTCGACATGTTGCTCGAGGAGGGGCTCGACAACGTCTTCGCGCGCCACCATCGCCTGGCCGAGGGCGTTCGCACCGCGGTCAAGGCGTGGGGACTCGCGCTGTGCGCAAAGGAGCCAAAGTGGAACTCCGACACGGTCTCCGCGATCATGGTGCCCGCAGGCGTCGACGGCGCGCAGGTGATCGCGACCGCGTTCAAGACGCTACAACCTCGCGCTCGGCGCCGGGCTCGGGCAAGATGGCCGGCAAGCTCTTTCGCATCGGCCATCTCGGCGATCTCAACGAGCTGATGCTGCTCGGCGCCATTGCAGGCGCGGAGATGTCGATGCGCGATGTCGGCATGACGCAGATCGTGCCCGGGAGCGGAGTCGGCGCGGCAGCCGAGTACTGGCGCACGGGTGGCGCGTCCTCCTCTGCACCCGCGGCGAAGGTCGCCGAGAAGCGTGGCGAGCCGGCCGTAGCCGCTCGATGAGCTTCACGCGGTACGACCCGGCTCGCGTCCGGCTGCAGCGGAGCGAGCTCGCGGTGCCGGGCTCCAGCCCGACGATGATCGCCAAGGCGGCCGAAGAGCGCGGCCGACTACGTCTTCCTCGATCTCGAGGATGCCGTCGCACCGCCCGACAAGGAGCAGGCGCGCAAGAACATCATCCAGGCGCTGAACGACATCGATTGGACGGGCGCGGGCAAGACCGTCTCGGTGCGCATCAACGGCCTCGACACGCACTACATGTATCGCGACGTCGTCGACATCATGGAGCAGGCCGGCTCCAAGCTCGACACCATCCTCATTCCGAAGGTCGGCGTTCCGGCCGACGTCTATATGGTCGAGTGCATCGTCAGCCAGATCGAGGATCGCCAAGGGCTTCACGCAACAGGATCGGCACCGAAGCGCTGATCGAGACGCCGCTCGGCATGGCCAACGTCGAGGCGATCGCGCGTCGGCCAAGCCGGCTCGAGGCGATGCACTTCGGCGTCGCCGACTACGCCGCGTTCAACAAGGCGCGCACCGTCGATCATCGGCGGTCTCAATCCCGATTATCCCGGCGACCAGTGGCATTTCGCGCTGTCGCGCATGACGGTCGCCTGCCGCGCCTACGGCCTGCGCGCCGATCGACGGCCCGTTCGGCGACTTCAACGATCCCGATGGCTTCAAGCCCGCCGCGCGCCGCGCCGCCGCACTCGGCATCGAGGGCAAGTGGGCGATCCATCCGTCGCAGATCGAGCTCGCCAACGAGATGTTCTCGCCGACGGCCGAGGAGGTCGAGCGCGCCGAGCGCATTCTCGTCGCGCTCGAAGGAGGCCGAGGCGCAGGGCAAGGGCGCCGCTTCGCTCGACGGCAAGATGATCGACGCGGCATCGAGAAGGATGGCGAAGAACATCGTCGTCATGGCGGGCGAGATCGCGATCAAGAAAGCGGCATGAGCACGCCAGCTGCCCGTTGCGCGAGCGGCGCTGGCAGACTCCATCTTTCCACGTTGTCGGGCTGATACCCACACCGAGCAGTCAATGGACATTCACGAATATCAGGCGAAGGAGCTGCTTGCCGAAGCTTCGGCGTGCCGATGCCGCGCGGTGGCGTCGCCTACAGCCCCGAGCAGGCGGTATACCGCGCCACCGAGATCGGCGGCAGCACGCTGGGTCGTGAAGGCGCAGATCCATTCCGGCGCCCGCGGCAAGGCCGGCGGCATCAAGCTCTGCACCACGACACCGAGGATCGTGCGCGCGGCCGCAACGGAGCTGCTCGGCAAGAAGCTCGTGACGCATCAGACCGGGCCCGCGGGGCAAGCTCGTTCATCGGCTCTACATCGAGGAAGCGGTGCCGAATCGGCAGTGAGATCTACATCGGCGTTCGTGCTGGATCGCCGCTCGCGAGCGCGTCGTGCGTCGTCGCAGCGGCCGAGGGCGGCATGGAGATCGAGGAGATCGCCGGCGCGCCGCCGGAGACGATCATGCGCGAGGTGATCGAGCCCGCCGTCGGCATGCAGCCGTTCCAGGCGCGCGAGCTGGCGTTCGGACTCGGACTCGCTCGTCGAGAGCATGAACAGGCGGTGACGGCCATCCTCGGCGCCTACCGCGCCTTCCGCGATCTCGACGCGACGATGGTCGAGATCAATCCACTCGTGATCACCGAGAAGGACAGGTGCTCGCGCTCGACGCGAAGATGTCGTTCGACGACAACGCGCTCTTCCGTCGTCGCACGTCGCGGAGCTGCGCGACTACGAGCGAGGAGGATCCGCGCGACGCGTAGGCCGCGGAGCACGGACTCAACTACGTCGGCCTCGAAGGGTCATCGGCTGCATCGTCAACGGTGCGGGGCTGGCCATGGCGACGATGGACATGATCACGCATGCTGGCGGCGAGCCGGCGAACTTCCTCGACATCGGCGGTGGCGCCTCTCCCGAGCGCGTTGCCGCCGCCTTTCGGCCGTGCTCTCGGACAAGACGCGTGCGCTGCGTGCTGGTGAACATCTTCGCGGGCATCAACCGCTGCGACTGGGTGGCGCAGGGCGTCATTCAGGCGGCGAGAGACGTCAACGATCACGATGCCGATCGTCGTGCGGCTCGCCGGCACGAACGTCGAGCAGGGCCGCGCGATCCTCGATGACAGCGGACTCCAGATCATCACGGCGGACACGCTCGCCGAAGCGGCGGAGAAGGCCGTCGCCGCACTCACCAGCACGCCGGTGGGCCGCCCCGCCAGGGAGAAGGTCTCGTGAGCATCCTCATCAACGAACAGACCCGAATCCTCTTCCAGGGATTCACCGGCGACAAGGCACGCTTCCACGCGAAGGAGATGATCGAGTACGGCACGAACGTCGTCGGCGGCGTAACGCCGGGAAAGGGCGGCGCGAAGCATCTCGGATGGCCGGTATTCAACACCGTGAAGGAGGCCGTGAAGGACACGGGCGCGACCGCGAGCGGAATCTTCGTGCCGGCGCCGTTCTGCGCGGACGCGATCATGGAAGCGGCGGACGCGCGGAATGGAGCTGATCGTCTGCATCACCGATGGCATTCCGGCGCAGGACATGATGCGCGTGAAGCGCTACATGCTCCGCTACCCGCTCGAGACGAGGCATGACGCTGATCGGTCCCAACTGCGCCGGCGTGATCTCGCCGGGCAAGGCGATGATCGGCATCATGCCCGGCAGCATCTACACGCCAGGGCGCGTGGGCATCGTGGCGCGTTCCGGCACGCTCGGCTACGAGGCCGCGTCGCAGATGAAGGCGCTCGGCATCGGCGTGACCACGAGCGTCGGCATCGGCGGCGACCCGATCAACGGCAGCTCGTTCGTCGACATGCTGAAGCGGTTCGAGGCCGACCCGGACACCGACGCCGTGATGATGATCGGCGAGATCGGCGGCCCGCAGGAGGCCGAGGCGGCGCTGTGGGCGCGCGACAACATGTCGAAGCCGATCGTCGGCTACATCGCCGGCCTGTCGGCGCCGCAAGGGCCGGCGCATGGGCCACGCGGGGGCGATCATCTCGGCGTTCGGCGACAGCGCGCTGGAGAAGGCGGAGATCATGCGCAACTCGGGGCTCACCGTGGCCGGCAGCCCGGCCGATCTCGGAGCCGCGATGAAGCATGCACTCTCGAAGCCGGCCCGCCGGCCCGTACTCGCCTGGAGATGGCAAAGCCGAAAGTCGTCATCACGCGCAAGCTCCCGGCGGCCGCGGAGGAGCGAGCGAAGGCGCTGTTCGACGTCGAGCTGAACGAGAGCAATGTGCCGCTCGACGCGGCGGGGCTCGCGCGCGCGATGCGCGAGGCCGACGGACTGCTTCCGTGCGTCGCCGACAAGATCACGGCGGAGATTCTGGGGACACCGGGGCGAAAAGCGAAGATCGTCGCGAACTACGGCGTCGGCTTCAACAACATCGACGTCGAGGCGGCAAAGGCGAATGGCGTGGTCGTCACGAACACGCCGGATGTGCTCACGGAGGATACCGCCGATCTCGCCATGACGCTGATGCTGGCGACCGCGCGGCGGGCGGGGGAAGGGGAGCGCGAGCTGCGCAGCGGCAGGTGGACCGGCTGGCGGCCCACTCACATGCTCGCGCACGCGGGTGAATGGAAAGACGCTCGGACTCATCGGCATCGGCCGCATCGGACGCGCGGTCGCGCGTCGCGCGCATCTCGGCTTCGGGATGAAGATCATTTATCACGATCCATATCCGCTGAGCGATGCCGACGCGCAGGCGCTCGGCGCCGAGCGCAAGGACAGCATCGAGGCGGTGCTGCGCGAGAGCGACTTCGTGTCGCTCCACTGCCCTGCGACGCCGGAGACGAGGCATCTCGATGAATGCCGCCCGCTTCGCTCAGATGCGAAAGGGGTCGATCCTCATCAACACCGCACGCGGCGATGTCGTGAGCGAGAACGATCTGATTGCGGCGCTCGAGGCGGGCACGATTGGCGGGGCGGGGCTCGATGTGTTCGAGAAGGAGCCATCGGTGCCGGCGGCGCTGTCGAGCATGGAGAACGTTGTCCTCCTGCCGCACCTCGGCAGCGCCACAACGGAGACCCGCGTCGCAATGGGCATGCGCGCGATAGACAATCTCGCGGCCTTCTTCGGAGGCACGGCGCCGCGCGACCGCGTCGCCTGACCGACGTGGCAACCCGCGCGCACTTCCGCGCACCTCCGCCGGTCCCGATCGGGGCGACGGCGATGGAGCTGCCGACGCCGGAGTCCAGCGCCGAGCGGCTGCTCGTCGAGATGCTGCGGCAGGTGGTGATGCTGCGCGCGCCGGATTCTGTTGCCGCGCTCGAGGGAGGGAAGCTCGGCGGCAACAGCTCGGGCGAATCGATCGCACGCTCGCTGCAGACGGTGGGGTTGCTCTCGCAGATACTCCCGATTGCGGAGCTGCACGATGCAATGGAGGCGCGGCAGCGCGCCGAGCGCGAGCGCGGCTTCGACTCGCTGACAGGCACGTTCGCGAAGGTGATCGCGGACTGGAAACAGCTCGGCGTACCGGCGGACACGGTGCGCGAGCTGCTGCGCACCTTTCACGTGGTGCCGACGATCACCGCGCATCCAACCGAGGCGAAGCGGGTGACCGTGCTCGAGAAGCTGCGAGGGATTTACTCGTTGCTCGTGGAGCTCGATGGCCCGCTCGTGACGCCGCGCGAGCGCGCGCTGCTCGGCGAGGAGCTGCGCACGGAGCTCGACCTGCTCTGGATGACCGGAGAGCTCAAGCTCGAGAAGCCGACCGTGGCGCAGGAGGTGGCGTGGGCTCTCCACTTCTTCGACACGACGCTCTTCGGTCTCGTGTGGCTGCTGCACGATTCGCTCGCGCTGGCGCTGGCCGAGTCGTATCCGGGCGAGCAGCTTCGACCTGCCGAACTTCGTGCAGTTTGGCTCGTGGGTGGGTGGCGATCGCGATGGGAATCCGAACGTCACGAACGAGGTGACGCGGCACGCGCTGCGCGAGTATCGCGAGAAGTGCCTGCATCGCTACCAGCGGCGCGTGGCAGAGCTGTCGCGAGCGCTAAGCATTTCGGAGCGCTCCGCGAACTTTTCGCCCGATTTTCGGAAGGCACTGGCGCACGCACTCCTCGCGAGCAAGGACGGCGAGCGGCTCGCGGCGAGAAATCCCGGAGAGCTCTGCCGCCAGTGGCTGAGTGCCGTGCAGCGCAGGCTCGCGGCCACAGTGGATGAGAGCCACCGCAAGCGCGGAGGCGAGGGGCTGACGTCGCCGGCGTATGCGACGGCCGATGATCTCGTCGCGGATCTCAAGACGCTCGAGCGCGCGCTGATCGACGCGGATTGCGGAGCGATCGCGCGGGCGACGGTGGTGCCGGTGCGGCGCGAGGTCGAGGCGTTCCGCTTTTCCACCGTGAGGCTCGATCTCCGCCAGGGATCGGGGGCGTTCAACGCGGCGGTGGAGGAGCTGCGAATCGCGCGAGGGATCGATGGCGGCGCGAACTGGGAGCGCGATGCGCTGATACGCCCGCGCCGCGAGGGCGAGCCGGGGGTGACATCGGCGGCGGCGCAGGAGACGCTCGGGATGTTCACGCTCGTGCGCGAGATGCGCGCGAGCATCGACCGCCGGGCGTTCGGAAGCCTGATCATCAGCAACACGCAGTCGGCTGCGGACGTGCTGCACGTGTATCTGCTGGCGAAGGAGGGCGGATTATTCCACAATGCGGCGGGCGTCGAGAGCTGCACGCTCCCGATCGTGCCGCTGTTCGAGACGATCGAGGATTTGCGACGCGCGCCCGCGATCATGCGCGAGCTGTTCTCGGTACCGGTGGTGAAGCGGAGCGTGCGTGCGCAGGGCGGCGTGCAGGAGGTGATGATCGGCTATTCGGATTCGAACAAGGACGGCGGATTCCTCACCTCGAACTGGGAGCTGTACCAGGCGCAGAAGAAGTTGGCGCGCACGGCGGCGGAGAGCGGCAGTCGAGCTGTCGTTCTTCCACGGTCGCGGCGGGTCCGTGAGCAGGGGCGGGGCGCCGACGCACCGCGCGATCGCCGCGCAGCCGCCGGGCACGATTCGCGGACGGATGCGAACCACGGAGCAGGGCGAGGTCGTGTCGTTCAAGTTCGGATATCAGGAGGCGGCGCTGTATCAGCTCGAGCTGCTGGCCTCGAGCGTGCTCGAGTACTCGTTGCCGAGCGATGAGGCCGTGCCGGTGCCCGGGCTCGAGGAGGCAATGGAGGCGTTGAGCGGCGCGGCCTTCGCGGCGTATCGCGGGCTGATCCAGCATCCCGGACTGATCGAGTACTACACGGCCGCGACGCCGCTGGAGGAGCTGCAGCTGCTGAACATCGGATCGCGACCCGCGCGCAGGGGCGGTACGCGCTCGCTGAGCGATCTGCGCGCGATCCCATGGGTGTTCGCGTGGACGCAGAACCGTCACCTGGTTCCCGGGTGGTACGGCGTGGGGAGCGCGCTCAGCTCCTTTCTCTCCGTGCGAGGCGACCGCGGCGAGGCGATGCTGCGCCGGATGTTCGCGGAGACTCCGATTTTTCGGCTGATCATCGACGAGGTGGAGAAGACGCTCGCGCAGGTGGATCTGTCGCTGGTGCGCGCGTATGCGGGGCTGGTGCCGAACGAGCTCGCGCGCGCGGGGGTGCTGGCGCTGATCGAGGCGGAATACGAGCGCACCGTGAGGGCGGTGCTGCATCTCACGGGCGAGACGGCGCTGGCGGATCGGTTCCCGCAATTCCGGCGGCGCATGACGCGGCGGCTCGGCATGCTCGAGCGTGCGCACTACGAGCAGATCGAGCTGCTGCGGCGCGTGCGAGGGCGGAAGGGAAGGCGGAGCGCGAGGATGATCTGGCGGCGCTGCTGCTGTCGATCAACTGCATCGCGGCGGGGTTTGGGACGACGGGGTAGGGGCGCGTCGACGCATGAGCGGCGTTGAGAATCGAAAGCGCGCAACAAGCTCAATGAATGAGACGAAACAGACGGACAAGAATCGGACACCAACGGAAAACTGCGACTCGGTTGAATTTCCGTTGGTGTCCGTTTCAGTCCGTTGTTGTCCGTATTCCATTCGGTTAGCTTATGTGTTCCGCACGACAATGGTGGAGTAAGCCACACACTTGACAGCGCGATTCACATCGCTTATTTAACACATACGTTATTTAATCATTCAATTAAATACACGATGCCCCACGACCACCTCAGCACCACCTTCGCCGCCCTCGCCGACCCCACGCGCCGCGCCATCCTCGCCCGGCTCGCCAACGGCGAGACCACCGTGAACGAGCTCGCCAAGCCGTTCGCCATGAGCTTGCCTGCGGTCTCACGGCACCTCAAGGTGCTCGAGCACGCCGGACTCATCTCGCGCGGCCGCGACGCGCAATGGCGCCCCGCCAAACTCGAGGCCGCGCCGCTCGAGCAAGCGTCCGGGTGGATCGAGAAATACCGCCGGTTCTGGGACGAAAGCTTCGACAGACTCGACGTCTACATCACTGAACTTCAGCGCCAGGAGAAACCACATGCCCGCAACAGGAAAAAGCGTCGCTGACGCCTCGGCCGCCACCGCGAAGCGCCCCGAGCTCACCATCACGCGCACCTTCGCCGCACCGCGCGATCTCGTCTACAGGCTCTTCACCGAGCCCGAGCACCTCATGCACTGGATGGGCCCGCGCGGCTTCATGCCGATGCACTTCACGCAGGACGCGCGCGTCGGAGGCAAGTGGCGCGGCATGCTGCGGCCGGACGACGGGGGCAAGGATCTCTGGCAGGGCGGAGTTTTCCGCGAGATCTCGCCGCCCGACGCGCGTGTCCTACACCTTCGCCTGGGATGAGGACGACAACGGGAATCCCGGAAACGAGACGCTCGTCACGCTCGAGTTCACGGACCTCGGCGACAAGACCCAGCTGACCTTCCATCAGACCGGCTTCACCTCCGACGGTCAGCGCGACGGACACCGTGGTGGTTGGAACAGCAGCTTCGATCGCTTCGAGGAATATCTCGCGACCGTTTCCAAGGCCGCAAAGAAATGAGCGAGACGGCACGTATTCAGGTTCGGTCGGAACATTCGGTTGAGACGGCGGGTTGGACACTACCTGGTATTGCGATCCACACGAGCATATGGTGAGCATTCTGATGAAACACCCAATGTGGACCTCACCGGCACCACCAGGAGTCTCTCTCGACTTTCGGACGGCGACCTGCCAGGCGATCGACGATTGACACGCACCACCTACAGAGAGCACGAAAGCATGTCGTTGGTCGCACCGTGACGGACATCGTGGTGCCGGTCTCGCATTCCGCATCCGACGACGTTCGGTTGCCGAGTGCGCCCGCCGCTCGCAAGTATGACCGCTCCATCGTCGAGGGACCGCTCGGCCCCGCGGTCTGGAAGCTCGCGTGGCCGACGATGATCACGAACATCATCGGCGGGCTGCAGGGGATCATCGACCACATCCTGGTCGGCCATCTCGTCGGCTTCACCGGTAATGCCGCCATCGGCGTGTCCTATCAGATCTTCATCGTCGTCATCGTCTTCATCTCGTCGCTGTTCACCGGGATGAGCGTGCTCGTGTCGCGCTTCGCGGGCGCCGGTGAGGAAGCCAAGGTCAATCGAACCGTCTATCAGGCATTTCTGACTGCGATCGGCATGTCGCTGTTCGTGATGGCGCCGGTCGGACTGTTCCTGGCGCCGTCGCTGCTCGACATGGTCAACGCCGCGCCGGAAGTGAAGGCGCAGGCGCTGCCGTTCCTTCGGATCATGTTCACGTTCAGCACCGGGCTGCTCCTGTTCTTCATGTTGAGCGGCGCGCTTCGTTCCGCTGGCGACGCGCGCACGCCAATGGTCCTCGGTATCACGATGACGGTGCTCAACATCGCGTTCAACGTCGTGCTCATTCGGGGCTTCGGTCCGATTCCCGCATTCGGCACTGCGGGCGCCGCAATGGGCACGTGCACCGCAACCGGACTGATTGGGATCTACTCGTTGTACAAACTGTGGAAGGGCGGCTGGGTCGTGCAGTTCCCGCGCGGGCTCGGGTGGGGACCCGACTGGACGATCATCAAGTCACTCTTCAAGTTCGGGCTCCCCACCGGGATTCAGGGGATCGTGATGAACATCGGCGGCGTGCTGATGCTGTCGTTCATCGGGTCGCTCGCGCAGAGCGCCGTGGCGCAGGCGGTATTCACGGTCTCCTACTCCGAGCTCTTCTCGCTCATCACCTGGACATCAATGGGACTCATGGGCGCCGCCTCCGCGATGTCCGGACAGAACCTCGGTGCCGGACATCCCGATCGCGCGATCAAGGCCGTGCACATCGCGGCTCGAGTGGCCGCGATGTCCGCGGCGAGCATCGGCCTGATCTTCTTCTTCTTTCCGCGCCAGCTGCTCGCCGATCTTCGGGATGCACGACCCAATGATCATTGCGATCGGGACGCAGCTCCTCAGGGTGCTCAGCCTGTCGGGATTGTTCATCGCGGTGGCGCTCACCTACACGGGAGCGCTACAGGGAACCGGCGACACAAAGAGCCCGCTCTACATCTCGATCGTGTCGCAGGTGATCATTCCGCTCGGGATCTGCTTCACGATTCGGCACACGGGCACACTTCAGCCGATTCACATCTGGATGGCGATCCTCATCGGACACGCCACTCGGTGCCTCTTGAGCGTGTGGCGATTCAATCAGGGCAAGTGGCGCGGCATCCGCGTGGATATCGCGCCCGCTCCGCACTAGACCAGCTTTTCGCGCACACGCGCTGCCGCCGGAATCTGCTTCTCGTATTCCACCGCCGCGGCCGTGCGGTTGTTGACGCCGAGCTTTTGGAAGAGATTCTGCGTGTGGAACTTCACGGTGCTCGCGCTGACACCCAGCTGCGCTGCGATCACGCCATTCGAGAGGCCCGCGGCGAGGAGCGCCCACACCTCGCGCTCGCGGTCGCTCAACGAGCCCGGACCCACGATCGCCCTCTCGTTCGACTTCCGCATCCAGCGCCGCGCCGCCTGCGGAAACACGAGCACGCCCGAATGCACGGCGCGCAGCGCATCCACCGTGCGCGCGGGCGCATCGGTCTTGAGCGCGATGCCGTCCGCCTGATGCTCGAGCGCCGCGCGCATCGACTCCCCGTCGCCATACGCGGTGAGCACGAGCACGCGAATCTGGATCTGCTCGGCGCGCAACTTCTTGAGTACCTCGTAGCCGTTGGTGGTGCCGAGCTCGAGATCCAGCACGACCACGTCGGGGCGGTGCAGTCGCACGAGCTCGGGCACGCGCTCGCCCTCGGTGGTCGTCGCAACCACCTGGATGTCGCGCTCGGCGTCCATCATCGCGCGAAGGCCCTCGAGCACGAGAGGGTGGTCGTCGACCAGCATCACGCGAATCATGGAGTCATCACCGCGGCACCTCGGTCATTGGATGGGAAAGCGGACTTCGATGCTCGTGCCGTCTTCACCCGAATCGATCTCGAGCGTTCCGTTCATGATCTCCACGCGGTCGCGCATACCGCGCAATCCGAAGTGGCCGCCTCTCACACCCACATCGCTCTCGCTCTCGAGTATTCCGGCTACATCGAAGCCATGGCCGTCGTCCCGCACTTCGAGCACGAGCTCGTTTTCTTCGACGGTGAGGCGAACCGAGTGTTGGGACGCCTCCGCGTGCCGCGTCGCGTTCGCGAGCGCTTCCTGCAGAATCCGATAGATCGCGATCTTGAGCGACACCGAGACCTCGGGGAGATTCTCTCCGACCTCGAGGTCGACGCCGTTGCCCGTGATCGACTCGTGCTGCACGATCAACCCTTCGATGATCGCGCCCACCGGCCGCAGCTCGAACTCCGGCGGCCGGAATGCGCCGATGAAGCTGCGGATCTCGCCCAGCGCGCGCTCGAGCGCCGCGGCCACGCGACGCAGGCCGATCGATGCTTCGCCCGCCTGCAGCTCCGGACGAATACGGAGAAGGTGCACCTGCGAAAGCGCGCTGAAGATGTCCTGAACCGGCCCGTCGTGAATGTCGAGAACCACCTGCTGCAGATCGCGCTCGGCCGCCTGCAGCAGTCCGTGCGCGGCCGTCCGGTCCGACTTGTCCGAGCCGGACGCCCCGCGCCTCAATGTGGTGCGCGAATGCAGTCGGGCGGCTCGACCCCTCAATGGCTTCCGGTACCTGCGTGCGACGTGCTCGCCACCGCGGTGCCGAGTTCGGCGTACGCGCCCTCCGTCAGCTCTTTGAACGGCAGCGCGCGATACGCGATCTTGCCGTCCGGCGCGAGCACGAACGCGACGCGCGTGTCGTAGTGCTCCTTCTCGTCGATGACGCCATACGCCTTGCCGATCGCGCCTGCCGAGTCGCTGACGAAGACCATCGGGAAGTTCGCGTCACGCGCCCAGGACTGCTGCGTGGTGTCCGCGTCCGTGCTGATCGACACGACGACGATCCCCTTTCCGCCGGCGAACAGCGTGGCGTAGCGGTCGCGGTACGACTCCATCTGCACCGTGCATCCCTTGGTGCGAGACCTCGGGAAGAAGGCGAGAACGACCGTCTTGCCGCGGAGGTCGGAGAGGTGCAGCGGCTTCTTGAGAAGGCCGTAGCGCGTGGAGGCGGGCCCGCTGAAATCGGGCGCCTGCTGTCCGACGTTGGGAATATTGGCCGGGGACGGCTCCTGCGCCTGCGCAACTGCGGGGACTAGTGCCAACGCGGCGGCGGCGGCGAGCGCTCGCCGCGTACTGACAAACGTGAACATTGTTGGGCTCCGAGGCGGGTACGTCGCAAGATGAAAGCTCTGCGGGGGGTGCGCAACGGCTCTTTCGGGCTAGCGCAGGGCTTTGACCGGATCGGTGCGGGATGCGCGCCATGCCGGCATCAGACAGGCCACAAGAGCCGCCAGGATCATGACGACGAGTGCCGCGACGAAGGCAACGGGATCGCGCGGGCTCACCTTGTACAGCATGTAGGCCAGCAGCCGCGTCGCTGCGATGGCCACGGCTCCGCCAAGGAAGATGCCGACCGCGGTCAGTGCGAGCCCATCGGACAGGACGAGGCGCAACAGCGCGGACGGAGCCGCGCCGAGCGCCGTGCGCAGGCCGAGCTCGCGGCTGCGCTGCGACACGGCGTACGCCATCATGCCATACAGGCCAACACTCGCGAGGAGCACGGCAAGCGCGCCAAACAGACCGAGCAGTACGACGGCGACTCGTTGCGCCGAAGTCGCCCGCGCGACCTGTTCGCGCATCGTGATCACTTCGTACGGCGCGATGCGCGGGTCGAGGGCGTGGATCTCTCGCGTGAGGTTCGCAGTTAGCGCCTCGGGCGACTTCAATGTCCGAATGAAGGCGGCTACCTGCGTCGAGAAGTTCTGGCGCAAGGGCACGTAGAAGAGCGCCTTCGGGGCGTCGAGCAGCGATTCGAACTCGATGTTCTTCGCGACGCCAACGACCTGTCGCCACTTGCCCTGCACTTGCAGGCGCTTGCCGATCGGGTTCTCGCCTCGCCAGAACTGCGCGACCATGGTTTCGCCGACGATCGCAACGGGTTCCGATGATTCGTCATCGCCGCTCGTGAAGTCGCGCCCCGAGAGAAGCTCGATCCCCATGGTCGCGAAGTAGCCGGGGGTCACGGAGTTGTAGCTCGCCGCTGGCTGCTCATCCGGCTTGGGGTCGAATCCGTCCACCGCAATGGGGCCGCCGTCGTACGGGCGATTTGTGAAAGGGGTGCTGCGGGCGAGGGCGGCGCCGTCGACACCTCCGATCGAGCGGATGCTCTGCAGCAGTCGCTCGTCGAATGCTTTCGCGCGCGTGCTGTCGTAGCCCGCCGCGAACAGATTGACCGCCGTCGTCAGCACTTCTCGCGTCGAGAAGCCGGGACTGGCGGAGCGCAGGCTCTGGAGACTCTCGAAAACCAGTCCCGCGCCGACCAGGAGGACGAAGCTGAGGGCCACCTGAAACACGACGAGCGCGGAGCGGAGGCGCGACCGATCGCGATGCCCCGATGCGCTGCGTGTGTCGGACTTGAGTGCGGTCGATAGATCCGCGCGGCTGGACTGCATAGCGGGGACCGCCGCAAAGACGATCACCGAGCCGATCCCCACCGCCGCGCTCAGCAGCCCTACTCGCCAGTCGAAGTCGCCGTGAATCGTGTAGACGATGCCGCCCGTTGATGGAAAGAAGAGCGTGAGCGCGTTGCGCAGCCAGTACGCCATGAGCACGCCGCATCCCGTCGCAACAAGCGAGAGCAGCATCGCCTCCGTGAAGAGTTGGCGCATGAGACGAGTTCGTCCAGCGCCGAGCGCGAGTCGCACGGTGATCTCGTGGCGCCGGACGAACGATCGCACGAGCAGCAGATTGGCCACGTTCGCGCAGGCAATGAGAAGCACGAATCCCGCGACACCAATGCCGATCCGAAGTGTCGGCAACAGAGTCTGCGCGGCGTCGAAGGTGGATCTCCAGAGCGGCAGAAGGCGCACACCGCGACCGCGGTCGATATCGGGATAGTCGGAATCGAGCCGTTTGACTGTAGCGGACACTTCCGCCTGCGCCTGATCGAGCGTCACGCCACGTTTGAGGAGCGCGAACCCTTCGATCCACCGAGCTCCGCGATCCTCGAGCTTGTAACCGCCCGGATCGAAGGCGGCCTGCATCGAAGTGGGCACCCAGAACTGCATCGAGTAGCCGACGAATGTCCCGAGAAATCCTTCGGGAGCAACGCCAACAATGACGTGCGACACGTTGTTGTACAGCTGTGTCTTGCCGATGATCGCCGGATCGCCGTCAAAGCGCGTCTTCCATTCGTTGTAGCTGATCACCGTGACTGGGTGGGCGTTGCGCCCGATTCCCTCATCGGGCGCAAAGCCGCGGCCAAGCACGGGTCGCACGCCGAGGGCCTGGAAATAGTTGGGAGAGACCATGAGACCCACCGCACGCTCCGCACGATCGCCAGAGGTGAGCGTGGTGCCGATGATTTTGTCTCACGATGAACGCATCGAATAGAGTCGATCCCTTTTCCAGGTCGACGAAATCGGGAAATGAGAGGCCCGTGAAGTCCGGACTCGCCATTGGCGGTGCCAGCGACGTCGACCAGCCGGTCCTGATTCGCGACGCCCGGATACGGTCGAAAGAGTATCCCTTCCATCCATCCGCTCACGACAGCGTTCGCACCGATGCCGAGCGTGAGGCAAAGAATCGCGACGATCGAAAATCCGGGGGCCCGGCGAAGCATTCGAAAGCCGAATCGGCCATCCTGCACGAGACGCTCGAGCCAGAGACTGCCGGACATCTCGCGCGCGACCTCCTGCACATGACCGACGTTTCCGAACTCTCGATGCGCGTGCGCCGCAGCATCCTCCGCCGACTCGCCGCGTGCGACGCGCTCGTCGATGGCCATGCGCAGATGCGCGTCGAGCTCCTCCCTGACCTCCGCATCGCCGCGGGCTCTGTTCAGTCGAAGGATTCGCGCGAGCCTCATGCATCGCTCGCGGCCGGGGGAGCCATCACACCTGCGATGGCGTCGGCGAGCTGCTTCCACTTCGATCGCTCGGCCGACAGTTGACGCCGCCCGGCGGCGGTCAACCGATAGATCCGGACACGCTGATTGTTTTCGGACACTCCCCACTCGGCTTCGATGGCGCCTTGGCGCTCCAGCCGGTGGAGTGCGGGGTAGAGCGAGCCAGTGTCGACCTGCAGCGCGTTGCGCGAGCCGGCCCGGATCATCTGCGCGATACCGAAGCCGTACCGCGGCCCCCAGCGCAAGTGTCTGCAGGATCAGCATGTCGAGCGTGCCTTGCAGCAGCTCGATTCGCGTGGTGACGGCGTGCTTTCTGGCCATCGAGCGGTCCGTTGGTGTAGACATCCTACGGATGTAGACATTCTACACCCTTCGGATACAATATCGTGGCTCTCGAAACGTGTCAAGTACGGCGCCGTTGGCCGCGCGCCACGCCCTCACTCCATCGCGACAACTTGATTCCATCGCGACAATCAGTGAGCGTTTCCGCGTGCGCACTCTCAGCCTCTACTCCGCCGTTGTCCTGCTCACCGCCGCGTGCGGCGCCTCGCGGCCCACTCCGATGGCGCGAGCGCTCTCCACCTCACCGATCGACGCGCGCGAGACGCACTTCGTCGACTCCCTGTTGTCTGTCCTCACGCTCGAGGAAAAGGTCGGACAGCTGACGTTATCGCCGGCCGAGGGGCTGCAGACGGGGCCGCATGTGCCCCAGGGCGGCGTCGCGCAGATTCGGGCGGGACTCATCGGATCGCTCATCGGCGTGGTCGACGTCGACCGCGCGCGCGACTTCCAGCGAGTCGCCGTACGGGAATCGCCGCATCGGATTCCGCTCCTCTTCACGTACGACGTGATCCATGGCTATCGCACCATCTTCCCCGTTCCGCTCGCCGAGGCGGCGAGCTTCGATCCCGCGCTCGCGGAGTCGGATGCGCGAATCGCAGCGTCGGAGGCCGCGGCCAACGGCATCACGTGGACGTATGCGCCCATGGTGGACATCGCGCGCGATCCGCGGTGGGGACGAATCGTGGAGGGCTCCGGCGAAGATCCGTATCTGGGGTCGGTGTTCGCCGCGGCGCGCGTGCGCGGATTTCAGGGCGCACGCCTCGCTGATCCTGCGTCGCTGGTCGCGACCGCGAAGCACTTCGTCGGCTACGGCGCATCGGAGGGCGGTCGCGACTATGCCACCGCAGAGATCAGCGAGCGCACACTCTGGAGCACCTATCTGCCTCCGTTCCAAAGCGCCATCCGCGCCGGTGCAGGCGCAGTCATGCCCGCCTTCTCCGCGGTGAACGGATCGCCGCCGCACGCCAGCGCATGGCTTCTTCGCGATGTGCTTCGCGGCCAGCTCGGCTTTGCCGGCGTCGTCGTGAGCGACTGGATGGGAATCCAGGAGCTCGTGCCGCATGGCGTCGCTGGAGGCACCGGCGAGGCGGCCCGCCTCGCGCTGCGCGCCGGCGTTGATCTCGACATGTCGGATGGCGTGTATCAGGACAGCCTGCCCGCGCTCGTGCGCTCGGGGTCGGTTCCGCCGGCAGAGATCGATGAGGCAGTGCGACGTGTGCTTCGCGCGAAGTATTCGCTCGGGCTCTTCTCGGATCCCTATCACGGTGCCAGCGAGGAGAAGGCCGCGCGCGTCACCTTCACTCGCGAGAACCTCGCGGCCGCGCGAGCGGCGGCGCGCGAGTCGATCGTGCTGCTCAAGAACGATCGCGCCACACTCCCCCTCTCTCGCGACATCAAGTCGCTCGCGGTGATTGGCGCGCTCGCCGCCGATGGCGGGAGCTCGATCGGCCCGTGGTCGGCCACGGGCGATTCCGCCAAGGCGATCACGGTGCTCGATGGACTCCGGCGCGCGAATCCCGTCATGCGAATCGGCTACGCGCCCGGCGCGGCGCCGCGGGGTGCTGACACGAGCCGGATCCCCGCCGCCGAAACGCTGGCGCGCGATGCCGACGCAGTCGTGCTCGTGCTCGGCGAGGACGGTGAGCGCACGGGGGAAGCCGAGAGCCGAGCGTCGCTCGAGCTTCCCGTCGCGCAGCTGCGGCTGGCGCAGCGCGTTTTCGCGGCGTCGGCCGGCAAACCACTGGTGGTGGTGCTCATGAACGGGCGACCGCTCGCGATTCCCTGGGTCGCCGACAGCATGCCCGCGATCATCGAGAGCTGGTACCTCGGCAGCGCACACGGCGACGCTGTCGCGGACGTGATCTTCGGCGACTACTCGCCAGCCGGAAAGCTTCCGGTGACGTTTCCGCGTGCGACGGGACAGGTGCCCACGTACCTCGCGCAGACGAATACAGGGAGGCCGCACAGCGCGACCGACAAGTACACGACCGGCTACAACGACCTCTCGATTACCCCGCTGTTTCCCTTCGGATACGGCCTGAGCTACACCACCTTTCGCTACGGTGATGTTCGGCTCTCGCGAAACGAAATTCGCGCTGGAGACTCGCTCGGCGTCTCCGTCACGGTGTCCAACGTGGGCGCGCGCGAGGCCGATGAGGTCGTGCAGCTCTATCTGCGCGATGACGTCGCCAGCGTCGCGAGACCGGTCAAGCAGTTGGTTCGCTTTCGGCGCGTTCACGTTCGTGCGGGGGCGAGCGAGACGGTCAGCTTTTCACTCGGTGCCGACGATCTCGCGTTCTACGATCTGCGCATGCGTCGCGTCGTCGAGCCCGGCCGATTCACACTCTACGCCGGTACGAGCTCCGTCGATACGCGAGAAGCGCACTTCACCGTGACCGGCGACACGCTGGTCCTCGAGCAGCCCCCGCCTCGCATGCAGTGAGGTCAGTACTTGAACGCGACCTTGATGCTCTCGCCTCGGCCCTTGTTCGACGCGGTCTCGAGCGCCGCGCGATACTCGCCGAGCGGATACGTATGCGTCAGCAGCTCCGCGATCGGCGCCGCACCGCTCGAGATGAGCATCGCTGCGGTCTCGAACGCACCCCGGCTCGCGCTGTCGTGACTCGGCGAGCCGTAGCACAGAGAGCCGCGCACCGTCAGCTCCTTGAGCCATAGCGGCGTCCAGTCGAGTCCATTCATGGTGCTCGAGTTCCCGAGCAGCACGATCGTTCCGCCAGCGCGCGTCACCCGCATCGCGTCGTCCATCCCGCGCTTTCCATCAATGCACACGAACGTGCGATCGAATCCTCCCACGCCCGGAGGCTTCCCAATGATCGGCTTCAGCAGGCGCGCGCCACCCGCGTCGGCGAGCGCTCGAGTGTAGTCGCCGCGCGCGGGCACCACCTCGGCCGCGCCGAGCCGGCTCGCCTGCGCACGCTGCATGTCGTAGCGCGCGAGCAACGTGATGCGCGCGTTCGGCGCGAGCGCGCGGAGCGCCGCGATCGTCAACAGCCCGATCGATCCCGCGCCGATCACGAGCACCCGCTCCCCCGCACCAGGGAGATTCTCGCGCACCGCGTGCACCGAGCAGGCGAACGGCTCGATGAGCACCGCGCTCTCATCGCTCACGTCGTCGGGAATCGGGCACGAGCTGATCCTCGTGCCCGACAAACTCCTCGCCCCAACTGCCGCCGAGGCCGCGCGTGCAGCCAATGAACATGCCCGGCGCGATGTCGCCGTCGGTGAAATGCTCGCAACGCGAGTGATTTCCGGATTCGCAGGCCGAGCACCGCGCGGCGATCCCGCGCGGCTCGCAGCAGAGCAGGGGATTCGCCGTGACGCGCGCGCCCACGCTTCACCTTCGAGACGCCGGTCCCCACAGCCACCACCTCGCCCACGTTCTCGTGGCCGAGCACGAAGGGGAAGGAAGAGAAGGGCGATGTCGACGGGCTCGCGTGCAGCGAGACGATGCTCAGATCGCTGCCGCAGATGCCGCCGAGACGGGTGCGGATGCGCACCCATCGTTCGTTTGGCAGCGATGGCTGCTCGAATGTCGCCGTAGCGAGTGCAGGCGAGCGCTCCCGTCTGAAAGCGGCGCGATAGCTTGCCCGCCGCGAGCGTGGCCAGGTACGTCGGAATTGGCGCCGCGAAGCGGATTGCCTTCACGTCTTCACGCTCATCGGCGTCGCCACGCGCAGCGCGCCGGGAATGCACGCCACCTCGATGGTCTCCGACTGCGCCTGATTGTACTCGCCGTCGGTCTCGTATGCGGGCGGCCTGGCGAACCTGAGCGTGAACGCGCTCGCCTGCTCCGAGAGCACGAGCGGATTGCGCACGTGCTTCCCGCTCGGCGCCGCCGCGAGCATCGAGATGCGCGTGAGGGGCGACGCGTCGAGAATCGAGATCGCGTCGAGCATTCCCGTCGTTGATGCGTGCGTCGGGGGCGATCTGGAACATCCCGCCGAAGTTGCGCCCGTTCGCGATGATCGAGCATGAGGTGCGCGCGCGGGCCGCGCGCCACCGCGGCCGTCGTGATGTCGACCTTCATTCCACCGGAACTTGAAGAGCTGTCGCAGCGCCGCGCCGAGGTACAGCAGGTCGCCGGTGAGGAACGGGATGTTCTCGAGGTCGTCGAGCACCGCAATGTCGAAGCCAAAACCGGTGACGTTGAGGAAGTACCGATCCTCAATGCGGCCGACGTCGACCAGCATTTCGGGGCCCTCGACCGCGAGCTTCGCGGTGGCGGCGAGATCGTGCGCGGGCGCGCCGACGGTCTTGGCGAAGTCGTTGCCGGTGCCCGCCGCCAGGAGCGCGAGCCGGCAGTTGGAGCCCGAGGACAGAATCGCGTTCGCCGCGTTGCTCCATGTGCCGTCGCCGCCGCACGGCGACGATCGTCGTCGCGCCATCACGCAACGCGAGCGTCGCGAGGCGCTTCTCGTCGCCCGGGCGCTCGGTGAGGCGCACGTCGGTCACGCCGACGGCCGCGAAAGTCTTACGTATGTCGGGGAGTAAACGAGAACCCCGCCCCCTTCCGGAGGCGGGGTTCACGATCACCGTAACGCGTTCGGTCATCGACGCGCGTAGGAGGCCAGCGTCTGTAGCGGATGGAAAGTCTGCAGCCCGTTCTTCATCCACAGCTCGCGGAACGGGGTGAAGTCCACGTCCCAGTCCTCGACCAGCCCAGTCATCGCCTGCGAGTGGATCGTGATGCCGCCGCGCTCCTCTTCGTTCTCGGAGAACTGGCCAGCCATCATGATCGTGGACGTGTACGCGCCGTCCTCGTCGTTCATGAACGCCTGGTAGCGATGATCCACGTTCGACCACTCGTGCTCCGTCACGCGCATGTCGACGATCGGCTCGCCGCGGTCCGTCGCATGAATCGTGATGTGTCCATCGCCGCGCTCCCACGTGAGCGAGATGTCCTGCATGTAGTGCGGCAGGTGCCACCGCTCGATCGCGTGCTCGCGCGACTCACGCGTCGTCGTCGCGAGGCGGAAGGGAAAGAAGGCCGAGCGCGGCATCGGCACGCCGGGCTCAACGCGCGGCGACACGAGGATCGAGAGAATCAGCTCGCCGTAGTCGCCCACCGGACTGTCGTGGAAGTCGAACGCCATCACGGAGAGCACGCTCGAGCCCGTGATGCGGCTCGATCGGCTGCAGCTCCGGAGGAAGGATCGCGCGCGCATTCTCGGTGGGAAACTCGAAGAAGCCGCCGATCGCGTCACGAAAGTGGTACTGCACCATCCCGTCAGATTTGCTCATACCAGTATTCCCTCATCACGAAGTACGCGGGCGAGAATGCTCACGCCCTCGTCGAGCTGTTCGATTGTGTGCGCGGAGGATACCGAGACGCGGAAGCGCGACCGGTGCTTGGCAACCGCGGGGTAGATGATCGGCTGCAGGTAGAGCCCCGCCTTGAGCAGCTTGTGGCCGAGCTCGAAAATGCGGCGGTCGTTACGGACCATGATCGGAATGATCTGCGACGTGGAGTCGCCGACATCGACGCCCTCCTCTTCGAGGCGCCGGCGCATGTGCGCGACGTTCGACCATAGCTTGGTCGCGCAGCTGCGGCTCGGCTATCGAGAGCTCGAGCGCCTTCAGCACGCCCGCCGTGACCACCGGCGAGAGCGCGCAGGAGAACACGCGCGACCGCGCGAATCCCTTGAGATAGTTGTACAGGTTCTGCGAGCCGGCGACGTAGCCGCCCTGCCCGCCGAGCGCCTTGGAGAAGGTCCCGATGTGCACGTCGACCTCCTCCTCGAGGCCGAACTGCTCGACGACGCCGCGGCCGTTGGCGCCGTACACGAACGCCGAGTGCGCCTCGTCGAGCAGAATGCGCGCGCCGTACTTCTTCGCCACTGCCACGAGCTCCGGGAGCGGGCAGACGTCGCCGTCCATCGAGTAGACCCCCTCGATGGCGACCAGCTTCTTCCCGGTGGTCTGCTTGAGCTTCTTCTCGAGATCCGCCGGACTGTTGTGGCGGAAGAAGCGCACGTTCGCCTTCGAGAGGATCGCGCCGTCCACGATGCTGGCATGCGCGTTCTGGTCGCTGATGACCCAGTCGCCCGGCCGCATGAGCGCCGAGATCATTCCGACGTTCGTGCTGTAGCCGGTGGGGAACACCATGACCGCTTCCTTCTTCTTGAACTTCGCGAGCGCCGCTTCGAGCTGCAGTGCACGTCCATCGTGCCGCTCAAAATCGGAGAACCGGCCGCGCCGAGCCCGTACTGCTCGATCGCCGCCTTTCCCCGCCTCGATCACCTCACGGCGGTAGGACAGGCCGAGGTAGTTGTAAGACGATAGATTTACGAGCGTGACGTGATTGCGGTGCAACCCTTCGGTCAGGTCGACGGATCCACTCGGTGGCGTCGACATTGCCTGTGCGAAGAGGTAGTAGCCCTCCGGCACAGCCTGGTTGTACCACTCGTTGTAAGGCTCGAGAATCGAAAACGGGTCGTCGCTCGACGAATAGAAAAAACTGCTGTAATCGTAGTCCAGTGGATTCATGCTCGTCCGCGCTTCGACTCGTGTTGCCATTGGTGACCTCCACATGAATGCCGACAGCCCCTCGCCGTCCATCTCGCGCGCTCACGGTCGAGCTCGCGGCGTTGGACTCGCGCGTACGCTGCGTAGCGGCATGTTCTTCTTCGTGTACGCTGTCTTTACGCTGACTGTATTCGATCTCGGACAGCGCCTGGTCATCTGGCCTGCCGTTCTGCTTTTTCCCCTCAAGCGCCGAGCCATAGTCCGCCGCTGGCTTCGCTTCCTGGCGAAAATATCGCTTTGGATCTCTCGCGTGTTCGGCGGCGTTCGTGTAACGGTGGACGGTACTGCACCTACGGAGAGCTGCCTGCTGGTGATGAACCACCAGTCGCTACTCGACATCACGATCTCGGTCAACGCCGCGAAGGGTCCGCAAGCGGTAATTCCGACGCGCGAAAGATACGGCCGTGGAATCCCGGGCATATCCTCGCTGACCAGACTCGGTCGCTTCCCGCTGGTGAGGCAACAAGCACGTGCATCAAAAGCTGAGGTCGCTGCACTGCTCGGAGCCGCGAAGGAGCTCGCGAACGGTGAAACGACCCTCATCATCTACCCCGAAGGCCACAGAACGACCGACGGCAGCATCCAACCCTTCATGCGCAGCGGACTTAAGCTGATCCTATCGCGTTCCGCACGCCCCATCTATTACATCGTCTCCGACGGCCTCTGGCACGCCCGCACCCTGAGAGAATCCCTTCATTCGTTCGCCAACAGCAACGTGGACGTCGCGATTCGCGGCCCCTTTCCGCCACCGACCAGGGAGAACATCGACGCGTTCATCGACGAGCTCCACGCGAGAATGACCGCGACCCTCGCCGACCTTCGCCATCAGTCACCCCAGCCCGCCGCCGGTGAGCTCGAGACGTCCCCTGCTCACTGACCCGAAGCTGCGCGCCGACCTCGCCGCCGGACTCGAAAACGCTCCGAGCCCCGACGCCATCGATCTCGCCGCAATGCTGGCCCGTTCGTTCGGTGATGGCACGCTCGCCATCATCCACTACGGCTCCCACGCCCAGCTCTCCGACGCCCGTCGCGAGAGCGCCTTCGACTACTTCGTCATCGTCGATCGATACCGCGACGCATATGAATCGCTCGCCCGTACTGTTGGCACAAGCTTCTCGCCACGCACCGCGGCTGCGCTCAGCCACATCTTGCCGCCAAATGTCATCGCGGTCAACGACAACGGCCACGTGCCGCCGCTCGCCGCGAAGTGTGCCGTGCTGTCCCTCGAGGATCTCCGTCGTGAATGCTCGCCGAACGCGCGCGATCATTTCGTGAGTGGACGACTGTTCCAGTACGTGCAGCTGGCATGGACGCGCGATTCCGAAGCCCGCACTGCCGTGAGCGACGCCATCATCGACGCGCGCGTCGGCTCGTTCGCTTGGGGAATGGCATCGCTTCCGCCGGCTTTCGACGCGGAACAGTACTTCCGTGTGCTTCTCGAACGATCGTTCGCGGGAGAGATTCGCCCCGAGCGCGGCGGTCGAATCGACGCCCTGCTCGGCGCTCAACGCGAGGTCGTGCTTCGCATCTGATGATGCTTTGCTTCAACAACTTGCAGCAGAAAGAATACTCCGCTCGGACGGAAATGTCTACCAGTTGACCAACCCCGCTCCGACCCTCCATGCGTTGCGCAGCGAATGGTATTTCCGGCGGAGCAAGGTGCGCGCAACCGCACGCTGGGCGAAGTACGTCGTGCTCTACAATGACTGGCTCGATTATGTCCTGCGCAAGATCGCGCGTCGCAGCGGCGTTACGCTGGAGCTGACCGCGCGCGAACGCCGCTGGCCGCTCATCTTTCTCTGGCCAAAAGCCATTCAATATCTTCGCTCCCGTCCTCAACGCCGTCCCGATCAATAATGTCCACGACTACCTGGGTCGCCTTGAGCCTCATGGCGCTCGCGATTCTGACCATGCCGGTGTATGCGCTCAAGGCCAGCCAGACCACGGCGGACCCGGACGTCGCTCGCCGGCCCACGACCATCATCCTCGGCACATGGGTCCGCAACTGGCTCATGTGGGTGATCGGGCCGATCGAGCGGAAGTTCGTGCAGTGGAAGCTGTCGCCGGACATTTTCAATTACATCGGCGGGGCGTTCGGACTCTTCGCCGGTGTCGCGTTCGCGAACAACGAGCTCGCGCTCGGCGGATGGTTCATTCTGTTGGGCGGGCTGTCGGACATCTTCGATGGGCGGATCGCGCGTGCTCGCGGCATTGGCTCCAACTACGGCGAGTTTCTCGACTCAATGCTCGATCGCTTCGCGGAGATGTTCGTGTTCATCGGCATCGCGCTCTACTTCGAGCCCACGTGGTGGGCGATGACCGCGACCGTGCTCGCGAGCGGCGGCTCGATGATGGTGTCGTACGCGCGCGCGAAGGGTGAGGCGGTGGGCGTGGACTGCCGCGGGGGCATCATGCAGCGCGCGGAACGGCTGGTGGTGCTCGCGGTGGCGTCACTGCTCGACGCGCCGGTAACCACCGCGCTCGGTTGGATTCCCGGAGCGATTCTGCTCGCCGCGGTTACGCTGATCGGACTTGGCGCGCTCGGGACCGCGGTGTATCGGACGGTCTATATCTGCAGGGCGCTGCGGCGGATGGAGAGGGAGGCGGCGGCGAAGGTAGCGAGTGGGGCGGCGTAGCTGCCGTCGCGCAACTACTTCCGTTTGACCAACCCCCGCAACACGTACTGCAGGATCCCGCCGTTCCGATAATACGTCGCCTCCTCGGGCGTATCGATCCGCGATCTCACCTTGAATCGCTTCACGCTCCCGTCACTTGCCGTCGCCTTCACCGTCAGCAGCGCGCGCGGCTTCGTCGAATCGTCGAAGCCCTCGAGGTCGTAGCTCTCGAAGCCGGTGAGCCCGAGCGACTGACGCGTCTCGTCGTCCGTGAACTCGAGCGGCACGATTCCCATGCCCACCAGGTTCGAGCGATGGATCCGCTCGAACGACTCGGCGATCACCGCCCGCACGCCAAGCAACAGCGTGCCCTTCGCGGCCCAGTCGCGCGACGAGCCAGTGCCGTACTCCTTCCCAGCGATGATGATCAGCTGCGTCCCCTGCTTCTGATACTCCATCGACGCGTCGAAGATCGGTGACCGCCTTGGCCCCCGGTGACGTCGATGTCCACCCACCCTCCGTGCCCGGCGCGAGCTCGTTGCGCAGGCGAATGTTCGCGAACGTTCCGCGCATCATCACGTCGTGATGTCCGCGCCGCGCGCCGTACGAGTTGAACTCCGACGTCGGTACGCCGTGCGCGATCAGCCACTTCCCCGCGGGGCTCGCGGCCGGAATGGAGCCCGCCGGCGAGATGTGGTCCGTCGTGATCGAGTCGCCGAGCATCGCGAGCACACGCGCGCCGCGCACCTGCGCTACGGGCTTGATCTCCACCGTCATCCCCTCGAAGAACGGAGGATTCGCCACGTACGTCGAATCCTTCGACCACGAGTAGCGACTGCCCGTCGGGAACGGGAGCGCCTGCCACTGCGCGTCGCCGTCGAACACGTTGCCGTACTGCTTGTGGAACATCGCGCTCGTGATCGATGAGAGCACGGTGTCTTCCACCTCCTTCGGACTCGGCCATACATCGCGCAGAAACACGGGCCCATTCGTGCCGATGCCGAGCGGCTCGGTCGCGAAGTCGATGTCCATGCGGCCCGCGAGCGCGTACGCGACCACGAGCGGAGGCGAGGCGAGGTAGTTGAATCGCGTGTGCGGGTTCACGCGCCCCTCGAAGTTGCGATTACCCGAGAGCACCGCGCACGACGATCAGCTTTTCCGCCTCCACCGCATCGACAATCGGCTGCGGCAGCGGCCCCGAATTGCCGATGCACGTCGTGCACCCGTAACCCGCGAGATAGAAGCCCAGCGCCTCGAGCGACTTCATCACGCCGGCCTTCTCGTAATAGTCTGTGACCACTTTCGATCCGGGCGCGAGGCTCGTCTTCACCCACGGCTTCGACTTGAGCCCGAGCGCGACGGCCTTCTGCGCCAGCAGTCCCGGCGCCGAGCATCACGCTCGGGTTCGAGGTGTTCGTGCAGCTCGTGATCGCGGCGATCACCACGGCGCCGTGCTTGAGCGCGAACTGCTGCCCGTTGTAGGTCACGCTGGCGCTGCTCGACTTCGCCATCACCTCCGCCGGATCCGTCGCCACCACCGCCGCCGATAGCTGCGTCGACGCGCTCACGGCCATCGCCTTCTGCACCGCGATCGTCCCCGCCAGCGTGCCGATGCGCTCCATCTCGGCGTACCAGGCATCGTTGAACGCCTGCTTCGACGCGGACAGCGGAACGCGATCCTGCGGACGCTTCGGACCCGCGAGACTCGGCTCGACCGTCGCGAGGTCGAGCGAGACGGAGTCGGTGAACTCGGGGTCGGGAGTGTTGTCATTCCTGAACATCCCCTGCGCCTTGCTGTACTCCTCGACCAGTCGCACCTGCTGCTCGTCGCGCCCGCTCAGGCGCAAATACTTGAGCGTCTCCGCATCCACCGGAAAGAATCCGACGGTCGCGCCGTACTCCGGAGCCATGTTCGCGATCGTCGCGCGATCGGCGAGCGAGAGACTCGACAGGCCCGAGCCGTAAAACTCGACGAACTTTCCGACGACTTTTTTCTTCCGCAGAATCTGCGTGACGGTGAGCACGAGATCCGTGGCCGTGGCGCCGGCAGGAAGCTTTCCGTGCAGACGAAAGCCGACGACCTCCGGAATCAGCATCGACAGCGGCTGTCCCAGCATCGCCGCCTCGGCCTCGATGCCCCCGACGCCCCACCCGAGCACGCCGAGCCCGTTGATCATCGTCGTGTGCGAGTCGGTGCCGACCAGCGAGTCCGGGTACGCCACGGTCGCGCCATTCTTCTTGCTGGTGAAGACGACCTGCCCGAGGTACTCGAGGTTGATCTGGTGCACGATCCCCGTATCGGGCGGCACGACGCGAAAATTCTGGAAGGCGGTCTGGCCCCAGCGAAGAAAGGCGTACCGCTCCTGGTTGCGGTCGAACTCGAGTCCCGCGTTGATGAGAAACGCCGCGTCGCTGCCGTATTCGTCCACCTGCACCGAGTGATCGATGACGAGATCCACCGGCTGCAGCGGGTTGATCTGCGCGCGGATCGCCGCCCAGCGCCGCGATGGCGTCGCGCATTGCCGCGAGGTCGACGACGGCGGGGACGCCGGTGAAATCCTGGAGCAGCACGCGACTCGTGCGGAACGCGATCTCGCGCTCGACGCCGGCCTTCGCATCCCACTTCGCGAGCGTCTCGATGTCGGCGCGCTTGACGAAGGCGTCGTCCTCGTTTCGGAGCAGGTTCTCCAGCAGCACCTTGAGCGTCACCGGCAACGCTGGCCGATTTCGATCCCGCGAGCGCGTTCAGCGCGTCGAGGCGGTAGATGGTGTACGCGCGGCCATCGACGGTGAGCGTCGCGCGACTGCCGAAGGAATCGAGTGACATGCGAGCCTGAGTTGTCGGAGAGCAGTTGAGATAGAGAAATCTAGCACGCCACGCCCTACATTGTGAGCGACGCGGAGGGTGACGAACGATGACAAACGACGTCCTGCGGCTCACTGCCGAGCTGATGGCGATCGACTCGACGAGTGGGCACGAGGGCGAGCTCATGGCGCTCGTGGCCCTCATGCTGGAGAGCCGCGGGTGGCGCGTGAGGCGAATTCCCGTGAGCCCCGGCCGCGTCAATGTGTTCGCGACGTGCGTGAACGATCCGCACGTGACACTGTCGACGCATCTCGATACGGTGCCGCCGTACATTCCGCCGCGCATCGAGGGCGACACACTGTGGGGCCGCGGCTCGTGCGACGCGAAGGGAATCGCGGCGGCGATGATCCTCGCGGCGGAGCAACTGCGCGAGCGCAATGTTGCGGTGGCCCTCCTCTTTCTGGTGGGCGAAGAGTTGTCGCACGACGGAGCGCACGCGGCGAACGAGAGCGCGAGCACGAGCCGGATACTCATCGGCGGCGAGCCAACCGAAGGGAAGCTCGCGTTAGGGACGAAGGGCGCGGTGCGCGCCGTTCTGCGCACGAGTGGTGTCGCCGCGCACTCCGCCTATCCGGAGCTCGGTGAGTCCGCGATCGCGAAGCTGGTGACGCTGCTCGCCGAGCTTCCGTCGCTGCAGCTCCCGCACGACGCGCTGCTCGGCGCGACGACGATCAACGTCGGGGAGATCTCGGGCGGCCTCGCGGACAACGTCATCGCGCCGGCGGCGGAAGCGCGGATCATGGTGCGCCTCGTGTCGGATGTGGAGGAGGTGTGGCGGCTACTCGAGACGTGGGTGGCAGGGCGCGCGACGATCGAGCGCGGGGCCATGGTGCCGGCCATGCGGCTCAACACCGTACCGGGGTTCGAGACGACCGTCGCGGCATTCGCGACGGATCTCCCCGCGCTCACTCGATGGGGTACGCCGTATCTCTACGGCCCCGGCTCGATCCACGTCGCGCACACCGCGCACGAGCGCGTGACAGGCGCGGAGTTGCGGGCGGCCGTCAATGGATACGTGCGATTGGCGGAGGCGGCGCTCGGCAACTGAAGATTCCTACCGGTCCACTGTCGCCTGCTCCACGGGCCGCGTCGTGCGGCGGCTGAGTCAGCAGCCCCTCCATCGTGATCGCGGAGGTGGGGCACTGGCCAACGAACTCTCCGTCGGCGGGCGACCATTCGTGCTCGGCCTTCGCAGGGAAATGCCTTGTTCTCGGCGTTCATCGCCATGATCCCGGGAGCGAGCGACACACAGACGCCGCATCCGATGCACTTCTCGTCGCTGACGGCAAGCCGAATGCGCCGGCGCGGATAGATGAGATTGCGACCGAGCGGGCCATCCACGAGCTCATCGAGCGCGGAGATGGTTCCGTCGTAGCCGTCCTCGATCATCTCCTCCGCGTGCGAGAAGTCGAACCAGTCCCGGTGGCCGACCCTCGGCCGAATGAGAAGCATCGGCGGTCCCATCCAGGTCGCGAGCGGATTCAACTGGAGTGCGTGCATCATGACCGACGCGGCGCGCATGTAGATCGCCGCGAACCCGCGGCTCATCACATCGCGCGCGCGGCCGAGATCTGTGTTCCCGACATCCACCGCGATCACCGCGTCCACGCCGAGCAATGCGACGGCGGTTGGGAGGTTGTCGATCGTCCCTCCATCAACGCACACGCGGCCGCCCACATTTGCCGGTGGAAAGAATCCCGGAAGCGCGCACGATGCGTACACGGCGTTTCGGATCGAGACGTCCTCGAGTCCCGGAAGCCCCCACATCACAATGGTCCCTCGCTCGAGGTCCACGGTATTGACCAGGAGCTTGCTGCCGAGCCCCTGGAAGGTGCCTTCGGGCGTGACGGAGTCGACGAGATCGCGTAGCGGCTGCTCGAGATAGAGCGACGGCGCGCGCGAGCGGTCGATGATCATCCCCACGCGATTGAGGCGGAAGAGGTCGCGCTTGGAGACCTTGATCGCGCGGCGCTCCATGTCGTCGAGCGGGACGCCCGCGACGCGCGCCGCCCCGATGAGCGCGCCAATGCTCGTGCCCGCGTAGCGAGTTGGCACGATACCGCGCTCCTCGAGCGCGCGCATGACCCCAATGTGCGCGAAGCCCTTGAGCCCTCCGCCACCGAGCACGAGGGCCGTTCGCTGCGTACCGAGCCAGGACACCGTCAATCACCTCCTGCCCTTCGCGGAGAGGTCAGCCCACGCATCTCAACAGGATGCGTCGGGCCGACGAGCGATGGAGCCGACTGCCGGTGGTTCCGACCAGCTAATGGGTGTTCAGCTTGTAGCCAAGGCCAATGCGGCTGCTCTGACTGCGGCCGCCTTGCTCCATACCAGTGGGACGACCGAGGTAGACATAAAGTCCATAGAGCCCCACCAAGGCGCCTCCAACCGCGATGACCGTTCCTGCGTCGCCTCCAACGACCAGACCCGTGATCAGTGCCGCGCCTCCAAAAATCATGAGTCCGACACCCGCGCCATGGGTTGGCCGGCGCATCGTGTTGGTAGTGAGTGCAGCATCGCTCGAGAGGCGCGGAGAGAGAGCTGAGGCCTCCAGGCTGGGGCCGGTCGGCGCCGGCATGTCAAGCGTGGCGGGAGTTGGAGTGTCCTGCACGATCGGGGTTTGGTCGATCAATGCGAACTGCTCGTCCTGCGCCTGAGCGCGTGCGCCGGCAACGGACAGGGCGAGCATTGCCGCGACTGCGAGTGGGAACTTGACCATGGAATCCTTGAGTGGAGGAGCGATACGGCCTTTGGCACCCTCCAAGTGCAAGGAAAATGCCTCATTCCGTATAAGAGTGTCCAAATGTCTTGAGCGTAACTCCAATGCGAGGTATCTTCACGAAGCACCGCCCTCCCCCAATCTCACGGTTGATGCCCACTCCTCCGAAAAAGCTCAGAAAACAGTACGCAAATAAGGACTATCCGAACGTCGTGCTTCGCTTCGAGGATGGACACGAGATCGAGGTGATCAAGGGCGCGGGCAAGACCTTCGACTGCTACGCCGGTGAAACAATCAAAGTCCTGGCAATGTACGACAAGACGTCGAAGGAGCGCGAGCTGGTGGAGAGTCGTAAGGCGGACGCTTTTCCGGACGCGTGATCGTGGTGTGAGATGCCCATAGGCACCAATCCTGCCTCGGCGTAGCTCGCACAGTCCGATTCACCGGAGGTTTGGCGTGATTCTGAAACATCTTCCTCTCGTCGTCTGCGCCATCGCGGCAGTAACAATGACTGGCACCGCCAGGGCACAATTCACGGCCGCGGTGGTTCCGCCTCGCACGAAAGCTCAGGTCGACACCGTCGCCAGGCAGGATTCCGTTCGCCGCGCCACGGTGGCGCTCGCGGCGCGCGTGACGGACATGAAGAAGTGGGTGGATTCCGCCTCCGGCGTTTCCATCCCAGCCCCCGACACCACGTTGGCGAAGATCACCCGAGACGCGCAACCGACGCCATTGCTGAGGGACTCGGTGGTGCTCCAGCGCAACGCGCGCATTCGCGCGGACTCGGCCGCATCGATCGCGACGGTAGAGGTGCACGACAGCGCGGGGCTCAAGGGCCCAGACTCGGCCACGGCGGCTCCGCCGACAGCGAATCACGCGGCGCACGGCGACACGAATCGCGTGGCGCGCGGAGACACGAGAAAGTTCACGAGCGGTGCGCCCGCACCCGCGACAGCCTCAATGCTCCCGCTTCTCGCGCTAGCCGGTGTGACCACGCTGCTCGCCGGCGCCGCGCTTCGCCGCGCGTAGCGTGAAACGCGCGCTCGGCACCGCGCTCGTCGCGGTCGGGGCGGCGCTCCTGCTCTACGTCGGGTATCGGTACGCGAGTGGTGCCTACGAGCGCGACGCAGCGCGCACCGCATGGGCCGCGCTCGAGGCGCACAATGCCGTCGCGCGTGCGTCGCTTGCCGCTGCTCCCACACACACCACCTATGCAGCCGGCGCACTCGTTGGCCGGCTGCTGATTCCAGCGGTGCAGCTCGACGAGGTGATCGCCGAGGGGGTGGGCGACGACGAGCTGGACGCGGGGCCGGGACATTTGCCGGGGAGCGCGTCACCGGGGGAGCCGGGAAACGCCGTCATCTCGGCGCACCGCGACCGGCACTTTCACTCGCTGGGGCGCGTCGTGATCGGCGACACGGTGATCACGGAAACTCGTACCGCGCGCACCACGTGGGTGATCACGGGGCGTAAGATCGTCGGACGCTATCAGCCGTCGCTCTTTCCATCCACGGAGCCCGAGCTCACGCTCACCACCTGCTGGCCGATCCGCTACGTCGGCCCCGCGCCCGATCGCCTGATTCTCACGGCGAAGCCCGTCGCCGCTCCTCCGCGCGCCTGAAACTACCGGGTGGACTCCGCGGCCGGTTGTTCGCCCGAGCCGGGAACGCCGTAAAAATGCCAAACGAAGAAGAGCGCGAGGCAAAGCAGCGCAACGACCAGAATACCAATCGTGATCCCACGTCGTTCGCTGTCCGTGCGTGTGCTGGTGTGGACCTCTGTTGCCAGTTCTTCGCTCACGTGCTCTCCGGTTTGGTTGCCATGGACGAAGGCAAAAGGCTCGCCACGGTGGCCAGATGGTACAGCGCCCCTGCGCGCGCGCCAAGGGGTGACCCCGCGTGGAGCGGCAGCTAACTTTGGGGCGTGGCGCGACGAATCTGTCGCTCCCGCGCGACTTTCCTCCCTCCCAGCCGCCTCCCTCATGCGTCTCGCATTGCGCCTGTCTTCGTTTGCGCTACTTGGCTCGCTCCTGCCGGCGCTTGCCCGCGCCCAGGCTGCCAAGCCCGCCGCAGGTCCCGTCACCGCCACCGAGATCGACGGCGACCTCCGATTCCTCTCGTCCGATCTGCTCGAGGGACGAGCGCCGGCCACGCGCGCCGACAAGCTCACCACCGAGTACATCGCCGACCAGCTGCGCGGCGCGGGCGTCGAGCCGGGGGTGAATGGCTCCTACTTTCAGACGGTGCCGATCAATGTCGTGAAGGCGGATCCCGCATCGATCAAGGTGACCGCCAGCGGCAAATCGAAGATGACGCTTCGATCGCCCGACAATGTCGTGGTGTTCGCCGGCTCCGCCGTGGAGAAGAGCAGCGCGACCGGTGAGCTGGTATTCGTCGGCTACGGCGCGAGCGCTCCCGAGTACAAGTGGGATGACTACAAGGGGATGGATCTCAAGGGAAAGATTCTCCTCGTTCTCGTGAACGATCCGCCGGCCTCGGCGTCCGAGCCAAAGCTGTTCGGCGGAAAGGCAATGACGTACTACGGCCGCTGGACGTACAAGTACGAGGAGGCCGAGCGTCGCGGTGCGGCCGGTGTGCTCATCGTGCACACGACGGCATCGGCGAGCTATCCCTGGCACACGGTCGTCGGCTCGTGGAGCGGCGAGCAGCGGATGCTGCCGCGCGATGCATCCGGCACGCCGCCGCTCGGCATGCGCGGCTGGATCACCGATAGCGCCGCCACCGCGCTGCTCAAGCCGGCGGGGCTCGACATGGCGAAGCTGCGCAAGGATGCGGAGTCGCGCGATTTCAGGCCCGTGAGCACCGGCATCACCATCGATTTCTCTGCGCGCAACAGCGTGAAGCACCTCTCGAGCGCGAACGTCGTCGGCGTCGTGCGCGGGCACGACTCGAAGCTCAAGAACGAGTACGTGGCGCTCAGCGCGCACTGGGACCACCTGGGCATCGGCGTTCCCGTGGACGGCGACTCGATCTACAATGGCGCCGTCGACAACGGCTCCGGCGTGGCATCGGTGCTTGCGATCGCGCGCGCGGCCGCGAAGATGACCTCCAATCGCCGCTCGCTGATCTTCCTCTTCGTCACCGCGGAGGAGTCCGGGTTGCTCGGCTCGCAGTTCTACGGCGAGCATCCCACTGTTCCCGCCACCAGCATCGTGGCCGATCTCAACCTCAATGTCGTCACCGTGAATGGGCGCGTGCGCGATCTCAATGTGATGGGCGACAACAAGTCGACGCTCGGCCCGATGCTCGCGAGCCTGATTCGTCCGCAGGGGATGAGGCTCTCGCCGGATGCGCATCCGGAAGCGGGACACTTCTACCGCTCCGATCACTTCTCGTTCGCGAAGGTCGGGATCCCCTCGGTGTCGATCGGTGCGGGCGACGACTACGTGGGCAAGCCGAAGGGCTTCGGGGAGAAGGCGAACGAGGACTACGTCGCGCACCGCTACCACCAGCCGGCGGACGCGTACAGTCCGGACTTCGACCTGAGCGGCGCCGCGCAGATCTCGAACATCGTGCTGAAGTTCGCTCGTACGCTCGCCAACTCGCCGGTCACGCCATCGTGGAACGCGGATGCGGAGTTCAAGGCCGCTCGCGAGAAATCGCTGAAGCCGGTCTCGTAGTGGCGGCATGACCGGCGTCGTTCGGACGCTGCCGGCGGTCGCGTCGGCGCTCGCGGAAGGGCGAGCGGTGGTCGCACTGGAGAGCTCCGTGTTGGCGCAGGGGCTTCCGATACCGGCAAACCGCACCGCGGCTCTTTCGATGGTAGGCGCCGTCGAATCGCGCGGCGCGGTGGCCGCGATCACGGCGGTGGTGCGAGGCATTCCCGCGGCGGGGCTCACCCACGAGGAGCTCGAGCGCTTCCTGGCGCGCGATGGCATCGGGAAGGTCTCCGCGCGCGATCTCGCGCTCGCGGTGGCTCGCGGCACCGACGGTGCGACGACGGTGGCCGCCGCGATCGCGCTCGCGAGGCTGGCCGGGATTCACGTGCTCGCTACCGGGGGCATTGGAGGCGTGCACCGCGCGCCGCCGTACGACGAGTCGGCAGACCTCGCCGAGCTCGCACGAACGCCCATCATCGTCGTGTGCTCCGGCGCAAAGGCGATCCTCGATCTGCGCGCGACGGCTGAGCGCCTCGATACGCTCGGCGTTTTGGTGCTCGGCTATCGCACGGGCGAGCTTCCTGCATTCTATGGCGCCGAGAGCGGGATCGCGATTCCGCGAACCGAGGACGTGTCAGAGATTATCGCTGTGTACAGGGCGCAGCGCGCGCTCGGCAGACGCTCGGCGGTGCTCGTGGTGCAGCCGCCGCCGGCGCCGTTCGCGCTGCCGGCATTGGTCGTCGAGCGCGCGGTAGTGGAGGGGGTTCGCGAAAGCACTCGCGCGGGAATTCAGGGGTCGGCGGTCACGCCATTTCTGCTCGCATTTGTCGACAAGGCGACATTGGGGCGAGCGCGCGAGGTGAATCTGGCTCTGCTGGAACAGAACGCGGCGCTCGCGGCCTCCATCGCGCTGGCACTCGCGCGAACGAAATGACCTCGAAAACGTGCCATTGATATTCGCTGTAACGAACTACTAAAATAGGCAAGACCTTTCGACGCCGGAGGATGCTCGCCCCATGGCAACGCCCTTCTTGAGTTCCGAGGAATACGACGAGCGGGCGCACGAGCTCTACAACGAGGGGCAGTACGATGCGGCACTGGACGTTTTGCGGGAGGGTTTGAACCTCTACCCCGAGTCCGTCGAGCTGCACATCGGAGCCGGATTCGCGCGACTCGCGCGCGAAGAGTATGCGTGGGCGCGAAGGAGCTTCGAGCTGGCGCTCGTGCTCGACGCGCTGCACGAGGAGGCGCTCGCAGGACTCGGCGAGACGCTGCTCAAGTTCGGCCTGCGTGACGAGGCAATGAAAACCTTCCGGAAGATTCTCGACCTCGGCTACGACGATGATCTCGATCTCGTGTTGCAGGTCGGACGCGCGCTCTTTCGCGAGGAGATGATGGACGAGGCGCGCGAGTTCTTCGAGGTCGCCGCGCGCGAGTCGAAGGATCTTCCCGAAGCGTCGGCGTGCCTGGGCTACGTGAATCACCGCCTCGGGAACGACGATGCGGCCCTGATGCACCTGCGCCGCGCGCTCCAGCTCGACGAGGAGCACACGGAGGCGCGCATTTATCTCGCCAACATTCTCTACGATCGCGGCGAGTACGAGCCGGCGCTCAACCAGCTCGACCAGACGACGCCGGACGACCACTGGGATGAGCTCGGAATCTGGCGCTTCATTGAGCTCAAGAAGTCGATCTACAAGCTCAAGGACGGCGATGGCGAGCTGCGCCCATGGGAAACCCGGCTCGGCGAGCTTTCGGGCGAGCCCGACGACATTGATGAGATGCTGGCGGACGTGGAACAGCGCGTGCTCGAGCAGGAGGAGGCGCGCGACAAGGGGCAGCTCGAGCTGTTTGGCGCGCTGCTCTCCGATCTGGTCCAGCGCAGGAGCCAGGACGCGGTAGAGCACAGCATTCGCATGACGGACGGCGTCGAGTACATTGGGAGCTGGGAGCACATTGTGCGGGAGATGCGCGACGCGAGCCGTCATTTGGCCGGTCGTTCGCTCCAGGAGTACATGTCCAACGAGGCCCGTCGCGGATACTCGCTCACGGGCGTGAAGATTCCGACGAGCGACGCCGAGAGCTTCATTCGCGGCAGCGCTAATGCGGGGCTGCTTCGAATCGTTCGTTGACTGCAACGGGTAGTCGCGCGGCGCCGCCACCAGCGGGCGCCGCGCGTGCATCCGGGGCTCTGCTCGATCCTGCATCAGTGCGGCGCGTCGTCCTCGCCAACGGGCTCACCGTGCTTTTGCGACGCGACGACACGGCGCCGGTAGTTGCGATAGTCACCTTCGTGAAGGCCGGCTACTTCGATGAGAGCGACGACGTCGTCGGCATCGCGCACGTGCTCGAGCACATGTTCTTCAAGGGAACGACGGCGCGTCCCGTCGGGGCCATTCCGAAGGAGACCAAGGCGGCGGGCGGATATCTGAACGCCGGCACCATCTACGATCACACCAGCTACTACACGGTTCTTCCTGCCGCGAGCTTCGCGCGCGGACTCGACATCCAGCGCGATGCGTACGCGGACTCGGTGATCGATGCGCAGGAGCTCGCGAAGGAGCTCGAGGTGATCATCCAGGAGGCGAAGCGGAAGGCGGACAACCCGCAAGCCGTCGCCAGCGAGACGCTGTTCGAGCTGCTGCACGACGTGCATCGCATGAGGCGCTGGCGCATCGGTCGCGAGCCCGGGCTCCGACGGCTGACGCGCGACGATCTCGTGCGCTTCTACCGGAATTTCTATCGGCCGCGACGGACGATACTGAGCATCGTCGGCGCGATCGACCTCGACGATGCGCAGCGCGAGGTCGAGCGGACCTACGGAGTTCTCGCAGATGTACCCGTGCTACCAAACCCCGGACCGCTCGAGCCTCCGCGCGCCGAGTTTCGCTATCGCGAGCTCGAGGGGGACATCACGCAGACACAGCTCTCCTTCGGCTGGCGCACGCCGGGCACCCTGCATCCGGATACGCCGCTGCTCGAGCTCGCAGGAACAATGCTCGGCAGCGGCCGCGGGTCGCGGCTCTATCGCGCGGTGCGCGAGCGGAAGCTGGCGACATCGGTGTCGGCGTACGACTACACGCCAACCGAGCTCGGGGTGTTCGTGATTCACGCGGAGGGGCCGCCAGAGCATACCGTGGATGCGGCGCGAAACGTGTGGGCGCAGCTCGCCGACGTGCGCGCGAATGGCTTCACGAGCGACGAGCTCAATCGCGCGCGACAGCTGCTCGAGGCGCGCTTCGTCCGCCGTCTCGAGACGATGGAGGGACAGGCGAACTTCCTGGCCGAGTGGGAGGCACTCGGCGATTGGCAGATGGGCGAGCGCGAGCTCACTCGCCTGATGACGGCGACGGCGGATGAGGTGAGCGACGCGGTGCGTCGTCACCTCACGGAGGAATCGGCGGGCGTGATCGTGTATCGGCCGCGCGGTGCGGAGGCGATTGCGACCGACGCGCCGGCAATGCGCGCGCTCCTGAATGACGCAGGTGCGACGCCGCTCGCGCCGGTGCCCGCGCCGTCGCCAGTCGTTCCCGCGGAAGTCGGCCGCGCGCGGTTCGAGCGCGAGGAAGGGCGGGTGCGTGTGTATCGCACGACGTCCGACGTTCCCATCCTCGTGATGCGGCGCCCGGGTGCGCCGATTCTGCAGCTGGGCGTGCACGTCGCCGGTGGCGCGACGGAGGAGCCGGCATCTCGTGCGGGGCTGACGTCGCTGCTCACGCGCACGTCCGTGAAGGGAACGCGCACGAGGTCCGCGGCGCAGATCGCCGAGGATGGCGAGCTGCTTGGCGGATCCGTGAGTGGCGGCACGGGCGCGGAGAGCTTCAGCTGGGCGATCTCGGTGCCCGTGCGCCACGCCGATGCGGCGCTCGAGCTGCTCGCCGATGTCGTGCAGCATCCGACGTTCGAGCAGGCAGCGCTCGAGACGGAGCGCGCGCTCGCGATCGCCGATCTCGAGATGCTGCGGGACGACATGTACCGGTATCCGCTGCGCCTTCTCAAGTCGGCGGCGTTTGCGGGCCATCCGTACGGCGTGCCGGCGTCGGGAACGGAGGAGTCGCTCGCGTCGATCGGCGCAGGCGATGTGCGCGAATGGCATCGCGCTCGCGTGCTCGAGGGTTCGAGCGTGATCGCGATCGTCGGCAATGTCGAGCCCGACGAGATCGCAGCGATCGCCGCCGCGCGATTCGGCGAGCTGCGATGGCGCGAGGAGGCGTCGCTCGCGGATCCGCGGTGGCCGGCCGAACCCACCATCACCGCCGAGTCGCGCGACAAGGCGCAGACTGCGCTCGCGCTCGCGTTCCCGTCGCCGGCCCGCGGTGACAATGCGCGAATCGCCGCGGAACTGCTCGCCGGCGTGGCGAGCGGGCTCGGGGGACGCTTCTTCGATCAGCTGCGCGACCGTCAATCACTTGCGTACACGGTGAGCGCCTTCACCGCCGAATGGCGGAATGCGGGGATGTTCATCTCGTACATCGCGACGGGCCCCGAGAAGGAGGAGGTCGCGCGCGCGGGGCTGCTCGCCGAGTTCGCAAAGCTTCGCGAGGCGCCGGTGACGAGTGCGGAGCTCGCGCAGGCGAAGGAGTACGCGATCGGTACGCACGCCATCCGGTCGCAGAGCGGCGGCGCGCTGCTCGGGGAGATGATCGACGCCTGGCTGTTCGGGCGCGGACTCAGCGAGATCGACGAGCACGACGCGCGAATCCGTCGCGTGACCGCGAGCGAAATGCAGGAGGTGGCGAATCGCTATTTCGCGGAGGCCGCGCTGGTGCAGTCGGTGATTCGAGGGCGCTCGCGGAGCGTGTAGTCGGCGGGCGCGCTCTGCTATGGCGCGCTGTTCTCCGAGAGCACGCGAATCGCGCGCGCGAGTGTTTCGGCCGCGGGGCGCACTCGCCCGCCCGGTGCGCGAAGTCCGACAGGCGTGCCGTAGTCGCTCGCCTCGAGCACGATCACTCCCTTCACGGCACGGCGGTTCGTCGCCCACGCCAGCGTGCCCCAGATCGCCCTCGCCTGGTTCTCCTCGCCGTGCACCATCGGCAGCCCGCCCGCCTCGAGCACCCAGTGCTCCTTCGGCTTCGGGATAGCTGTTGAGCCAACTGTCGGCGGTGCGCATGCGCCCGTCGAGCGTTGCCGCACCACCGAGCCACGGGAAGAGTGTGAAGCCGATCGCATCAACCGGCGAGGCCGGCGCGGCGGCCCAGGCGTAGAGGGCGCTGTCCCGCGCGCCGAATCCGCCCACGTGCGCGAGCACGCGCACCGCCGGCGTCGCCTGGTGCGCGATGAGCGCTGCGTGGCGGAAGTACGATATCCAGATCGCGATCGGCACGCGCCCCAGCGCGCGCGACGTGGCGCCGTTCGGATCGATGGCGGGGATGATGAAGTCCGGATGCAGGGCTCGCACGATGCGCGCGAGGTCCGCCGCTCGCTCCTCGAAGTACGCGCCCTGCTGCCCCGCCGATGGCGCGTGCTCGCTGGAGAGATCGAGCGCGACGAAGAGTTGGCGATCGCCGCGCTGGTCGGCGAGCGAGCGCGCGAGAGAATCGAGCGCCGCGTTCGTGGTGCCCGAGGGCGATATATAGACGGACAACGCCTGGGCGCCGACCGTATCCGCGAGATCGAGATCTCCCTCGAGCGCGAGCGGCGGCGGCCCGCTCTCGAGCGTCGGAAAGATCTTGAGCCCGATCGCGAAATCGCTGTCCGCGCGCTCGGTGAGGCGCTCGCTCGCGTAGCCGGCATAGCTGCGCACCGCGCTCGTCGCCGCCGGTACGTCGAGGATGATGATCGTGACCCAGATCGCCGCGAGCCCCGCGATCGCGGTTCGAAGCACGGTGCCGGCGCCGCGGCGGCCGGCTGTCGGCGGCGCGACGATCGGGATGTGCAGAAAGTACGGGAGAAAGAGCGCAAGTGGAGTCGCGCTGTAGGCGAGCGAGCTCGCGTCGGCCGCCGAGAGCACGATGATCGGCGTCGGCACGTCGTAGCCACGATAGATCGCGTAGCGAGCGATCGCGACGACCGCGAGCACCACATCGTAAGCGACGATCGGGGCGCCGATTGGCGGCGCGACCGCGCGCTGCGAGAGCGCGTACGCCGCCTGAATGGCAACCACGATCGTCGTGGCGGGCCACACCCACGCCAGCGTGTAGAGCGCGCGCCCGGTGAGCACGGAGGTCGAGACGAGCAACACCGTGAGCGCGGGCAAGAGCAGCAGTCCGCAAAGCGCGCAAAGGAACGCCATCGTGCGCTGCGTGGATTGCAGACGCGCTGCGCGGCCGGCGATCGTGAGATTCCGAATGAGCACGAGCGCGGTGAGCACGAGATGCGCCGTGGCGAGCTGCGCCGGCGCCAGGAGTGTGCTCATCCGCGGCCGCGAACCTCGCTGCGCAACTCCTTCGGCGCGAGACGGCGGGTGAAGACGTCGAGTGCCTTCTGCGCGTCGCGCGTTGCGGGTGCAAGAATGTCGAGCAAGAGCGTACCGCTCTCGGGGAGCGCGCGAAGCGTGATGTGGCACGCGTCGAGAAACAGCACCGCCGCGACGGCGCCATCGGGAAGCTGACGGACCACAGGCGCACCGATGGCCGAGAGGCCGGCGGCGCCGGCGGCGGCAATGAGAAGACCGGTCAACGAGGTCGCATCGCGCAGCGCGGGCGCCGCGATTCCCGTTAGATCGGCGATGATGTGAGTGAACGCCGGACCGCCGGCCTTGGCTGCCGCGCCCACTGCTAGATCATTGACGGTGCGAGGAACGACTTCGGCGCGGCGTACGGCGGAACCGAACGGCGTAGCACGAGGGTGGCGGACATACCTCGATGACGAGTGAGACGAGGAGAATGGTTCTATGTGCGCCGAACCAAAGGCGCTGGCAAGCATTGTCGGCGTCGGCTTAACTTGGGGCGTGCGCCGTCCATCGATGCTCACCCTGCCGAATTTGCTGTCGGCCTCGCGGTTCCCGCTCGCGGCCGCCTTCCTGGCGACTGAGGCCACTTCAGTGCGGGTCGCGCTCATTGGTGCAGCATCCCTCACCAATGTACTCGACGGATGGCTCGCCCGTCGGCAACAGACCACGCGTTTGGGCGCCCTCCTCGACCCGATCGCCGACAAGACCTTCGTGCTCGTTGCGATCTCCGCCTTCCTGATCGCGGGCGAGATCTCGACGCTCGAGTACTTCGTCATCCTGCTTCGCGACTTCGCTACCGCGGTCGGATTTCTCGTCGCCTACATGAGGTCGGATCTCGACCCCAAGAACTTCAAGGCGCGGATGTCGGGGAAGGTGGTGACGGTGCTGCAGCTCGCCACCGTGCTCGCGCTCGTGCTGCATGCGGCGATTCTCCAGCCGCTCATCTGGGCGGTCGGCGCGGCGTCGCTGTGGGCAATCGTCGATTACACGCTCTTCCTTCGCCGGCAGCGCGCCAAGGCGTGACACACGGTAAATGCGCGATGGCGGTCGCGGCGCTGCTCGTCGGCGCACGAGCGGCGGCCCACGCGCAGGCGGCGCGCCTACAGCCCGAGGCCCGCATCGACGGCTTCATCGCGAGGCGCGGAGCCCTCCAGGGCGCACTCGGCGCCGATATCGTGGTTTCGTCCGCGATGCATCTGGAGCTCGCGGCCGGCATCGGGCCGTCTTTCGCGAGCGGCGCAAGGTCGAACGTCAGCGCGCGAGCCGACGCGATCGTTCACTTTCTGATCGACCCGACCCACGTCATGCGCTGGTCTCCCTACGCCGGCGGCGGCATCGGCGCACGCTACGACCGCGGCCCGGAGTGGCGTGCCGTCGCGATCGTGGTCGCCGGCGTCAACGCGCCGAAGTGGAAACATGCGATCCCGTTTATCGAGGCGGGCTTTGGCGGAGGGGTGAGAATCGGCGCGGGACTCCGTCGCTCTCGATAGCCTCTATGCGGGCTCAGATCCGGCCTCCTGGATGAACGAAGCCCCTACGCCAGAGCGCAGGGGCGGTGCATCAAACTGCAGGCAGTTCAGGGATCAGGCTGCGGTCGCGGCGCCGACGGGCTCGCTCTCGATTCGCGACTTCGGCGGCTGCGAGAAACGAAGGCCCAGCGTGCGGAGCTCGGACAGCTCCTCCTTCGTCAGCTCGTGATAGCGATCCCCAAGGTACGCCATCGTTTCGGTAAACCACTCATCCTGGTGCTCTGGAGTCGCCTGAGGCACTCCGCAACGAATCACCTGCTGGAACATCTCATCTCGTGCTTGCTCGAACGGCGTTGGAACGCTCACTTCTTTGCGTCGGGTTCTAATGTTGTTGGCCATGCATCCTGTTGGTGTGGAAGTCCTGCAAATATAAGCGTTAACGCTCGGTCATTCCAGCAAAAGAACGATTACACGCGTTGAACGTCTCTGACATACCCTGACGTGCCGACTGCGTTCACCCCGAGCGTTGAACGAGCTCGTCAATCAACTGGGTGAGCGTCTCGGGTGACTCCTCGGGGACGAGTCGGCCCACGCCGGGCAACTTGACGAGCACGCTTCCCGGGATCGCGCCCTGAAGACGCTCCCCCATCCCGCTGTCGAGCCACTGGTCAGCCTCCCCCCACACTATTGTCGTCGGAATTTCGATGGTCTTGAGCGCCAGATCCGACACATCCTCCGCCCGCAGTGCCCGCGCGACCGCCAAAAGGTGGGAAACCCCCTCCGAGCCCACGTACGGGGCCAGGTAGCGCGCGACGAGTCTCGCCGGCATGCGCTCCCGGTCGGCGACGCTCCCCTCGAGCAGGCGCCGAAGCAGCGGCGCCGCTCCGAGCATGCCCTGCGTCAGCCGGAAGGCGAAGCGCGCCGTCTCCCGCTGCACGAGCTTCACATCGCGCGCCGGGCACTCATCGAAGCCGACGCTGTTGATCAGCATCAGGGCGTCGACTCGCGTCGCCCGGGTCACCGCCAGCCGCTGCGCGACGCCACCGCCCGCATCGATGCCCACCACCGTCGCGCGCGGGATGCGCAGCGCCGTCATCACGCGATCGACGTGCTCGGCCTGCGCGGCGATCGAGTAGTCGCCCTCGAGCGGACGATCGGACTCGCCGTAGCCCAGCAGATCGATCGCGAGTGCGGTGTGCCCCAACTCGGCGAGACGCGGCGCAATGGAACGCCAGAGAAAGCTCGATGTCGGGAAGCCGTGGATGAGCAGCACAGGCCGCCCGCCGTGCCCGAATCGCTCGACGTGCAGGGCGCCGCCGCCGGCCGGAATTCGGAGGATGTCGGCTTGAATGTGGAGCTCCGAAAGGGTCGGGGAACGAGAAAACTACAGCATCCGCGAGTTGCTTGCGCAACATCGGACTCCCGGTAGCTTTCGGGAATTCGAGAGCGACGCGCGGAACGGCCGTAAGTGCGGGCCGTGTACCACATGAGGCAGCAGCATGTCGGAATCCGAGGAAACGTACGACGACAAGCGAGCGCGCATGCTCGAGAGACTTTTGCGCGAGTTGGCCGCGCGCATTGGCGAGCTTGATGGGCGGGGCGAGCTGCTTCGCTACGCCGGCGAGCTGACCAAGCGCATTGGAGACATTCGAAGCGAGCTCTTTCATTACGAAGTGCGCGCTACATACGACACGCCCGATATCGCCGAAAATCGCCGAATCGTGGACGACGCCCAAAAGAGAAGCGAGAGCCAATGGCAGACAAAGGAGTGGACGGCGGACGAGGACGACGATCCAGCGTGGTGAGCAAGCAGCGAGGCAACTCCTCGCAGCGCTTCTACGTGGTGCTCGCGCTCGTGGTGGTGGCGGGCGGGCTGCTCATCGTTCGAGCCGTCCGCGGCGCCTCGTGCTCGCGCAAACGTCACCACCGCGCCGATCACGGCCGCGCAGGCCGAGGGCTACCTGCTCGGCAATCCGAACGCTCCGGTGCAGATCCTGGAGTTCGCCGACTTCGAGTGCCCGGCGTGCGGAAACTTTTCCGTGATCACGGAGCCGGACGTGCGCGCGCGAATCATCAACACCGGGCTCGCGAGCTATCGCTACTTCGATTTTCCGCTGCCGATGCACAAGAACACCATGGCGGCTTCGAACGCCGCCGCGTGCGCCGCAGACCAGGGGAAGTTCTGGGAGATGCACGATGAGCTGTTCCGCAACCAGCCCGAATGGAACGGCGAGGCGACCGACAACCCGAAGAAAATCTTCCTCGGATACGTGAAGACGCTGGGCATCAACAGCGACAGCTGGGAGAAGTGCTTCGACGCGCAGACGCACCAGTCGCGCATCATGGCGAATCAGGCGGAGGGCAATCGCCGAAGGATTCAGTCGACGCCCACCTTCGTCATCGGCACCCGCGTGATCCCCGGCGGCATGAGCTACGACGTGTTCAAGGCGTACGTCGACAGCGCCACGAAGGAAGCGCCCGTAGCGGCGAAGGCCGACACCACCGCAGCGAAGACGAAGTGAGCCGGCGGCAGACGCTCGTTCTGCTCGCCGCCGTCGGAATCGGCATCGCGCTCTACCTCACGCTCTACAAGGTTGGCGTGATCGGTGTGCTGAGCTGCTCCATCGGCTCGTGCGAAACGGTGAACACGAGCAAGTGGTCGATGCTCATGGGCATCCCGATCGCGGCATGGGGGTTCGCGGCGTACGCGGCGTTGCTCGTGCTCGCGATGGCGGGAAGCACCGAGGCGCGCGAAGCGAGTGTGCCCATCGCGCGCATGATCGTGGCACTCGCAGCGTGGAGCGTGCTCTTCTCCGCGTGGCTGACTTACCTCGAGCTGTTCGTCATTCACGCGATCTGCATTTGGTGCGTGACGTCCGCGCTACTCTGGGTGGTGATTCTCGCGGTGAGCGTTGCAGACCTTCGCTCTGTGAGCCGCGCCGCGACGACGTCCTGACGCGCACCGTCACCGCTCGTAGCGAGGCCGCACCATCGGTCAGAGCGTAGCGCTTTCACAGCAACCTGTATCAGTACAGTTGTTCGGATTGACCGAAGTATCGAACAAATAGTTGCATCGCGGCGTTTGTATGCCAGATGACACTTTCCCGTTCGGCCCTTCGTATGGGTGGTGCCCACATCGATTGATACAATTGGTGCCTGTTCGACTGCCTCAATCGTTTGTTTAGAAGGAAAGTCGGCGATGGTACGCGCCATGCTTCCTGAGTACGGCAGTCGCACGTCGCTGCACGCACGAACTTTTACATTGGAGCTCGGCATGTTGGGACAGCTGTTTCCTGAGCGAATCTTTTCGAGAAAACTCAATCCGTCAGCGGACAAGCGCTTGCGTCTCGCGCAGGCACGCGCGGAAGAGTCGATCGTGCAATCGCACGTCGAGAACGCGCTGATGTTCGTGGACAATCTTGCGGAGGACCTTCCCTTCGATCGCGCGATCGAGACGTACGTGCGCGTGATGGGAATTCCCGAGCCGCTCGCCAGCACCGTGGTGACGCGCACGCTCGTCGTGCTCGGCGAAGATCTCGTTCCGTATCATTGTCGCAACACGGAGACCGCTCGCCCCGAGGAAACGGGACGTCCGTCGCTTCGCCTCAACGACGCATCCGACGCGCGCGTCCGCACCATTCGCCGCGCCTGATTCCTCGGTAACGTGTCCGACACGGAGATCAAACTTCTGAGCGCCTCGCCGAACATCAGCGAGGCGCTCTGCACGATGTTGACGGAGGTCGTCGCGAACGGCGGGTCGGTAGGCTTCATGCACCCGGTGGAGCCGGAACGGGCGAAAGCGTTCTGGGATGGCGCGCTCGCGGCGGCCGACCGGAAGCAGCGGCTCGTGCTCGGCGCGTGGGACGGCGAGCTCCTCGTCGGAACTGTGACGCTGCTGCTCGATTTTCCTCCCAACCAGCCGCACCGCGCCGAGATCGCGAAGATGATGACGCGCCCCAGCCACCGCGGCCGCGGCATCGCCTCGACCCTCATGCGAACCGCCGAGGATCTCGCCCGGCAGCACGGTCGCACACTTCTGGTGCTCGACACCGCCGCCGAAGAGGGCGCGTCGGGACTCTACGAGCGACTCGGATTCACGCTGGCGGGAGAGATTCCCGACTATGCGCTCAAGCCGCACGGCGGGCTCACGGCGACCAAGATCTACTGGAAGAAGATCGGAGCCTAGTGTCGTCGTTTGGAAATTCGTAGTCATTCCTCGTGGCCATTCCCTTTTCGGTGGCGCTTGAAACGGTTCTCGCCGATCACGCGATAGAACTTCGGTTAACGACCGAAATGCGGTAGAAGGCCCAATTCCAGTTTCGTCGCACACAGGTAGCTGAACAACGGCCGCCTAGCGCCGGGATGCAGCCGCTCCGTCGCTTTGGTCTCGAGGACGAGCTTGTCATCGACGATCAAATCGAGTGTCTGCCAACCAAGTGGCTTCGAAGAAGGCTCCGATGACGGAGCGTGTCAGTGCCTCCTCCAGCAGCCCGCCCTGGCGCTTCGAACTCATCCGTCACTGTCCGTTCGTTCCGTTCAGTTCGTATCATCAATTTGTTAGTGCCTGTATCGCGCGGTCGCGGACCGCTTTCGCAACTGCCGCTCGGGCTGGCCTGAACAGTATGAAAAACGAAGCGAACGGATCAGACGGATGAAACGGAACAGACTTCAAGACGACGACGAATCTCCAACTCACGACACTAGCCCTCCAGCGACTCGTACTGAACCTTCAGCGATGCGACCACGGCGGGATCCGCCAGCGTCGTCGTGTCGCCAAGCGCGCGGCCTTCCGCGATGTCGCGCAGCAGGCGCCGCATGATCTTGCCGGATCGAGTCTTCGGGAGATCCGCGCTGAAGATGATGTCGTCCGGCTTGGCGATCGCGCCGATCTTCGTCGCCACGTGCTCGCGCAGCTCCGCGATCAGCTCCGGGCTGGGCTTCATACCCTCGCGAAGCGTCACGAATGCGGAGATCGCCTGTCCCTTCAGGTCGTGCGCCTTTCCAACCACGGCCGCCTCGGCGACCGCCGGATGATCGACGAGCGCCGATTCCACCTCCATGGTCCCGATGCGGTGGCCGGCGACGTTGAGCACATCGTCGACGCGGCCGAGGATCCAGAAGTTGCCGTCGTCATCGCGCTTGGCGCCGTCGCCGGGAAAGTAGAGATCGGGGCGGCCGGGCCACTTCGAGAAGTACGTGTTCACGTAGCGCGCGTCGTCGCCCCAGATCGTGCGCAGCATGCCCGGCCACGGCTTCGTGATCGCGAGCAGCCCGCCGCCAACCTGGATCGGCTTCGCTCCGTCGTCGAGCAGCTCGGCGAAGATGCCCGGGAACGCAACGGTCGCGCTTCCCGGCGTGGTCTCCGTGATGCCGGGGAGCGGCGAGATCATGATCGCACCCGTCTCCGTCTGCCACCACGTGTCGACGATCGGGCATCGATCCTGCGCCGATGTGCTCGCGATACCACATCCACGCCTCGGGATTGATCGGCTCGCCCACCGATCCGAGCAGCCGCAGCTTCGACAGATCGTGCTTCTCGGGGTGCTGCGCTCCCCACTTCATGAAGGCGCGAATCGCCGTGGGCGCGGTATAGAAGATCGTGACGCCGTACTTCTCACACAGCGCCCAGAAGCGGTCCTTTGCGGGCCAGTCGGGCGCGCCCTCGTACATCATGCACGTCGCGCCGTTCGCGAGCGGACCATACACGATGTACGAATGTCCGGTCACCCAGCCGACGTCCGCAGTGCACCAGTAGACGTCGCTCTCTTTCAGGTCGAAGATCATCCGCATGGTGACGGCGCACTGCGTGAGATAGCCGCCGGTGGTGTGGACGATCCCCTTCGGCTTGCCCGTCGTGCCCGATGTGTAGAGCGTGAACAGGATGTCTTCGGCGTTCATCGCGGTCGCGGGGCGATCCGGCGATGCCTTCGCCATGAGCTCGTGCCACCATTGATCGCGCCCGGCCTTCATTGCGGCGGGCGTGCCGCCGATCGGCTGCTCCGTGCGCCGCACGACCACCACGTGCTCGATCGTCGGCGTCTGCGCGAGCGCGTCGTCCGCATTCTTCTTGAGCGGAACGACCTGCCCACGCCGGTAGCCGCCGTCCGCCGTGATGAGCACCTTCGCCTGCGCATCGACGATGCGATCGCGCAGCGACTCCGCCGAGAATCCGCCGAACACGACCGAGTGCACGGCGCCAATCCGCGCGCAGCCGAGCATCGCGATCGCGGCTTCCGGAATCATCGGCAGGTAGATCGCGACGCGATCGCCCCGCTTCACGCCGAGCGAGTCGAGCACGGAGGCGAAGCGGCACACCTCGTCGAGCAGCTGCGCATAGGTGAGCGTGCGCGTATCGCCGGGCTCGCCCTCCCAGACGATGGCCGGCCTTGTCGCGCCGCGAGCCACTCACGTGCCGATCGACGCAATTCACGGATGCATTGAGCTCGCCGTCCGAGAACCACTTCGCGCGCGGCGGCGCCCACTCGAGCACCTTCGTGAATCGCTTCGACCACACGAGCGCCCGCGCGCACTCGGCCCAGAACGCCTCATAGTCCTTCGCGGCCCGCGCGTACACCTCCGGCGACGACACGTTCGCCGCGCTCCGAAACGCCTCGGGCGGCTTGAACTTTCGGTGCTCCTCGAGAAGGACGTCGATGTCGGTCATGCTTCATCCATGCGATAGGCGAGGAGAATATCTTAGCGGAAGGCCGGACGGATGCCAGCCAGTCCGCGGTTCTGGTCGTTGGCCCGCTAGCGAGGCGAGTGCTACACTTTGCAGCGTGATCGACTCCCCAGACTCCCTCTCGGTACCGGAGTTTCAGCCGGATTACGATCCCGTGCACCGTTTCTCGGCCTGGCTCGAGCGGGCGGGGAAGGCCGGGGCCACCATCGAGGCCTACCACGCCGATGTCGCCGACCTCGTGCGCGCGTTCGTGCCGCGCCCGCTCGACGACCTGCTTCCCGCTGATCTGAGCGACTACCTCCAGGCGCGCGCGAGCTTCGAGGGTTGGTCGGTGCCCACGGTGCGACGCCATCTCCAGGCGATCAAGTCGTTCTACCGGTATCTCGTGACCGAAGAGGAGATCCGCGCCCCGGGGCCCGCGGAGCTCCTCGCCGAGCCCGTGCCGGAACCGCGCGCGCCGCACATCATTGATCAGGCGGACGTCGCGGCGATCTTCTGCTATCTGGAGGTCAGAGCCGCGAACGATCCGGCGGCGGCGATGGATCTCGCGCTCTACGGCATCGCCTACCACGGTGCGCTGCTCATCTCCGAGGCGATCGGTCTGACACTCGACGGGGTGCGCGGAGGCCCGTCGGTGATCAAGCTCGACGTCATTGGCCGGCGCGGCGAGGAGAGCCAGCTCACGCTCGACGGCGACGCGGCCGGGTGGATGGGTGCGTGGCTCGCGATTCGCCCGGCTCCGGCGCGCGCGCGCGACAAGCCGTTCGTCTTCATCCATCCGCGAACGCGATTGCACACGTCGCGACAGCGCGCGTGGGACCGGCTCAAGCGGCTCGCGAAAGCCGCCGGCCTCGACGAGGAGGTGGCCGAGCGGATCACGCCGCACACGCTGCGGCACTCGTACGCGGCCCACCTCGCGTCGCGCGCGCTCGACGTCGCTGCGCTGCGGGCCGCGCTGCGCCAGCGCTCGCCGCGCCACGCGAGCAAGTACCTCCCGCGCGCGGAGCGCGAGATCCCGCGCGACGCTGGCGCCGACGCGTGACGACTGGTTCGCTTGCCGACACGAGCATGATCGCGACTCGGGGGCTCGGCCGTCGCTTCGGCGGCCGCGTCGCGGTGAGCGAGGTGTCGCTCTCGCTCGCGGCCGGCGACTGCCTGGCGCTCTTCGGGCCGAACGGTGCTGGGAAGACGACGCTGCTCCGCATGCTCGCGGGGCTGCTGCGCCCCAGCGAGGGAAGCGGGAGCGTTGCCGGCGTGGCGCTGCCCGGTGGCGCGGAGCTGCGCGCGGCGGTCGGCTACATCTCGCACGCGAGCATGCTCTACGGCGCGCTCAGTGCGCGCGAGAACGTCGAGCTGACGGCGCGACTGTTCGGGGTTCGCGACGCGCGTGCGCAGGCAGAGCGCGCGCTCGAGCGCATGGAGATGAGTGAGCGCGCCGACACTCCCGTGCGCCTGCTGAGCCGCGGGATGCAGCAGCGAGTGTCGATCGCGCGCGCGACGGTCCACGATCCGCGCGTGGTTCTGCTCGACGAGCCGTTCACCGGTCTCGATGACTCCGGGAGCGCCGCTCTCGCCGCGCACATCGCCGCGCTGCGTGCCGCCGGAACGACGATGGTGCTCGTCACGCACCAGATCGCCCAGGGGCTGGCGCTCGCCACGCACGCGGCCATCATGCGCGACGGCGCGCTCGTGCGGCTGGAGAAGGGCGAGACGATCGATCCGTCGACCTACCTCGGCGTGTATCGTGAGCACGTGACTCATGGCGCCTAATACGCTCACGGCGGCGTTTCTCATCGCGCGCAAGGATCTCGCGATCGAGTTCCGCACGCGCACCGCGTTTTTCTCGGCCGCGGTGTTCGCGCTGCTCGGCATCGTGATCTTCTACTTCGCGTGGGATCCCACTGCCGTCTTCCGCGATCGACCTCGCGCCCGGCGTGCTCTGGGCAATCTTCACCTTCTCCGGATTGCTCGGCCTCCAGCGCTCGTTCGGCATCGAGCAGGCCGACCGCGCGATCGACACGCTCCTCGGCGCACCCATCCCGCGCGAATCGATCTATCTCGGCAAGGCGATGGCGAACCTGGTGTTCGTCGCCGCCGTGCAGATCGTGGCGATCCCCGCGGTGCAGCTGTTCTACGGCGTTCCGCTGCTCGAGCACGCGTGGGCGCTCGCGGTCATCGCGTTGCTCGCTGCCATCGGGCTCGTTGCCGTGGGGACTCTCTTCAGCGCGATGGCCGTGAACACGAAGCTGGCCGAGATGCTGCTGCCTGTGCTCTCGCTCCCGTTCTTCGTTCCGATCGTGATCCCGGCCGCGCAGGCGACGGCGCGGCTGCTCGCCGGCCGTCCCGCCGACGAGATCTGTGGGATGGCTTAAATTGCTGATCGCGTTCGACATCGTGTTCGTCGCCGCTTGCATGCTCGCGTTCCCGTTCACCATTGAGGAATGACAACTCTCTCTCCCGCGCCGAGCGCAGAAAGCGCGATGCCGGCCAAGCGCTCCGGCATCGACATCCTGTTTCTCGTCGCCGTGCTCGCCATTGCGGTGGCGCTCGTGCGCGTGATCTACTTCACGCCCTTCGAGGCCATCCAGGGGCCCGCACAGAAGATTTTCTATCTGCACCTGCCGGCGGCGCTCGACGCCTTCATGGCGTTCGGCGTCGTCGCGCTCGCGGGGATCGGCTACCTCTGGCTCGGCGATCTGCGCCTCGATCGCGCGGCGGAAAGTTCGGCGGAGGTCGGCGTGGTGTTCACGACGGTCGTGCTGGTGACGGGCCCAATCTGGGCCAGGCCAGTGTGGGGAACCTGGTGGACGTGGGACGCGAGACTCACGCTCACGCTCTTTCTCTGGTTCATTACGTGAGCTATCTCGTGCTGCGCGGCGCGATCGACGATCGAGCGTTGCGCGCGCGCTACTCTGCGATTCTCGGCATCCTCGGATCGCTCCTGATTCCATTCATTCATCTCAGCGTCTATCTCTTTCGCACGCTTCATCCCCGGCCGATCGTGATCAAGCCGAGCGCGCCCTCGCTGCCGCCGGAGATGCTGCCTGACGCTGATTATCTCATTCCTGGCGTTTTCGCTATTCTATCTCGCGCTCGTGCGCCAGAGGTATCGCCTGGCGACTGAGCGTGATCTGCTCGAGCTCGAGGAGGGACGCTGATGCCACACAACGATGGCTACTACCACGCCGCTTACTTCGCGGCGATCAGCATTTACCTGCTCTACACCATCAGCATCATGCGACGCAGGCTGACCGTCGCCCGGCGGCGGCTCGCGCTGCGGCGCGAGCTCTGAAGAGAGCACAGATCGGCATCTCGACATTGAGGCTCGCATGCCCGTGAGTGCCGGCGTGGTGTACCTCGTGGGCGCGGGTCCCGGCGACCCCGGGCTGCTGACGGTTCGCGGCCGAGAGCTTCTCGCCTCGTGCGACACGATCGTCTACGACGCGCTCGTCAACCCGACGCTCGTCGATGATGCGTGGATTGGGCGGAGGAGCGAGGCGGAGAAAATCTTCGTCGGGAAACGCGGAGGCACGCCATTGATGGAGCAGGACGCGATCACCGCGCTCCTGCTCGAGCTCGCGCGCGAGGGAAAGCGCGTGGTGCGGCTCAAGGGCGGCGACCCGATGGTGTTCGGTCGAGGCGGGGAGGAGGCGATCGCACTCGCCGCGGCCGGAATCGAGTTCGAGGTCGTGCCCGGAATCACCGCCGGCGTCGCGGCTCCGGCCTATGCGGGAATTCCCGTCACGCATCGCGGCCTCTCGACGTCGGTCACCTTCATCACCGGCCACGAGGATCCCGGCAAGGACAAGGACCAGACCGATTGGGCCGCGCTCGCGCGAGCGGGCGGAACCCTCGTGCTGTACATGAGCGTGAGCCGGCTCGCGAAGATCGCGAACGCGCTCATCGAGGGCGGCCGCTCGCCCGAGACGCCCGCGGCGATCATCGAGTGGGGAACGTATCCGCGCCAGCGCACGGTGACCGCGACGCTCGCGACGCTCGCCGAGCGCGCGGCACGCGAGAAGGTGATCGCGCCATTGATCGCGATCGTCGGCGACGTCGTGAGTCTGCGTGAGGAGATGAGCTGGTTCGATCGCCGTCCTCTCTTTGGACGCACGATCGTCGTCACGCGCGCGCGCGAGCAGGCGTCGCAGCTGCGCATCGCGCTCGAGATCGCCGGCGCAACGGTCATCGAAGCCCCCGCGATTCGCATCGAACCGCTCGATCAGGAGCCGCTCCGCCGCGCGCTCGGCCAGCTCGCGATGTACAGGTGGGTCATCGTCACGAGCCGCAACGCCGTCGACCTGTTGTGGACGGCGCTGCGCGAGCTCGGTCTCGACGCGCGCGCGCTCGCGAATGCGAAGCTCTGCGCGGTGGGCCCCGCGACGGCCGACGCGCTGCTCGCGCACGGACTCGCGGTCGACGTCGTCCCCGATCGCTACGTGGCAGAGGGCGTGATCGAGAAGCTCCGCGAGCGCGCCGATGTGCGTGGCTCGCGCGTGCTCTTCGCGCGCGCCGCGGGTGCGCGGGAGCTGCTCCCCGCCGCGCTTCGCGAGATGGGCGCCGCCGTGGATGAGATCGAGATCTATCGCGCCGTCCCCGACCTCTCCGGGCTGGCAACGCTCAGCGAGGCGCTCGACGCGGGCACGGTCGATCTCGTGACCTTCACCTCAGCGTCTACCGTGCGCCACTTCGTCGACGCGCTCGGTCCCGCGCGTGCGGGAACGATACGCGGCGCGTCGATCGGGCCCGTGACCAGCAATGCGGCACGCGCGCTGGGCGTGCCAGTCGAGATCGAGGCCGCTGAGTCGACCATCGCATTGCTGGTGCAGACCATCATCACGCACCTCTCTGCGCACCCTGCGAGGCGTCCCACGCGCTAGCCATCACGGGCAAAGCCTCTCAGTTTTCGACGATGACCGACACCGTCCGAATCGCGACGCGCGCCTCCGAGCTCGCGCTTCGGCAGGCGCGCATGGTACAGGCGGCGCTCGACGCGGCGGGGACGCCGTCGGAGCTCGTCACCTTCAAGACCGTCGGCGACAAGAAGCTCGACGAGTCACTCAGTGCCATTGGCGCGAAGGGGCTCTTCACCAAGGAGCTCGAGGACGCGCTCGCGGCGGGCAAGGTCGACTGCTGCGTGCACTCCCTCAAGGATCTTCCCACCAGCATGCCCGCAGGTCTGGCGCTGGTCGCGATGCTGGTGCGCGAAGATCCGCGCGATGTGCTCGTGGTGAACGATCGCATCGTCGCCGAGTCGATCGAGGATCTTCCGCGCGGGAGCCGCGTCGGTACGTCGAGTCTGCGGCGTCGCGCGCAGCTGCTGCACAAGCGAATGGATCTCGAGGTGGTCGAGCTGCGCGGCAACGTGCCCACGCGTCTGCGCAAAGTGGACGAGGGGCAGGTGCACGCGGCGATCCTTGCCGGCGCGGGGCTCAAGCGCCTCGAGGCTGAGCAGCGCATCGACGCGTGGCTCGATGCCCCCGACTGGCTTCCGGCGGCGGGGCAGGGCGTCATCGCCGTCGAGGCGCGCGAGGACGATACCAGAATGGCCGAATTGCTCGCGCCGATTCACCACGCGCCGAGTGCGTTTGCGGCGCGCGCCGAGCGCACGCTGCTCGCGGCGCTCGATGGCGGCTGTCAGGTGCCGATCGGCGCGCTGCTCATTGGCGAGGGTGAGGGCGCGGTATTGCACGCGCTTGTCAGCGATCTGCACGGCAAGCATCTCTTGCGAGGGTCGCTGATCGTGGGGAAGCATACCGCGGAGGAGGCGGGCGAAGCACTCGCCGCGCGCATGCGCCGCAATGGCGCGGCCGGCATTCTCGCGGCGGTGCGCCTCGACACGACGAAAATTCCGTCGCCGCAGCCCGAATGAGCACGGCGACTCCATTACTTGACTTAGTCAACTATTAGCGCGATGCCATCGTTTCCCGAATATCGTCCGCGGCGCCTCCGCCGCACCGAGCCGCTCCGCAAGCTGATCCGGGAGACGCATCTCGCGCCCTCGCAGCTCGTGCTTCCGCTGTTCGTGCGCTCCGGATCGAAGATCCGAAATCCGGTCGGCTCGATGCCAGGAGTCTTTCAGCTCTCCGTCGACGAGATGCTGCGCGAGGTCGATGAGGCGAGCGAGGAAGGCGTTGGCGGCGTCATTCTCTTCGGTCTCCCCGACACGAAAGACGCGACGGGCTCGTCGGCATGGGATGACAAGGGCCCCGTGCCGAGCGCGGTGCGCGAGCTCAAGCGGAAATTTCCGCAGCTCGTCGTCATCACCGACGTGTGCATGTGCGAGTACACGGATCACGGGCACTGCGGGATTCTTCGCGACGGCGAAGTGGACAACGACGCGACGCTCGAGCTCCTGTCGCGCGCCGCGCTCGTGCACGCGGCGGCCGGCGCCGACATCGTGGCTCCGAGCGACATGATGGACGGCCGCGTGGGCGCGATCCGCCGCGCGTTGGATGGGCAGAAGCTCACCAACACCGCGATTCTCGCCTACGCCGCGAAATACGCGTCGGCATTCTACGGCCCCTTCCGCGAGGCCGCGGAGTCCACCCCGAAGTCCGGCGACCGTCGTGGCTATCAGATGGACGCCGCGAATTCGGACGAGGCCATGCGCGAGGTGTGGCTCGACATCGAGGAAGGCGCGGACGCCATCATGGTGAAGCCGGCCGGCCCATATCTCGACATCGTTGCGCGCGTGAAACAGGAGACCGGCTACCCCGTGGCCGCCTATCAGGTGAGTGGCGAGTACGCTATGCTTCTTGCAGCAGCCGAGCGAGGCTGGATAGATCGCGAGCGCGCGATGCTCGAGTCGCTGTTGGGCATTCGGCGCGCCGGCGCGGACTTCATTCTCACCTACTTCGCGACCGAAACGGCCCGACTCCTCTACATGAGATTTCGCACCTTTCCCGGCACCGGTGTCAGCGTAAGCGAAGTCGGCTTCGGACTCTGGACACTTTCCACCGGCTGGTGGGGTGACGTCACCGACGAGCAGGCGATCGGCATGTTGCGCCGGGCGCTCGATGATCACGGCGTCACATTTTTCGATGCCGCCGACGCATACGGCAACGGGCGAAGCGAACATCAGCTCGCCGCCGCATTTCGGAATCGGCGCGCGGATGTCGTGTACGGAACGAAGATCGGCTACGACATCTACGACGAAGAGGCGGCCAAGGCGCGCCGCGGGCAGAGCGAGCTTCCGCAGCGCTTCGAGCCAAAGTTCATGCGCTACGCCGTCGACAAGTGCCTCGAGCGGCTCGAGACCGACTACATCGACGTCCTCCAGCTCCACAACATCAAAATGGAGCACGTCCGCACGCCGGAAATCTGGGAGACGATGCGCGAGCTCGTGCGCGAAGGAAAAATTCGCGCGTGGGGCGCCGCGTTCGGACCCGCGATCGGATGGTTGTACGAGGCGGTGGAGCTCGTGGAGCGCGAGAGCGACATCAACACCATCCAGATGATCTGGAACGTCATCGAGCAGCATCCCGGCACCGCCATGCTCGAGGCGGCCCGCGCGCACGCGCCAAACTGCGTCTTCAACGTCCGGGTGACGCACGCATCCGGGATGCTCGAAGGGAAGTACACGGAAGACACCGTCTTCGCGGAGAACGATCACCGCCGCCATCGTCCGCGGTCGTGGCTCATCAACGGAATCCAGAAGGTGCGCACGCTCGAGTTTCTCACGAAGCGGATGACGCTCGGACAGGCCGCGCTCAAGTGGCTGCTGGCCGATCCGCTCGTGGTGACGACGCTCCCGAACATTTACGATGACGAGCAGCTCGAGGAGTTCGCGGCCGCCAGTGACCTTGCCGATCTCACGAGCAGCGAGATGGCGCGCGTCGCGGAGCTCAACGCGACGAACTTCGGCGTCGCCGGCGAGTCGCAGTCGTACAAGGGAACCATGCGGCGCGATGAAACACAGCAGCCTGCGAAGGCCGCGCGTTGATTCACCCCTGGCACGGTCTGCCGTCGGGATCGCACCCGCCGGAGAAAGTGACCGCCGTCGTCGAGATCCCGAGTGGCAGCCGCAACAAGTACGAGCTCGACAAGGAGTCCGGTCTCTTTCGCCTCGACCGCGTGCTGTATTCGGCGGTTCACTATCCCGCCGACTATGGTTTCATACCGCGCACACTGGCCGAGGACAACGATCCGGCGGACATTCTCGTACTCTTGAACGAGCCGACGTTTCCCGGATGCCAGATCGATGCCCGGCCCATCGGCGTGCTTCGCATGACCGATCGCGGCGAGCCCGATGACAAGATTCTCGCGGTGCCGAGCAACGATCCGTTCTACGAGGAATACTTCGACATCGCGGACATTCCGCAACACTATCTGCGCGAGGTCGAGCACTTCTTTCACATCTACAAGGATCTGGAAGGGAAGCGCGTGCAGACGATCGGATGGGAGCAGGCGCCGCGTGCGATGCAGATCATCGGCGAATCGATTGCGCGATACGACGAGAAGTACGTTGTCCCAACTGGTCCCTGATCGCCAATGCCCATTGACACCGGCTCCGGGATGAGATGACGCCTCGTCGTCAACGCGGGCATATCATCCACAGCCGGCTCGCCGCGCTCGTGAGCGCAGACCCGGCCGCGAGGAAGCGCCTTCGCGCGCTTCGCCGCGCGCTCGCGGGCGCGAAACGCTGCACGTTTCTCGTCCAGAACGATCCCGATCCCGATGCGATCGCGTCCGCGCTCGCGCTGCGCCGCACGCTCGGATTTTCCCCGGCGCGTTCGCCGATCGTCACCGCCGGCCAGATCACGCGGCCGGAGAACCAGCGCCTCATCGCCGAGTTGCACGAGCGCGTGCGTCACGTGCCCATCGAGCGCGTGCCGCTGCTCGCGCCACTCATTCTCGTCGACGTGCAGCCGCCGTACTTCCGTGATGCGCTGCCGGAGGTGGCCGCGGTGATCGACCATCATCCGAACACGGGCTCCTATCGCGCGCGCTTTCGCGACGTGCGAACCAACTACGGCGCCAGCGCCACAATGGCGGCGGAGTATCTGCTCGCTTCCGACGCCGCTGGCGTGACCACCCGTCTCGCCACTGCGTTGCTCTACGGTATCGTGACGGATACGAAGTCGCTGTCCCGCGCGGCGAGCGACGAGGACCTGCAGATGTTCGCGCTGCTGTTCGCGCGCGCGGACCACGTCGCGCTGCGGCGCATTCAGCATCCATCCTATGGCCCTCTCGCGCTCAAGCGGTTCGGCGTCGCGCTCGAGCACGCGCGCGTGCGCAACGGCCTGGCCTTCCTGCACCTCGGAACGCTCCCGTCGGATCAAGAGCACATTGTGGCGCAGCTCGCCGAGTTCTGCCTCGGCATGGCGGGCGCGGAGATCTCGGCGGTGTCCGGCGTCTTCGGCGGCAAGTTCGCGATGAGCCTGCGTTCGCTGTCGCCGAACGCAAAGCTCGGCGAGCGAATCCGCCGGCGCTTCAGCGCGTTCGGGAGCGCCGGTGGTCATCCCATGATGGCGAAGACGGTCGTGCCGCTTCCGGCCTGGAGAAAGGTGCACCCGTTCAAGGGGCAGGACGGGTTAGCCAGAAGCATTCGTCGAGAGCTCGTCAAGGCGCTCGCCTCGGGCAAATGACCGGCGCCGAGCGCGTCGTGCGACCGCTCGAGATCACCCCGCCCGCGCGCGCCGGCTGGACCGCGCCGCCGAATCTCCGCCAGAACCTCGCGTCGGAGGCCGTTCGCCAGACGCACAAGCGCATCGTCATCTGCGCCGATGGAACGTGGAACAGCGCGAAAGCGACAGCCCCGGTTGGCAGCTCGGCCACAACGAACGTGTGGCTCACCTACCAGCTCGTGAAGCCGCACGCGAGCGACGGCACGCCGCAGCTCGCGTACTATCACCCGGGCGTGGGCACGGGAGGCTTCATTGACAGAGTGATCGGCGGCGCCACGGGGTACGGGCTCGATCGAAATATCCAGCAGTGCTATCGCTTCCTCGTCGACCATTATCATCCCGGCGACTACGTCTATCTCTTCGGCTTCAGCCGCGGCGCGTACACGGTGCGCAGTCTCGCGGGACTCATTCGCAACTGCGGAATCATCAATGCGGAGAAGCTCACGCTCGGCATGGACGTCGATGCCGCGGTTCACGAGGCGTTCAAGCTGTATCGAAAGCGCGGTGACGCGACCGCGCCAAACGCGCAGCAGTCCGTCGATTTCCGCGCGCGGCACTCGCATCCCGATTTCCGCATCACGTGCATCGGCGTCTGGGACACCGTCGGCTCGCTCGGGATTCCGGTGGGGCTGCTCGGACATCTAACGTCGCATCTCGTCGGCTTCCACGATGTGACGCTGAGCAGCTGGGTCGATTGCGCCTATCACGCGGTTGCGGTGGACGAGCGGCGCCGCCCGTTCGTGCCGACGCTCTGGCTGCAGCAGCCCGACGCGCGCGAGCAGGGCCAGCGCATCGAGCAGCAATGGTTCACCGGCGTGCACTCGGATGTGGGCGGCGGATACCCGTGGGCGGAACGCGGCCTCGCGATGCTCGCCCTTCGATGGATGGTCGAGCGCGTGACGGCGGCCTGCCGCCTCGAGCTCGATCCCTCGCCGCTCGACACGGCGCCGGCGTGTGCGAGCGACCTGCACGATTCGATGACGCTCTGGTATCGCCTGTGGGCGCCCGCAACCCGCACGATCGATGGCGGGCTCGGACACTACGGCGCGCGCGACGACACGCGCATCACGGACGAGTGCATCGATGAGTCGGTGGACAAGTGGCGTGCGCAGTACCGGAACACTCCGATGCCGGTAGTGCAGCGGCCGTACGCGCCCGAGAACGTCGCGGACTACGAGAAGCGGCTCGCCCAGCTGGCGCACGCGGCGCCCGTGCAACCGCACGACTATCCCTCCGACCTGCGCCTCACGGGAGTGCCGCACGACCACGACTGACCGGCCGTGCGGCACCGATTGACAAATCAATAAACGTTGATATATTGCCATCATGACGACGATCGCTGCCGACACGAGACTCGCGCGCGCCGCCGAGCTCTTTCACGCACTCTCGGACGAGACGCGCCTCGAGATCATGCACATGCTCCGCCACGGTGAGCGCTGCGTGTGCGAGCTCACGAGCGAGCTGGATGCCGCCCAGTCCCGGCTGTCCTTTCACCTTCGGGTGCTGAAGGACGCGGGGCTGGTGTCCGATCGCAAGGAAGGGCGCTGGTCCTACTACGCCATCGTCCCGGGTGCGCTGGCCGAGCTGCACGACTTCAGCATCGGGCTACAGCCGTCGGCGCACAGGCGGGAGATGCGCAAGGTGGGCCGCTGCTGCTAGCGCTGGTGGCGATCCACATGAACTATCGCGACTCATTCATCAACGTTTTTTGATTAACGGAGAACCATGTCGAAGTCGTCGGAGCTCACTCAGGTCGTTCAGGAGAAGTACGGAGATGCCGCGAGGCGCGTCCTGGCCGCCGTCGATCTCCCGCAGGCCGCCGCTGCCTCCTGCTGCACGCCCGCGGCTGGTGCGATCAATTCATGCTGTGGCGGCTCGGCCTTCGATGGCCAGACAGATCCTATTACGTCGAATCTTTACGTGAACGGTGAGATCGACGAGCTACCCGAGGCAGCCGTGCTCGCCTCTCTCGGGTGCGGCAACCCCACCGCGCTCGCCGAGCTCGAGGCCGGCGAGATCGTGCTCGACCTCGGCTCAGGCGGCGGAATCAATGTGCTGCTCTCCGCGCGCCGCGTCGGCCCGACGGGCAAGGCGTACGGCCTCGACATGACCGACTCGATGCTCGAGCTCGCGCGCCGGAATCAGGCGGAGGCCGGCATCGAGAACGTCGAATTCCTCAAGGGAAACATCGAGCAGATTCCACTTCCCGATGCTTCGGTAGACGTGGTGATCTCCAACTGCGTGATCAATCTCTCCGGAGACAAGCGGCAGGTGCTGGCCGAAGCGTTTCGGGTGCTCAAGCCCGGTGGCCGATTCGCGGTGAGCGATGTGATCGTACGCGGCGAGGTTCCCGCCGCGGTGCGTGCGAGCATGGAGCTGTGGGTCGGATGCATCGCCGGCGCCCTCGAGGAGTCGGAGTTCGCGCGGCTGCTCGAGGACGTGGGATTCGAGGAGCCGACGTTCGAGCCCACTCGATTCTACGCGGCCAAGGAGGCGGCTGCATTTCTCGCCCAGTCGGGGCTCGATGTCGACGCAGTCGCGCACGAAATCGACGGTAAGTTTCTGAGCGCGTTCGTGCGCGCGAAGAAGCCGTGCTGTGCCAGCGGCTGCTGCTCGTGAGCCAGCGATCGAAGTTCATTCGGAGGCGGTGAATCATGGCGACCACTCTCGATACTGCGGGCGTTACGCTCCGCGCCGCGGTGAACGCGGACCTCGACGATGTCGAGCAGCTCCTCACCGCGAGCGGCCTGCCCGTGGTGGGCGTTGCCGAATCGCTGGACACCTTCATCGTGGCCGAGAGTGAGGGTCGCGTGGTGGGCGTCGTTGGCCTGGAGATGTGCGGCGAGCGCGCGCTGCTTCGCTCAACCGCCGTCTCGCCGGAATGGCGGGACCGCGGTCTCGGTCGCCGATTGGTCGAGCGGATCATCGCCGAGGCGGAGTCGCGGGACTTGCGCGCGCTCTATCTCCTCACGACGACCGCCGAGCACTACTTCCCGAGCTTCGGATTCGTGAAGACCACTCGCGAAGCCGTTCCGGCGTCGGTGCAACAGACGGCCGAATTCCAGACTGCGTGCCCGGCATCGGCGTGCGTGATGTGCCTGACTCTCCCCGTAGAACCAGCGGGATAAAACATGAGATACGCCCTCATCTCCGACATACACGCGAATCTGCCCGCGCTCGACGCAGTGCTCGCCGACATCGCCGCGCGTCCCGACATTGGCGCCACGTACCACCTGGGCGATCTCGTTGGGTATGCGCCATGGCCGAACGAGACGGTCGATCGAATTCGGCGATGCGAGGATCGCCGGCATCGCCGGCAACTACGACTCCACGGTGGGGCTCGATTACAAGCACTGTGGCTGCAAGTACGAGGATCCGAGGCAGGCCGAGCTCGCGCACCTCTCGTTCGAGTGGACCAAGCAGCACGTCTCTGCAAGTGTGAAGCACGTGCTCGCATCGCTGCCGTTTCGCCTGGATCTGCGCCCGCTGGGAGGCCACCTCTCCGGCCCCACCGTGATTCTCGTGCACGGAGCGCCAACGCTCAACACGCTGTACCTCACCGAGGATCGTACCGACGATTTCCTCTCGAGGATGGCGGAGATCGCCGGAGCAAAGACCGGCGACGTACTGTGCTTCGGTCACACGCACCTGCCGTGGCATCGAACCATCGAGGGCATCCACTTCCTGAATACCGGGAGCGTCGGCCGGCCCAAGGACGGCGATTGGCGCGCAGGCTACGTGATCCTCGATGTCGACAAGTCGGACGTGAAGTTCGAGTTCGTGCGCGTCGAGTACGATATAGACGCCGCCGTGAAGGCGATTCAGGGCGAGCGAGCTCCCGGACGAATTCGCCGACTATCTCATCGCTGGCGGAAAGCTTGCGCCGGCATCCAACGATCAGGATGGGGAGACGGGCTGATCGTGACCCAGCACGGTCAAGCTCGAGTCATCGTCATCGCGCGGGGCGCGTTAGTATGAACAGTGAGGCGCCGCTGGATTCGCGACGACTCCTCGCCGAAGCGATCGGGACGTTTTTTCTCGTGCTGATCGGTCCGGGCGCGGTGATGGTTAACGCCGCGACAAGTGGCGCGGTGTCGCACGCCGGCGTGGCGCTCGCGTTCGCGTTCGTGGTCACCGCGATGATCTTCGCGCTCGGTCACGTCTCCGGCGCGCACATCAACCCGGCCGTGACGATCGGCTTCTGGTCGGTGCGACGCTTTCCGTCGCGCGATGTGGTTCCATACATCCTCGCGCAGTGCCTCGGCGCCATCGCGGCATCGGCGGTGTCTCGCGCGGTGCTTGGCGTCGTCGGACAGATGGGCGCGACCCTTCCGGCTCGCGCGCTCGGCGTTGGCGCGGGCGGGGCGTTCGTGATCGAGTGGCTTCTGTCGTTCGCGCTCATGCTCGTGATCATGGCCGTCGCCACGGACGAACGTGTCGCCGAGGGATTTGCGGCCATCGCCGTTGGACTGACGGTTGGCTTCTGCGCGATGATGGGCGGCCCACTGACTGGGGCCTCGATGAATCCCGCCCGATCGCTCGGCCCCGCAGTCATCGGCGGATTCTGGGATGCGCATTGGGTGTACTGGCTCGCACCGGTGACGGGGATGCTCGCGGCCGCGCGATGCTACGAGTTCCTTCGAGGCGGCTGCATCGCGAACGAGCGAGCTCTCGGCGGCGACCATCCAATCGATCGGATTGGAAGGCCCGATCGATTCAACCTGAACAGAGTCTCGCTACCGCTATTCCGCTATCATTCCAGTGACATCCCCGCACAGGCTCATCGTATGCAAGATCCACCACCGATCGCGTGCACGTTACCGGCCGGCGAGTATGTAACTCGGCTTTCGTCGATCGCAGATCTCAATCGCTCGTTCCTTCGCGGGCATCACCGGAAGGGGCACGTGCTCGAGCTCACCTACGCCCCGGAGGCTGCGCCGCTGGTGCGCGATCTCGTGCAGCGCGAACGCGAGTGCTGCGCGTTTCTCGAGTTCACGATCGTGGAATCGACCAATGAGATCCTGCTGCGAATCGAGGCGCCCGCTGATGCTGGCGCAGGTGTGACGCTGCTGTTCGCGGCTTTCCTGGCAGCCGCGGCGCTGACGCGAAGAGGCCCCTCCGCTACTGCGGCGCCACCTCGTGAAAGGTGAGCGACGGCTCGTGCTGCTGCGTGCTGCGGAGCGTCCATAGCTCGTCGAACACCAGCAGCGACTGCCCCTTCGCGTCGTAGAGCCGCATGCGGCCGCCGCCGCGCGATGCGCGCTCGATGGACGCCTCGGGACCTTCCACCCAGCGCGGGTATCGATACGGCAACCGCTCGATCCGGCATGGCGCGCCGTACTCGTTCTCGAGGCGGAACAACATCACGTCGAACTGCAGCATCCCCACCGCGCCGATCACCGGATTCGGGCCGCCGTCGACCTCCGTGAAGAACACCTGCGCCGCACCCTCCTCGGTGAGCTGGCGCAGCCCCGCGTCGAGCTGCTTCCGGCGCATCGGATCCGTCCCGATGATTCGCGCGAAGTGTTCCGGCGCGAAGCGCGGAATGCCGCGATACTCGACGTCGCCATTGGGCGAAAGCGTGTCGCCGATGCGAAGCGTCCCCTTGTCCACGACGCCGATCACGTCGCCCGGCCATGCCTCCTCAACCGCGCTCCGTTCGCGCGCGAGAAACTGCTGCGGCGCCGGAAGACGCACGATCTTCCCCGTGCGGCCGAGCCTCACCTGCATGCCGGCCTCGAACCGCCCGGAGCACACGCGCACGAACGCGATGCGATCGCGATGCCGCGGATCCATGTTCGCCTGGATCTTGAACACGAATCCGGAGAACTCCGGATCGGTGGGCTCCACGATTCCCTTCGTCGACTCGTGCGGCGACGGCGACGGCGCAAGGTCCAAAAACTCCTCGAGGAATGGCTCGACGCCGAAATTCGTGAGCGCGCTGCCGAAGAACACCGGCGACAGATCGCCCGTGAGCAGCGCCGCGTGGTCGAACGCGTGCCCCGCCGCATCGAGAAGCCCGATCTCCTGCACGAGCCGGTGATGCGCATCCTCGCCCAGCAGCTCGATCAGCGCGGGATCGTGTAGCTCGGAGCTCTGCGCCAGCGTCATCTTCGCGCCGTGATCGAGCCCGCGCTCGAACATCTCGACGCGCTTCCGCCGGCGATCGTAGACGCCGGCGAACGCGCCATCACGGTAGATCGGCCACGTCACCGGATAACATCCGATGTCGAGGTCCGCCTCCACATTGCTGATGAGCTTGAGCGGATCCTCGCCGGCGCGGTCGCACTTGTTGACGAACGTGAAGATCGGCATCCGCCGCCGCTTGCACACCGCGAACAGCTGGCGCGTGCGATCCTCGACTCCACGCCGGTTGTCGAGCAGCATCACGGCGCTGTCCGCGGCCATGAGCGTGCGATAGGTGTCTTCGGAGAAGTCCTCGTGCCCCGGCGTGTCGAGGAGATTGATGCGGAATCCCTCGTAGTCGAACTGCAGCACGCTCGACGTCACCGAGATTCCGCGCTGGCGCTCCAGCTCCATCCAGTCGCTCGTCGCATGCCGCTCGGCGCGGCGCGACTTCACCGATCCGGCGAGGTGGATGGCGCCGCCGTAGAGGAGGAGCTTCTCGGTGAGGGTGGTCTTGCCGGCGTCCGGGTGACTGATGATCGCGAATGTGCGGCGGCGCTCGGTTTCGCGGGCGAGGAGGGGCGTCGGCGCTTCGAAGTGGTGGGGCCGGTGTCGGGGAGGTCAGTGCTGGTCATTTGCACTGAATTTACCATTTTCGCGCCCGGATTCTAACCTCGACTTGAAGTGGTGATCGAATTCCCGGTTGGGAGATCACGGCGCAATGTGAGTACCCTCGCTCTCGAGTTGAGTGGCGATCGAAGCGCCGAGGTGTGCTCCCCACTGCCGACCGGCTTGCATGCTCTCCTGCATGAGACCTGGCGTTTCCGAGATCATCTTTGGCCGATGGGTGTCTGATAGAAGGATATGAGCTGATGTAGCTCCTCGGATGAAAAGTGATGCTCGTAGACGCCGACAATCATGTCCTCCAACTCTCCTCGCCGGTTTTGCGCCTCAGCGAGAAAGCGATCCCAAAAAACCGCAGGGATTCGAGGATTCGCCGCACGTTGAGCGGGAACGCCGGACTCGAGTGCTGAAAGCGCAAAGTCGACCGCATGCGTCAACGTCAAGAGTTGATGGATTAGCACCACTTTGGCCGAATCGTGAGCCTCTGGCTGTCCCGTGTTCTGGCCCTGGGCGGACAGGGTGACTCCGAGTAGCAGCGTTGCTGTGACGCCTGCGTAGAGGACTGCTCGCATCCGCGCTCCCATTGAATAAAAGTGACAACGTGTCCGCTCAACGCATCCATTGAGTCGGGGGCAAGCAAATAAGAGTTAGCGGGAGGTTCGAGCATTCACTCAACGACTCGAACGCGAAGTCGAAGGACGTGCGCGTCGAACGTATCGACAGGCTCTATGTCCAGGACGGCAGGCGCCTGCCCGGGTAACGCGGCGGGCGCATTGATCGGCTGCGGAGTTGTGATTGCGACCAGCACGGCGATCGCGCTTGACTCTATACTACGGTACCGGGTTTAGCGTTTCTTCTGGGAGGGTCGGGATGCGAGTCGGAGAGGTAGCAACCCAAGCGCGCGTGAACCTTCAAACCCTGCGGTACTACGAGCGTCGTGTCGATGCCGAGGATTGACCCGCGAAACGATCTGGCATGTCAACCAGTGAGCATCACCCTGTGGTGGGGACTGCCGATTGCCATCGGCGCGTTCGTCGGTCTGCTGCATTTTCCGCTTCGCGCTGGCGCTGCCGTCTGCGCCGTCTCATTTGCCTGGATGGCTACCGGCTGCGTGCTAAACGCGAGACGCTGCCATCGCGTGCATTGCTACATTCGGGTCCGGTACTCCTGTTGGGCGCAATCTTCGCGGCGCTGGTGGCGTCAGGCGTGGTCGACGTCAGTCCGCGCACATTCAGCAACGCGGTCAGCGGGACCCTGGTGGCGGCCTTGCTTTCGTTCGTTCCGGAGATCGTCTGGCGGCGCTACGTCTGAGCACAGACTCAATTCACCACGCCCCGAAGCGCCTCCACCGGATTCGTGCGACCCGCGCGCAGCGCCGGCAGGAACGCCGCGGCGGCACCTGCGATCAACAGCGCAAGCGCAGCAACCGAGAAGCTCACCAGGTCAGTCGGCCGTACACCATAGACAACGCCACTCACCAACCGGCTCGCACCCAGGGCAGCGACCGACCCTGCACCCACGCCGATGGCGACCGGCGTGATGCCGACGACCAGCACCTCACGTAGCACGACGCCTGGTGATGCACCAAGCGCCATCCGCACCGCGAACTCCGCCCGCCGCCGCGCCACCGCATACGACACGGCGCCGTAGACGCCGATCGCGCCGAGCGACAGTGCGAGTGCCGCGAACGCGCTGAAGAAGAAACGCAGCCGCAGCGGCGCGGCGAGTGCGGTTGACTCCACATCGTCCATCGTTTGCACGCGAGAGACGGCCACATTGGCTATTCAGCGCGGCGATCTCGCGACGGATCAGCGGCATCACGACCGCCGCCGGAGCGGCGGAACGCACGACGAGCACGCCACCCTGTCGTACCGGCGCCTGCTCGAGTGGAATCCACATGGTGAACGGCGACTCGGCGGTCAAGGCCGTCATGTGCGTCTCGCGCACGACGCCCACCACCGTACGCGTCATCGGTTCCGGCCCCCAGTGCTCCGTGATGCTGTTTGCCGATCGCGCTGCGGCCTGGCCACATGCGCCGCGCGAATGACTCGTCGATGAGCACGACCGGCGATCCGCCGGCATCGGTCGAATCGATGCCGCGGCCGTCGGCGAGACGCATCCCCATGGCGGCAAGGAACCCTGGCGTCGCGGTGCGATACAAGCTGTTCGGGCGTTTCGCTCCGGCGAGGTCCGGACGGTCCTCGACCATGACCGTGAGTTGATAGCCGAGGTCCCGCAGCGGTAAGCGGTTCGTCATGCCCGCTCGTTTCACGCCCGGCAGTGCCGTGACACGGGCAAGCGCGTCGCGAAAGAACTGGCGCTGCGATCGCCTCCGGCATGCCGGATGGCGGCACCAGGTTGTATGTCGTCACGCCTCGCGCATCGAATCCGGGATCGATGTCGCGGATGCGCTCGACGGTGCGAATCAACAGCGTGGCGCCGACCACCAGCAGCACGGCGAGCGTCACCTGCGCCGCGATGATCGCGTCGTGCACCCGCGGCACGCCATGGCGGAGTCCTTCATCGCTCCGCTCACGATTGACGCCGAGCTCGCGGCCGCCGCGGAGCAAGTGTCGAACCGGGACGATCGAGACGACGAGCGCGATGATGAGCGCCAGCACGAATGCGGTGGCGAACGAAGTCCAGCCGATTGTCACGGTGCTGTCGAATCCACGCTGGAGCGGAAGTCGCGTGACCAGCAAACGGAAGCCCGCACTTGCGAGGATGGAGCCCACGATCGCGGCGCAGAGGGCGAGCACGAGGGACTCGGCGAGAATCTGTCGCGCGAGACGGCCCGCGCCCGCGCCGAGCGCCGTGCGCACGGCCATTTCGCCGGCGCGATCGGTCGTCCGCGCGAGAATCAGCGCCGCCGCGTTGGCGCACGCAATCAGAAAGAGCAGCGCCACGGCGCCGAGCAAGAGCAGCAGCGGCGTTCGCACGTCGCCGAGGAGATATGTGTGAATTGGAATTGCGTGCGCGCCTTTCGTCTTGTCCCGCGCGTCCGAATACGTGAAGCGCGCGCCGAGCAGTTTGGCCATGCGCTGCGACCTCGCCGTTCACGAGCGCCGGGGACGCGCCCGGTTTCGCGCTCGCGACCAGCGTCAGGTATCCGACTTTGTACATCGTCGTTCGCGCGGATCGAGGCGGAGCGGACGCCATGCACGCATCTCCGGAGTCGGGAAGAAAAACCCTCGTGGCATGACGCCGATCACCGTCACCATTCGCCATCGAGCAGCGATCTGATGTCCAATGACGCTCGGCGCACCGCCGAAATCCTGCCGCCAAACGGCGTCGCTGATGCACGATCACGGGTGGCGCGCCAGGCCGGTCGTCGTTCGCGTCGAAGCACGTCCAAGCCGGGATGGACGCCGAGCACGCCGAAGAGACGTCGGTGAGCTCACGACGAACGGCAGCACGCTGGCGCCCGTGGCGCCGGCGCTCGGCGCGTACGGCGCGGCGTCGGTGGAGAAGGCCGCCATCTGGTCGAAAACGCCGAGGCGTTCGCGAAGAAAGTCGTACTCTTCGCCGGTCCAATTGTCGTCCATCCAGAAGACTTGAACGCGATTCGCGTTTCCATATGGCAGGCGACGAATCATGAGACTGTCGACGACGCTGACCAGCGCCACGCTCGCGCCAATCCCGAGTCCGAGTGCCACGAGCACGATCGCCGAGAACCCGGGGCGACGCCGCAGCTGTCTCAGCGCGTGGCGCGCGTCGGCGATCAACTCCTCGAGCAACGAGACGCCCCAGCCTTCGCGCGCCCGCTCGGCCTCCGAGTGCAAGCGTGCCGAAATTGCCGTCCTGCCTCCCACTCCGCCTGCGATGCCGACAGTCCGCGTTCGCGCAGCGACGCGACATCCATCGAGCGATGAAATTGGAGCTCCTCGTTCAGCTCTCGATCGGCGGTGTTCCGGTTGAACACTGCGCGTCCACGAAACACGAGTTCGTGTAGCCAGCGCCACATATGAGTGATCCTCAGCGCGTGGACAGAATGAGTGCGACGCCGCCGGACAAACGCTTCCAGGCCTTCGTCTCGGCGACGAGCCGGCGTCGCCCGGCGAGCGGTGAGGCGGTAGTATCGCGCGCGCTGCCCGTTTTCCGTGACACGCCACTCGGAGCTGATCCAGCCTTCGCGCGTGAGGCGGTGCAACGCCGCGTACAGCGCACCCGGTTGAATCCGCAGCGCGTCGCGCGAGAGGCGCTGCATGGCCTGCCCGAGGCCCCACCCGTGCGTCGGCTCGATCTCGAGAAGCTTGAGGATGAGCATGTCGGCGGTGCCGCGAATGATGTCACTCTGCGCATTGGTCACGCGGGGCTCCCGAGAGCTCTCAGTTACAGAGAGCTTATTGCACGAATGCCGGGAAGTCAAGGGAGGCGGGTTTGTGCGGCACTCGAGCGACGTGAGCGCGCTCGCACACAAGGCAATCGGCCTCGCCAGCACGAAGCCGGCGAGGCCGAGGCCTTGATCTACATCGACGCGCGAGCTCGGCGCGGATGTCCCACACCGGGATTGGCTACGGGTTCTGCGAATTGGTGAAGGTGCAACTCACATCCCCATTAGCGAGAGTGATCTGGACCAAATGTGAAGGTAAGCTGATGGAAACGGATGATCCTCCCGAAGTGGTACAGCCTATAGCCGATAGAGTGTACAGGGATGACAGGTTTTCAACGATATTGTAGTCCCCATCTGGCAAGTTGGTGAAGTCAAAAAATGCTCCGTTGTCCAGATTGGTATTCCCTCCGAGTGGATCATGGAAGCTGATAAACGTGTTCGTCCCATTTATGACATTGGTTAGCCTGATCGTGCTCACCGGATTCCTGGCGATTCCGCTGAGGTTGACCGTGTAACTGCCCTTCGGCTGCGCGAGCGTGACCTGGAGCGTCGCGAGGAAAGTTCCGGTCGATGAGGGATCGAAGGTCACCTTTACCGTGCAGGACTTGTTCTTGGCCGCCGTCCCGAGGCTGCGCCCGGTGCAGCCGTCGTCGCCCGGCGCGATGCTGTAGGCCGCCACGCCGGTGCCCGAGAGCGACACCACGATCCCGCTCGTCACCTTCGTACTGGTATTGGTGATGGTGAAGGTCTGGACAATGGTGTTCGTGGTGCTGAACGGAGACGTGACCGTGCCTAAGGCGTACGGATCGCCTGTGGTGTTGTCCGGCGAGATCGAGATGGTGCGAGCGGCACCAGTATTCGCCGTCAGGGCGAGGCTCGCATCGGTGGGCATACTGGTCTCGCTGCCGCAGCCGGCCACCGCGAGCGCGAGCGCGAGCCCTGTCCAAGAGGTGCGGGCGAGCTGTGCGACCTACACGAGCGTTCGATTCCTCGAATTGCATGTGCGCCTCCGGCAACACGCGGGAGCAGTGCAGGACTGGCCCGTGTGGCCGGTGACCCACATCACTTTTGTGCGCCGAACCTATGTGCAGTGATGTGGTGCGTCAATGTGAACACTTTGTGACAGCTCGTACTCAGGAATCCCTGTCGCGCCTAGAATCCAGCCGCAGCCGCTCAGTTGTTTCGCCGAAACACCAATGCCGCGTTGATCCCTCCGAACCCGAACGAGTTCGAGAGAATCACCTCCGGACAGCTCGGTCTCCCCACGCGCTTGATGTAATCGAGGTCGCACTTCTCGTCCGCATTCGCGAGGTTCACCGTGGGCGGCAGCCAGTCGTTCGTCATGGCCAGTGCGCAGATCCCCGCCTCGATCGCGCCGCTCGCACCCAGCGCGTGACCGTAGTAGCCCTTCGTTCCGCTCACGGGAACGGAGTACGCGCGCTCGCCGAACACCTGCTTGATCGCCAGCGTCTCGGTGCTGTCGTTGAGCGGCGTCGAGCTCCCGTGCGCGTTCACGTAGCCGACTTCGCCGGCGCTGACGTCCGCATCCTCGAGCGCGCGGCGCATCGAGCGCGCCGCCTGCGAGCCATCGGGACGCGGCGCGGTCATGTGATACGCGTCGTTCGACATGCCGAATCCCGCGACCTCGCCGTAGATCTTCGCGCCACGCGCGATGGCGCGCGAGCGCTCCTCGAGAACGAGCACGGATGCGCCCTCGCCCATCACGAAGCCGTCGCGATCGCGGTCGAACGGGCGCGACGCGGTGCACGGATCGTCGTTGCGCGTGGACATCGCGCGGATCAGCGCGAACGCGCCGTAGCACAGCGGATACAGCGGCGCCTCGGCGCCACCGCCGAGCATGACGTCGGCGTAGCCGTCGCGGATCTGGCGGAACGCCTCGCCGATGGCGATGGTCCCCGAGGCGCAGCTCATCGCGTTCGTGGAGTTCGGACCCATCACGCCGAACTCGATCGCGATGTTGCAGCTCGACGCTCCGCCAAACACCATGAGCGCGAGCGCGGGATCGACATCCTTCACGCTGCCCGTATAGAAAACGCTGCACTGCTCTTCGGCATAGCCGACGCCGCCGAGCGCGGTGCCCATCATCGCGCCAATGCGCTCGCGGTCCTCAGCGGCGAGGTCAATGTCCGCGTCCTCGAGTGCTAGTCGCGCCGCCGCGACGGAGAACTGTCCGAAACGATCGAGCCGCTTGGTGCGCTTCGCCTCGAGAAAATCGCCGGGAACGAAGTCGTCGACCTGCGCTGCGAGTCGGCTCCGAAAGAGGGACGGATCGAAGCGCGAGATCTCTCTGACCTTCGACCGTTGCGCGCGCAGCCCATCCCAGAGCCCATGGGCCGCGAGGCCAATGGGCGTGATCGCGCCGACCCCGGTGATCACGACTCGACGTCTCGCTCTCTCCACCATGCTGCTATCCTCTTGAATTGCCGGGACCGCGCTCGGCCACCGCTGCGAGTCCTGACAGCGTGCGCGACGCGATTCCGTGAACGAACACAGGTCCGATGACCAACTTCGCGGCGACGATTCCGACGAGCGGCCATCGCGGCCCACTCCACATATGCACGATGCGTACGCGCGTTGTGTCGCCCTCCTGCGCGAAACTCCACTCCACTTCCATTCCCTTGGTGATACCCGCGACATGACGAAAGCGCACATTCGGCGCGACATCGCTCACGGACATCTCCGACGCCCACCACGTAGGCCAGCGAACACGCCCGAATGGTCGCCACGCTGCCATCTCTACGAGCCCGCCACCGTCGCTCGCGCGCGTGTGAAATCGCACCCAGCGATAGTGCGATAAGTGTTCCGGCCACCTGTCCACCTCGCGCGCGAACTCGAAGATGCGGCGCAGCGGTGCACGAACCAGGAGTTCATCCACAGTACACATCCCACTGCGTTTCGGCATCGGACCGAGGTCGATGGGCGCAATCGTGGGGCGAGCGGTACTCGTCATGCGGCGAGCGTTGCGGGAGTCCACGACGCGGTGGTGCGAAATCCGATGCGCCGACGCGCCACGGGCGTCTGCTTCGTGGCCCGCTGAATGAGCTCGCTCAGCTCTGCGGGCGTGAATCCGCGCAGCACCGACACCACACCATCGTGTCGGCTCACGGGATGGAAGCCGAGGGGATACGAGGCGAGCCAGATGCCGGCGGCCGCGATCCAGCTGCGCCGGATGTCGCTCACGATCACGCGCTCGCGCGCGACGCGGTCGAGCTCGCGCAGCACCGCGACAGCGTCGCTCGCCTCGAAGTGGTGGAGCGTCTGCGAGCAAATGACGATGTCGACACTCTTGGATGCGATCGGGAGCGCGAGCGCGTCGGCGCAGATCGGAATTATTCCCCGCGCGCGCGCGTCACGAAGGAGGGACGGGCAAATGTCGATGCCGTACGCGGTGAGGGTCAGCCCCTTCGCGCGCCATGTCTGCATTGCGCGCGCCGGGATGTCTCCGATTCCCGTGCCGACATCGAGCAGAGACATCGACCGCGCGCCAGTGACGCCCAGCATCATCGCCAGCTCTGCCTGCACTGCATGCGAGCCGCCGAACATCACGTTCGAGCGTGCGACGTCAGCGAGCGAGCGCGCGCGCAGCTCGTCGTCGACTTTCGGGTCGTCGAGAATTTCGTGACCGCGCCGCCGTTGCGGAGTGAGGAGGGAGGTCACGTTTCCGTCAGCGTTCGAGCGTGGCGTAGCCGCCCCGATAGTAGAGCAAAGGGCTCCCCTCGCTCGTCGCGGAGGCGATGACGGCGCCGATGACGATCGTATGATCCCCGGCCGGATGCCTGCTCTGCACTTCACATTCTATGACGGCGAGGCAGTCGTCGATGATGGGGGCGCCGGTGGTGCCGCGCGTGAAGCCGACGCCGTCGAAGCGGTTGATGTGGTCGTCCGCGAAGCGCCGCGCCAGCTCTTCCTGTTTCGACTCGAGGATGTTGACGGCGAATTGGGACGCGGTCTCTCCGTTTGCGATGACGGCGTGCAGCGACGCGCTCTTCTCGACGCAGATGAGCACGAGCGGCGGCTCGAGGCTGAGCGAGCAGAACGCGCTCACGGTCATGCCGTGATCGTAGTGCAGGTTGTCCCGCACGGTGACGACGGTGACGCCGCTGGCGAAGCGGCCAAGCACGCTGCGGAAGGTGGCTGGATCGATGGTGGAGAGCGGCATGACTACGATTCCGTCACTACGGGGCGAGTGGGAGCGGGGCGCTTCTGGATCGCACTACGTTGCCGAAGATGAGCTTCGCCAGATAGCCCGGCCGGAGCACCTCGCGCGCCGGAATGAAGTCTCCGGCCACGCCCACGAGGAGGTTCGCCATTGCCGGGCTGGCCTCGAGGGTCGTCGCGGCGCGGTCGAGCAGCGCCGGGTTGCCCACCGCGAGCGCGACCAGCCGCTCCACCGCCCACTTGCCGCGGAACGTACGCCGCCGCGCGCGGTCATAGGCGCGGAGCGCGGCGTCGGCCTCGCGCGCCCGGCCGACGGCGAGCGACTCCAGCGCGTAGGGGGCGAGGAGCTCGCCTCCGCGGAGCGCGGCGTAGATTCCCTCGCCCGTGAAAGGGTCGAAGAAGTCCGCGGCGTCGCCCACGAGCGCGACCCCACGCCCCCACGCGCGCGAGGCGTGCATCGCGAACGGCCCGGTCACCCGGACGCGCGTCACCTGCTCCGCGCGCGCCATGCGCGAAGCCAAATGCGGCACGCGCCGCGAGCCACTGCTCGAGAAAGGCCGCCGGATTCCCATGAACACTTCCACGCACCCTGGCTCGCGGAACGACGACCGCGACGTTCGTGAGTCCGTGTCCGACGTCGGCGAATCCGGCGTAGCCCTCGGGCTCCACGTGCATCTCGCCGAAGTCGGTCATCCCCTCGACGTTGCGATAGTGTCCGATGAAGGCGAGTCGCCGCGGACCGATCGCGTGGCGATTCACCCCCATGCGGCGGGCGATCGTCGAGCGGAGCCCATCGGCGCCGATCACGAGGCGCGCGCGGATGTCGCGCGCGCCGAGCGCCTCCGAGCGGGCGCGCACGCCACACACCGCCCCACGCGAATCTCTCAGTACTGAGATAACGTGCTCGCCCTCGTAAACCTCGGCGCCGGCCGCTCGCGCCCTGCTCAGAAGGATCGAGTCGAGTACCGTGCGCGGCAGCGCGAGGCCGCGATCGCGGAAGGCGCGAAAGCCGTGCGCCGCCGCGAACTCCCCGCGAATCCGCGCGCCATTCGGCGCCCGGATCACCATTCCGGCGAGATGCGCGGCGCCGGCGGCTTCACACTGCTCGAGCGCGCCCATGGCCGACAGAATCCGGGATGCCTCAGGACTGAGATATTCCCCGCACGGCTTCTCGCGTGGAAAGTGGGCCCGCTCGAGCATCACCACGCGCGCACCCTCGCGCGCGAGGTGCCACGCCGCCGAGCTTCCTGCCGGGCCGGCGCCCACGACCAGCACGTCAATGTCGTTCACGAGAATGAACGGCTCAGCCGCTGGAACACGCCCATGTAGCGCCAGTGCGGCCGCGGCAGGCGCAGCGCCGAGGCGAGCCGCGTGAGGTACGGTAGGAGCGCGGAACGGGAATCGGCCGAGAACATGAAGCGCGGATAGCGCGCCGCGAACGCGCGCAGCCGCACCAGCGTCGCCTCCATCGGCAGGCTTGCCGAGAAGTAGAATCTCGGCACGAGCAGCGGGTCGCCGCGCGGCACCACGCCCTCCTCCATCGCAATGGTGTGGAGCGTCGTCCCCGGATACACGCGCAGCCCCACGGTGAGATAGACCGCATCTCCGTGCTCGAGACGCCACGCGGCGAATTTCAGCGTCTCCTCGAGCGTCGCGGGCGTCTCACCCGGGCCGCCGATGAGGAAGATCCAGAGAACGCCCATGCCGGCGCCCTGGACGTTCTCGGCCACCTTCCGGAGCTGCTCGACGTCGAATCCCTTCTGCAGCTTCTCCAGCACTGGATCGCTCGCGCTCTCGGCCGTGATGCCCAGCCACTTGAAGCCGGCGTGCCGCATGGCGGTGAGCAGCTCGGGCGATGCCGTGGCCGGCGTGAAGTTCGTGGTGTCGAGGTGCACGCGCAGATTGCGTCGCGCGATCGCCTCGCACACCGCCATCGCGTGGCGCGGCGGAGCATTGAAGGTGGAGTCGACGAACTCGAAATGGCGGATGTGCGCCTCGCGCGCGAGCTCCGCGATCTCGTCGGCGACGAGCTCCGGCTCGCGCAGCCGGTAGCCCCAGCCCTCGACGTTCAGATACGTGCAGTAATGCACTTGAACACGCATCCGCGCTTCGTCTGAATCGGAACCGTGCCGCCGCGACGCTCGTAGCGCGCGAGGTCGAGCCAGCGATGCATGTGCACGCGCGGGAGCGAATCGAGCGCGCCGTCGCCCCCGGGCGGGGTGAGCACACGCCGCCCGTCCACGCGCCGCACGACGCCCGGAATCGCACCCGGCGTGCGCCCGGCCGCGAGCTCCGCGATGAGCGCGGGCGTCGCCCGCTCGCCGTCGCCCGCCACTGCGTGCTCGACGCCGAGCTCGTCGCTCAGGGCCTCCGGCGCCACGCCAAACGCGGCCCCTCCGGCGATCACCTGCGCGGCGGGCGCACTCTCGCGCAGCGTGGCGAGCAGCAATGCGGCGGCCGGCGTGTAGTGCTGCAGCGCAACGAGATCGCTGTTGTCAATGTTGCGCACCGAGAGGCCGATCACGTCGGGGCGAAACTCCTTCGCGGCCTCGCGCGCCACGCGGTGCGGATCGCGCGCGAAGCAGAGGTCGAGCACGCGCACATCGTGTCCCGCGTGATCGAGGGCGGAGGCGACGCACGCCACGCCGTTCGGAACCACGGGCATAGGCTGGCGCTCTCGATTCGCGCTCACGAGGAGCACCCGCGGGCGTGTGCTCACGAGAGCCCCGCTAGCGCAGCAGCTCGAGCGCGCCCATCGACGCTACGGCTCCCACCAGTGTGCACGCGGCGTTCACGCCGTCGTTGTTCAGCCATGTAATTCCTCCCGCACGCTCGGTGCGCGTTCCGCAGTCGTGCACCAGCCGCTCCGTCGCCCGCTCGCAGTGCCTGCAGAATCGTCGCGATTGAAACAGCGCGCCCCCGAACGAATCCGCGAGTGCACCAACGAGTCCGCCCGCTGATACCGCCACCGCGACACTCGCGTTCCAGTGCAGCAACCACGCCCCGAAGGAGATGAAGAGAGCGCCTCCAGCCATGGCCGCAAGTCCAATGACACTCACCCCGCCGGAAGTGCCCGTGGGCACGATTTTCCACGTGGAAATCAGGCGCGGCGGTGATTTCGCGAGCATGCCGATCTCGGTGCCCCAGCTGTCTGCGGCGGAAGCCGCGAGCGCACCGGCGCCTGCGGCGAGCCAGGTGTCCGATGGATTGACGAGCATCAGGGCCGCGGCCGCCGCGAAAATCCCTCCGTTCGCGAGCACCTGCACCGCGTCGCGCGCGCCGCCTTTCTCGACAATGCGGCCGCTGCGCTGTGCCTTCACCCGTGCGCCCACTCGAGTGAGCGCTGATGACGAAATGAAATAGAGAATGAGCAGGGCGCCCCACGTCCAGCCGGCGGCGACGGCCACGGTTCCAACCACAATCGCCGCGACGGCGCCGGAGCGGCTGAGCGCATCCACACGCCACGCGGCAATGGCGATTGCCGCCGCCACCAGCGCGCCGGCAAGCGCTCGTCCGATCACTCCTCCGAGCGAGCGACCTCTTCGTTCATCAACGCCGACATGATCCTGCGTCGAAGCGTTGGCGGCGCGCGCTCAATGACCGCGCGCTTTTCCAGGAATCGCAGAAACACCCGCTCGTACTCGAAGTGCGGAAAACACCCGCGGCACTCGGCCAGGTGGGCGCGGATCTGCTCATCCACATCGGGGGTGAGCTCACCGTCGAGAAACTCGTAGAGCTTCTCCATTGTGCGCTGGCAGGGCGACTGTTCGCCCGAGGGACAATTGGTCATGAACGGCTCGTGCAGTTGTGCTGGTGCGCCCAGGGGCGCGTATCGAGTCGCAGAGCAAATCCCGGGTGCGGAAACGCCTCCGGCTGCTCTGAAATGAAGCTCCGAAATGGCGTCCAGGTTCCCGGCATACTGCTTGAAGGGACCCATCCATGAGATTAGCTTCTGGCCAGCCCTCCGTCGCCCCTTTCCAACACATGTCCACGACCGTCGACGCGCTCCTCCCGCTCAGCTTCCTCGAGGCGGTGCGCAATGTCGATAGCCCCGATGGCGATCTCGATGCGGAGTTCGTACCCGAGCTCCGCAACAAGCGCCTGGGCCTGAGTGATACCGTGTACGCGCAGATCAGGCGGTACACGGATGCCGCGCGCCGCAAGGAACGACCCGTCTTCGACGAGGCCGTTGGCTTGGCGCGCCTCATCGGGCGTCGTCCGGACGCGGAGGCCGTGTTCCGTGCCGCCGGCCGCTATCTGGCCATGCAGACGTACCTGAGCATCCCGGCCGCCACTAGGCAGATGATTACCGTCCTGCCGGCGATCCTGTCGCGGCCGATTGCGCTCCGCCACGTCCAGCGGATTGCCACGCGCTTCCTGAATGGCAAGGTTCGTCGCAGCGGGTCGTACGTCACCCTCGAGGTGGCACGCTCGGCCACCCTCGACAGCGCCCCCAGGGGCGCCGGTTGCGCGTACTACGAGGCGGTGCTCCAGGAGCTTCTGCGCCTCCTGGGTGCCAGCGGTGGCGCGGTGGAGCACGTTCGTTGCGCAGGGAAGGGCGAAGGGATGTGCGAATGGCGCGCGGAGTGGCGGTCGATCAGCCTCTGAGCGCACCACCGACGTGAGCGCGACCGTGGCGCCGTCCCTCATATTTCATCCCACAAACACTTTCGCGAGCGACTTGCTGAACACGATGCTGACTCCTGAAACGCTTCCCGCCCTCCAGCGCGCGCTCGCCAATGCGAAGCTCGACGGCTGGCTCCTCTTCGACTTTCAGAATGCGAATCCGATCGCGTCGGGGGCGCTGAGGCTCGACGGTATCGTAACGCGGCGCGTCTTCGCCTGGGTGCCGCGCGAGGGGGTGCCGGTGGCCGTGACCCACGACATCGAGCAGGGGCCGTGGCACCGCTGGCCGAAGGAGTGGAAGCGGGTGCGTTACGGCAGCTGGAAGATTCTCGAGCAGACGCTCACGTCGCTGGTGGGTGGAAAGAAAATCGCCATGGAGTATTCGCCGGGCGACGCGGTGCCGTACCTCGACCGCGTTCCAGGCGGGGTGCTCGAGATGGTGAGGGCGACCGGTGCCGAGATCTTCTCGTCGGGCGCACTGGTGTCGCAGTTCTACGCGCTGTGGACGGATGCGCAGCTCGCGTCGCACAGGCGCGCCGCGAAGATCGTCGCGGCGACGGCGCGCGCGGCGTTCGACGAGGCGGGGAAGCGCAGCCGCACCGACAAGCCAATCACCGAATACGAGCTGCAGCAGTGGATCGCGAATCGCTTCACGAAGGCGTCGCTCGAGTTCGATCACGCGCCGATCGTTGGCGCCAACGAGAATGCCGCCAACCCGCACTATTCTCCCTCGGTCGACTCACAACGTCCGATCCGTCGCGGGGATCTGCTCCTGATCGATCTGTGGGCGCGTGAGCACGACGGGATCTACGCCGACCAGACGTGGATGGGCTCACTCGGCGAGCCGACGCCGCGGATGCTCGAGGTGTGGACGGCCGTGCGCGATGCCCGCGACGCCTCGATCGCGCTGCTGCGCGACCGCATTCCGAGGGGCGCCGCGGTGCGTGGGGCCGAGGTCGATGACGCGGCGCGCAGCGTGCTCACGGCGCGCGGATTCGGGGCGGCATTCACGCACCGCACCGGTCACTCGATCGATTCCCGACAGCTGCACGGCGCGGGACCGCACATCGACAACTTCGAGTCCCGGGAGGTGCGCGAGCTGATCCCGGGGCTTGGATTCTCGATCGAGCCCGGCGCGTACCTGAGCGGAGAGATCGGAGTGCGCGCGGAGGTGAACGCGTTCATCGCGCCGGGCGAGGTGCTGATCACGCCCGAGGACTATCAGCACGATTTGATCGTGGTGTAGTCGGCGGCGCGCTGACTGCCGCGCGTCGCTCAGCTTCCGGTTTTCAGATACCCGCCGCCGAGCCAGTCGCCCGCGATTCGCGCGTACTCCTTCGGCTGCTCCTCCCAGATCGAATGACCGCCCGGCAGCACGTTCAGCCGGCTGTTCTTCACCTGGGCGTGGAGGAGCACCGCGTCTCGCACCGGCACGTAGGGATCGCGTTCGCCGGCGATGATCTGGACCGGCGAGCTCATCGTGGCGAGCTTGGGCGAAAGCACCGGCAGGTCCTTTGGGTACTCTCGCACGTACGCCATCGACTCCCAGAGGCGCTCGCCCGAGTACGACGCCACGAAGTCGTCTTTCACGAACTGCGGCATGTCGTAATTCTGAATCGCGTCCGCGGACTCGAGGACGACCTCCGCGGGATCGAGCTTTCGGAACTCATCGAGATTCGGCGCCTCGACGATCGCCTCGAGGATCCCGTCGATCTGCATCGGGAACACACTCGCCCCGCTCCCGACGACGAGACTAATCACTCGCTCCGGATACGTGGCGGCCGTAAAGAGGAGCGCCGGGCTTCCAATGTCTGGGCCAATCGCGTGAAAGCGATCGACGCCAAGCTCGTTCGCGACACGGATGATGAAATTGCCCATCGCATGCGGCGACATGAGGTCGGCGCGACCCTCGGATCGGCCAAAGCCCGGCAGGTCGATCGCGATGAGAGAGAACTTTCGGGCGAGCTCGGGCCAGATGGGGAGATAGGCGAAGATGCTCTCCGGCCATGGGCCGAGCATCAGAACGGTCGGTGCGCCTATTTTCGGACTCATCGCGTAGCGGATCTCGAGCCCGTCGACCTTCATGAACGCCGTTCGTATTGGAGTATCCAGGCCTTCGCGCATATGCCAGCCTCCTACGCCGTAAGACTCAATCCTGCGGCCCGATGGAGCCGCGAATACAGACCTCCGCTTGCGATCAGCTCTTCGTGGCTGCCCTCCTCCACGATCACGCCCCCTTCGAGCACGATCACTCTGTCCGCGCGTCGCACGGTGCTGAGGCGGTGCGCGATGATCAACGTCGACCGGCCCCGCAGCAGACTTTCCATCGCCTGTTCGACGAGCTGTTCGCTCTCGGTGTCGAGGCTCGACGTCGCCTCATCAAGGATAACCACGGCTGGATTCTTGAGAAACACCCGAGCGAGTGCGATGCGCTGACGCTGTCCTCCCGACAGCTTCACGCCGCGCTCGCCAACGCGAGTGTTCATGCGATCGGGGAGCCGTTCGATGAACTCGGTGGCGTGTGCCGCGCGCGCGGCCGCATCCACCTCGGCGTCGGTCGCGCCCTCGCGGGCGTACGCGATGTTGTCGCGCACCGTGCCGCTGAACAGCGCGGGCTCCTGCGGCACGATGCCGATCGCGCTGCGGAGCTCGGCGAGCGACAGTGCGCGCACATCCACGCCGTCGAGCGTGACCGCGCCGTGCTGCACGTCCCAGAATCGCGGTACCAGCGATGCGATCGTCGTCTTCCCCGCGCCCGATGGACCAACCAGCGCCACGACTTCCCCGGGGGCGATGGTGAAGGTCACGTCATGCAGCACATCGGGAAGGTCGTCGCCGTAGCGAAAGGTGACGCCCGCGAGCCGGACGTCGCCCCGCACGGGCCTCGGCAGCGGTGTTCGAATCTGTGGATCGGCGATCGTCGGTCTGGTCTGGAGCAGATCGAAGACGCGTCGCGCCGCGCCGATCGCCTCCTGATACGCGCCGAACAGCTGGCCCAGCGCGCCTACCGCGGCGGCCACGAAGAAGGCATAGAAGAGGAACTCGACCAGGGCGCCGCCGGTGAGTGCGTGCGCGAGCACGAGGCGCCCACCCTGCCAGAGCACCGCCGCGACGCCCGCGAATCCGGCGAACGTGATGACGCCGAAGAACACGCCGCGCACGAGCGCCCGCCGTATCGCGGCGTCCACGACGTCGGCGAGCTGCGCGTCGTAGCGCGCGCTTTCGGCGGCCTCGCGCGTGAAGCTCTGAACCGTGCGGATCTGCGAGAAGGCCTCGTCCGCGGTGCCCATCGCATCGGCCACACGGTCCTGCACCACCGTGCTCGCCTTGCGCATGGCTCGCCCGAAGATGAACGCCGCTCCCACCACCACAGGCACCACAGCGAGCGTCGTCACCGTCAGCCGAGGATGCGTGATCGTGAGCATCGCGATGCCGCCGACGAGGTAGACCAGCTGCCGCATGAGCTCCGTCGACTGGTACGTCATCACGCTCTGCAGCAGCGTGAGGTCGGTGCTCAGGCGGCTGGTGAGCTCACCGGTTCGCTGCTCCGCGAAGAAACCCGGGGACAATCGCACGAGGTGCGCGAACAGCTCGCTTCGCAGCCTCGCGATCACGCGCTCGGCCACCGACGTGATCAGCCACACCTGAATGAAGCTGAGCGCCCCCTGCGCCGCGAAGATGACGACGAGGAGCAGCGCGAGCTTGTTGAGCAGCCCGCCGTCTCCTTTCACGAATGCCGCGTCGAGCAGCTCGCGGACGATCAGTGGAAATGCGAGTCCGATCGCGGAGCTCACGAGCAGGGCGAGCGCGCCGAACGACAACGGCCGGACGTACGGACGGAGCCGCGCCAGCAGCGGCCGAAGCGGAGCGGGCGAGGGAAGTGATCGCCGCGCGGGCGCCGGCGCGACTGGGGCGCTCAGCGCTGCGTTCCCGCGATCCAACTTCGCACCGTCCTCACATCCGGTTCGATGCGCTGTCGATTGCGTGCGATGCCTTCCAGGCGTGTCAAGAGGGTGCTCGCGCTCACCACGCTCTCATCGGGTTTCGTCGACCAGTTACCCGGATGCCACTCGCGCACGCGGATGCCCGCCGCGTCGCGCGCGAGGAGCAGCACGTGGTCGTGCGCGCCGCCGTCGCTCACGATGTGCACGGCGAGCTCGCCGGACTCCGTCTCCCCCGACACCGGTCGGGTCGGCATCAGCGAGCAATGACGCGGTCGATCACCATCGCCGCGAAGAGAAGGGCGAGGTAGAGCAGCGAATACTTGTACAGCCACCACGCCGCCGCATTCCACACGGGCTTCCGCAGCACCTGGACCACACCGCCCAGCAAAACCGCATCGAGCGCGACGGCCGATACGACGTAGAACATGCCGAAGGCGCCGAACAGTGCCGGGAGAAGCGTCAGCGCGATCAGGATGAACGTGTACCAGAGCATGTTCCACATCGTCTCGCGCTCGCCCCACACGAGCGGCGCCATGGGCACGCCCGCGCGTTTGTAGTCGACCTGCTTGTTCAGCGCGAGCGCCCAGAAGTGCGGCGGGGTCCAGTAGAAGACGATGAGAAAGAGGTAGACCGCGGCGAGGTCCACGTGTCCCGTGGCGGCTGCCCAGCCGACCAGCGGAGGGAACGCACCCGCCGCGCCTCCGATCACAATGTTCTGCGGCGTGCGGCGCTTGAGCCAGCGAGTGTAGATGAAGACGTAAAAATAGAATCCCGCGAGCGCGAGCGCCGCGGACGTGACGTTCACCTCGTACGCGAACACCCCGGTCGCGGTCGTCGCGCACAGGATTCCGAATGCGAGCACCGCGCGCCGGTCCATCCGGCCGCTCGGAATCGGTCGCAGCCGCGTGCGCGCCATGTGCTCGTCAATGTCGCTGTCGATGAACATGTTGACGGCATTGGCGCCGCCCGCCATGAGGTATCCGCCGAGCAGCACCCAGAGCACGAGCGAGATGCTCGGGCTGCTCGCGATGTACATCGGCGCGACCGTCGTCACGAGAAGCAGAGAGATGATCCTCGGCTTCGTGAGCATGACGAGATCGCGCGCGAAGGAGTTGGTGCGCTCGGACAACGCGGCGGAGGTCACGTGATGGCTCCCGGTGCGGCGAGCGGTGTGGCGGGCGCGCGTCCGGCCGCGGGCGCTGGCGTTTCTTGCGCATTCGGGAAGCGCGCGAGCCACGCGAGCGCGAACAGCGTAAGCCAGATCGCGATCCCGTCAGCCTCGTGCAGCGAGCGCAGTGCGGGCGGTAGCTTCAGCTCGACCATTCCTGCGGCGATCACGAGCTGAAGGCAGATCAGCGCGAATGCGACGCGCACGGTGCGCACGACTACCGGCGCCTCGCGGCGTCGAGCGAAGCCGATCGTGAGACCGAGCACGTGAAAGAAGAGCAGAAAGGCAAGCAGGCAATGTGTGAACTGCACATGCTGCGCGGGGAGGGTGGGGATGAAGGCTCCGCTGCACAGCGGAAATCCCTCGCACGCACTGTTGGCGCCGGGAATCTTCGCGGTGAGTCCGCCGAAGAGCAGGGTGACCAGCGCGATCGCCGCGGCGGCAGCCGCGCCGCGCGACGCGCGCGTTCTCGCCGTCGCCACGCCGAGTGCGGCGGCGCCACCGAGACCGCCGGCGCGCAGCACGGTGATCGCGAGCACTGCGAGCAACAGCGCGCCATTGAGCAGGTGCGCGACCGTGGCCACTGCCGTATTTCCCATGCGAACGGTGACCATCCCGAGCAGCGCCTGCAGCACGACGAGCGCGCCGGCGAGCAGCGACGCGCGGAGCACGCCCCCAGCTCCACCAACGCCCGGCTCCTGGCGCCTCCGAAACGCGACGAGCACGAGCGCCGCCACCATCGCCGCCACGATCGCGGCGAACACCCGGTGCGTGAACTCGATCGCCACGGTGGGATTGTCCAGCCGCGGGAGCCAGCTGCCGAAGCAGCGCGGCCAGTTGTCGCCGCATCCCATCCCCGACCCGGAGATGCGCACGATGGCGCCGAACACGAGCTGCGCGTACGCCAGCGCGAGCGTCGCGTACGCGAGCCGTCGCAAAACCTTCACTCGGAACTCCTCACGGCACGATCATGGAGGCTGGATGCAGTATGCGCCACGTGTAGAACAGCACGAGCACGAGCATGAGCGCGGGAATGACCGTCCACGCCACCTCAATGGCGCGGGGCGGGGACGCGGTACCGTCCGGGCGCTGCGAACGGGCGCGCAGCGCGGACCGCACGATGGCAGCCTGTGACAGCGCGCAGCACAGCGCCGCAAACCAGAAAATCACGTCGGAAACGAATGTTGGAATAATCCGCGAAAGTTGAAGGCCCTGCGGATGACGGGCAAGACTGCTCGTTTAGGGTGCCGCAAGGCTGTCACCACTGTATTATGGGCAATGGAAGCGCCTACCACCTCCGCCGAGCCGCCCTCACGTCTCCCGCGACGTCTCGGCTTGTTCAGCGCCGTCGCGGTGCTCATCGGCTCGACCATCGGGTCGGGAATCTTCCGGTCGCCGGCCGGCATCGCGGACAAGCTTCCAGGGCCGCTCCCGCTGCTGTCCGTGTGGCTCTTTGGCGGGATCTTCGTTCTCTGCGGCGCGCTCACGCTGGCGGAGGTCGCGAGCGCGCTCCCCGCCACCGGCGGATTGTACGTCTTCATTCGCGAGGCTTGGGGGCGCCGCGCGGCCTTTCTCTTCGGCTGGTCAGAGCTTCTGCTCATACGCGCGGCCTCGCTCGGCGCCATCTCGACCACCTTCGCCGAATATCTCTTTCGTGTGCTGGGGCACGAGCCGAGTGTCGAACCGTTCGCGACGTACGTGCATTGGGTGGCGGCTCTGGCGATCGCACTGACGGCCACCTTCAACTACGTCGGACTGAAGTGGGGATCGCTGGTTCAGAATCTCACCACGGTCGCCAAGTACGGCGGGCTGCTGTTCATCATCGTGATCGCCATGGCGCTCGGACTGCCGGCCACCGGCGGGCACTTCACGCCCGCGGTGCCGCCCGGAAGCTTCTCGCTCGCGCCGTTCGGCCTGGCCCTGATTTCCGTTCTCTGGGCCTATGACGGGTGGGAGGATGTGAGTCTCGTCGGCGGCGAGGTGAAGGACGCCCGTCGCACGCTGCCGCGCGCGATCATCATCGGGACGGTCGCAGTGATCGCGATCTACGCGCTCGCAAATCTGGCGTATCTCTCCGTGCTCGACGTGGAGACGATTCGCAAGTCGCGCCTGGTCGCGGCCGATGTGGCGTTCAAGGTCATCGGGTCCCCGGGCGTCGTGTTCGTCGCGGTGACGGTAATGCTGTCGACGTTCGGCACGCTCAACGGTTCGATCATGACGGCGCCGCGAATCTTCTTCGCGATGGCGGATGACAGGCTGCTCTTCAAGCAGATCGCGGCGGTGCATCCGCGATTTCAAACGCCGTACATTGCGATCCTCCTGAATGCGGCGATCGGAGTGGCGTTCGTCCTGACGCGCGGCTTCGAGCAGCTCGCGGATCAATTCGTCATCGCGATCGTTCCCTTTCTGGCGCTCGCGGTCGCGGCGGTGTTCGTCCTTCGGCGCCGGCCGGGCTACGAGACATCCTTTCGCGTTCCGGGCTACCCCGTGGTGCCCGCGATCTTCATCGCGTCGACCGTCGCCTTGCTGCTGAACGCGCTGATCGATCGTTCGAGTCGCATCGCCACGATTGGCGTGTTCGTTGGAATCGCGCTCGGCCTCCCGATCTATTCGTTCATCACGCGACGCATGGGTTCGTCAAGCCGACGTGATTCGTGACGAGTCTGTTGCCACCAATTCTTGACTCACGATACTCGCGCCCTAGTTTTTCCCGCCTCGGCTGGTTGTCGCCCACCACAGGAATTCCAGAAATGCGAATGAGTTGTGAGCTTCGTACGACTCTCGTGGCCATTGTGGCATCGGGACTCGCCGGCATCAGCACGCTGGCCGCGCAGGGAATCACGACTGCCGCCGTGAGCGGCGTGGTCACCGATTCAGTGGGGCAGCCGGTTGACGCCGCGCAGATTCAGGTCACGAATCAGCAGACCGGCGTCAGGAGCGGCACGCTCACGCGAGCCAACGGCAACTATTACATCCAGGGCGTCGAGGTCGGAGGACCCTACGTCATTTCGGTGAGGCGGCTCGGGTTCGCTCCCGACAGCATCACCGGCGTACGCCTTTCGCTCGGACAGAATTTTCGCGCGAGCTTCAAACTGATTACGCAGGCCGCGCAGCTCTCGGTGGTCACCGTGCGCGCGACATCCGATACGCTCAGCAGCCAGATCTCCTCGTCGCGCCGCGGCGTGCAGACCGATATCTCGGACACGGCGCTCCGCCGGCTGCCGACGCTGAATCGAAACTTCACCGACTTTCTCAGCCTCACGCCCCAGGTCACGACGGCGCAGAACGGCGGACTGTCGAGCGGCGGCCAGAACAATCGATTCAACAACATTCAGATCGACGGCGCGAGCGAGAGCGACATCTTCGGGCTCGGCACCACCGGCCAGCCGGGCGGGCAGGCGCGCGGACGGTCGATCTCGCTCGAGGCCGTTCAGGAATATCAGGTGTTGCTCTCCCCGTTCGACGTGCGCCAGGGGAATTTCACGGGCTCGCTGATCAACGCCGTGACGAAGAGCGGCACGAACGACTTTCACGGCTCGGTCTACTACTACTTCCGCAATCAGGATCTCGCAGCCGACGTGCCGCTGCTGCGCGCGAGCGAATTTCAGCAGAAGCAGTACGGATTCTCGATTGGCGGTCCGATCGTGAAGGACAAGATTCACTTCTTCGTCGCCCCCGAGTGGCAGGACGAGTCGTATCCCGCGCCGGGCCCATTCCCCGGGTCGGTGGGTGTGGCGCCGGCGGTGGATGCGCCGACGGTTCAACGGATGACGGACATCCTGAAAAACACGTACGGCCTCGATGCGGGCGCGGCGGGCGCGGTCTCGAACAAGAATCCGCTGACGAACCTGTTCGCGCGACTCGATTTCGTGCTGCCGTACAACAGCCGCCTGGTGCTTCGCGACAACTACGGCAAGGCGGAGCTCGACACGCTCTTCCGCACCGCCACGTCGTTCCGCTTCGGATCGAACGCGTACAGCTTCAACAACAAGAAGAACGCGGCAGTCGCGCAGCTGTTCACGAACTGGAACAACGGCTCGAACAACGAGCTGTTCCTGGGCTACACCACGATTCGGGATTTCCGTCCTCCCGACGCGGGCTATCCTTCGATCACCGTGAACACGGGGATCACGGGTACGCTGATCGCGGGCGCCGAATCGAACTCGCAGGGGAATTCGCTCGATCAGGACATTTTCGAGATCACCGACAACTTCACGCTCCCGGTTGGCGCGAACCACCGCGTGAGCATCGGCACGCACAACGAGTTCTACAAGATCGACAACCTGTTCGCGCGCAACTCGCAGGGGTCGTACACCTTCGCCAGCCTCGATTCTCTCGAGGCCGGCAATCCGAACTCCTACACGATCGGTCTGAACCTCGGCGCTGGCTTCCACTCGAAGTTCAACGCGGCGAACTACTCGGTGTACGCCGAGGATCAGTGGACGGTGAACGACCGCTTCAATGTGCTGTACGGCGTGCGACTGGATGTGCCGACGATCAGCTCGCGTCCGCCAACGAATCCGCTCATCGAGACGCTGTACGGTCGCGACACGCACGAGATGCCCACGGGGAACGTGCAATTCTCGCCGCGGGTCGGCTTCAACTGGGATCTCACCGGCAAGCAGGCCGACCAGCTGCGCGGAGGCGTGGGAGTGTTTCAGGGTCGGCCGGCATTCGTGTGGCTCGAGAATACGATCGCGAACTCCGGCTTCGGGCTCGGCCTGCTCACCTGCGGCGCCGGCGGACTCGGACACGCGCCGGCGTTCGTGCCGGACATCAACAACCAGCCGCAGACGTGCCTCGACACGCTCGGCAATCCGGTTGGCGCGGGCGCGTACAGCGAGGTCGACCTGCTCAACAAGGATCTGAAGTATCCCCAGACGCTGCGCGCGACGCTGGGATACGATCACCAGTTCGGCAACGGCTTCGTCGGAACGCTGGAGGGGATCTACACCCGCGGGTTGAACAGCTTCTTCTACCAGAACATCAACATCGGCGTCCCGACGGGCGTCGACAAATTTGGCCGAACGATCTACGCGACGGCGTTCGCGGCCAATGGAACGCCAACTACGAATCTCGTCAGCACGCAGTTCAAGGCGGGCGGCATCTACGACGTCAAGAATCAGTCGAAGGACTACTCGTACCAGCTCACCGCGCAGCTGAAGAAGCGCTTCTCGGACGCGCTCGAGGCGAGCGGCGCGTTCACGCACGGGCACTCGTACTCGGTTCAGGACATCACCAGTAGCACGGCGGCCTCGAACTTCAAGTTCGGTCGCGAGCTCTCGGGCAACCTGCTCGACGAGAACACGGGCATCTCGCAGTTCGACATTCCGAACAAGGTCCTGATCGCAGGAACGTACACGGCGCCGTGGAAGACGTGGCAGACGAACTTTTCAATGATCTACGTCGGAATCTCCGGCGTGCCGTTCGACTACGTGAGTACGGGCCGCGGCGCTTCGGGCGACATGAACGGTGACGGCGTAATCGGCAACGATCTCGTCTACGTTCCGAAGAATCCGCTCGATCCGAACGAGATGATGTTCGCCAACGAGGTTGTGAACGGGCAGGTCATCACGGCGGCGACGCAGGCGCAGCTGTTCGAGCAGTTCATCGAGGGGCAGTCGTGCCTGGCCGACAGTCGCGGCAAGATACTTCCGCGCAACTCCTGCCGGTCGCCGTGGCAGAACAACATGAACGTGACGGTGGAGCAGACGTTGCCGAGCGTGATGGGGAAGACGCTGTCGCTTCGCCTCGACGTGTTCAACTTCCTGAACCTGATCGATCACGACTGGGGAAAGATCAAGCTTCCGTCGAACAGCCCGAACTTCAACGATCAGTCGCTCGTGAGCGTGGTGGGACAGACGCAGGACGCGAACGTGCTGAACACGCAGCCGATCTTCAACTATGTCCCGGCGAGCACGGTGCGCTGGACGTCGAACGTGATTCCGTCGTACTACCAGATCCAGCTTTCGGCGCGACTGGGGTTCTAGGAGTGCGGGGGGTGCAATGTCTGACGGGGCGGCCGAGCGACTGGCCGCCCCGCCTACGTTCTCGCCGCGCGCGTGCGTTTTCTTCCCCCGCAGGCGCCGGAGATGATGAGGGGGTGCGAAGTACAGGTATTCAATTGATTGAATACATGTACTACCAACACCCACGCCGTCCCTGGGCAGACGGTCGAAAAGCCATCGGCCGAAAGACGCGTCAGCGGCTGCTTACCGCGGCCACGCGCAGAATTTGCCGCCCGTGGTTTCGACTCCGTTACGACCCGTGACATCGCCCGGGCTGCGCGAGCCAACCAGGCGTCCATCCGTTACCACTTCGGCGGTAAGGGACAACTGTACCTCACCGTCGCGGCGCTCGTCGCCGAGAAACACGGGCACGTGTTGCTCCCACTGATCGCGAAGTCACAACGAGAGTCATCGAATCGGTGCCGCCGCCAGAAGCTCACTTGCGGCGATCGTCGAGGCGTTCATACGGCAACTGCTCGATAATTCCGACAGCGGCGCAGCAGGGATGTTCGTCGTGCGAGAGCTCTCGAAGCCGGGCGCAGCCCTCACGATTCTTCATGACCGCTACATCCGTGAACTGCACGAACACGTGACGGTTCTGCTCGCGCGCTCGACGGCGCGACTGCCACGGGCATCCGACGCCATCATCGATGCGCACGCGCTGCTCGGTGCCGCCGTCGGATTCGTGTCCGCGCGCACGACGTTCAGGCTCCACAGCTACCGGCCGACGTACACTCAGGATCGTGTCGACGCGGTCGCGACGCGAATCGCGAAGCTATCTCAATGCATTTCAACGCAGGTCGTCGCGTCCGAGCTCAGATCCTTACTCTCCTCGCCCGCGCGTCAGGGCGAAGGCGCCGCTCCCGCACCCGAAGCGTGATGCCCGCTGCGCTGCGCACCCATGAACGCGTGGATCGCCGCCAACGCCTGCGCGTCGGCCGTCTTCATGACCACCTCGCCGCCGCGCGGCAGCTCGTGGTAGCTGTACGCGATGACGTCGCGTTTGCGCGCCATCTCCGCGGTGCCCGGCATCGCCTGCATGTGCACGAATTGCGGAGTCGAGAAGTCGCCTGCCTGGAACGCGTGCTGAATGAGCCGGAGGTGCGCGCGAATCTGCGCGATGCCGACGCGTGTCGTCGACGTCGCGCAGCAGCTCGATGCGCCCCCCATCCGGCAGTGCATCGAAGCGGTGCGTCGACGTCGACTGATCGACGCCCATCGCCATCCTGCCGCGCTGCTGCATCGAGGCGAACGCCGTGTCGGCCGCACGCTGATCCCGCGGTGCGGCGTCCGACCGTGGTGCGCAGGCAAGGGCGAGGCATGCGACGAGCGCGCTCACGGCAGTTCGAAAAAGAGAACGCATGCGAACAACCCCACCTGGACAGAGACGGCGCGCCCGCGCGCACAGCGAATCGCGCGATTGTGCAGGGCAAGTTGGCACCATGTCGTCCGCGTCTCTGGGACTTATGTCTCCTTCGCGTCCCCCACGGCCTACTCCGAGGTCAGCGAGCGCAGCGCGGAGCGATCGATGATCTCGATTTTGCCGCGCCCCGCCGACTTGATAATGTGGCGCTCCCGCAGCGATCGCAGCGCGCGCATGACCACCTCGCGCACCGTCCCCAGCTCCTCGGCCAGCGACTCCTGCGTGATCGCAATGGTCGATCCCTCCACGAGCTCCACTCTGTCGAGCAGATACGAGCAGAGTCGCGTGCCGACGTCCGCGGTGGCGAGCCGGTCGACACGGTCGAGAAGGAGGCGCACGCGTGCCGCGAGCCTCGAGAGGAAGAACAGCGCGACGTCGGGCGAGGCTCGGAGGGCGCGACTCAGCCCATCACGGTCGACGTACAGCACCTCCACCGCCGTCCACGCAATCGCGGTCGCGGGATACGGGTCGTGATCGAAGAAGGGCGCCTCGCCCAGGGTGCCGCCCCGTCGCTCCGTGTGAAAGACGTGCCGCCTTCCTCGCGACGCGCGCATGACGCGCACCTCGCCCGCGAGCACGATGAAGATTCCGTTCGCCGCATCGCCCTCGCGGAAGAGCGACTCCCTCGCCGCGTACGATCGCAGCCGTCCATTCGCCACGAGCGCCAATGCCGCCGGTTGCGCGAGGGGCTGAAATCCCTCGAGCGCTCGAAGTTCGTCCGCCGTCATGGACATGCAGTCCGTCCCGCGCGAAAGCCCCTAGAACACCTTCACGTTGATGTACCGCTTGGGGTGTGCCTTGATGTCCGTCACCAGCGAGTCCATGCGGCCGAGCAGCTCGCGCAGGTTGTTGTAGACCCCGGGATCGTTCAGGAACTTCGCTGCCGTGCCGTCGCCGGTCTGGAGCTGCGACATCACCGCATTGAGCTTGCGCGACGTCGAGTCGAGATTGCTCGTCAGAGTGGTCAGATTGCGCGTGGTCGTCTGCATGTTGCGCACGGTCGAGTCGATCGCGGTGGAGTCGATCGCCTTCACGCGGCTCCGTAGTGCATTCATCGTGAGCGTGAGGCCGCGCGACTGCTCCGCCGCAACGTTCGTGAGCTGTATCATGAGGGCGTTCGACGACGCGAGCGTCTTTCGCAGGTCCTCGAAGCCACCCTGCTGCACGAACTCGATCCTCGCCGTCTTCGCGACGTCGGACAGCGCGACACTGACGCTGTCGGCGCGCATCAAGAGCATGTCCATTGACGGCGCGGGCTGCCCTGCGGGAATCGTATCACCGGCGGCGAGAAATCCGTTGAAGTGGCAGGTCGAGGTGAACGGACGCGCGACCGCCGGCGCCGACGTATCCGCCGTGACCGCGGGTGGCGAAGCGGTGCAGGGCGTGAGCGAAATCGACTTGTCGCCGAAGAAGCCTTCGTTCGTCACCGTGGCCGTGGTTCCCTGGGGAATCTTGCGGGATTTGTCTATGCTCAGCCGCACCTTGAGGAACCCGGTCTCGTCCAGATCCACCGCGTCGACGAAGCCCACCTGCACGCCCGCCAGGTTCACCGGCTGTCCTGGCTTCACGTTCTGGCCCCAGGCAAATCGCGTATACTCGACGTACGACTTGCTGAAACCGCGCCGCGCGAGCCAGAGCGTGCCCGCTATCGCCACGACGATCGCGACCAATGTGAATATGCCGACTATGACTTCGTCCCGTTGTTTGGTCATTGAATCTCTTTGGCGAGATAGAGTGCAGTGAGCGCATCCAGCAGCAGGATCACCACGGAGGAGATGACGACGGCGCGCGCGGTCGACCGACCCACGCCCTCGGCGCCCGAACCGGTGATGAATCCCTCGTACGAGCACGTCATCGCGATCGCGCCGCCGAACAGCGTCGCCTTGATAAGCGCGTACCAGACCTGGAAGGTGTTGAACGTGAGATGGAGTCCGGCCGTGTAATCGTCGAGCCGCACATTCGTCGCGACCACCACCGCGAACCCGCCGGCGCAGATTCCGACCGCGATCGCGACGATCGTGAGCAGCGGCACCATCGTCACCCCCGCGATCACTCTCGGCACCATGAGATACGCGACCGGATCGTACGCGAGCGTCTCGAGCGCGTCGATCTGCTCGGTCACGCGCATCGTCCCGATCTCCGCCGTCATCTTCGCGCCAATGCGCCCCGCGAGCACGAGCGCGGTGAGCAGCGGCCCGAGCTCGAGCACGATGCTCTGCCGCGTGATCCAGCCCACTACCGAGAACTGTACGCCGGGGAAGAGCTGGTACGTCGTCTGGTACGCGGTGACAGCGCCGATGAACGCCGAGACGGTCGCCACGAGCGGCACCGAGTCGACGCCGATCTGACGCATCTGCGCGATCGTCAGGGGCAGATACGTCTTGGGCTCCGACAACGCGCGGAAGAAATCGCAATGGAAGAGAACGCGCTCGCCAAGCTGTCCAAAGATCGAGTTCGTGATGCGACCGAGCGCGCGCAGGAAACGGCCGAAAATCCAGTATCCGGTTGGTGCGGCGGTGGTGTCCTCGGGAAAGAGCGTCGAGCTCATGCGAGCTCCGCGCGCGCTCCGCGCATTCACGTGCGCACCCTGGCGAGCAGTACCACGCCGATCGCGCCGAAGATCATGTTGGGTATCCATGCCGCCAGATAGGGTGGTATCGCGCCGCCTTCGCCCACGGCCTTGGTGAGCTGGATGAGCATGAGATAGATGATGGTGGTCGCGAGGCTGATCCCAATGCCGAACGCGGTTCCCCCGCGCTGGGTGCTAGTGGCAAGGGGCGCGCCGAAAAACACGATGATCACGCACGCCACCGGTATCGCGATCTTGAGCGACAGCTCCACCTTGATCTCGTTCGAATCCGCCCCCGACCGCTCGAGCGAGCGTATGAACCGCTTCAGCTCCTTGAACCCCATCTGCTCCGGACTCTTCGGGGCCGACGTGAGATCGATCGGCGCCTCGAGAAAGTCGGCGTCGTGCACACTGTCGAACTGGATCGCGTAGTTGCGCGTGGAGTCCGGAAGAATGTGCAGGTCACCGGCCTTCAGTGTCCACTGCTTGTGGGTGGTGTCGTAGTTCGCGGTGCGCGCGGCGAGCAGATATGTCGGGTAATCGGGCCCGCGTCCGCGACGCTCCACCTCGAGGTTGTCGATCAATCGCCGCTCCACGTTCAGCGCCGCGATCTTGTACACGCGTCCCTTCGGCGCGCTGTACGCGAAGTTGTACCGCTCGTTGCCCGGCTTGTAGCGCCCCTCCTCGAGGAGATCGTTGCGCTTGATGTCCGAGATGGGTACGAGCTCCCCGAGCGCGAAGGCGAACAGCATGACGATCGCCGCGCCGCCGAAGATCGGCACGAGAAGGCGGTAGAAGCTGATCCCCGATGCCTTCGCGGCCGTGAGCTCCGAATGCCGCGTGAGCGAACCAATGGTGAAGACGGTCGCGAACAACACGGCGGCCGGCAGCACCATGTAGATCGATTCGGGAAACCAGTACACGTACGCCATCGCGATCTGCTCGGGCGTCAGATGGCGATTGAGATACTTGCCAAGGCGGTCCGTCAGGTCGATCACGATCACGAGGAGCGGAAAGCCCAACGCGGTCGTGATGAAGATCTTGGTGAACTCGGTCGCGACGTACCGGTCGAGCGGGCGAAGAATCCTCACGCGGGCACGCGGCGGCGGCGATGGGCGCGAATGCCCACGCGATGGAACCGCTGCGCGAACCAGGTGCGCACCGCGTCGATCAGCTCCGAGAAGTCGCCACCGCGCGCCGAGCCGCCGCTGTGCTGCACTCGCACGAGCCCAATCACTCCAATGACGGTGAACAGCGCGTTGGCCATCCACATGGCAATGACGGGATCGAGAATGAGCTTGTTCGACAGATCCTCGCCGACGATGAGTCCCACATAATAGAGCGCGAACACCGCGATGCTCACGCCGATCACGAGGCCGACTCCGCCGCGCGGAAAGCGGATGCCTACCGGCGCGCCGAGCAGCACGAAGACGACGCACGCGGCAGCGAGCGCGAATTTTTTCTGGATCTCCACCGAGTAACGGCTCATCGTGACCTCGGAGTCGTGCACGCGCGCTTTCATCACCTCGATCTGCGCCGCGGAGCTCAGCAGGTATGCGGGGCTCGAGAGCGGGCCCGTCGCGCCCGGATCGTTGAACAGCCGACCATGTCCAGCCGCGCTGGCGCCTGGCAGCTGCGGAATCGGATTGCCGGGAGCGCGCTGCATCGCCTGACCGGCCGTCGTCGGCGCTCCGCTGCTCCGCGACTGTCTCTGTGCCGATTCCACTGCTCGGTGGCGCGCGGAATCCGCCCGGCGGCGCGCCCCCGCTCGAGGGAGCGCGATATCCGCCCGAGGAGGGCGGACTCATGCTCGGCGCGACGGCGGCGGCCGCCATCTTCGTGGCCGCCGCGGTCGTATCGGAGTCCGCGATGGCCGCGTTGCCGAAGATCGGCGTCACCAGCTTGCAGTACAGTCCGCCGGCGGTCATCCGCACCTTCGGCTTCGGCGCTTTCGTCGCGGGCAACTGCTCGCCCGTCGCGAGATAGTGCGTCGCCGCGCCAAGCGTGTTCGCGAGCGTTGCGCGCGACTGGTCGAGATCCTGATTCCCGTCCTCGAGCCCCTTCGCCATCTCGCACACGGACATTTCGCGCTCGGACTTGTAGTCGTCCTTCTCCGTCTGCTCGAAGCGATTGCCGACGCCCCGCACGCGAACGAGATCCGTGCGGAAGTACAGGCGAGTGAGCTCGCCGAGGTTGTCGCGGGGGATCTGCTGCATGTAGCCGTTCTGCAGCGTCATCTGCAGGTCCTTCTGGTCGGGCGTCATCCCCATCACGCCGGAGTCCGAGTAGATCGTTTTCCGGCGCTCGGGATCATCGAAGTTGTAGATCGTGACCTCGCGCATGCCGTCGGTCGACTCGTCGATGTGGCTCGTGCGCAGAAAGAGCTTGCCCGGCATCACCTCGTTGATCACCTGCTCGCGCAACGCGAACGTCGGCTTCTTGCGCGCGATGTCGGTTTGCAGCGTGCGCAGGCAATGATTGCTCCGCGGCAGCACCTGGTCGTTGAAGACGAGCATCAGCAAGCCGAGCGCGGCGCCGAAACAGATCGCGGGACGCACGAGCCGCATCACCGAGATACCGCTCGCTCGAAGCGCCGTGATCTCGTTCTCCGCCGTCAGCCGGCTGAAGGCGTACAGCACCGCCACCAGCACGCCCATCGGCATCGTCATCGCGATGATGAAGGGAATCGAGAGGAGAAAGAACTCCCCGATCACGCCCCAACCGAGCCCTTTGCCCACGAGATTCCCGAACTGCTTCGCCACCTGCTGCAGAAGAAGCAGCGCGGTGAGAGATGACAGCGCGAAAAGGAGCGGACCGAACTGCTCGCGTAGGATGTAGCGCGTAAGGAGCTTCAAGGGCTCGCGGACGAGGGTGACGGCAGAGCGCGTGGCGCCCCGGATGGAGAAATCTAAGCGCCTCGGCACGCCGCGGCGCCAGAGCCGGCGGATCAAGCGGCTACTATCTTTCACGAACCAGCGGCTTCTCGAACGCGCTCCATCCTGCCCGGCTCCTCATCACCGGTTCCGAATAGCCCGTGCGCACGCCACGCTCGACTCTCGCTCTGCTCGCTGTGGCCTCACTGGCCGTTGCCTGCCGCAACGATCGTCCGAAGACCTCGTTCGACGGGACGACCGCGCTGGTGTACGCCAAGACGCAGCTCGACTTCGGCACACGCATCCCGAACTCGATCGGAGCTCAGCGCACGGGCGACTGGATCGTCGCGCAGATGAAGCTCCGCGCAGACACGGTGATCGAGCAGAGGTTCGATCACGTGACGGTGAAGGGCGACACACTTCACCTCCGCAATATTCTCGCGCGTATCCATCCGGCAGCCGCGCAGCGCGTGCTATACCTCACCCACTGGGATACGCGCCCCATCTCCGACCTGGCGAGCGATCCCGCGAGGCGCAACCTGCCGATGCCCGGGGCGAACGACGGCGCTTCCGGGGTCGCGCTCTTCCTCGGAATCGGTGACGCGCTCAAGAAGGCGCCGTCGAACGTGGGCGTCGACCTGCTGTTCGTCGACGGGGAAGACTACGGCGACTTCGGCACGATGAAGGATGTCCTCCTCGGCTCGACGTACTTTGCGTCGCATCTTCCGTCGCCAGACTACAAGCCGCTCTACGCGGTGCTCTGGGACATGATCGGCGACAAGGATCTCGACATCTATCAGGAGCCGTACTCGCTCCAGCGCGCGCCGGAGGTCGTCTCGCTCGTGTGGAACGAGGCACAGGCGCTCGGCTACTCCAAGTACTTCATCAACAGCCCGTCGAATCAGGGCGTGACCGACGATCACATCCCGCTGCTCAATGCGGGCATTCATACGATCGACGTGATCGACTTCGATTATCCGGCGCACCACACGCCGGACGACACCTTCGACAAGATCTCCGCGCGCTCGCTGCAGATCGTCGGCGATGTGGCCACCGGGCTGCTCACGTCGAAGTAGCTTTGGTTCGAGGGACAAGGACGGCACCGGCCGGCGCTCGATCAATGGCAGCGCGCTTTCGGCCCCGCGCGATCTTCGCGCATGCCGACGCCAGCCGAAAAGCGCGCCCTCGTGTTTCTCTCCGCCATGCTCACGCTCGGCGCCGGGGTTCGTGCAACGAAGGCGCTCAGCGCCGAACCGCCGCCGCCCAGTGCCGCGGCGAGAACAGAGCTGCATCGTCAGATCGTCGCCGTAGACTCAGCGGACTCGGCCGAAAAGAGTGGGGGCGGGAAACGACATCGGTCGAAACGACCCAGGGCGATCGGCATCTCGACCTCCAATGGGTCCGATGCGAGTCGAGCCGACAGCGCTCCAACGAGGAAAAAGAGAAAGAGCGCCAAAATCCTTCGGCAGGCTGCCGACCAGCCCCGCGATATCGGAGTTTCGTCCGCCGGACCGGTCGACCTGGACCGCGCCCAGGAGTGGGAAATCCTCGCCCTTCCCAAGATCGGACCAACGCTCGCGAAGCGGATTCTCGCGAATAGAGACTCGCTCGGTCCGTTCGGTTCGCTCGACGAACTTCGGCGCGTAAAAGGGGTGGGTGAGGCGGTCGTGGATGCTATCACGCCCTACGTGACCTTCTCACAGCAACCGCGTCAATCCCGTGAGAACGAGGTTGGTGGAGGGGCCGCTCGACGCCTCGAAAAGCGTCGTAAGCGCCAGTCACCATCACAATAGTACGTAGACAGCTTCCCACGACCCCGCCCGGGTGGCGTCGCCGACGCCGCTCGGGCGCTGTTCCCCCTCCGAGAATCATGGCCGTAGCTCCAGCAGCGCATGGCGCGGGTGAGCGCATCGGTGATCTCCTCATGCGAGAGGGGCTCATCACGCGCGAAGCGTTGGATCGCGCGCTGCAGGAGCAGAAGACAACCGGAATGCGGGTCGGCTACAACCTCGTCAAGCTCGGCTACATCAACGAGGTCGAGCTCACGCGAATGCTGGCCCGGCAGTTCCGTATGCCCGCCGTCGACCTCACGAACTTCGAGGTCGACGCACGCATCGCGAAGCTGATCCCGGCCGAGCTGGCGCAGCGCCATCTGGTGCTCCCGCTCAAGCGCGAGGGCCGCACGCTCACCGTCGCGATGGCCGATCCGTCCGACCTGGGCGTCATCGACGATCTGAAGTTCATCACCCGCTACGACATCTTCCCGGTCATCGCCGGCGAATACACGCTGCGCAACGCCGTCGACAAGCACTACGGCGAGAACACCGACGACGCATTGCAGAACATCCTCAATGACATCGACGACGACGGCGATGTCGAGGTCGTCGAGGAGCGCGATGAGGAGCTCAGCGCGACGGTGCTGGCGGCCGCGATCGACGACGCGCCGGTCGTGAAGCTCATCAATGGAATCCTGACGGACGCGGTGAAAAAGGGGGCGTCCGACATTCACTTCGAGTGCTTCGAGCACGAAATGCGTGTGCGCTACCGCGTCGACGGCGCGCTCCAGGAAGTGATGAAGCCGCCGATGAAGCTGAAGGCCGCGCTCATCTCGCGCTTCAAGATCATGTCGAATCTGAACATCGCCGAGCGACGCGTCCCACAGGACGGTCGCATCAAGCTGAAGATCGGCAAGAAAGTCATCGACTACCGCGTCTCGACGTTGCCAACGCTGTTCGGCGAGAAGATCGTGCTCCGAATTCTCGACAAGGGGAATCTGACGCTCGACCTCGAGAAGTTCGGCATCGAGCCGCGCGCGGAAGCCGATCTGATGGAGGCGGTGGCGAATCCGTACGGCATGGTGCTCGTCACCGGCCCAACGGGCTCCGGAAAAACGACGACGCTCTACTCGGCGTTGTCCAAGGTCAACAACATCGACGTCAACATCATGACGGCGGAAGATCCCGTCGAGTACAACATCTTCGGGATCAACCAGGTGCTCGTGCGCACCGACATCGGACTGACGTTCGCGGCGTCGCTGAAGGCGTTCCTTCGTCAGGATCCGAACATCATCATGATCGGAGAGATCCGCGATCTGGAGACGGGCGGCATCGCCATCAAGGCGGCGCTTACGGGTCACCTGGTCATGTCCACGCTGCACACGAATTCGGCGCCCGGAAACGGTCACGCGCCTCATGGACATGGGGCTCGAGCCGTTCAACGTGGCGTCAGCGCTCAACCTGGTGTTGGCGCAGCGGCTCGTGCGCAAGATCTGCAATACGTGCCGGGCCCAGTACCAGCCCGATCCGATCGAGATGGCGGCAGCTAAGCTCAAGCCGGACATGACGTTCCGGAGCTTGGCCTATACGGCCGAGGCGATCGAGAACATGAAGCGGATGGCGACGAAGGAAGCGGCGCCGATCGTGAAGGATTTCACCCTCGATACGACGATCGCAGAGATGCCGTTTTTCCGCGGCCGTGGATGCGACGCATGCGGCGGGTCGGGACTCAAGGGGCGTCAGGGCCTCTACGAGGTCATGCTCATGACGCCCAAGCTGCGGAAGCTGGTGATGCAGAACGTCGGCGCGGCGGAGATTCGTGATGGGGCGGTGGAGGAAGGGATGCTGACGCTGCGAATGGACGGGCTTCTCAAGGTCATGAAAGGGATTTGTACCCTGGACCAAGTCATCCGCGAAACCGCCGCCTAGGCCGTCGAAGGGCAGGGGCAGGCGCCGCTTTCGGAGCCCGCTGCACGACCCTGCAACGCTCGCCCCATTCCCTCGTCTATAGGGGGTATCCCGTTCCAGGGGGGTACCGCCATCTCGCAAGGAGCCACATTGACCGCCCCTGCCGCCAATTCTGTCAACCTGCGCGCGTTGCTCGAGGAAATGATCGAGCGCGACGCGTCCGACCTGCACATTACGGCGGGTGACAAGCCGAAACTGCGTATTGACGGCGACATCACTGACGCCAACGTCGACGTGGTGCTGAATCCGAAGGACACGCTGCAGCTTGCCTACTCGATTCTCACCGAGAATCAGAAGAAGCGGTTCGAGACGGAAGACGAGCTCGACTTTTCGTTCGGCATTCAGAATCTCGCGCGCTTCCGCGGAAACTGCTTCAAGCAGCGCGGCTGCGTGTCGCTGGTCATTCGACAGATCCCGTTCAACATCCGCACGTTCGAGGAGCTCGGCCTTCCCAACGCGGTGGCGAAGATGGCCGAGCGTCCTCGCGGGCTGGTGCTGGTGACGGGGCCGACCGGATCGGGAAAGAGCACCACGCTCGCGGCAATGATCGACAAGATCAATCGCGAGCGACGTGGCCACATCATCACGGTGGAAGACCCGATCGAGTTCATCCACCGACACCAGAACTGCATCGTCAACCAGCGCGAGGTGGGGACGGACACGAAGAGCTTCTCGACGGCGCTCAAGTACTCGCTGCGTGAGGATCCCGACGTGCTGCTCGTCGGCGAAATGCGCGATCTGGAAACAATGCAGGCCGCGCTGACGATCGCCGAGACCGGACACCTCTGCTTCGCGACGCTGCACACGAATTCGGCGGCCGAGGCGATCAACCGCATGATCGACGTGTTCCCGAGTCACCAGCAGGGACAGGTTCGCGCGCAGCTCGCGTTCGTGCTCGAAGGGATCGTGACGCAGACGCTGTTGCCGCGCGCGAAGGGACGTGGTCGTGCGATGGCCGCCGAGATCCTGGTGGTGACGCCGGCGATTCGGGCGCTGATTCGCGACAACAAGATTCACCAGATCAACTCGTCGATGCAGTCCGGCAAGAAGTTCGGGATGCAGACGCTGAACGACTCGCTGTACAACCTGTACATGTCGCGCGAGGTCGTGCTGGACGAGTGCCTCCGGGTGTCGGGCGATCAGAACGAGTTCCTCCGCATGATCGGCGAGGCGCCGCTGGATGACGGAGCGAGCGGCGAAGCGCCGCGAATTGCCGGACAGCACGCGAAGTACGCGGCCGCAGGCAAGCGGTAATCAGAAAAGTCTGAGGAGATTACATGCCAACATATGCCTATACGGCGCGCACCCTGGGCGGTGAGCTCAAGAACGCCACAATGGAGGCTGCGACGCGGGACGAGGTCGTAGCGAATCTGCGGCGGCAGAAGCTCATCGTCGTGAAGGTCGACGAGGAACAGAGAAAGAAGAAGGCGGGGAAGGTCAAGACGCGCGACATCGTCATCTTCACGCGTCAGTTCTCGACGATGATCAACTCGGGACTCCCGCTCGTGCAGGCGCTCGACATTCTCTCTCGCCAGAGCGAGAACAAGGCGCTGCAGGACGTGACGCACCAGGTGGTGTACGACGTCGAGTCCGGACACACGGTGGCCGACGCGCTGCGCCGGCATCCGAAGGCGTTCACCGATCTGTACGTGAACATGGTGGCCGCCGGTGAGGCGGGTGGTATTCTCGACACGATTCTGATGCGACTGGCGACGTTCCTCGAAAAGAACGACGCGCTCGTCGGAAAGGTGAAGAGCGCGATGATCTATCCGGCAGTCATCATGAGCGTGGCCTTCATCGCCATCGTGACGCTGCTGATCTTCGTCATTCCGGTGTTCGAAACCATGTTCGCGAGCGTGAACCTGGCGCTGCCGCTGCCGACGCGCATCGTGATCATGCTGTCGCAGTTTCTGAAGCACTTCTGGTGGGCGGTCGCCGGCGGCGGGTGGTTCACCGTGTACTCGCTCAAGAAGTACTACAAGACGCCGAGCGGCCAGCTGAACATCGACAAGATCCTGCTCAAGGTGCCGGTGCTGGGCGACATGCTGCGCAAGTCCGCGGTGTCGCGCTTCACGCGCACGCTGGGCACGCTGATCAGCTCGGGCGTGTCGATTCTGGACGGGCTCGAGATCACGGCGAAGACGGCGGGCAACCGCGTCATTCACGATGCGATCATGGAGTCGCGGGCGAGCATCGCGGGTGGTGACACGATCTCGGCGCCGCTGCAGAAGTCGAACGTCTTCCCGCCGATGGTCATCTCGATGATCGCGGTCGGTGAGCAGACGGGTGGACTGGACGAAATGCTCACGAAGATCGCGGACTTTTACGACACCGAGGTCGATACGGCCGTCTCCGGGCTTCTGAGCTTGATGGAGCCGGTGATGATCGTGTTCCTGGGCGTGATCGTCGGAGGAATGGTGGTGGCAATGTACCTGCCGATCTTCGACATGATCAACGCGGTGCAGTAGGCGAATTCGCGCCAGAGACTCGGATTGAACAACGGCCTCGCTGTTAGCAGCGGGGCCGTTGTTGTTTCTGCAACTGGCGCACGTTCACCCAACCGCGTGCGCCAGCCACGACAGCGCTCCAATCAGCATCACGTACGTGCCGAACGCCACGCGATCGCCCGGTCCCTGCTCCTTCTGCACCGCGCGCCACACCGCAACGATGCCGACGATCACGAGCATCCTCTGATTCGTCAGCAGGTACGGCGATCGCAATCGCACCGATCGCCAAGCATCGCTCGAGCCGGTTCAAAGCATGAAACCCGCGTGACCCATCCAGCTGCCACACGGGCGTGAGATTGAACAGATTGATGAACCCCGTCAGCTGCGCGATCGCTTCCCAAATGGGAATACGCGTCGCGAAGTAGACGGCCATCGCCGCGAGTCCCGCGCCGAGTCCCCACACGGGGCCCGCGAGCCCGATCTTCGCGTCCACGTGCGCGTCGGCCGGGTGTTGCTTGAGCATCACCAGCGCGCCGACACCCGGGATGAACAGCGGCGCTCCCGCAGCGATGCCGAGCCTTCGCAGCACGGACACGTGCCCCATTTCGTGGATGTAGATCGAGACCACGAGTCCGAGCGCGAGCGGCCATCCGAAGACGCTCCAGTACACGGCAAAGAAGGCGAACATCGAGAAGAAAGTGCTCGCCTTCGTGAGTCCGAGCAACAGGAATTTCAGCTTGCCGAGGAGGAGCAGGAACGCCGTGGCGATGCCGCCGAGTGCGCGACGCCACGCGGGATGATCGGGGTTGGCGGGCTTGGCACCGAATGCGGAGGGATTGGCGGCCTCCATGCGCGCGGTGAGATCTGCAATGCGGGCCGTGATCGTCGCGTACTGCTTCGAGTCCGGAGGAAGAAGCTCGAGCGCACTCTCCCAGTTCGTGCGCGCCTGCAACAGGTCGCCAGCCGCCGTGGCGGCATCGGCGCTTGCCGCGAGCGCCTTCAGCCGGTCCGCGTAGAGGAGAAGGCCGCACGCGGGACACGCGCGCGCGTGCGGCGCGAGCTCGGTGCCGCACTGGGGACACGCGCTACCGTTGCCCGCGCGCGAAGCTTCATTTGCCCCCAATCAGACGGCCGCGGCCGAGGGGCCGCTTCCCACGCGGTAGGGTCCCGAGATCTTGAGCGTCGGCGCGGCGGTCATGTGCCACGCTTGCCTCAAGCCGACGGCGATAATGATTGCGGTGATGATGCCGGTGCCTCCTCTGGTCATCACCATGATCGGGAGCGCGAACACGTAGAAGAATTGCATCGGGAGGGCCATGGTCGACTCCCTCAGGATCAACGGTGCGTAGGCGAGTCCAACAGCCCAGTATGTCAGCGCGACCGCGAGCACCTGGAAGCGACGTCCCCCGCGGCCGCCGGCGCCCTTCCTTACCGCCCAGCCCACCATGTATCCAATGGCAATGGCGATGATACCGATCTCGAGATTGGCGAGCGCGATGACGCCGAAATAGATCGCCGCGCCTGCGATCGCGGCGAGGATTCCGAGTCCGGCCGAGCGCGCGAATGGTCCGACTCCTTCAGGGGTCGAAATCGCATCCTCGATGGCGACCCGGCAATCGGCGCACGTCACCTTGCCGTTCAGTTGATAATAGTCGCTCACGATCGAATTCTTGCACGCCACGCAGACTGCTGCGGGCTTGCCCGATTGTGCACCCGTTGACGCGTCGCTGACTACTCGATCGAACTGGAGCTCATCGTCTTTGGCGGTGCGAGCATCGTCGGCGGTCATCGGGTCTCCAATAGGGTCGGCTTGGTGCGCACCGCTCGAGCGCGCAAACACGGGTGCGCACCTACGGTAAATGGCGTGACCCGGACTAGCTAGACCTCATTTTAGGACAGGCAGCGCCGGCTGTGCATTCGGTGCGCTCTGGCGGAAATCCTTGCCGAGCATTTGTGCAACGGTCGCCGCGATCTGTGCCTGCGTCACCACGCTCACGTTGTTCCGCTCACCGAGCGCCGGCGTCTCCGGCCCCATCACCGCGATCCACACGTTCTCCGATCCCTTCTGGCCGACTCCGTGATCCTTCCACTCGACCAGCCCGTCGCCGCGACCGTGATCCGTGGTGATGATGAACGTCGTCTTGTCGCGATACTCGGGCATCGCCTGCATCGTCGTCCACAGCTGCTCGACATATCCGTCGAATGCGTGTGCGCTCTCGAGTACGAGATCGTAGCGCCCTTGGTGCGCCCAATTGTCCGTCTCGCCGTAGCCGACGAAGAGCACGCGCGCCTGCCCCGTCTTCACGAACTCGATCAACGGAATCTGGATGAACGCGTCGTAGTTGTCCTCGTCATCGAGCCGCGTCGTCGTGCGATACAGCCCGGCCAGCAGCTCCTGACGCGGCGTGAGCTTTCCCGTGTACGGCGCATCGAATCCTGCATGCATCAAGGAATGGCTGCGCTTCTCGTTGAAGATGTCCTTGAAGACACTCCACGTTGCGTATACGGCAACGCGTCCCTGATACTCGGGCGTCTTGTTCAGCCACTCGAATACGGTGACGTTCGGATTCGGCCCGAAGTCGTTCGCGTTAATGCGCCTGTCGGGCGCGCCCGTGAGCATCTCGTTGTACCCCGGATACGAGAACGCCAACCCGTTCGTCACACGCGCGATGCTTCCCTTGGCCTGATTGCCGAAAATCTGTCCCCGCTTGGCGACCGTTCCCCAGAGGAACGGAAAGAGAACTGCGCGTCGATCGCGCCCCGTATCGCGCCAGAATTTTCGATTGAGCACGCCGGAGTCGGCCCAGATTCCGCCGTGGGCGGAGTTCATCAGCGTCGAGTCCGCACCCGTGAATATCTCTTGCCACCGCAGACCGTCGGCGACGATCAGCACCACAGTGTGTGCGCTGGAGGCCGGTCGAGCCGCGGGGGCTGGCGCCGGATGCGAACGTCTCTGCGCCGGCGACGCGAGCGTGATCACGGCGTTGGCCGCGAGCAGGATCGCGAGCATGCGTGATGCGGAGTTGGTCACGGTCGCAGGTTTGGTTGAGGTGCCGCGCGCTTGGCGCGCGTCAGAGCGAAGAAAGCGACAAAACTCAAATGCCATTCGCACCGCAGCTTCGCAAGGTCGTCCTCTCGCGGAAACTCCTCAAGCCATCGTATCGTAGTGTCCACCACGCAGCACCGCGCTGCCCAGGCTCCTCACTCCGTCGGAGGCACCATGATCTGGTGGATCTGTGTTGGGCTCGTCGCCGGTTGGGCGACGGGCAAGCTCATGAAGGGCGGCGGCTACGGCGCCCTCATGGACATCGTGATAGGAATTGGCGGCGCTCTACTCGGCGGCTTCCTCATGCGCACGCTCGGCTTCTCGGGCTCCGGCGGCTTTATCTACACGGTACTCGTGGCCATCCTCGGCGCTGTGATCCTGATCTGGATCATTCACAAAGTCACCGGGAAGAATCCGAATCCGTAGCGGGTGCGGTAACTGAAATCCGATCGCAGAATGGCGGGAAGTGATCGCGGCGCACTCGCCGGGATGACTTCCCGCCCTCGCATCACGGCTTCACTCCCACCGCCGCGTACAGCTCCTTCGGATCGAACCGGATTCCGTCCTTCACCACCATCACCGTCTTCCGCACGTCGCTGATGTTCGCGGTCGGATCGCCATCTACCAATACGACATCCGCGACTTTCCCCACCGCGATCGAGCCGCGATCGGTCTCGTGGTGCATCACCCTCGCCGATCCGATCGTCGCGAGCTTCAGCACCTGCGGCGCCGGAATACCCGCCTGCACGTAGAGCTCGAGCTCGCGCAGCAACTGGAATCCCACCGGTCCGTTATCGGTACCCGCGACGATTGGCACGCCGGCGTCGTACATCGCCTTGACAATCCCCTTCATCTCGCCGAACGCGTCGCGATAGCGTTGGTCCATCCCCGGGGGCACGGGTAATCCGCCCGCGTAGAAGCTGCGCTGCACCTGCGGAGGCATCCGGTCGACGATCATCGCCTGGTTGGGATCACGGTTCCGGGGCGCGCGTTGAACATTCCCTCGAACGTCGTGAGCGTGGGGTCGATGCTCGTGCCGTGCGACTTGAACAGCGCGACAAACTCGCGCACGCGTGGCGACTGCAGGTCGAGATCCTTTCCCGCGGCGCCGACCGCCTAGAAGCGCGCCATCGATCGCGTGTCCTTCACCGTGTCCATGAAGTTGAGCAGCAGAAAGTTGGCGTGCTGCACCTCGTCGAAGTCGAGCGAGACGACCTGCGACGCGGTCATGAACGCGGGCACGTGGCCGCTCACGCGGAGCCCTTTGCCGTGCGCCTCGGCAATGATCGCCGGCACGAGCTCTCGGCTTCATCGAGCTGTACACCTTGATCTGCTCGTAGCCGTGCGCCGCGTACCAGTCGACATCCTTGCGCGCAGTCGCCTCGTCGTCGGCCAGCAGTCCCGTCGGCACCTGATATGGCCCCGAGCCATCGATGAGACCGGCGAGCATCATTCGCGGACCGATCAGCGAATCCGCGGCGAACTGTCGTCTCAATGCGAGCACCGAGAATGGTGTCGTTTCCCATGTCGCGCGCATTCGTGACGCCGGCTGCAATGTGCATGATCCCATCGTCGCCCGGCGAGATGTGCACGTGCATGTCCCACAGCCCGGGGATCAGCATCTTCCCCGCCGCATCAATGACCGTCGCGCCGGCGGGGATCTTCGTTTTCCCGTCAAGGCCGACGGCGGTAATGCGATCACCGGTCATCACCACCGTCATTCCCGGCTTCACCGACGCCGACTCGGCGACGAATAACTTCGCACCGCGAATCACGAGCGGGCCCGTGGGTTTGTGCGACAGCTCGCGCGCGAGCCGCATGTACCGCTCGCCGCGCGCCTTCTCCTGCGCCGCGGTCATCGCCGGCACCGCGGCCTCCCAGCCGGCGGGGACGACGCTCGACCATCCGGACACGGAGGCGAAGTGCTCGCCGCTGTCATCGACCCAGAGCGGGAAGGGGGAGAAGCCGAATCCGCCGACGTCGTAGCGCACGACGTGCACGGGCTTGCCGCGCACGGTTATCGTCATCTCGCCGGATTTCACGACGGTCGCCTCGCCGCTCGGCAACAGCGGGATGCGCCCGCCGTTCGCGAGCGCCGACTTGATGAGCAGCTGCGAGCCGGCCGGCGTCTCGGATGATGTCGACGTAGTACGCGTGGCCCGCATCCGCGTGCGTGCCGCGCTCGCTCGACGTCTTCCACGTCGCGGTGCCGCCACTCGACGAGAAGGTCTCGTCGACGCTGTCCTTCAGGTAGCCGTGGCCAACGATCGAGAGCGAGGTGGGTACGCCGGCCGCGCCGACGCGCAGCACGGACTCCTCGTGGGGGCCGCGTCCGCGGTCGTTGTATTCGTAGACGGAATGGAGCTCGCTGTTTGTCCACCACTCGCGATACTCGCCGGCCGGGCGGCCGGAGAAGAGCACGACGTAATGCGTGGTGTCGGCGGATTGCTGCGCCGCTGCGCCGGCAAGCGTTACGGCCAGAAGCGCGAAGGCGGCGAATGCGGAGCGCGTGGCGTGCATGGGGCCTCGTCTGAGGATGGCTGTCACTGTAACGAATGGATGGAGTATTTCCACGTCAAGTGGATTATCCATGTCTCGCGGGGCAGCCCCTCCCGCCGTAGCTTACAGTCCCCATGTCGAGTCCGGCCGATCTTTCCAAACTGCGCATCAATCGCAATGCGCCCGCCGCGCCGCTTCGTAAGGCGCTCGCACGCAATCTCATCATCTTCGCCGTCGCGGTCGCAGTCATTGCCACGACGGCTTTTGTGCTCAAGGCGCGCGCCGTTCCCACCGTACAGGTGACGACGGCGACGTCCACGGGCGCCACGGGATCAGCGTCCGGTGGGGCAACCAGCGTCACCGCCAATGGTTACGTCGCGGCGCGCACCAAGGCGTCCGTGTCGGCGAAGATCGCGGGGCGACTCGCATACCTGGGCGTGAGCGAGGGTTCGTTCGTGCACCGCGGCGACATCATCGCGCGCCTCGACAACGCCGATCTGCTCGCCGGCGTCTCGCAGGCGCGCGCGAACGTCTCCTCCGCGCAGGCAAGCGTGATCGAAACGGCGGCGGATCGCGAGCAGCTGGGGCGCGAAGCCGCGCGATTGCGCGAGATTCGCACCAATACACCGAATCTGCTCTCGTCGCAGGACTATGAGGCAGCGACGAGCCGCGCCGCGCAGGCCGACGCGCGATACAGCGCCGCGCTCGCGCGAAAACAGAGCGCCGACGCGGCGCTGCAACTGGCGGAGGCGACGAACGACAACACGATCATTCGCGCTCCGTTCACGGGCACCGTGCTCCGCAAGGACGCCGAGGTGGGTGAGGTCGTCGCGCCATCGGTGGGCGGAGGGCTCACTCGCGGAGCCGTCGTCACGATGGCGGATCTCGCGACACTCGAGGTCGAGGTGGATGTGAACGAGGCCTACATCGGACGCATCACGAGCGGACAGCAGGCGCGCATCACGCTCGATGCGTATCCCGACACCACCTTTCGTGGCGTCACTCGGCAGGTCGTTCCCACCGCCGACCGTCAGCGAGCGACGGTGCAGGTGAAGGTGACGATCACCGATCACGATCCGCGGATTCTCCCGGAGATGGGTGCCAAGGTCGATTTTCTGACGCCCGAGGCGCCGCGCGGAAGCGACACAGCCGCGCCTGCGCGACAATCCATTCGCGTCCCCGAAGCCGCGGTGAAAACCGACAACGGCGCCACGGTCGTGTGGATCGTGCGCGAGGGCCGACTGGTGCGGCGCGTGGTGACGACCGGCCCGGCGAGCGGCGGATACTTCGAGATTCGCTCGGGGCTCAGTGGCGGTGAGCAGCTCCTCGTGGGTGGTGTAGACGCGCCCGCCGATGGCATGCGCGTGAAGGTGCCGTAGCGGCGTCGATTCGTTCTCACTTCTCAAAAACATTCCAACGGCAAAATATCCATGGCCCTCGTCGAGATTCGTGATGTCTACAAGTCGTTCAAACGAGAAGCGCAGACGGTGGACGTGTACAGCGGACTCTCGGTGGACTTCGAGGAAGGGAGCTTCACCGCGCTCATGGGGCCGTCGGGCTCTGGAAAGTCGACGCTCCTGAATCTTGTGGCGGGGCTCGACAAACCAACGAGCGGCTCGGTGCGCGTGGCGGGTGCGGAGGTGAGCTCGATGACGCCGTCGCAGCTCGCCCCGTGGCGCGCCCGCACGATCGGCTTCGTCTTTCAGTCGTACAACCTGCTCCCCGTACTCACGGCGCATCAGAACGTCGAGCTTCCGCTCCTCCTCACTCATCTCGGAAAGAAGGACCGGGCGGAGCGAACCGAGATCGCGCTGGGCGTCGTCGGGCTGGCGGATCGCATGGATCACTATCCGCGACAGCTCTCGGGCGGCCAGGAGCAGCGAGTCGCGATCGCGCGTGCCATCGTCGCCGACCCGACGCTGGTCCTTCTCGATGAGCCGACGGGGCAGCTCGACTCCAAGAGTTCCGATGAGGTACTGGAGCTGCTGCGCCGGTTGAACGACGAGTTCCACAAGACGATCATGATCGTGACGCACGATGCGAAGGCGGCCGATCGCGCCAAGACGGTGCTGCATCTCGAGAAGGGGGTGCTGCTCGAACGCGGCCAGATGGTCGTGGGTGCGGGGATGACGTCATGAGATTCCTCCCGCTCGTTCTCGCAAATCTCAAGCGTCACAAGCTGCGCACGGTGCTCACCACCCTCAGCGTGGCGCTCGCACTCTTCCTGTTCGCCACGCTGCGCAGCGTCGTGACGACGCTCACTGCCGGCTCGGAAGTAAGCAGCGCATCTCGGATGATCGTGCAGAACTCGACCGCGTTCGTGATCCCGCTGCCAATGAGCTACGCCGCGCGGCTCGCCTCCGTGCCGCACGTGCAAGCGGTGACATGGGCGAACTGGTTCGGGGGCAAATATGGCGACGGCAAGAAGTTCTTCGCGCAGTTCGCGATCGACCCCGCGTCGTATCTCAAGATGTATCCGGAGCTCCAGCTCGCCGAGGATCAGAAGCAGGCGTTCTTGAAGGAGCGGTCCGCGGCGATCATCGGCGAGGGGTTGGTGCGCTCGTTCGGATGGAAGGTCGGCGACAACGTCACGCTGCAGGGAACGATCTTTCCCGGCGACTGGACGTTCACGATTCGCGGCATCTATCACCCCAGCCTGAAAGAGTACGGCGACGATCAGTTCATGTTCCACTACGACTATCTCTACGAGAAAGTCCCCGATCGCGTCACGCCCGGATGGTTCATCATGCAGATCAATGATCCGAACGCGGCGCCGACGGTGGCCAGAACCATCGACGACGAGTTTCGCAACTCCAACGCTCCCACGAAGACGGGAACGGAGAAGGCGTTCGCATCGGGATTCGCAAGCATGTGGGGGAACGTGAAGCTGCTCATGGGCACGATCGGCATGGCGGTCGTGTTCGCGATCCTTCTCGTCACCGCGAACGCAATGATGATGAACCAGCGCGAGCGCACATCCGAGGTGGCGGTGATGAAGACGATCGGCTTCTCCGATCGCAAGGTGTTCACCCTCATCATCATCGAAGCCGCCGTGATCTCGCTCACGGGCGCAGCACTCGGCCTCGGCGCCGCGGTGGTGCTCCCGATCGTCACCGGTTTCGGCCAGGGCGGATTTCTGCCGGGATTTCGCGTCACGATCGGCACGATGCTCGTTGGCGTAGGCGTCGCACTGCTGCTCACGATCGCGAGCGGTGTCTTCCCGGCCTGGCAGGCCGCGCGGCTGCCGGTAGTGCAGGCGCTTCGGAGGGTCGAATGAAGATCCCGTTCGTCTACAATCTGCGCAGCGTGACGCAGCGCCCCGTGTCGACCGCGCTCACCGCGCTTGGTATCGGGCTCGTCGTCGCTGTTTTCGTAGCCATGCTCGCGCTGGCGAACGGCTTCATCGCCGCACTCACGAAAACGGGATCGTCGGACAACGTGCTTCTCCTGCGGCGCGGAGCCGACAGCGAGCTCTCGAGCGGCATCCCGCGCGAGGCCATCGGGATTATCAGCGCGTCGCCGCACATCGCTACCGGCATGGATGGCCGTCCAATGGTGAGCCCGGAGACGTACATCGTCATCAACATCCAGCGACTGGGCGGCACTGCGTTCAATGTCGCCAACGTCGTCGCGCGTGGCGTATCGGACAAGGCGTTCGAGGTCCGTCGCAACATCAAGATCGTGCAGGGCCGCCGCTTTGCATCCGGTCAGAGCGAGATCTGCGTGGGCGCCAAGCTCGCCGGCCGCTTCGCGAACGTGAACGTCGGCGACGTGCTCCGCTTTTCCAACCGAAACTGGAACGTCGTCTGCCGTTTCACCGCGGAGGGATCCAGCTTCGAGTCCGAGATCTGGGGAGAGAACGAGCAGTTTCAGGGCGTTTTTCGCGGGAACAGCTTTCAGGATGTCGCGTTCCGACTCAAGGACCCCGCTGGCTTCGAGGATGCAAAGCGCGCTTTCCTCGCCGATCAGCGGATCCAGGTAGACGCACACCGCGAGTCGGAGTTCTACGCGAATCAATCGCAGCTGCTCGGCAACATTCTTCGCGTTCTCGCGATCATGATCACGTCGATCATGGCGGTGGGCGCCGTGTTCGGTGCCGTGAACACGATGTACGCCGCCGTGAGCTCGCGCACGCCGGAGATCGCCGTGCTGCTCACTCTCGGCTTTCCGCCGCGCAGCGTGCTGGCGAGCTTTCTCGCGGAGTCCGCCGTGATCGCGCTGATTGGTGGCGTCATCGGCTGCCTGCTCGCGCTGCCGATCAACGGAGTCGTGACCAGCACGACGAACTGGGCGAGCTTCAGCGAGATCGCGTTCGCCTTTCGCGTCACGCCGCTGTTGCTTGCGTCGGGGGTCCTCTTCGCCGTCGTCATGGGACTCGTGGGCGGATTCTTTCCCGCTCGGCGCGCGTCGAAGCTTCCGGTCATCCAGGCGCTGCGGTAATGCGCGCGCCACTTTTTCCTTTCCACCGAGCCTCATGACAATTCGAAGCCACGCGCACAAACGATCGATCGTGTTCGCGCTCCTCCTGCTCTCGTTCAGCGCTAGCGCACAGGATGCGTCATCGCACCTCTCCGCCCAGGTCGACTCGATCGCCACAGCCGTTCTCGCGAGCACCGGTGTTCCGAGTGCGACGGTCGCGGTCGTGATGCACGGCAAGGTTGCGTACGCGAAGGCCTATGGCGACGCCAAGCTCGACCCTCGCGTGGCCGCCACACCCGACATGCGCTACGGCATCGGCTCCATCAGCAAACAGTTCACCGCCGCGTGCGTGCTGCTCCTGCAGCAGGACGGGAAGCTCAAGCTCGACGATCCCGTCTCCAAGTACGTTCCCGGCCTCACGCGCGGCAACGACGTCACCATTCGCCAGATTCTCTCGCACACCTCCGGCTATCAGGACTTCTGGCCGCAGGATTACGTGCCGCCCGCAATGGAGAAGGCGATTGCTCCGCAGGCGATCCTCGATCACTGGGCGAAGCAGCCGCTCGACTTCGAGCCCGGCACGCGCTGGCAGTACAGCAACACCAACTTCGCGATCGCAGCGCTCGTCGTCGAAAAGGCGAGCGGCAAGCCATTCTTCCAGTTCGTTCGCGCGCGGATTCTCGACCCACTCGGCATCACCACGGCCGTCGACTTCGACGCACTCGGCCCGACCTCCGTTCAGCCGATTGGCTACATGCGCTACGGGCTCGGCCCACTGCGTCCCGCGACGCCGACCGGGCCAGGCTGGATGTACGGCGCGGGCGAGCTCGCGATGACCGCGAGCGATCTCGCGAAGTGGGACATCGCAATGATCAACCAGTCGCTGCTCAAGCCCGAATCGTATCGCCAAATGGAGGCGGCCGTTCTTCTCAAGAGCGGAGTCAGCGCAGACTACGGACTCGGCGTCGACGTTGAGATGTCCGCAGGCCATCGCACCATCGAGCACAGTGGAGAGGTTGCGGGGTTCACTGCGGAGAAATCGTGTACCCGGACGACAGCGCCGCCGTCATCGTCCTCACCAATCAGGACGCGGCGCCGGCGTCGTCGCTGATCGGCTACGGAATTGCGCGCACGCTCTTCACCACGGAAGACGCCGACACGCAGAAACGCACCGCACGCGCACGCGCGATCTTCGACGGGCTGCAGCACGGCACGATCGACCGCTCAGAGCTGACGTCGAACGCAAGCGCGTATTTCAGCGCCCAGGCGCTGATCGACTTTCAGACGACGCTCGGCCCGCTCGGCACTCCCAGCGCCTTCGTGCAGACGGCGCAGCACGCGCGCGGCGGGATGCTCGAACGTGTGTACCGCGTCACGGTCGGCGGTCGCGCCTTGCGGGTGTGGACGTACGAAATGCCGGACGGGAAGCTCGAGCAGTATCAGCTGGCTCCTGCGGGATGATGCGGCGTCGCGGGAGTTCACGAGGCGCGCGACGTGCTCCCGTGAGGTTGATCGCACTGATCTCTGACATTGCGCCGTTGGCGATCTGGTCACGACCCGCAGCTTTCTCTCACCGGATTCGCACGGGAACGAAACGCGCGGAGTGAGATGCGACGGAATTTCGAGCGACTGGCGATCGACGCTACGCGTTGTCGGCCTCGTCGCCGTCATCGTGGCATCCGCGGCGTGCTCGCACCCGCACGCAAGCGCAGCCGATGCGCACGCGGCTGAGGCCACCCCCGATGCCATCTTCGCTCACTACTTTCGCGCCATTGGCGGCCGGGATCGCCTCGAGCACATCGAGAGCCGGCACATGTGGGGCGTCTACAGCGAGGGCACGCTCACGGCGAAAACCGACATGGTGTGGAAGCGACCCATGTGGCGACGCGTCAACGTTCACGCGCCGGGCTTCGACTACTCCGAGGGATTCGACGGCAAAACCTGGGAGTACAACTTTCAGCGCCAGAAGCTCGTGGTCGACACCGGCGCCGCCGCGGATGCCGGGAGGCGTGGCGCCGAGTTCAATGAGTCGTTCGTCGACTATGCCAAGAAGGGGCACCAGGTGAGCGTCCTCGGCGCGGAGACGTTCGAGGACCGCCAGGCGCACCGCGTGCGCGTCACTCTCGCCGACGGCTGGGAGAAGCAATACCTCTTCGACGACAGCACGGGGCTCATCCTCGCTCTCCGAAAAGCAATGCCGATTCACGCCACCGGCGCCCCGGTCACGTCCGTCACGACGTATGAGGATTGGCGCACGGAGGGTGGGGTGCTCCAGCCGCACCGATTCGTCGAGCGCGAGCTGAAGGACGGACGACTCCTCAATTCTCTGCAGTGGGACAGCATTCGCACCAACGTAGACGTGGGTGCGCGCGAGCTCGGTCGACCGCCCGATCAGTAGTCGAGGGCGCCACCGTTGGCCGCCGAGTTTGCCACGAGTGAAAAGTCGGACCGACGTGGTTACCTTGGCGTCGGCTCGCACACAACTTTGCTCAATGAGTGCACCGCTTCGTGCCGCATGGCTTGCTGTCGTTCTCGCGTGTCCCGCGGTGCGCGCCCAGACCTCGCCGACGCTGCTTCAGCGCCTCACGATTCTCAATGCGAAGAAGGCCGCGTCGGTGGACCGAGGCGAGGCAGTGGCCATCTCGCTCGAAACGCCGGAGAAGACCGAGATCGCCATCCTCGGCATCGTGCGCATCGAGGTGCCCCGCGCGTTCTACATCGAGCGCGCGTGGCACCACGGCAGCTTTCTCTCCGCTGGAACGAAGTCTCTTTCCGGAGCCTTTGGAGAGCCTGCGCGGCTCAATGACGTCGCTGCGCTCGAGCTCGATCCCGGCGACGCGAAAGCGCTCGCGAAATGCCGCCCGCTCGACTGCAATGTGAAACTGCCGGCCGCCGACATGGAGAGGTTCCGCGCGCAGCTCGCCAGCCTGCACTCGCCAGCGCCTCGCGCCGACTCGCTCATGCGCGAGTGGCTCGTCGAATATGTAAATGCCTATCGTGCCGACAGCATGGAGGAGACGGTAGTCTACGACGACACCAAACGTCCGGTGCGGAGCAGCAATGCGTTTCGCGCACTGCTGTCCGAGCCAATGCTCGCCGGCCTGGATTCCGAGCCGTTCACCGCGATGCTGGCAACGCCGCGAAGCGCGCGACCTCATGCGGTTGGCTCGCGAATCTTCTGGGAGTTCGATCACCCGTCCGGACTCAAGCCCCTGCTCGAGGTGCTCGAGCGATCAATGTACTCGTCGCCCGCGCGCCCCGACGTGAACTGGATGACGACCAAGCTCCTCTACGCCTCCCACTACTTCGAATCGCAGCTGGATTTCATGACCGTGGCGGACGCGCCGTCATCGCCTGGAAGCAGGGGAATGTATATCGTCGTCCTCCGGCGGTCGAAGTTCGACGATCTGCCGAGTGGCGGGCTGTTCAACATTCGCGGAAGGGCGGTGAGAAAACTCCGCGACGCGCTTCGAACCACTCTCGCGAATACACGCGAGGAGCTCAGGAACGCGTACGCCGATTCGGCCTCGCCACCACCTCACGCCCCCTGAGCCACACTTTGCGTGGGTTGCTATCTTCAATCGCATGACCCTTCGTCGCCCGCTCGCGATGCTCGCGCTGCTCGCCATGGCGCATTTCATCATCGTCGGCACCGCTGCACCATGCAGCACGCCGCGAGGCGACTCACGTATGGCGACTCCACGCACGCCGACTGTGCGCCATCATCCCAGCACTCGAGGAGCGACTCTACGGACCGGACCACGGAGACTCCCTGCTGCGCGGCACTGGCCTCGTGCGCCGCGGCGCCAGTCGCCGCGCGAACGATCGCTTTCGCCGTATCGGCGCCAATGGTCACGCTCGCCAGCGCCACATCCGAGCGCGCGCCGCGCGCCGAGGTCCCCGCGCCCGAGCTTCCGCCTCCAAAGGCGTAGGTCACTGCAGAGCCTTCGCGCGAGCGCGATGGCGATCAACGCATTACGTGCCTCTGCACCCGGACCGGCTGGATCCGGAGCGCGCGCACGGTGACCTCCGCGATTGACGTGATGACAATTTCAGGATGGATCTCCTCGACGCTCATCGTCGCGGCACTGCTCGCGCCGGGCACGTTGCGCGCCCAGCACACCGGACACGCGAGGCCGGACTCCGCGTCGAAGATGCCGGCGATGCCGGGGATGTCGACCTCGCCCGACACCACGGCGGCCGCTCACTCGGCGAGCGAGAATGGAGGAGCGCATGGCAGGCGTGCTCGGCATTCCGCATACGCGGCTCGGCTCCGGTACCAGCTGGCAGCCCGAGGCCGCGCCGCACTACGGCTGGCATTTCCTTCGCGGCGGCTGGTCGCTGATGGTTCACGGTATCGCGTACGCCGAGTACGACCGCCAGCTCGGAGTTCGCGGCAATGATCAGGTCGGGTCGATCAACTGGGGGATGCTCATGGCGATGCACTCGCTCTGGGGAGGGATGCTGCATCTCCACGGAATGCTCAGCGCGGAGCCGGCGACGATCGGGTCGGCAGGGTATCCGCTGCTGCTGCAGTCGGGCGAGAGCTATCGCGGCCAGGAGCTTCATGACCGACAGCATCCGCACGATCTGTTCATGGAAGCCGCCGCGATCTACGAGCACGCGGTCGCGCAGAATCTCGCGCTCTCGCTGTACGTTGCGCCTGTGGGCGAGCCCGCCATCGGGCCGGTCGCCTTTCCACATCGGTCTTCCGCGGCGAGCGATCCGCTGGCGCCACTCGGCCACCACTGGCAGGACGCGACGCACATCACCTTCGGCGTGCTCACGCTCGGACTGTTCAGCCGCACGTGGAAGGTGGAGGGATCGGTGTTCAACGGTCGCGAGCCCGATGAGCATCGCACCAACATCGAGGTCCGAAAGCTCGACTCGTACGCGGCGAGAATATTCTATAATCCGAACGAGAGCTGGAGCTACAGCGCGTCCGCCGCGTACCTCGCGAGCCCCGAGGTTCTGCATCCCGACGAGTCGGTCCATCGCTATTCAGCCTCGATCATGAACACGCGGCTGATCGGCGAGCGCGGCGAGTGGAGCACCTCGCTGATCTACGGCGCCAATGCGATTGCAGGCGCGTCGCTCGCGAACAGCGCGCTCGTGGAAAGCGACTTCAGCGTCGACGGTCCCGACACCTTTTTCGGCCGGGCGGAGTTGGTACAGAAGAGTGCGCAGGATCTCGCGGTCGCCGATCAATCGGATGCGCGGCATTACGACATCGGCGCGCTCACGCTCGGCTACAGCCGCGAGATCATGCGCGCGCGCGGACTCACACTCGGCGCATCGATTCTCGGGACTCTGAGCGTGGTTCCGGGTGGCCTCGAAGCCTCGTACGGCACCCGGTATCCGAAGGGGTACGCGATCTTCCTGCGCCTGCGGCCCGATCGGATGCACACCGCTCACGGGATGGCGGGGATGTAGGAACCAACACCGAACTTCGGCCCGCTGGGGAAACACTCAGGCGACGCGCGCCGTAGGGTGGGGACCAAACCCTCTGCGGATTTCGAATATTCTCTCCCTGCTCCCGCTTCTCGTCGCACTTCAGGGCGTCGTAACTCCGCCCGCTCGTCCCGATACCGGGCGTACCGCGCGCGACAGCATCGATCTCCGCATTGACGAGGACTCGATCCGATTCGCGCATTGGCGCGAGCAGCGCAGGATCCCGCTCACGCCCGAGCTCGAGGCGAATGCCTATCGCGATCCGGTGGCGCGCGAGATCGTCCTTCACGCGAGACTCGCGCGCCTGTCGCAGGACTCGACGCTCACCGCCTACGACGCGATGGCGCACGAGCGACTCACGGTGGGTCTCGGGATCGGGAGCATTGGCCGCGAGAAGCTGTTCCTGCGCAACGAGACGGCTTCGCACGTTCGGTGGCAGCGCGGACACGGCGCGGTGGTGGACGTCGTGGGTGCACGCTCGGCGTTCCCGATGGTCACGCCAGGCGTGCACGTCATGACCGACATGCTGCACATCGACGCGATTCCCTACTACCCGGGGCGCGAGAGCCTGCTGCGCATCATGGGCGTCAATCGAGCCTCGGCATCGAACCACGATGATGTGCTGATCAACCCGCTCGCAGAAGGCGCGGAGGCGTACTATCGATTTCAGAGTGGGGACTCGGTGTCCTTCCAGCTCCCCGATGGTACGAAGGGGCGTCTTCGCGAGGTGAAGGTCGAGGCACGCCAGCCACGCTTCGATCTCATCGTCGGATCACTCTGGTTCGACGTGAAAACTGCGCAGCTCGTGCGCGCGGTCTATCGGCCGTCGCAGCCGCTCGACGTCGTGCAATTCGTCGAGGCGACGGAGAAGGGCGCGTTCGATGACGTGCCCAAGCTCGTGAAGCCGATGATCTTCCCAATGTCTCTGGACGTCACATCGCTCACGGTGGAGTACGACCTGCACGAGCAGCGCTGGTGGCTGCCGCGGCTCGAGACCGTCGAGGGACGCATGCGCGTGGGCTTCATGCGCGCGCCGTTCTCCGTGGAGCAGAGCTATCGCTACGCGAGCGTCAACGGCACGGAATCGCTTCCCCCCATCTTCGGCTCCGTGAGCGACTCGGTCGCGTCGGCCGAGCGCGACTCGACGCACAGGATGCGCGAGGCTGCGCGTCGCGAGGCCGAGGGCGACACGACGGAGTTGAGCCGCGCGGAACGAAGGGCGGAACGCGACCGGCGCCGCGCGCAGGGAGAGGATGGTGGCATGCTCAACTGCACGCCCGGCGACACGATCTCGCGTCACTCCGTGCGGTATGGCGGCGCGCTCCCGATTCTCGTACGCATTCCGTGCGACACCGCGAGCCTAACCCACTCGAAGGAGTTCTCGCCGTCGATCTACAATGCGGGCACCGAGCTTTTCGGAGTGAAGGATCGCGAGGAGCTCGAGAAGTCGCTCGGCTTCGGACTACAGGCGGGATGGGGCCCGCAACATCCGACGATCCACTACGGTGTCGATCATGGGATGGTGCGCTACAATCGCGTCGAGGCGTTGTCGGCTGGTGTGCTCGTCGAGAGCACGCTGGGCAGCGGCTACACCGCGAACGCCTCCGTGCGCATAGGCGTAGCGGACTGGCAGCCGAACGCCGAAGCGCATTCGCAACGCAGCAACGGCGATCGCGTGTACTCGCTCGGCGCGTACCGAAGGCTCAATTCGGCCAACGACTGGGGCGACCCGCTCAGCGTCGGCAGCTCGATCTCCTCGCTGCTTTGGGCGCACGACGAGGGATTCTACTTTCGGAGCGCGGGCGCGGAGCTGCTCTCCACGACGCCGCGCAACGGCGCGTTCACCTGGCGATTGTTCGCGGAGCGCCAGGACGATGCGGAGAAGCACACGAATGTCTCGCTGTGGCATGCGCTGGGCGGAGCGGGATTCATTCCGAACATTCGCGCGGAGGATGCGACGGCCTTCGGGTTGGGCGCGCAATACCACCGTGCGTTCGGGCTCGATCCGATGGAGCTTCGCACGACGCTCAATGTGAGGGGCGAAGGCGCGACAGGCACCTTCGACTACGCGCGTGCATCGGCGGAGGCAACCGTGACGCACCCGCTCGCGGCGAAGTTCGATGGAGCGCTCACGGCGAGCATCGGAAGCTCCTTGGATCGGTGCCGATTCAGCGAGCATGGTTCCTCGGCGGCGTCGCGACCGTGCGCGGTCAGGAGCCCGGAACGCGGGCGGGTGATTCGTACTGGCTGGGCCGCGCGGAGATTGGGCGAACGTTCGCGTCCGTTCGCCCGACGATCTTCTACGACATTGGCTGGGCAGGCGATCGCGATCGCTTCGCGAAATCCGCGCGCCCGATCTCGGGTGTAGGTGTGGGGGCGTCGGTTCTCGATGGGCTCTTCCGCTTCGATGTCGCGCACGGGATCAATCCGAATCATGCGCTGCGAGCCGACCTCTACACGTCGGCGCGGTTCTAGCCCTCCCCGGGGCACTTTGCGTGCGCTAACGTTTCCATGCATGAAGATCTCGACATTGCGCTGCACAGCCGGGGAATGATCAAAGAGAGATGAAAGCCGTTGTCATCACGGCGCCGGGCGGCGTCAATGTGCTCGAGGTGCGCGAGGTCGCTCGTCCGACGCCGTCGTACGCGCAGGTGCTCGTTCGCGTGCACGCGACTGCGCTCAATCGCGCCGATCTCATGCAGCGCGAAGGTCGCTATCCGCCGCCGCCGGATGCGCCTCAGGACATTCCGGGAATGGAGTTCGCGGGCGAGGTCGCCGAGCTCGGTCCCGGCGTCGCGCGATGGAAGATCGGGCAGCGGGTGTTCGGCATCGTCGGCGGCGGCGCGTACGCCGAGTATCTCGTGACGCACGAGCGGCTGCTCGCCGAGGTGCCGGAGCGATTGAGTTATGCCGAGGCGGCGGCGGTGCCGGAGGCGTTCATCACGGCGCACGATGCGCTCGTGACGCAGGCATCGCTGCGCGCGTCGGAGGCGGTGCTCATCCACGCGGTGGCGAGCGGAGTCGGGCTCGCCGCCGTGCAGCTGGTTCGCGCGCTGTCCGCCATCCCGTATGGCACGGCGCGCGGCGCGGGAAAGCTCGATCGCGCGCGAGAGCTCGGCCTCGAGGATGGCTGGGCGGCGACGAACGATCTGAGCGAGCTCGCCGGGCACGTGCGGCGGTGGACGGGGGGACGGGGGATGAACGTCGTGCTGGATCTCGTGGGCGGCGCCTACTTTCCAGCGAGCATCGAGTCGATGGCGCCGCTTGGCCGACTGATGGTGATCGGCACGATCGCCGGCCGCGACGCTCAGATCCCGCTCGGCCGCGTGCTGACGTCGCGGATCACGATTCGCGGGACGATGCTGCGCGGCCGCGCGCTCGAGGAGAAGATCGCCGCGACGCGGGCGTTCGAGGAGCAGGTGGTGCCGCTGCTTGGGCGTGGCATCGTGCGCGCCGTGGTCGACCGCGAGTATCCGCTCGCGGAGGTGCGCGCGGCGCACAGCTGCCTCGAGTCGAACGTAACCGTCGGCAAAATAGTACTTCGCGTCACGTGAGGATCGATCGCGCCGCGATCGCGATCGTCGCGGTGGTGGTGGTGGCGTGCACCGCGGCCATCCTGCCGGAATTCCGGGGCCCGCGCAGCGATCACTTCAATGGCGCGCATTTCTTCAACGAGGAGCCGTTCGAGGAGCAGCAGCCCTCCGAGTTGGCGCGTTGGCAGCTGAGCCGTCATCGCGGCGCGTGGCCGGACAGCGGCGCCATCGCCGCGCCGGCGCCGCCGCGGCGAGTGGGCGGCGGGGAGATGCGCGTGACGATGGTGAATCACGCGACCGTGCTCCTGCAAATCGACTCGCTCAACATCCTCACCGATCCCGTGTGGTCCAAGCGCGTCGGGCTCGAGGGCCAGATCGGAGTGCGCCGGCACCGCCCGCCGGGAATTCCCTTCGACTCGCTCCCGCCAATCGACGTCATCCTCATCAGCCACGATCACTACGACCACATGGACATGCCGTCGCTGCTTCGATTGCAGCGCCGGCATCATCCGCGCATCATCACGGGGCTGGGTAATCCCGGATATCTCGCGTCGCAGGGAGTGCAGGGAGCCGTGCAGCTCGACTGGTGGCAGTCGGCATCGCTGGGGCGGGGCGTTCGTGTGACGGCGGTGCCGGCGAGACACTGGTCGGGGCGCTCGCTCTCCGATCGCTACGAGCGTCTGTGGGAAGGATTCGTAATCGAGGGCGCGCGCGACACGGTCTACTTCGCAGGCGACACGGGATGGGGACGAATGTACGGAGAGCTGCACGAGCGCTGGAGCCGCTTCACGCTGTCGCTGCTGCCCATCGCTCCGTTTCGCCCACGGTGGTACATGGCGCGCAAGCATCTGGGCCCGGAGGACGCCGTGCGCGCGGCGACCGCGACGCGGAGCGCGACGATGATCCCGATCCACTGGGGAACGTTCGAGCTGGGGGACGACGGCGAGAGCGAGGCGGTGGACACGCTGCGCGCCGCGGTCGCGTCGATGCCGGCGCGATGCCGGCCGCGACTCGTCATCTTGCGTAATGGAGAGTCGGCAACCCTGCCACCCCTCGACGACAGCGATTCGTTGACTTTGTCAACTATATGCGCCCGGCGCCAGTGACGACCCTCGATCGCCCGGCCGCGGCATGAGCGCGGGCGCTCTTTCCGTCGCCACGGCGCCGCATCTCTCGCTCGTGGTGCCGGTGTACAACGCCGCGGACCGTCTTCCGTCGAGCCTCGACGAGCTGCGCGGCTTTCTGCTCGCGCAGCCGTACTCGTGGGAACTGATTCTCGTCGACGATTGCAGCAACAATGCGACCCGCGCCATCCTCGAGAAGTTCGCGAGCACGATGCCGCATCTGGTCCGACTGCTCCGGAACGAGGAAAACCGCGGCAAGGGGAACGCGGTGACGCGCGGCATGCGCGCCGCCGTCGGGAGCTATCGCGTGTTCACGGACGCCGATCTCGCCTATCCAGCGAGCGAGATCGGGAAGATTCTCGCCGCGCTCGAGGGCGGAGCCGATGTCGCGATCGCGTGCCGGGTGCTCGCGGAGTCGCGCTACCTCATGAGCCCGACATTCTTCTCGTATCTCTACACGCGCCACGTGATGAGCAGGGTGTTCAATGCGATGGTGCGCTGGACGTTGATTCCGCAGGTGCTGGACACGCAGGCCGGGCTCAAGGGATTCACCGCGCGCGCAGCCGAGATTGTCTTTCCGCGCGTCACGATCCCACGCTTCGGCTTCAATGTCGAGGCGCTCTTCATCGCCCGGAAGCACGGGCTCTCACTCGCGCAGACGGCGGTGTTCTTCCGCTACGACGAGGAGCCGACCACCGTGCGCTTCGCGGAGGATGCGATCCGGATGATGCGCGACCTCGTTCACATCCGGCGCAACGACTGGCGTGGCCGCTACGCCTGATCGCACGCGGCTCATCATCAACGCGGACGATTTCGGGTTCTCGGAGGGCGTGACCCGCGGGATCGTCGAGGCGCACGCGGCCGGGAGCGTGACGTCGGCGTCGATCATGGCGAATGGCATCGACTGGGACAACGCCGTTCGTCTGGCGCGCGCCACGCGCACCCTCGGTTTCGGCGTGCATTTGAATCTCGTGCAGGGGCGACCGCTCCTGAGAGTGCCATCGCTCACCGATCCCGCAACGAACGAATTCTACTCGCTGGGTGTTCTGGCGCTGCGCGCGGTGGCTGGCCGCATCGATCGCGGCGAGCTCGAAGCGGAGACGTGCGCGCAGATCGAGCGCGTGCGCGGCGCAGGAATCGTCGTCACACATCTCGACAGTCACCGCCACGCGCACGCGCTGCCCGCGATCTTTCCCGTGGTCGCCCGCGTGGTGCGCGATGCCGGCATTCGCGCGATCCGGATACCGCGGGAGCCGCTCCGCCTGAACGCCATCGATGCGGCCGCGACCGCGCGCAAGGTCGTGCTCGAGGCGGTCGCTGCGAGCGGCCGGCGCGTTGTCACTCGCTGCTCCGCTCGTGACCACCGATCACTTTCGCGGCATTTCGCTTCAGGGCGGCACACACTTCGCGAGCCGCCTCCGCCGCGCGCTCGACACGCTCGCGCCGGGAAGCACGGAGCTCATGGTGCATCCGGGGCACGTCGACCAGGCCCTGGCGGCGCAGGATTCCTACACCTCACCGCGCGCGATCGAGCTTGCGGAGCTGGTGTCAGCCGGCGTGCGGGAGCGGTTGCGCCGCGGCGACATCGAGCTCGTGAGCTTCGCCGCGCTGTGACGCGCGGAACGTGAGCAGCTCCCACATCATGGTGAGCCACGCCAGCGTGCAGGGAATGGTCTTGAGCCGGTAGTGCACGAAGAAGTTCTGTTGCCAGCTCTTCGGAGTGATGTCGGTGGACGAGACCGAGACGATGAGAATCGTCAACACCATCACCGCCAGGTGCCTCCAGCTGCGCGGCGTGCTGACGAACCAGATCGCGATCCCCGTCACGGCGATGACGAACGACGGCGACTCGGATTGGTGGTTGAAGATCACCATGTACACGAGCAGCGCGCAGAGAAAGCGGAGCCGAAAATCGAAGTCGTTCCAGTTGCGCCAGCGCGCGAGCGGCGAGACGAGCAGCAGCGTGCCCGCCAGCTGCACTGGCCAGTTTGGCCAGCTCACGCCGAAGATGAGCCGCAGCTGTTGCATCACGCCGCCGTAAAGCCCCCCGCCGCCGCCCCCGCCCACCGAGAATGCGTCCACGGCCTCGACCGCGCGCCAGGACTGGTACTGCGCCGCGAGCCCCGCGGGAGACACCACGAGCAGCGGCAGCGCCAGCACCACCAGCATCGCCGCCACCATCAACAGCGCGAAGCGCAAGCGGCGAGGATGGAAGATCGCGAGCGCGAGCGCGGCGAGTGGAAAGATCTTTACGGCCGCGCCAATTGCGATCGCGAACGCGGCTGCGGTCTGGCGGCGCCGCTCGAACGCGAGAAATGCCAGAATCACCAGCGCGGTGACCAGCGAGTTGCTCTGCGACCGCTGCATCGAGCGCAGCACCTCGAGATACGTCAGTGCCAGCGCGAGCGCCGCCTGCCGGCTCGGGAGCAGTCGCTCGACCGCGAAAAACAACAGGAGCGCGTTAAGTCCGTCCCAGAGCGCCAGCGAAAGCGCGAACGGAATGAGCGCGAACGGCGCGAACAGCAGCGCGAAGCTCGGGCTGTACTTGTAGAGGTCCGTGTGGTGCTGCGGCTGAGCAACGTACATGTCCTGTCCCGACGCCAGGTTCAGGAAGGACCACCGGAAGATCAGGAAGTTGTTGTCGGGGCCGCGATGCCCGTACGCCTTGCCTACCGCGACGATCACGATCGTCAGCACGTACAGCGCGAGCAGCCGGTTGCGCGTCGAAATGCGGTTGAGTCGCATGCGGAATTCTGGACGTCACGCCGCTGGTCGGGAAGGTGCACCCGTTGACGCACTCTCTTCGAACGGCCACTCTTCCCCATGCGTCGAGAACACCACCTCCCCGTTTCGCGCACCGCTCGCTACTTCACCATCGGCGAGCCGCACGCGTCCGTGCGGGAGCTCTGGTTCGTGTGTCATGGCTACGGCCAGCTCGCCGGCCGCTTCATCCGCCACTTCGAGTCGATCGACGCACCGCACCGCATGATAGTCGCGCCCGAGGCGCTCTCGCGATTCTACGTCGAGGTTCCCGGCAAGACGCACGCGGACGCGCACGTCGGCGCGAGCTGGATGACGCGCGAGGACAGGCTCAGCGACATCGAGGACTATGTGGAGTACCTCGATGCGCTCCACGCACACATCTCCGCGTCTCTCGAGGGCGCATCACCCAGCTTCACGGCCTTCGGATTTTCGCAGGGCGTCGCCACCGTGGGTCGATGGCTCGAGCGCACGAGCGTGCGTGTCGATCGCGCGCTGCTCTGGGGCGGAATCCTGCCCGCCGACGTCGACCTCGCCACCGCACGCGCGCTTCGCGCCGCGCGCATTGTCGTCATCGCCGGTAGCGCGGACGAGCATGCGACCGCCGAGATGCTCGCGTCGCAGCACGCCAGGCTCACCGCGAGCGGCATCGCATACGAGCACGTGAGCTTCAACGGCAGCCACCGAATCGATCGGGAAGTGCTGGGACGCCTGGCGGCTGAGGGTACGCCGGCGCGTTAGTCTCTCCGCGCCTCGGCTAGTGCTCCAGAATCACGTATTTCGCGTCATCCGCCGACATCTTCTTCATCCACGCCAGCAGCTCGTCGTTCTTGCTGGCCGGCCACACGCCCTCGGTTCCAGTGATGCTTCGCACGATCCGAAGCTCCTGACCATTCTGCGTGTACTCGCCCACGTACGTGCCGAACACGCTCGACGCGGTGTCGCTCGGCGGGAGCTTCGCCTTCCAGCCCGCGGGCAGCGTCAGCCTGAGCTCCTCCATTTCGGTGTGCGGGCCCCACACCTTCTCGGCGTCGATCGGATACTTCCGCGTACCGCGTGCTTCGAGTGCAGCAGATGATATTTGGAACCGCAAAGCTCCGAATCGGAATCGTCAGGATCTCGGTGCCGCCGGCGTTCGAGGCGGCCTTCCCGTGGCGGATCACTATCGAGACCTTCGGCTCGGCGGCCAGATCGCGTCCATCGAAGAGCTGCAGACTGTCTCCGGCCGATCCCTCGAAGATCGCGTTTGCGATCGCGAGCGTGGTTCGAGCGCGCTCGGTGGAGTCCGGCTTCGTCGACTTCGACATCGAGCCGCGGAGCGAGTACTGCTGCGCGCCGAATGCGGATGTGGTCCATCTTCCGGCGAAAAATCCGTCGGGCGTGAGCGAGCCTACGAGATGCATCTCGGACTTGTTCCCCGCTTGCGGATCGGTGGGGAAGGTGATCTCCTCGCTCGAGCCATCGGGGTGCACGACGAGCCCGAACTCGCCCTGTTCCTGTGGCGGGAGCGAGCCGTACGGAACGATGTCAGCAGTGAGATCGACGTAGGTGCGATGCCCCTTGAGGTCGACGGCGGCGATCATGTGATTGAACTGATGTCCCGTAGGGAGCGTCCGAATCACGCCGCCGAAGCTGCTCAGCAGTACCGGATACGCGGTGACTCCCATCTTTTTCATCAGCGCGATGAAGAAGGTCGCCTTGTCCTTGCAGTCGCCATAGTTGTTCGCGAAGACCTCCGACGGCGAGTGCGGCTGAAAGCCCGCGAGGCCGAGCGACAGCGAGACGTAGCGGTAGTCCTGTGCGACCCAGCGATGAACGGCGCGCACGGAATCATCGAGCGTCTTCGCGTTCGCCACCGTGTGCGCCAGCGCCTGCTCGATCTCGGGCGTGAGCGCGTAGCGGTCCTTCGCCAGGCCGGAGTACCATGTTGCGATGTCGCCCCATTTGATCGGAGAGGCGATGACGAGCGACTCGCCGAAGCTCGAATCCGGCGCAAGCGGCTCGACCTCCGGCTTCGGGACTTCTGTTCTCGCCCACGTGTAGATGCGGCGTCCGCCTGTCGTTACCTCTTTGCGTGCGAAGGTGAGGTGGTGCTCCTGAATGCGCGCCTTCACAGACGCTGGAAGATCGACGATGAGCCGCGAGCGGCGCGTGAGCGTTCCCGTGGTCACGCTCCACGTCGTGAAGAAATCGCCCGGGATCACGGGTTTGAGCGTCTGCACGGTGTAGCTGTAGTCCACGATCGTACCGGGCGCGACGCCGCCGAGCGAGATACGGTGGAGCTTCTCGTCGGAATACACGGGCGCCTCCATCGCGACGGGCGCGAGTGATTCCTGCTCGTGCACCGGCTTCTCGCTCACGACCGAGCCGTCCGGGCGAACGACGCGCGCCCAGTTGAGCGTGAACTTCTCTTTGTCGGTTGAGTACGGGAACGACTGCTCTCCCCAGCGCTCCGCGGCCTCCGGCGTCAGAATCTGCACCACCTGGCGGTAGGTGCGGCTTCCGGTGCCATCGGCCTCGAATTTCACTACGCCATCGTCGAGCAGAAAGACGTACGGACGGTCGGCGTAGTCAGAGGGTTTGACGGCCAGGCTGTAGATCGTGTCGCTCTTCACGGAGGGGTCGCCGGCCGGCGTCACTCGCGGCGACTGGGAGCCGGCGCCCCGCGCCACCAGGGCGATCGCGATCGGGAACATCATCCAGCGCATCGAAACTCTCACAGAAAGAGGTCAGTCTTTCAGGCACACTCTCCGCGCATCACTGTGCGGGCAGTAACTGTACGACGACGTAGCGTGACATATCGAAATATTTTCGGGCCGCCGCCTGCAGTCCGGCCGAGTTGAGGGCCTTTACCGAATCGTCGTACTTGAGAATGAGCGACGGATCCCAGGAGTTAACGTCGTAACTCGAGAGAAGGCTTACCCACGTGCGATTCTGGCGGAGGCTCGTTTCGCGCTCGCGGAGGTCGGTCTCGCGCACCTTCTGCAGGTCCTTTTCGGAGACTCCGTTCGCTTTCACGCTGTCGATCTCCGCGAACACGGCCTTCTGCAGCTCGGCCGCCCGTTCCGGCGCGGATCCGAAGTCGATGCGCAGTGCGTAGCTCTCCTTCGGGTAGTGCGTCGGGCTCGCATTTACGCCCACGCCGTAGGTACCGCCCAGATCCTGGCGAAGGCGTTCGCGCAGCTTGATCTCGAGCAGTGAGGCGAGAGCGCTGATCTGCTGCACGTTGTCCCATGTGAAGTCGAACGGGCCCGTGAACACGATGGCGGTTTGCGCCTTGGGCTCGATTCCCCGCTTCACCTCGCGGGTGATCACGCCGTTTGGATAGGACATGCCGACGTCCTTCCACTTCTCCCCGGCGTGCGTGGCCGGGAGGCTGGCGATGTACTGTTCCACGAGCGGCTTGAGCTTCGTCGTGTCGATAGTGCCCACGAAGACGAAGGTGAAGTTGCTCGCGTCCGCGAACCGCTGCCTGTAGATCGAGATCGCGTGGTGGAGGCGTACGTATTCCATGTCCTGCGCGGACGGCGGCTTCGCGCGGGGGTGGTGCTGCGAGAGCGTGAGGTCCAGAGTGTCGGCGAACGCCGCTGACGGGCTCGCGGCGCGGTTCGCGAGCAGCACCTCGATCTTGTTTCGATATGCCTCGAAGGCCGCGCTGTCGGCGCGTGGCGCCGTGAAGGCCAGATAAATGAGCTGCATCATCGTCTCCAGATCCTTCGGCGAGCCTCCGCCCGAGAGTCCCTGCTGAATCGCGCCAATGTACTCGCCCACTTGCACCGACTTGCCGGCGAGCGTCTTCTGCAGCGACGTCGCGCTGAAGGTGCCAATTCCGCCGGCGTCGACGGCGGCTGTCGCAACGGTCGCATCGAGATAGTCGGAGTCGCTCACAACCGAGGTGCCGCCGGGCCCGTAGGCGCGAAAGAGGAGCTCGTCGTCCTTGAAGTCCGTCGGCTTCACGAGCACGCGCGCCCCGTTGGAGAGCTTCCATTCCGTCACACCCACCGACGCGATCTGGCTCGACGACACGATCTTTCCGGCGGTTGGCGGCGTTGGAACGAGCGGCGCGGACGAAACGGAGTCCGTGTACGCCGCGATGCTCAGGTGCGCGGCGCTGTCGAGCACCGCGCGCAGAGCCGGCTCGCTGGGGAGCGACGCCGCCGCCTTCTGCGGAGCGTTCACGACGATCACGCGGCTTCGATTGCTCAGCCATTTGTGCGCGAGCGCGTTCACCTCGGCGAGCTGTATTCCCGGAATGAGCTGCTGGTAGAGCGAGTACTGCTGCGCGATGCTCGGAGTTGCGGTGTGCTCAAGGAATGCACCCTCGTACTCGGACACGAACGCCGCCGAGGGCGTCTTGTCACGCTCGGCGTATGCACTCTCCATTCCGCGCAGCATCTCACGCTTGGCGCGATCGAGCTCCGTGGCCGTGAAGCCATGTTGCGCCACGCGTTCGCCCTCGGTAACGGCGGCTCGCAGGCCGATCTCGATGCCGCTGTCCGGCACGAGCGCGGTGAGAACGTATACGTCCTTCGAGCGGATGAGCCGCCCCTGATTCGAGAAGGCGCCGATGAAGGGCGCGCCGGGCCGCTGCGCGATCTCCTGCAGCCGCGCGTTGAGCATGTCGTTGTAGAGCGAGCCCAGCATCTGTTTCCGAAAGTCACCAACCGTCTTCTGCGGCTGAAGCGGCTGGAGGTAGTACACGGCGACGGTCGATCGCGTGGCCTCGCTGTCTGTCGCGATCGTGACGAGCGTGGAATCGTGATCGGGAACGGGAAAGGACGAACGTGCGCGCTCCCCCTTTTTCGCCGGCCAGGTTGCGAACTGCGCCCTGATCATTCGTTCGACCTTCGCCTTGTCGAAGTCTCCCACGGCGACGACCGCCATGAGATCGGGGCGGTACCATTCATCGTAGAAGCGCTTGACCTGTGCGCGGGGCGCGGTCTCGAGCGTGTGCTTGTCGCCGATCGGAATTCGCTGCGCGTAGCGTGAGCCGCTGAACACCACCGGGAACTGCTTGTCGCGCATGCGCGCCGCGCGCCGCGGCCGAGCCGCCACTCCTCGAGCACGACGCTTGCGCTCGCTGGTCGAGCTCGGTGGGATCGAAGGTGAGGCCGCGCGACCAGTCGCGCAAGAATCTGAAAGCCCTCGTCGAACAGCTTCGCGCTGTCGGTCGGCACCGTAAGCTGTAGATCGTCTCGATCGAAGCTCGTGCTCTGCGTTCAGGTCGGCGCCGAAGCGCATGCCGATCGACTCGAGGTAGTTGACGAGCGCCTGCTTCTTGGAAGTGCTTGGTTCCGTTGAACGCCATGTGCTCGACGATAGTGCGCGAGCCCGCGCTGGATCGCTCGTCCTCGAGCACCGAGCCCGCGTTGACGACGAGCCGCAGCTCCGCGCGCTTCTCCGGACGGTGGTTCACCCGGATGTAGTAGCGCAGCCCGTTCGGCAGCACGCCCGTGGTGATGGCAGGATCCACCGGCAGCGGCGCGGTGAGCTTTGGCGGCGCGCCGGCGCGTGCGGAATCCTGCGCGCCAAGGGGAGCTGCCTGGAGAGCTGAGAGCGCGAGCGCGGCAATGCACGCGACGCGTGCTGCGTGCCCGGAGATGTGTGATCGGAGAGCAGGGTATCGCATGTTGTTCGAAGGGAAACGGATGACTGAAGATAGTAGCGAGCCGGGGTCGTTGCTCTGGACAGCTACGCGGCCGGCACCAAATTGCGGGATGAAGAAGCTCGCTCGGCTTTTGGCCGCTATCGTGCTGGTGATCGCGATCGTCGTCGTGGTGCGCACCATGCGCTTCACTCCGATCCGCGGGGCTGCGCGCACCGATGTCGCGCTCGCTCCGGAGAACGACTCACTGCTCGCCGCGCATCTCGCCGGCGCGATCAGGTTCCAGACGATCTCGAAGCAGGACTCGGGGCCAGAGCTCGTGCCAATGCGGGCTCTCCATGCGTATCTCGCGCAGACGTTCCCGCGCACGTTTGCGACGCTCGCCCACGAGGTCGTCGCTCCCGCGAGTCTCCTCTTCGAGTGGAAGGGAAGCGACTCGACGCTCGAGCCCATCGTGATGATGTCGCACCTCAATGTCGTTCCGGTCGAAGCGGGGTCGGAAGACTCCTGGACTCATCCCCCGTTCTCCGGCGACATCGCCGATGGCTTCGTGTGGGGACGTGGCGCGCTGGACGACAAGGTGGGCGTGCTCTCCACCCTCGAAGCGATCGAGGCGCTCGTCGCGCGAGGAAACCAGCCTCGGCGCACCGTCTATCTCGCGTTCGGAGATGATGAAGAGACGGATGGCCATGGAGCGGGCGCGATCGTCGCGCTCCTCAAGTCTCGCGGCGTGCATCCTCTCGTCGCGATCAATGAGGGAAGCGCGATCATCCGCGGCGTAATCTCGGGCGTGGGTCGCCCAGCGGCACTCATCGGCATTGCCGAAAAGGGGCACATGAGCGTGCAGCTGACGGTGATGGGAACGGGCGGCCACTCCTCGATGCCGCCATCGCGGACCGCCGTCGGGGTTCTGGCGCAGGCCATCGACAGACTCGAGAAGCATCCGCTCCCCGCGCACTTGAGCGGCGCGTCCGAGGGGATGCTCGGCCAGCTGGGCCGCGAGATGCCGTTCGCCGCGCGCGTAATGATGGCAAATCTGTGGCTGACCCGCCCGCTGGTGACGCGGTTGATGGCGGCCTCGCCGGTCACGAACGCGTCGCTCCGCACGACGACCGCGCCGACGATGATGCAGGGAAGTCCGAAGGAGAACGTGCTCCCGATTCGCGCGTTCGCGATCGTGAACTTCCGCATCATTCCGGGCGAGACTCCGGAGAGCGTGCTCGACCACGTACGCAAGATCGTCGACGATACCGCGGTCCGCGTGACCGTCGTGGGCGTGGCTTCACCTCCCTCGCCAGTATCGAGCACGACATCCGCCGCGTACGGCATCCTGGCGCGCGACATCACGGTGCTCGAGCCCGAGGCGGTCGTGGCGCCGTCGCTCGTCGTCGCCGCAACGGACTCGAGGCAGTACGGCGGCTACGCGCGCGACGTCTATCGCTTTCTCCCCATGCAGATCGGGCCCGAGGATCTCGGGCGCATCCACGGCACGAACGAGCGGATCGGCATCCACGACTACGCGCGCGGCGTTGCGTTCATGACGTTGCTCATCTCCGATCTGTCGGCGAAGTGAGCACCGAGTCGCTCGAACGCCGCGTCGAGATCGAGACGCCGGAGCAGACGATTTTGTCGTACACCGTAGCGGGCATCGGCTCTCGTACGGCGGCCGCTCTCGTCGATCTCATGATCATCCTGGCTGGGGAGCTCTCTCTCTATTTCCTGATCGCCCAATTCAGCACGATGCTCGGCCGTCACACTTCAGCCGCGCAGAGGGTGTCCAGCGGATGGGCGACGGCTGTCGGGGTTCTGGTGTCCTTCGCGCTGCTCTGGGGCTACTACGTGGTGTTCGAAGGGCTGTGGGATGGGCAGACACCGGGAAAGCGGATGCTGGGAATCCGGGTCGTGCAGGATGGTGGGTACTCGGTGTCGTTCGGGGCGTCGGCCGCGCGCAATCTGATCCGGTTCGTGGACATGCAGCCGGGGCTTCTGTACGCCGTGGGACTCGTGAGCCTGACCATTTCCAAGTCCGGCAAGCGACTCGGAGACTACGTAGCCGGAACGTTCGTGGTGCACGAGCGGCGCGCACTCCTCAGGTCTGTCGCGCGCGGCTCCTCCGACGTCGCGACCAGCGCGGCGATAACCTCGCGACTCACCGAGGAGGAGTTCGCGCTGTTGGGGCGCTTCTGGCGCGCCGTACCGAGCTCGACCCCGCGTTGCGCACCTCCTTCGCCGCGCAGATCGCGGAGCGCTATCGCGCGCATCTCACCGACAACGGCAGCGCGCCAATGGCGCAGCTTCTTCGCCTGTTCGAGACCGAGAGCGATGCGCGCGCGCGAGGGCTCCCGTCGCCGGGCGCGAAGGGGGCCGCGCGCGAACGGCATGCGATCATCGCGCTCAATGCGGGACGCTGGAACGACTTTTCGGCGGCACTCGCTTCCGCGCAGCGTCGCGGATTGCGCTCGATGTCGCCCGAGGAGGTGAGCCAGCTCGTATCGCTGTACCGTGAGGTGTCCACCGATCTCGCCCGCCTTCGCACCGCATCCGACAGTGAAGACTCGCAGGCGATCTTCTACGTGAGCAGACTCCTCGGTGCCGGTCACAACTTTCTCTACCGTCAACGCGCGCTGTCCGTGCGCGACGTCTGGCGCTTCGTGTCCATATCGGTGCCGCGCGAGGTTCGACGGTCCGCACCGTTCATTCTCGCCGCTGCTTTTTTCCTCTTTGTTCCCATGGCGATCACCTACGGAGTGCTCGTGCGGCACCCCGCTCTGGCGCCCGAGCTCCTTCCGCCCGGCATGATCGAACGCGTCACCGAGGGCGCGCACAGGGACAGCACTGGGAAGCACGAATACATCTCGACCAAGGACTTCGAGCGCCCCGTTCTCGCGAGCTCGATCATCAGCAACAACGTGCAGATCACGTTCGGCGCATTCGCCGCTGGAATCACCGCCGGCATCGTCACCTTGATGATGCTCGTGTTCAACGGAGTGAGCATCGGCGCCGGGTTCGGGCTATATGCGAATCATGGGGTATTCCATCAGATTCGCGACTTCGTGATCGCGCACAGCGTTCTCGAGCTGAGCGCCATTCTGCATTGCGGCCGGCGGCGGCTTTCTCCTCGGCTTCGCGATTCTCCTGCCCGGCGCGCACACGCGGCGCGAGGCCTTCGTGATCAATGGGCGCCGCGCGATTCGGCTCATCTCGGCATTGACGCTGATGCTGCTCGCGGCGGGAACGATCGAGGGACTGATCTCTCCTCGTACCGACATCCCATTCGTTGTAAAGGCGAGCGTGGCGGCGGCCACCGCGATCCTTCTCGCGTTCTGGTTCTCCCGCGGGCGGGGAGGCGAGGAGGAGGCGCCGGCCGAGGAGTTCGCCTATACCGAGCCGCGAGCCTTGAGCTCGAGGTAGTGATTCACCACCGCGCTGGCGAGGCGCTTCGGCGAGACGTCGAGCACCGACACGCCCGCGCGGCGCATGCGCACGATCGCCTCGTTGCGCGCAGCCAACAGTTCCTCGGCCGCCACACTCGCGTATAGGTCGCTGACGAGCTGTGTTGGGTGGGCACGGCGGCGCTCACGAGCTCGTCGTTGCGCAGCGCGACGACCACCAGCAGGTGGCGCATGGCGCCGCGCACGGTATGCGCGATGAGCGCCTGCGACGACCGCGGGTCGATGACATCGGTGAAGAGCACGATCAGCGATCGCTTGCGATGCCTGCGTGGCGAGGTTCGGAAAGCCGACGCGTAATCCGGCTCGGTCATTGTCGCGTGCGCGGGAATCAGCGCCTGGCGGATGCCTGCGCATTGCCTCGTCGCCGCGAGCGGGCGGCACGAACGCGCGAAGCTCGTTGTCGAAGAGGATCAGCCCGACCTGGTCGCCCGCCTCACGGCAACGTAGGTGAGCACAGCGCCGCCGAGAGCGCGTACTCGAAGCGCGGAACCCCGGAAGCGAGCTGCGTCATCGCTGCGTCCGGCGTCGATCAGCGATCATCACCGTCTGCGCCCTGCTCGATGGTGTACTCGCGCGTGATCAGCTTCTGCCGCCGCGCGGTGGCCTTCCAGTCGACGTGCCGGGGATCGTCGCCACGGTGTATTCGCGCAACGATGGGCGAAGCTGCTGCCCTCGCCGCGGCGACGGATCGAGCGAATGCCCGCATCGCGCAGGCGATGCTGCACCGCGAGCAGTCGCAGAGTGACGCACTCCGGCGAGCGACGGCGTGACGAGCATCGTGTCGGTCGGGCTCGTAGCGCAGGCTGCGCTGGAGAGCCGCAACGCGCCGTCGATGCGCAGCACCGACCGGTCCGAGCGCCCACGATCCGGCGTTTCGCGTGCCACGAATGCGAACGAAATGATCGTCTCGCTGCCCGGCGACACATTGTGGATCGTCGCCGCGTCGGTCGGGCGACTCGATGCTGGTCGGCAGCGCATCGAAGAGCCTGAAGCGCAGCACGCGAAGCGCGGTGGAGCGAACGTGATACTCCCCGTGCTCATTGTCGCCGAGCCCGACGTTCGTCGGGCACGATTCGCTGGGCGGACACCGCCACTTCGCGGGCAGCAGCAGAAGATCGAGAATGACAGCCGCGGCGACGATCGCGAGCGCGTATGCCGCCGAGCCTCCTGTGACAGGATCCAGAGCGGGGACAACGCGGCGACGATGCATCACGAGGCGCCGCGTCGGAATGACGCTCACCAGAGCGCGCCCGACTGTCGCGAACGCCGCTCGCGCGGTGATCACTTCGGCGCCACGATTCGGGTGAGAAGCGCGCGAGACGTCGTCGCTGCTCCGCCCCTCCACCTCAGCCTCCGGCGAACCATCACCCGGTGCCGGAGCACGGGAAGCGCGAACTGCTTCACGTCGTCCGGCGTCGCGAAGTCGCGCCCCGCGAGGAGCGCGGCCGCGCGCGCCGTGCGGAAGAGAGCGACGCTGGCGCGCGGCGATCCGCCGAGGGTAAGCGAGGGATCCTCGCGCGTCGCGCGCACGATGTCGGCGATGTATTCTCGAACTTCGGGCGCGACCTTCACGCCATCGACCGCGCCGCGAAGCTCGCGGCACTGCGCCTCATCGAGCACCGGCGGCGGCCTCACGTCGGACGCGCGCTCGGCGATCGAAGCCGCGCGAATAGTTGTCGAGCATCCCGAGCTCGACGTCGCGCGACGGATACGTCACGCGAATCTTGAGCAGGAAGCGGTCGAGCTGCGCCTCGGGGAGCGGGTAGGTTCCCTCGTACTCCACCGGATTCTGCGTTGCGAACACGGTGAAGAGATCGCCGAGCGAGCGTCCCGATCGCCATCGATCGTGACCTGCCGTTCGCCCATTGCCTCGAGCAGCGCGGCCTGCGTCTTCGCCGGCGCGCGATTGATCTCATCGGCGAGTAGCATGTCGCGTGAACACCGGGCCCGCGCGGAACTCGAATGTGCGACCGCCATCGCGAAGCACGTTGATGCCGGTAATGTCGGCCGGCATGAGATCGGGCGTGAACTGGATGCGCCCGAAACGCGTGTTGAGCGCGCCCGCGAGTACGCGAACGAGGAGTGTCTTCGCGGTGCCGGGCACTCCCTCGAGAAGTGCGTGTCCTCGCGCCAGAAACGCGACGAGCGCTTCATCGATGACGCCTTCCTGCCCAATGACGCGCTCCGACACCACCGCGCGCACTCGCGCGAGAGAGTCGGTGATCTGCTCTGGTGTGATCACGTGATGAGGTTCCTCTCGATGTGGTCGATCGCCGCCCCGGCCGATACGAGCTGCTCGGCCGATGGGTTCTGCACGAGCGCGCGTTCCAATGTATCGATGTCGCCGGCGAGCGCGGGGAGGCGCACGCGCAAAAGTCCGAGATATCCTTCGTCGCTCAAGGAGGTTACGGTGCCGAGCGGATGACGGCGGCGCACGCCGCGCACGAGCCGCTGCACCGCGAGGCCGGTGGCGCCGATCGCCTCGTACGCGCGCGAGAGCGCGCCGACGTGCTCGAGCGGAGAGCGCCGTTCCAGTCTGGCGCGGGACAGGGGCGCGATCGGGCGCACGCCGATCATGAGCAGGTAGAGAAGCGCGGCCAATCCGATCTGCAGCGCCGCGCGCCCCCACGTCGTATGGAGCATAGCGTCGCCGATCAGCTCAGGCAGCGACGTGGTGATGCCGTAGCCCTGATGGTATTCGTCGAACACGATTGGCGACTTCCTCGCGGAGTCGATGCTCTCAAGCACGCGCACGGTCAGCACGGCGCCAGCCGTCTTGCGGAACACATCGTTGCGGAGAAAGGTGGGATCGGCGATCGCCGCGACAGCGCCGCGACCGAATGGAAGAATCGCGATCTCCGGGTGCTCCTCCCGCCGGATCGATGTGCGAATGGAGAGAAGCGTTCGCGCCTGTTGAGGCCAGAGCGCCCGCCGAATCCGAGTCCGATGCGGGCGTGCCCTCGAGATAGCCGTGGAACGACCGGGCATCGAAGATTCCAAAGGCTTCGCGGAGCGTGTCGACGCGATCGTAGGACCCGAACAAGCTGTCCGACACCGCGTAGAGTGTGGCGAGCACCTTGGTGGTCACCTGCACCCCGATCGAATCGGCGAGCGCTGTACCGGGCTTGGGAACGACGATCGCCCTGGCGCCGTGCCTCACGGCTTCGAGCAGGGCATGGACCTCTGCCGAGGTCGGATCGATCGGCGTGTGGAGGATGAAGTACGTCGACGTGGTATCGAGATTTCCCGCGAAGGGGACGATGCGCTCGCTCGTCCGCCATCCGAGTCTGTCGAGCACCTCGCGAAGTCCTCGGGCACCGTCAATCGCGCGCGAGCGCGTGCTGAGATATGGTCCCGAGGAGACTTCGACCACCGGCGAGAGGATCACGGTGATGACGAGCGCGAGGAGGAGGGCCGAGAGTACGAAGCGCGGCTTGAGCCAGCGTTCGATCAGGCGGTTAGCCATTCGGGCGCACGATCGGAAGGGCTAGCGACAGCAGCCGCTCGTACCGGTCGCGGTTGCATTCGCCGAGTCCGTAGATCACGAGCTCGTAGGCGCGGGCGAAATCGCGGAGGCCGGGAAAGATCGGGGACGAGCGCTTCCTCACCTCGCGCACGTAATCGCCGGCTGTTTTGGATGGATGCAGCCGCAGCTGGTTCTGGCGCGCACCCGCATCGAGCAGTGCGGCGTACAGGGCGTGCGCGGCGGCCGTGAAGTCGCCGCGGGCCGCGAGCTGTTGCGCTGCGGCCCACGCGTCGCCGCGCGTTGCTCCCGGCTGCATCTCCCATCCCTGTCCGGCGATCCGGAGCGCGGTGCGCGCGCGCCAGAGGTAGACCGAGCGGACGATGACGGCGGCAGTGAGCAGCGCCAATCCGACGATCAGCGTCCAGAAGAGCGGCGGCGATTTCCGAAGCACGCCGAATGCCGGCAGGATCCAGAGAAGAAAACGGTGAAACATCTCCCCCAAGAAAACCCCAGAATCTGCTCCAGAGCGACGTACGATTGTACGTCGGCACCGCATAGACCGCCTGCACCGCGCGGTGAATCGTTTGCTCTGGAAGCTGATCGAGGAGCACGCGCATTCGTGTCAGAGACTCCAGAGGTATTTGCCGTGCTCTAACATACCGCGCCTTCGTGCGCTGGGCGAACTAGCGAAGATAGCTGTCGCACACCGTGCGCACGGGACACGTGGGGCAGCCCCGCGCTCGCGCCGTGCAAACGAGTGCTCCCAGCTCCATCAGCGCCTGATTGTGCGTGTACGCAGTGGCTCCGGTGCGCGGCAGAACGGCGAGCGCGATCGCCCATGTTTTCTTGTGGCCGGCGTGAGTGCGCGGATTCACGTGCGGCGCGAACACGCGGGTGAGCACGCGCGCGACATTGGTGTCGACGAGTGGCGCGCGTCGCTCGTACGCGAAGGAGGCTACCGCCCCTGCGGTATAGGCGCCGATGCCCGGAAGCTTGCGCAACGCCTCGGGATGCTCGGGAATCCTGGCAGGCTCGCGTCCGCGAACGATGGTCCGCGCCAGGAGCTGGAGGTTGCGAGCCCGCGCGTAGTATCCGAGCCCGCTCCACGCTTCCATCACGCGCGCAGGGCGAGACCTCGCGACCGCCTCGAGCGTCGGGAACTGGTGGAGGAATTCGGCGTACTTCGTGATGACCCGCGACACCTGGGTCTGTTGGAGCATCAGCTCCGACACCAGGATGTGGTACGGGTCACGCGTGCGGCGCCATGGAAGATCGCGCGCGTTCAGGCGGTACCACGCGCGCAGCTTGTGGCCGAAGGCCGCGCGTCGTTCTGGCGTTATGGACGTGGAAGTCACGCGGTGGAACGCTATGTACCCTCCCCAACGGGTGCAACCACCGACCCAGATGTTAGATTCTGAGCTCGCCACCGCCCGGTAGCGGGCCGACCGTTCGCCTAAGGAGCACGTATGAATGTCGTTCGACTTTCCGCGATGCTGGTTGCGAGCACGCTCCCTGCGCTCGGGCAGATTCACTACACGCCCACCGTTCAGCATTATCGTCTGCACTCCACCGTTCAGCGCTCGCAGGAGCAGAACGGGCAGAAGACGGATGGCGTGATCACGAACGAGCAGCAGGTGACGGTGACGATTCAGGCGCCGGGATCGAAGGGGGCGCTCACCGACAAGGACACACTCCAGTTCGCGGTGACGCTCGATTCCGTCAACATGAGCTCCAACCTCGCCGTGCAGCTTCCCAACGTGCAGGTGATGCAGGGGACGAAGGTGAGCGGAGCGATGCTCCCATCCGGAAAGGTGTTGCGCTTCGGATCGGACACGAAGGCGACCAATGGTGTCGATCGCGAGTCGATCGTGGCGAGCATGGCGCACTTTCTTCTCACCCTTCCAGCCACGGCCGGAGCGGGCGCGACATGGTCCGACACCGCCACGACGAATTTCTCGAAGGATGGCAGCACGCTGAACACGCAGACCATCACGCAGTCGAAGGTGATCGGCGACACGACGATCGCGGGTCAGGCCGCGTGGCGAGTGCACAGGACGTCGACGCTCGTGATTTCCGGAATGCAGGCGCAGGAGAATCAGAAGATCACGATGGATGGCACCGGCACCGGCGAGGCAATGTACTATATCGGCACCAACGGCATCTACCTCGGCTCCACGTCCACGCAGACGATGAAGGAGACCGTCAAGGCGGCGGGCACGGTCATCCCGGTAACGCAGACGGCGACCTCGACCGTCACGATCGTCCGCTGATCTGATTTACGTTCGCGGCGCGCAGCACGCGCGCCGCTGCAGTCGTTCGAGGAGCTTCACCCACGGGGGAGCGATGGCGGACGAACAGCGAATTGCGGTGCTGGAGCAGCACGTGCGTGCGCTGTACGACCAGTTGGCTGCCTTGCGCGCGGAGCTGAGGGCGGGGGAGAGCGGGCTCGCGCGCGGCGACGCCGCGCGCTGATCCTGCGCCGCAGTCGGAGATGGCGACTGCTGCTCCGCCGGTGCTCGAATCCGCTCCCGCGGCCGCTTCCGACTCCCCGACTCGCCCCGACCCACCGCCGGCCGCGCACAGCTCCCGCGCCCCGGCGCCGATCTGAATCCCGACATCGACCTCGAGAAACTCCTCGGGCGCTACGGCACCATCGCCGTCGCGTCGCTCGCGATCCTCATGGGCGTCGGGACCTTTCTCTCGTGGGCGATCGAACACGGACATCTCGGGCCGACCGTTCGCGTCATCCTCGGATTCATCGGAGCAGGGATCGTCGCCGGCGTGGGCATGTGGGTTCGCGAGAATCGCGACGTGCGATTCGGCAACGTGCTTCTCGCGCTTTCGCTCGCGATCGTGCACGTCAATGCCTGGGCTGCCGGTCCGCACTTACAGGTGCTCAGCACCGTTGCCGCTCTCGCGATAGCCGCAACCGCCTCCGCCGCGCTCTGCCGCGCTCGCGCTCACGTCGCGAGGAGCGCACGCTGTTCGCCATCGGGTTCGCCGGCGCGCTGCTCGCGCCGTTCATCACCGCGCGTGAGCCCGGGTCCATCGTCATGCTCCTGACGTACGGATGGGTGGTGATCGCCATCTGCCTCTTCGCGATTCGGGAGAAAGGCTGGCGTCCGCTGCTCTGGCTCACGGTCATCGGCGCCGCGGCGTACGTCTTGGCGGCGGTGGAGGCGGGCCCCGGCGCGGACCACAGCTGGCTCGCCGCGCACTCGCCCGTGATCTTCGCGCTGGCGTGCGCGGCGGCCGGGCTTCTCTTCGCGCGCGACAGTCTGCGCTCGAAGCTCGGCCTTTCGTTCCTGCTGCTCGCGTGCTTCGCGACGATCGTCTACTCAATGGGTGTGAATCGCATCGAGCTGGGCGTCTCGCTCGTCGGAACGATCGCGGCGTACCTGATCGCGCGCGAGCTCGAGACCGACGCGCGATGGCTCGTCATCGGCAACGTCGTGCTGCCACTCGGCTTCCTCTTCGCCACGGTCGTATCCACCAGCGACCGGACGGCCGCCGCGCTGGCCGCCGCCGCACTCACGGCGGTGGCGGCGGTGCTCGCGTGGGAAGACGAAGAGGAACGGTCGCACCACCTGTTCGTCACCGCGATCGCCAGCGGCGTTGCAATTGTTCTCTATCTCGCCGACTTCGACACCCGCTGCATCGCGGCGCTCGCACTCCATGCGGCGCTCTTCTCGATGATCCTCCGCTCGACGCGCGCGAGACTGCTCGCGCCGCCGATCGTGATCGGCCTGCTCATCGCCTCGGGGTGGACCGAGTATCTGCTGGAAGAGCGCGGGCTGTACTCGTACACGCCCTTCCTCACGATGGAATCGTTGTGCGCGTTTGCAGTGGTGCTCTCGTGGGCGATCTTCGCGCTCGCGCTCAAACCGACTCCCGAGGAAAAGTCACCGGAGCATGCGCAGCTGTCGAGCCTCGTCAGCGGCCTGGCGATCATCGCCGCTTTCATGTGGGTGCGGCAGGAGCTCGTCAATGCGTGGTCGCCCGACGCGGCGTCCTTCGCTCTCATCATGTATTACGCGCTCGCGGGGCTCGCCCTGATCTTCGCCGGGCCGCTTCCGTCGCGTCGGCCTGTGGCGCGCCGCGGGACTCGCGCTCGCATTTTATGCCGGCTACAAGGCGCTCGTGGAAACATTCACGATCGATGCGGTTGGGCTGCGGGTGGGCGCGCGCATCCTCGTCGGAGTATTCCTCGCAGCCGTCGCGTACTGGTACAGAGTGCCACAGGGTCCGCCGGCCGATATCGATTCAACGGTCACACCTCCCGCCGGCGCAGAGGCGGCCGCCGAGCCACTCTAGTTCGCGTGCGGGAGCAAATCATCCTCCGTTCAATCCGTGCCTTTCATCCGTTCAATCCGTTTGTCACATGTTACGACCTGCCATGCGCATGGCGGCCGCTGACAGGTTTCATCCTGTTGCGACCTTCGGCTTGCGCGACGGGCCGTTAACAATTGGTGAACGGATTGAACGGATGAAAGGCACGGATTGGAACGGACAGAGCCCCGAGAAGCTGAACGTCTCTCCCGCTCACTCGTGGAAATCGTCGCTGGCCCGCCGCTTCTTCACCTCCGCGCGCCGCTTCTTCGACTCGAGCCGCTTCTCCTTCGACGCTCGCGTGGGCCCGTCTTCCTTCGCGCGCGCGGCACCGTCAGCGCGCTTCGCACGAGCTTCACGAGCCGCTCCTCCGCCGCCTCGCGATTGCGCAGCTGGCTTCGATGCTCGCTCGATACAATGCGGATGACACCATCAGCATTCGTGCGCGACGCGAGTCTCCGCAGCACCCCGTCGCGCACCGCCTCCGGAAGCGCCCGCGTTCCCGCGACGTTCCAGAGCAGCTCGATCCGCGTCGACGACGTGTTGACGTGCTGTCCGCCCGCGCCGCCGGACCTGCTCGCGCGAATCGACAGCTCATCCCGCGGAATCGAGACCTCGTCGTTCACCTCGAGCGCATCACTCACTGTGAGCCGCCTTCCCGCGCCGCCACCGCTTCCGGCGTGCAATGCACGCGCACGGCGGCCACGCGCCGCGAGTCCATGGCCACCACCTCGAGCTCGCCGCCGGTGAAGGGAACCCGGTCGCCTACGCGCGGGAGCCTCCCGACCCGCGAGAAGACGTAGCCGCCCAGCGTGGACCAGCTTCCCTCGGGAATCTTCACGCCGTGATCCGAGCGCACGTCGATCAGCGACAGGGAGCCCGACAGCTCGAGCACGCCGTTCATCTCGAGCGCCTCGCGCTGCGCCACATCGTACTCGTCCGCAATGTCGCCGATCACTTCCTCCACGAGGTCCTCCATTGTAACGATTCCCGCGGTTCCTCCGAACTCGTCGAGCACGATCGCCATGTGAGCGCGCGTCTTCCGCAGGTCGTCGAGCACGCGCTCGGCCGGCCGAGTGTCGGGGATGTACAGCGCCTCGCGCACGAATTGCTGCACGGTGAACGGCTGCTCGCCCGCGTAGAGCCAGAGGTCCTTCGCGAGGAATACGCCTATCAGGTCGTCGAGATCCTCGCCGTAGACCGGATACCTCGAGTAGCGCTCCTGTCGCACTATCGCCCACACCTCCTCCTGAGTGGCCGTCGCGTGGATGGCGACGATCTCGGTGCGAGGGCGCATCACGTCGCGCGCCTTCTTCTGATGAAAGTCGAACACCCCGGCGAGCATCTGGGTGTCGCTCTCGTTCAACAGTCCGTGTCTGCGCGTCTGCATGACCAGCAGGCGCAGCTCTTCCGGCGAGTGCGCGCGATCGCTGTCCGTCACCTGCGTGACGCCGAGCAGCTTGAGGAGGGCGTTTGCGGCGCCGTTGAGCAGATAGGTGAAGGGGAGGGCGACCTTCGCGAACCAGCGAAGCGGGCGAACCAGCCACCGGCTCGTCGCTTCCGGGTTGGCGTAGGCGATCGACTTCGGCACCAGCTCCCCGATCACAATGTGCAGAAAGGTGATCGTGACGAAGGCGACGATCACGGTCGCTGCCGCGTGGGAGATCACGGCCGCGTCGCCGAACCCAAGCTTCTGGAGGAGCGCAGCAATCAGGGAAGCCACGGTCAATTCGCCCGCCCAGCCGAGGGCCAGCGACGCCAGCGTGACCCCGAGCTGCACCGCGGACAGGTAGCGCGGGATGTCGTTGGCCGTCTCCTGGACGAGCTTCGCGCTCCGGTCGCCCCGCGCCGCCAGCGCGTCAATGCGAGAGCGCCGGGCGCTCACCAGCGAGAGCTCGGCCGCCACGAAAAAGGCGTTCGCCAGCACGATCACCATCACAGCGATGAGTCGCAGCACGATCGCGCTCGCGGTCAGCGCGACAACTGAATTCTCCACGTAACTCATTGTAGGAGTGGGTCGTCGTCCAGGTATAGCAAAATGCACCATTCGGCGGGCTACCGGAACTCTTGCGCTTTGCGAGTGCCACGCCGCGCCCCTGCACCACGAGCGTCCGCCGCATTAATGATCGAGCCCCGTCGCGTTCTTCGCCTCATCTATATCGGGCGCCTCTCGTTGGCGGCCGCGATCTTTTTCGCGGCCGTCTTCTCGTGGCACGGCGCCGACCCGCGCGACACCCTCCTGGCGACGCTCGCGCTCTTCTCCGCCATCGCCTTTACCTCGCTCTCCGCCTGGTTCGGCGTGGCGTACCGGAAGCTGGTATCGCGCGGCTTCTACTACGCCCAGTCGGTGTTCGACGTCGCGCTCGTTACTACGATCGTGCACGTCACCGGGGGCTCGCTCTCCCCCTTCGCCGCGCTCTACATCCTCGTTACGGCGTGTGCTTCGCTTCTCCTCCCGGTGGGCGGCGGTCTGCTGATCGCCGCGCTCGGAAACGTGCTGTACTTCGCGGACGTGATCGTCGTGCAGGGTACGTCGCTCGGCATGCCGGTCATCCTCCAGCTCGGCGTCTTCGCGATCACCGCGCTCGGCGTTGCCTACCTTGGCGCAAGGCTGCAGGAGGCCGGCGTCACGCGCGAGGCGCTGGCACAGCAGCTCGCCGTGGTGAAGCTGCAGGCGGAAGATGTGCTCAAGAACATCCGCAGCGGCATCATCACGATCGACACGCACGGCCACGTACTCTTTGCGAACTCCATGGCCGGCACCCTCATCGGCATTGATGGAGAGGCGGTGCGCGGGCGACACATCGACGAAGTGCTGACCGCGATCGCTCCGGCTCTTTCCTCCGCGCTCGAGAAGGCCGTGAATGGACGCGAGCGCGTCACGCGCGGGGAAGCCGAGATTACCGTGAGCGGCCGCACGTTCCCGATCGGCTTCACGACGACGACAATGAACGCCGACGGCACGCCGGGCAACATGTCGGGCACCGTCATCTTCCAGGACATCTCGGACAACAAGCGCCTCGAGGAGCTGCGGCTGCGCGCCGAACGCCTGGAAGCGGTGGCCGAGCTGAGCGCGTCGCTCGCACACGAGATCAAGAATCCGCTGGCGTCGATTCGCAGCGCGGTCGAGCAGCTGGGCGCGCGTTCCCGCGCCACCGATGACGAGCGAATTCTCGCCACGCTCATCGTGCGCGAGTCGGACCGCCTGTCGCGCCTGCTCTCCGAATTCCTCGACTTCGCGCGCGTCCGCGTCACGCGCGGTGATCGCGTGAACGTCGGTGACGTCGCGCAGGCTGCCGTTCGTCTCGCGGACACGCATCCCGATCGCAAGGCGGGGGTGAGAGTGACGTGCGTGATCCCTACCGAGCCGCTGCTCGTGGAGGGCGACGAGGATCTGCTCCATCGCGCGATCTTCAACATCACGCTCAACGCGGTGCAGGCTGCACCGGCGGACTCCGGGTGCGTGACCGTCGAGGTCTCGCGGCTCAACTCCGAGCAGATTCCCACCGGTGTACCGTTCGACGTGAGCGCGATCGCGCTTCGCGTCTCCGACAATGGTCCCGGAATTCCGATCGAGCTGCGCGAGCGCGTCTTCGATCCGTTCTTCACGACGAAAACCGGCGGCACGGGACTCGGACTTCCCATCGTGCACCGCGCGATCGAAGCGCATCGAGGCTTCGTCTACATGGACAGCAGTCCGAAGGGCACTCGCTTCACCGTATTGCTGCCGCAGCTGCAGCAGGAGCGCATTCCAGTGGAGAACGTCGCATGAACGCTACGGCCAGCCCCTCGGTGCTCATCGTCGACGACGAGACCGGAATCCTCGAGACGCTGAAGATCCTCCTCAAGAACGAAGGGTTCACACCACACGTCGCGCTCGGCGGCAAGCAGGGGCTCGAGCAGATCGCCGCTCTCACTCCCGACATCGTTCTCTCCGACGTGCGCATGCCGAACGTCGGCGGATTGGAGATCCTGTCCGCGGCGCGCGCCAAGGATCCGTTCGTACCCGTCATCCTCATGACCGCGCAGGCAGACCTCCGCTCGGCGATTCAGGCGGTGAACGAGGGCGCGTACCACTACATCCAGAAGCCGTTCGTCAACGACGAGATCATCACCATCCTGCGGCGCGCGGCCGAGCATCGGCAGTTGCGGGTCGAGAATCAAACGCTGAGGCAGGAGATCAAGCGGCAGGGGCAGAACGGCGTCAGCGCGCCGATCGGCCGGAGCAAGGCGTGGCTCACGGTTCTCCGACTCGCGGAAACCGTCGCGCCCACGGACTCCATCGTGCTCATTCAAGGCGAGTCCGGAACCGGCAAGGAAGTCGTCGCACGCTACATCCACGAGCTGTCGCAACGCACCGAAGGCACCTTCAATTCGATCAACTGCGGCGCACTCCCCGAGAGCCTCCTCGAGAGCGAGCTGTTCGGCCACATGAAGGGATCGTTCACCGGCGCCGTGAAGGACAAGCGAGGTCTGTTCGAGGCGGCCTCCGAAGGGACGTTCTTCCTCGACGAGATCGGAGAGACGACGCCATCAACGCAGGTGAAGCTCCTCCGCGTGTTGCAGCAGCGCGAGGTCATCCCCGTTGGCGGAACCGACCCGGTGGCGATCGATACACGCATCCTCGCCGCGACCAACCGTGATCTCGAGGAGGAAATGAAACGCGGAACCTTCCGCGAAGATCTCTTCTACCGGCTCAACGTCTTCGCGCTGCATCTGCCGCCGCTGCGCCAGCGGCGTGACGACGTGCCCGCTTCTCATCGAGCGCGTTCCTGCTGCGGGGCGCGCTTCAGCGAGGGGGCGAGGCCATGCGCCTCACGGATGAGGCGCTCAATGCGATGCTCGCCTACTCGTGGCCGGGCAACGTACGCGAGCTCGAGAATGCGCTCGAGCGCGCAATGATCGTGTCCGCCGGCCCGATGATCGACGTGTCGGCGCTCCCCGAGCGCGTGACCGAACGGAAGCCGGAGCCGCTCATCTCCGATCGCCCATCCAGCGCGAATCCTGCCCTCGATGTGATCGAGCGCGCCTACATCATGTGGGTGCTTCAGTGCGAGGGTGGCAACAAGAGCCGCGCTGCCGAAGTGCTCGGAATCGATCCCTCCACGCTCTACCGAAAGCTCTCCCGTTATGGAGTCGCGGAGACGTGAGGCACACCACCCGTTCTACACCTTCGTCCTTCCCGCCGCTGACTGGCGAATCGCGCAACGCTCCGGCGGCTGGTGCGTCCTCTGTTCAACCAGCCATGACTGCCGCCGTCACGCCTACATCGCCGCGCCCGTTGGAGGGCACCAGCCTCCCGCCCGAGGCGGGTCCGCTGAAACTCCGAGCATCGCTGAAGACGGAGATGATGCTCAGCCTCGCTGTGCTCGGCGCCGCCGCACTGTCGCTCGCGGCGCTCAACGCGGTCGTGCTGGAAACGCTCGCGCTCAGCAAGGAAGGGCCGCTCTACCTGGCGCTTCTCATCCTCGCCGACATTCTGATCTTCGTCGCCTTCGGCGCCTACAAGATTCAGGGACTCGTGCTCGACCCGCTCGACATCGTCGTCCAGACCACCGAGGCAATCGCAGACGGTGATCTCTCGCGCCGCGTGCCGCGCACGGGCCCGACGGAGTTCTCGAGACTCGCGCGAAGCATCAATCGCATGACCGCGCGCATACTCGAGGAGCAGGCGCAGCGCACCCATCTCGAAAAGGTCGCCAGCGTTGGCCGCCTCGCCGCGGGAGTTGCCCACGAGATCGGCAATCCACTCGGTGCCATCGGCGGCTACGCGCACATTCTGCGCAAGAGCTCCGTGCTCGACACCGACGCGCTCGACGCGGTCGCCGGCATCGAGCGCGAGTCCGCCCGCATCGATCGCATCATGCGTGGCATGCTCGAGTACGCACGCCCGCGTCGTCGCATTACGTCGCGCATCGACCTGAACGTCACGGTGAACGAGGTCGTCCAGCTTCTGCGCGATCAGGGAACGCTTCGCAATGTGGCGCCGGAGGTCGCGCTCCAGAACGGGCTCCCGAAGCTCACCGGCGATGCGCACGAGCTGGAGCAGGTGCTCGTCAATCTCGTTCTCAACGCCATCGACGCAATGCAGGGGCGGGGGAAGGTCTGGATCGTCACGCAGTCGGTGGCCTTCGACGACATCACGGGCCGAAACGGCCGCCGCAACAGCGATCCCGACGGATTCGACGTCGCGCGCGAGCACAGCGCGCGCGTGCGAGCGTGGGTGAACAGCGTCGGCGAGCCGGCGCAAATCCTCAAGCTCATCGTCGCCGACTCGGGCCCGGGCGTTCCGATCGCCGAGAGCGAGAAGATCTTCGATCCGTTCTACACGACGAAGGAGCCGGGCCGCGGCACGGGACTCGGACTCGCCGTTGTTTCACGCATCGTCGAAGGACTCGGCGGCACGATCTGGGTGCGCGAGGCGCGCGAGGGCGGCGCTGCATTCATGATGTACTTCCCCGTGACCAATGAAGCAGAATCCGACGACCGTGCCGCTGGCACCACCACGCTCAAACCGTGAAAATCCTAGTCGTTGACGACGAGCCGGGGCTCCGTCAAACGGTATCCCGGATTCTCGGCGCGGAAGGGCACACGGTGGGAACCGCGAGCGAGGGCGACGAAGCACTGACCAGGCTCGCCACCGAAGATGTGGATCTCGTGCTCTGCGACCTGCGCATGCCGAAGATGGACGGACTCGAGTTCATCGAGCGCTACACGTCCGGCGGCGGACATGCGCTCGTCATCGCCATGAGCGCCTACGGCGATTCCGACACCGCGATCGCCGCCATGCAGAAGGGCGCGTACGACTACGTTCAGAAGCCCTTTCGCGCGGAGGAAGTCGTACTCGCGGTTCGAAAGGCGGCGGAGCGTGAAAAGCTGCGGGCGAAGGTGGAGGAGCTCGAAGATCAACTCAGCACAATTCGCGGCGCAGACGAGATCATCGGACACAGCGCGTCGATCAAGGCGGCGCTCGACATGGCGCGCAAGGTCGCGCGGCATCCATCGACGGTGCTGATCACGGGCGAGAGCGGAACCGGCAAGGAGCTGGTCGCGCGGCTCGTGCACAGGAGCAGCCCGCGCGCGGAGAAGGCGTTCGTCGCCGTCAACTGCGGCGCGATCCCGGAAGCCCTTCTCGAGAGTGAGTTGTTTGGACACGTGAAGGGCTCGTTCACGAGCGCCGACCGGGACAAGATGGGATTGTTCGAGGAGGCGAGTGGCGGAACCCTCTTTCTCGACGAGATCGGGGAGCTGCCGTCGGCGCTGCAGGTGAAGCTTCTGCGCGCGCTGCAGGAGGGAGAGGTTCGTCGCGTGGGTGCAACGACCTCGCAGCGCATCGACGCGCGCGTCGTCGCGGCCACGAACCGCGATCTCGGCGTCGACGTCGCGAGCGGCCGCTTTCGCGGCGACCTGTACTACCGCGTGAACGTCGTCACCATTCGGCTTCCGCCCCTGCGCGAGCGCGCGCAGGACGTGCCCGAGCTTCGCGCTCCACTTCCTTCGGCTGTACAACGCCCGGCTGGGTCTCAAGGTCGAATCGATCTCGCCGCCGGCCATGCGAACGCTCATGGACTACTCGTGGCCCGGGAACGTGCGCGAGCTGGAGAATGTGATCGAGCGCGCGCTGGTGCTCTCCGCCGGCTCGACGATCGAGCGCGAGCATTTGCTCCGACATCATCACGCCCGTCACGACGGTGTGCCGGACGTGGACGACTTTTCGGTCAAGCGGCAGACCGAGGCGCTCGAGCGCGCCTTGATCAAGCGCGCGCTCGAACGCACGAACGGCAACCGCACGCGCGCTGCCGCAGCTTCTCGATCTCTCGCATCGCGCGCTGCTCTACAAGATCCGGGACTACGAGCTCGGAAGCTGAGGCGCGGCGCTTCAATTAGACGCGCGACCGTTCGCTGATGGCGCATCCGCAGGCCGCCGCTACACTCGGCCCATGCGACCGACCTCGTATCACCGCCCAGCCTTCACCCTTGTCGAGCTTCTCGTCGCGTGCTTCGTCCTGGGCACGGGCGTGCTCGCCCTCGCCTCCACCTCGGTCGCGGTCGCGCGCATCACCGGCGATGCGGCGCGCGCGGGCGTGGCGGTGGAGCGCGGCCAGGCGCGCGTGGAGGTAATGCGTGCCGCGCACTGCTCGGCCGTGTCCGGAACGATACTCGCCGGCGGAATCGAGGAATGGTGGGCCGCAATCGCCGCGCCCACGGGACAGGCGCTCAGCGACAGCGTTCGGTACATCGAGGGCGCGCACCACGATCTCCGCACCGATACGCTCTCCAGCGCCGCGTGGTGTCCATGACGCGCCTATCGCGTTCCGGAGCCTCACTGGTCGAGCTCGTGGTCGTCATCGTCGCTGCTCGCGATACTCGGCACCGCTACGCTCGGCGTCGTCATCCGCCAGGAGCGATTCTACCGCGCGCAGGCCGACGCGATCGAATCTCGCGCCACCGTGCGCGACGCGACGGCGCTGCTGCAGAGCGAGCTTCGCGCGCTCACGCCACCCGACGGCGACCTGTACGCCATCAATCCCGGCGCCATCGAGTTTCGCGCGACGCTCGCCCAGAGCGCCATCTGCACGATCTCCACGTCGCGCCAGAGCATCACGATTCCCCCGGAGCATCTCGCCTCCGGAGCCCCTCTCGACGTGGCTCGGCACGCAGCCCGAAATTGGCGACACCCTGCTCGTGCTGGCCACCGACTCCACACTCGGCGACTCCTGGCGGCGGCACGTGCTCACCGCCAACCTCTCGAGCACCGGCTCCTGTCCCATCGCAACGGGGTTCACCACTACCGCCGCCGAGGCGTCGGCGGCGCTCACGCTTGTGGTGAATCCTCCGCTCGATACGGCCGCTGGGCCGGGTACGCTCGTTCGCGTCGTGCGCCGAGCGCGCTACGAGCTGTACCGAGCCTCGGACTCACGCTGGTATCTCGGATACCTCGACTGCCTCGCTTCGCGCTCGACCCCGTGCAACGTCGTGCAGCCGGTGAGCGGTCCGTTCGCTCCGGCGGGAATTCGGCTCGCGTACCTCGATCGCGGGGGCGCACCAACCACCGATCCCGTGCGCGTTGCGCGCATCGACGTGCTCGCAATCGCCGCGCGACGATCCGCCCCGGCTACCCTCGACTCGCTCGCGACCACGATCGCGCTCCGCAATTGAGCGCGCCCTCCTCGCCCCCGCGTCGCGCTTCGTCGTCCCGCAAGCGGGGCGTCGCACTGATGATGACCATTGGCGCGATTGCCGTCATCGGAGCGCTCGTCATCGGCGTCGTCTTCTCGGCCTTGCTCGAACGGCGGGAGGCAATGCAGCAGCTGCTTCGCGCTCGCGCGCTCAATGCCGCGGAACTGGGGCTCGCGGCATCCGTTGCGCCGTCCATGTGGAATTTCTCATGGAGCACGACTCCCGCTCGCGGGGTCCTCGCCACTCGCTCCTACCCTCTGGGCGCCGCGGACGCGATCGACAGCGTGCGCATCGCCAAGCTCTCATCGCGGCTTTTTCTCGTTATTTCGGACGCGCGCGTTGGATTGTCGCCTCTCGCGTTTGCGAGACGTCGCGTCTCGCTGATCGTCGCTTTGGACAGCTCTCAACACCCCGCTCCCGCTCGGATTCACGCGTGGCTGGAGCTTACGCGCTGACAACGTCGCGCCGCCCTTGCTTGCTGTCACGTCGCGCGCTGAGGCCCCGAAATAGGGTGTTACGTTCACCGCCCCCGCTCGTGTCACAGTAGCAACGCTTTGGTACAGCCCGGTTGGGCTACGGGTAGCGTACACCGCCACAACTGCTTCTCCGCATCACGTCCACGTCCAATTTCGTTGTAACTCCCGCCTCTCACCGGCCTCCAACATGGCGCTCTTCGGTCGCAAGAAGACGACGATCGGACTCGATATCGGCTCCGGACTTATCAAGGTAGCAGTCGTCGATCATGGTCGCGGCGATCCGCAGCTCGTGAAAGTCGCCATCGCGCCTCTGCTCGCCGAATGCGATCGTGGAAGGTGAAGTGATGGATCCGGGCATCGTCGCCGAATGCAATTCGCACCGCGCTCGCGGCAGCCGGGATCAAGGGCAAGGGAGTCGTGACCGCCGTCGGCGGACGCGACGTGATCATCAAGAAAATTCAGATCGATCGTGTCAAGGAAGCGCAGGCGCGCGAGCTCATTCGCTGGGAAGCGGAGCAGCACGTCCCGTTCGACATGGAATCGGTCGAGCTCGACTTTCAGATTCTCGATCCCAACTCGGACGGCCTCGAGATGAGCGTGCTGCTCGTCGCCGCCAAGCGCGATCTGATCGAAGGCAAGCTTCGTCTCCTCACGGATGCCGAAGTCGCGCCGTCGATCGTCGACGTGGACGCGTTCGCGCTCCACAACGCGTTCGAGCTGAACTACCCCGATGCGATGAACGGCGTCGTGTGCCTCGTCAACATCGGACACGAAGTCACGAACATCAACATTCTCGACAATGGCGTGCCGCTTCTCACCCGCGACATCGCGGTAGGGACGCGTCGCTTCCGCGAGGATCTGCAGCGTGAGCGCGGTCTCAGCGTCGAGGAAGCGGATGCGCTGCTGCAAGGCTACGATCGCTCGCCGCACCTGCAGGCGATCACGGAGACTCGCGGCGAGGAGATCGCCGTTGGCATCGAGCGCGCCGCCGCGTTCCTCGCGTCGTCGTCGCGTTCGGCCAGCAAACTGAAAGCCGCATATACCTGCGGTGGTGGCTCGCGCGTTCCCGGACTCAACGAAGCGCTGTCGGCTCGACTTCGTCTTCCGGTCGAGCAAGCCAACCCGCTGCAGCGCTTGAGTGTACGTGACGGTGCTTTCGATTCGCTCGTCATCGACAATGTCGCACCCCTGCTGATGCTCCCGATCGGACTGGCGCTTCGCCAGGTCGCCTGATTCCTCCCGAAGGACGCGATAATGATTGAAATCAATCTTCTCCCCGGAACCGGGAAGAAGCCTCGCAGCCGCGGCGGTGCCGGAATCAATTTCGCCGGCATTGCATCGGGATTCGCCTCGAAGGTCAACGATCCGCTCCTCCTCGGCGCCGTCGCAAGCGTCGCGGTCGCGGCGCTCGTGATCGGCGGCATGTTCTGGCACCAGCGCGCGCAAAGCTCGCAGGTGAACGAAGCGCTACAAAAGGCGGAGCAGGATTCCATCAACTACTCCGGCGTCATTCGCGAGCAGCGGAAGGCGCAGTCGCAGCGCGACTCCGTCGTCAACCAGGTCAACCTGATCAAGTCGTTCGACGACAAGCGCTTCGTTTGGCCTCACATCATGGATGAGGTCAGCCGCGCGCTGCCGCCGTACACGTGGGTGACCTCGATGATGCAGACCAACGTGATCTCCGTTGCGTCGCAGCCGTCCGGGCCGCCGCCCAAGGGTGCCAAAGCGGGCCCGCCGCCAGTCGACAGCACCAGCGTTCCGCGCGCGCAGTTCAAGCTCGTGGGCAACACGGTCGACATTCAGGCGCTCACTCGATTCATGAAAGTGCTCGAAGCCTCGCCGTTCATCGAGAACGTGCAGCTCGAGAAATCCTCGATCATCATCGTCAATGGAAAGGAAGTCACCGAGTTCACTCTCTCGGCGAACTACCAGACTCCTGACCCGTCGTCGATCAAGACCGTTCCTGTTTCCCTCTCGGTGAGGTAGCGATGGCCGGACTTCCGAAAGGTCAGCGCGAGCAGGGACTTCTGATCCTCTGCGTTGCCGCCGTCGTCTCCATCGGCGCGTACTGGAACTTCGTGTACAGCAAGACCGCCGCTGACATCGACGGTCGGCAGGAGCACGTCACCTCGCTCGTGACGATGAATCAGAAAGCCAAGATGGAAGTGGCGAAGGGCAACGTGAACGAGATTCGCCGCGAGCTCGCGGCGTATCAGCAGAACCTCATGCTCATTCGCGGCCTCGTCCCGACGGGCAACGAAGTGCCGTCGCTCCTCGAGCAGATCTCCACCGCTGCCCGTCGCGTCGGCCTCAATGTCGCAACGGTCGATCCGCAGCCGGTCATCGAGGGCGAGAATTACGACACGTACCGCTACACGATGTCCGTCGTCGGCGGTTATCACGAGCTGGCCGAGTTCCTGGCGAACGTCGGCAACCTCACCCGCATCGTGCTTCCGGTGAACGTCACGCTGTCGCTGCCGAACAACACGGCGGCCCTGCTGACGCACAAGAAGGCAGGCGAGGCGATCATCGAAGCCAGGTTCCAACTGCAGACCTTCGTCACGAAGACGCCGGTCGCCGATCCCACGTTCAATGCACGGCGCAAGAGCGGAGTGAAGTCATGAGCCAGCTTCTTCGTGGCGCGGCGTGCGCGGCGATCGCCCTCGCGGTGATGTCGTCGCAGGCGGGCGCCCAGTCGTTTCCGAACATCAACAAGGCCAAGGAAGCGGCGACGCGATCCGTCGACGCGACCAACGCGCACATCAGCGCCGAGACGGCCGATCAGTCGCTGCCTCCGGTCGCACAGGCCACTCCGCAGCCCAACAGCGGACGGAAGGGCGGCGCCGTCGTCAGCTCGAGCGGATCGGTGAAGGGGAACAGCCCCGCCACCGCGACCTCCACGGGCAATGCCGGCACGCCCACGCCAACGCCGCACAACGGCAAGGGCGCTCCTGCATCCCCCGCTCCCGAGGGCTCGAAGAACCAGATCTCACTGGTTCGCGAGACGTTCAACTACACCGCCGATGGCCGTCGCGACCCGTTCATGTCGCTGATGAAAACCGGCGAGCTGCGTCCAGCGGTTTCCGATCTCAAGCTCGTGACCGTGATCTACGATCCCGCCGGCCGCTCGGTCGCAATTCTGCGCGACCTCACGACGAAGGAGCAGTATCGCATCAAGGTCGGGCAGACGCTCGGCCGGATGCGCGTTGCCTCGATTCAGCCCAAATCGGTGACGTTCACCGTCATCGCCATCGGTACGACCTTCCAGGAAGTGTTGGCACTCAACGATACAACGAGAGCGAGGACGCAATGAGGCGAGTCTGCACGCTGGTAGGGATGACGGTTTTCGCGCTGGCTTCACGCGCGAGCGTCGCCCATGCCACTACGACTGGCGAGACGAAGAGCGGTGAGGTGAAATCGCTCGCCGTCGTCTCGGCTTCGGGACGCGCCGAGGTCGTGATCGCGGTCGATGGGTCGGTGAGCATTCAGGACTTCTCGCTCGCGGATCCGTCGCGCGTCGTCCTCGACCTCAAGGGAGCGAAGCTGCTCTCGCCCACGCGACTCTACGATCACGTGTCTCGCGGCGGCGTGACCAACCTTCGCGTCGCGCAGTACCGTGAGAACACGGTGCGCGTCGTGATCGATCTCGATGCCGAACACAAGTACGCGGTCACCCGCGATGCGAACGAAGTACACGTCGCGATCGACGCGCCCGCCGGCGTCGCCTTCACCGCCTGGCGCGCCGCTCCGCAAATCACGAGCGCCGTTGCCGCTGGCGATGCTGCCCCCGACGTCGCGCCCGATGCAGCGATCGTACACCCGGCCTTCCGGAAGTCGAGCGTCGCCCCGGTGGGTCAGACCAAGTTCGCCGCTTCTGCCGCTCAGCCACGAATCACCGTCACCTACCAGGATGCGGACATTCGCGACGTGATCGCGGCGTTCGCCGTCTTCTCCGGCCGCACGATCGTGGTCGGCAAGGGAGTGCTTGGCAACGTCTCCGCGGAAGTTCGCGATCAGCCATGGGATGTCGCGCTCCGCGCGATCCTCCAGGCGCAGGGACTCGCCGCCAAGGAAGATCAGGACGGAATCATCGCCGTCGACAGCTACGAGAACATTGCGAAGCAGCAGGCGTCCGAGCCGCTCACCACGCAGATCATCTCGGTGAACTATGCTCGCGCGTCGACGCTCGTCTCCACGGTCAAGAGCCTTCTCTCGAAGGAATGCGCGACCGCCACGGCGCCGGGCTCGCCGCAGGTGTGCTCGATGCGCGGTGATGTCTCCGCGGATTCGGCCACGAACCGGCTGCTCGTCACCGACGTCGCGTCGCGGCTTCAGGAAATCTCGAACTATGTGAAGGATCTCGACGTACGCACGCCGCAGGTCTCGATCAAGGCCAAGATCATCCTCGTCAACCGCACCAACATCGAGGACATCGGCGTCAGCTACGACTTCGGCTCCAACGGCACCTTCTTCAACGCGCTCATGCAGCGCACCGATCCGTCCACCTTCAAGCCGGTCGACACGAACGGCGATGGCGTTCCGGATGCAGTCACCGGAACTCCGTTCTCGAAGGCGCAGAACGTGATCGAGATCGGCGGCAACTCGCTCGCAGCGGTGTCCAACGCCAATGCCCGAGTGGTCAATCCGGCGCTCTCGCTCATCTTCTCGACGGCGCTCGGCAAGTTCAACCTGACGTCGTTCCTCGACGCCTTGCAGGAAGTCCGGCTCGCCGACGTACAGGCGGAGCCGAGCATCGTGACGCTCGACAATCGCAAGGCCGAAATCCTCTCCGGTGAAGAGACCCCGATTCGAATCATCGATATCGGATCGCTCAGCCAGGGCGGAACGGCGGCGACGGCGCCACGTGCAACGGTGTCGTTCAAGGAGACCGGTATCATCCTCACGGTCACGCCGCACATCACGAACAACCGCAAGATCCTCATGACACTGCACGCCGAGCGCTCGCAGCTCCAGGCGGCGGCGTCTGACCTCGGCTACACCTTCCTCAAGCAGCGCGCCGACAACGAGCTCCTCGTCGGCGACGGCGAGACGGCCGTCATCGGCGGCCTGACGGTCACCTCGGTGACGCAGTCGAAGGTTGGCATTCCGCTCCTCGTCGATCTGCCGTTCATCGGCAAGCTGTTCGGCGAGACGCGTACCGAAGAAGACAAGAACGACCTCCTGATTCTGGTCACGCCGCATATCGTCGACGAAGGCGAGAAGCTCGGCGCTCCCGGTAGCGACCGTTAATCCGCTGAGACTCAATCATATGAATCCCAACTCCGCTCGACTCGCGCTCTCTCCAGCGCGCCGCCTCGCCGCGGCCGCCTTCGGTCTGGCCGTCGTCGCCATCCTCGGCGCTTGCGGTGAGGGAAGCGGATCCACCTGCGCCACCTGCGACACGGGGCGGCCGGTGGTCACGCTTACGGAGACGTCTTCTTCCGACTCGTCGATCGCATTCACCACGCACGCGTCCGACAACCTCGGGCTGCTCACGGTCCATTCGCGGGTTACCGCGGTCGGGCTCACGGGCGGCTTCGACACGACGTTCACCAGCGCGGTGACATCGGTCGACATTCCGTTCACCATTCAGATCCCGTCATCGATTCCCACGGGAACGACCATCACCGTAGTAGCGACGGCAATGGACGGCGCGCACAACGCCGCCCACCCCGATACGCTCACGTTGCACACCGGTGCGGGCGGCGCTACCGAGGTTCTCATCACGAACCCGCATAGCAGCGACACCGCCGTCGTTGGGTTCTCGCTCGCCGTTGCAGTAAGCGGCAAGACCACCGCGAAGGTGAAGACACTCGGCTTCATCGCCTCGGGAGTCTTCGCTACGCCGTTCCGCGATTCCACCGTCTTCACGAGCCCGCTGCTGGATTCGGTCGCAATCGACACGGCGCTGAGCCTCGTCGGCGCGACCACGGGTACGCTGACGATCACGCCGTTCATGATCGACTCGGTTGGCAGACAGACGCTCGGTAATCCGGTCTCGCTGTTCGTCACGAACGTGGTGCCGACCAACACGATTCCGGTCGTCGACTTCTCGATCGCACCGCGCATCGAAAGCCGCGACACGATCCACGTGGAAGCACGCGACCGTTCGGGGCTCACCTGGGTCGGATACGAAGTACGCAATCTGCCGAGCGGCACGCCGTTCTTCTCGGCGGACTCGATCGCGGTGCCGGCGACCACGAGCTCGTTCACGCACACGTTCAAGATGAATCTTCCGGTCACGACCTTCCCGACCTCGCTTGCGGTTCAGGCGTTCGCGCGCAACGCGAATACCCGGGACTACGCGCGCAGGCCAGTGGGCAACACCGGACTGATTCGCACGGATACAGTAGTGGTCGTCGCAGGTCTCACCACGCCTCTCGCCGCTGGCGGACGTGTGGCGGACGCGCTCTATCACCCGACCACCAACAGCATCTATCTCAGCAACATCGAGCGGAATGAGCTCGATGTCTTCAACCTCAACGACTCGACGTTCCACACGCCGATCCAGGTCGGCTCGCGTCCGTGGGGTCTCGCGGCGTGGCCGCGCGATCGCAACGGCACCATGGGCGACACACTGCTCGTGGCGAATTCCGGTGGTACGCTGATCAGCTACGTCAATACCAACACGCAGCGGAAGTCTTCCGCTATCCGTTGCCGGTTCTGCTCGCGCAAACGGTGACCTCGACGACCGGATCCAACGGCCTGCTCACCGAGACGATCACCGACTACGTCTTCAGCGATCGTCCGCAGTATCTGGCCACGACCTGCCAGGGTGCGATCACGCCGGGAACTCCGTGCGGAAACGTGGTGCTCGTGTATACGACCACGCCAACCGCGGGGCAGTCGGTGCCATTCACCAATCAGGGCACCGTGCGGTGGGAGAATCTGCAGACGCACCAGTCGCACATGTTCTTCGAGCAGGCGATGGGACAGTCCGCGAACACGAAGGACACGCTGCAGATCCAGCGCTTCGCCGCGCAGGGTCTTGGCAGCAGCGGCTTCATTGTTCCCTTCAGGCAGGGCCCGTTCGTTACCGGAACCGATACCTCGTTCTATTCGATCGTCGTGAAGATTCCGGCGCTGGCTTTCCGCGACACCACGTTCGCGCGCAACTCCGGCAACTTCCGGCGCGCGGTGCTCGGTGAGGGCGGTGCGGCGGGCGGCACGGGCAACCAGCCCAACAGCCGTGCCATACTGTACGACGTCACTCAGGGATTCATTGGCTCCTTCAGCGACAAGGGCCATACCTACCCGCTCTCCGTTCCCGCAATCGATCTGGGCGTCTCCGGTTCGTTCCTCGTCACCGATTTCATCGCGAACACCTCGACTCCGGTTTCCGGTGTCGCCATCAACTTCGATGGTGAGCTCGCTGGTGTGCGCGCTGATTCCACCTATCTCTTCGACAACACGCTTCGCCTTCAGGGCTTGCTCCAGACCTCTTCGGGCAACGCCGGTATCGACTTCCACCCGCAGAACGCCGGCATTCCCGCACCCGGACCGTCGGGCGGCACGCACCTCTTCTTCGCGGCGTCCAGCCAGCCGCAGCTCGAGGTCTACAACACGAACTTCTATGCTCGCTGCCTCATCGTTCCGACGCGCGATCCGGTGATCGGTCCGATCAAGTCCGCTCCGATCGGTGCCGGCAACGTGGTTCTGGTGGGCGCGACGGCACACGGCGTCGTGATCGTCACGGTGACAGCTGCGCAGCTCGCGGCCTGCAACTAGCCGCACCCGCGTAGTAAGCTTTTTCGACCGCCCGTCGCGATCTGCGACGGGCGGTCGTACTTTATCCATCACCGTCAGCAACTCCGCGGTCTCCTCGAGCTCTCATACATGCTTCGCTTCACCACCGCCGGTGAATCACACGGGCCCGCACTAGTCTCGATACTCGAGGGAATGCCGGCCGGCCTGGCGCTCCTCGCGGCCGACGTCGACGTCGACCTCGCGCGCCGGCAGCAGGGCTACGGGCGCGGACGTCGCATGCAGATCGAGCAGGACGCCGTCCAGTTCCTCTCCGGCGTGCGCGCGGGCGAGACGCTCGGCTCTCCGATCGCCATGCTCATTCCGAATCGCGACTGGAAGAGCTGGCAGGAGATCATGGACTCAGCGCCGCGCGATGGCGATCCAGCTCCGCGCAAACGCAACGTCACGCGACCACGCCCTGGTCACGCGGATCTCTCCGGAGTCTTCAAGTACGATCGTGATGATGCGCGCGACATCCTCGAGCGCGCCTCGGCGCGCGAGACCACGGCGCGCGTGGCCGCGGGCGCGATCTGTCGAAAATTTCTGCGCGACTTCGGGATCACCGCGGGTAGCCACGTCACGCACCTCGGCGGCATCGATGCCGCACGCCCCGATGTTCTTCCCGCGGACCTGAACGCCGCCGTCGACTCTTCGCCGCTGCGCACACTCGATGCGAGCGCCGAAGCAGAAGATGATCGAGCGCATCGACGCAGCGAAGAAGGAGGGAAATACGCTCGGCGGAATCGTCGAGGTCATCTGCGACGGAGTACCGGTGGGCCTCGGCTCGCACGTGTCTTGGGACCGCAAGCTCGATGGCCGTCTCGCGGCCGCGATCATGTCGATTCCCGCGGTGAAGGGCGTCGAGATCGGCATCGGCTTCGAGTCGGCGCGGCTGCCGGGCTCCGAGGTACACGACGAGATCGAGCTGCGCGCCGACCGCGCGCGCACGGGGAACGTTCAGCGCCGCACGAATCGCGCGGGCGGTCTCGAGGGCGGGATCACCACGGGCGAGCAGCTCGTCGTTCGCGCCGGAATGAAGCCGATCTCGACGCTCATGCGTCCCCTCGGCACCGTCGACTTCGCGACCTCCACTCCCGCCGCGGCAACCGCCGAGCGAAGCGATGTCACCGCCGTGCCGGCACTCGGCGTAATCGTAGAGGCAATGGTTTGCTTCGTCGTCGCGCAGGCCATGCTCGAGAAATTCGGCGGCGACTCAATGATCGAGACGAAGCGAAATCACGACGCATACGTCGCGCACATTGCCGGACGAATCCACGAACGAGCCGAGTAGTCCCCACGTCATTCTCGTGGGGCTTCCCGGTTCCGGGAAGTCGACGGTGGGACGCCGCGTGGCTCGCCGGCTCGGCCGTCCTTTCCTCGACTTCGACTCGGAGATCGAGCGTCGCGAGGGAAAGTCGATAGCACAGATCTTCTCCGAATCGGGCGAGCCGGGCTTTCGCGCACTGGAGCTTGGCTTGACCAGGGAGCTCGCCCAGAGCAGCGGAATGATCCTCGCCCCGGGAGGCGGCTGGACTACTATTCCTGGAGCGACGGCACTTTTGCGGCCCCCCGCGCGTATGATCTACCTTCGAGTAAAGGCGGAAGTCGCGATCGGGAGGATCCTGCGGGGGCGCCGGATTCGACCGTTGCTGCTCACCGCCGACCCTCTGGGCACGCTTCGAAAGCTCCTTGCCGAGCGAGAGGCGGGGTATTTGGAGGCAGACCACGTAATTGATGTGGAAGTCGTTAAACCACAACAACTTATAGCTACAATAGTCCGTCTTGCCCTGCCTTGACAGCCTGACTAGCTTGCCGAAGTGGCAGAGGAACAGACGCGCTAAGTCCTTTGTTTTTAATATATTCCGCGATTGGATACGATGTGCGGTGATTTTGTGGCGATGGCCCGCGGCAATCGTTGATAGTGTGCGGCTGGGCTTTTGGGAGACACAATGACATTCAGAGTGCTGGGACCGCACGAGCGGGGACGGTTCGCACCGGAGGCCTGGGGGCATCTCATTGCCCTGAGCGGGTCCGGGCTACTGTCCGCTGCCGAACTGGAGCAGTTGATCGAACGAGCGCTGCAGCAGATCGACGGCCGCATCGCCATCGACGACATACGGGCACTCATGGAAGGCGTGGGCTATCTCGATGATGGCCTCAACGGCGACAATGTGACGGTGCACTGATAAATGGCAACAAAGAAGAAAGCGAAGACCACTGCTGCGGCAAAGCGTGCGCGATCCGCGAAAGCGGAGTCTGCAAGGCGGGCCGATTCGCCCGTCGCGGTTGTTGAAGGCGGCGGAGGTGTCGCACTGGTGACCAAGCCGCCGCGCGAGAGGAAGGCGCTCTCTGCCACTGCCGCTCCAACGGCGGCGCGTAAGCGCGCGCCCGCAAAGCGAAAATCGTCGCGCCATGACATTCCGGAGCTCGACGTTCCGGGAATGGCGGGCAAGTCGCTCGTGATCGTCGAGTCGCCTGCCAAGGCGAAGACAATCGGCAAGTATCTCGGCTCCGAGTACCGGGTGCGCGCGACAGTCGGTCACGTTCGCGACCTTCCCGAGAAGGGACTCGGCATCGACATCGAGCACGGCTTCGCGCCAAAGTACGTCCCCGTTCCGGGTAAGGAAAAGACATTAGCCGAGCTGCGCGGAGCGGCGAAGGTTGCGTCGCACGTCTATCTCGCGACCGATCCTGATCGCGAGGGCGAGGCCATCGCCTGGCACGTGGCGGAGACGATCAAGCAGAAAGGCACGCCGACTCCCGAGCGCGTGCTCTTTCACGAGATCACCAGCGACGCGGTGCACGCGGCGATCGCGAACGCTGGCGTCATCGACGTGAAGAAGGTTCACGCGCAGCAGGCGCGCCGCGTGCTCGACCGCCTTGTCGGCTACAAGGCGAGCCCGCTGCTGTGGAAGACGGTTCGCAAGGGACTCTCGGCCGGTCGGGTACAGACCGTCGCGCTGCGGCTGATCGTCGAGCGCGAGCGCGAGATCCGCGCGTTCAAGCCTGTCGAGTATTGGTCGATCGAAGCGCTCCTCGAAAAGGAAGGGCAGAGGTTCACGGCGCGTCTGCACCAGGTGAATGGGAAGAAGACGGAGCTGTCGAACGAGCGCGACACGATGGACATCGTCAACGCGGTGAAGTCGCGCGACGTCTTCGAGGTGACCGATCTTCGGCGCCGCGAGCGCCGCAAGAATCCCCAGGCGCCGTTCACCACGAGCACGCTGCAACAGGAAGGCGCGAAGAAGCTCAGCTTCGGCAGCAAGAAGACCATGCGCGTTGCGCAGGGGCTGTACGAAGGAGTGGAGCTGGGCGCCGAGGGTGCGGTGGGACTCATCACGTACATGCGCACGGATTCCACGCGCATTTCCGAGCTCGCGGCACAACAGGCGCGCGATTATCTGACGTCCCTCTTCGGTGCGAATTTCCTCGCGAAGGGTCCGCAGCTCTACGGCAAGTCGGGGCAGGCGAACACGCAGGATGCGCACGAAGCGGTGCGGCCCACGGATCCAACGCGCCGTCCCGAGCACGTCAAGAAGTATCTCACGCCCGAGCAGTTCAAGCTCTACGAGCTGATCTGGAAGCGCTTCATGGCGTCGCAGATGGCGCCGGCGGTGTTCGACACGACGACGGTCGACTTTCTGATCAATGGCAACAAGGGAAAGCCAGCGAAGGAGCCGCGAGCGTATCTGTTCCGCTCCACGGGGAGCATCGTGAAGTTCGAGGGATTCCTCATGCTCTATCGCGAGGCGCACGAGGAGGGCGAGGGGCGCGCGCTCGAGGACGAGCAGGCGCTTCCCGAAGTTGCGCTCAACGAGAAAATCCCCGTGAAGGAGATCATTCCGAAGCAGCACTTCACGGAGCCGCCGGGACGATTCAGCGAAGCGAGCCTCGTCAAGGAGCTCGAGCGGCTTGGGATAGGTAGACCGTCTACCTATGCGTCGATCATCTCGGTGCTCGCGGATCGCCACTACGTGCTGCTCGAGCAGCGTCGCTTCACGCCCACGCCGCTCGGCGAGACCGTCGCCAAGATCATGGTCATGCAGTTCCCCGACATCTTCAACGTGGAGTTCACGTCCGGAATGGAAGGGGAGCTCGACAAGGTCGAAGACGGAAGCCTCGGATGGCAGCGCGTGCTCGAGGATTTCTGGGCGCCGTTCGCGCTCGCGCTGAACGCGGCGAACGTCGAGGAGCTGATCGCACAGGCACACGATCTCTCCGTGCTCGAGACGGAGCGCTGTCCAAAGGATGGCGGGAAGCTGGTTGCGAAGGGCGGCATCTTCGGGCCGTATCTCGCGTGCGAGAATCGTCCCGCGTGCACGTTCACGCGTCCGCTTGGCCGCGATCGCAAGCCGGCCGTGATGACCACGGAGATCTGCCACGAGTGCGGCAAGTTCATGGTCATCCGCCAGGGCCGCTCGGGGGAGTTCCTTGGCTGCAGTGGCTTCCCGAAGTGCCGCGGCACGCGCGCGCTGCCGACGGGCATCAAGTGCCCGAAGGACGGCGGCGACATCATCCAGCTTCGCTCGAAGCGCGGTGGCCGCGCCTTCTATGGATGCGCGAATCATCCGAATTGCGACTTCATCGCCTGGAACAAGCCGGTGCTCGAGGAATGCCCGGATTGCCACTTCATGGGTGCGGAGATGAAGTCGACGAAGGCGCGCGGCGACTATCGCAAGTGCATGAAGTGCGGCAACGAGTGGGAGGTCGCAGCGCCGGAGCTCGAGCCGGCGGTCGCGGCTGGCTAGGTGAACGGGCGAGGCGTCACCGAGACTCCCGCGAGTCATCTCGTGCGCACCGCCGCGAGTATTTCATGACGAGCGTTACCCCCGCGAGTCATTCATGACGAGCGTTACCATAGTCGGCGGCGGGCTTGCGGGCTCGGAGGCCGCGTGGCAGCTGGCGGAGCGGGGACACGAGGTGGTGGTGCACGAGATGCGGCCGATGGTGAAGACCGCGGCGCACCAGACCGCATCCCTCGCGGAGCTCGTGTGCAGCAACACTTTCAAGAGCACCGACACCTCGAACGCGCACGGCCTGCTCAAGGCCGAGATGCGCCAGCTCGGATCGCTGATTCTGTGGGCGGCGGATGAGGCGCGCGTACCTGGCGGCACGGCGCTCGCCGTAGATCGCATCGTATTCGCGAACGCGGTGCAGGGCAGGCTCGAGTCGCATCCGCGCATCACCATCGCGCGTGGCGAAATCACCACGCTCCCCTCGCCGTCGGTAATCGCGACGGGGCCGCTCACATCGGATGCGCTCGCGACCGCGCTTCGCGCACGGCTCGGCGTCGACGCGCTCTCCTTCTACGACGCGATCGCGCCCGTCGTCTCGTTCGACTCCATCGACCACGAGATCGTCTTCAAGGCCTCGCGCTACGGCAAGGGCGAGACCGAGGCCGAGCGTGAGGAGGGAGCGTATCTCAACTGCCCAATGTCGCGCGAGCAGTACGAGTCGTTCATCGACGCGCTCGTGGCCGGCGACAAGTATCAGGGGCACGAGTTCGATCAGGCGCCCTACTTCGAGGGATGCCTCCCTGTGGAGGAGATGGCGGCGCGCGGACGCGAGACGCTCCGCTTCGGACCGCTCAAGCCCGTCGGGCTCCGCGACCCTCGCACGGGTCGCGACGCGTACGCGGTGGTGCAGCTGCGGCAGGAGGATCGCGCGGGACGCATGTGGAATCTCGTGGGCTTCCAGACGCGCCTTCGCATAGGCGATCAGGAGCGCGTGTTTCGCTCGATCCCCGGACTTTCGGGAGCGGAGTTCCTGCGGCACGGCAGCATTCATCGAAACTCGTACGTGAACTCGCCGGCCGCGCTCACGCCCGCGCTCACACTTCGCGACGACGCGCAGGTCTTCCTCGCGGGGCAGATCACGGGCGTCGAGGGCTACACGGAATCGAGCGCGACGGGGCTGCTCGCCGGGATCAATCTTTCGCGAGTGCTCGCCGGCCTCGAGTCTGCGATTCCGCCGGGCACCACGATGCTCGGCGCCCTGTACCGCTATCTGCGCGAGGCGAGCCCCGCGCATTTTCAGCCAATGAACGCCAACTTCGGGCTGCTCGACGATCTCGAACGCCCCGAGCGTGACAAGCGGCGCAAGCGCGAGCTCTTCGCCACGCGCGCGCTGGCCGAGATCGAGCGCTGGCAGCGCGAGTATGCGCTCGAGGCGGTCGCGACATGAACAGCGACGTCGACGAGTTTCTTCTGCACCTCGAGAAGGAGCAGAACGACTCGCCACACACCCTCACCGCGTATCGCCGCGACCTCCACGCCTTCGTCGAATTCCTCGGCACCTACTATGGTATTGAGGAGTGGACCTGGGGCGGCGTGGACCGGCTCGCCATTCGCGGCTTCATGGGGCACCTCACCCGTCGCGGTCTGGGGAAGCGCACCGTTGGCCGCACGCTCTCCGCCGTGCGCTCGTTCTACAAGTTTTTGCATCGCAATGAGCTCGTCGAGGCGAATCCCGCCCGGTCAATGCAGTCGCCCAAGCGCGACAAGTATCTCCCCGCGTATCTCGACCGCGCGCAGATCGATCTGCTCTTCCAAATGGCAGAGGCGCGAGCGTGGGAGGGCAAGTTCACCGACGTGAGAAATCTCGCCATCCTCGAGCTCTTCTATTCGACGGGACTCAGGTTGTCCGAGCTCGCCGGCGTCAATCGCGACATGCTCGATCTGGTATCGCAGCAGCTCAAGGTGCGCGGGAAGGGACGAAAGGAGCGCATAGTCCCGATCGGTGATCACGCGCAGCTCGCGCTCCGCAACTACGAAGCGAAGCGCGATGAGCTCTCGCGCGCGCTCGGCGGCAAGGCGGATCGCACCGCGTTTTTCCTGTCGCGCACGGGCACGCGCATCGGCGTGCGTGCCGTACAGCTCGTGGTGGGCAAGTTCCTGCACGAGATCGACGAGGATGCCGGACTCTCCGTGCACTCGCTCCGCCATACCTTCGCGACTCACCTCCTCGACGCCGGCGCCGACCTCCGCGCCGTTCAGGAGCTCCTCGGCCATGCCTCGATCGCCACCACGCAGATCTACACGCACACGAGCGTCGAGCGGCTGAAGCAGGTGTACGCGAAGTCGCACCCTCGCGCGTGAGCACGGCGCGAGTCGCAAGGGGCGCGTACGAGCCCTGCCGCCGTTCGGAACCGTCCTTGCATTGCACCGCCGCATGAGAATGGAAACCATCCCGCTCGTGCTCGGCCTCCTGCTCTTCCTCATGGGCGCCGCGATCATCGCCAATGCAGTGGTCGCCGACGACCTGTCGCACGGATCGGAACGCCGGAGCCGCGAGCGACCGGAGCGAAGCAGGATCGGGCAGATCGTCTTCGGCTCGGGAATGCTGTGCGTTGCGGCCGTTCTCATCGGCCGCGATCAGTGGCGCTTTACGTCGCTCGCGATCGCCGTGGCGGTCGTGCTCGTGGTCGTGGGAGTCGGGCTCAACCTCCGCTACATCCGTGGCTCGCTGCTGGGTCCCGTGCTCGGGCGCAACGAGAAGCGCCGCGACACCGACGACTCTGCGTCCGGCAAGAGGCCGCCCGGGCAGTAGCGGTTCGGGCGCTTGTCGTCCGTGGTATCTTTCAGCCATGGCTCACGGACTACCAACGATATACGCCACAACCGTTCTCGGTGTGCGGCGTGATGGCAAGGTCGCGGTCGGCGGCGACGGTCAGGTAAGCGTCGGCGAAACGGTGATGAAGTCGAATGCGCAGAAGGTTCGCGCACTGCGGGGCGGCAAGGTGCTCGCCGGTTTCGCGGGCGCGGCCGCCGATGCGTTCACCCTCTTCGAGAAGTTCGAGGAGAAGCTCGAGCGCTATCCCGAGAATCTCCCGCGCGCGGCCGTCGAGCTCGCGAAGGACTGGCGCAGCGACCGCGTTCTGCGGCGACTCGAGGCGCTGCTCGTGGTCGTCGACAAGAGTCACGGACTGATCATCTCCGGCACCGGCGACATCATCGAGCCGGACGATGGCATTCTCGCGATCGGTTCGGGCGGCTCGTACGCCCTGTCGGCCGCGCGCGCGCTGCTCGCGCACTCGCAGCTGACCGCGCGGGAAATAGTGCAGCAGTCGCTCGAGATCGCCGGCGACATCTGCATCTATACGAACAAGAACATCACAATCCTGGAGCTGTAGCGACGTCTCCGGTCGCGCCGGTGCATTCGCACCGCTCGCGCTCGCACGCCGCATTTGATCATGCCATCGAATCGCACGCAGCAGGCAGTTGCCCGGCTCGCCGACCTCACGCCGCGACAGATCGTCGGTGAGCTCGACCGCTACATCGTTGGGCAGGGGAACGCGAAGAAGGCCGTCGCCATCGCGCTCCGCAATCGCTGGCGCCGCCAGCAGGCGCCGGACGACATTCGCGACGAGATCTCGCCGAACAACATCATCCTCATCGGGCCCACGGGCGTCGGCAAGACGGAGATCGCCCGCCGCCTCGCCAAGCTCGCGGCCGCGCCATTCATCAAGGTCGAGGCGTCGAAGTTCACCGAGGTCGGCTACGTCGGCCGCGATGTCGAGTCCATGGTGCGCGACCTCGTGGAGAGCGCGATAGACATGGTGCGCAACGAGCGCGAGAGCAATGTCGAGGACCTCGCGTACGAGAAGGTCGACGAACGGCTGCTCGATCTGCTATTGCCCAAGCCGGCCAAGGAGACGACCCCCGCCGAGGCCGCGGCCGCGCGCCCGGAAGGCGCGCCTCCCACCGGTCCCGCGCTCTTCGTCGTCAGCGCTACGGGCGAGACATCGCGCGAGCCCGCCGACGAGGTTGGCGCGGAGCGATATCGCCGCACGCGCGAGAAGCTCAAACAACTCCTCATCGATCTCAAGCTCGAGGATCGCGAGGTCGAGGTCGAGGTGACCGGCGGCAAGGGGCCAATGTTCGACATGATGGTCCCGCAGGGCGCGCCCGAGGGGATGGAGAACTTCACGGACATGCTGCAGGAGATGATGCCGAAGCGCCGCAAGAAGCGCACGGTGAAGGTGAGCGAGGCTCGGCGCATCATTCTCGAGCAGGAATTGGAGAAGCTCATCGATCTCGACGATGTCACCGCCGACGCGGTCGAGCGCGTAGAGAAGATGGGGATCATCTTCCTCGACGAGATCGACAAGATCGCCGGCGAGCGCTCGCAGATGGGCGGGCCCGACGTCTCGCGCGAGGGCGTGCAGCGGGATCTCCTGCCGATCGTCGAGGGCTCGAACGTGCAGACCAAGTACGGCCTCGTGAAAACCGACCACGTGCTCTTCATCGCCGCGGGCGCCTTCCACGTGTCGAAGCCAAGCGATCTGATCCCGGAGCTGCAGGGACGATTTCCAATTCGCGTCGAGCTCACGCCGCTTACGGAGGCGGACTTCGTCCGGATCATGACCGAGCCCGAGAACGCGCTCACCCGCCAGTACTCGGCGCTCGTCGAGGCGGAGGGCGCGTCGCTGATTTTCACCGAAGATGGGATTGCCGAGGTCGCACGCATTGCGGCGACGGTAAATGATCGGATGGAGAACATTGGCGCTCGGCGACTGCACACTGTGATGTCGACGCTGCTCGAGGATGTGCTCTACGATCTTCCCGATCGCGGCAAGGAGGCGATCACGGTGAACGCGGCGCTCGTGCGCGATCGGCTCAAGACGATCGTCGAGGACGAAGACCTGCGCCGCTACATCCTGTGACCGAGTTCGAGGACATCTCGCTCGCAAAGCTCCGCGGGCGCGCAAGCGCGAAATGGACGACCTATCCCGCCAATGTTCTCCCGGCGTGGGTGGCCGAGAATGGATTTTCCGCTGGCCGAGCCGATCAAGCAGCGCCTTCGGCGAGCCATCGACGCCGATGACTGCGGGTACGCTCAGCCCGGGCCGCTCTCGGCGTCGTTCGTGGCGTTCGCGAACTCGCGCTTCGCCTGGACGGTCGATCCCGCGCGTGTGAGCTCCGCTCCGGAAGTGATGGTTGCGGTGGCTGAGATTCTGCGCGTCGTCACGAAGCACGGCGACGGCGTCGTGATAAATCCGCCGGTCTATCCGCCATTTTTTTCGACGATCCAGGAAGTCGAACGCGCCGTCGTCGAGGTTCCGCTCGCGCACGTGCCCGGCGGAGGTTGGGATCTGGATCTCGACGCGCTGGAGAAGGCCTTCGCCGCCGGCGCGAAGGCCTATCTCCTGTGCAATCCTCACAATCCTACTGGTCGCGTGCTCGCCAAGCAGCAGCTAGAGGAGATCGCTAGGCTCGCAAAGCAGTACGGTGTGGTCGTGATCGCCAATGAGATCCATGCGCCACTCACACTGTCCGGCGCGGTGCACGTTCCCTTCGTCTCGGTGAGCGAGCCGATCGGCGCGAACGCGATCACCGTCACGTCGGCGAGCAAGGCGTGGAATGTGGCGGGACTCAAGTGCGCGGTGATCGTCGCCGGCTCGCAGACGATGCAGAGCGCCATGAGGAAGCTGCCCAGGGAATTCCAGGAACGTACGGGGCATCTCGGGTTGATCGCGAACATCGCGGCGTTCGAGGAGGGCGCGCCGTACCTCGAGGGATTGCTCGCGCATCTCGACCGCAATCGCACGCTGCTGGCCGAATTGCTCGGGATGTATCTGCCGGCGGTTCGCTACATTCCGCCGCAGGCGGGCTACCTCGCGTGGCTCGATTGCTCCGCGCTAGGACTCGGCGACGATCCTTCGAAGGTCTTCCTGAAGAAGGGGAAGGTCGCGCTGATGCGCGGAACCGACTTCGGACGCCAGGGCGCGTGCTTCGCGCGCGTGAACATGGGAACCTCGGGCGCGATTCTGAGTGAAGTCGTTGGCCGAATGGGAAAAGCGATCGAAAAATCCTGATCGCGTGGGTTGTCCGCACGCGCCTTGCTCCGTTCCGCGGACGTCCGTTATCTTGACCGCGCTTCGCAAATTCCCAGAGGAACAATGTCCGACGCACCGCACCGCGACTTTCTCGCGATCCCCGACTTCACACGCCCCGAGCTGATCAAGCTGTTCGCCCTCGCGGAGCTGATGCGAAAGGGCGAGTACACGGCGAAGCCACTCGCGGGCAAGTCGCTGGCAATGATCTTCATGAAATCATCCACGCGCACGCGCGTGTCGTTCGAGGTCGGGGCGTGGCAGCTCGGCGGGCACGCGCTGTTCCTCTCGCCGCGCGACGTTCAGCTCGGACGCGGCGAACCGATCGCGGACACCGCGCGCGTGCTCTCGCGCTACGTGGACGGCATCATGATCCGCACCTTCGCCCACAGCGAAGTCGAAGAGCTCGCGCGCTACGCGTCCGTGCCGGTGATCAACGGACTCACCGATCTCCTCCACCCGTGCCAGATCCTCGCGGACCTGCTCACGGTGAACCAGCATCTCGGCACGTTCGAAGGGAAGAAGATCGCGTGGATCGGCGACGGCAACAACATGGCGAACTCCTGGATCAACGCGTCGTACCGGCTCGGCTTCGAGCTCGTGCTGGCGTGTCCGGCCGGCTACGATCCCAATGCCGAGACGCTCAGGCGCGAGGGCGGGAAGCACGTGAAGGTCGTGCGCGATCCCGCCGAGGCAGCGAAGGGCGCCGACGTCGTGAACACCGATGTGTGGGCGTCAATGGGGCAGGAGGAAGAGCAGGCGAAGCGCGAGGTCGCCTTCAAGGGCTTCGAGGTGAACCGGAAGCTGATGTCACTCGCGAACAAGGACGCGATCTTTCTTCACTGTCTTCCCGCGCATCGCGGCGAGGAGGTCGCGGCCGACGTGATCGACGGGCCGCAGAGCCGCGTGTGGGATGAGGCGGAGAACCGACTGCACGTGCAGAAGGCGTTGATGGCTGTGTTGATGGGGAACGAGCCGCTGGTCTAGCGGCCCGCGGCCGCTCACTTCTTGCGGACCGTCGTGTTCTCCCCGCTCGGGCGCCACGGCTTGAGTGCCTGCAGCTGCTCCTCGATCACGTGTATCTCCTCATCGGCGCTCATGAGCGAGAAGCGCGCGAGGGCGCGTCGTAGCCACTTCGTGGCGCTCGTCACGTCGCCGCGACCCACCTTCACCATCCCGAGCTCGCGCGCTGCCTCCGCCTCGAGCGTCAACAGCTGCAGCCGGCCCGCGATGCGGATCGCCTCTTTGAGTCGTGGTTCCGCCTCCTCGAGCTGATGCATCTTGCGATAGATCTCGCCCTGCACGCGGAGCGCGGCGGCACGGCCGCTCTCGTCCTGCAGCTCTCCGAAGATCGCGAGTGCCTTCTCGCTCCGCTCGAGCGCCTCGGCGTACCGCTCGGCCTCGCAGCTGAGCTCCGCCTGATTCAGAGTCGCACCGGCAATGAGGCCGCGATCGCCGCGCTTCTCCGCGAGAAGGAGGCATCGCTCGAACGACCGCTCGGCGGCGTCCCAGTCCTGCTCCTCGGAGTGCGCGAGCGCGAGATTGTGCAGCGCGATCGTGAGCCCCTCCTCGTCGTCGATCGAGTCGAGAATCTCCACGGCGCGCTCATAGCTCGCGCGCGCCTCTTCCACGTCGCCGAGGAGGAGGGAGAGCGCGCCGATGTTGATCTGGATGCGTCCGCGGAGCGGCGCCGACACCGCGAGCTCGGATGCGACGGCAAACGCGGATCGCGCCTGCGAGAAAATCCCGCGCTGGCAGTAGACGGAGCCGACACCGTTCTCGATCGCCGCGCGAAGGTCGTCGTCGCCCAGCACGATCGCGGCGGCGCGGGCGCGCTCGTAGAGCTCGAGCGCGTCGTCGAGGCGTCCCTGTCGCCATGCAATGCGGCCGAGCCGAAAGAGTCCGTGAGTTGCGGGGCCCGGCGCCTCGGTGGAGGAGAGCCGGCGATACGCCGCGGATGCCGCCTGCAGGTCGCCTCGCTGCTCGGCTTCGTCGCCTTCGGCGAGCGCAATCTCGTTTTCGCTCATACGGCGAGCCTCGGTGCGCGAGTGTGCACGCGCGGGAGTGTCTGGCGCCGGCCGTCAGCCGACTGCACGTGACGGAGCAGCGCGCCGATTACGTACGCCGCGCCGCCACGCGCGCGAATCTGGTGCGGCGCGGCGTGAACGTAGCGCTGGCACGTGTTGCGGAACGCGCTTCCGGATGGGAAGTCGAGCGCGAGCGCGACGCTGTCCGCGGTGCGCTCGTTGTCCTCGAGCATCTTCGCGGCGACGACGAGCCGCCCCCAGGCGATGAGCCGTTGCGCGGTGGGGAATCCGCCCTGCACCAGACGGTCGGAGAGAACCTTGCGACGAATGCCGAGGATGCGAGCGAGCGTGTCCGGCGCGAGACGCTGGTGCGCGCGAGTGACGGTAACGAGCAGCGCGTCGCGAACCGTGGGCTTCACGTCGGCAATCGCGGGGCGCAGCAGCTCAATGATTCCGCGCGCCTCGGCCTGCTCGAGAATCGTGAGGAGGCGGCGCGGCTCATCATCCTGTTCCGCGACGATGAGGCCATCGACGCCGAACCGGCCGGCCTCGAATAGATCGCGCGGCCGCGCGGGCGGGAGGGCGGCGTACAGCACGACGGTAACCGACGGGAAGCGACGCTTCACCTGGCGCAGCCAGTCGAAGGTGTCGCTGATCTGTGTTCCAGGGAAGAGATCGATGAGCGCGATCGAGACGGGACGCGCGGCGCAGGCGGCGAGCAGCTCCGCCCAATCGTTGCAGGGCACGATCGTGTAATGGTCCCTGAGGGCCGTGCGAACGCGGTTCAGCCGGTGCGGGCTGGGAAGAAGGGTTGCAACCAGTCCCACGTCCTACCTCGATTGAAGGGTCATCACTAGTGAAATGACGCGGCGAGATGCTGCCTCGTCACGCAGATTTGGCCAGCGGCGTGATAGTGGCACGTTACCATCCGGTGGAGAAGAGGCAACCAAGGCGTTCGCCTGGATCTCGGTTGAGCCCACCATTTGGCGCTTAACTCCTGATCAAGCGCCGAGTTGGCAGCGAGTATGCATTCCCGGCATATTGCCGGATGCGCATTGCAATCCTCACTATCAGCGACGCGGGCGCGCGCGGCGAGCGAAAAGAGGACGGCTCGGGCGACGCGATCGCCGCCTGGAGCACTCGACACGAGTATGCACTGGCGGCTCGCGCGCTCGTCGCCGACGACGTGACGGCGATCGCGGCTCAACTGATAGACTGGTGCGACGGCGACGTCGCCGACCTCGTGCTCACCACCGGCGGCACCGGCCTGGCGCCTCGAGACATTACCCCCGAGGCGACGCGTGTGGTGATCGAACGCGAGGCGCAGGGGATGGCGGAGCGAATTCGCCTGCTGTCGCTAACGACGTTTCCGCGCGCCGCGTTGTCGCGCGGGCTTGCGGGTGTGCGCGCACGGACGCTCATCATCAATCTTCCCGGCTCGACGAGCGGAGTGCGGGACGGGCTCGCGGCGATCGAGCCGATCATCGAGCACGCGGTGCGCATCACGCGCGGCGTCGACACACATCACGAGGGCTCCCCGCCGTGAAAGTCCTCGTCACGCTCACAGATGTGGAGCCCGCCGTGCGGTTGAACGCGATGCTCGAGCGCGCGGGCTTCGAGACAGCGCTCGTCTCGCCCATCGACAATGTGCGCGCGGCGATTCGGCGCGAGTCCCCCGATCTCGTCGTGCTGACGGGTGGGCTCATCGACACGGGCAACGTGCAGCTCGTGCGCGATCTGCTGTGGGAGGGAGTGGCGGTGGTTGGCCTCGCGGACATCGTCGACCCCGCGCTGTCGGAGCGGCTTCGCGCGCTCGGCTTCGTCGAGGTGTACGCGAAGCCCGTCGATCTCGACGAGGTGATTACCGGGATTCGCCGCATTCTCGATCGGCGCCGGCTGGCTGTGGAAACGGGGCTGATCGGAGAGAGCGAGGCAATGCGCGAAGTGCTCGTGAAGATCGAGCAGATGGCGCCTGTGAGCAGCACCGTGCTCATTGAGGGCGAGAGCGGTACCGGAAAAGAGCTCGTCGCGTTCGCGTTGCATCGTCTTGGTCCTCGGCGCAGCAAACCGTTTATAGCAGTGAACCTCGGTGCGCTTCCGGAGACGTTGCTCGAGAGCGAGTTGTTCGGGCACGAGAAGGGATCGTTCACTGGAGCGGCCGAGCGCCGGCTCGGACGCTTCGAGTTGGCGCACCAGGGAACGCTCTTTCTGGATGAGATTGGGGAGGCGCCGCGGAGTACGCAGGTAAAGCTGCTGCGAGTTCTCGAACAACGAGAGCTCACGCGCGTTGGCGGATCGCACGTGATCAAGGTGGACGTGCGCATCGTGACCGCCACGAATCGTCCGCTGCGCGAAGAGGTGGAAGAGGGAACGTTTCGCTCGGATCTCTATTATCGATTGAACGTCCTGACCATCTACCTGCCGCCACTGCGCGAGCGGCGGGAGGATATTCCGCTGCTCGTACGCGCATTCATCCAGGAATTTTCGGCGCAGCACGATCGGCCGTTCCATGGAATTTCGGCGGACGCGATGAAGATTCTCGCGGACTATCCATGGCCAGGGAACGTGCGCGAGCTGCGCAACCTCGTGGAGAGCATGGTCGTGCTGTCGCCGGGTCGCGAGATCACGGCGAGCGACATTCCGCGCGCGTTGCGCGAGGGAGGAAGTGCGCGATTCCTGCCGGTGCCGCTGGGCGCGGTGCTGCGTGGACAGGAGGGGACGGGGGGGCGCGAGCTCGAGTTCATCGTGCGCAGCCTGGTGGAGCTCAAGCTTCAGGTGGAGGAGCTGCGGCAGCGCGTGGACGAGAATCGGGATTTGCGAGTATCGCGGCTTGGCGACGGCGAGGTCCTTCCAGCGGTGCGCCTGCCGAGTGCACCAGACGCACTTACGAGCGTCGGGATTGAGCCAAGGGAGGAGAGACCGCCATCGAATGTGATCACGATCACACCTGGAATGCGAATGGCGGACATCGAGCGGGCCGCGATCATCGCCGCGCTGAGGGAAACACGTGGGAACCGAAGAAAGGCCGCAGATCAGCTGGGGATAGGGGAACGGACACTCTACCGGAAGCTGAAGGAGTACGAAATCCCAGAAGATCGAGTTGTTGCGCCGTAGTGGCGTGGGGTGGTATACCGGTCGGCGACGGGCGGCGAAAGTTCAAGGCGTATAACGACAGAATGCTTGCGTTTACGACCAATCGCTTGAATATTGGCGACTCGTCTCTTCTGTTCGTCGCTCGGCACACGGCTCACCCAGAGCCGAGCAAGTGGAGCAGTGCCGTTCGTCCCGCCTGTTCATCACACGTCTCTCAGCGAATGACCGTGGCCCTCACAGCACCGGGAAATCCGTTGTCCCATTCGGCGTCGTCTCCGATAGCCGGAAGCGTGTTGCCGTTGGCGGAGGCAGAGCGACAGCTGCGAACACTTCCGGGCGTGATAAATGTGCGGATCGAGCCGAGTGAGACCGGAGCTGTGAGTGAGGTTCACGTCGTTACGACGACGGAGGTAAGTCCGAAGGCGACGGTCCGGAATGTCGAGACGATGCTGAAGGCATCGCTGAAGATGACCGTGGACCACCGGAAAATTTCGGTCGCCACCAGCAACGAAAAGCCACGAGAGCGCGCCCAGCCGGAAAGAAATATTCCAGCGAGCTCTGTTCCGATGCCAACTCCTGTGCCGCCGCCGGCCGCTGCGCCGATGAAGGTTCTGCGACTGTATTTCGAGGATATTGAAATACAGCGAAGTAGGGCCAAGGGCGTGACGGTGAGAGTGACTCTGCGAAAGGGCGATCAGTCTTTCACCGGAGAATGCGAAGGCCCCGAGAGTGCACGATCGCGCGCGGAGCTTGCGGCGAAAGGTGCGGTGCTGGCGATCACTGCAATGGAGCGCAATGCGAGTGCGTTTCTCGTCGAGGGGTGCAAGGTGGTCGATGCATTCGAACGACAATTCATGTTCGTTGGCATCACGGCGCGCGTGGGACGCGAGACGTCGTTGCTGACTGGAAGCTGCGAGATCAAGGACAGTCCGGAGACGGCGACGGTGTTGGCCGTGCTGGATGCGACGAATAGATGGATGGGCAGGACCTGAGAGTGGTAGTGGAGTAGTTCAAACAATCAGCCCAGTGGAGTAGACACAAAACACGAGTCCCCCCGTTCTCTGGTTAGCGGAGTTGAGCGGGCATGACAGTAGTTGAGCGGAGCCGACCTTTGCGCGTTTCCATACTGGACTCGCGACTTTGTAATTCAAAGGGGGGTGACGCGAATGTCAGCTCTAGGATTGGCGTCTAAAGCTTATTCAGTACGATTACCGGCGGCGTGGTCTCGGCAGCTTTGCACGAGTGGGAGTAAGCTAGAGACGGGGGACTTTATTCTTATGTCAAATCGCACTGTTCTGTACATCATCGCGGTAAGCATCTGCGCCGTTCTCGCGAACGGCGCGTTGTTTCTGCTCGCTCCTCATCGTGCAGACGGTGGAGAGTGGGGCCGTCATTTGGATGGCTGCAGTATCGGACTATTTCGTACATGCTGCTCACTTTCCGCCTGCCTCGAGGAGGGAAGCGGATCGATAGCCTTCATTCCGTTTCTCGCCGCATCGATAATCTCGCCAACGTGGTTCGCAGCCGATGCCGCGAGCGCTGTGATCTTCGTTGCGCAGCTGAGCAAGCGTAGCTCTCCAGTTAAGGCCTTATTCAACTTCATGCAGACATCGTTCGCGAGCGCTGTCAGCCACGATTGTATTCCGACTCGTCGCGGAACATCAGCTCTCCTTTCTTCGCCCGCGATCGGTCTGCTTCGACGGCGCCCGCGCGAACGCGATAGCCGATATTAGTTCTGATAGGCACGTTCTTTGCGGTTAACACCGCACTCGTTGCGGGCGTGATCGCCGTGAGCGAAGGAAGTAGCCTACTGGTATATTTGGCGTAAGAACACGGTCACCAGTCTCCCTACGATCTGCTTTCAGCTCCAGTCGTTTATCTCCTCGCCTGGGTGTACATGACCTCGGGTGCGACTGGAACGATCGCTCTTTGTATTCCGATCATTGGAGTGCGGCAACTTTACAAGACAAATTCGGAGCTCGAGCAGGTCAATCAAGACTTGCTGGAATTGATGGTCAAGGCCATCGAAGCGCGAGATCCATACACGTCTGGGCATTCACGTCGAGTAGCTCACTATTCACAACTGATTGCTCGCGCTATCGGTCTGGGGGGACACCAGGTGGAAAGGGTTCGTATCGCGGCCCTACTACACGATGTCGGGAAGATTCACGAAATCTACGCGCCTCTCCTGCAGAAGCCGGAAAAGCTTACGCCTGCGGAATGGGAGGTCATGCAGGGTCATCCCATTAAGAGTGCGGAGCTTGTTCAAACAGTATCCCATCTTGCGGATATAGTTCTGCCCGTTCGCCACCATCACGAGAATTGGGATGGAAGTGGTTATCCAGATGGATTGTCTGGAGAGCAGATTCCTCTTGCATCGCGAATCGTGTTGTTTGCCGACACTATCGACGCGATGACAACCGATCGCCCTTATCGAAAGGCCTTGGGAGAGGCTCAGGTGCGATCTGAGCTGGTAAAGTATCGTGCGAAGCAGTTCGATCCGTATATCTGCGACAAGCTTATGGAGAGCCCAATGTTCGGCCTGCTCTTCGCGCCGGGACAACGGATATCCACGCCACACGCGAGTCGCCAGATTCCCGCTCAGCGGCGGGTGCTCCGGGCCATGTAGATTCAGGTCCTACCGGCTCCTCAATTCGTGCGACGATTCCTCGGCGCACGATTTTTTTTTGTCCTTAGGGCGCGTGTCACCTCCAGACGACCGAATTATTTTCGAACTGCACGAGCGAAAAGCCGTTAGCTGACGCTTGCGATCGGGCTACTGATGGCTCGTACACGCTCAAGAGCGAGAAGGAGCGGCGGGGAGAGGTCGCAAGAATCTCGACGATCCTTCGACACATATTCCGAGCACACACGCTGCGCGTCGTCGTGTCGCCCCACGGACTCTAGTGCGAGAATCAACGACTCCGCGTTGAAGTCTTGCATGCTCGCGGACTTGCTCACCTCGAAATGGGCAAGATAGGACTGAAGAAGCTCCTCTCTAATCGCGTCGCCTCGAAGCAATGCGATCTGGGCTTCGAGTGCATACATGCGCACCTTAATGCGTGCGGACTGATTTCGCACTAGAGCCGGAATACACGCACGGTAAAAGGATTCGGCGCTTTCAGCGTTGCCTCGTCGAATTGCGAGTTCGGCGAGATCTCCCCAAGTGTTGGCCGCCGCCACCCCAAAGCTGCCCTGCGAATGCGCCTTGGCCGCATTTGTGACCCAATGCTCCGCTGCATCAATGTCGCCAGTTTGCATGAAAATCGATCCGATTGCGAACGCGCTGGCAGACATCGCCATGACTGCATTGACCCTCTCAGCGATTCGATGTGATTCCTCAGCGAGCGCCAGCGCCTTTTCGGCCGTTCCGTGGCAACGGAATACAAAGGATGCAAGTCTCAAGTAGCGCACCGCCACCAGTGGTGAACACTCTTGGCGAGCATAGTCCGCAAGCTTTTCAGCAGACGTCAGCGAAAGACTCCTTTCTCCGAACGAGCAGTGATAGATCATCTCGAACAAAAGGCATGACTCTCTGGTCACAGAGGCCGAGCGAAGGTGGCAACTTACGCGCTCGTAGATTTGATGTCCGAGCGTGGAGTCACAAAGATTGTCGGCTGCGATCAACAGCCAAACCGCTGCCGCAATCGCTTCTTGGGGCGACGCCAAGTGCGAAGCGAATGCGTCTAGACATTCGGTTGCCAACTCAGGAACCGAATCTCCGCGCTCCCAACGCGCCTGAAAGTACATGAGTCCCACCTCATCTAGTTTCGACGGTGTGGGGCTTACGGATTCTCTCAACGGAAGCAACTCTTCGAGCACTTCTACGGCGTCTGGGAACTTCTCCGCACGCATCAGCGCCCGCACCCGTTCCGCTCCAATGCTGTACTTCTCACCAGCCTCCGTCGCCAGACTCTCCGCGCGGTGTAGCACCCTCGCCGCTTCGTCCGGCATGCCCACATCCATCAAGTAGTTGCCGCAGCGGCGAAGCAAAAGTATCGCGCGAGGCGCGTCCGCCGCCGCCAACCAGTGTTCGGCACTCTCCCAGATCAGGCTCACTGCCTGTGTCGCCGCCGATTCTGCTTCCAGCTGCTCCGCCGCGTAGCGGTGAAGCATGCCCCTTACCGCGCCGCTCATCTGCGACAGCACGACGGACGACAGCAGGTCGTGCCTGCTCAGCACTCGAGGACCATCAACCTCGATCATGCCACTCGTGTCGAGCTCCTCCAACGATCTCAGGATGGCCGTGCGCGGAACGTCGAGACACGACGCGATTCGTTCCATTGTCGAGTGCTTTCCCAGTACGCAGCAGACCTCGAGAAGGCTTCTCGCATCCGAGTTCAGTAGTTGCACGCGATTCTGCAACAATCGCGTGAGCGAGGCCGACGCCTGGTATCCGTCGCGCTCCCGCGTTCCATTGCGCAGCAGCTCGATCAGGTAATAGGGGTTGCCGCCGGACGACGAAACGCACCATTCCAGAAAATCCTCCCTCGCGACAATGTTTTCGTTCGCGAGAGTGCGTGCGACCAACGATCCGGCGTCGCGTGGCAGTGGCCGGAGCATCAACGTTGCAATGTGCTCGTTGCCATAGACGGTCGTTCGCAATGTGATGAGGAACAACAAACGGTGCGAGCCAAGCCAGTTGCTGATCTCCTCGACCATTCGCACCGAGTGGGAGTCGAGCCACTGCGCGTCTTCCGCTTCGAGCAGGATGCACGTCTCGGCGGATACCGCATCCAGCATGTCCAGCAGCGCTTTTCTCGCGCTGTCGTAGCTGATGCTCGACTGCTCCAGTTGATCGCGGTTCCGCGCCTCTTCGGGGTCATGTGCGGTAAGTCGACGCAGAAACTGCATCGACTCCGGTGAGCAGCCGAGCGCCCCCGGCAACGCGAGCAACTTCGGAACGAGATCCACGAACGCCGAGAGGGGCCGCCTCACATCCTGCGACTGGCACCCCACGCGAACGATGTTCACCCGCTGCAGCGCCGCCACGCGCGTGAACTCCGACACGAGCCGCGTCTTTCCGATCCCCGGTTCGCCGGAGATCACGTACGCAGCGCCCCGGCCACTCAACGCCCTCGCGAGCCCACGAGTGAGCTCCGCCATCTCCTCGATCGCGACCCACGAATGGCGCATCGCGCACCGAGAAGACGTTGTCCTGATAGGCCTCGGAGATTCTCCGGCGCAGGAGCACTGCGGGCAGCTTGATCGCGCTCGCATCGTCGCCTATATCCTTCAGATAGTGATTGAGAATCGACAACGCCTTCGTCTTGCTCCCACCCAGCGCCGCAGCTTCGGCCACCGTGAGCGTTGCCTCCTCGTTGAGCGGATCGATCGTCAGGCACATCGCCGCCAAGTGCTCGGCACCGCTCCAGTCGCTCACTCGCTTCTTCGCCTGAATTCCGGCCACCAGCGCCCGCGCGACCGCCGAGTGCACGACGTCACGATGCCGCTCGACCCAGGTGGCGAATGCCTCCGAATGTTGCGGTCGATAGCCGGGGAGAAAGCTGCCGTTGATGTCGTTCGCGAGGGTCTCGAGAGTCGTCGGTGACTGCGCCGCCAAGAGCGCCGCGAAGTCCGTGCTGCAGAATCGCGGCGAGAGAACCAGCGACGATCGGTCTGCCTTGATGGTGGCGCCGAGGGTCTTGAGCCGGTACAGCGCCTGTCGAAGACCGTGCTGCGCCTGGGACTCGGAGACGCCGGGCCACAGCAGCCGCGTCAGCTCATCTCTGCCAACCGGCCGGCCCGCCTCCATGATGAGATAGAGCGCCGTCGCGAATACGCTCTCCGCGGACGGGGTCAGTCGCACGTCACCGGCTTCGATCAGGACATCACCCAAGCTCTTCAGCCGCAACATGCGCCCGCTCCTCAGTACACGCCCTCGCGATCACCAGCCCCTGACATGGCTAGATGACAGCGTCAGCGTTCCGTCATCAAGATTTCTTAAGGTCTACACTACGACTTTGCGAGCTTGGGGGAAGGGGAGCGTCGCGAGCGAGTTCTCTAACCCGTACTTCCAATGCCGCCCTGGCGATCGGTGCTCACGGCAACCGATCCCGGTGTCCAATCCAGCACGGCGTACCTGGCCAGGATGATCTGCGCGATTCGCTCTCCATGCGCGATCACGACCTCTCGCGGCGAGTCGTTCTTGAGCATGACCATCCACTCGTCGGGATAATCGGCGTCGATCGTACCTGGTCCGTTCGGTATGATCAGTCCGCGCTTGAAGGCGATCGAGCTTCGGATCCTGACTTGTGCCTCATAGCCATCCGGCAATCGCGCCTTGAATCCCAGCGGCACCAGGGCGACCTCGCCGGGCTCCAGATGCAGACGGTGCGCGTTGTCGCTTGCGCGATCACGCACATGACTGCCGTCGGAGATCCGCACTACCCGGCCGATCAGATAGGCGCATACGTCGTATCCCGCCGCCTCGCGGGTCGCTCGAGACGGAGTTGGAACACCCGGGTGAAGAGATTCGTATGTTATTGTGGGCGTGCCGTCAGGCATTCTTGAGCTCTCCTCTCGCGCCAGCTCTCGACCACCGATCGCCGAGCGCGAAAATGCGATAAGTCCTTCGTTTCTGCAGACATGGCCACCACCGACCGACCATCCCGCGACCGCGTCACGAACAAACTGCCCACTCACCTCGCGAACTGGCAACTGCCGGACAACTGGTCGTGGGGAACCGAGGGCGTGCAGGGCGAACATTGGCACTATCAGGAAGTCGTGGACGAGCTCGGCCGCTCGCTCTCGCTCGTCAGCTCCATCGACCGGGATCACGAGCCCTGGCTGCACGCGGAGGCGCGCAACCTGGCGCATCTCAACCATCCGTCGATTCCGACGACATACTATTACTGGGCGCGAAACGAGGAACTCCAGCGGGGTCCCGGATATCTGCGCCGCTGGATCGCCGGAGAAACGCTCTGGTCTCGCCTCTCGCGTACGGGCGCCGAGGATCTTCCCTTCGTGCTCCAGTACCTCCGCTCGGCCGGCTCCGCCATCGCTTACATGCACTCGGGGGGCGCCGTGCATGGTGCGCTCTCCGCGGAAACATCCTGGGTGACGCCCACGGGTCGCGTGTGGCTGCTCGGCTGGGAGTGGAGCGTTCCGCGTGCCGACCTTCCTGCGGGACTTTCGCCGAACCCGCGTTGGACGCCAGCCCCGCCCGAGGCCGATGGCGTCACGTGGATGCCGACACCCGCCAGCGACCAGTGGCAGCTTGCCGCCACCGCCTTCGCTGCGTTCACGCGCGAGTATCCGCCGCGCGATCTGCCGCCGCTCACGCTCGTGCGCCCGGACATTCCGGTATCCGTGGCGAAGGTCCTCGCGCGCGCGCTCAAGCGCTCGCCCGAGGATCGATTCCACAACGTCGCCGCCATGCTGCGCGAGCTCGATCGTGCGGTTGGCAGTCATACGTCGGTGTTCACGAGCGGCGCGATGCAGGCGATGCGCGGCCCGGGCGAGAGCGAAGAGGCGCGGCTGCGCTGGGCCACGGGCGAGGACTACGAGGTGATCGGCCGGCTCGGATCAGGAACCTTCGGGTCGGTGTGGCGCGTGCGCGATCTCTCGCTCGCGCGCGAAGTGGCGCTCAAGATGCTGCATCCCGAAGTCGCGAGCGACGAGAGCGCGGTGCACCGCTTCCGTCGCGAGGCGCAGCTCGCCGCGCAGCTCGCGCATCCGTCCATCGTCCCGATCTACGACTGGGACTCGAGCGGCGGAGTCGCCTGGTACACGATGGAGTTGGCCGAGGGTGGGTCGCTCGCGGATCTCGTCGCGCGCTCCGGTCCGCGTTCGATCGCCGAGATCGCGCCGCAGATCGAACAGGTGCTCGACGGACTGGCCGCCGCGCACGCAAGCGGAATCATCCATCGCGATCTGAAGCCTGAGAACATTCTCATCGACCGCTATCGCCGCTGGCGTATCGCCGACTTCGGCGTCGCGAAAATTCCGGGCGAGGAGCTGAGTGGCACCACGGGCACACCGGAGTTTGCGGCGCCTGAACAGCTGCTCGGCGAGACGCAGGGATCGCCGGTAGACTGCTTCGAGATCGCGGCGATCACGTACTTCCTGCTCGCGGGAAAGCCGCCGTTCGGCACGGGCGATGGGCGCGCGATTCTCGCGCGCGAGCTCTCGGGCGACGTGGACCTCTCCGAAATCGCACCGGATGTGGCAGAGTGGCTGAAGCAGGGCCTCGCTGCGGCGCCGGAAGATCGCTTCGCCGATGCGACTGCGATGCGCGACGCGTGGCGCGTTGCGGCCGGAAAGGCGATGGCGGCCGAGGAGCACGCGCCGTGGTGGAAGCGCTGGCTGACGACGGAAGTGCATCTCGTGCCGGGCGACGGCTAGCCTCGACCGCTTCGTCACCTCCGAAGAATCACGAGGTCGAGATCGGCCAGCCGCTCGGCGTTGCCGATCATCTCAATGCTGGTGATGTGCCCGTTCGCCGTCGTAAAGCTGAACACCACGCGCGGGACTCCGCCTGGCGCCCACACGGCGCCAGGCACGCCGTCGATGAGCGCCGGCCGTGCTGCCTTCGCGCGTCCCGAGAACGTCTTGGCCACCGCATCTGCGCCAGTCGCGACGACCGTCGCGCCTCCGCGCAGCACGACATCCGGATCCAGTAGCGCGAGCAGCGCATCGAACTCTCCGTTGCGCGACGCGGCGAGAAACGCGTCGACGATCTCGCGCTGGCCCCGCTCGTCGTCGCTCGACGATTTGGCCGCGTCCGCGCCCTGCACACGCCTGCGCGCGCGGCTCGCGAGCTGCCGCGCCGCTGCCGGGGTGCGGCCCACGATCGGCGCGATCTCGTCGAACGGAAGATCGAACATGTCGTGGAGCACGAACGCGACGCGCTCCGCCGGCGCCAACGTCTGGAGCACCACCAGCAGCGCGAGGCTCATCGAGTCCGCGAGCACCATCTCGCGTTGCGGATCGTTGGCATCATCGGCGCTCGCGAACGACTCGGGCGCATGCACATCGAGCGACTCCTCGCGGCGCGACTCGCGCGAGCGCAGCTGATCGAGACACACACGCGCCACTACGGTCGTGAGCCAGCCCGACATGTTCGACACGTCGCTCGTGTCGGCCCGGCTCAGTCGCAGCCATCCTTCCTGCACGGCGTCGTCCGCCTCGCTCATGGAGCCGAGCATCCGGTACGCCACGCTACGCAGGTGGCCTCGGTTCTCCTCGAATCGCTTTGCGAGCCACTCGTTTTCAGCCATCGGTCACATTCCCCTTTGAGTTCCGTCATCTGATTGACGGACACTACTCCGCCGATGTGACGACACTCATTCGAACACAATCAATCAGGGAGCATCCCAATGAGCATGGGCATGAAGACGACCATCTATCCGGTCAAGGACATCGAGAAGGCGAAGACTCTGTTCAGCAGCCTTCTGGGCGTGGAGCCCGACATGGATAAGCCATACTATGTGAATTTCAATGTTGGCGGGCTCGACGTCGGTCTGCATCCGAACGGGCACTCCCTGGGGATGACGGGTCCCGTTTGCTACTGGAACGTTGCCGACATCAGGAGCAGCCTGGAGCAGCTCGTGAGCGCGGGTGCGCGACCGGTGCAGGAACCAAAGGACGTGGGCGGCGGCAAGCTGGTCGCGACCGTGAGGGATGCGGACGACAACGTGATCGGACTGATTCAGAACCCGTGATCGCGGGAGAGTGCCTCGTCGACATCACAGCCGTTCTCGACGCGCGCACGGACTGGTAGTGCGCGCGGCGGAGCGAGCTACTCCTCGAGGCGAATCAACTTGCTGACGCTCAACCCCTCTGCCTCGCCCTGGAAGTTGAGCACCACGCGATGCCTCAGCACGGAGTCCGCGATCGAGCGAACGTCGTCGAGATCGGGAACGGAGCGCCCATCCATCGCGGCCTTCGCCTTCGCGCCGAGGACGAGGTACTGGGACGCGCGGGGGCCGGCGCCCCAGCTCACGTACTTGCGAACATCCGCGGTTGCCTCGGGCGTGTCCGGCCGCGTGGAGCGCGCGAGCTTCACGGCGTAGCGCACGACGGTGGGCGGCGCGGGGAGCCTGCGCACGAGGTGCTGGAGCTTCGCAAGCTGTAGCGCGGTGAGCACGGGTGTGATGGTCAACGTATCGTCACCGGTGGTGGTCGATACGATGCGCTCCTCCTCATCGAGCGTCGGGTAGCCGACGTGGAGCTCGAACATGAAGCGGTCGAGCTGCGCCTCCGGAAGCGGATACGTGCCCTCCTGCTCGATCGGGTTCTGCGTCGCGAGCACGAAGAACGGCTCGGGGAGCGCGTGCGTCTGCCCGGACGCAGTCACCGCGTGCTCCTGCATCGCCTGCAGCAGTGCAGCCTGAGTCTTCGGCGGCGCACGATTGATCTCGTCTGCGAGAACGGCGTTCGCGAAGATGGGTCCGCGCACGTACTTGAAGCTGCGCTTTCCGGTTGCGTGATCCTCTTCGAGCATCTCGGTGCCGGTGATGTCGCTCGGCATCAGATCCGGCGTGAACTGGACGCGGGAAAACGTGAGGTCCAGGGCCTCGGCCACGGTGCGCACGAGCAGCGTTTTGGCGAGCCCCGGCACGCCGACGAGCAGCGCGTGTCCGCCGCTCAGCAGTGCCGCGACGATATTGTCGACCACGGCGTGTTGGCCGACGATACGCCGGCCGATCTGCGCGATGAGCTGTTTGTGTGCGCGCGCGAGATCGTCGAGAAGTACGAGGTCGTCGGTGCCGGAAGTCGCGTTGGTCATTGCGCTTGCGAGTGAGTGTCCGAAAGGAATCTTGTGCGAAGCTAACGGGCGTTGCATGGTTGGCGAAGGGGAGCATACCCGCCTCGCGATGCTCGCACGACGCCCTGCAGTTGCGTTTGTCCGAAACGAGTGACACCGTTTCGGCATCGCATCCCGCGTCGCGCGAGCGATGATGTTACTGTGTCCGCATCATTGGAGGAACAGCCATGCCCCGTACGATGTCACGCCGTGCACCGTCGATGTTCGCCGCTGCGCTTCTTGTTGTGTTCCTCGCGTCGTGCGGCAGCGATCTCCTGAATCTCGATCAGCAATGGTCGCTCCAGTCCATTCGCGATACCATGCCGCCGTACACCGTCCCGAACGCCTCGCACGATATCGTCATCAACTCCGCCGTCGCGAGTCTTCACTCCGACAATACGTACACGATCAAGTTCACCGGCACATCGGATGGCGCGGCAGGGACGGTCGGGTCGGATGCCGGGGAGTGGTCGATCACGAGCTCCATTTTCACTTTTCACAGCACGACATTCAGCCGGGACTACATCGCCGCTCTCGACGGAGACATTTTCCGGGCGTCCGTGCCGGGCGAGATCATCAGCTCCTCGGACCCGATGTTCGACATGGTATTTTCGAGAGCACCCTAGCGGCGGTCGCGGCGCGGGAACGAGGAGGGCACGTGCCGTGTAGGGTGAGGGGCACCTTCTCCCGTGGAGCCTTTGATCAAGACTCGAGAGGTATCAATGACGCTGGTGTCCCCGCTTTCATCGCGGTTCCGTGCGCGATCGGTGCTCGCGCTGGCGCTCGGAGCCTCGATGGTGTTCGCGTCCGCCTGCGGCAGCGACAGCCCGACGGGGCCGAAGAACGTGCCGGGCACTTACTCCCTGCGCACGGTCGATGAGACGTCCCTACCGTTCACGGTGCCCGAACAGAGAGAACACGTCATCGTGATCAATTCGGTGACGGCGACGCTGAACAGCAACAACACGTACGCGGTGGCGGGCACGGGAACGGAAGACGGCAATGCGAGCACGGTCGTGACCGACGCGGGAACGTACTCGCAGTCCGGGTCGACGCTGAACTTCACGTCGACCATGCTCGGCGGCGCGACCTACAGCGGCACCGCGAAGTCGGACAGCAGCTTTACGGTGACACTTCCCGGTGGCTTCGTCGATTCCGACAGGGCCACGTTCTCGCTCGTGTTCGAGAAGCAGAGCCCCTGAACACGCGCGCGCCGCGCGCGGATCGGCTACGGGAGAACGAACTCGACTCGCTCTTCCACGGGATGATTGCTGCTCTTGAGTGTCGCGAGCGCGAAGTACTTGCCGTGTTGCCCGCGCGCATCCCACCGCTCGCGGAATGAGAGCGTCTGGTTCGCATCGACCTCGCGATTCTGCAGCGCCTGGGTAAACATGCGCCCGGTGCTCCAGCGCCACACTTCGGCGCCCGTCGAATCGACAATCACGAACTCGTGAGTCTGGCCGCTCGGGAAATTCACCTCGACCGTGTGGGGCGCGAGGTTCGTCACCTGGAGCGCGAGCTCGACGGACTTTCCGACGGCGACTTTCGCGGAGGCCGCGAGCGTGGTGTCGCTGAGCGGGTGCTCGACGGGTTGGTGCGCGCTCGGCACGCTGGCGTGGGCATCCCCGTCTCCATGTCGCGCGTGCGGGCCGCAGGCGAGCGCGATGGCGGCAATGGCGAGAATCCAGGAGATCGAGCGGCGCGTCATTTTTTTGTCTGCTGAACGAAAGGCGTGGGCGGGCGGACTCGCCCGATCGACGAGAGTGAAGTTATTACCCGAACGACGAGGGGTCAACTGTTTCCGCAACCGTAAGTATCGAAGATTGAATGACTTTCATGTCGAGTACGCTTGCTTCGGGATGCATTCGGCACACCCCTTGAATTCCTTGCGAAAAATTTCACAAGCGGGTAAATTCACCTCGCGAAATGGCTGACTACAAAATTCCGGGGCGCGAAAGGCGGGATGGTCCATCGCCGGCGTCGTTCGCCGGTGCGGGTGCCCAGTTCGTCATTTCGATTCTCCTCTTCCTGTACATCGGGAAGTGGCTGGACGCAAAGTTAGGAACGGCGCCCTGGCTGCTGATGATCGGAGTGTTTGTGGGCGCCGCTGCAGGCTTCTACAGCTTCTACCGTCGCATCATGGCTGCGAGTCGCGACAGAGGAGATGGTTGAGGAAGTTCGCGACCTTCGCGCTCGTGTCGCTGGCGCTGATTGTGGTAGCGGCGTGGCTGATGGCGCTCGTGTTTCCAACGGTTGGTGATCGTCGCGCGATCGAACTCAGCGTCGTCATCGCCTACGTGGTACAGCTTTCATCGTTCACGATCGCTCGCGCGTTCGCGGCCACCAACGTGATCGCAGGATGGGGGCTGGGAATGTTGATTCGGTTTGCCGTACTCGTGATCTATGCGTTCGCCGGCGTGAAGGTGCTCGGATTACCCGTCTCCGCCGCGCTCGTCAGCCTCGCTGCCTTTTTCTTCGTGTCTACACTGATCGAACCCGTGCTTCTCAAGCCATGAGATTGGGAAAGCTCCTGCTCTCCCTGCTCCTTCTGCTTGCCGCCCCCCTCGCAGCCCAGCAGAAGAAGTCGACGTTCGGACCGCTCGGCGATCATGTAATCGCCGGGCCCGCGACAAGCGTCGACATCATCACTCCGCACATCACCGATTCGCATGGGATGGAGCTTCCGTACTTCGGCGAGGTGCAGCTGCCGCGGTGGGCTCCCGTGCGCATTGGCGGCATCGAGCTCGACATGTCGCCGACGAAGCACGTCATCATGCTCCTGGTGGCCGCGCTTCTCTGCCTGTTGGTGCTGATTCCTGCAGCCATGAGCAACGAGCGCCAGACGGCGCACAAGGGCCACGCCAGGGGTTTCGCGGGCGCCATCGAATCGATCGTCCTGTTCATTCGGAACGAGGTCGTGTTGCCGAACGTCGGTCACCATGGCGACGCGTTCGTTCCGTTCGCAATGACGCTGTTCTTCTTCATTCTCTTCGCAAATCTGCTCGGCCTCATCCCGTACGGGTCGACCGCCACCGGCAACATCTCGGTCACCGCGACGCTCGCCATCACGACGTTTTTCGTGATCGAGATAGCGGGAATGAGGGCGCTGGGAGGGAATTACTGGCGGACGATCATTTATTGGCCGCCGGATCAGTCGCTGGCGATCAAGCTCCCGATGACGTTCATCATGACGCCGATCGAGATCATCGGAAAGTTCACGAAGCCGTTCGCGCTCGCGATCCGTCTGTTCGCGAACATGACGGCGGGCCACGTCGTATTGCTGGCGCTCATCAGCTTGATCTTCACCTTCGGAAGCTACTGGATCGTACTCCCTCCGCTCCTGATGGGCGTGGCGATCAGCATGCTCGAGTTGTTCGTGGCGCTTCTGCAAGCGTACATCTTCACGCTTCTCGCGAGCGTATTCATCGGTCTGATCCGCGAGGGTGCGCACTAGCAGTGCTCATCGCTCGATTTCGCCTGCGCGCAGTTCTTCGCGTGCGGCGGCGTACCCGGTCGAGCGACCGGGGAAGCTCGTTGGGGCCCGGGCCTCGTTGACGAGCAGCGCCTTGGTAGCACAGGGCGCGAAGGTAGCGGGAATCACGTTTTATCGGAGTCTGACATGCACGCTTTTCTTCCAATGTTGCAAGCCGCAGCCGGGTACACGAAGGAGTATTCCGCCGCATGGGCGATGGGCGGGGCCGGAGTCGGCGCCGGCATCGCAGTCATCGGCGCCGGCATCGGCATCGGTCTCATCGGTGGACAGTCCGCCGAGGCCATGGCCCGCCAGCCGGAGCGCGCGGGGCAGATCCAGACCGCGGGGTTGATTCTCGCGGCGCTGATCGAAGGCGCGACGCTGTTCGCGATCGTCGTGGCGTTCGTCATACAGAGCAAGTTCAACTTCTAGAAGCAATCGATCGGCCGCTGCGCCCCGGGGCGTGGCGCGCCATCGTCACCATTGGCCAGAATCTCCATGCGCAATCTGCTCACTGCTCTCCTTGCATCCGTCGCCGCCGCGTTTCCGCTCGCGGGGCAGGAAGCCGCTGCTCCGAAGGGCGGATTGCTGACGCCCAGCGGCGGACTGATGGTCTGGACGCTCGTCATCTTCGCGATCCTGCTGTTCATCCTCTCGAGATACGCGTATCCGAAGATTCTCGAGGCCGTCCAGGCACGCGAGAAGGCGCTCGAAGATGCCATCGCCGCCGCGAAGAAGGATCGTGATGAGGCCGCCGCGCTGCTGGCCGAGCACAAGAAGGCGCTCGATGCGACTCGCGACGAGGTGCAGAAGATCATGACCGACGCGCGCGCCACCGCGGAAAAGGTACGCGCGGACATCATCGAGCAGGCGCACAAGGAGCAGCAGTCGATGCTCGAGCGCGCTCGCGCCGAGATCAGTCGCCGAGCGGGATCGCGCGATGCTCGAGCTGCGGAAGCAGACGGTCGAGCTCGCGGTCCGCGCGGCGAGCAAGGTGATCGAGCGCAACCTCAATGTCGAATCGAACCGTGCCGTAGTCGAGAACTTCCTCGCGTCGATCGCTCCGGTGGGGGCAAAGCGCTAATGCGAGAGCCGACGATCGCCCGGAACTACGCCGAAACTCTGGTATCGCTCGCGGAGCGCGCCGGCGATATGGACGGGTGGGGCACGACGATCGCCGAGAATGGCGGACTCCATGGAGAGCGACTCGCGCGTCGCGAATTTTCTCGCCTCGCCCAAGGTCAATGCGAAAGCAAAGGTCGAGATCATTACCAGGGCATTCCAGGACCGGCTCCCCAGGCTCTTCGTGCGCTTTCTCGGCGCGGTGATCGCGAATCGTCGCCAGCAGCTGATTCCACAGATCGCGAGCGAGTACGCGATGCTGGTGGATGAGATCCAGGGGCGCGTTCACGCGCGCGTCACGGTATCAGCCGATCCGAACGACGCGATGCGCGCGAGCATCGAGAAGCAGCTCGGCACGATCACCGGCAAGCGCGTCGTGCCGCACTTTGTCGTGAAGCCGGACATCCTTGGCGGCGTCGTCGCGCGCGTGGGCGACACGGTGATGGACGGTTCGCTGGCGCGCCGCCTCGAGAATCTTCGCGGACACATGCTGGGCCGTGCGAGCTGAGCGTCACTCCACGCCATAGCTTCCGGTTACCGCGCGGCGCCCTTCCACGGGCGCCGCGTTCGTGTTTTCATCCCGTCCTATGATCGCGATTCTGCCGCTGATCTTCGCGCTGCAACAGGGCGTGACGCAGACCGTGTCGCCGCCGAGCGGAGACACGGTGGGCTACTGGCAGCAGCGGGCCGACTACCGAATCACCGCGGAGCTCGACGAGAGCGCGCAGGTGCTGCACGGTAAGGCGACTCTTACCTATGTGAACCACTCGCTGGACACGCTGCGCGAGATGCGGGTGCAGCAGCTGCTGAATGCGTTTCGGCCCGGCTCGCGGTGGAGCGCGGCCGACGAGCGGGAAGGACGGGTGCGGTTCCAGAGGTTGAAGGAGCCGAACTATGGGTACGAGAGATTCACTGCCGCGCCGAAGGTGAACGGTGAGGCGGTGACGGTGACGTATCCGTTCGCACCCGACAGCACGATCGCGCGCTTCGCGCTGCCGAGGGCCCTCGCGCCGGGCGACTCCGCCGTCGTCGAGTTCGCGTGGGATGCGCGGCCGTCCGCGACCGTGTATCGCAGACAGGGTCGAAAGGGGCGGCACTACGACTTCTCGCAGTGGTATCCCAAGGTCGCGGTGTACGACCGCGGCGGATGGGAGGCGCAACCGTTCATTCCGAACGGCGAGATGTACGGCGAGTTCGGGACGTTTGACGTGACGCTGATACTCGCGAGTGATCAGGTCGTTGGCGCGACGGGAGTTCCTGTGGCCGGCGATCCGGGGTGGGAAAGAGCGAGGGAATGGGGCGAGGTGCATCTCGCCCGCGAGGCGTACGGCGCGGTGGACACGACGCTTCCATTGCTCCCGGCGGGGAGGAAGGCCGTGCGGTTCTTCGCGCGCGATGTGCACCATTTCGGATGGGCGACCGATCCGGACTTCAAGTACGAGGGCGGGCTGTATCGCGGCGCGATTCCGATCCACGTTCTGATCTCGCCGGCGCTGGTGTCGAAGCTCGGACACGGAACGTTCGTGGCCTGGAACGAGCACGCGCTCGAATTTCTCGAGAAGATCTACGGACCGTACGCGTATCCGCAGCTCACGGGGATCATCCGGCTCGATCCGGGCGCGACGGAGTTTCCGATGATGGCGATGTACGGGAATCCGTCGGAGGGGACGGTGTCGCACGAGGTCGGACACATCTACAGCTACGGGATGCTCGCGAACAACGAGTGGCGCGAGGGTTGGCTCGACGAGGGACTCACGAGCTATCAGAGCGAGTGGCGGGTGCGCGCCACGCCGCAGGACATCGCCGAGGGCGCGCCGCGCGCCGGGACGCCGCCGTCGAGTGGCTATCGGGTGCACGCCCACGATGATGTCCGCGGCCGACCGGGGTAGCATGCAGCTGATCGACATGGACCTGCTCGGCCGTGCGCAGGCGCCCGAGCCGGCGTCGGGCAGGTTCAACGAGTTCAACCTCTATCAGGCCGCTGTGTATTCGCGCGCCGATCAATGTACGGGATGCTGCGCGACATGATCGGCGACAGCGCGTTCACCGCGTTTCTCCACGATTACTACGCGCGCTGGAAGTTCAGGCATGTCGACGAGCTGGCGATGCGAGCGAGCGCGGAGCGGGTGTCCGGACGCGACCTCGGATGGTTCTTCGCGCAGTGGGTGCACTACACCGGGCTTGTCGACTACGCGCTCGAGGATGTCGAGTCGAAGGTCAACGGCGATGGCTGGCTGACGCGCGCGCGAATCCTGAGGCGCGGAGAGTACCGTCACGCGATGCCGGTTGGCGCGCGCACGGAGAGCGGATGGACCATCGCGCGCGGCGATCCGATGCTCGACGAACAGTGGGTCGAGATTCGGACCGCCGCCAAGCCGATGGATGTACGACTCGATCCGCTCAACTCCACCGTGGACTGGGACCGGCGGAACAACGTCTCCGGCGGCCTCGCTCCGCTGGATGGACGCGCGACGGTCTACGTGCCCGACTGGCCATTCCTCGCTCAGAGCGATCGCGACCGTCAGCTCGTGGCGATCGGGCCCAGGGCTTGGTACACGGGCCCCGGCGGATTCACCGGAGCGGTGCGATTCCGGTCGAACTACGCGTCGGCCGGCGACGAGGCGTGGGACGCGCGCGAGTTCGGCATCGCGGTGTCGTCGCGGGTGCCCAATGGATCGAACGGCGCGGAGCACGTGATGGGGTGGCTCACGTTCTCGAATCCGCAGCTTCCGTTCATCGCCCGACCGATGGTTGGTGTGAGCGCGGGTGTGTGGGCGCTCGATGGCATCACGAAGGTGGAATTGAAAAAGGATTGGAATCTGAGCCCGTTCCTGTACTCGAATGGACCCCAGCAGCACCTCGAGCTCGGCCTCGACGCGACGATCCCGTACGACGATCGCTGGATCGACTCGAGCCGCTGGCAGCCGGAGCACGTGTACGACGCGAACGCGGAGCTGACTGGCGCTCGCGCCTGCCCGCGTCGGTGCGCGCGAGGCTGAAGGGATTCGCGGGGCTGTGGCGAGCATGACGGTGGAGGCACGACTCACGAATTCGAGCGTGTGGAGGGCGAAGTCGCGCAGACGGGAAGCCTCGGCTCGAGCGATGTGTGGGCGCAGAAGCTCCGCCTCTTCGCAGGCGCGAGCAGCGACGCGCCGCTCCAGCGGTCCATCGGGCTCGCGTCACTCGATGCGACCGACACCTACACGGACAACTTCGTGCGTGGACGAGACGCGCTGTTCGCGCGCTCCGACGTGCACTACGTGGCACCCGGCGGCGCCGGACTTCGTGGCTACTCGCCGCTCATAGTCGTGCGCAGGGTGGCGGCGATCAACGGTGAGCTCTCCGCGAGCATCGTGCGAGCGGAAGGCCGCGTCGATGATTCCGTCGGTGCAGCTCGACGCATTCGGCGATGCCGCGTGGGGAAGGCTCCCCGGCGCCTCCGACGGTCGCACTTTTGCAGATGCGGGTGTCGGCGTGCTGGCGCGCGATCAGCTCTGGGATCGCCCGGTGACGCTTCGCATCGATGTGCCGCTCTACGTTCGCGATCCCTCGTTCGCGCCCGGCGCCGACGCGGGCGACGATCGCGTGAAATTCCGCTGGACTTTTTCCTTCGCCGACCTATGGTGAGCGTTCGCCGCGCTCTGTTAGTTACTGATTGGCGAGCTTCTCTCCCGATCCGAATCCAATCTCAATGACCAATCCGCCCAAGTCTGGCCCAACGGAAGTGATCCGCGTCCCCAAGCCGTGGGGACACGAGATCATCTGGGCGCACACCGATCGCTACGTCGGCAAGATTCTACACATTCACGCCGGTCACGCGCTGTCGGTGCAGTATCACGAGCGAAAGGATGAAACGGTGTACCTGCTCGCTGGCGAGCTCAAATACTGGGTGAAATCCGGAGAGACGATGACAGACATGCACCTTCGCGTCGGCGACGCATTCCGCATCACCCCTCACACCATTCATTACATGGAAGCGGTGACCGACTGCGATATCCTCGAGGCATCCACCCCCGAGCTCGACGACGTGGTCCGCCTCACGGATCGCTACGGTCGCGAAGGAACGAGCGCTCCATGAAGGTGATCATTCCGCTCGCGGGGAAGGGGACGCGCCTTCGGCCACACACGCATCTCACGCCGAAGCCGATGCTCAAGGTCGCCGGAAAGCCGGTCATCTCGTATCTCCTCGACGATCTCAAGGCGCTCGGCGGCATCGAGCAGATCGTCTACATCACCGGCCATCTCAAGGAGAAGGTCGAGGAATTCGCGCGCAAGGAATACGACTTTCCTGCCGTATTCGTCGAGCAGACGGTGCAGAACGGCACGGCAACCGCGGTGGACCTCGCGCGTCCGTACGTGGATCAGCCGGTGCTCATCATCTTCGTCGACACGGTATTCGACGCGGATCTCTCCCTCGTGCAGTCGACCGACGCTGACGGGATCATCTGGGTGAAGGAGGTCGAGGACTATCAGCGATTCGGCGTCGTCGTCACGAATCCGGAGGGCTTCATGACAAAGATCGTCGAGAAGCCAAGTACTCCGATCTCGAAGCGCGCGAACATCGGCCTGTACTACATCAAGAACTGGAAGCTGCTCTACGAGGGGATCTCGTACGTTCTGAAGCAGCCCTCGAACAGGGGCGAGTACTATCTCACGGACGCCTTCCAGTACATGATCGACCACGGTGCGCGCATCAAGGTCGTGGATGTTGAGGGATGGTACGACGCGGGGAAGCTCGACACGCTGCTCGACACGAATCGCGCGATGCTGGAGCGCGGGCGGGCCCGTCGTCCGGCGCACGGTGCCGGCGGGGTCGACGATCATCGATCCGGTGTACATCGAGGACGAGGTCGTGCTCACCGATGCGACCGTCGGGCCGAACGTCTCGATTCACTCCGGCGCGGTGATCGAACGGTCGGCGTTGCGCGATACGATCGTCGGGCACAGGTCGCGGATCGTCGACTGCGCGCTCACGGGATCGCTCGTGGGCGATGAGGTCGTGCTCGAGGGCGTGAAGGGGCAGGTGACGGTGGGCGATCAGTCCGAGGTACACGCGGCAGACGGCTGACCTGCGCGACTGCGCCCTCGGTCTCTAGAGCGCGAGTCCCGCTGTCGAGATGACGATCGCGAGGGCTCGCACGACGCCAAGATGCCCCGCGCTGTTCTCGAACCACTCGGCCACGGTGTGCGCCTCTCCGCCGCGCCCGCCCGCGCCGATCGCGATCGCGGGAATGCCGCGGCTGATCGGGACATTGGCGTCGGTGGATGCCGTGGCGAGATCGGGGTCGCGTCCGATGAGGTGCGTCGCCTCGATCGCCGCGGCGACGAGCGGGAGCGAGCGATCGGTTTCGCCGCTCGGCCGATCGCCGATCACGGAGATCGCGAGTGTGAGTGGGGCCGCGCCGCGCGTGCCGCGCAGATTCTCCTCGTGAAGGGCGGCGGTTGCCGCCGCGCGTATCTCGGCCTCGAAGGTACGGAGCGCGGTCTCGGAGGTCGATCGCAAATCGACCTCGAGCCACGCGTCGTTCGGGATCGAGTTCACCGAGATGCCGCCGCCGATTCGACCCACGGAGAGCGTCGTGCGCGGGAGCGTCGGCAGCGCGGTGCGCGCGAGCAGCGCGCCCGTGAGCGCGGCGGCGTGGACGGCATTGGGAACTCCGAATGCCGTCCAGCTGTGGCCTCCGGCGCCCCGAAACTGAATTCGAAATCGGCGCGAGCCCAGCGCGCGATGCACGATGCGCTCATCGCCAGCGCCGTCGAGCGCGATGGCCGCAGCGGCGTGGCTCATCGTGGTAGCGAACAGCTCCTTGGCTCCCCGAAGATCGCCCGCGCCCTCCTCGCCGGTGGTCGCCGCGAAGACGACGGGTGCGCGCGTGCGGAGACGCGTCCCATCGATCGCGCCCGCGAGTGCGAGCATGGCCGCGAGGCCACGGCCGTTGTCGCCGATTCCGGGGCCCACGAGTCGCGGGCCCTCGTGCTGCACGCGAAGCGGCACGTCGCGCGGGAAGACAGTATCGAGGTGGGCGCAGATGACCACTGGCGCGCCTTGCTCGGCGCCGGCGCGGGTGCCAAGCACGTTGCCGGCGGCATCACTGCGCACGTCGCTGAGACCAAGTGCATGAAATCGGGACGCGATCCAGGCGCCCCGCTCTTCCTCTTCTCCCGTTGGCGCCGCGATCTCGGAGATCTCGATTTGTGATTCAATGGTCGCGGCGTCGGAGCTCTCGAGGGAGGCGCGAGCGTGCGCGAGCGCGGGCGCGTCCCAGAGCACACGAAGTTGGGAGAGTGCTTCCATGCCATTGAATTGCGCGGAGTTGCGCTCAGGCGCAAGTGGCGCCCTCTGCAATCAGCCATTGTCAGCCTGGCGGCGGCCCCTTCAACATTCGTTGGCTGGGTCGTCCCGACTCGGGACGCACGGATGTTCCCGCTTCCCCTGGTAATGCATGCAGGAACACGAGCTCATCTACGATTGGAACACACGCTCCCCGGCCTTCCAGTGGGAGCAGTGTCACGTGGAGCTCAACGACGAGACGCTTCGGGATGGACTGCAGTCGCCGTCCGTGATCGATCCGCACATTGACGACAAGAAGGCCCTGCTGCATCTGATGGCGGACCTCGGAATCGCGGCGCGCGAACATCGGGCTTCCGGGCGCCGGCCCGCGCACCCGTGCCGATACGCTCGCCCTCGCCAAGGAGATCGTTAGCTCCAGGCTGGCGATCTCCGCGAACTGCGCGGCGCGCACGCTCGCGACGGACATCGAGCCGATCGCGCGAATCGCGCAGGAAGCCGGATTGGCGATCGAGGCCGGTACGTTCATCGGCTCGTCGCCTATTCGACAGTACGCCGAGGATTGGACGCTCGAGAAAATGGTGCGGGTGAGCGAGGAAGCGGTGAAGTTCGCCGTGGCAGAAGGGCTCTCGGTGATGTTCGTAACCGAGGACACGACGCGTGCGCGGCCAGAGACGCTTCGCGCGCTCTACGGCGCCGCGATCGCGTGTGGGGCGCGGCGCGTCGTTCTCGCCGATACGGTCGGGCACGCGACGCCGGACGGCGTACGTGCGCTCGTGCGCTTCGTGCGCGAGGAGATCATCGTGCCAACGGGAATCGCGGTAAAGATCGACTGGCACGGGCACCGCGACCGTGGCAACGGCCTGGCGAATTGCTTCGCCGCGATCGAGGCCGGCGTCGATCGCGTGCACGGCACCGCGCTCGGCATCGGCGAGCGCGTGGGGAACGCCGAGATGGATCTCCTGCTCATCAATCTCCGACTGCTCGGCGCGCATCACCACGATCTGCGCAGGCTCACCGAGTACACCGCGCTCGCGTCGCGCGCGCTCGGCATCACGATTCCGCCGAGCTATCCGGTGGTCGGCGAGGATGCCTTTCGCACGGCGACGGGCGTACACGCGGCAGCGATTGCGAAGGCGCGCAAGAAGGGCGACTCGTGGCTCGCGGACCGCATTCTATTCGGGCGTCCCGGCGGGCGACTTCGGTCTGTCGCAGCGAATCGACGTCTCCCACGTCTCCGGGATCTCGAACGTCAAATCGTGGCTCGAGGCGCATGGCCACGACGCGAACGACGAGCCGCTGTGCCGGCACATTCTCGATGCCGCGAAGCGTGCCACGCGCACACTGAGCGACGACGAGTTGACGGCGCTGGTCGCCGATCACAAGCGGATCGCGGTCACGGCGTGAGTGCACCGTTCTCCGCCATATTGGGCGGCTACCTCGATCTGCGTTGGCGCCTCAATCCGGTGGAGGCGACGTTCCATGGCCTGCCGGAGTTCGACGGGCTGTTCGCGCAATATGATGCGGAGTCGGTGCGCGAGCAGCTGGCCGCTCTCGTGAGCTACGAGAACGCGATCGAGGAGGCCGACGCGGAGACGCTCGCGGAGGAGATCGACCGCACAGCGGTGCTGCATTCGCTCCGCCACGACATGCTGCTGCTCGGAAAGGAGCGCCAGTTCGTGCACGATCCGGCGTACCATTTGCTGCACGCGGTGAACGGGATTTTCCTGCTCCTTGCGCGCCGGCCGGCCGACTCGTCCGAGCGCGCAGTGTCTCTGCTCGCGCGACTCGATGCGCTGCCGACATTTCTGGAGACGGCAGTCGCTGTGCTCACGGAGCCCGATGCGATTTTCGTGGACATGGGACTATCGATGATCCCGGGCGCGATCGCGCTCGTCCAGGATGGGCTCGACGACCCCGCGCTCGACCTCTCGATGCTCGATCCCCTCGAGCTGGAGGGCGCGCGCATGCGGGCGGTCGAGTCGCTCGAGGAATTCGGCGTGGCGCTCGAGGAGATGAGGTCGCGTGCCGGCGATCACTTTGCGATCGGCCGCGAGCTGTTCGATCGCAAGCTCCACACGGCGCACATGATCGCCGAGAACGCGGACGAGCTGCTGCGCTTTGGCGAGCGGCTGCGCGCGAGTGCGATTGCGGATCTCGAGCAGATCGGCGCGGAGATCGATCCGCATGCGCACTGGAAGGAGATCGCCGCGCGGCTCCGCGCCGACATGCCGACTCCCGAGAGCGCGCTGGACGAGTACCGGGAGGCGATGGAGGCCTCGCGCCACTTCACGATCTCGCGCCAACTCATGCCCGTGCCGGATGCGACACTGGAAGTGGTGCCGACGCCGGGATTTCTCCGGCCGCTCATACCGCTCGCGGCGTACCAGGGACCGGGCGCGTTCGACCCGGTGCAGCGGGGGCTCTTTCTCGTCACGCTGCCCGAGAGCGGAGAGTCGTGGCGCGCGCACTGCCGCGCGGAGCTGCCGAGCACGGCGCTGCACGAGGGAATTCCGGGTCATCACCTGCAGATGTCGATCGGAAATCTGCTGCCGAGTGTGCCACGGCGCGTGCTGTCGACGCCGGCGGCGCGCGAGGGCTGGGCGCTGTACTGCGAATCGCTGATGGCCGAGATGGGCTTTCTCGACTCCGCCGCCGAGCGATTCTTCCAGGCGCATCACCTCCTCTGGCGCGCCATTCGCGTAATCCTCGACGTGTCGCTACACACCAGGGGCATGTCCATGCCGGACGCCGCCGCGAGACTTCGCGACGAGCTCGGGTTCGAGCCGCACATTGCGGAAGCGGAGGCGAAGCGATACTGCGCCTACCCGACTTATCAGCTCTGCTACGCCGTGGGAAGGCGCGACATCCTCGCCTTGCGCGAAGATCTGCGAAGGTCGCGGACCGAAGCGTTCACGCTCGCGAGCTTTCACGAAGAGCTTCTGCAGTACGGCGCGCTGCCGACTGCGCTGGCGCGCTGGGGAATGGGATTGGCGGCTGCAAAGTAGTGTTCGAACATTCAAAGGAGAGCGTACATGTGGCGTAGAGCGATAGCAGCAACGATCGCGATCGGCGTGTCGATGGGCTGCAATAGCGACAAGAAAGTCCCCGCGGCAGACACGACCGCGGCGACGCCGGCCGTGGCATTGAAGCCGCCGCAGACCGACTTCACGACCGGAGGTCCGTACCTCTTCGTGTCGAACGAGGATGGGAACGATGTCACCGTCATCAGCGCGAAGACGGACAGCGTGGTCGCCACGCTCGTGCCTGGGCAGAGGCCCCGCGGCGTGCGCGTGAGCCCGGATGGGAAGACGCTCATCGTCGCGGTGAGCGGATCGCCGAAGGCGGGACCCGGCGTGGACGAGAAAACCCTTCCCCCGGCGGATCGAACGAAGGACGGCATTGCGCTCATTGATCTGGCAACGGGACAGAAGGTGGCGAATCTCCCCGGGGGAATCGATCCGGAGGCGTTCGCGATCTCGAGCGACGGCTCGACGATCTACGTCTCGAACGAAGATGGCGGATCGCTCACACTCATTGATGTCGGCACGCGGAAGATCATTGGCACCGTGAAGATCGGATCTGAGCCGGAGGGAGTGCAGATCCATCCGGACAACAAGGTGCTCTACGCGACCAACGAGGGAAGCGGCACGGTGTCCGTGCTCGACCTCAAGACGAAGAAGATCATCGCCACCTTTCCGACGGGGAAGCGCCCGCGCGGCATCGCGTTCACGCCCGACGGAAAGAAGGCGTACATCACGAACGAGGTTGGCGGGACGGTCACCGTCGTCGACGCGAAGCGGCACAAGACCATCAAGAACATCAGGATTCCCGGTGAGGGGGCGAAGCCGATGGGAACGGCGATGGCCCCCGACGGGAATCACCTCTACGTGACGACGGGCCGCGGCGGCACCGCGGCCGTGATCGATACGAAGAGTGATACTGTGGTGACGACGTTTCCCGTCGGCAAGCGGCCGTGGGGCATTGCCGTGTCAGCGGACGGGAAGTGGATCTATACGGCGAACGGCCCGTCGAACGACATCTCGGTGATCGATGCGAGCACGAACCAGGTGGTCAAGCACATTCCCGGCGGGAAGTCGCCGTGGGGGATCGCCATTCCGAAGTAGCGCCCAGGAGCCGGCGGCCCTAGCAGCAACGGTTGCCGGTTCCCTCGTAGCGCGCCCGTTCCCGCTCTCGTGCGAACTCCTCGCGCGAGAGCGGTTTCGTGTCCGGATGCTTCGCGCGGAGATGGGCCAAGTATCGCGCGTAGTCCGGCGCGCCGATGATGGCGCGCACCACACGCGTGATGCGGCCGATGAGCGCGCCGGGACCCTTCACTGCGTCAGTGCGCGGCGGCTGCATTCCGCGTCTGCGCGATCGTGCGATCGAAGAGCTCGTAGATGCGGCGGTACTCGTCCTGCCAGCTCGTCGTGCGAACGAAGCCGTGGTGCTCCACCGGATACACCGCGAGATCCCAGTTCGTCTTGCCGAGCTCGATCAGCCGCTGCGTGAGGCGCACGATGTCCTGGAAGTGCACGTTCGTCGTCGACCATGCCGTGCAGCATGAGAAGCGGATCCTTCAAGCCCATCCGCGAAGTAGATCGGCGACGACCGCCTGTACGCAAGCGCTGTCGTTTTCCGGCGAGATTCAGGATGCGCGACGTGTAGCCGTGATTGTAGTGCGCCCAGTCGGTGACGCGAGCGAACGGCGGCGCCCGCCCCGAAATGCGGCGACTCCGTGAACAGCGCCATCAGCGTCATGAAGCCGCCATAGCTGCCACCGTAGATGCCGATGCGCTTCGGATCGATGCCGTACTCTGTCGTGCAAATACTTCGACCCGTCCACCTCGTCCTGCAGATCGCGCCCGCCCATGTGGCGGTAGATGGCCGTGCGCCAATCGCGTCCATAGCCAGCCGATCCGCGATAGTCGATGTCGATCACGACGTAGCCCTTCGACGCGAGATAGTGGTTGAACATGTACTCGCGAAAATAGTAGGACCAATAGTGATTGACGTTGTGCAGATATCCTGCGCCATGCACGAAGATCACCGCGGCGCCGTTCGGCTGCGCCTTCATGTCGCTCGGACGATAGATGCGCGCCGGCACCTGCACCCCGTCCGACGCCGGGACCATCACGATCTCCGGCGCGAGCCACGGAAAGCTCAGCCACTCCGCCGTTGGCGACAGCGTGAGTCGCGACTCGGCGGCGCCGGGCTGGTTGCGCATGACGTAGAGCTCGGGCGGCCGGTTCGATGTCGAATAGACGTCGGCGAGCAGCTGCTCGTTCGGCGAGACGATCACGCTGTGCCCTCCGCTCGTCTTCGTGATTTGCAGTGCGCGCGCCGCCCGCGGTGCTCATGCGGTAGAACTGCTGCTCGAACGGAGACTCCTCGCTCGTGTGCAGGTAGAAGGTGCGCTCATCGCGCGAGAGCGCGACGTCCACGACCTCCCACTTGCCCTTGGTGAGCTGCCGCTTGTCGCCACCCGTTGCCGTCATCGAGTAGAGATGGGCGTAGCCGTCGGCCTCGGACACGAACCAGATGCGCTTCCCGCCATTCGAGCCATCCCGCGCTGCCAAACGCGGGACCGTCTACCCAGGCGCTGTCGCGGAGCGTGTCCAGCGCCGAGAGCGCGCCCTTCGCCCCGACCGTGTAGATGTAGCGCGTTTTCCAATCGGGACTCACCGCGAATACGAGCGCCGCAGCGCCGTCGTCGCTCCAGCCGTTCACGAGCGCCAGTCCGGGCGCGTTCGTGGTATCGCCGGGGATGAGCGCGAGCCACAGTGGAGCGCCGCGTGCGAGCGGGATGTACGCGACGCGCCCGCCATCCTGCACGTCGCCAACCTTCTCGCGCGACTTCTGCTCCTCGGTGTACCCGCTCTTCGACACGAAGTGCGGGATGTCCGTCGCCTTCTGCTTGTCGCCCGCCGGAATCGTCGTCACCAGCAGAAGCGCATTACCCGCAGGCGACACGGAGATTGCGCTCACCGTCTCGTCCTTGCGGAGCCAGAGCGTTTGCGGCCCGAGCGAGTCGCGCTGCGCCTTGAGGCGCTTTTTCAGCGAGTCGATGTGCTCCTCATCGCGCACGGCGCCCAGCAGCTCCCGCTGCTGCGCCTCGAGGAAGGCTCTCTGTCCAACCGCTTTCTCATCCTCCTTTGGCTTGGGACCGCTGCGGATGTCGGTGAGTTGCTTCTCCTCACCGGTCGCGAGATCGAACGAGAACGCGTTGTTGTCCCGCACGAAGAATACGTGATGCGATCCGCGGTCGAAGTGCGGGTCGCTTTCCTTTGCTACGGTATTCGTCAGCCGTCGCAGCGCGCCCGTGCGAAGAGTGACGACGTAGATGTCGTCGTTCCACTCGACCGCGCGCATGCTCTTGTCAGTGGAGAGATCGCCCTCCGCGGCGAGAGGACCTGCGCTGTCCATTTGAACGACGGTCAACGATTCGGGCACCGCGCCCGCTTCGGCTCGGACGCGGTACGGGTGCAGCGGTTCGCGGGTATCGGTGCCTGGCGGATTCCAGGAGAAGTAGATCCAGCGACTGTCAGCCGACCAGCGGACGTCCGAGGGCGTTCGACCGACGAGGTCGTGCCCGCGCATGATGCCCTTGATTGTGAAGTCGAACGTACCGTGCGACGCCGGCGCCGCCGGAACGGCCGGCTGCTGCGAGCCGAGGGAGGAGGCGCCGGCGATGACGGCGGCGGCAATGATCGGAAAACGCATTTGTTCGGGACCGAGGGCGTACCGATTGGCGCGTCGATGCTACGCGCGGGACGATCCTAGAGAAGCACGCGTACGCGCCTCTCGCAAGGCTCAGCCGTTGGCTGTCCGGGGCGACGGATTGGCGAAGTGGTCGAATGCGCCGCCCAGCCGGTCTACACCCATTCGCGCCGCCAGCTCGCCGCGCAGTCCGGCGTTTCGCAGCGCGTGGATCACGGCCAGAGCAAGCGCATCCACATTACCGAATGGCACAACAAGCCCGTTGTTGTCGTCCTCGCGAACGATCGACAATCGTTCCCCACCGCGCATGGAGATCAGCGGAACGCCCGCGCCGCGTGCCTCCATTGCCGCGGACGAGGGCCCGTCGTCGTTCGACGAGGCGACGGCGACGTCGCACAGACGGAGATGCGCAGCGATGTCGTCACGTATTCCCGCGAAGATGACGAAGGGCGCGATGGCCAGGCGTTGCGCGTACGACTCGAGCGCTCCGCGCGCGGCGCCTTCGCACATCATGAGCAGTCGTGCCGACGGCACCGCCGCGCGCACGCGCGGAAAGGCGTCGAGCATGTGACGCGTGCTCGACAGCGAGAAGAAGCGCGAAACCGCACCGACGACGAGGGCATTGTTGCTCAACCCATAGCGACGACGGAGATCGCCCGACGGATGCGCCACGACCGCTTCTGCTCGGCGAGGCGGAGCGCTCTTGCCACGAGAGACCAGCGCGAGGCGCTCCTCCCAAAGCACCGAGCGCCCGACACCTTCGGACACGACAACGCGCGGTGTGAAGCCGAGCACGCGCGACGCCTTTCCGATGTCGAACACGTGGCTCTTCGTGAAGAACTCGAGTCGTCCGCGCATTGCACCGCCCATTGTCCCGAATTGGCTGGCGGCCCACACCAGCATCCGTGTGGAGAGCTCGGGGATGTGCACGTGGGGACGCTTGACGCCGGCCGCACGCGCGAGCAGGGAGATCAGCTCGTCGAGTGAGAGATGCTCCGGGCCGCCCAGGATGAAGGATTCTCCAATCGCCGCATTGCGGGCGGCGAGCAGCTTGAGGCCGCGCACGAGGTCGTCGACATGGATGGGATGCACGCGAGCCGTGCGTGTGCCTGGAATCACGACGTGTCCGCGACGCACCGAGGCCGTCATGCGACGAAAGCGACGATCGTCTGCGCCATAGGTCCACGTGGGGCGCGCGACCACGACCGGGAGCCCGCTCTCGCGCACGAACAGCAGCGCCAGTCGCTCGCCCTGCAGCTTCGTGCGCTCGTACGCGTTGGTGGGGCGGAATTCGGACTCCTCGTTTGCCGAGTCCGGCCCCGTGTCGCCGTGCACGCGCGCGGTACCGCAATGCACGACGCGTCTGGCTCCGGTGTTCACGGCGGCCTGCATGACGAGCCGCGTGCCGTTCACGTTCACGCGCCAATGGTCGTGCTCCTTCGCGAGACGACCCAGCTCAGTGCTGTCGGCGAGATGGTACACGACCTCGCGGCCGTCCATGGCGCGTGCGACGTCGAGGCGCTCGGTTATCTCGCCAGCACATATCTCGGCATTGGCGGGAAGCAGCGCCCGCGCGCGATGGGGCGACCGAGTCAGAACTCGGACAGCGTGTCCATCACGAACAAGACTTCGGACGAGATGCAGTCCTGAGAAGCTCGTTCCGCCTGTGACCAGAATGCGGTCCATTCCGCTCCGATTTCCTGAGGAGCCTTCAGTCGTAAAGCCCTTGCGATTCAGGGCTTAGGAACGCCGATACAACGGCCACGCCAGCACTGATATCTAACTTGCTGACGCCGGAATTGCAGTGGCCTCGAACGAATGCTCCGTGGTGACTCTGGCCTTTCGGCCAGACAACACGAGCCACCATTCACGAATCGATGCCATGAGAACGACGATTACGCAGACAATAAAGAACGCGGCGACCGCGGCATTGAGGCGGTCGTTGAGCGCCATGCGCGCTGCGACCGCGGCGCTCGCGACGCCTGGCGGCAGGATGCCACTCTGCGCGGCGGCTAGAAGCAGTCTCGCGTGGGCGAGAAATCCCAGCGCCGGATCACTCGCCCAGATCTTTTGAAATCCGGCAGTGAGCGTCACCGTCGCGAGCCACGCGAGCGGCATCAGAGTCACCCACGCATACCGCGCGCGATCCATCTTGATGATGACGGTCGTTCCGACGCACAGCGCGACCGCGGCGAGGAGCTGGTTCGAGATGCCGAAGAGCGGCCAGAGCGAATTGATCCCTCCAAGAGGATCGGTGACGCCCTGGTAGAGAAAATATCCCCACATTGACACGAAAACTGCGCTCGAGATCACAGTCGCTGGGTACGACGCCAGACGCCCGAAGGGCTTCCACGCAAGCCCGCCAAGATCCTGCAGCATAAACCGGCCGACGCGCGTTCCCGCGTCGATCGTCGTGAGAATGAATAGCGCCTCGAACATGATCGCGAAGTGGTACCAGAGCGCCATCGCCGTGCCACCTCCCAGCACGCTCGAGAACAGCTGCGCCATTCCAACGGCGAGGCTCGGCGCCCCGCCCGTGCGCGAGAGAAGGGAGATCTCGCCGACGCGCGACGCGAGGTCGCGCATTTCCTGCGGCGAAACCGTGAATCCCCACTGTGCGATCGCCTGCGACGCGCTCTCGACGGTGGGACCGAGCGAGGCGGCGCTCGCGTTGATTGCGAAGTACACTCCCGGCGTGAGCAGGCACGCCGCAATGAGCGCCATGATCGCGACAAACGACTCCATGAGCATCCCGCCGTAACCAACCATTAGCGCGTCGCTCTCGCGCGCGAGCAGCTTGGGAGTCGTGCCGGACGCGATGAGGGCGTGGAAGCCCGAGATCGCGCCGCACGCGATGGTGATGAAGGCGAAGGGAAAGATCGTTCCGGCGAAGATCGGTCCGCCGCCGTGAGCGAAGCGGGTGAGCGCGGGCATTTGCAGCGGCGGGAGCACCACCACGATTCCGACCGCGAGCGCGAGCACCACGCCGATCTTCACGAACGCCGAGAGATAGTCGCGCGGGGCGAGTAGCAGCCACACCGGAAGTACCGAGGCGGCAAATCCGTACACCATGATCATCACGGCGAGCGTTTGACGGGACAGCGTCACGTGCGCGCGCGACGTCGGGATGTGACGCAACCCAGCGACCGGCGAAGAGCGCCCCGACCAGCAGTACGAGGCCCATCGCGCTCGCCTCGAGCACTCGCCCGGGTCGAATCCACCGGAGATGGACCCCCATCAGCAACGCGATCGGTATCGTGAGCCCGATCGTCACCACGCCCCATGGACTCGCCGCGAGCGCATTGACGACCACGAGCGCCAGCACGGCGATGAGAACGACCATGATTCCAAGAATCGCCACGAGTGCCGTGGTGCCCGCCACCGGCCCGATTTCGTCGCGCGCCATCGTGCCCAGCGACCGTCCGTTGCGACGGACGGAGGCGAGGAGAATGACGAGATCCTGCACGGCGCCGCCGAGCACGACGCCGGCGACGATCCAGATCGCGCCGGGGAGAAATCCGAACTGCGCGGCGAGCGTCGGTCCGACAAGCGGGCCAGGTCCGGCAATCGCTGCGAAGTGATGACCGAAGACGACCCATTGATTCGTCGGCAGATAGTCTCGACCGTCCTCCATTCGCACGGCTGGCGTCGCGCGCCGATCGTCGACCGAGAAGATCTTCGTGGTGATGAAGCGGCCATAAAAGCGATACGCGACCGCGTAGGAGCAGAGCGCGGCCGCGAGCAGCCATCCTGCGCTGATGGTCTCTCCGCGGGAGAGCGCGAGGCGCGCGAGGGCACCCGCGCCGAGCAGCGAGACGGCGATCCAGACGAGTGTCGTGAGAAGGCGGCGCATGTGGGGCGAATATGTACGCGCGGAATCGCGCGGGTGCCAGATGCCGGCGCGACCTGCTCGCGTGCCGGGAGGCTACGGATACGCGTCTTTAATCGGTATCACTCTCCGCGCGCTTCTTATAGCTTTCTCGCTTCAAGGATGATTTCAGTGAAGATTCCCGCCATTCTCGGCGCCGCCCTCCTCGCGACGTCCGCGCTCACCACTCTTCCGGCGCGCGCGGACGCGCAGGACGCCCCCAAGCCCGCCAAGCAGGCCAAGCCAGCGCACCAGCACGTGCTGGCGGCATTCTCGACGCGCCGTCTCATGATCCTGCCCACCCACTATTTGCGCATGGGTGACTCGCTCAATTGGGCGGATCAGATCTCCGACCAGACGGCCTATCTGTCGGGGCTGGACGATGAGATTTCGTTCGCCTTCAGCGATCGCGGAGTGAAGAAGGTTTGGGTTTTTCCGACGGCGATCGAGGCGATGGCGAAGCGCAACGAGCCGTACGCGCCCGACCCGCACGGAATGGCTGCGCAGTGGCTCCGCTTTCCGGGGCCGAAGCGACTGCCGGACCAGGTACCCGATCCCATCGCGTCGCAGCTGCGCACACTCGTAGCCCTGCAAGAGGGCGGGCAGCTCGTGCTGCTCCCGGTGGAGCTTCGCTTCGAGCCCGTTCCCGGCGGAAAGGAGTGCGCGGTGCTCCGCTTCGTGATCTTCGATGCGGTGCGGGCCAAGATCATCTACATGGCGGACATTGCGAGCGATCCGCAGGCCTCGTTCGGCCCCGCGCTGGCGGCAAGCCTCGCGGGCCATTCTCGCAGACCAACTCGGACCTCCGAATCAATGAGTGAAGCAATTCCCGTCACGCTGATCCCCGGCGACGGGATCGGTCCTGAAATCGTTGGCGCGACGGTGAAAATCGTTGAGGCGGCAGGCGCGAAGATCGAGTGGGATCGTCAGCTCGCCGGCATGGCGGCGCTCAACGCCGTCGGTGATCCAATGCCCGTGGCGACGCTCGAGTCGATCGCGCGCACCGGTGTGGCGCTCAAGGGTCCGCTCGAGACGCAGCTCGGAAGTGGCTACCGCAGCGTGAATGTCGCGCTGCGCATGCGCTTCGATCTTTTCGCGAACGTGCGGCCCGCACGCACGCTGATTCCCAACGGGCGATACTCGGGCGTCGACATCATTCTGGTACGCGAGAATACCGAGGGGCTCTACAGCGGTGTCGAGCACTATGTAAAGATCGGGAACGACGATCACGCCGCGGCCGAGTCGGTGGCGATCATCACCCGCGCCGGGGCCGAGCGCGTGATACGATTCGCGTTCGAGCACGCGGTGACGCGCGGCCGGAAGAAACTGACGCTCGTGCACAAGGCGAACATTCTCAAGCTCTCGCAGGGGCTTTTCCTGGAGAGCGGACGCAAGATTGCCAAGGAGTACGACGGGAGGATCATCTTCGAGGAGCGCATCATCGATGCGATGGCGATGCACCTCGTGCTTACCCCCGAGCGCTACGACGTGATCGTGACGACGAACATGTTCGGCGACATACTATCCGATGAGATTTCGGGGCTCGTTGGCGGACTCGGGCTCGCGCCCGGCGCGAACATTGGCGAGAAGGCCGCGATCTTCGAGGCCGTGCACGGAACCGCTCCCGACATTGCCGGAAGAGGGATCGCCAATCCCGGCGCCGTCGTCCTGGCGGCATGCCTGATGCTCGATCACGTCGGAAGGGCGACCATTGCCGATCGAATTCGAAAGGCGATGAACGAAGTTCTCCACTCCGGCAAGTCGCTCACCGCCGACCTCGGCGGCAACGCGACGACCACCGGCTTTACCGACGCCATCATCGCGAGACTGGATTGACGAGAGTTTTGCACGTTTCAGATTTGCATTTCGGTCCTCCAGCAGTACCTGCGCAACTCGATGCGATTGCCGAGATCGTCGGCAGCCGGCGCTTCGATGTCGTCGCCGTCTCCGGCGACCTCTCGCAGCGTGCGCGGCCGGGCGAGTTCCAGGCGGCGCGACAGTTTCTGCGCGATACCGCCAAGTCGAGCCGGACGATCGTGGTGCCGGGCAACCACGACGTGAAGTGGTGGCGGGCGCCACTCGGCGTCGGCTCGCGCGCGTCTGCGATCGCGAACTACGCGCGTTACATCTCCAGCGACTTCGAGCCGGTGCTTACGGTTCCCGGAGTGACGTTCGTGGGGGTAAATACGGCGCAGGGCGTCGTGCCGGGTACGATCACCTGGAATCCGCGCGACGTGGGCGTCGTCGGAAACCTGAGTGCCGCGCAGATCGCCGAGGCGAGTCTGAGATTCGACGCCGCGCCCAAGGACAATCGGCGCGTGATGGTCATGCACCACAATCCGCTTCGCGGCGAGCTCTCGAATCGGTTCGGCCTCGCGCATCCGACTCGCGCCCATAAGGCCTTCGTCGACCTCCGGATCGACCTGGTGCTCTGCGGACACGATCACCAGGAAGCGGTGCATCACGTCGAGAACACCGCGTACGGCACGGTGGTGTGTACCGCTGGTACCGTCTCGAATCGCACGCGCGGACAGCGCCCATCGGCGATGAACGTCGTCACGATTACGCCGGAAAGCATTGAGGTGGAGCCGCAGATCTGGTCCGAGAGCGCGCAGAACTTCCTCGCCGCCCCCGCGAGACGGTTCGGCCGATGACGAGCTTCGTGGCCGCACGCGTCAATCAGCTGTTGCAGCTGTTTCTCGAGTTCGATGCGCCGCCGCGCAACGCCGAGCAGCTGCTGCATCGGCTGCGGGTGTACGGCCTCAAGGGAATCACCAGGCTGCGGCTGACGTCGAACCGCGCGGTCATGGTGAGCTTCAGCCGTTCGGAGCTTCGCGTCAACAAGGGTTACATTGATGCACCGGAAGACGTGCTGCGCGCGATCGTCCAGTTCGTGCAGGGACGAACTCGCGCCGACCGGCGTGCCGCGCAGAAAGTGATCCTCACGCACCCGGTCGCGGCGGCGCACCGCGCGCCCGTGAGGCGGCCGGGACGCTCGGATCCGCAGGATCCCACGACGCTGCGCGAGCTCGCGCATTGGCATTGGGAGTACAACCGACGGCACTTCGGGGGCGCGCTGAACGAGATTCCGATCAAGCTGTCCGGACGCATGCGCTCGCGGCTTGGACAGTACACAACCGCCACACCATACGGCGAGCCGGCGGAGATCACGATAAGCCGACGACACATTCGCAAGCATGGATGGGCCGAGGCGCTGCACACGCTGCTGCACGAGATGGTGCATCAGTGGCAGGCGGAAACCGGATTGCCGATCGATCACGGGCCGACGTTTCGCGCGAAATCGGCCGAGGTGGGGATCGCCGCGCAGGCGCGACGCGAGCTTCGCGCTCCGGCGCCCGCGGCAGTCGTCGTGGCGCAGCAGGAGCTCGGATTGCGAGCGGCCCGGCGGAGCTGACGCAAGGGGCGTAATGGCACTTTGACTGCGCTCGCCTAACGCCTAGCTTTACTGCATGCAAGATTTCTTCGACATCGACAGCGCCCTCTCCGAAGAGGAGCGCGCTGTTCGCGCGAGCGTCCGCCAGTTCGTGGACGAGCGCATTCTACCGATCATCGGCAACTGCTACGTAGAGGGACGCTTTCCGAAGGAGATCATTCCGGGGCTCGCCGAGCTGGGCGTGTTCGGCGCCAACCTGCCCGAGGAATACGGGTGCGCGGGGCTGAACAACGTCGCCTACGGTCTCATCATGCAGGAGCTCGAGCGCGGCGATTCCGGGATCAGGTCGTTCGCGTCGGTTCAGGGCGCGCTTGTGATGTATCCCATCTTCGCGTTCGGCAGCGACGAACAGAAGAAGCACTATCTGCCGAAGATGGCCGCGGGCGAGATCATCGGATGCTTCGGGCTCACCGAGCCCGACTTCGGATCGAATCCGTCCGGAATGATCTCGATGGCTGCCGAGCAGGCGGATGGATCGTGGATCCTCAACGGCGCCAAGATGTGGATCACGAACGGATCGCAGGCCAAGGTCGCGGTCGTGTGGGCGAAGACGAACGGCGACAAGAGCGACAAGTCGATTCGCGGCTTCATCGTGCCCACGGACACGCCGGGATTCACCGCGAAGGATCAGAAGGGGAAGCTGTCGCTTCGCGCCTCGGACACGAGTGAGCTGGTGTTCCAGGATGTGCGCCTTCCGAAGGACGCGATTCTTCCGAAGAGTGGCGGGATCAAGAGCCCGCTCATGTGCCTCACGCAGGCGCGCTACGGCATTTCGTGGGGCGTGATCGGCGCGGCGATGGCGTGCTACGAGGAGGCGCTCGCGTATTCCACGAGCCGCGTGATGTTCGACAAGGTGATCGGCGCATTCCAGCTGCAGCAGCAGCGGCTTGCGACCATGCTCACGGAGATCGTGAAGGCGCAGCTCGTTGCGCTCCACCTCGGCCGGCTCAAGGATGCGGGGAAGTTCACGCCGCAGCAGGTCTCGCTCGCGAAGCGGAACAACTGCGACATCGCCACCAACGTCGCGCGCGAGGCTCGCCGCCTTCTCGGCGCGAACGGCATTCTGGCCGAGTACGGCGCGATGCGGCACATGGCGAACCTCGAGAGCGTCTACACGTACGAGGGGACGCACGACATTCACACGTTGATTCTCGGTCAGGCAGTGACCGGGTTGAGCGCGTTCAACTAACCCGGTGGGCGTGTGAAAATCGCGGTGTGCATCAAGCGCGTTCCCGACATGGAGACGCGATTCAAGATCGCGGCGAGCGGAACCGCGGTGGATGAGGCGGGGCTCAAGTACGACATGAGCGACTTCGATGGCTACGCTGTCGAGACCGCACTCCAGCTCAACGAGAAGGAGGGGAAGGGCGAGACCGTCGTGATCTCGCTGGGGCCCGACGTGGTGCAGGAGCAGCTGCGAAAGGCGCTCAGCATGGGCGCGGACCGCGCGGTGCAGCTCAAGGCCGATCGTGTGCCCGCGGATGGTCTGTCCATCGCGCGCGCGCTGGCGGCCGAACTCAAGGATGGCGGCTACGATCTCATCCTCTTTGGGCGGCAGGCGGTCGACTCCGCCAACGCGACGGTGGGCCCGATGGCCGCGGAGCTGCTCGGACTTCCCGTGCGCGACCGCCGTGTCGACGCTCGACATCGCGAACGGCAAAGGCAAGGCGCGGCGCGAGCTCGAGGGCGCGGCGGAGATCGTCGAGTTCCCGCTGCCCGCCGTCGTCACCATCGATGAGGGGATGCCGCGCGCGCGGTACCCATCGCTCAAGGGGATCATGGCGGCGAAGAAGAAGCCCCTCGAGGTGAAGCCCGCGCAGCTGGGCGCGGAGAGCATCAAGCTCACGAAGATGGAGCTGCCACCGGAGCGCGCCGCGGGACGCATCGTCGGCGAAGGTCCGGGCGCCGTGCCCGAGCTCGTGCGCCTGCTCCACACCGAAGCGAAGGTGCTCTAGTGGCGAACACGTTTGCGTTTGCGGAGTCGCGCGGCGGTGCGCTGCGGCGGGTTGCGTTCGAGGCGGTGAGTGCGGCGCGCGCGCTCGCCGATGCGAGCGGCGGCGGAGAGGTGCACGCGCTGCTCGCTGGCGCGCCGGGCGTGGCGGCACTCGCAGCGGCGCTTGGAAAGTATGGCGCCGACGTGGTGATCGTCGTCGAGCATGCTGGGCTCGCGAATGCCAACGTCGAGGCGCTCGCGGCGACGGCCGCCGCGCGGATCAAGTCGGGCGGCTATCGCGCCGCCGTATTCTCCGCGAGCGCGCAGGGACGTGATCTCGCGCCTCGCGTCGCCGCGCAACTCGGCGTGAGCATGGCGGCGGACGTCACGGCGTTCGAGCTCGCGGGCGACGCGCTCGTGGTGAAGCATCCGGCGTACGCGGGAAAGGTGATCGCGACGCTCGAGCTCACGGGCCCCCGGCGATCGTGACGCTTCGACCGGGGGCGCGTGCCGCGGTCGAGACGCCGCGCGAGCCGCGAATCGAGACCGCGCAGCCGGCGGTCGATCCCGCGGCATCGAGGCTCGTGGTGAAGGAGATGATCACCGGTGGCGGCGCCAAGCTCGACATCGGGGATGCGCCGGTGATCGTGAGCGGCGGACGCGGGCTCAAGAGCGCCGAGAACTTCAAGCTCGTCGAGGATCTCGCGGCGGCATTCGGGAACGCGGCCGTCGGCGCGACGCGCGCGGTGACGGACGATGGCTGGCGTCCGCACAGCGATCAGATCGGGCAGACGGGGCGGCAGGTGAGTCCCGAGCTCTACGTTGCGTGCGGAATCTCGGGTGCGATCCAGCACATCGCGGGGATGCGCAACTCCGGCACGATCGTGGCGATCAACAAGGACAAGGAAGCGCCGATCTTCAAGGTTGCCGACTACGGCATCGTCGGCGACGTGATCGAGATCCTGCCGGTGCTGACGGCCGCCGTGAAGCAGGCTCGCTCGCAGAGCTGAGTTCCGGCTGGTTGTTTCGGCACTCGACGCCCCATAGCTTCGGTGCCATGCGAACCGAGAACGCCGTCTTCCTGCTCGTCCTGCTCCTCGCCGCCGGCTTCTTTTCGTACAACGTTCAGCGGCTAATCTCCTACCTCGGCATAGCGCGGCCGGACGATCGCAGCGGCCATGTGCTCGTTCGCCTGAAGAACGTCATCACGGTCGCATTCCTGCAAAAGAAGATCTTGCGCGACCCGGTGGCGGGCCCGATGCACGCGCTGATCTTCTGGGGGTTCGTCGTTCTGACGGTGGGCACGGCCGAGCTGCTGCTCAACGGAAGCTTTCCCGCGTTCTCGTTCGCCTTTCTCCCTGCGCCGCTGTACGCGTTCTACTCCGCGTCGCAGGATCTGTTCGGCGTTCTCGTGCTGGCGGCGATCGCGTTCGCGTTCTACCGGCGACTGGTGCTCCATCCGGCGCGTCTCGAGGGTGACAATCTCGAGCACAGCGACGCCCTGATCATCCTGGGGGCGATCGCCGGCTGATGGTGACCATGTTCGCGGTGAACGCGCTGCAGCTCGCGCTCGATCCTGACTCGATCACGCGCGCGAAGCCCCTCTCGCTCGTGCTCTCGATGCCGCTGCGCACGTTGCCTTCGGGGCTGCTTTCCGGAGCGCACGCCGTGTTCTGGTGGACGCATGCACTGCTCGTGCTCGCATTTCTCAACTATCTGCCGTTCTCGAAGCACCTGCACATCGTCTCGTCGATTCCGAACGTCTATTTCTCGAACTCGCAGGGGCCCGGCCCGAAGGGCGTGATTCGTTTCCTCGATCTCGAGGCGGAGAATGTCGAGCAGTTCGGGGCCGCGGACGTCGATCAGATGACGTGGAAGGACCTGCTCGACGGGTACACGTGCACCGAGTGCGGCCGCTGCACCTCGGTGTGTCCCGCGCATCTCACCGGGAAGGTGCTGAGCCCGCGCAAGATCATCATCGACACGCGTCACCGGCTGATGGAGAAGGCCCCGCTCCTCGTGGGCGATCGACCGGAGCTCGCGCACCACGCGCTGCTTCACGGCGAAGGCGACGAGGGCGCTACGAGCGCCACCGCAATTCTCGAGCATCGGCTGCTCGACAACTTCATCACCGAGGAGGAGCTCTGGCAGTGCACCACGTGCCGCGCGTGCATCCAGGAGTGTCCCGTGGGGATCGAGCAGCTCGGCCACATCGTCGAGCATGCGGCGCAACCTCGTGCTCATGGAGTCGCGCTTTCCCCCGAGGTGATGCCGGCGTTCGAGTCGATGGAGCGGAACGGATCGCCGTGGGCGTTCCATCCCGACGATCGGGCGAAGTGGGCCGAGGGGCTCGACATTCCGACGATGGCGGAGATGGCGGAGCGCGGCGAGCAGCCCGGAGGTGCTCTACTGGGTTGGCTGCATGGGATCGTTCGACGACCGCTCGAAGAAGATCAGCGTCGCGTTCGCGCGCATCCTGAAGGCCGCCGGGGTGCACTTCGCGATTCTCGGCCAGGAAGAGAAATGCAACGGCGATGCCGCGCGCCGGATGGGGAACGAGTACCTCTATCAGATGCTCGCGAAGCAGAACATCGAGACGCTCACGCGCTACGATGTGAAGACGGTCGTCACCTTCTGCCCGCACTGCTTCCATCAGATCGGCAACGAGTATCCGCAGTTCGGCGGGAACTACGAGGTGATGCATCACTCGACGTACATCGAGAGGCTGATGGCGGCGGGCGCGTTCCGTTCGACACCGACTGCGGGGAAGACGCTGCACGATCGCGTACCACGACTGTGCTACCTCGGCCGCTACAACGATGTGTACGATGCGCCGCGCGAGACGCTGCGCCGCGCGCTGCCGATCGTGACAACTGGTCGAGGCCGAGCGCACGCGCGATCGTGGCATGTGCTGCGGCGCCGGCGGCGGGCGGATGTTCATGGAGGAGAGAAGGCGGAAGCGCATCAACGTCGAGCGCGCGGAGCAGCTGTTGGCGACGGGCGCGGACACGGTCGCAGTGGCGTGTCCGTTCTGCATGACGATGATCAGCGACAGCGTGAAGGCGAAGGGGAGCGAGGTGCCGGTGTACGACATCTCCGAGGTCGTCGCGTCGAGGCTTCGCGCCTAAGACCAACGAGTACTGGAGCGCCTGCCTCACGAGGTGAGCTCTGCGTCACGGATTCGGAATCCACAAAACGGGCAGCCCGTCCGATTGCCCGCCGACGATCCCCGCGCTGTTGATGCCTGCGGTGAGATCGCCAATGGCCCCCGGGGGTATAAAATGTCCCCCGACTAGAGCGACCGAGCGCCCGGGCCCGTTCTCCGTAGCCAAACTGGCGTTCGCGGAAATCAGTTGGGAATCGTTGATGCCTGTTGGCTCGACGCCGTCGAAGAATTCACCAGCGCTGGGCGACGAATCATCTCCGAGGCCGGCGGCGACCTCGTAGACTATGGCTCTGACGTCGCCAAAGCTGTTGGGCCCAACGCCGAATCCAACTGCCACGCCGTGCGAGTTCAACGAGACGATCACGGCCGAGGTCGCTCCGGCGATATAACTAAAGGGTTGCCACCCTGTCGCAGGGGACCAGGAGTAAGCCTCAGGGAGATTCACGAAAGAGTTTACCCGCCCGTCAAATACGCTGACATCCGCGTTGCCCACCACAAAGCCGGTCCCGATCGCCGAGAACGCGGCGGAATCACTGTTCGGCGGCACGCCGGCGTCGATGCGAATGCCGTCGACCCATATCGCTGCGTGGGTGACTCCATTCACTCGAACGCTACCGACCACCGTGGCGGACTCACAACGACAAATCGCGAGCGCCGCGCTGGCCGCCGTGTCGAGTATTGTGACGTGGCCGTTCCTCCACGTTGCCGCATGTCCGTCGATGCTTCCCGCCACGGTGCCGTTGTTCGCGATCGCCGTGGGAGTAATCGGGAGTGTTGTTCGTTCGTGGGCGGCCCCGTGCCAGAGGACTCCGCCGGACGCGCTAGCGCCGACTGCATCGCCACTATCGTTGAGCGCGACCACCGTCTCGCTCCCCGGGAGACTCACTCTCGAGTAGTTGGCGATCAGCTCTGGGGGAATGTCGGAAATCTGGCCCGAGCGTCCCGGCTTCGGCGCGAGGGCGCGATCACTGGTGCAGGCGATGGCGAAGACCATCGACACGAGGACCAGCGGTCCTGCTCCGCAATGTCCTATGCGTCATGGATTCGGAATCCAGAGCACAGGCAGGCCCTCCGATTGCCCGCCAATAATCCCCGCGCTGTTGATGCCGGCGGTTTGGTCGCCGAGGACTCCCGGTGGCAATAACCGTCCACCACTGGGGTCTGTCGAGCTGACGAGAGCGATCGGGCCCGCGGTCCCGTTGTCCGGATTCAAGATTCCGTTCTCGGAAATCAGACGGGAATCGTTGATTCCTGTTGGCGCGATGCCTTGAAACAATGGAACGCCGGAGAGCTCGCCCTCTCCGGTGCCGGCAGCAACGTCATAAAGTACGCCGAGGGTATTGGAGAAGTTGGGCCCAGAGCCAAATCCGACTGCAATGCCATGTGAATTCAACGACACGATATAGGCCACGGTCACACCATCGAGACGAAAGGGAACCCATCCTCCCGCATGGGACCAGGAGAAGGGCTCCGGGAAATCCGCGGAATCTCCAGTCATACTATGCGGGTCGCGATCGCGCACGATCGCATTGCCCACGACGAAGCCGGTTCCGATCAATGAGAACTCGGCGTGCTCGCTCCTCGGCGGCACGCCGGCGTCAATGCGAATGCCGTCGACCCAGATCGCTGCGTGGGTGACTCCATTCACCTGAACGCTTCCGACCACCGTGGCGGACTCGCAACGACAAATCGCCAGTGCTATGCTCAATGCGGTGTCGAGTATCGTGATGCGGCCGCTCTTCCACGTTGCCGCATGTCCGTCGACTGATCCTGCCACGGTCCCGTCATTCGCGATCGCGGTGGGGATGATCGGGAGACTGGTTCTCTCGTGTGCGGACCCGTGCCACAGAACGCCGCCTGACGCGGTGGCTCCGACCACGTCGCCACTGTCGTTGAGCGCCACCACCGTTTCGGTTCCCGGGAGATTTGTCCTGGTATAGGCGGCGATCAGTTCTGGAGGGATATCGGTGAGCTGGCCCGCTTGCCCCGACTTCGGCGCAAGGGCGCGATCACTGGTGCAGGCAATGGCGGCGACCATCGACGCTAGGACCAGCGGCAACCCGATCGACCGCATGTCAAACCTCTCGAATTGCGCTCGGCTCACTAGGCCGGGCTCGTGGCGCAAGCTCCCGCGCAATGTCACATCCGGCAGCAATCAAAGCTCGCCGAGGGGTGCTGCCACTTCACAATAGCACAATGTGATCCAGCGTGATCGTTTGCTTCGCTGGGGCTCAGCGTACTCGACAGTATCCGATGCTCGACATCCCCGAGTTTGTCGCCTCGCGCCTGCGGGCTGACTAGAGCGGAGCTTCGATTCGACTGGCCGAAAGGTCTGTTGTAGCGGACGGCGTGACGCGGTTCAGAGGCGCGCGCGGCAAGAGAATGGAAAAGCGCCATCCGGCGCCGGGTGTGCTTTCCACCTGAACATCGCTTCCCATTCCCCGGAGCAGCTGTCGACTGACGGCCAGGCCGAGACCAATGCCCGCCGTCGTTCTCGTGAGCGCAGGCTCGAGCTGGGTGAAAGGGTCGAAGAGCGTCGCGAGTCGGTCCGGAGGAATGTCGCGGCCGTAGTTGGCGATCGAGACCTGAATGTTTTTCTGCGATGCCTGCAGGACAATTGTGACCTTACCTCCATCGTTCGCGAACTTGATGGCGTTCGACACCAGATTGATGAGAGCCTGCCTCAGTTTCTCCGCGTCCGCGAGAACCTCCATCGTCGCCTTCGGATCGCCGCCGTTCTCCGCACCTGCGGGCATTCCCTCCTGCACCAGGCGAATTCCCTTCACGACTGCCAGCGACATGACCTCGGTCACCACGTCGTCCAACAGCGGCGCAAGCGCAACCGGGGTGATCTCGTACTTGTACTGCCCGCGCTCGAGCGACGCGAACTCGAGGATATCGCCGATGATTCCCAATCGAATGCTCCTCGCTGCGTCTGATGCGCGCGAGATCCATCCGCTGCTCTTCCGTCACCGGACCGTGCACCCCCAGCTCCATCAGTTGCGTGTATCCGCGAATCGCGTTCAAGGGCGTTCGAAGCTCGTGACTCATCATGGTGAGAAATTCCGCCTTACCGCGATTGGCCTCTTCCGCGCGCACGCGTGCGCGTTCGGCGTGAGCCAGAGCGGCGCGAGCCTCGCGGTCGAGCTTTCTCACCGACCGCGCGCTATGAAACAGGAACGCTGAATAGATCGCGGACGTGGCAACGATGAAAATTGCGACGCCAGACTCGCGGCTGATCAGTTCCAGGCGGCGTCCCGTGAGCCATGCAAGGCCCAGCAGCAAGGGGACCGTGAGAGCGATCGGCAGCATCCTTCGCGTGAATACCCCGCCCGCGTCGTCTGCGATCAGAAGAGCCACCAATCCTGTTTGCGGTCTCGAGGCGATCACGCCAATGCCAATGGCGAGCAGGCACAACGCAGTCGACACGGCCATCGCCGCGTACTGATCGAAGCTGTAGAGTGCTCGTGCGCCGAACGCATACCCCACCAACGCAGTGGCCGACACCGCAACGGCGCCGAGTGCCACGCCGTTCGCCAGTCTTCGATCGCGAAGGCGCGCATCGGGAAAGGCGAGCCCAATGCCGAGGAGCGTGAATGCAACCGCGCTGTTGCCCGCCATGAGCCCGAGAGGGCGATACGGATAGCGACTGAGCGCATCCGCGAAGAGCAGCAGGTTCACTCGAAGCTCGAATCCGCCGATTCGCTGCGCCAGCATGGTTGCCCCCATAACCAGCACCAGTCCGGAGACCAAGGCTCCGAACGATCTCCAGACACGACTGGTCGAGTCGATTGTCACGAATGGCGAGCGCCACTGCCGCGAGGAGCAGGGTGAGCGCGGTCGCGGGTAGCATTACGACCGAGCCAATCGCGAAGCGCTTCAGCGTTTCGTTGTCGATGCGCCAGCCAACGAGAACGCCCGACGCGGCCAGTGCCACGAAGGCACTCGCGGCGAGTGCCAGTCGAGTACACAAGAGTTCGCGACGATGCACGAGCGTCTGGCTTTCGAGCGTTGTCATTCAGGCTGACGATGGCTCAGGTGTCGGGATCCTTCCCTACTCGGCGATAAGCGTGCCGTCACCCTTCCCGGCGATTTCGAACCGCCTGTCGACCGGAAGCGCGCAGTGAGTATGCGAACATACCTTGTCGAATGCCTGGCAAAAGTCAGGTGTGATCAATCTCGCCGTCGCCGTCGGGTGAGCGGATCACGTGATGAAGCCGAATGGTCTGCTGCGCGGGCACCTCGTCGTAGCTGATCATCTCGGTGTTGCGCAGACGGAGGCCGAGTGACGGGAGCAGCTCGAAGAACTGCTCGACCATCGGGCGACCCGGATCCGCGATCGTGGCCACGCCGCCGGGCGCCAGGGTTCGCGCGATGACGTTGGCGACGAGTGGCGGATACCGATCCTCGTAGAGGACGTCGGCGGCCACCACCCTGTCCGCCACCCCGAGATCATCGGGAAGCTCGCGCCAGTCGATCATCCGCGTGCGCGGCTCGCGCTTGAGCGTGCGCCACGCGTTCGCGCTCGTGAACAGGAGCGCGTCGTCGTAGTAGTCGGTCGCGAGCACGTCGTAGCCCGCGCGCATCGCGCCAATGGTCGCGAGGCCGAGTCCGGCCCCGAGCTCAAGCATCGTGCGCCCCGCGCCGCGTTCGCCCGCGAGCGCTCGCGCAAGCACGCGCGACGACGGCCAATGTCGGCCCAGTAGGGAAGGCGGTCGTCGCGGACCATGTCATCTTCGCTGATCAGCGCATCCGTGTTCTCGGGATGCATGATGTTCACGGTGCCGCCCGGCAGGTCGACTCGTGAATGGGCGACGACGAAACGGCGCTCGAGCTCCTTCACGAGCGGCCGCCCATGCAGCGCGGTCATCGCGTCACAGCGAGAAGTGCGTGGCGAGCTGCGCGTCGTCGGAGAGCAGGAGTGCGTTCACGATTTCCCCAGCCTCGACCTGCGGACGCTCGTGCGGAATCACGAGCAGGGCGTTCGCCTTCGCCATCGAAGTGAGGATACCCGAGCCCTGCGGCCCTGTGAGCGCGCGCTCAGAGTCCCGCCGGCCTCACGGACACGATCGCGCGCAGGAAGTGCGTGAGGGCGGCGCCGATTTTCACCGGCTCCTCGAGCATCACAGGAATCGGGCGCCGGAAGAGCCGCGTGTGACCGAGCATGCTGCGAATCACGGGGCGCACGAAGAGCTCGAAGGTGACCATTGTCGACACCGGATTGCCGGGGAGCCCGATCCACGGCATCTTGCCGAGCCATCCGAATCCGAGGGGCGCGCCTGGACGCATGCGCACCCTCCAAACATCGAGCGTGACGCCAGCCTCCGCGAGTACCGGCGCGCAGGTAGTCGAACTCGCCGCGGAGATTCCGGCCGACGTGATGAGCAGATCGCAGCCCGCGGCGCGGTCGATGCAGCGCGCGAATGTCCGCGGGATCGTCGCCGCGCGACGCCGAGGTATCACGGGGATCGCCGCCGTTCAGCGCTCACGAGCGAGTGAAGCGTGTAGCTGTTCGACGACACGATCTTCTTGCCGTCGAGGGCTTCGGTGAAGCGATCGAGGTCGACGAGCTCGTCGCCCGAGCGCGAAGAACGCGACGCGCGGTCGCGCGGAACACGTCGACGCGGCGAAGCCGAAGCGATGCGAGCACGCCGATCTGCGCGGCGCCGATCGGCTGGCCGACGCGAGCACGCGCATCCCGTGATGATGTCCTCGCCGCGGTAACGCAGGTTGCGGCCCGCGTCGCGCGCGTCGCGAATCGCGACCGTCGGTGCCGCCGTCGGTGTCCTCGAGGCGCACGACGGTGTCTGCGCCCTCGGGCAACGGTGCGCCGGTCATGATGCGCGTGCAGCTCGCCCGCGTCGACCGGGGCGCGACGGGAATGCGCCGGCCGCCACGGTCTCGATCACCGTGAGCGTGACAGGCTACGCTGCGCTTGCCCGTCGACGTCGGCGGCCCGGACGCGCATAGCCGTCCATCGCGGAGTTGTCCCATGGCGGAAGCGTCAGCGGCGAGACCGCCGGTCGTCGCGAGCACGCGGCCGCAGTGCGTCGAGCAGCGCCACGCGCTCGACGCTCGAGCGGCTCGATCCCCGCGACAATCCGCGAAACGGCGTCGGTGACCGAGAACACTACTGCACGTCGCGCAGGTTGCATCGACGCGAGCATCACGAGCGATCGCGTTGTGCACGCTGTCGACGGACGGCTGCTTCACCGTGCAGTTGTTGCGCGAGGAGGCTGAAGATCAGCATGTGCTTGTCGGCCGTCGTCACGTAGCCGGAGAGCGAGCGCGGCATTCGCGACGGAGCCGGTTTTCGCGTGCACGTTCCCGGCGGCCGGCGGTGCCCTGCATGCGATGTTCGAGCGAACCGTCGATGCCTGCGATCGGCAGGGCGTTGTAGAACACCTGGAAGGCGGTGTCCGCGCGAATCTTGTCGAGCACGCGCACGATCGTTTCCGGGCTGAGATAGTCGTGTCGCGACAGCCCGCTGCCATCGCGAATGGCGATAGCCATCGGGCTGCGCGCCCCAGGCGGCAGCTGGCGCTCAATGACGACGCGCGCCGCTGTCGGCCGAGCCGATGCCAGTTTTCTTCGTGCGCCAGGGTCTTGTAAGAGAATTTCGGCGATCTGGTTCTGCGAGGGCTTCTCGAGCGCAGGAAGGATGTCGCGAAGAGGCTGGGATTCGATGGTGAGAATCGGGATCGCGAGATCGGGAGAGTACGGCTTTGCGACGTCGCCGTGCCCCCACGCCTGCTCACTCACGGAAACGCCACGGGCGATCAAAGCCTCGCGCAGTGCGAAGAGGTACGCATCCCTCTGATTGGGATACACAAACACAATGGTGTCGCCGCGGCAGTCTTCAATCTTCCGCGAGCGATGAACTCCGTGCGCGCCGGATTGAAATCGAGCCGCACCGCGCCGGTGTCGGAGAGGTCGTGCGCGGACGGCGCAAGCCGTTTTACGATCGGATAGCTGTGAGCGGGATAAGTCTCGATCGAGTCCGGACGCGATCCTGGCTTCCCCCGCGCAATGGCGGTCCCGAATCCTTCGTTGAAGTACAGCGCATCCACTCCCGCCCCATAGTCTTCGCCGAGGTCGTCCACGACCAGCCAAACCCAATCGACGTATCGGGAAATGCGTCTGGACCCGGAACACAGGCCGCCCGCGATCGCCTTGATCCCGCGCGCCTTCAACGAATCCGCGATCGCGTACAACGGCGTCATCGCGGACCCTTGCATGTGATCGCTTATCGTGGGATCCCCAGTCCCCATGACGATCAGCTCTCCATGCAGCGTGTCTCGCTTCGATGGCTCCGGACATGGCGAACGCGGTCCGAAATGAGTACTCCGGCCCGAGCTGCACCAGCGACGTCGCCCCAGTCACGATCTTCATGTTCGACGCGGGCATGAACAGCTTTCCCGCATTCAGCGAGTACAGCGTGTCGCCGCGCTCGGGATCGACTATCAAAACACCGAAGTGCGAGTTTCGAAACTCGGCTTGCGTCACCATCGAGTCGATCGCGTGCCGAAGCATCGCGCGCGAGACGGGCGCGCTCGGCGCGGGGGCTGCGGCCGTTGGCGGAGCCGTCACCGTCGGCGTAGGGGGCATCGTCGACGGAGCAGTATTCGCGGCCGGGGTCGCCGTCGCCGTCGTTCCGCCGGTCTTCGCTCCACTCGTCGCGCACGCGAACGCAATCATCCCGACCACCACCACCCGAGTCATCTTCATACCCGCATCACCTTTTCCTCGACGATGTCCGCCAATGTCGTGAGCCAGTCCGGATCCGAGAACAACACCATCGGTACGTGCGACGTCATCGACGCATCATCGGTTGCGATCGCGATGTAGTACGCGCTCTGCGCCGATCCTGCTTCGTAGAGGGGAGCCTTTCCCGTCTCGCGCCGAAAAATCTCGACCTTCGGCAGCGCCGCCGCCTTGAAGCCCTCGGCGATCACGATGTCGGCGTCCCCCAGGTACGTCTCCGCGATCTGCTCCGGAGTCCGCTCCTCCGTCCAGCGCTCGACGAGCGCGAACTTGTCCGGCGACACCATAGCGACTCGCTCCGCCTGACCCTCGTGATAGTGCCGGTACGTGTCCGTCGTGCTCGGATCAATGTTGAACGTGTGCGACCCATGCTTCATCGTCATCACCCAATGGCCGCGACAATGCATCTCCGCGGCGAGCTTCACGGTGAGCGTCGTCTTTCCCTGTTTCTTAGTTCCGATTATGGTCACGATCGGCGGTCGAGGCATATTGCTCCGCGAGCGCGAGCTCGCTCGGTGAGTTGACGTTCATGAACAGGCGGTCGGGGTCTCCGTATCGCCTCACTTCCTCGGCCACGATCCGCGCGACGCGCACCTGATCGAAGAATCCGGTCACGCGCCGGTCGTCCGCGTCGAGCGCGCGCTCGATCGGCGCGATGCACGCGGGCGAATGGTAGGCGCACAACGGCTCGAGCCCGTGCCGCGACGAGCCGCTCTCAGGCGCCACGACGTCCGCATCTTCGCCCAGCACGCGCAGCTCCGCGAGTAGTCCCTCGGGAACGAACGGCATGTCCCACGCGACCACGATCACAGCCGTCCCCGCGCGCACGAGCGCCGCATGGATGCCGCCAAGGCTCCCCAATGCCCGGTCTCACATCTCCTGCGACACGAATACCAGGGAGCCATGCTGCTGCCGACGGATCGTTCGCGATGAGGAGAAGCGAATCCGTCACCGCGCCAAGCGTTTTCGCCACGCGATCAATGACTCGCTCGCCATGCACCCGCTCGAGTCCCTTGGCCGCCCGCCGTAGCGCGACGCCTGCCCGCCCGCCAGGATCACGCCGGTGCACCGCGCGGTCACGTCTGATGCGAGACGGCTGGATTCGTCATTCGCGGAATATACCGCGCTGGCGGCGGCGCGAGCACGAACGTGGCCTCTATTCGCTGCCGGTGTATTCGGAGGAGATCGTTTCGTCCTCGCGTACGATCACGCTGGCGACCTTCGCCGAACCGGTGAGCGACGCGGAGACACGGTCGTAGATGAAGCGCGCGAGATTCTCGCCCGTGGGAATGAGCTTGCCTTCGGCGAACTCGGGGAGCTGGCTCGTGATGTCGGCGCCATGGAAGCGTGAGCGTACCTCGCGATTCAGGACCCCGTCGAGCACTCCGAGATCGACAATCATCCCGGTTTCTGCGTCGAGCGGGCCGCTGACGGTGACATCGCAGGCGTAGTCGTGCGCATGCGCCTTGGTTGCGCCGCCGAAGCGCTGCCTGTTCTGCGCGTCGCTCCAGTCGGCTCGCCAATAGCAATGCGTAGCGGTGAACGACACCCGTCGCGTGAGCGAGAACACGACTCAGCGCCTCACGCGCGCGGTCATCACCTGCATCGGGCGGTCAGGGCGCGTCGCGTCCCTCGGGCGTCGGCTCGTCGGGGGGAATCCAGGGCACGCCGTTCTCCATCACGCTCTCAATGTCGCGCGAGCCGAAGAGCGCGGCGTCATCGTTGTCCGTGACGCGCTGCGCCTCGTCATCCGTCGCCGAGAGGTCGCTGCCGCCGAGGAGAGGGTCTTCCCCGCGCGAAGCAGCGCGCGCCACAGCCTCATCGGCCGCCTCTGGCTCCTCATCGCGCCGCACCGGATCGACGAGCAGGTCGTTCGAGAACGACTCGAGTCCAATGACATCGCTCAACACGTGATCGGCGATCTGCTTCTCGCCTTCCGTTCCAACACGTCCGGCGAGTGTCACGTAGCCATCCTTGACGTGCACGAGAATTCCCGCGACGTCCAGCGAGTCGTCCTGGGCCAGCTGATCGCGCACGAGCTCGCGAAGCTCCGCGTCGCTCAGATCATCGAGGTCGAAGACGTTCTCAAAATCCTGAGCCATAGGTCAACCTCGGTCTAACGGGCAAAAATGTAGGAGAGGCCGAACGTGATGACGGGGTTCTGCGTCCACTGGTTCTGCACCTGACTGGGTGAGAGTATCGCCGTACCGCCGGTGGGCGCCAGAAAGTACGCTCCGGGATACGAAAGCTGCCAGAAGTAGTCGGTGACGTCCACGCGCGCCCCCCATGGGCCGTGGGAGACGAACTTGAGGCCGCCGCCGCCATGAATCGCGAAGCCGGTGCCGAACCGGTATCCACCCACGTCCGCGGCGTTGCCGCTCGACGCCACGCCGACGCCGAAGCCAAAAATCGGAATGATTCTGTGAAAGCTCTTCTGCCCGGTGAGCGCGAGATTGATGCCCAGGTCGCCGATCCAGAGCCTATCGGTCTCGGTGCCAAGATTTCGGTCCGCGCCGATCTTCGTGGGGTCGAGCACGTTGCGGCTCGAGAGCGCACGCCCGATTCGAACGCTGAATTCTGCCGGTCCGCCAATGTGCAATCCGTACCGCACACCGAAGATCGGGCTCGACTTCGGACCGATATTCGCCTCGCCGGCGCTGCCGCGAAAGTAGCCTCCCCAGATCGTGAAGTCCTGGTGGTAGCTGAAATCCTGATAGGGACTCTTGTCCGGCTCGCTCCCAACCTGCGCGGCGAGCGGCGCGATGCCAAAGGAAAGGAGTGCGGCGGTAAGTACGAGCTTCACGATACGGCTCCCATCTGTCTGAGGTCGATTCCGGTCATCTCCGCGGGCTTTTCCACGCCGAGCATCGCCAGCACCGTGGGTCCAACATCTCGCAGCGCGCCGCCGTCGCGCAGCGGACGATCACCATCCGGATCCACGATGACCAGTGGAACCGGGTTCGTCGTGTGTGCAGTGTGCGGTCCCCCCGTTGCGGGGTCGATCATCATCTCGCAATTCCCGTGGTCCGCCGTCACGAGCACGCGCGCGTCGGCACGCTGAGCGGCCGCGATCACGCGGGCGAGGCACTCGTCCACGGTTTCCACCGCCTTCACCGCCGCCGGTATCACGCCGGTGTGCCCGACCATGTCACCGTTGGCGTAGTTGCAGAGGATGAAATCGTAGTCGCGTGACCCGATCGCCTTACACAACACGTCCGTCACCCCGAATGCGCTCATCTCGGGCGCCAAGATCGTACGTCGCTACCTTTTGGCTCGGCACCAGCTCGCGTACCTCACCCTTGTACGGTGCCTCGACGCCGGCGTTGAAAAAGTACGTGACGTGGGCGTACTTCTCCGTCTCCGCGGTTCGAAACTGCGTTCCGCCGTGCGCCGAGATCACTTCGGCGACAATGCGGGCGAGCGTGAAGGGCGGGAAGACGACGGGAAGATCGTAAGTCTCGTCGTACTGCGTCATCGTCACGAGCTTGATGGCCGGGCGGCCGCGCACGTCGAATCCGTCGAACGGACTCTCGGTGAGCGCGCGGGTGATTTGGCGCATCCGGTCCGCCCGGAAGTTGAAGAGGATGATCGCATCGCCATCTCGTACCGTCGCGACGGGCTGCTCGTTCCGTTCGATCACGACCGGCTTCATGAACTCGTCGCTCTCGCCGCGCTCGTAGGCGGCGCGAATGGCGGTGAGCGGATCAGACGCGCGGGGTCCGACGCCCTGCATCATGGCTCGGTACCACAGCTCGGTGCGGGCCCATCGCCGGTCGCGATCCATGCCGTGATAGCGGCCGCCCACCGACGCGACCGTCGCACGCCCCTTGGCTCGCTCGAGTAACTGCTCCATGAATCCGAGTGCCGACCGGGGCAAGGTGTCACGACCATCGAGCAGCGCATGAATCGCCACGTGCGGAACATGCTCGCGCTCCGCAAGGTCGATGAGCGCGAACGAGATGCTTGTCCACGGCGTGGACGCCGCCGTTGCCAATGAGTCCCGCGAGGTGCAGAGTCCCGCCGCTCTCGCGCACCGCGGCGCAGGTCTCGAGCAGCGTCTCGTTGCGAAAGAAGGAGCCGTCGTCGATCGCGAGATTGATGCGCACGAGGTCCTGCGGCACCACGCGCCCCGCGCCGAGGTTCAGGTGACCGACCTCGCTGTTCCCCATCTGTCCTTCCGGCAACCCAACGGGAAGTCCGGAGGCATGCAGCAAAGTGCGAGAGGTGCCGGACCAGAGCGCATCCCACGTCGGTGTGCGCGCCATCGCGATCGCGTTCCCATCACGTTCCACCCGATAACCCCATCCGTCGAGCACCAACAAAACGACCGGGCGCTTGCGCGTAGACGACATCTTTGCTCGGTGAGAGTTCGAACGTATACTGCGGCGCGACCCCAGCCGCGGAAATGTAGACGACCTCCCATCCCCCATCCAGCGATGCGGTGTAATTCGCTCGTGATGTTGTGCGTACTCGCGGCATCCTCAGCTGGCGCGCAGACGACGGCCGCAACAGCCGCGTCCGCGCGCGTGGCGCCGGACGGCCGTCTCGTCGCGACGATGCGCGTGGGCGCCGCGCTCAAGACCGGAGCGACGAAGGGCGACTGGACCGCGGTCACGATCGAGGGCTTTCTCAACAAGAGCGTCGTGACCTCGAAGAAGGATGCGCTCACGATTCACGCGTCGAGCGGCGCGGCGATTCGAGCAGGCGCGGGACCTTCGGCCGCCGTCGTCGCGGTCATCGAGGACGGCATGCCGGTGGACAAGCTCGCGACGAGCGGCGACTGGTACCGGGTGAAACGCGATGCCTGGGTGCGCACGCGCGAGCTGACGACAATCGCCGCGAAGGCGCCGCCGGTTGCGCGCAACGCGCCAGCGCGCGCCGAGGCGAGCCAGGGCGCGCCGCAGCGCGTCGCGACGCTGCCTTCGCGCGGTGCGCCGGACGCCGCGGCCGTGCCGGCCTCGCGACCCGATGCGTCGCCGGCGCTCGGAGACTTTGCCGCCGCGCACCCGCTCGTGCTCCGCGCCGCGCCCGACGGAAAGCCATCGGGCACCGCGGACTCCGCGGCGCGCGTGCGAATCGTCGCTCGCGATCACGGATGGGCGCGCGTGCAGGCCGAGGGATGGGTGCGGGAGAGCGAGCTGATTCCCGTGGACAGCTCGTCCGTGAGCGCCGTGAGCGCGGCGGACCTGCGATCGGATCCAGAGCACTACAAGGGCTCGACGGTACGCTGGGTGGTGCAGGCGATCGCAGTGCAGGCCGCGGATCCGTTGCGCAAGGGACTCGCGCCCGATGAGCCGTATCTGCTCGCGCGCGGGCCAGGCAGCGAGAGCTCGCTGCTCTATCTCGCGCTTCCCGCGGCGCTCGTCGCGAGCGCGCGCGCACTCCCGCCACTCAGCTACATCATGGTGCTGGCGCGCGTGCGCGCGGGACGAAGCGACCCATCCGGTGTACCCATTCTCAATGTTCTGCGAATCGTTCCGCGCTAGCGTCGACCAGCGGCCGCGCGCCGCCGCCTACTCTCACATTCCCTGATGTCCTTCTCCGACTTTCGCCGGAAGCACGCGGCGTTCACCGCGGCGATCGCAGTCATCATCGTTGGCATGCTCGCCATCGATGGCTGGGTGCTCTACAAGCGCGCCGCCTACGAGACGGAAGTTGCGCGACTTCGTGCCGGCATGAGCGAGTTCGAGCGGCGCCGAAGCGACGCGGTCACCAACACGAACGAGAAGCGGACGGCAATGATGATGGAGCTGCTGCGTCGCCAGGCGAAAATCGACAAGGAGATCCACCTGGCGGTAGCGGTCGACAGCGGCAAGATGTATCTCGAGCGGGATGGGGCGCTGCTCCGGGAGATGGGCGTGGAAGTGGCGCCCGGAAAGCTGCTGGGCTCCGGGCACGATACGGTTCACATGGCTCCCCCCAGGGGCACTCGGTCCGTCGAACGCATACTCGGCCCCGAGGACGCGTGGGAGGTGCCGGCGTGGGTGTACTCGGATCGGGGGGTACCGCAGCCGGCGACGCAGGCGCTCGTTGGTGCTCTCGGACCGGTCGCAATCGTCCTGAATGGTGGAACCGTCATCTATTCGTTGCCGAGTGTGGGGCCGCTGAATGACTCGTCCTACGTGCTGCCGGGAAGCATTAGAGTGAGCGCGGAGGATCTGCGGGCGGTTGCCCCCGATCTGCAGCGTGGAACCGTCGTCTATTTCTACTGACGCGGCGAGCAAGCCGATCTATTTTCAAGAGACATGAGCATACCCAGAGAAGGCGTTCCCACTCCTGAACCCCGACCGATACGGCCCCGTCCGGACATCGCGCCGGCGGAGGAATCGCGTGGTGGCTGGAAGTTCGTGGCCGGTGGGCTTGGAATCACGCTCGCGCTGGGGATCGCCAGTGGGGCGCTCGTATATTCGACGCTTCAGGTACGATTTCAGCGCGACATCAACCGCATCGTCTTCAATCGAAATTGGGAGCTGCTGGACGACGTGAGCCGCAGGGCTGGAACGGTGTCGGACTCGCTGCAAACGATGCTGGCCACCGAGCCAGACAGCGCCGCGACCAAGCCGTACATCGTGGTGAGCATCGAAGATCGCCGCCTCTGGTACAAGTTCGGAGACACGACGCTCTACACTACGCAGGTGGCGGTGGGAAGCGGCAAGACGCTCGTGCAGAAGCAGGGCACGCGGCAGGAGTTCAAGTTCGACACGCCGCGCGGGCGGTTGGTGGTGCAGAGCAAGGAGATGGATCCGGTGTGGGTGCCGCCGAACTGGCACTACGTGGAGCAGGCCAAAAAGAAGGGCTTGGGAATCCTGGCCCTCGACCGGAAGAAGGCGATTCCGGGCGGAGATGGCACGATGATCGAGGTGGATGGCAACGACGTCGTGAAGCGCACGCCGGACGGCGTGGAAGTGCCGCTGGAAGCGAAGGACGGGCACGAGATCACGGCGGGTGGCAACATCATCGTCCCGCCGTACGGCACGAACCAGCGGAAGTACAAAGGGACGCTCGGCGGCCATCGGCTGAACATGGGCGACGGCTACGCGCTGCACGGGACCGACGAGCCGTTATCGATCGGGAAGGCCGTGAGTCACGGGTGTGTCAGATTGCGGAATGAGGACATTGCGTACCTCTACAGCGTCGTACCGGTGGGAACGGCGGTGTTTATTTACTGACCGTCCGGCCAGTCAAGGTTGGCTTCGACTAATGGGTTGCAGTATCACGCCCCCAGCGTCTATTGTAACATAAGACCGTGTTGACGCCTCGCCCCTTCTGGGGTCGAGGACTCCTTGTAAAAGGGCACGTTGGCTTCGGCCAACACGCAAAACCAAGAGACGACCTCTGGTCGTCCGTCTGGTTGCCAGGGAGGGCATCCCGTGAAAGAATCCACACCCCGCGCTCGCCGGTTCAAGGCCCGCGCTGTCGGAGTCATTGCCAGCGCTGCGTTCGTAGGCGTCGCCGCAGGCGCGTCGTTCGACCTGGATGAGCACCCCGACCTCCCGAAAGCCGTAGCACCTGCTCCCGTCACAACCGTCGTCGCGAACGGTGCGATCGCCGCACCCGCCAAGCCGATGGCGTTCGCGTTCCTGGATTCGCTTGTCGGGCTCAGCGGGAAGCTCCGCGCTCGTTTCGTGGCCCGCGGCTCCGCCAGCCCTCGGCGTTCCGATTCTCGCCCAGCTCTTTGGCGACAGCGCGCTCGAGATCACGGGTGTTCATCCGCTCATGGATGCCTCCCGCTCGTTCTCGCTGATCACGATGCTCCCGTTCTCTGCCAAGCAGCGCGGACGGATCGGCACGTATCACATCGGCAACTGGCCGTACGAGCATCGCGCGCCGCGTACGTCCGGCGACGCCAACCCCGATGGTTTCATCGAAGTCACCGCGGAGAACGAGAGCACCTACGTCTCCGATCATTTCCGCCTCAGCGATTTCCTGACGCACGATCAGCAGGACACCTGGCCGAAGTATCTCGTGCTCAACGAAAAGCTCGTCGACAAGCTCGAGCTCGTGATCGACGATCTGAATGCGCACGGTGTTCGCGTGGACCATCTGTCGATCATGTCCGGCTTCCGCACCCCTGAGTACAACGTGCAGGGCGTGGGCAAAGGGGGTCGCGCACGCGACAGCCGCCATCAGTACGGCAATGCTGCGGATGTGTTCGTGGACAACGATGGCTCGGGGCGGATGGCCGATCTGAATCACGACGGGCGAGTGAACTATCGCGACGCGCAAGTGATTCGCGACGCTGTGGACCGCGTCGAGGCGGCGCACCCGGAGCTCGTGGGTGGCGTTGGCATCTACCGCGGAAATTCGATGCACGGGCCGTTCGCGCACGTCGACGCACGCGGCGTTCGCGCTCGCTGGGGTCGCGGATAGAACGAGCCGGCTGTACGCCTGCTTCACCACTACGCCCTTCGCTGTCGCGAGGGGCGTAGCCGTATCCGGACCGAAGTGGTAAATCACACTGAGTTGCATCAGTGTATTTCCACCGCTCAGCCTGCCATGAACTCCAATCTTCGCGATCGCATCGTCCGCACCCTCGACGTCCTTCCCGACGAGCGCGGATACCAGCTGCTCGACTACATCGAATTTCTCGAGTCGAAGTACGCGGAGCGCACGGCGCAGTCGCCGAACGCACTGCAGCGATTCGCGGAAGGCGTGGAGGACACGCTTCGCGCGGGACGAGTGTCCGCGTCCACGATCTCCGAGACAATGGGGCTCATGAACAAGGCAATGGGTGTTCTGTCCGGAGTCGCTGCGGCTGGAAAGTCGGTTGCGAGTGATGTCGTCAATGCAGCATCGCGGAACGTCGCGCGCGTGACGGCCGAGCGGCCGGCGTCTGCTTCGCCACCTGCTTCGCCGCCAGCGCCCACGACAGCACCCGCTGCACCCCCGCCGGCTCCCGCCGCGACGCCAACGACCGATTCCACCGGAGGCACTCCGTCGTGACCGCCACCACCACCTCAGCGGGCGCTCGCGCCCGATCCCGCGGCCGCGGCGCTCGCGCTCCGCGCACCGGCGCAAGGCGCACGCTGCTCGGCACGATCACCCAGATCCCGGCGTACCTTCGGCTCATGGGCGGATTGCTCACCGACCCGCGCGTATCTGCGCTGGACAAGCTCCTCCTCGGCGTGGCCATCGCGTACGTCGTGGCGCCGATCGACCTGATCCCCGATTTCATTCCTTTCCTGGGGCAGGTGGATGACGTGTTCATCGTGGTGCTCGCGCTACGCAGGCTCATCTCGAACGCGGGGATGCGCGTGATTCGCGATCACTGGGATGGCCCGATCGAGGACCTGCATCCGACGGTGCTCCAGGAAGTTTTGCTCGCGGCCGCGTTCTTTCTCCCACGCCGCATCCGCCGCCGGCTCAGGAAGATCGCGCGATAGACGCCACCACGGCGGCTCGCTCGGGGTTCGGCCGCCTTCTCGCGGCGCTTTTCATCGCGCTCGCGGCTCCTGGGTGCGCGCGCGCCGGCGCCTCGCACACGCCGTTCCGCTGGGGTGGTGACGCCGAGGGAGGCGCGCCGTTCGTGGAGGCGGATCCGGCCGATCCCTCGAGGGTGCGCGGCTTCGACGTCGAGATCGCATCAATGATCGCGAAGGGGCTGCATCGCGATCCGGTATTCGTCCAGGTGGCGTGGTCCTCCATCGAGGCCTCGGTGGAGCGCGGCGATTTTTCCGTCGGCATGTCGGGCGTCGAGGACAGGCCCGAGCTGCGCGAGCGACACGCGGTGTCGATTCCGTACTTCGAGTTTCGCGAGGTGCTCGCGGTTCGCTTCGCCGACAGTGCGCGCTATCGCACCCTCGCGGATCTGTCCGGGAGACGCGTCGCCACGCTCGGCGGCACGGGCGGCGTACCAAATGCTGCTGGACCTGCAGCCGCGCGCCGGCCCGATCCCGATCTCCTACGACGACGATGTGCATCCGTACGCAGATCTCGTCTCTGGACGCGTGGACGCGGTATTGCTCGACAACATCATCGCCGAGCGATCGCTTCGGCGCTCGGGTGGATTCTACATTCAGCCCATACCGGTGGCGACGGGGCACTACGTAGCGGTGCTCGCGGCGAGGGATACCGCGCTGCGCGATTCCGTGAACGCGATCCTGCGAGCGCGCATGCGCGATGGCTCGCTCGAGAAGTCCTTTCGCGCGTGGAACGTGTGGGACAGCACACAGACGCGGTACTTCGCGCAGGTGCTCGCCGACTCGACTCGTGGCCGCGCTGCGGGAGCCGCGGCGAGTGTGCGAACCGTGCGCGCGTATCTCCCCGCGCTTCTCCGCGCCGCGGCGATCACGCTCCTCCTGTCCTGCCTCTCAATGGCGCTCGCCGTGTTGGTCGGGATCGCGGTGGCGGCGGGACGCGTGTACGGGTCCGCGATCATGCGCGTGCCGCTCGCTGTGTACGTCGAGCTGATTCGCGGCACGCCCGTGCTCCTGCAGCTGTTCGTTCTGTACTACGGGCTGTCTGGAATCGTGCGCCTTCCGGCGTTTGCCGCGGCGGTGCTCGGGCTCGGGCTCAACTATGCCGCGTACGAGTCGGAGATCTATCGCGCGGCGCTACAGGCGATCCCGCGCTCGCAGCTCGAGGCCGGGCGCACGCTCGGGCTCTCCGAGGCCCAAATACTCCGTCTGGTGCGCGCACCTCAGGCACTCCGCCTCGCACTCGCGCCGATGACGAACGACTTCGTCGCGCTCCTGAAGGACTCGTCGCTCGTGTCCGTCATCACGGTCGTCGAGCTCACCAAGCAGACCGCGATCTATGCGACGAACGTCGGCAGTTGGGTGGTGCCCGGAATGCTGTGCGCCGTGATCTACCTCGCGATGTCGCTGCCGCTGTCTCGACTCGCGCGGCGCCTCGAGAGAAAATGGAAGGCGGCGTGACGCAGGCGCTCGATGTGCGCGATGTGCACGCCTCGCGCGGTCCGCACGAGGTGCTGCGCGGCGTCACGATCGACGTCGCACCGGGCGAGATCTGCGCGCTCATGGGAACATCGGGAGCGGGGAAGACCACCGTGCTCCGCGCGATCGCCGCGCTCGGGCCCTTCGACTCGGGCTCGATCGTCGTCGACGGCTTTGCGCTGACGCCGGGGCACGTGCCTCCGGAATCGAAGCTGCGCGTGCTCAGGCGCAGCGTCGGGATGGTGTTTCAGTCGCAGTCGCTCTTCGAGCATCTCACAGCGATCGAGAATGTCACCCTCGCGCTCGTGCACGCGCTCGGCTGGACGCAGGAGCGCGCGAACGCCGAGGCAATGGTGCTGCTCACCACGCTCGGCGTCGCGGCGCGCGCATCGGCGTATCCACGGCAACTCTCCGGTGGCGAGGCACAGCGCGTGGCGATCGCGCGTGCTCTCGCGCCCGATCCGACGCTGTTGCTCCTCGATGAGCCGACCTCGGCGCTCGATCCCGCGCGGCGTGGCAGCCTCGGCGAGGTGTTGCGGGCGCTCGCCGCCGAGGGGCACGCGCTGTTGATCTCGACCCATGACGTGGACTTCGCGGAGGCGTTCGCGGATCGCGTCGCCATTCTGGCGCAGGGAGTGGTGGTGGAGGAGGGCTCGCCCCGTGAGGTTCTCTCGGAATCGACACACGCGGACACGCGCGCGCTGCTCCGCTCGTCCAGTGCGGAGCCAAGCTCGTGACACTTTACAGTCCGGTGGACGTCCCCTAACTTTCGCTATGGCAACCAGTACTCGCATCTCATCACGGCCCGCTGTCTCCGCATCGTCATCGCCGGAGAGCGGGCCGTCTCGTCATCAGGACGGGACTTCGGCGTCGCGAGTGCGCGCCGAGCCGGCGCTCACCTTCGACAATGTGCTGCTGGCGCCGCGACACAGCGTCACGCATCCGAAGGACGTGAGCACGAGTACCCGTTTCACAACGGGAATTTCGCTCAACATTCCGCTCGTGTCGGCCGCGATGGACACGGTGACGGAGTCGGAGATGGCGATCGCGATGGCGCGCGCGGGCGGGATCGGCGTGATCCACAAGAACATGTCGATCGACCGCCAGGCCGCCGAAGTCGATCGGGTGAAACGCTCCGAGAGCGGGATGATCCTGAAGCCGATCACGTTGGGACCCGAGGCGACGCTTCGCGAGGCGAACGCGCTGATGATGCGGTTCAAGATCTCCGGTGTGCCGATCGTGGATCGCGACAACAGACTGATCGGCATCATCACGAATCGCGATCTGCAGTTCGAGCGACAGCTGGACCGGCCGCTGCAGGACGTGATGACCAAGGACAATCTCATCACCGCGCCTGTGGGTACGACGCTCGATGAGGCAGAGCGGATTCTCGGCAAGCATCGAATCGAGAAGCTCCCCGTGGTGGACGCCGATGGACGACTGGGTGGGTCATCACGGTCAAGGACATTCACAAGCGCCGCCAGCATCCGAGCGCGAACAAGGATCAGCACGGCCGGCTGTGCGTCGCGGCTGCGCTGGGCTCGGGCGGCGACTTCAAGGAGCGCGCGAGAGCGCTGTTCGAGGCGGGCGTCGACGCGCTGGTGATCGACACGGCGCACGGGCACAGCGAGGGTGTGCTGCAGGCGACGTCGCTCATCCGTGAGATGCTTCCGGAGATTCAGCTCATCGCCGGCAACGTCGGGACGCGATCGGGAACGATGGCGCTGGTCGAGCGCGGCGTGAATGCGGTGAAGGTGGGTGTAGGTCCGGGCTCGATCTGCACGACGCGTGTCGTCACGGGCGTCGGTGTGCCGCAGCTCACGGCGATCATGGATGCCGTGGACGGCGCGGGCGACGTTCCGGTGATCGCGGACGGCGGCGTGAAGTATTCGGGAGATGTGGTGAAGGCGCTGGCCGCGGGCGCGTCGTCGGTGATGATGGGATCCATGCTCGCCGGCACGGAGGAGAGCCCCGGCGAGTCGTTCCTGCTCGAGGGCCGCCGCTTCAAGATGATTCGTGGCATGGGTAGTCTGTCCGCCATGCAGGACGGCAGCGCGGATCGCTATTTCCAGGAGGGCGAGCTCTCCGCGAAGAAGCTCGTGCCGGAAGGGATCGAGGGGCGCGTGCCGTACAAGGGACCCGTGGGCGACGTGATCTATCAGATGGTGGGCGGGCTGCGCAGCGGGATGGGCTATGTGGGGTGCGGAAACATCGATGCGCTGCGTACGGAGACGGAATTCCTGCGCATCACGACGGCCGGTCTCCGCGAATCGCATCCGCACGATGTGATCATCACGCGGGAGGCTCCGAACTACTCGGTGTAGCTCCCTTACGACGCCACGCTCGGAGCGGTGAGCTTGCCGACGAGCCGGCGCTGCTTCCTGCGATTGCGGACGTCGGTGAGTGGCGAGAGCACGCGAAGGGCAGCGCGCGCCGCCGGCGTCATTCCGCGCACGAGCGTCAGCCGCGTTTTGAGTCTCGCGCCTCGAATGACCTTCGAGTAGAGCGCTCCCGGCCCGAGATGGATTTGCGTCACACCGTCCGCGATCGCGGCGCGGATGGGGTCGTAGCACAGGCAGTGCTGATGAAGCAGGCCGTCGCCAGTTTCGTCCGCGTACGCGCGCAGGCCGAGGTCGAGCACACCCCCGCCGTCGAGCGCTACCGCCATCTCGAGAAGCGTCGAGCCGTGCCACGCGCACTGCACGCGCACACCGGATGATCGCTGTGCCGCGAGCTCGGCGAAGAATTTCGGATCGAGGCTCGCGACGCCTCCGTTGCGTGCCGTGTACGAGGCGCGGAAAAGGGCGTCGATGATGGCCGCGTGCGGCCTGAGGTCGGACTCCCACGTGACGCGAATGCCCTGATCGTGCACCCACGCCAGCTCGTTGTGCACCGTGCGCCGCACGTGCTTCGAGCGCGACCCGATGTATTCCTCCGGCGCGCTCCACGTCACATCGATCACCGCCTCGGGACTCGTGACGCTCTCGTGATATCCGCGCCGCCGCGCGGCCCCGCGAATCGCGGTCATGTCCTCGCCGACGAAAGGCCACACGACTGCCTTCACCTGTTCGGCCCGTGCCTCATCCTCCAACAGCTGCATCGCGTCGTCGATCACGTCTTCGGTGAGCACCGAATCGGCGCCGAGCGGCTCGGAGCCGGTGCTCATCGGCGCGCCGACGGCGAGCGCGGGGCGAAGGCCGGCCCCGACAGCGGACGCAAAGCGACTTGCCGGCCCGTAGGAGCGCGCATGCAGATCGTCATCGAGGGCGTCGCGCGCGATGTAGGCCGGGACGATCGCGATGAGCTCCGCGCCGTCGTACACGCCGACATGTCGCGGGACGGCGCCGCACGCCTCGGCGGCGACGAACCACGCGTGCCGATGAAAGCCGCGCCGCGCGAGCGCATCCCAATCCGCGCGGGCGGTGTAACGCGCGCCACCGATCATGCGGAGCGTGAAGGCGCGCGGGTGCGAGGCGACGGTCATCATCGTGCGGGCGAGAGTGCAATGTGACTACGCGCACTATTGGAGCTAAGCGACACTGGCGAGGCCCGGAGAGTGAAGAGAGGGTGACGGCTGCCTGCGCAAATGCAAAATCCGCGCGCAGAAGGTGCCCGTTCGCGTCGACGCGGACGCGCGTACTCGGGGGGATGTCGGAGCACGTTCCGCCGAGCGTCGCGCGGCTGCTACGCAGTCGTGGCCACAACTCCGCAGCGCTTGACAGGGCAGCGACCGTGGTAGAACGTTGCTCGATGCCCCGGGTTGACAGCCCGGCCGGTTGCGTGTGTCGATCGCCCTCCCCCACCCAGATTTGCCTGGAGACAATTGCATGGGTTTGCTCGCCAGAAAAAGCATCGCGGTGCTCCAGAACGAGGCGGGTGAGACGGGCGCGGACCAACTCAAGCGCGTACTCTCCGCGAGCAATCTGACACTGCTGGGAATTGGCGCGATCATCGGCGCAGGAATCTTCGTTCTTACGGGCACTGCGGCCGCGCTTCACGCGGGTCCCGGCGTGGTCTACTCGTTCATCCTTGCGGGCGCGGGTTGTCTGTTCGCGGGACTCTGCTACGCCGAGTTCGCGTCGATGATTCCGATCGCCGGCAGTGCCTACACGTACGGCTACGCGACGCTCGGCGAATTCGTCGCCTGGATCATCGGGTGGGATCTCGTGCTCGAATACCTGTTCGGCGCGGCGACGGTGGCGGTGGGATGGTCGGGATACTTCGGCGCCTTTTTGCATCGACCTCGGCATCGATCTGCCGGCTGCGTTCATGTCGGCGCCGCTCGCGGTGCAGGGCACGCACACGCTGACGAGGGTTCCGGGCGGCATCGTGAATCTGCCGGCCGTGGGGCTGATCGTCGCGATGACGATTCTGCTCGTCATTGGCATCAAGGAGTCGGCGCGCTTCAACAACATGATCGTGTACGTCAAGATCGGCGATCGTACTGCTGGTGATCGGGTTTGGCTTCTTCCACGTGACCACAGCGAATTGGCATCCCTTCGTTCCGCCGAACACCGGCACCTTCGGCGAGTTCGGCTGGTCCGGCGTCGTACGCGCGGCCGGCGTGGTGTTCTTTGCCTACATCGGATTCGACGCGGTGTCCACCGCGGCGCAGGAGGCGAGGAACCCGCAGAAGGACATGCCCATCGGGATCCTGCTCTCGCTCGGCATCTGCACGGTGTTGTATATCCTGATGTCGCTCGTGCTCACAGGCGTCGCGAACTACACCACGCTCAACGTTCCGCACCCGGTGGCGTTCGCGCTCGAGAACATTCCGGCGCTCTCGTGGCTCACCTATCTGGTCGAGATCGGCGCGATCCTGGGGCTCGCATCGGTGGTGCTCGTGATGCTCATGGGCCAGCCGCGCATCTTCTTCTCGATGGCGCGCGACGGGCTGCTCCCGCCGGTGTTCGGAAAGGTGCATCCGAAGTTCGGAACGCCGTACATCACGACGATCGTCACCGGCACCGTTGCGGCGATCGTCGCGGGCATCTTCCCGGTCGGCGCTGCTCGGCGAGCTCGTGTCGATCGGGACGCTGCTCGCGTTCGTGATCGTCTGCGGCGGCGTGATGGTGTTGCGCAGGCGGAGCCCGAACATGCCGCGCCCGTTCAAGACGCCGCTCGTTCCGCTCGTGCCGATCCTCGGCATTCTGATTTGCGGTGGACTGATGGCCGCGCTGCCGCCGCGACACCTGGATTCGACTGCTCGTCTGGCTGGCGCTCGGCATCGTGATCTACTTCTCGTATGGCCGGACGCACTCGCAAGGTGCAGCGCGGGACGGCGCCGCCACCGACTGAGCGACTCGATCGACGGTCCGCGATCGTTAGCTTTGAAGCGGCGTCCAATCGATCGGGCGCCGCTTCTTTTTACTCACCATCATGCCGACGACTCTCCCCGATCTTCTCGCCGTGCCCGCGCACCGCGCCGCGGCGATCGAGCGCTCGCGTCCGAATTCACGGCGGGGCGCACCGTCGCTCTGCTGACGCACATCAACGCCGATGGCGACGGCTGCGGCTCCGAGGTCGCGCTCGCGCGGCTGCTCGCGCAGCGCGGGATGAAGGTGCGCATCGTGAATCCGACGCCGTGGCCGGAGATGTTCGACTTCCTTCTCGGCGATGGCGTCGACGAGCGCACCGCCGATGGCGCGGCCGCCCTCGCCGGCGTCGAGCTCCTGATGGTGCTCGACATCAGCGACTCAAGCGCCTCGGCTCGCTCGCCGCGGCCGTGCGCGGCTCGCCCGCCGCCGCTCGTCATCGATCACCACGTGCCGCAGGACGAGCCCGCCGGCGAGATCGTCGTACCGACAGCGACCGCGTGCGCGACCGGCGAGCTCGTCTTCGACCTCGCGCGCGTGCTCGGCCTCGAGATCACGCCGCCGATCGCGCCGTGCGCTCTACGTCGCGATCCTGAGCGACACCGGCGGCTTCCGCTTCAGCAACACGTCGCCGCGCTGTCACGCGATCGCGGCGACAGCTGCTCGCGGCCGGCGTCGATCCCGAGGAGATGTACCGGCGCATCTACGCGTCGGTGTCCGTCGGGCGGCTGCACCTGCTGCGCGACGCGCTCGCGACGCTCGAGGTGGACGGCGACCATGGACTCGCCTGGTGATCGCACTGCCGGCGGGCGCGCTGGAGAAGTATGCCGTGCGTCCCGAGGAGCTCGACGGCATCGCCGAGCATCCGCGCTCGGTTGCCGGGAACGCGGATGGCGGTGTTTTTCCGCGATCTCGGACACGGAAAGGTGAAGGTGTCGTTCCGGAGCACGGGCGAGGTCGACGTCAACGCATTCGCGCGCCAGTTCGGCGGCGGCGGCCACGCGAAGGCATCGGGCGCGCTCATCGCCGGCTCGCTCGCCGAGGTGCGTGACAGCGTGATCGCCGCCGCGCGAGCATTCCTGCTCCCACGGTGATCCGCTAACTTTCCGGCATGGCCCTTTTCAAGCAGCGCACCGCAACGGACGTGGACGATCGCACTCGCGCGGCGATCCAGGGAATGCGCACGCTGCTCAGAATCGAGACCATGGACATCGAGCTCGTGGGGTTCGATGCCGAGAACGGCATCGCCGTGATACGCTGCACCGGCGACTGCCCCGATTGCGATCTCTCCGCGGAAATGCTCACGGTTGGAATCGAGGCGCATATGCGCCAGCAAGTTCCCGAGATCCGCTCCATTCGCTTCGTCGCGCGCTGAGCCGCGCATGACCGAGACAATGCAGACGCGCATCGCGCATGCGCTCCAGGGTGTCGTGAATCCGCGCACGAGCGAGGACGTCATCCGCTCCGGTATGATCCGCGACGTCGCCGTGTCCGTCGAGGGACGCGTGCGCTTTACGATCCTCCTCGACGCGCAGGACCCCGCGTCGCTCGTGCGCGAGGTGCGGCAGGCGGCGGAGCGCGTGGATGGCGTGCAGGATGTTCGGTGGATGTGCGAGATCCGTCGCAGTCGTCCGCGAACTCGGCGGTGCCTCCCGTGTCGCGTGGCCCCGCTGCGCCGCCGCCCGCCTTTTCGCCGCCCAAGGGGCGTTCACTCCCCGTGATGGGCCAGGAGCCGAAGGCGAAGGCGGTGCCGCCTGCGCCGACTCCGGTCGCATATCCGAATCTCGGACGAATCCTCGCGATCTCGAGCGGCAAGGGCGGCGTCGGCAAGTCGACGGTGACCGTGAATCTCGCCGTCGCGATGGCGCGCCAGGGACCGCGCGTCGGACTGATGGATGCCGATGTCTATGGCCCCAACATTCCCGATGATGATGGGCGTCAACTCGCCGCCGACCGGTGATCAGCGAGCGGATCCAGCCGCTCGAGGCGCACGGCGTGAAGCTGATGAGTCTCGGATTCCTCATCGAGCGCGACCAGCCCGCGATCTGGCGCGGCCCGATCGTGATGAAGATCATCAACACAGTTCCTGCGCGACGTGGAGTGGGGAACGCTCGACTACCTGCTCGTCGACATGCCTCCGGGCACCGGCGACGCGCAGCTCTCGCTCGTGCAGGCGACGCAGGTTCACGGCGCGATCATCGTCACGACGCCGCAGGAGGTGTCCGTCGGCGACGCACTGCGCGGCGCGAAGATGTTCGAGCGCGTGAGCGTGCCCGTGCTCGGCATCGTCGAGAACATGAGCTGCTGCTCGAGTGCCCGCACTGCGGCAAGCCGACGCCGCTATTCGGCAGCGGCGGCGGCGAGCGCTCGCCGACGAGTTGAACGTGCCGCTACTCGGCGAGATCCCGCTCTAGCCGCGCGTGTGCGAAGGCGGCGACAGCGGCAGCGCCGATCGTCATCGCGCAGCCCGACTCTCCGGCGGCACGAGTGCTGACGCTCGATCGCGGAGCGTATCACTGAAGGTGCGGGGGCCCTCAAGACGTGAACGACTCGGCATCCGCATCATCGCTCGTCGATACGCGGCCGCCGGATATGAACCCGGCGGCCGCGTTGCCGATGGACCCTCACGACGGCATGGCCAGTCGCGATCACGAGCGCGTCGCCATCGGTGACGTCGCTCGTGAGCGGATCGCTCACGCGCACCGTCGCCGCCGTCGCGCTGCCCGCGGTTGCGTCGTCGCTGCTCATGACGCTGTTCGCGACGGTCGACGCGTTCTGGGTCGGCACGCGCATCGGCCCGCAGGGACTCGCCGCCGTCTCCACGTCGATTTTCTGGGTCTGGATGATCATCTCGTGCGCCGAGATGGTGAGCGTCGGACTGACGGCGGTCGCAGCGCGGCGGCACGGCGAGCGGCTGCACGACGCGGCAGCGCGCGCCGTGTCGGATGCGCTCGTGCTTTCCGTCGTGATGGCCGTGGTGCTCGGCGCGCTCGGGATCTGCGACAGCTCGACACGCTCTTCGGGATCATGCACACGCCCCCGAAGTCACCGCGCTCGGCAAGCGCTACCTCGGCACGTATCTGCTCGGCGCCCCGCTGATCTATCGGCTTCTTCGCGATCGACGCCGCGTTTCGTGCGGCGGGCGACACGCGCACGCCGTTCTTCTCTCTTGCTCGGATGCGTCGATCGCCACGCTCGTACTCGACCCCGTGCTCATTCTCGGGCTGGGGCCGGCGCCGCGGCTCGGCATCGCCGGAGCGGCCGATCGCGACGATCTTCACGCGCGCGGTGGCGTTCCTCATGGGCATCGTGATCCTCGTGCGCCGCCGCATGGTCGCCTTCGGCGTGCCCGCGCTGGCGACGGTGCGCGCCATCGTGCGAGTCGGGCTGCCCACGGCGGTGACGGGCGTGGTGTTCAGCAACATCTACGTTCTCCTCACGCGTACCACGACCAGTTCGGCACGCCCGCGCTCGCGGCGCTCGGCATCGGTCATCGCGTGGAGAGCTGGTCGTTCATGATCGGCATCGGATTCGGCGCGGCGGCGGCCGCGATCGTCGGGCAGAATCTCGGCGCGGGGCAAGTCGACCGCGCGGAGCGCGCCGCGTGGATCGCCACGGGATTCGCATGACGCTCGGACTGATAGCCGCGATCGCGGAGTACTCGCTCGCGACGAGTTCGCGTCGGTGTTCACGAACGACCCGGCGGTGATCGTCGAGAGCGCGCGCTATCTGCGCATCGGCGCGCGTGTCGACAGCTCGTCGCCGTGCGCGGAGATCGTGCTCGAGGGTGCGCTCGGCGGCGCGGGGGACACCCTGCCGCCGATGATCACGTCCACCGCGCTCACGGCGCTCCGCATCCCGCTCGCGGCGTGGGCGGCAACGCGATGGGGAACGTCGGGAATCTGGTGGACCATCTCGCTCACCGCTGTGGGTCGCGGGGTGGCGATGATGGGGCTGTGGAAGTGGGGACGATGGAAGCGAGTTGAGTGGGTGACGAGGACAAGTTGAGCGGCGCCTCCATGGAGGAGCGGCCGGGATTCGCCGACGTAACCACGCGGCCGGCGTAAACCGCGCCTCGCCGCGGCTCGATTGCTCCGGTGCCATTGTGCAGCTCGGAGTTGAGCTCACCACCGGCGAGCAGCACGAGCATCGTCAGGTACATCCACGTCAGCAGCACGATCACGGCGCCAATGGTGCCGTACGTCTTGTTGTACGGTACCGAAGTCGGTGACGTAAAGCCGAAAGAGGAGCGTGACGAGCAGCCAGAGAAACGTCGCGGCGGTCGCGCCTACGAGAATCTGCTTCGGATGCTGTTTGAGATTGGGCAGAAAGCGGTAGATGAGAAAGAACGCGAGCACGATCATCGCGGTCGCAATGGGATACTGCACGATCGTCCATCCGAGCACGAAGTAGTGATCGAGCCCGACGCGCACGCCGACGCCGTGCGCGATCTCCGGTCCCGCGAGCATGACGAGGCTGGCTATGCCGGTGAGGAGCCCCGTAGCAAGCACGGACGCCAGCTGAATGAGAATGCGCTTCCACCACGGCCGCGTTTCGGTGACATCATATGCTGCGTTGAGCGTTCCCATGAGCGAGCCGAACACCGCCGAGCCGGACCAGAGTGCGAGCAATGCGCCGACCGAGATCAGGCCGGGAGCATTCTTGGAAAAGACGACGTCCTTCACCACGCCGCGCACGAGATCGATCGCCTCGCCCGGAACGACCGTCGCGAGCTGATTCATCAGCCACGTGAACGTCGCCTGCCTGTCGCCGGCGAGTGACAGCAGTGGGGCCGCGAAGAGAAAAAAGGGGAAGATCGAGAAGAACGCGTTGTAGGCCGCCTGCGCGGCGAGCCCGAACACGTTGTCATTCAGGATTTCCGCTCCGACCGTCCGCAGTAGCGGACCAACTCGGAAACCCTTGATGATCATCGGCGCTACCGACGCTCAGGCGGCGTTCGACGAGAAGGTGTCGCAGGCCTTCGGATCGCCGCTGTCGAAGCCTCGCTTGAACCACGCCTCTCGCTGCGCCAATGTGCCGTGCGTGAACGATTCCGGCGACACGTGTCCCGTGGTCATTTTCTGCAACCGATCATCGCCCACCGACGCGGCGGCCTGAAGGCCGGCCTGCACGTCGCCCGGGTCGAGTAGCTGGCGCTGCTGCGTCGAGTGCCCCACACCCCCGCGTAGCAGTCGGCCTGCAACTCGAGTTTTACGGATAGCGCGTTTGTCTGGTCGGGGTGCTGTCGCTGCAGCCGCTGCACTTGCGTGTCGATCCCCTCCAAATGCTGAACGTGATGGCCCAGCTCGTGGGCGAGCACGTAGGCCTGCGCGAACTCGCCGGGCGCGCCGAATCTGTCGCGCAGCTCATCGTAGAATCCGAGGTCAATGTAGACCTTCTCGTCGAGCGGACAATAGAATGGGCCCATCGCCGTTTCGGCCTGGCCGCATCCGGATTGCACCCCGTCCCGAAAGAGCACGAGCTTGGCGTCGTGATAGCTCGCGCCTTCCTGCGGCAGGATCTTCGCCCAGGTCTGCTGTGCGTCGTCGAGCACGAAGGAGACGAACTGCACCTCCTTATGCTCTGCCGGGGTCTCGCTGGCCGGCGGTGCGGAGGTGTCGCTGGCGCTCGCGGATGACGCCGCGTCGCCGCTCCCGAGGAGAGTAAAGAGATTCCGGTGAAAGATCAGGCTCAGGACGAGCACGATGATCGTGCCGCCAATGCCGAGGTGAATCCCGCCAATACCTCCGCCGCTATCTCCGCGGCGATCCTGAATGTTGGAGCTCTCGTTTCCGGGTGTCCAGCGCATCGCAGCCCTCTAGAGATCGGGAACCCAGAGGGCAAAGCAAGAAGTTGGCCCGCTCAGTCCATCCAGACAATGTCGACGTTGGCCAGCGTGGCGCTGCCGTCAATCACGACATGGCGCCTGGCCTGCTGATAGCCCGCGCTATACAGAACACCGTCGCGCTCCGTGAATCCGTCGGCATCGACGTTCGCGACGCGGCGCACGAGGTGGAGGGACACGCCAACGTCTCGCGGAATTCGGAGCGTGGCCGAGCCGAGGGCGACGCGCAACGTGAGTGGCATGTCGCCGGTCCAGCTGCCGGCAAGATCGAGGTCGACGCTGCTCACAGTGCTCGCGATCGTCGCATGCTCGGCTCGGGCGTTCCCCAGATCGTCGATCGTGATGCTCCCGACGCCCGCATCCACGGACAGGTCACGCATCGGCTTGGGGTTCGCGCTGCCGAAGGTGAGCTCGGTCTCGGTGGCGCCGGAGGCCACGCGCACGGCGTCCACCCAGAGCGAACTGAGATCGAGGACCGCGCGTGTGGTGCCCAGATCGAGATCGAGGTCCACGGGTAAGCCCGCGGCGAGGGCGAGATCGAGGCGCCCCTCGTCGCTCCGCTTGCGATTCGAGTGGCGCGCCGCCGCGTCCATGGTCGAGCTGTCGAGGCCAATGCGCAGGATGTGCGACACGGTGTCGTAGCTTCGTGAGACGCGCTGCAAGTTGCCGTCGAATCTCGCCTTCGCGTCGTACAGCAGCGGCGCGGGCGCCGCGCCAAGCGTGAACGTGCCCGCATCGTAGCGAACGCGAACATGCAGGCTGTCCGCACTACCGCGCGGCCGACTCACGGCGAGCGACCGCCAGGCCGGAGCATCGTCGCCGCCGCCCAGCGCGAACAGCGTCACGAACGCGAGCAGGAGTGTTTTCATCGTTCGGCTCGCCCTGGCCGCTGGCGTCGGGCGGCGCGCGGCGGCGACACCGGAAACCGGCGTGGGCGTTTGCCACAGAGCTTCTTCTGCCGGCGGCGCAGTTGAGTGCGGAATACTCGCAGCCGCGCGTGTTCCGGCGCGCGTGATGATCGTGGCACCCAGTCCGACGGTCGCCGCGATCCACGTGCAGAGGAAGGCGAGCAGTCGCAGCACGCTGCCGGCGAGTCCCATGAACTCTGCGCCGCCCGCGAGCAGCCAGAGCACCAGGAAAATGGACAGCCCAACGATCAAATGGCTGACGATCGGCCGCGGATCACGCACGTAGCCCTCGCTGCGCATCAATGCATCACCCACCAGGAGCGACATCGCGAGAAAACCCAGGTCGAGCGCGCCCAATACCGCCAACGCGTATGCCACGGCGGCGAAGGGAATGAGCAGGATGCCGACGATCGTGATCGCGAGAGCGACCATCGTGAGCACGAACAGCGGCACGATCGCGATCTCGCCGAGGAGGCCGAAGAGAAAGGCGCGGGAGAAATCCGTGCGGATCGTGGCCGCAATGGACTCGAGATGAGTGCGTGCGCCGATCACGACCGCGATCGCCATCGCGACAAGAATCAGGTAGCACGCGACGGCGAGCGATAGCGAGCGGCGGAGCGCCTGCTGTGGCGTGAGGCGCGCTTCAGCGATGGGTCCGACGCTGAAGGCGCTGATCGACCGCGATTCGCCGTCGACGGTGCCGCCGGCCATCCGCACCTGTCCGCCCACGGACACGGCGTCGCCGCGCACGTGCCCGCCGGGGAGGAGAACGACGTCGCTTCCGATCGAGACAGCGTTTCCGTCGACGGTGCCGCGGATCTCGAGCGGGCCGTGCCAGCTTCCGACGTCGCCTGTAACGTGCTGGGTGGCTTCGATGGTGCGCTCGCTCTCGCTGATCGCCGACCGGTTGAGCAGGAGTCCGTTCGCGTCGCGGTGGAGAGAATCCAGCGCGGCGGCGACTGGGTCCGGCGTTCGAGTCGACTCGGCGGTGCGCTGCGCTTCGAGGCCCGTGGAGGCGACCGCGGCCAGCAGCAGCGCGATCGCAATGCGCCGCGCGCGGCGCATGCTAGCGGCCGCGCGCACGAACGGCCGCCACACGAATCATCGTCGCAGCGGCCGCACCGGTGACGAGCAAGAGGAGCGCAGCCATCGCGAGCCCCATTGCACCGCCGGCGAGCAACGGTCGCGCCGCCTCGCCGAAGAGTGCGGTCATTCCGCTGCCGAGGGCGCCGAGCGCGGCACTTCGCACACGCTCGAGCACGAGATCGGCGGCGAACATCACCGCGTCGATACGCGTGAATACCCACACCGACATCACCGTGAGCGCCGTCGCCACGATCACGAACATGGCCGCCGCGGCAACGCGAAGTCCGCGCGATTGCGGAACGAGCCCGCGCACGGAATCGAGGAGTGACACGTGCCACGGCACGAACAGCTGCACACGCGAGAGTACCCGGCTCGCGAAGAGCGGCGACGGGGCGATGTGCGGCAGATGCTCGAGTTGGCGGACGAGCGCACGCGCGCTCTCCAGCTCGCGGCCGCACGCGGCGCAGCTCCGAACATGCGCCTTGAGCGGCGGTGTTCCGAATCCGACCTCGCCATCCAGCAGCAGGTCGATCTCTTCAGGCAGTAGGTGTCGTTCCACTATTCCTCCACTGGTTCGTACGGGGGTCGCCGGGGGCTGGTTTCAGATGTTTTGATCCGGGTCGCTCAAATGGGTCATTCGCGCAGGCCCTCCAGCGCCTCGCGGAGCTCGTGCCGGGCGCGGTGGATGTAGGTCTTTACGGTGCCGAGGGGGAGGTCGAGCGTGGCGGCGATCTCTTCGTAGGATCGCCCCTCGACGTGCCGGAGCAGGATGCAGGAACGGTATTCGGGGCGGAGCTTGCCTATCGCCTGCTCGATCGCGCTTCCGAGCTCGCGCGATTCGATCTCCTCGAGGGCGGACTGACCTCGGGATTCGACGTCCAGCGAGGTCGCCTGGGTCTCCGCGGCGGTGGCCGCGTGCGGGGACCCGTCGAGGCTGACCGTGGCGAGCTGACGCCGGCGCAGGTGATCGATCGTGACGTTGTTGGCGATCTTGAACAACCAGCTCGAGAGCTTGAACTCGGGCCGGTAGCTATCGATGTTGTTGAGCACCTTGATGAAGGTGTCCTGCGCCAGGTCTTCGGCCATTTCCCGGTCGCGCACCATCCGGAAGATCAGCGAGAAGACGGGCCGCTCGTATCGCCGAACCAACTCCCGAAAGGCCGGCTCGCGCCCTTCCTTCGCCAGCGCGGCGACATCGGCATCCGGAAGGTTACGGAGATCGAGAGCGAGGGCCATTCATCACGTGAAAGAGACAGCGCGCACGAACCCGCTCGTCGCGTAAAAGGTAAGCCGCGCTCCGAAGCGGAGCCAGCGCGCACGCTTGCGCGCGCTATGAGCCTCCGGCACTTTTCACGGAATGTCCACCATTACCGAGGAGGAGGAGGCACTCTCCGCGGCCGCTGGCGGACGCGCAAAGCGGGCGTACGTGCGCCGCATCTTCTCGGAGATCGCGCCCCGCTACGATTTCCTCAATCACGTGCTGAGCGCCAACATCGACCGCGGCTGGCGCCGGCGCGCGATAGCGGCGCTCGAGTGGGAGCGCGATCCGCGCGGCACCTATGTCGATCTGTGCGCAGGGACGCTCGACATTGGCGCGGCGATCGCGCGCGAGCCGGCGTTCCACGGTCAGGTGATCGGCGCCGATTTCGCGGAGCCAATGCTTCGCGCCGGCGCGGCGAAGTCGCGCTCGCTCGCGGTGCGGCCGGTGGTCGCGGACGCGCTCCGTCTTCCGCTCGCCGATGCGAGCTGCGCGGGCATCATCGTCGCCTTCGGCGCCCGCAACTTCGACGACCTCGACGCCGGCCTCGCCGAGATGCTGCGCGTGACCGCGCCCGGCGGACGGATCGTGGTGCTCGACTGCTCTACGCCGCGCGCGGCCGCGGTGCGCGTGCCCTACCACTTCTATTTTCACCACGTGCTGCCGGTGATCGGACGACTCGTGAGCGGGCACCAGACGGCGTACCAGTATCTCCCGGGCTCGGTCGACAACTTCCCTGACGGCGACTCCCTGGCGCGCCGCATGCGCGAAGCCGGAATCGCCAACGTGAAGTGGGAGCCGCTCACCTTCGGCATCTCCGCGCTCCACTACGGCGAACGCGGCGCATGAGCATCGACACCATCTCCGAGTTCATCGCGCGAATCGACGCGATCGGAGAGCTGGCGCGCGTGACGCATCCCGTGCGCGCCGAGCTCGAGCTCTGCGAGATTGCGGACCGCGTGATGAAGAGCCCGAACGGCGGACCCGCCCTTCTCTTCGAGAACGTGACCCTGCGCGACGGCTCGCGCTCGGCCTATCCCGTCGCGATCAATCTCTTCGGCTCGATGAAGCGCATGGCGCTCTCACTCGGCGTCAGCGACCTCGACGAGATCGGCGCGCGCATCACGGAGCTCGTGCAGATGAAGGTGCCGGACGGGCTCATTGGGAAGCTGTCGATGCTGCCGCAAGCTGCTCGAGATCGGGAAGTATCCACCGCGCGTGAAAGGCGGCACCGCGCCTTCACAGGCGATCGTGTGGAAGGGCGACGACATCGATCTCGCGAAGCTTCCGATCATCACGTGCTGGCCCGAGGATGGCGGCCCGTACATCACGCTCCCGATGGTGATCTCGAAGGATCCGGTGCGCGGCATTCGCAACGTGGGGATGTACCGGGTGCAGCAGATGGGGCGCGACACGCTCGCGATGCACTGGCAGCGGCACAAGGTCGGCGCGGCGCACTGGCGCGAGATGGCCGAGCGCGGCGAGAAGATGCCGGTGTGCATCGCGATCGGGGCGGATCCCGCGAGCGTGTACTCCGCGTCCGCGCCGCTGCCGCCGACGATCGACGAGTTTCTGTTCGCCGGATTCCTGCGCAAGGCGCCAGTGCGTCTCGTGAAGGCGCTCACCTGCGATCTCGAGGTGCCGGCCGATGCGGAGTTCGTGATCGAGGGATACATCGATCCTGCGGAGTCGCTCGTGACGGAGGGGCCGTTCGGCGACCACACGGGGTTCTATTCGTTGGCCGATCTCTATCCGCTCGTGCACGTCACTGCGATCACGATGCGGGAGCATCCGGTGTACGCGACCACGATCGTCGGCCGGCCGCCGATGGAAGACTTCTACCTCGGTCACGCGACGGAGCGAATTTTTCTCCCGCTCCTCAAGCTCACCGTTCCCGAGATCGTCGACTATCACATGCCCGCGGAGGGAATTTTTCACAACCTCGTGTTCGTGTCGATCGACAAACAGTATCCGGGACAGGCGTTCAAGGTGATGAACGCGTTGTGGGGCCAGGGGCTGATGTCGCTGGCGAAGATTCTGGTGGTCGTCGACAGCTGGGTGAACGTGCGCGATACGCGCGAGGCGTGGTGGGTGGCGCTCAACAACATCGATCCCGAGCGCGACGCGCGCTTCACGATGGGGCCGGTGGATGTGCTCGACCACTCGAGCCGGGCGTTCACGTACGGCTCGAAGATGGGGATCGATGCGACGAAGAAGTGGCCGGAGGAGGGGTTCTCGCGGGAGTGGCCGAGGCTGATCGAAATGGATGGGGAGACGAAGGCGAGGGTGGACGCGATGTGGGCGCAGCTGGGGCTGGGTCCGAAGATTCCGGGCGCGCGCTCGATCGCGGGCAACCGTAGCGAGCCCAAGCGATGAGTGCGCCGGTGACGTCGTCCGGACGCGAGGGGCAGACGTTTGGGGGGACGTCGCGGCTGGTGCGGTACGCGAACTTCGTGAAGTTGCCGCACACGCTGTTTGCGCTGCCATTCGCGCTGGTGGGGGTTACTATCGCCAGTTATGTCAAAGAGGTGCGCGTCGTCGACATCATCTGGGTCGCCGTCGCCTTCACCGCTGCGCGATTTGCCGCGATGGGCTTCAACCGCATCGCAGACCGCCATATCGACGCCCTCAATCCGCGCACCGCCGCGCGCGAGCTGCCGAGCGGCACGATGTCGCTGCGCGAGGCCTCGCTGGCCGTGCTCTCCGCGTCCGCGATCTTCATCGGCGCCGCTTGGATGCTCAACCCGCTCTGCTTCGCACTCTCCCCGCTCGCGTTGGGCTGGGTGCTCTTCTACAGCTACACCAAGCGATTCACCCGCTTCGCGCACCTCGCACTCGGCGTCGGCATGTCGATCGCGCCAGTGGGCGGCTATCTCGCGGTGACCGGAGCGTGGAGCAACCCGTGGTGGGTGCTCGTTGCGCTCGCGGCCGGAGTGATGAGTTGGGGAGGCGGATTCGACATCTTCTACGCGCTGCAGGACATCGAATTCGACCGCGCGCACGGGCTGCACTCGCTCCCGGCGCGGTACGGAGCGGGACCCGCGATCGCGATCGCGCGCGCGCTGCACGTCGGCACCGTCGCGATGCTCACGCTCGCAGGCATTGGAATCGGCGCGGGCGCGTTCTACTGGGCCGGCGTGTGCGTGGTCGCGCTGCTGCTCATGTACGAGCACTCGCTCGTTCGTCCGGCGGACCTCTCTCGTCTCGACGCGGCGTTCTTCACGATGAACGGCGTCTTGAGCCTGACCTTCTTCGGCTTCGTGCTCGCGGGACGGGTGTTCGCACAATGAGCGAGCGCGCGCCGATCGTCGTCGCGATCACGGGCGCGTCCGGAGCGCCGTACGCGGTGCGGCTGCTCGAGGCGCTCGTGCGCGCGGAAGAGCGCGTGTGGCTCATGATCTCGTCGCACGGCTGGCGTCTCCTGCAGTTGGAGTCGGGCATCGGTTCGCTCCAGGAGCTGCGCGATCGCACGAACCGGATCTGTTCGATCGGCACGTCACGCTCTTCGATGCGGAGGATCGCGGCGCCGCGCCCGCGTCAGGGTCGGCGCGCACGCGCGGGATGATCATCTGTCCGTGCTCGATGGGAACGCTCGCCGCGATCGCTGCGGGCACGTCGCGCTCTCTGGTGGAGCGCGCCGGCGATGTCACGCTCAAGGAGCGCCGACCGCTCATTCTCGTCGTGCGCGAGACGCCACTCAGCGTCATCCATCTCGAGAACATGCTTCGCCTCACGCGCGCAGGAGCCGTCGTGCTTCCGGCGGCGCCGGGATTCTACAACTCGCCGCGCGGCATACCCGATCTCGTCGACTTCGTCGTGGCGCGCGTGCTCGATCACGCCGGTGTCGAGCATTCGCTCGGGAAGCGTTGGGGTGCGGGGCCTCATGAGGAAGGCTGACGGCATTCACGTCGTCGGGCTCATCTCGGATACGCACGGTCAGCTGCGCGCCGGCGTGCACGAAGCGTTTCACGGTGTCGACCTGATCCTCCACGCCGGCGACGTCGGTGGCGACGACATTCTCGATGAGCTCTCACTAATCGCGCCCGTCGAGGCCGTGTACGGCAACACCGACACACCGGGGAATCCGCGTCTCTCGGCGCAGATCGTTCGCGACGTGGGTGGCGTGTTGATACAGGTGCAGCACGGTCACGAGTCAGGACGACTCACTGCCGATGCGTTGCTGGAACGCTTTGATGCAGACGTCCTCGTGTACGGCCACACGCATCGCCAATCGGTTACGCGGCGGGAGGGTCGACTCGTCATCAACCCGGGTGCGGCAGGTCCGCGCCGCTTCCATCTGATGCCGAGCGTTGCGCGATTGACGATACGTGACGGAGTGGCCGAGGTGGAGATTGTGACACTGCCCTCTTAAGGGCGAATCTCGAAATCCGGAGGACTTCATGCGGCGAGCCCTGGCGCTCTTCGCTGTACTTGCGTGCACGCTTTCCAATCGGGCCGACGCGCAGCAGGCGCTGGCACAAAGCGTGACGCTTCCGAGCGGAGTGACGGTCGCGCGCACGTGCAGCAAGCTGATGTCGGAGGGCGTTGTCGTCGCGTCGCTCGATGCGCGTGCGCTCACCGCAGCCGACACGCAGTACTTCGCGGCGCTCGCACAGACGATCGCGCGCCGAGTAGGGATGAGCGCGGGCGATCCAACTCGCACTGCTATCTATGGCGCGCTACTTCTGCGCGACGGCACGCTGGCGCGGCGCGTGTCCGCGGTGAGCACGGGCCAGCGCGCATTCGACCAGCGCGTCAATGCCGCGCTCGCGATCTCGCCCGCCGATGCGGACCGTTCACCGACGCCCGCCGGTATGCCGGACTCGCTCAGAGTGGTGGTGACGTTCGGCCAGCACGAAGATGGATCGCCCTTCGTCGCGACGCATACGCGCTGTCCGGCGGTTGCGTTCCCGGACAATGGATGGCACGAGAAGCCGGACTGGGCGATCTCGCAACCACGCACCGTCACCGTGCGAGCAGTGGTATCGGCGGCGGGGCGCGTCGACACCGCAACGGCGCAGGTCGACGATCCGAGCGACGACCGCTACGCGAACGCGGCGATGCGCGCGATCGCGCACATGCGCTTCGTGCCCGCCGAATTCGATGGACTCAAGGTTCCCGCGCCCATCGAGATCGTCGTGCCCTTCGGAGCGGCGGAAGTCGCCGAGGAGTCGTCGGCGCCGAAGGACTAGGCGCCGATCGCAGCGCGCTGGTCGGCGAGCGGCGGCAGCACTTTGCGTGATTTCGCGGCGGAGCCAGTGACTCGAGCGAGGCCGACGTCCGCTGCGCGAACGGTGCGCGCGAGCTCTGCAGGGAAACGCCGGAACCACGAGGAGAGAAGCAGGAGCTCGTCGATCTCGTGCGTCGGGATCTGCGCCGTATCTCGCTCGGTGGTTCCGTACACGGCCTCCGTGAGATGCGCGAGACGGCGGTGGTCGCGATCGGCCTGCGGCGGAATATCCTCCGCGCGCACGCGTCCGCGCCGGATGAGATAGACGCGATCCTCGCCGCCATATCCCGGCACCGTGTAGATGAAGGACAGTGACTCCACCGCAAACCGAAAGCGCAGGAACTGCTGCTTGAGCGCCTCGAGCCGCTGCAGCTTGTCGCGCATCGACGCGGCGCGCTCGAATTCCATTCTGTCGCTCGCCACCTCCATCTCCGTGGCGCAGGGTCGCGAGGGGACCGTCGTCGCGGCCATCGAGAAAGGCGCGGGCCAGCGCGACGCGCTGCTGATACTCGTGCTGCGTGCATCCGCCAACGCACGGTCCCAGACACTTCTTCACCTCGTAACGAATGCAGCCCGGCGTGCGAGTCATCATCTGGAAGAGCTCGCGCTGGTCGGCGAAGTGCATTTTCGTGTCGAGCGAGCAGTCGCGCATCGAGAGCACATCGTGCAGCTCGCGCACCGCTTCGTTCACCGCCTGCGCGCCCTGGAAGGGACCGTAGTGCGGCGCGCTGTCGTCGCTCGCGCCTCGCACGACGAGGAGCTTCGGCGCGGGGCTCTTCACCACCTTAATGAACACGAAGTTTCGATCGTCGCGCTTCATCGCGACGTTGAAGCGCGGGCGCAGCCGCTTGATCTGCTGCAGCTCCAACAGCAGCGCCGCGAACTCACTCGGCGCGTACTCCCAATCGATGCGAACGGCGTCGCGCAGAATGCGCGCGCCCTTGTCCTCCGGGAAGGAGCAGCGAAAGTAGCTGAGCAGCCGCGTTCGAATCCGCTTTGATTTGCCGACGTACACGATCTCGCCGTCCGCGGAGTGCATGCGATAGATGCCGGGACGGTCGGCGCAATCCGAGCGCACGCTCGCGCGCATGATGGCGAGCTGGTCGTCCGGCGTCTTCGGGCGGCGCATTGATTTGCGGCTCACCGCTGGCACCACGCGCAGAACACGGTGGTGCGGCCGTCGATCGCGCTCGTGTCGATGAGCGCGGCGCCGCAGCCAGGGCAGGGAAGCCCGCCTCGCCCATAAACGGTCAGCCTCTCGGAAAAGCCGCCGCGGGCGCCCGAGGCATCACGATAGTCGCGGAAGCTCGTGCCCCGGGCCTCGATGGCCTCGCGCAACACGGCCGTGAGCTCCCGGTGAAGTCCGCGTGCTCCCTCGTCATTGATCGAGTGCGATGCGCGCGACGGATCGATTCCGGCGCGCCAGAGCGTCTCGTTCGCGTAGATGTTGCCGACCCCTGCGATTTTCCGCTGATCCATCAACAACTTTTTCACCGCCTGTCTGGAATCCCGAAGAATTCCCGATAGATGCTGCGGTGTGAAGGTTGGGTCAAGCGGCTCGGGACCCAAAGCGGCGTCGAATTTCGCAAATCGGCGCGGGGACATCAGCGCCATAGTCCCCAGGCGCCGAATGTCCCGGTATGCGAGCGCTCGACCATCGTCGAGCTGGAAGGACACCGCCACATACCGCAGCGAGTCGTCCCGAAGCGATCCATCGTCGATGAGCAACGCCCCGGTGAAGCGGGGCTGGACCACCAGCCTGTCGCCCGTATCGAGGGCGATGACGACAGCCTTCGCGCGGCGATAGCTTCGCTCGAGGACTGACCCAACTACCCGTCGCGACAGTGACGCGGCAGTCACCTCACGCAACACGTCGGGTCGCCGGACCTCCACATCCACGACCATCGTCCCCGACAGCGCGCGATCCAGATCGCGCGCGATGGTCTCAGTTTCTGGTAGCTCCGGCACCGCGCTCGAGCTCCCTCCAGCCGATGTCCCGACGGTACTGCTTACCGTCGAGCTCGATCGCGCCCGCCACCCGCGTACTCTCGCTCTGCGCCTCGCCTAGCGTCGGCGCGACCCCGGTTACGGCAAATACCCGCCCGCCCGCCGAAACGAGCTCACCAGCGGCATTCAGGGCCGTTCCCGCGTGGAAAATGTGCACATTGGGCTCGCTGGGGGGCAATCCGATCACCGAACCCTTGTGTGGGTTACTTGGATAACCGGCTGCAGCTACTACGGTGGTTACTGCAAACTGGTCGGTCCACAGAAGCTTCTGTTCCGACAGCCCACCCCCGTTCGCAACCGCAGACAACGGCCCCAACAAGCTGCTCTCCAGCAACGGAAGGATCGCCTCCGTCTCCGGGTCCCCGAAGCGACAGTTGAACTCGACCACCTTGGGCCCCTGAGCCGTCAGCATCAGTCCCGCATAGAGCAACCCGCTGAACGGTGCACCCGCGCCTCTCAACGCCTCCAGCGTCGGAACGAACACGCGTTCTATCGCATCCTCGACCATGCCCGGAGTGGCCATTGAAACCGGAGCGTAGGCGCCCATGCCGCCGGTATTCGGACCAAGGTCGCCGTCGAGCAGTCGTTTGTGGTCCTGCGCCGGCAGCATGGGGAGCACGGTCTCGCCATCCGTGATCGCGAAGAGTGAGAGCTCCTCGCCCTCCATGAACTCCTCCACCAGCACCTCACGACCCGCTGCGCCGAAGATGTCATCGCGGAGCATCGAGTCTATGGCGGCGTCAGCGGCGTCGATCGACTCGCACACGATCACTCCCTTCCCGGCGGCGAGGCCGGACGCCTTGACGACCACCGGCGCGCCGAACTCGCGGGCGGCGCGCTTTGCGCTCCCGGCATCGATGCAACGAATGGCGCGGGCGGTCGGTACGCCGGCCTCGCGCATGAGCGCCTTGGCGAACGACTTCGACGACTCAATGCGTGCTGCGCCGCGCGACGGCCCGAACACCGGCGTGCCGACGCTCCGGAGCGCGTCCGCGAGCCCAGCCGCGAGTGGCGCCTCCGGGCCGACGATCACGAGCTGTGGCTTTTCCTGCATTGCCAGCGTGACGATTCCCGGAATGTCCTCGGCGCTCACGGCCACGCAGCGGCCAAGCGCGGCGATACCCGGATTACCCGGTGCGGCAATGATCTCGATCGAGGGATCGTCCTTACTCAGCTTCCAGGCGAGCGCGTGTTCCCGTCCGCCTCCCCCGACGATCAGCACCCTCATGCGCGCGTCATGCCGGCGGAACGCCTCCGCTCGTGCCGCCGTCGCCACCTGGCGCGCGGAAGGCCGTGTTGAACGCATCCCGCGCGCGCGTGAACATGTCGCCCACCGACGCGGCCGCGCGGCGCGACTGCTCTCCGTAATAGTCCGCGGCGTCCGCGACGTCGTCGCCGAGCGGGCGATCGTCGACGCCGCGGCGCGGGTAGTCGCCGCCGAGGATGCGATCGTACGCGCCGGACTGCTGCCAGCGATTTAGCTCGGCCGCGCGGGCCGTGTTGAACGGATGGCTTCGGAAGACGAGGTTCAGCACCTTGAACACTCCGTCCAGCGCATGTCCGCCGATCTCGTACTCCTCCGCCTGCGTGAGAAACTCCTCCAGGCTCGTTCCATCCTCGCCAGCATTTCCGCCTGCGAACTTCAGGTACATCCCCATCGTGGTCGTGGAATCCTGTGACGCGAGCAGCCCTGCGCGATCCGCGCTGAGCTCTGCCTTCCGCGACCACTCGAGCAGCGCGAGCTGAATCGGCAGCGCGATGAGCCCGAGTCCCGGGATCGCCGAGAAGCCGGCGCGAAGCAGGATCAGCGCGATGGTAGTGTACGTCGCATGGCCACTCATGACGTGGCCGAGCTCGTGTCCGATGAGCACTCGCTGCTCTTCGCGATCGAGCAGCCCGATCGCACCGCTGTTCAACACGATGAACGGCCGCTCGAAGCCCACGGCCATTGCGTTGACGAACGGTGTTTGCGACACGAACAGCTCCGGGCGCTCGAGGCCGTAGTCGAGCGTCTCGAGGACCTCGGTATACAGCGCGTCGAGCTTCGGACGCTGGCGCGGACCGACGCGAACCGAGTCCGCCGTGAAGAACAGCCGCACGCCGCGTTCGCCGATGAGCCCCATCACCTTGCGAACAATCTCGTCGAAACCGGGGATTGCGCGCAGCGCCTGCAGCGCGGCCTTGTCGGCGGGATGCTCCCAGGCGGTCGAGGAGATCTCAGTGAGTACCTTGCGATCGGGCATCGTCAAGCTCCCAGATTAGAGTCCGGCGAACGCCTGCTCCACATTGTTCAGCAGGTCATTCGTGTCTTCCACTCCACAGGAGAGCCGTATCATGCCTTCGGTGATTCCCAGCGCGGCGCGGCGTTCGGGGGGGATGGATGCGTGCGTCATGCTCGCCGGATGGCTGATGAGGCTCTCAACTCCTCCTAACGACTCCGCGAGCGAAAAGATTCGGACTTTCTTGAGCACCTGGTTGGCGAGCTCCCTGGTGCCCACATCCACCGTCACCATCCCGCCCATGCCGCGCATCTGCAGGCACGCCAGCGCGTGCTGCGGATGGCTCTTGAGTCCCGGATAACGCACGCGTTCGTGCCCCAAATGGTCGGCGAGGTAGGCGGAAATTGCGCGACCGCTCGCGTCGTGGGCGGGCATGCGCAAATGCAGCGTCTTCATGCCGCGCAGAACGAGCCACGAATCGAAGGGCCCGGCCACCGCGCCCGCCGCGTTGTGGATGAACTGCAGCTTGGCCGCGAGATCGTCATCGATCACGGTCGCCAGGCCGCAGATCACATCGCTGTGGCCATTCAGGTATTTCGTGGCCGAGTGAAAGACGATATCGGCGCCGTGCGAGAACGGCTGCTGGAAGAACGGCGTGGCGAACGTGTTGTCGACGATGAACAAGGCCTTGTGCGCATGCGCCACGTCTGCGGCCGCGGCGAGATCCGTGATCTGCATCAGCGGATTCGTCGGTGTCTCGACGAGAACGGCGCGCGTGCGCGGCGTGCACGCGTCCTCAATGCGCTGCACGTCAGTCGTGTCGACGTATGAAAAGCTGAGGCCCAGATGCTGCAGCAGCTTGTCGAACAGCCTGAACGTTCCGCCGTAGACGTTCGCGCCGCAGACGATGTGGTCGCCGGATTGGAAAAGCTTCATGATCGAGTCGAGGCATCCCATTCCGCTCGCGAACGCGAATCCATGTTGGGCTCCCTCGAGCGCGGCAATCGTGCGCTCGAGCGCCTCCCTTGTGGGGTTCTTGCCCCGGGCGTACTCGTATCCCTTGTTCTCGCCGAGCCCTTGCTGGATGTAGGTCGAGGTGAGATACACGGGCGGCATGATCGCGCCGGCGAGCGGATCCTCGCGCTCGCCCGCGTGAATCGCCGTTGTTCCGAACCCCGCCTTGCGATCGTCATCGAAGATGCGTGTCATGCGCGCTCGCCTTTCGGGTTGCAGGGCGACGACCAGACACGAGTCGCCGCGTCTCGTTTGCTCCGTTCAATCAAGATAGCGTGACCGCTTCCCCTCTGCAGGCCGTCAAGAGTGCCCGCATCATGGCCGACAACGTGCTGGACACGGCGCTCGCGCGCCGCTGCCTGGTGGTCGACGATGAGACGCGCCTGCGCCAGGCGCTCGTTCGCCTCATGCAGGGGGATGGCTTTACCTGCCTCGAGGCCGGATCGGGGGTGGAAGCCCTGGAGGTTCTCGAAAAGGAACCGGTTGCACTGGTCCTCTCCGACATGCGCATGCCGAAGATGGACGGCCAGGAGCTCCTCCGTAATTTGCGCCTTCGCTATCCGGACGTCGCCGTCGTGATGATTACCGCGGTCGCCGAGGTCGAGGTCGCGGTCGCCTGTCTCGCGCTTGGCGCGATGGACTACATCACCAAGCCGTTCGTGTTCGAAGAGGTGCGTGCGCGAGTGGCGCAGGCGCTGGAGAAACGCAGGCTGCTCGCCGACAATCGCGATTATCAGGAGCGTCTGGAGCTCCGGGTGAAGGCGCAGGCGGAGCGACTCGAGACCCTCTTTCTCGCGAGCATCCAGTCGCTAGCCGATGCCCTCGAGCTGAAGGACCCGTACACGCGTGGGCACTCGGTGCGGGTGAGCCAGTATGGCGTCGCAATCGCGAACACGCTCGGACTCGGCTCCACGCTCATCGCGCAGATCGAGCTCGGCGGCCACCTTCACGATGTCGGCAAGATAGGCGTGCGTGAGGAAGTGCTGCGGAAGGCGGGGCCCCTCACCAACGAAGAGTACGAGCACATCATGACGCACCCGGTGCTCGGCTGGCAGATTCTCGAGCCATTGCTCAGGGATAATCCCGTCCCGCTCAACATCGTGCGCTCGCATCACGAGCGCTTCGACGGCAAGGGAGTTCCGGACAAGTTCTCCGGCGCTGACATTCCCCGCGAGGCCCGCATCATCGCGGTCGCGGATGCGTTCGACGCCATGATGAGCAAGCGTCCGTACCGAAACGGCCTCACGTTCACGGAAGCGATGGCCGAGCTGCGGCGAGTTGCGGGGTCGCAGTTCGATGCCGAGGTGGTCGACGCGTTCTTCGAGGTGGCGCGCAGCGAGACGTTCGTCCCGGACAACAGCGGCGAGACCGAAGCCCTGAAGCTTCGCGCGCCGAAGCGTTAGCGCCCTACAGCTCGAAGCGCAGCATCACGCCCTTGAGCCGCGCGGCAATGTCCGCGAGGTGCTGGCTCGACTCGGTGACGTGCATCATCGACGCGGTTTGCTCCTGCACCACCGCGCTCACCTGCTCCGACGTCGACGCGTTCTGCTCGGCCACCACTGCCACCGCCTCGATCTCGCGCGTGAGCGCCTCGGCCTCCTCATGCTGCGAGACCGCCGACTCGACAATGCGCTGGACGGCGGCGCGGCTCCCCTCGATCTCCTTCACAATCTGAATCAGCGCTCCGCTCGACGAGCGGATGACGGATTCTCCGGCGACGACGCTCGTGCTGACGTCGTCGATGCGGGCGGACATCGCGGTGCTCGCATGCTGGATCTCGGTGGCGAGCTGGCGGATGGTTTCCAGCGCGCGCCCGCTCTCCTTCGCGAGCTTGCGCACCTCGTCGGCGACGACGGCAAAGCCACGCCCGTGCTCGCCGGCGCGGGCCGCCTCGATCGCGGCATTGAGTGCGAGCAGATTCGTCTGGCGCGCGATCGCGCCGATCGTATCCGTGATCTGTCCGATGCGGAGCGATTTCTCACCCAGCTCGGCCACGGCGGGAAGCGTCTCGCTCGTGACGGCCGAGATGCGGGCCATGCTTTTCAGTCCCTGCTCGGCGGCCTCACCCGCGCGGCGTGCCGAGTCGGTGACGGCGTCGGCGGCGGTCTGCGCGCGCTGGGCGTGCGCGGAAACCTCCTGCGCGCGTGTGGCGACGCGTCCGGAGATCGCGACTACGGTGTGGATGCCCTTGGTCTGATGCGCGGCAGACGTGGCGATGGATTGAGCCGCCGCGGCGACTTGTTCGGTGGAGGCGGACATCTCCTCGGCGCCGGCCGCGAGCTCGTCCGCAGTCGCGGCGACTTCGGCCGCACCCGTTTCGACGTCGCGCAGAAGGGTGCGCAAGCCACCGCTCATCGTACGGAATGCCGAGGCGAGGGCGCCGATCTCGTCTCCCGACTCGAACGTGAGCTCCTGCCGCATGTTTCCGCGCGCCACGACCTGGGCGTGAGCTGCGACCTCTTCAATGCCGAGAGTCATCTGTCGTGCCGCGATGAGCGACGCAACGAGCGCACCGACCATCACGAGCACAGGGATCCACGCGATGCGCATGAGATCCTTGGAGAGCTCCGACAGAAACGGATCGGCGTCGAGGGTCACGACGGTGAACGCCGCCGCGGTGTTGTCCGCCCGGAGGATCGGATACGCGGCGGCGAGCTCGTGACCGACCGGACCGTCATAGAGTGGCGTTTCGCCGCCCACGTTGCGCACGAGACTTTCCGCCAGTACCGAGGGCGGTATCCAGGCGCGACTGTATTGTGGCTGCCCGGCGTTCCACGACGAGTGCGCGAGATAGTGATAGGCGCCGCGATCGCGACGCAGGACCGCAATGCCGTTGGTCAGCTGGCGCGTGTCGCCGCCGTTAGCCGCCCAGGTGCGCTGCAGAATCTCGCGTACGAAGACGAAGGCACCAGTATTCTGACCGCGAGTGGCGATGACGTCGAGCGACTCGGCTGGAATGGCGACGCTCGCGCTCGCGGCGATCGCCGAGAGTCGGTGCGCGTTGAGTTGCGTGAGCTTTTCCTGTCCCGCGATGTAGACCGGGGCGAGCACCAGCGCGAGCGTGAGGAGCACCGCGATCGCCGTGATCATCGCCATCTTCCATCGAAACGGTAGTACCGAGATGCGGGAGCGAAGACTCACGAGTACCGTGGACAGGGCGGGCATGCGGAATCGGGAGGCGGATTGAGCCGCACTCCTCTCCCGGTATTCACGCGCGAGAGCGCGCGGTGTAACGGGTTGCGGCGCTTGCTGGTGCGGCGACGCGCACTAGCTTTTTTGGCAACAAATCGAGAGGGAGTCGCGTGTACGAAAAGCTGATGGTAAGCGTGTCGGGAGTTCGGGGACGGGTCGGGGATGGCTTGACTCCGGCGGTGATCTCGAAATTCGCGGCTGGATTCGGCGCCTGGGCGCTGAGTCATGGCGGGTCGAAAACCATCGTGGTCGGGCGCGACTCACGTGTGTCGGGGCCGATGTTTCATCGCGCGACGATTGCCGCGCTCCAGAGCGTCGGGTGCGACGTGCTGGATGTCGGGCTGGCTCCGACGCCGACGATACAGATGGCGGTGGAGGACGCCACGCCGCCGGGGGACTCGCATCACCGCGAGCCACAACCCGATCGAGTGGAACGCGCTCAAGTGCATCGGGCCGAGCGGGCTGTTCCTGAATGCGGAGGAGGGCGCCGCGATGCGCGCGGTCGTCGAAAGCGAGGTCACCTACGCGACATGGGACGCGCTCGGCACGACGCAGGACACCGACGCGATCGAGCGGCACATTCAGCGCGTCCTGGGCTTCCGTTCATCAAGGTCGACCGCATCCGCGAACGAGCTTTCGGGTCGCGCTGGACGCGGCCACGGCGCAGGCGGCGCGATCATTCCGCGCCTGTCTGGAACTTTCGGATGCGAAGTGACGGGCGATCAACCTGGAGACCGACGGCCGGTTCCAGCGGCCACCGGAGCCATTCGCGGCCAACCTCGGCGACCTGGAACGCCTCGTGTCAGGTGGGCGCAGAGTCGGCCTGGCCACCGACCCGGACGTCGACCGACTGGCGCTCGTTTCCGACGCCGGGAAGGCGATCGGGGAGGATTACACGCTCGCATTCGCGGCGCGTCTGGTCCTTCGACACGGAACGGACACGTGGTGACGAACTTGTCGACCAGCCGAATGGTCGATGACGTGGCACAGGAGGCCGGAACGAGCGTGATTCGCGCGCCGGTAGGCGAAGTGAACGTGGCGCTGCGCATGCGAAGCGAGGGTGCTGTGATCGGCGGCGAAGGAAATGGAGGGGTGATCCTCCCCGAACTGCACCTGGGCCGGGATGCGCCGCTGGGTGTGGCACTGGTGTTGCAAATGCTGGCGGAGGATGGGGCGCCGCTGTTGCAGGTGCGTCGGCGCGCTACCGCGCTACGCGATCATCAAGGACAAGCTGGACCGGCCGAACGCGCCGCTCGACACAGTGTATGAGGCGCTGCGCGGAAGCTTCCCGGACGCCATAGTCGATACGCAGGATGGTCTGCGCCTGTCGTGGCATGATCGGTGGGTGCACGTTCGGCCGTCGGGAACGGAGCCGATGGTGCGTGTAATCGCTGAAGCGCCAACGGATGCCGAAGCGCAGAGCTGGTCGCGCGATCGCGCGTGCCGCTCGATGGGCTTCGCTGACACTCTTCGAGGAACGCAGTACTATGTGCGGAATCGTCGGGTACATCGGACCTAAGCCGGCGACGCCGCTTGCTGCATCGAGGGGCTGCGGCGTCTGGAGTATCGCGGGTACGACTCCGCGGGCATCGCGATCATGACGGGAAGGGACTCGAGATCCGCAAGGCGCCGGGCAAGATCTCCAAGCTCGAAGCCGCGATGCTGGCGATCCGATCACCGGGACGCTCGGCATCGGCCACACGCGCTGGGCGACGCACGGCGCGCCGAACGAGTGCAACGCGCATCCGCAACTGAGCTGCGACGAGACAGATCGCCGTCGTGCACAACGGGATCATCGAGAATGCGGGCGCGCTGCGCGCAGGCGCTCGAGGAGCTCGGCCACACGCTTCCGCTCCGACACCGATACCGAGGTACTCGCGCACCTGATCGAGGAGGCTGTTCGAGGGTAATCTCGAGGAGGCGGTGATCGCGGCGCTGCGAAGGTCGAAGGGACGTACGGCATCGCGGTGATCTGCAGCGACGATCCCGGCAAGATCGTCGCGGCGCGCAAGGGAAGTCCGCTGCTGATCGGACTCGGCGAGGGCGAGAACTTCGTGGCGTCCGATGTCGTCGGCGATTCTCGCGCACACGCGGCAGGTGGTCTACCTCGACGACGGCGAGGTCGCGGTGATCGACCGCGACGGCTACCGGGTGATCGACCTCAACGCGCCGCCGCTGGAGCGCGCGGTCGACCAGCATCGACTGGGATCTCGCCGAGATCGAGCGCGGCGGCTTCGCGCACTTCATGCTGAAGGAGATCTTCGAGCAGCCGAGACCGTGGAGAACACGATGCGCGGCCGCCTCCTGATCGAGGACCGGCACCGCCAAGCTCGGCGGCCTGAACCTGACCGCCGAGGAGCTGCTCAAGTCGACAACATCATCATCACGGCTGCGGCACGAGCTGGCATTCGGCGCTGATCGGCGAGCTGCTGATCGAGGAACTCGCGCGCATTCCGGTGGAAGTGGAGTACGCGTCCGAGTTCCGCTACCGCAATCCGATCGTCACCGAGCAGACGCTGTGCATCGTGATCTCGCAGTCCGGTGAGACGGCGGACACGCTCGCGGCGATGCGCGAGGCGCAAGCGGCGCGGCGCGCGCGACGCTCGGCCTCGTGAACGTCGTCGGATCGACGATCGCGCGCGAAGTCGACGGCGGCATGTACTGCACGCGGGCCCGGAGATCGGGGTCGCGTGGACCAAGGCGTTCACGCAGCCAGGTCGTCGCGCTCGCGCATGTTTGCGCTGAAGCTCGCGCGCCTGCGCGGGCTGTCGGTGCTCGAGGGGCAGCGAGATCGTCGAGGCGCTGCAGCAGCTGCCCGACGCAGATCGCAGGAGGTGCTCGAGACCGCGCCGGCGATCGAGGAGATCGCGGAGCAGTTCAAGGATGCGACGAACTTTCTGTATCTCGGCCGCGGCTACAACTTCCCGGCGGCGCTCGAGGGCGCGCTCAAGCTGAAGGAAATCACCTACATCCACGCCGAGGGATATCCGGCGGCGGAGATGAAGCATGGTCCGATCGCGCTGATCGACGAGAACATGCCGGTGGTGTTCATCGCGCCGCACGACGCGGTGTTCGACAAGATCGTGTCGAACATCCAGGAGGTGAAGGCGCGCGGCGGACGCGTGATCGCGATCACGAGCCGCGAGGAGCCGGCGCTCGCGGGGATGCTCGATTACGAGATCCGGATTCCGGAGACGATGGACATGCTGACGCCGATCCTGGCGTCGATGCCGCTGCAGCTGCTGGCGTACTACATCGCGGTGAAGCGCGGCGCGCAATGTGGATCAGCCGAGGAATCTGGCGAAGTCGGTGACGGTCGAGTGAGAGTTCAGGGCGGGTCGGCGAGAGTCGACGCGCTCTTCGCATCCTGGCCCGGATATGCGAGGCGCATTTCGCTCGTAGGCACGAAGCCGAGCGATTCGTAGAGCGGGCGCCCTTCCTTCGAGGCGTGAAGAAGCACGCGGTGGATGTCGTTCGCGCGCGTGTAGTCGAGGATGTGGCGCATGAGGAGCGCGGCCAGGCCGCGGCGCCGCCAAGCGGGCTCGGTGTAGACGTTCACGATCAGCGCTTCGCGCCCCTGCACGACGCCGCCCGGTGTGGGGCGCGGCAGCATGGGCCGGAGCAGCACTCCCGCCCCGCCGACCACGATGTCGGGCTGGTGACGCGGCACCGCGAGCCAGGCGATGTATCCTCCCGACGAGAAAACGGAACCAAAGAACGCACTCGAAGCATCCAGAAGCGATGCCTCGGACGAATCGTTCAGCTCTCCCATGTCGCGAAACATCGCGACACGATGGCGCGCGAGAACAGCAATGTCGCCGAAGACCGCTCGGCGAATCAGAAAATCGGGCGTAGGCGGCACCGACGAGCTCACGGGAAGTATCTCCTCGAAATTCCCGCTAGAATCGTATCCGGGTGCGAGTTGCAGCACCACCGGCAGCCGAGTGATGCAGGTTGCCGTGTTCCTTCTTCGACGCAGGGCTCGCGCGCACGCACAGTGAAGTGGGTATTTTCCCCGCATGCGAGTTCTCCTCCAGCGCGTCTCACGCGCCGAAGTCCGCGTCGACGGACGCGTCGTCGGAAAGATCGGTGTCGGCTACTGTCTGCTGGTCGGGTTCACGCAATCCGATACCGAGCCGCAGCTCGTCTGGATGGCCGACAAGATCGCTGGGCTCCGCATCCTCGCCGATGACGCCCGCAAGATGAATCTCGCGCTCTCCGACGTCGGTGGAGCGGTGCTCGTGATCTCGCAGTTCACTCTGTACGGCGACGCCAGCGCCGGCCGACGTCCCAGCTTCCTCGCCGCCGCGCCTGGACCGATCGCCGAACCGTTGTACAACTCCTTCGTAAAGATGCTCCGCGACCGCGGCTGCACCGTCGAGACGGGAGAGTTCGGCGCGATGAGCGAGGTCGAGCTCGTGAACGATGGGCCCACCACGATCTGGCTCGAGCGGTGATCACCCCGCGTGTCATCCTGGCGTCGGCATCGCCCCGGCGTCGCGAGCTGCTCGATCTCGTGGGCATCGCCTACGTCGTGGAGCCCGCCGACATCGACGAAACATACAGGGATGGCGAGGAGGCTGCCGCACACGCGGAACGTCTTGCGCGCGAGAAGGGCGCGGCGATCGCGGCGCGTAACCTCGACGCGGTCGTCATCGCCGCCGACACGATCGTGGTGATCGACGGCCTGGTGCTCGGGAAGCCGCGCGACGAGGCGGACGCCGCGCGCATGCTCTCGATGCTCGGCGGCCAGACGCACGTGGTGCTGACGGCGGTCGCGGTGATGTACCGCGGGCGCATGCGCTCCGGCGTCGAGTCGGTGCTCGTCACCTTTCGCGCGCTCGACCGCGAGCGCATTGGTGCTTACATCGCTACGGCCGAGCCTATGGACAAGGCGGGCGCGTACGGCATCCAGGGCTTTGGCGCGACGATGGTCGAGCGCATCGATGGCGACTATTTCGCGGTAATGGGACTTCCGCTCGCGCGCATGGTCGACCTGCTGCAGGAGATCGGCGTACGCTACGAGTTCGGCGCCCTCGTGGCGCGGCGATCGGCGTAGCGTTCCTTCCAGATCGCGACCTTCGCGAGCACGTCTGCGACGCCGATCGTCTGCATGCGATCCGCGCGTCGGTCGGTGGTGAGATGCGCGCCGTTCCACATGTCGCCATAAGCATTCACGATCAGCTCCCGGCTCGCACGGTACGGCCCTGTGCGCAGCGGGTTGCTGAAGCCGAGCAGCGAGATCACGGGACGCTCGAGCGCGACGGCCATGTGGAGCGGTCCCGTGTCGAGCGAGATCACGAGTTCACTCGCATCCAGAATTGCGACGAGCCTTCGCAATCCACTGTTCAGCGCCGACACAGGTTTGTGACGCGTACGCTCGAGGATCACGCGCTCGGTTGCCTCTTCGCGCGACGACCGGCCGCCCACGAGCACGGGCTGCAAGCCGAAGCGGCCGCTCAGCGCGTCGGCGAGCTCGCCCCATTGCTCGGCGATCCAGTCCTTCTGAGGGCGACTCGTGCCGATGACGAGCGACACGATCGGCCGATCGAACGGTTTCACGAACTCCCGCTGCCACTCGCGCTCGGCGCCCCACGGACCGATGTTCCACTCCACCGTCGTCGAGTCGATGCCGAGCGCGGTCGTGAACTCGAGATATTCATCCTGAATGTGCTGCGGCTCGTGCGGCGGGATGCGGCGATTCGTGAACAGCCAGTTCAGGTCGCGCGCGCGCGCGCGATCGTAGCCGAGTCGAATCGGCGCGGGCACCATTGCGGTGAGGATGCCGGCCTTGAGGTAGTCCTGGAGGTCGAGCGCGACGTCGAAGTGCTGTGCGCGAAGCTGGCTCCGCACGTCGGAGAACGCACGCCAGCCGCGCCATCGGTCGAAGCGCACGATCTCGTCGACTGATGGATGTCCGTCGACGAGCGAGGCTGGTCCGGGCTGAAGCACCCACGTAATGTGCGCGTGGGGGTCGTCGCGCTTGATCGCGTTGACGACCGGCAGCACGTGTACGGCGTCGCCAACGGCGCTCAGCATGATGATGCAGTAGCGACGACCGGCGCTACGAACTGGAGGCGGCACGAGCAGGAATGTAGTGGCGGTGGCGGCCGGTGCGCGGTGCACCGGGCTCACCAGCAATGTATATTTCCGCGCGTCACCGGCAACGTGAATGCCTCCACGTATTGAACGGATTCTGCTCATTCAATTGCGCCGGCTCGGCGACGTGGTTCTCTCCACGGCGCTGCTCGATGATCTGCGGCGAGCGTTGCCCGACGCGTCGGTCGACATGCTGGTGGGCGAGCACGCGGCCCCGCTCGTGGCGGGGAATCCGCTGATTCGAAACCGCATCGTGCTCGAAAATCGAGGAACGCTCGGCACGTCTCGACTCGTACGCGCCACGCACTACGACGCCGTGTTCGACATTCAAGGGAGCATGCGCACCGCGATGATCACTCGCGCCTCGGGCGCACCGCTGCGGGTCGGCTGGAAGGTTCGCGCGGCGCCTCTGGCCTATACGCACTCGCTCGCGCGCGGCGGCGCAGCAGAATACGTCGTGCGAAGGCGGCGGCGAGCTGCTCGAGCTCGGAGGAATTCCGACTGGAGACTCGCTTCCACGAATCGCGTTGAGCGAGCGCGAGCGTCTGCAGGGCGAGGAGGATCTGCGCTCCGCGGGAGCGCCGAGGAGGGGGCGCCGCGTGGCGTTCGCGCTGGTGACGAGCAGTCCTGCCCGCGACTGGCCGGTCGAGCGCTTCGCCGCGCTCGCGAACGCGTTGCTCGATCGGGGAGTGGCGGTGATAGTCCTCGCAGCGGGAACACCTGCGGCCGTCGTTCTCAGAATGCGCGCGCTGTGCCCGCGCGTCGTCATCGTCCCAACCCTCGACGACGATCGCGAGCGCGAAATGCGCCGCTACCTCGGCGTGCTCGCGCGCTGCGACGTGCTGCTTTCCGGCGACACAGGGCCCGCGCACATGGCGGACGCCCTTGGCGTGCCGCGCGTGACGGTGTACGGTCCTACGACGCCGGAGAATTACGCTCCCGGCCTCGCAACGACGATCGCGCTGCGCACGCCCGGTCCCGCGGTTCGCATTCGCGACGAGAACCGGCTGTACCGCGCGGGACACGACTTTTTTTCCGGAGTGACGGTCGACATGGTGATGGACGCGATATGGGGACTGCTCGACAACGTGCCAACGCGAACGGTCGCGAGCAGCGCTCATGCAGTCTGACTCGATTGGAACGCTCATCGCCGAGCTCGCGCGGACCAACGTCGAGCTCTGGCACGAGGAGGACAAGGCGCGCGCCGGCGACGACCACCAGATCGCCGCCGCCAAGCGAAGCATCGATAAGCTCAACCAGCGACGCAACGATCTCATCGAGCGCATCGACGACGAGGTGTTGCGCACGGTGCGCGATGGCGGCAATGGAGACGCAACAGGTGGCTGAAACGGTCGGCTGGCTCGCAGACAAGCTGAGTATCATCGAGCTCAAGCGCTATCACATGCGGGAGCAGATGGAGCGCACCGATGCCTGCGCCGGCCTTTCGCGACCAGTGCCGCGACAAACTCACCGTTCTCACCCAGCAGCGCGACGATCTTGCAGCGGAGCTGGCATCGCTGCTCGCGGACATCGCCTCGGGACGCGTAGTGCCGCGCGTCTATCGCCAGTTCAAGATGTACAACGATTCCGCCTATCGCGTCTCGCGCGACGAGGGCAGGGCGTGACGGGATCTCCCGCGCCGCTCACGATCTTGTATCTGGACATCAACACCGAATGGCGGGGCGGGCAGCGACAGCTACTCTGGATGGGCGAGGGGCTGCGCCGCCACGGCGGCCGCCCGATCTTCGCACTCCGCACCGGCGTCCCGCTCGCCACTCGCGCACTCAAGCGGGAATACAGGTAGTCCCATCGATCCGCTCATCGCCGAGTGGGGGCCATGGACGGTGCTTCGCCTTCGACGCGTGATCAAGCGCGAGGGCGTTGCGATCGTGCACGCGCAGTCGGGTCACACGATGGCGCTCGCTGCGCTCGCGGCGTTAGGCACGAGCGCGAGGATCGTCTTCGCGCGACGCACCTCCTCGCCACTGCGCGCAAATCGTCCCACACAATGGAAGTACGCGCGCGCGGACAGGCTGATATCGGTTAGCCGGGCCGGCGTGGAGGGATTGCTCCGCGCGGGAGTGCAGCCCCAGCGCGTGAGCGTCGTGCCCAGCGGCGTGCCGCTCGACAAGCTCGCTGCCCCCGCGACGGTCGAGCTACTCGAGAGCTTCGGTGTGCCCGCGGGCGCGCCTCTCGCGGTGCTCGTCGCATCGCTCAGCGACGCGAAGGATCCATCCACCTTCGTGCGCGCGATCGCGGTTGCGCGACGCGAGGTTCCCTCGCTCCATGCGCTGCTCGTGGGCGATGGGCCGTTGCGCGATGCGCTCGCGGTCGAGATCACTTCGCTCGGGCTCGACGGCTTCGTGCATCTCGTCGGCTTTCGCACCGATGCAGAGGCGCTCGAGGCCGCGGCGAGCATCGTCGTGCTCACGAGCAAGAGTCTCGAAGGCACGCCGGGCGTGTTGATCGACGCGCTCGCGCTCGGGAAGCCGATCGTGTCGACGAACGTCGGCGGCGTGCCGGAGGTCATCGAACACGAGCTGTCCGGGCTGATCGTGCCTCCCGGGGACGCGGAGGCGCTGGGCCGCTCAATGGCACGCGTGCTGCTCGATGCCTCGCTCGCGGCGCGGCTGCGCGCGGGAGCGAAGGCGCGCGCGCCGCAATTCTCGATCGAGCACACCGTAAGCCGAACGATGGATGTGTATCGCGAGCTGCTCGCTGAATCGGTGACGCAATGACCACGCATCTTCTGCTCACCTCGAACTTTCCGCCTCTCTACGACGGGATCGCCAGCTGGATGTCCCAGCTCGCGCGGCACTACGGCGAAGACGCGATGCTCGTCTCGCTCGGGAGCGAGCCCGGACAGGAGGCGAGCGATGCGCGGCAGAGCGTGCGCGTAGACCGTATGCCGATTCCGCGCGCGCGGCTGCGCAACCTGCCCGGCATTCTCGCCTGGTCGAGGCGTGCCGCGAGTCTCGCGCGCGAGCACGATGTGTCGTTCACCTGGTGCGGCAACCTCAAGCCACCCTCGTACGTGGCCTGGACGCTCCGACAGCGAATGGGAATTCCGTACGGCGTGATGCTGCACGGCACGGAGCTGCTGCAGATGCGCAGGTACGGAAGCGGCCTTCGTAAACGCATCATCTCGCGCGCCCTCCTCGGCGAGGCGGCGGTGATCGTGACGAACAGCGAGTGGACGCGCACGATGACGCTCGAGCTGTTCGACAAACTGAAGATACCGGTGCCCGCCGACCGCGTGTTCGCGGTGCCGCTCGGCGCCGATCTCGATCGCTTCCGCGCCGGGGTCGATACCGCCGAGGTGCGAAGGAAGTTCGGGCTCAACGGCGGACGATGGATGCTGACCGTCGGCCGGCTGGTGGAGCACAAGGGGCAGGATCAGGCGTTGCGAGCGCTCGCGTTGCTCCGCGAGACCGAGCCCGAGCTCCGCTACGCGATCGCCGGCAGCGGCGCGTACGGTACCACGCTCCGCTCGCTAGCGGCGCAGCTCGGAGTAGAGGATCGCGTCAACTTCCTCGGCCACGTCGACGACGACGACTTGCCGGGGCTGTACAACGTCGCGGAGCTCTACGTCGGCGCGTCACGAGTGGCCGTGGATCACGTCGAGGGATTCGGCATCTCGCTCATCGAGGCTGCGGCGACGTCGCTCCCGGTCGTGGCTGGACGCGAAGGCGGCATGCCCGAGGCGGTCGAAGAGGGCGTGTCCGGCCTCCTCGCGGATCCATACGATCCTGCGTCGCTCGCGGCGGCGATCCAGACGATTCTGCGCTCGCCGGCGCTCGCGGCCCAGTTCGGCGCGGCAGGGAGACGAGTGGCCGAAAGCAAGTACAGTTGGCAGCGCGTCGCGCGCGACCTGCGCGCGATCGCCGACGCGCACGCGCGCGCGGGCAAGAAATGAATACCCGCGTGCTGCGCACGATCCACGTTGACACGGAGCGCGGATGGCGTGGTGGCGAGCGGCAGGCCTTCTGGCTCGCCGAGCGCCTCGCGAGACAGGGACACCGCTCCGTCATCGCCGCCAGGCCAGCGGAGCCGCTCGCCGAGCGGGCCGCCGCTGCGGGCATTGCTACCATCCCGCTGTCGCCATTCGCGGAGATGGACATCCTTACCGCTTTTTCGCTGCGCCGCGCGATCCTGCGCGAGGATGCGGACATCGTGCACGCGCACACGGGACACGCCGTGGCGCTCGCCGCGATGGCGACGATCGGAACTCGCGCGCGCATGGTGCTCACGCGGCGAGTGAGCTTTGTGCTCAAGCGCAATCCGTTGTCGCTGTGGAAATACGCGCGCGCGGATGCGATCATCGCGGTCTGCCAGGCGACGGCCGACGCGCTCGTGAGGAGCGGGATCGAGTCCGCGCGCATCACCGTCGCCTACAGCGGCGTCGACCTCACGCGCGTGATTCCTCCCGCATCCGCGGAAACCCTCACTTCACTCGGCGTGAGGCCCGGAGCCTCGCTCGTCGTCATGGTCGCGGCGCTCGTGGGGCACAAGGATCCACTCACGTTCATCCGCGCGATGGACGTCGCGCGGCGCACCGTGCCCGACATACAAGGGCTCATCGTGGGCGAGGGAAATCTGCGAGCGGAGGTCGAGCGCGAGATCGCGACGCTTGGACTTGGCGACAGCGTGCATCTGGCGGGTTATCGCACCAATGCCGATTCGCTGATGGCGGTGGCCAACGTCGTCGCGCTGAGCTCGAGCGACGACGGGATCGGTGGTGTGGTGATCGACGCGATGTCGTTCGGCAAGCCTGTCGCGGCGACGGCGGCGGGCGGCATCCCCGAGGCGGTCATCAACGACGAGACCGGGATCCTCGTGCCCGTGGGCGATGCGTCCGCGCTCGGCGGCGCGATCGCGCGACTCCTCACTGATGCCGAGCTCGCCGCCCGCATGGGAGCAAACGGCATTCGCCGCGCGCCGCTGTTCTCGATCGACAACACGGTGGATCGAACGCTCAATGTTTACGAGCGCGTGCTTGCCGACCGCGCGCGATAGACGGCTTGCCAGCGCTCGACCTTGTCGAGCACGTCGCGCACGGTGATGCGCTTCATGCGACCGAGTCGGTGCGCGTAAGAGATCGGATAGTCCTCGCCAGGCTCGCCGTATGCGTCGACGATGAGATCGTGGAAGCGGCGGTACGGTCCGACACGCTTCGGGTTGTTGTAGCCCATGAGACTGATCACCGGCCGCTCGAGCGCGACTGCCATGTGGAGCGGTGCGGTGTCGAGCGAGATGACGAGCTCGGACGCGTCGAGGATCGTCACGAGCTCGCGCAGCGGGCACGCCGAGGGTGCCGTGCGCGCGCGCGCCCGCCGCCTCGATGACGCGCGCCGTCTCGAGCTCGCGCGCCGTGCGGCCGCCGGCGAGCACCGCTTCGAGTCCGAAGTCGCTGCGAAGCGCGTTCGCCACCGTGCCCACAACTCGCCGCTCCATTCCTTCTCCGGATTCGACGCGCCAATGACGAGCGTCGCGAACGGGCGGGAGATTGTGCCGAGAACTTCGTCGCGGCGCGCGATCTCTTCCGGCCACGGTCCGAGCTTCCACTCGAGCGGCTCCGCGGCAACGCCGAGCGCCGAGAGGAATTCGAGATACTGATCCTGCACGTGCTGCGGCGCGTGCGGCGGAATGCGCTGGTTGGTGAAGAGCCAGTTGAGATCCCGCGCACGAGCCTTGTCGAAGCCGAGCTTCACCGGCGCGCGCACGAACGACGTGACGAGCCCCGCCTTGAATGTACACCTGAAGGTCGATTGCGAGATCGAACTCGCGGGCTGCAAGCTGGCGGCGCAGATCGAGAAGGCCGCTCAATCCGCGGCCCTTCTCGAACACGAGGATCTCGTCCACCTCGGGATGTCCGCGCACGAGCGACGCGGGGCCCGGCTGCAGAATCCACGTGATCTTCGCGCCGGGCTCGTGGCGCTTGAGAGCCGTCACCACCGGCAGCACGTGCACGGCGTCGCCGATCGCGCTCATCATCACAATGCAGATGCGCCGCCCTTCGCTGCCGCTCGTCATTGCGAGAGTTCGATCAACTCCCGCGCGCTGCTCTCGATCGCCAGCAAGTCCGCCTCCTCGATCGGCAGCCCCTGCAGTCGACGCGCTTTGACCGCGGACCGGGACAGCCTGCGCAGATTCGCCGCGAGCACGGCCTGCTTCCCGGGGACATCGAGCCACACACGATCCACATCGAGCGCGAGCGCCTGCGTCCCGCCGTGATCGTTGTCGGCAATGAGGATGTTCTTGAGGTTGAGATCGGGGTGACGGGCACCCGCGATGCTGAGCGAGGCGAGGAGCTTTCCCGTCGCAACGATCAACGAGTGCTTCGATTCGCTCCGCGACAGCGTTCCGAGCGCGGCCGCGAGGTCGCGGCTCCTCGGTATCTCGCGGGTGACGACATCCGCGCGGCGGAACAACGCACTCGCCGGATAGGTCGCGTAGGCGACGATCTCCGGCGTCGCAACGCCGAGCCGTCGCAGCGCGAGAGACAGCTCGAGCTCGCGCGGCGCGCGAGTGGCGCCGAGGAACTTGTCATCGCGGATGGGACCGAGCAGCCCCCCATGCCGCGACCGCCGCACGACCACCCTGTCGCCGGTCGAGAGCGGAACCGCATACACGATCCCGCGGCCAGTGAACGACCGCGCCTCCGCGTGGTGCTCGGCGTACTCGTAGAACGTGCCCTCGGCGAGTGCCTCGCGCAGCGGCCCCTCGAGCGTCGCGAGCGCCGCGCCCTCAACTCCTGGCGCGCTCAAAGTGACGTAGCCCGGCGGAACGACGAATCCCTTCACGTGCTCACGCTGTAGACCGGGATGGCGTGGCTCTTTCCTTTCAACTCCATGGTGCCGCGCTCGTGCATCGGGGGCGCATCGGTGAGCACGCCACGCATGGCATCCGTCACGAGAATCTCTCCGCCATCGGCCTCCGAGCAGAGGCGGCTCGCGATATTCACGACGTCGCCGATGATGGTGTACTCGAGGCGGCGCTCGGATCCAATGTAGCCGGCGAAGCTCTCCCCATAGCTCAATCCGATTCCGATCTGCAGGCACGGGCGTCCCTGGCTGGCCCACTGCGTGTTGAGCGACGCGAGCTCGTGCATCATGTCGAGCGCCGCATCCATCGCGCGGTCGGCGTCATCCGCGGCGCCGATCGGCGCGCCCCACTGCGCCATGACCGCATCGCCGATGAACTTGTCGAGCGTGCCACCATGTCTGAACACGACCTCCACCATCACGGTGAAGTACTCGCTCAACAGCCGCGCCACTTCGTCGGGCTTCATCGACTCCGAGAGAGCGGTGAAGCCGCGAATGTCACTGAACAACACCGCCACGGTGCTCTTGTCGCCTCCGAGCTTGAGGTGCTGGGCGGAGCCCGCGATCTGCGCCGCGAGCCGCGGCGCGAAGAAGCGCTCGAAGTTGCCACGCACCATCGTCTCGTGCCTGATGCGCTCGGCGAAGCGGCTGTTCTCCAGAGCTACCGCAGCGATGTTCGAGAATGCCGTGAGAAACTCGAGATCCTCTTCGTTGAAGCAATGCGTGGTCGTGATGTTGTCGACGTAGAGCACTCCCTGCACGACATCCTCCGTGCCGACCAGCGGCGCGCACATCGCCGAGCGCACGCTTTGCCTCAGGATCGAGTCGCCGCCGAAACGCTGATCCTGCGGCGCATTGTCTGAGAGCACCGCGACCTTCTCATCGACGACCATCCGCGCGATCGACTGCGGAATCGCCTTGCCGGTGATGACGCCGTGGCGGTCGCGGGCGATCGTGGGTACGCGGCCACCGAACTCATCGACGAGCTCGATGGCGACGCGATCGACATCGAGAATCTGGAACACGAGCTCGGTGATCTTGTCGAGCAGCGCGTTGACGTCCACCGCACGCGACAGCCCCTTCGACACCTCGAGCAGCAGGGCGAGCTTCTTTTCGGTGCGTGCCGGGCCTTCGAGTCCTTCGCGATCGCTCCTGGCCTCCGCAAGACTTGCCGAGCGAAACACCGATGCCAACAGACCCTCGGGGCTGTCGTAGGCGCGCTGCTTGAGCACCGTCGCGGACGTGGGCGGCGTAAGCGCGCGCGTGCGCTCCTCGCGTGCGCGCGGTGCGGTCTCCTGCACGATCACGCGAAACGGCACCTTCCCGAAGGTCAGCTCGTCTCCGATTCCGACCGTCGCGGTGTCGACGCGCGCGCCGTTGACGAAGGTGCCGTTGCTCGAGCCGAGATCGGCAACCTCGAGCCCCGCGGCCGTGGAGCTCAGCTTGGCGTGGCGGCGCGAGATGGTCGGATCGAAGATCGGCACGTCGGCGCTCGCCGCGCGCCCCACCAGCAGTGTAGAGCCCTCGGGCAGCTCGAACGACTGGGAACCGCTGGTGGAGACGATCCGAAAGGGCATGGCAGCAATATGCGGGTCGGCCGGGCTGCGCGGGGAGGGGGCCGAAGCAATGGCTAGCGCTTCCGCACCTGCCCGATCGCGGTGAGCATCGAGCGAGCCTTGTTCTCGGTCTCCTCCCACTCGTTCGCGGGCACCGAGTCCGCCACGATTCCCGCGCCCGCCTGTATCGACGCCACGCCGTCCGCGATGACGCAGGTGCGAATGGTGATCGCGAGATCCATACGCCGGTCGCCGGCTGCGATGTAGCCGATGGCGCCGGCGTAAGGCCCGCGGCGCTCGGGCTCCAACTCGTCGATGATCTGCATCGCGCGCACCTTTGGCGCGCCCGTCATCGTGCCGGCGGGGAAGGTCGCGCGGAACACGTCGATGGCCGAGGCATCGTCCTGCAGCTCGCCCTCGACCTGGCTCACGATGTGGAACACGTGCTGTATCGCTCGACGACCATGAGATCGGTGACCTCCACCGTTCCATACTTCGCATGCGACCGACGTCGTTACGGCCGAGGTCCACGAGCATCACGTGCTCGGCGCGCTCCTTCTCGTCCACGAGAAGCTCGGCCGCGAGGCGCGCATCGTCTTCCGGCGTGAGGCCGCGCGGGCGCGTGCCGGCGATGGGCCGCACGGTCACGCGCCCGCCGGCGACGCGCACGAGCAGCTCGGGCGAGCTGCCAACGAGCTCGAGCCCATCGAGCACGAGATGGTACATGTACGGCGAAGGATTCAGCGCGCGCAGCGCGCGATAGAGCGCGGCGGGGTCGAAGTCCAGCGGAACCTCGATGCGTCGTGCGAGGAGTGCCTGGAAGCAGTCGCCGGCGAAGATGTATTCGCGTATCCGCTCGACGTCCGCTCGAAGCTCGCGCGAGAGTACTCGAAGGTACCCGTGGCCGGTGCGCGCGGCGCGATCGAGATCGAGAGGCGCGAGATTCCCCGGCGCGCGCAGGCGCGCGATCGTCGCATCGATGTCGCGCAGCGCGTCGTCGTGCGCGCGACGAAGCTCGGCGTCCGGCGCGCCCGGGCTCACGGGCACGCCCACCACCACGCGCGCCTGCGAGCGTAGGGCGTCGATGATCACGAGCGCGTCGTGTGAACACGAACAGCGCATCCGGCGCGGCGATCGCTCGCGGAGGCAGCGTTGGGCAGCTCTCGATGTGCCGCGCGATGTCGTAGGAGAAAAATCCGACGCCGCCGCTCCAGAACGCACCGAGCTCCGGCACGTCCACCGGCTCGTGTTGCGCGATGAGCGTCTGCAAATCGGCGAGCGGATCCGCGGGCGTGCGCGCGCCATGCCACCCCTTGTCGGGCGTCCAGTCCTCCGCGACGCCGTCGGTCGAGCCGCCACGCGCCGCGCGGCTCCGTGCCCATGAACGTGTAGCGCGCCCACGTCTCGCCGCCCGCCGGTGCGGATTCGAGCAGGAACGCGAACGGTCCACGACGCAGCTTCGCGAACGCGGACACCGGCGTTTCGCCATCGAGAAGGCAATCACGCCACACGGGCACGAGCCCTCCGCGCACCGCGAGCGCCTTGAATCGATCGAACGTCGTCATTGCATTCTCGCCCGTGCGCCACGCGCTTGCCGCGCCCCGCACGCACGATGAATTTTCCCACCATGAGCAGAGTCCTCGCGGTCCTGCGGGCCGCGTGTTGGGCCGCGTTGTGCTGCGCGCTTGCGCAGCCGGTGCGTGCGCAAGCGTGGAACGACGCGCGCGCGAGAGAGCTGGTGGAGCGTGCCACGGAGCGCCGCGCGCTGCAGCTGGCCGACACCGCGCTGCGCGACTACCATGCGACAGCGCACGGCTACCTCACATTTCTCGCGCAGGTCGGTGAAAACTTCCCCGATCCGCCCAAGGTCGTCGCGCTCCGACGAACTCGCGCTCGAAGTGTACTGGCGGGCGCCCAACCTGAGCAAGCAGCGCATCGTCGGCCGGCGCGACACGCTCGCGCTCCCCACGAACATCGCGTACCACCAGGACCACCTCGGCATCGTCCAGAACAACTTTCCGAGTATCATCCGCCTCGGCGAGGGCGACGAGGTGCGAGATGTTCCGCATCCGCTCTCGGCTGCGGGGATTGGCGACTACGACTTCGCGATCGTGGACTCGCTGAGCATTCGGCTTCCCGATCACGCCGTGGAGGTGTACGAGCTCCGCGTAAGGCCCAAGGATTCGGAACAGCCACGACTCGTCGGTGCACTCTACATCGACCGGGCGTCGGGGGATGTCGTGCGAATGGCGTTCACCTTCACACGCCCGGCATATCTCGACAAGGAGCTCGAGGACATTTCGATCGTGCTCGAGAACGCGCTGGTGCAGGGGAGCTTCTGGCTGCCCTTGCACCAGGAGGTCGAGATCCGGCGCACTGGGAAGTGGCTCGACTTTCCTGCGCGGGGAATCATTCGAGGCCGCTGGGAGATCTCGGGCTACGAGATCAACCAGGGAGTTCCGCCGATGATCTTCGCGGGCGGTCCGGAGATCACGAGCGCGCCGCCGCGCGAGCTCGCGCGGCACGAGTGGCACGGACGCATTCTCGACTCGCTTCCTTCCGACGTTCGCGCTGCGAGCGACAATGACGTGCGAAAGGTGCAGGACGAGGCGCGTGCGTTGGTGCGGCAACAGTCGCTCGCGCGCGCGGCGGGCGCGTCGCTGTCGGCGAGGAAGGCGTCGGATTTCGTGCGCGTCAATCGCGTCGAGGGGCTGGCTCTGGGTGCCGGAGCTGCTCTTCGCGCGGGAGGCGGAATCGTCACCTCACTGCGTGCGCGCTACGGCTTCTCCGATCACGTGCTCAAGGGTCGGCTCGGTGTCGCGCTACACCGCGGCGACGGAAGCAGCATCGAGCTCTTCGGAATCCGCGACTATCGCAATGCGGGAGACGTCGCCGAACGATCGACTGCGGTGAACAGCATCGCGGCCCAGGAATTCGGGAGCGATGCGACCGATCCCTACGATCTGCGCGGCGCCGGAATCGCCGCGGAGCTCGGCCTTCACGCCGGGCTGCGATGGAGACTCGAAGGCGCGTGGGAGCGGCAGGACTCGCTTCGCGTACGTGCCACGCCGGCGTGGGGAAGCTTCGAGCGCACGATCCCGGCCCAGTCGCTGCACGAGGAGCGGCTCACGCTCGGCTTCATCCACCAATCGCCTGTGATGCTCGGTGGCTTCGAGACGCGATTCTCCGGGCAGCTTCGCGCGGGATTCACTCAGCCGCTCGCCGGCGCGCCGGGCGGCGACGCGCAGTTCGCGCGCGCCATGCTCACCGCGCACGGCGAGCGCGCACTCGGCGGCGGCCTGCTCGTGCTCGAAAGCGCCGTCGCGGGGATCCTCGCGCCGGCGGATGTTCCTCCGCAGGAGCTCGTCTACCTGGGCGGACCCGTCACCGGTCCCGGATACGACTATCACCAGTTCGCGGGGCGCGAGGGCGGCAGCGCGCGCATTGAGTGGCGCACGCGCGTGCCATTCTTCGGGTTGTCGCTGGGACCTTACGGTCGCGCTCCAGCGAGCGCGACGCTGGCGCCGTTCGCGACTGTCATCTACTCGGCGAACTCTCCCGCCTTCGCGCCCATGCCCGCGGGGTGGTATCCGTCGGTGGGCATCGGCGCCCTCGTCCTGTTCGACATCGTGCGCGTGGATGTGGCGCGCGGGCTGCGCCGCGGACGGTGGACGTTCTCGTTCGACGTGACGCGCGATCTCTGGCCGATTCTATGATACCGCCGCGCGTCGAACCTCCGACGCGCGGCGGCGCGCCACTGACGCGGTCGGCCCTCTACTCCCGACCTCCTAATTCCTCAGGTCGGTCCGGCTCCGCAGGCCGTCACGATCGTCTGTGCGTCCTTCTTCGCGACATCTCGCGCGGGCTCGTCGGTTGGCGTCGTGCCGCGGCGAGTCTCGTAGTGCGAACGCGTCCCGGCGCGAACCTCGATCTTCGTCGTCCCCTTCTCGGCCTTCGTCGTCGCGGAAATCACGTCGAAGCGGCGAAACTCGTTCACGTAGCGCACGTCGCTCGTGTCGTTGCGCGTCGCCTCGACGCCTCGCTTGTGATCCACCACGCGAACGTCATAGCCGAGCGACTTCGCCTGCTCGGCCATGCAGTTGACCGTGACGGCGACTGTCTGATCCGACGAGCCGGTGACGGTTGGCCACGTCGACTTGAAGCCGCCGCAGGCAGCGAGCAACAGGATGCCGGCGAGAGAAGTGAATACGGAGATCGTACGAATCATGATGTGCTCGACAATGAGGGAGACTTGGATGCCGTGGTTCGGCCGCCCGAACGCTGGCTAAGAAGGTAACGCGCGCCTCTCACTTGAACAGGATCGCCGCCTCCGAGTTGCGCAGCGTCACGCTGCTGACGGGTGCGCCGAATGTGCCGTCGCGGTGCAGCGGTCGCATCGGGGCAGGGAGAGGGACGGCTACGCCGGTGGAGTCGGCGTAGATCTGCGGCCGCCAATCCGACTGGGGACGGATGACCACGTACGCATGATCGAAGTCGCGCGCGTAGATCCGATATTTCTGGCCGGCGGCGTCGGTTCCGGTCGCGATCGAGTGGCGCGCCTCGCGCGGGTGCCCGACATCAGCCTCGACGGCCCGCATCCAGACGGTATCCGGACGCACGTTCCACATGTTCTGCTGGTCGAACGTGAAGCGCGCGGGATCTGCCGGCACCGCCATGTAGTAGCTCGCGAGCTGCATGATCTGCCCGCGCTCGAGGCGCGATGAGTACATCCCGCCCTGAAAGGACGGAAATGACTTCGACGTCACCCAATCGGTGTAGCTCCACAGCGTGACGAACTCCGTGTAGACGTTCAGCGCGAGCAGATTGTCGATTTGGGTCCACCGGGCAGGCAAGCGGTCGGTGAAGGGAGAATTCGTGCGCTCGAGATGCGCACCGCCTCCCGCGACGACGAGGGCAGAATCGGTTGGGGTCCAGTATTCGCCAATGTTGATCAGCAGAAATCCCGGCTTGATCGCCTCGTGAACCTTGGCGATGAGCTCCGTCTCCGCTTGCATGTACGAAGCAATTGTCACGAACTCATCGGTGCCCTTCGACACTCCGTTCATCCCGCCGCCGAACTCGTCGAGAAAAACACCATCCTCGTTCTGTGCGACTCGGTGAAGGCGATCGATCTGGTAGGCGCGCTGGCCCGCGTCGCCTGGATTGATCGCGAATCGCATCGAACCCCAGATCTTCACCTGCACGCAATGGGCGGCATCGTGACCGCCGCAATGCAGGAAGGCGTTCTCGATATCGTACTGCGAGTGCGACCCGTACCAGCTTTGCATGTCGGAGAAGTAGCCGCTGGCGATGTCGTTCGTGCCGGCTTTCTGGCCGGGCAGCGGCACGGTGAACTGGAGCGCGTATGGAAAATGGAGAATGGTCGGGTCCACCGCTTTCCACTGATCGCGCGCGCCACTCATCACTCCGTCGATGCGCGAGCCGAGGAACGCCATCGCGGTGCTGTGATCCGCGGGCGAGGCGTAGCGGGAATAAAAGTCGGTGTAGAAGAGGCTGATGTGCGAGAAGTGCGGCGACCGCGCGGAGCGCCTCCCGTTGGCAGAGGCCTCAGCGAGGCGCGGCGCCGGCGCCGGCGCCACTGCCTCCACCCGCGCGGGGGCGGGCGCAGGAGCGGGCGCGGGCCGTTGCTGCGGCGGCGCGGATGTCGCTCCCTTCGTGGGCGCCGTTGTTGGCGCAGGCGAGACGGGCGCGACAACGACCCGCGCCGAGGACGCGCGGTCGTCGCCGGAAGCTTCACTACGAAGCACTGTCACGCGCGTGCTCGCGAACGCCGTCCCAATGCTCGCGGTGACGCCCGTGACGCCCGGCGCACGCGCCGTTACGGCTCCCCTGCGATCGACATGCGCAATCGCGTCGTTGTCACTCGACCAGATGACCGACGCGGAGGCATCGCGCGAAGAGCCGCTCACCGTTGCGTGAAGCGGTCGTATCACCGACGTTGAGCTCTACCGCCGAAGGTTGAGCCGTTATTCTCGGTGTCTCCTGCGCTCGGCCGCGACGGCACGCGACGCAGGAGACCAGCACAAACACCGCGGCAGTGCGCCATTGCGCGGCGCTCATGGTTCGATCACGGCGCGTTGCTCCGTTCGCGGGCGGTGGGAAGGCAATCGTTCTGCGTTGGAGCGTCCGATTTGACGCGCACGCTCTTCGCCGGAATACCAACGTACACGTGATGCGGTCGCACATCGCGCGTCGCCACGGCCATCGCGCCCACCATCGCGTCGCAGCCGACGTGCACGCCGGCAAGGATAGTCGCGTGATACGTGATGCGCACGCCATCCTCGAGCTGAGTCGTCGCGTCCGTCACATCGCGCTGATCGAGGATGCTGTGGGTGTGCGAATAAATGTTTGCGTAATCGGAAATCGACACCTTGTTTCCCAGAATGAGTCCGCCCCGGTCGTCGAGCAACACGTTGCGATGAACGACGACGTCGTCACCCACCTCCATGTTGTACCCGAAAGAGAACTCGACGTGCTGGAACGACTTGAATCGCTCCCCGCACCGCTTGAAAATGTGCTTCGCGAGTGCGCGGCGAAGACGTACCCCCGCCTCGACGTTTTGACCGCCGATCACCGTGCGATCGTAGCTGTACCACAGCCAGAGCAGCGGCTTCACACGCTGAAATTTTTCGTCATCGCACTCGGCGTAATACTCCGGCTCGAGCGTCACGTTGCGCGGGTCGAGCGCCATGAGCGCGGCACGCGTCGCGAAGGGAAGTGACTTGTCGTTCACCGCGGTTTCCCACGAGCTCGCGTACGCGGGAAAAGTCAGCGAACAAAGAGTGCGGCGGCAGATTTCCGCGCGGTCCGCATTCGGCGCGGCGAGCTCGTGCTCGAGCTGCTCGATCCACGCGTCGATCACCGGTAGCCCTGACTGCGACGGAAGCTTGCGAAGCGGATAGATAGCCATGGACGGCTGAGAGTTGATGGTTGCTCGAACGGCACTCAGCCCAAAGTTACCAGCGCCGCGACCCCCTTACACCTCGGCTGCCGGTGGCTCTGCGCTTACGGGAGGCGCTCGCCACGACGGCTCGCCCACGAGCTCGACAACCGCCTCCGCCAGCTCATCGCGTCCCACCCTGGTCACGGTGCTGAATGGGATCACCTGCGCCTCCTCGAGTCCCAACGCGCTCGTGAGCGAGACGATCCGCTGCTTGAGCTCCGTGGTGCGCAGCTTGTCGATCTTGGTGAGCACCACAACCGTCGGTGCGCCGATCTCGGCGAGGAACTCGAGCATGAGCAGATCGTCCGGAGTGGGCGGATGCCGCGAGTCAATGAGCTGCACCACGCCGCGCAGCGGTGCACTGATGCGCAAATATCCCTCGATGAGCGGCCGCCACACCTCGCGCGTCGTTTTCGCGACGCGTGCAAAGCCGTATCCCGGCAGGTCGGCGAGCACGAACTGATGGTTTACGCGAAAAAAATTGATCTCGCGCGTCTTCCCCGGTGTCTTGCTCACGCGCGCGAGTGCCTTGCGACGCACCAGTGCGTTGAGGAGCGACGACTTCCCGACGTTCGAGCGGCCGCTGAACGCCACCTCGGGCAGCGTCAGATCGGGCGGTCGCCACCCCGTCGGCGACGCCATCCCGCCGAGAAACTCAATGTCGCGGATGATCAACGGGTCTGGGGTGTTTGCCGCGATGCCTGTCGCGGCGGCGACTCCCCCTGCTGCTCCAGTCCCAACTCGATCCCTCGGCGCGCCCTTGTCGACCGCTCTCCCGGGCGGCGTTCTCGCCTTCGAGCGCTTCTTCGCGCTCGTCAATGTGTGACCGTCGCCGCGATCTCCGCCTGCGCCACCACCACCGTCGCCCGGAGCGCGTGCGCGAGCACCTGGTCCATCGTCGACACTGGGTGAAACACCAGCCCCTCGCGAATATCCACCGGGATCTCCTCGATCTCGCGTGCGTTCCCCTCGGGGATGATGATGTGCGTGAGCCCCGCGCGCCGTGCCGCGACCAGCTTCTCCTTGAGCCCTCCAATGGGCAGGACTCGTCCGCGCAGCGTGACCTCGCCGGTCATCGCGGTGTCGCCGCGCACCGGTACCCCCGTGAGCGCACTCACGAGCGCCGCGGCGATCGCGATACCCGCAGACGGTCCGTCCTTCGGCGTGGCGCCCGCGGGAAGGTGCACGTGGATATCGCGCGTCTTCGGAAATTCCGGATCGATGCCCAGAATGCTCGCGCGCGAGCGGGCGTACGTCATCGCCGCGTTCGCTGATTCCTTGAGCACGTCTCCGAGGGTGCCGGTGAGCTGCAGACGCCCCCGCCCGCGCACCACCGCGACCTCGATCTCGAGCAGGTCACCGCCCACCGACGTGTACGCGAGTCCCGTCGCGACGCCGATCTTGTCCTCGAGCGTCTGTTCCTCGGCCTCGAACGGCGGTACGCCGAGGAGCTCCTTGAGGTCCGCGACGGCGACGTGCATCGGCTCCGGTACGACCTGCTTCGCGGCCGCCGCACGGCGCGCGAGCTTGCGCGCGATGCGCGCGATGCGGCGTTCGAGCTCGCGCACGCCGGCCTCCCGCGTGTAGAGCCGCGTCACCGCCGGAATCACGTCCGCGTCGAAGGTGACGATCTTCGGATCGAGCCCGTGCGCCGCGAGCTGCCGCGGCACCAGAAACTGTCGCGCGATCGCATGCTTCTCGTGATCGACGTATCCCGGCAAGCGGATGATCTCCATCCGATCGCGCAACGGCTCCGGAATCTGCGCGAGCGAGTTCGCGGTCGTGACGAAGAGCACCTGCGAAAGATCGTAGTCGACCTCGAGGTAGTGATCGTTGAATGCCGAATTCTGTTCCGGATCGAGCACCTCGAGCAGCGCCGATGACGGATCGCCACGCCAGTCCTGCCCCATCTTGTCGACTTCGTCGAGCAGAATCACCGGGTTCACGACCTCGGCGCGCCGCATCGCCTGGATGACGCGTCCCGGCAGCGACGCCAATGTACGTGCGGCGATGTCCGCGGATCTCGGCCTCGTCGCGCACGCCGCCGAGCGACATGCGGACGAACGTGCGTCCGAGCGCGCGCGCGATCGAGCGGCCGAGCGATGTCTTGCCCACTCCCGGCGCGCCGACCAGGCAGAGAATGGGCCCCTCGAGCTTGCCGACGAGAGCCAGCACCGCAATGTAGTCGAGGATTCGGTCCTTCACGTCGGTGAGGCCGAAGTGATCCTCGTCGAGCACGGCCTGCGCGCGCGCGACGTCAATGACATCGTCGCTGCGCTCCGTCCACGGCAGCGCGACGATCCAGTCGAGATAGTTTCGCGCGACCGTCGACTCGGGGGACAGTGCGGCGGTTCGCCGAAGCTTTCGCATCTCGCGGTCCGCGCGCTCGCGTACCGCGGGAGGCAGCTGCTTCTTCTCGAGGGCGGCCGTCAATTCCTCGAAGCCATCTCCCTCGTCCTGGCCCAGCTCGCGGTGGATAGCCTTGAGCTGTTCCTGGAGATAGAACTCGCGCTGGTTCTGAAAGAGCGAGCCGCGCACCTCCCCTTCGATCTTGCGCTCGAGGCGCAGGATCTCGATCTCGGACGTGAGCGTGTCCGCGAGGCCCGTGAAGAGCGCGCCAATGTTGGCGGACTGGAGGTACTCCTGACGCTGATCCAGGCGCACGAGCATGTGAGCGGCCATGGCGAACGCCTGCTTCTCGCGCGCGTCGGTGCCCTGCACGAGCGAAACCACCTCGGCCGGCAGCCGCCGATGGAGCGCGACGTATTCCTCGAACAGCGTGACGACGCGCCGGGCCATCGCACGCTCGTCGGCGCCGCCTACGGGCTCGTCGAGCGCGAAGGGTGTGATCACGGCACGAAGAATTTTCTCGGATGGGGCGTAACGCGTCACCTTTGCCCTCGCGACGCCCTCGACGAGCACCTTCGTGGTGCCGTTCGGAAGCCGGGCAACCTGCAGCACGCGCCCGGCTACGCCCACTCTGAAGAGATCGGCGGCGGCCGGATCCTGCGTGTCAGCCGTTCGCTGTGCGACGAGGAAGATCCACCGGTCCCCGGCAAGCGCAGCTTCGACCGCGGCGAGCGACGCCGCCCGCCCGACGAGCAGCGGCATCACCATGTATGGGAAAATGACGACGTCCCGAAGCGGCAGCACGGGAAGTCGTTCCTCCAGCTCGAAGCTTTCCTCGTCGCGGGTCAGCGTGATGGTCATGTCTGCAATATACGCGGGATTCGACAAATCGCGGGGCGAATCCGTGGGCGGTAGCGTTCGCCCCGGAAGTGCCCCCGGATGACACCATGCGGAGCGCTACACGTAAATCTCATCATGATCAATGTAATGAAAAAACTCGCGCTCTCCGCTACCGCGTCTCGCCGCCGTTGGCGCTCGCACTCTCATTTTTCGAAGAGGGATTCTGATGCTCCGACGATTCCTGACCATCAATTCCTGCGGCGCGATGGCGGTACTCGCGGCGATCGCGTTGTGCGGCGGAACGGCAGCGCTCGCGCAGAGCAGCGGCAGCATCGAGCTCCACGCCAACCAGAACGTCACCGCCGCGAGCATCGGCCTCCCCGAGTTCCCCGGCGCTCATTCCTTTCACGGAGCACACGAAGACTCCACCGCCGACCTGGGACTGACGTTCGGTGATTTTCATTTCAGGATTCTCGTTTCCAAGTACGTCACCCGCGCTTCGCCTCAGCAGGTGCTCGAGTTCTATCGCAAGCCGCTCGCGCGTTACGGAGAGGTGCTCGAGTGCGATCACGGCATGGCGGTCGGTTCCCCAACGGTCGCGAACAGTGGGCTCACCTGCTCCGACACGCAGGGGCATCACTCGAAGTCGAGCGGCGAGTCGAGCGACGCCCACGAGTTGCGCAGCGGCACTCCGCGTCACTTCCGCATCGTCGGGATCGATCAGGGACAGTCCGACGAGACTCACTTTAGTCTCTTGTTGCTCGAGCTCCCGAAAGACAGCGGAGACAACGACAACTCGAAGTAACACCTCGCCTGTCTCGCCCGCGCCTCGAGCGCGTCGGGCGGACTTATGTACGGCATGGTACCTTTTCGCGCGCACGAGTGCATCTTACGGCGTGCGTCATGGACGAGGGTCGACCGGCCTTCATGACATGGTCGTGTCTCCCGTCTCCCAAGGTGTCCATGCGCCGTCTCGCGCCGCTCTTGCTCGTGCTCGCTGCAATGCGCCTGTCCGCACAGTCCGGCGATCGACCCTGTCCGAGTGGAGCCGCCCTGACCGCGAGCGTTCCTCACGCCGCTGAGGTCATGCCCGGGATGACGGCATCCGCCTCAGCCGTTCAGGTGGACAGCGTGCGAAAGGAGATTCGGATCGTGGCCGGCCCGTTTCGCATCGCGGCAATGGCGCACGAAGGCGACGACATGATGATGATGGACACGCCGGTGCTGCGTGTCGCGTGGCCTGTGAACGGATGGGTGCGCGGTTACAGCGTCCAGCTGTGCGACGGCGATGCCGCGGGTGGCACTGCGCTCCCGCACGGCATGGTGCACCACGTCGGGCTCGCCAACTACAGCCGGCGCGAACTGCTCTACCCAATGGTCGAGCGATTGATGGCGGTGGGAAAGGAGACGCCGCGCGTCTCGCTTCCCGGAAACGTCGGTGTGCCGCTCGCGCGCGGCGACACCCTCGGTCTGTACTCCGCATTTCACGATATCGACGGTCACACCGTCGAGCGCGCCTACGTGATCGTGACTCTGCCGTGGATTCCGGCTGGCCACGCAAATCCGATCGTCGTGATGCCGTTCTTCGCCGACGTGAACCTCGCAATCGGCGGAACATCCGCGTGGGATCTCGCGCCCGGCCGCTCGGAGAGGAGCGCGGTATTCACCATGCCGCTCGGCGGGTCGCTGCTCGCGCTCGGCGGCCACGTTCACGACTACGCGCATTCGGTACGGCTGGAAGATGCCGAGAACGGGAAGGTGCTCGTGCGGCTCGACACGAAGCTCGCCGCGGACGGCCACCTCATCTCGCTTGGCAAGCGCGTCTTTGGATTCCACGAGGAAGGGTTACCGCTGCTCGCGAATCACCGCTACCGGGTTGTGGCCGTCTACTTCAATCCAACCAGCCACACTCTCAAACAGGGGGGCATGGCCTCAATGGCGGGGGCGTTCATGCCGAATAACGTGGCCGAGTGGCCGCATCTGGACCCGACCAACCTCGACGTTGTGAGGGACATCGCGAGTGTGGGCGCCCACGACATGGTACAATGATCTTGACCTAACCACTGTATTGCGTCGTACCGTAAGTTATGATACGAAATGCAGCGGGGAGGAGTCCGAGCCGGGTTCCCCTAGAACGGACTGCCGAACCAACCGTAGTGCGCCGGCGCCGACGGTCGCCTCCCACACGCGCACATCGCCCCTTCCCACATAGATCGAGTGGGCGAGGAGCCTCTATGCGCAAGCTTCGCATCGGCATCCTGGACCTCGTAGCGCGTGCGCCATCGACGTCGCTCTGGTCCCGAGTCATGAATCCCAACTTCGCCAGCGTGATGCCGCAGGCGATCGCCGTCTGGTGCGAGCAGGATGGACATGACGTCCATTACGTCTGCTACACCGGTTCCGAAACGCTCTCGAGTGTGCTGCCGAAGGACATCGACGTGTTGTTCGTCGGCGCCTTCACGGAAGCCGCCCAGCTCTCATACGCGATCAGTGCGCTCTTCCGCGCGCGCGGTGCGATCACCGTGCTGGGTGGTCCGCATGCGCGCTGCTATCCCGAAGACGCGGGTCGATTCTTCGACTACGTGCTCGGCTTCACCGACCAGGAAACGATTCGCGATGTAATTCGCGATCGAGCGGAGAATCGTCCCGTCGGCGTGCAGATAAGCGCGCAGCGACAACCAAGGCAGCTGCCGGGCGCACAGGCGCGCTGGAAGTTCATCGCGCCGACGCTCGAAAAGGCGAAGATGTTCAAGCTCGTGCCCATGATCGCGAGCCTTGGCTGTCCGTACACGTGCTCCTTCTGCATCGATTCGACGGTCGACTATCAGGCCATGTCGTACGATCAGCTCGCGAGCGATCTCCGTTTCCTTCGCACGGTCATGGAGAAGCCGTACGTCGGATGGCAGGATCCCAACTTCGGCGTGCGGTTCGACGAGATGCTGGGTGTGATCGAGGAGGCCGTTCCGCCGGGCAGCGTGCACTTCGTTGCCGAGAGCAGTTTGTCGCTGTTATCGGAGCCGCGATTGCAGCGTCTGCGCAAGAATGGATTTCTGGCCATGCTTCCGGGCGTCGAGTCCTGGTTTTCGCTCGGCAACAAGTCGCGAACGGGGAGTGCCGCCGGAATGGACAAGGTGCGGCAGGTGGCCGAGCACGTGAACATGATCCTGCGCTACATCCCGTACGTGCAGACGAACTTCGTTTTCGGACTCGACTGCGACGAAGGTCCGGAACCGTTCGAGCTGACGAAGCGATTCGTCGATCTCGTGCCGGGAGCCTTTCCGGCATACTCGCTCCTCACTGCGTTCGGCCGCGCGGCTCCTCTCAACCTCGAGTTCCAGCGCGATGGCCGCGTGCTGTCGTTCCCGCATCACTTCCTGGATAACCACGGTGCGATGAACGTGCGGCCGAAGAACTACACGTGGTCGCGCTTCTACGAGCACATGATCGACCTCACGCGGCACTCGTTTTCTCCTCGCACCGTGACGCGGCGTTTCTTCGCGAACCAGATGTTCATCCCGCGCACGCTCAACGTGATTCGGGCTATTACCGGCGAGGGGCGTCAGCGCCTCGTGTATTATCGGACGCTGCGCCGGCATCTCGAAAAGGATGTTCCCCTCCGCGCGTTCTTCGATGGCGAGACCGCGACGGTGCCGCGGTTCTACGTAGACAGAATCCGCGACGATTTGCAGGGCTACTGGGATGCGCTTCCCGAGGACGCTCTGTATCACGATCAGAACGCCTATCTGCGGAGCAGTGCAATGGCGCAGGACGTGAAGATCGCCGCGCGAGCGACGGCGCCTAGCAGGCCGCTCGACGCCGTGATGGTGCAGTAGAAGCGAAGCGAAGCACCACCATTCAAGACGGG
>CAWHAS010000016.1:0-15664 GCA_963827355.1 uncultured Gemmatimonadaceae bacterium
TGCCGTTGCGCTCCTGTTCACGGTGGCGGGGTCCCACAACACGTCGTCAATGTCCAGCAGCGCGGTGGCGCCTGGCGGCAGCGCGGCGGCGCGCACCAGCACGTCGGCGACTGCGCCGAGTCCCGATCCGCGCATTGGTCTGCGCGCCGGAGCGACGAACGCGCAAGAGGCAACCTGGAACCTGAAGGTCGTCTCGAGACGCGTCCGTCCGCGAAGTTCACGGACATCACGAACTCCGATCTCGCATTCACCGGCAACTACGCGATACAGGGCAGCTACGCCGGCTATCAGATCTGGGACATCGGCAATCCCGCGAATCCGACGATCAAGACGGCGTATTATTGTCCGGCGTCGCAGAGCGACGTGTCGGTCTATAAGAATTTGCTCTTCGTCTCGGGCGAAGGCTTGACCGGCCGTCTCGACTGCGGCGATCAGGGCGTGAAGGATCCGGTGAGCAAGGAGCGTCTGCGCGGCCTGCGCATCTTCGACATCACGGACATCGCGAATCCGAAGAACGTCGGGAATGTGCAGACGTGCCGCGGCTCGCACACGCACACGGTGCTCGTCGATCCGAAGGACCCGAACAACGTCTACGTCTACATCTCGGGTTCCGTCCGGCGTGCGCTCGGACGAGCGAGCTCTCGGGCTGCTCGGCGTCAACGCCGGACAAGGATCCGAACTCGGCGCTGTTCCGCATCGAAGTGATCAAGGTGCCGCTCGAGGATCCGCGAAGGCTGCGATCGTGAGCTCGCCGCGCATCTTCAAGGATCTGACGGCGCCGGCGCGCCACGGTGAGTCGCCGCTCGACGTCGAGAACGCGAAGAAGGCGGCGGAAGCCGCGCGCGCGAAGGGCGCGTTCGTCGTCGACTCCGGGGAGGCCGATGGTATTGCCCGGACAACTTCAGCGAGCCGATGCTCGACAGCGTCGCGAAGGCGCACGGCGGCGGCGCCGCGACGGAGCCGACAGTGCGGCGCTGCGTGCGGCGCTGCCGGGAATCGTCGCGAAGATGTTTGGCGGTGGTGCGCGGCAACGGTCCGCGCCGGTCCGACGCAGTGCCACGACATCACCGTCTATCCGGGGATCGGCTACGCGGGCGGCGCATGCGAAGGTTATGGATTGTTGCTCGACATCCGGGATCCGGCCCACCCGGTCCGTATTGGCGCGGCGGCAGATTCCAACTTCTCATACTGGCACTCGGCGACGTTCAACAACGACGGCACGAAGGTGCTGTTCTCCGACGAGTGGGGCGGCGGCGGTCAGCCGAAGTGCCGCGCGACGGACAAGCGCGAGTGGGGCGCCGATGCGCTGTTCACGATCGAGAACGGCAAGATGGTGTTCCAGGGCTATTACAAGCTGCCCGCGCCGCAGACGAACGTTGGAGAACTGCGTCGCGCACAACGGTTCGCTCATTCCGATCCCGGGCCGCGACGTGATGGTGCAGGCGTGGTATCAGGGCGGCATCTCGGTCTTCGACTGGACGGACGCGGCGCATCCAAGGAGATCGCGTTCTTCGATCGCGGGCCCGTCGATTCGACGCGCTCGATGTCGGTGGCTCGTGGTCGGTGTACTGGTACAACGGCATGATCGTCAGCTCCGAGATCGCGCGCGGCCTCGACATCTTCGAGCTCACGCCGAGCGCGTTCATCTCGCAGAACGAGATCGACGCGGCGAAGTCGGTGCAAGTCGACTACCTGAACACGCAGGGGCAGCCGAAGTTCGTCTGGCCGGCGACGTTCTGCTCTGGCGCGCGCCTACGTCGACCAGCTCGAGCGGTCGAACGGGCTGGCGTCGGACAAGCTCGCCGCGGACCGCCGCGCTGAAGAGTGCGGAAAAGGCGTAGGGGAGCGACGGAACGGCGTTGACGAAGCTGGCGTCGCGGTCGCCGGCGACGCCGAGGGCTCCAGCGACGCGCCAAGGTGCAGAAGCTCTCCGAGACGGTGAAGGCGCTGGCAACGGCGCAGTAGCTCGCCGACGGGCGAGCGCTTCGTTACGCGAAGCGCTTGCTCGAACGCTCCCGCGCTTTTCGCGCTTCGACCTCACGATTGCGCGGGGCGGCGTGGATCTCGAGGGATTGAATGAGTCGACGGGCGGCGGCGGTAACTTCGTCCACCGCCCGTTCGAACACCTGCTCGTTCGCGCGCAATGGACGCGTCGTACCGCTCAGCTTGCGCACGAACTGAAGCGCGGACGCGCGAACCTCATCGTCGGTGGCCGGCGGCTCGAAGTTGGCGAGCGTCTTGATGTTCCGACACATGAACGAGCTCCTCGAGTGAAATGTCAGCTCACATATGCTGGCTGACGGCGAGAATGTTTCCCTCGCTGTCCTTGAACCACGCCGTCTTGGCGCCGCCGCCAGTTGCGATACCGTTCACGGTTCTGTAGCCCGGCGCGTCGTATTCCTCGAAGGTGATGCCGCGCTTCTTCAAGTCCGCCACCTCCGCTTCGATGTCCGGCACGGACCAGAACGCGGTGCTCGCTTTCGAGGTGCCCGCGCCGGCGGACTTGTACGCGAAGAACCGAGAGCCCTTTCCGGACTCATACATGACTCCCACATCCGACGTATCGATTGGTCGAAATCCGAGCTTTCCCTCGTAGAACTTCCTGGCGCGGGCGAGGTCCGACACCGGAACGTAGGCAACGATCTGCGACGAGCTCAACATCTGCATCCTCCTGAAAAAGACAGGTCGCGCGAAATACTGCAAGCGAAGGACCCGACTGCGAGCGCAGCGCGGAAATAAGGCGCCTAACTCGCATTTCGCGGACGGCCATTCGAGCGAGAGCATCCGCTCACTGGGCCGCGATGGTCTCGAGCTCCTCCCACCTTGCGAGTCTCGCCGCCAGTTCGGCCTCGATCGCAACGAGCCTCTCCCTCGCCTCGATGATCGCGGCGCCGTCTCGCAACAACGCGGGATCCGAGAGCGAGGAGTACGCTGCGTCCCGATCGCGCTCGAGCACATCGATCGCCTGCGGAAGCGCCGCGAGCTCGTTCGTCTCCTTGAAGGAGAGCCGCCGCTTCTTCTTCCCGCGCGCGAGCGACCCCGGCTGCGAGCGCACCGACGCAACGGGCGCTTGCTCGGCGCGCCTTTCGGGCTCGCTCGCCGCGCCGCGTTGGCGGGCCCAGTCCGAATATCCGCCCACGTATTCTCCCACTCGTCCCTGGCCCTCGAGCACGAGCGTGCTCGTGACCACGTGGTCCAGAAACTCGCGATCGTGGCTCACGACGAGCAGCGTTCCCGAAAAATCCAACAGCAGCTCCTCGAGCAGGTCGAGCGTCTCGATGTCGAGATCGTTCGTCGGCTCGTCGAGCACCAACACGTTGAACGAGCGCGTAAACAGCCGCGCTAGCAGGAGGCGATTGCGCTCGCCTCCCGACAGCGCGCGTACCGGTGTACGCGCACGATCCGGCGGAAAGAGAAAATCCTGAAGGTAGCCGAGCACGTGCTTTCGATTCGCGCCGATCTCCACGAACTCCGCACCATCCGCGATGCTCTCGAACACGGTGCGATCCGGGTCCAGCGCCTCGCGAAGCTGATCGAAGTACGCGACCCCGAGATTGGTGCCGAGCCGGATCGTGCCGCTGTCGGGCGCGAGCTCGCCCAGCAGCAGCCGAAGCAACGTCGTCTTCCCCGAGCCGTTCGGACCAATCAGGCCGACTCTATCGCCGCGCGTGATCGTCGTGGAGAAGCCTGCGATGATCGGCCGTTCCCCGCGCGCGAAGCGCACGTTCTTCGCTTCCGCCACGAGCCGTCCGGAACGCTCGGCCTCCTGCGCCTGAAGGCGCATCGTTCCGGAGCGCTCGCGGCGCTCGCCGCGCTCAACTCGGAGCGCCTCGAGCGAGCGCACGCGTCCCTCGTTGCGCGTGCGCCGCGCCTGGATGCCGGTGCGGATCCAGATCTCCTCCTTCGCGAGCCTCTTGTCGAACTCCTCCCACTCGCGCGCCTCGGCCGCGAGCGATGCCTCCTTCCGCTCGAGATACCGATCGTAGTCCGCACCCCAGTCCACGAGTCGTCCGCGATCCAGCTCGACAATCCGCGTCGCCACGTGCCGGAGGAAGGCGCGATCGTGCGTGACGAACAGCAGCGAGATGGCACGCTCGATCAAGAACGTTTCCAGCCACTCGATCGCATCCACGTCGAGATGGTTCGTCGGCTCGTCGAGCAGCAGCACGTCGGGCTCCCGCACGAGAGCGCGCGCGAGGAGAATCTGGCGCTTGGTTCCACCCGAAGCGCCCGCGAACGGCGCATCGGCATCGAGCCCAAATGGAGTAGCACCGTGTCGACGCGCGTATTGATCTCCCACGCGTTCGCCGTGTCGAGCGCATGGTGCAGGCGGTCGAGCTCGCGCAGCGCAGCCGGCGTCGCGTTCATACCCACCCGGTGGCTGGCCTGATGATAGCGCGCGAGCAGCAGGCCGACGTCGCCGAGTCCCGCGGCAGCAACATCGAAGGTGGTGCCGACGATGTCACCGGGGACCTCCTGCTCGAGGCGCGCAATCGTCACGCCCGTCTGACGTACGATCTCGCCGCTGTCGGGCGCGATGGTGCCGTCGAGGAGCTTCATCACCGTACTCTTCCCCGCGCCGTTGCGGCCGAGGAGGCAGACGCGCTCGCCGCGATCGACGGCGAATCGCGCATGGTCGAGCACGAGCGGTCCCCCGAACGCGATCCCGACGTCCTGCATCCCGAGCAGCGCCATGTCTACGCGCGCGTCGCGGCGAGCCGAGCGAGCTCGCCGAGGAGCGATTCGAGGTGCGCGTCGGTCGTACGCGGATTCATCACCGTCACGCGCAGCACGCGACGACCGCCGACCACCGTCGTGGTCATCCATCCATGTCCGCCACGATTGTACTGCGTGCGCAGGTCGAGATTGCTGGCGTCCAGCGCATCGTCGCCGAGCGTGCGGTCGCCCAGCCATCGGAAGCAGAGGATGTTGGTCTCGGGTGCATGCAGCGTTTCGAAGTCATCCCGTGCCTCGATCATCGCGTGGAGCCGCAGCGTCGTGTCGCACAGCCGATCGTACAGCGCAGCCATGCCATCGAGTCCGTAGCGCTGGATCGCCACCCACACCTTGATCGCATCGGGTCGCCGCGAGCACAGGAAGCTCCGTGGCCCCTGGTCCCACGTGCGCGCACCCGTCGCGGCGTGGAAGAGATAGGGTGCGTGCTGCGTAAAGGCCTGCGTCAGATCGTTCTCGTCCCGCACCAGCAGCATCCCCGCCGGCAGCGGCATCAGCATCATCTTGTGCGCGTCCCACGCAATCGAGCGCGCGTGGTGCAGCCCGCGCAGGCGGTGGCGATGCGCGCGCGAGAGAAGCGCCGACGCGCCGTGCGCTCCATCCACGTGCAGCCAGATCCCGCGCTCCTCGCACAGGGGTCCGATGATGGAGAGATCGTCGAACGACCCAGTCGCCGTGGAACCCGCGGTTGCGACGACGGCCATCACCTGTGTTCCGCTCTCGCCGAGCCGATCGAGCGTTTCTCTTAGTACTAAAGGATCCATTTTCCAGTCGCGCGACTGCACGACGACCGCGTGGCGCATGCCGAGCCCGAGCTCGCCGATGGCGCGCGTGACGGCGTAGTGGGCGTGTTCGCCGCAAACGACCACGGGCGGGTTCGCGCCGACGCCGTTCTCCCACGCACCGGGGATCGCGCGCGCGCGCGCGGCGAGCAGCGCGGTGAACGTGGCCTCGGTGCCGCCGGAGGTGAACGTCCCTCCGGAGGCGGAGTCCCACCCGACGAGCGCCGCGAACTGTCGCACCAACTGCGTCTCGATCACGGTTGCGGTGGGCGACATCTCCCAGATCGCCAGGGACTGGTTGAGTGCACCGATCAGCGCCTCCGTCCAGACGGCGGCCGGCAGCGGGGCTGCGACCTGATGGCCGAGCGACATCGGATGCATCAAGTGATTGGCGTCGGCGATCACGTCGGTTTGTAGCCGGCGCACGATCTCCTCCAGCGGACGCCCCGCGGTCGGCAACGGCTCCGCGATGCGCGCGGCCAGCTCATCCGCGCTGTGCCCCGTGGACACGCGGCCGGACGCGTCGCGCGTCGCCGCGAAATACTCCGCGACGAGGTCAACGAAGAGGTGCCCCGCGCGCGCCCCCATGTCCTCTTCGACGGCGAGGAGCGCGTCCGCGATCAGACTCTGAGGGATAGTCACACCGGTGCTCATACGTGGAGGAAGGTTGCTGAGCGACGGCTCGCCGGCGTGAGATCGCCCCGCGCTCACGCGAAATCTAAGGCGCGGGGATTGCCAGTCGCGGCGCATCGCAACCGTGGCGCGGGGTTACCACTGGCCCCGCCACGACCGTCGCCCCACTCTTGCACTGCGTGAGATCCATGCCGGATCACGGTGAGCGAACCAGGAGCGTCAGCCAATGCACGACACCATGACCTCGTTACGTCGAATCGGGATGTGTGTGCTCCTCGCCGTCGCGTCGACGATCGGCTGCCGCACGAGCCGGGCTGCGGCAAACGCCGAGAGTGGCCCTGTCACGACGACCATCAATGTCCAGAACAATGACTTCAACGACATGACGGTGTACGTGGTCGTGAACGGCCAGCGCACGCGCCTCGGTATCGCTCCCGGACTGAAGACGACGGTGCTCACCATTCCACGTTACCTCGTCTTCAGCGGGTCGACCCTGCGCTTCGTAGGCGACCCGATCGGCGGCCATCGCACGCCGGTGTCTGAGGAGATCAATGTCTCGCCAGGCGATCAACTCGTAATGGTCATCAATCCAGCCGGGTGAGCGGCGCACGCTGAAGACGATCGCCATACGCGCGCCGGCTCTTTCACCAGATGGCAGTACCGGAAGTGGACGAAGTGGACGGGCTGCCGCCCGCGGTCGCGCTGCAGCAGCACCAGCGTGGATCGCCGACGACGCCCTTTCTCGCGCACCTCCTGGGCTGATGCGGCGCGGGGTCCGCTAGCTCGGAGTCGAGCCGGGCGGCCTCTTCATGCCTTGATGCGCCGAGCTGTCGTGCATTGCCCGGCGCTTCATGTGCTCGGTCATCATCGAGTCGAAAAGCACCTGCTGGTCCGGATGGAGCACCGCGCGAACCTCAGCCATCGCCTGCGTCATCGTGGAGTCCGAATGGTGCATCGCTCCCATCCTCGCCATTCCTGACGAATCGTGCGCGGCTTTCATCGGGACGCCGTACTTTTTGTGAATCGCATCGATCTGCGTTTTTTGATCGGCAGTGAGGTTCAGCCTAGCCATCATCTGCGCATGCTCCGCGGAGTCGCCGCGCTGACTGTGCATGTGACGCATCGCCTGCGCGTGCGCGGCTGGCGCGGCCAAGATGGTGGCGGCCGCGAGGAGCAAGAAGGGACGTCTGTTCATTTGCTGCATCCTTTGTGGTGTTTCATCGGAGTATAATGCAATGCGCCGTTGCTCAGCCCGCAATCTGTTCGAGCGCGGCGAGCACGCGTGTCAGTCTTGCCTTTACAGCCTCGGCGATTGGCTGAATGGGGTCGTTTCCGCACAGCCGCATCGCCGCGACCGGGTCCAGCACTTCAATGACGCCGTGTCCTGGCTCATCGGCCTCACAGACGACCACGTTGCAGGAAGCAGCAGTCCGATGTCTCGCTCGGCGAGGAGTGCCGAGTCGTGGAAGCGGCTTGCCATAATTCAACTAAATTACTATACTATTATGTAGCAATGTACTCTCACAACACCCGGGAGACCACCGTGGCGAAGCTGTCGTTGACCCCCGAAGCGCTGGAGCTGATCGCGGAGCGCTTTAAGGTGCTCGCCGAGCCGGCGAGGTTGCAGATCCTTAGCTGCCTCCGGAAGCATGAGGCGACCGTCTCGGAAATCGTGGACGAGACCGGGCTCGGTCAGGCGAACGTCTCCAAGCATCTGCAGCTCCTCCATACGCACGGCTTCGTCGCGCGGCGCCGCGAGGGGCTCTACGCCCACTACGCTCTCGCGGACGCGCACGTCTTCAAGCTGTGCGAACTCGTGTGCGACAGCATGAATGCGGCGCTGTCGGCGAAGCGACTGCAGCTCACTTCCTGATCCGCCCCTGGACGTCACCCCACCGACCTACTCCGACACGCGCACCCCGCTACGCCGAAGTACCCGAGAACCTTCTCGAGCGGGCAAAAGCCGCTGAAGCTCGACTGGAACAGGTTGAGTCCGACGAACGCGGTAAAGAGCAGCCACGCCGGGTGCACCCACCAACCGAGCGCGAGCGACGCGAGCACGAAGGCGCCGGCGAAGCGCCGGATGATGCGGTCATTACACATGGTAAGGCTCCTGTTCCAGTGAATGGGTGAGAGCGGGTCGCGCGACTACGAGCGGCTCGGGATGAACACGCGCGCCGGTTTCGGCGATCTTCGCGCTCGGTGAGTCCGGCGTTTCCCTTCGACGAAGCTCCCAGTAGAGAAGCGGAACGACGACCATTGTGAGCAGCGTCGCGACCACTGCGCCGCTCATGAGCGCCACCGCGAGGCCCTGAAAGATCGGATCGAGAACCATCACCAGCCCGCCCACGACCACAGCAGCCGCCGTGAGCGCGATGGGACGGAAGCGCACGGCTCCCGCTTCGAGCACTGCTTCGCGCAGTGTTCGCCCTCGTTCTTCCTCGAGCTGGATGAAATCGACGAGCAGGATCGAGTTTCGGACGATGATCCCCGCCAGCGCGATCATTCCGATCATCGACGTCGCGGTGAAGAAGGCGCCGCTCAGCGCATGCCCAGGCAGGATTCCGATCAGCGTCAGAGGGATCGGCGCCATGATGACGAGGGGCACCTTGAACGACTGGAACCACCCGACGAGCAACACATAGATCAACAGGAGCGCGATCGCGAAGGCGAGGCCGAGATCGCGGAAGACCTCGATCGTCACCTGCCACTCGCCGTCCCACTTGATCGCCGTCTCCGTGAGGCTCGTTGGCTGCACGGCGTTGTAGCGCGCGATCCGCGCGCCGCGCACGCGGATGTCGTCGAGCTTCTTGTTCATCGCGAGGATCGCGTACACGGGTGATTCGATGACCCCTGCGACGTCGCCCGTCACATAGATCGCCGGTCGCAGATCCTTGCGAATCCGCCTCGTCTCGCGCGTCGCGGGGAGCACGGTGACGAACCGTGCGAGCGGCTGTGGCCCGGTTGGGGTCGCGATCGGGAGCGCGAGCAGCGCGTCGACGGACGAGCGCTGCTCGAGCGGAAGCCGCGGGACGATCGCCCTCCCCTCGAGCGCCGTCGAGGAGGACGCGATCCCAGCGGGAGCTCCCGAGAGCGCGAGGAAGAGGGATTGCGTGATCTGCTCCACGCTCGCGCCGGCGGCGGCGGCGCGCACACGGTCCACTTGGAAGACACGCTTCTGCTGCGGCGCATCTACCGTCCAGTCCACGTCCACGACGCCGGGGGTCGACTCGAAAACGTGCTTCACCTGTCGCGCCGCCTCGATGCGCGTGGAGTCATCGGCGGCATACACCTCTGCGACGAGCGTCGACAGCACCGGCGGCCCCGGCGGAATCTCGGCGATCTTCGCCGAGGCGTCGTAGCGGCGCGCGATCGAGTCAATGCCCGGACGCACGGCGACCGCGATGGCGTGGCTCTGTCTCGAGCGGTCGCCCTTCCCTACCAGGTTCACCTGCACATCGGCCACATTCGGCCCGCTGCGGGCGAAGTAGTGCCGCACCAGTCCGTTGAAGTTGAACGGCGCCGCGGTGCCCGCGTACACCTCCGTGCTCTTGACCTCGGGCACGCCTCGCAGATAGGTCGCGATCTCCTGGCCCAGCGCATTCGACGATTCGAGCGTCGTGCCTTCGGGAAGATCGAGCACCACCTGAAACTCGCTCTTGTTGTCGAACGGCAGCATCTTCACCTTCACCGCCCTCACGAGCACGAGCCCCATCGAGAGGAGCAGCATCGCGAGCACGCCGCCGTAGAACACGCGCCGCGTGACGCGACGATCCATGAGCGGCACCATCATGCGCGCATAGAGCCGGCCCACCCGCGTTTCCTCCTCGGGTTCGTGCGTTGGGTCGTGCGGCGCGGGTGCCGCATGCACGTGCCCCTTGAGCAGCCGGTAGGCGAGGTAGGGTGTGATGACGAACGCCACCGCCAGCGACGCGACCATCGCGACGGACGCACCGACCGGGATGGGACGCATGTACGGGCCCATCATGCCGGAGACGAATGCCATCGGCAGTATCGCGGCGATGACGGCGAAGGTGGCGAGGATCGTGGGATTTCCCACCTCGTCGACGGCATCCACCGCCGCCACCTCCGGCGTCCGGTCGCCCATCCGAGGTGGCGATAGATGTTCTCCACCACGACGATCGCGTCGTCCACCAGAATGCCGATGGAGAAGATGAGAGCGAAGAGCGTGATGCGATTAAGCGTGTAGCCGAGCGCGTAGTACACGAACAGCGTGAGCGCGAGCGTGACCGGCACCGCTACCAGCACTACCGCCGCCTCGCGCCGATCCCAGGAAAAGCCAGATCAGCACCGTCACCGAGATCGTGGCGATGAAGAGGTGCAGGATCAGCTCCCGAGCCTTGTCTCCGGCGGTCTCGCCGTAGTCGCGCGTGACGTCGAGTCGCACGTCGGGTGGAAGGAGTCGCCCCTTCGCCGCGGCAACCCGTTCCAGCACGGCGTACGTCACCGCCGTGGCGTTGGCGCCCTTCCGCTTCGACACCGCGATCGTCACAGCTCGCTCGGGAGGCCCCGTGCGTCCCTCGTGCGACACGAAGCTCGTCGCCTCCCCGAATCCTTCGGTGACATTGGCGACGTTGCGCAAGGCGATCGGAGCGCCGTCGTGCACGCCCACCACCACGGTCCCGACCTCGGCGACGCTGGAGAGCGGCGCGCCGACATCGATCTGGTAGACCTGGTCGGCAGTAGTGAGCTCGCCCGCCTGCAGGCGCGCGTTGGCGCCCTTCAGTGCGAGCACGACGTCTCCAGGCGTGATCCCGCTCGCAGCGAGCCGCGCGGGGTCGAGGTTGACGTGGAATACCTTGGGCTGCCCACCCACCACGAAGCTCTCCGCCACGTCGGGAACCGTGCGGATCTCATCTTCGAGATGGAGGGCGACCTGCCGGAGCACGTTTGCATCGTACGCAGCCGAGTGCAGCGTGAGCGCGAGCACCGGCACATCGTCGACGGAGTGGGGCTTCACGAGCAGAGGCAACGCGCCTGCGGGCGCCTGATCGCTCGCGCCGGCGAGCTTCGCCTGCACCCGCGTTACGCTTCGCTCTTGATCTTCGCCCACCTTGAATCGCACCGTCACGATCGCATAGCCGTCGCCGGACATCGTGTACACGTGATCCACGCCGGGGAGCTCGAGCATCCGCTGCTCGATGGGCCGCGCAAGGAGATTCTCGGCCTCCGCGGGAGCGGCGCCCGGGAGCGCGGCGATGACGTCGATCATCGGCACGGAGATCTGCGGCTCCTCCTCTCGCGGCGTCGCGAGAATCGCGAGGAGTCCGACCGCCAGCGATGCGAAGGTGACGAGTGGAGTGAGCTTCGAGCGCAGAAACGACTGCGCGATGCGGCCGGAGAGTCCCATCGTCACTCCCTCTCCGCAACCGCCGGCTCGCCCGCCGGCGGCACGACCACCTGATCGCCGGCGCGCAGTCCCGCGCTCACCTCGACCATCGTTCCGATCGTCTGCCCGAGACGCACCCATTGCGTCTCGTCGCCCGCAGCGGTGCGCACGGTGACGCCAGTCAGATCTCCCTGCCGTGTCACGGCGCTCGCCGGCACCACGACTCCCATGTGCGTTCCAGCGGGAAGCAAGAGCGTCGCCGTGCTCCCTGGGAGGATGCTCCCGCCCGGGTTTGCAACCAGCGCGTTGATGGTGTACAGATTACCCGCGTTCGAGGGAACCACTCCCTCGACGAGCGCGCTGACCGCACGCCCTTCGATGAAGCCCGCGATCGACTGTCCGCGCCGAACCGCAGCCGCCATGTCGGGTGTGGCATTGACGGTAATGCGAAGCTGACGCCCGTCCTGCACCGAGATGAGCGGTGCCCCAGGCGTCGCGAATGCGCCGGGGTCCACGAAACGCCTCGTGATGCTGCCGCCGAAGGGCGCGCGCACCACCGCATAGCTGCTCATCGCACGCACCTCCAATGCGGCTGCGCGCGACGCACGGACCCCCGCTTCCGCGCGCGACAGACTCGTCTCGGCCGCGTCGAGCTGCGCTCGCGTCGCGGCGCTGTCCGCGTACAAGGCACGAATACGCCCCGCCTGCGTAGCAGCCTCGCCGCGCATCGCCTCCGCGTCGGCAATCGACGCGCCGGCCTGCTCCTGCTTCGCGGTGAGATCGCGCGCGTCGATGCGCACGAGCGCCTGCCCGGCCGCAACCGCCTCTCCCTCCCTCACGAACACCTCCATCACCGTGCCCATGAGCTTCGTACTCAGCGTCGCCTGCCGGAGCGCCGCGGCAATTCCGGATGCCTCGAAGGCCGTCTGGAGACTCGTGTCCTTTACTGTGAAGACCGTTCCCGGCACGCGCGGCGCGCTCTCCTGTTTGACTTCGGGCTTATGCGAGCACCCGGCCACGAAGAGGAGCAACGCGCCGATCGCCGGCCCGGCCCTGTACGATATGTGATTCACGGAGTCCTCGATGAGTCGATCAGCGTGTGTTCGTAGTGGTTGACGGACAGAGACGCGGGCGCGGCTTCGACGGGGGCGGCCGAGTCGTCCAGCGCCGTCAGGGTAGCGGGGTCGAGCCCGAGCGCGCGAAGTCGATCCGCCGCGGCCGCGATCGCTCCCCACTTCGCCTGTGAAAGCGCGAGCGCGCTCTGCAGCTCCGTCGACTGCGCGTCGAGCAGCTCCGCCACGGTGGCGAGCCCGCCCTCGTACTTGCGCCCCACGATGCGGTGCGCCTCCGCGCTCTGCACTGTGGCGCGCTCGGCAATCGACATTCGCGTGAGAGCGACGTCGAGCGAGGTGCGCGATTGCTCGACGTCGAGCTGCGCGTTGGCGCGCGCCGCTTCCTCCTTCGCCTGCGCGGCCGCCGCGCGTCCTGCCGACGCGTGCACCTCGCCGACGTCGCTCGCTCCCGAGAAGATATTCCAGGCGGCCATGACCCCTACCGTCCAGTTGCGGTCGCCAGCGTAGGGACGAACGCTCGAGTTCCAGTCGTAGCGCGCGAAGGAGTTGAGGTGCGGTAGATACGCGGATCGGGCGCGAAGCGCGTCGGCGCGCGCGGCGTCGAGTCCACGCGACGCGGCTCGCACGTCCGCACGCGGCGACGCGGCGATCGAGCCGGTGTCGCTCACGGCGATCGCACGAATGCGCTCGCTGCTCGGCAGCGTTGCCGGCAATTCGATGAGCTGCGACGACTCGCGCTCGCCGCGTCCCAGCAGCACCGCGAGCTGGCGGCGTGCGCTCTCAGACGCGCCCTCCGCTTCGGCAAGCTGGGCCTCGATGTCGCTGGCACGCACCGATGCCAGGAGCGCGTCTGACTTGGTGACCATCCCCTGACGCACCATGGACTGCGCCTGCGTCAGGTGAGCGCCTGCCGCACGCGCGGCAGCGCGGAGCGTGCCCAGGCGCTCGGAGGCGAGCACTGCGCTGTAGTAGGCCTGCACGACGTCGGCGCGCGTCGAGAGGCGCGTCCACTCCTCCGTCGCGCGGCTCGCGTCCGCGGCACGCACGGCGGCGCGGCGGCCGATCCATGCGTCGGCATTGAAGATCGGCTGCTCAACGATGATGCCGCTCTGGAAGTTGCCGACAGGAGCCGGGAAGTTGAGGCGCTGCGGGTCGAAGTTCGCCTGGGTGATCGTCCGTTGCCGGAGCGTGGTTCCGAAGACGCCGATCGGGTCGGTCGTGCGAACATACCCCGCCTCGATGCGAACGCTCGGCAGGATCCCCTTGAGCGGCTCGAGCGCCGCGGCGGCCTGGGTCCCGCTATTCGCGGCGGCAACGCGATTGCCGTAGGCGGAGCGGTCGGCGTTGTCCAGCGCTTCGCGAAGCGTGAGCTGGGCGCGCGCACCCTGCAGAGCACCGCTTCCTGCGAGGAGCAAGGTGACGGCGAGCAGAGCTCGATTCATCGAGGAGGTCATGAGAAAAGGTGGGAGTCTTATCACACTATATTCTTATATAGTTATATAGTAGTTGTCAAGGGACAGGCCTGCCAGCCATCGCGGCCCCACCTCTCGCCTGCCTCGCAGCGCTCGCTCGCATGCCGCACCTTCGTCACACGAACGCGAGACCGATTAGGCTACCGAGTGCCAGTCCGGCCAGCCCGATCGTGGCGAACCGGCGAAAGCGCCCCCTTCCCAGCACCAGGCAGGCGAACATCTTCAATGTGGTATTCGCGAGGATGCCGATCGCGATCGCCCGCGCAGCGACGGCCGCCGTGATGTCGACGGCCGCGCGAGTCATCGCGAAGGTCAGAGCGTCGACGTCGGTCAAGCCGAGCACCGCCCCGGTCGCGTACAGCCCCGAAATGTCGACGTGCGTGCGAACGATCGCAATGAGGCTCAACGCGATCTGAAACGCAATCGCCATTCGGATGGCAGTCCACAGCTGCAGCGGATTGGCTGGCGCATCGGACGTGCTCGGCACCTGTTTCGGATGCAGCCTCCACATCAGCGCGAGCGCGACTGCTCCCAACACCAACGCGGGGATGAGCAACGGCAGCAGCGCCAGCGCCACCGCGGAATTGAGCACGGCGCTCACGACGAGCACGCGCGGGAGCAGAACGACGCACGCGCCGATCACGCCTTGCGCGAACGCTTCACCGAGAGCAGGCTCGGTGCGACTGCGGCGTGAGAATCCGATCGCGACTGCGGTCGAGGAGAAGAGCCCGCCCAACATACCGGCGATCGCGAATCCACGCTGCGCACCCGCGGCGCGGCGCGCGAGATAGCCGAGAAAGTTTAGCGCTGAGAAGACCAGTACGACGGTCCAGAGGGAGCGCGGCCGCAATTCCAGCGCTCCTCCTATCGGACCCGCCGGCAGCAACGGCAGTATCACCAGCGCGAGCACCGCGAACTGGAGCCCGGCGCGGAAATCGGTGCCCTCCACGCGCTGAACAAGCCAGTGGAGGCGCACCTTCTCGCTCAACGCCAACACGATGACGGCGGTAGTCCCAGCCGCGAGCGCCAGATCACCCATGCCCGCGATCGCGCCCAGCGCCAGCACCACGAGCGCTGCCGCCTCGGTCGTTCCATCGAGCTCCGTCTCTGGGCGGCGTACCGCCATGACGTACGCTGCGATTGCGAACATTATGCCGCCAAGCAGCAGCGCCGTGGCGGCGAGCGCCTGCGACAGCGTGAGCAGCAGCCCGGCACAGCCGCCGAGCACGCCGAGCAATAAGAATGTCCGAATCCCAGCGAATCGCGCTTGCGGCCCCGAGGCATGCCCGGAGTGCTGCCGCTCGAATCCGACGCTCAAGCCAATGAGCGCCGCGATCGCAAGTCGCGCGGCAACGGTGACGTCAGTCTCGGCACCCATGGCTTCCAACCTAGGGAGTTCGCGCCCGAGACACTGTCGGGTGAGATGCTTTATCGTTGTCGGCGCATTCCCTACACTGAGGCGCGACGACCGGTGCTCGACCCGTGGCGACGGTCGCGCCTCTACACGACGACTCGGAGAACGCGCATCGCAGTCGCGCCGCGCTGATCGCCGCCGTAACTTCTCCGCCCGTGACTGCTCCCGCGCCCGATCACATCGCCGCACCCGCTCTGCCCCGCGAG
>CAWHAS010000017.1:0-34633 GCA_963827355.1 uncultured Gemmatimonadaceae bacterium
GTCCCTGGCCATTTTCCTCCTTCATGAAATGAGCGCCTTACCGGTACCATGTGGTCGCGGTTACGGCACCGGTGGAGTCGCGGAAGCTGAAGACAATGCCTCCCGTTCCTCCCGCATTCGGAGGCACGTACGGTCCGGCCACCGGCGCCAGCAATGTGCACGAGGCACGCGGGCCGGAATACAGTCGTAGTAGCCCAGGTACCAATTGCCCGACGCTTCCTGGTACAGCTCGTAGCGAGCGCGCCGCACGATGCGAATTGGCGCGCCGACGGGGTTGTGGCGGTGAGCGCAGGCTCAATGTGGAACGTGTAGCCCCCCGCGGCCTCGGCGGCCGTCGTGGTGAGACCGGTGGCAATGGGACAGCTGCCGGCCGCCGCAGGCGTTGCGCTGAGCACGTACACCTGCCAGACATCGTCGACTGCGGCGGCGTTGGCGCCCGGATCCAGAATCAGCACTGTGTCGCTCGACACCGGAGCCGCTAGCCAGGACGTCAGTCCCGACTCAGCTGACACGTTGACCGGCGGCACGGTCAGAATTTTTCTGGTTCGTCGATGGTGCAGACCACTGAAGAACCCGGCTGCGTGCGGAACTCGATGAACGACGCGCCCATCGAATAGATGTCGTTGCTCTTCGGCGAGAGCGCATGCAGATCACTCTGCAGCACCAATGCAGCGTCGCGCGTCGAAGACCGGGTCTGCATGATGGCTGCGGAGTCGGAATAGAATCGCTGCTGCTGGACGAAGATCGTCATCACGGCGCTCAGCACGACGGCGAGAAGCACGATGACGATGAGCATCTCCACGAGACTGAAGCCCTGGCGCGCGTGCTGCGGCGATGCGTGTTCATTGAGGTGATCAGCATTTGACATAGCTCCGGTAGGCCTGGGTCACTGCCGCTTTGCGCCCGAAGGGTACGAAGGTCACGCTGTCGGTTACGTCGAACGTTTTTGCGTTGACCGTCGTGACGACCCATTTCTCCGTCGTTCCGCGCGTGGTAGCACTCCCCGAAACGATTCCCGCGCACTGCGAGCCGCGCAGCGTCTCAAAGCGCGACAATGCGAGGGAGGCGGCGGACGCTTCGCGAATGGAACCACCCATCATGCGCGACACCGCACCGCTGGTGCCGACGAGACCCGTGATGGCGACGCTGAGCAGGAACACGGTCACCATCGGCTCGACCAGCGTGAAGCCGCGGCGATCGGCGGGACGACGACGCCTCATTTTTCTGGTCATAGCGCGCACCCTTTACCAGAGACGGTTCCCAATGCCATGACGCAGACACTGTCGCGAGTCGTTCCGTTAGTCACCACGTACTTGAGCATGACGGTGTTCCCGGCGATCTGGCCCGTGCGTCATAGGCCACCGTGTCCTTGGTGTCGGAGACCGTAACGCCGAACTGCGATCCCAAATCCTGCTGCGAGAGGACTGTGAGCGTCGCCCCGCTCAGGGAGTAGAGGGAGATCACGTTCGCCGTTCGAATGACCTTCACCGTCCGCTCGCGCTGGACTGCAATGCACGCGCCTGGGACAGCATGGAGGAGATCTCCTGCTTGGCGGAGTGCACGTTCATGGCGGCCGCGATCGTCCCATATCTGGGCACCAGGACGGCCAGGAGGACGCCGACGACGGTGATCACGATCAGCATTTCGATTAGAGTGAATCCGCATCGACCTTTCATTTCCCCTTCAGCTCGCTGGTTGTGGCCGCCGTTAAAGCGCGATCTGTGCCAATAGCTATTGCGTTGATTTGACGTGGTTTGCGACGTTTCTAATCTGATTTTTTCTGCAAGTTGCCCAGTGGGTTTCGCAACTAAGTATCGGGTGGCGGGCATATCGGCTGGCTTGGTGAGTCGATCTGGGACCACGGAGCGGTCGGCGTAGAATGTACGAAGGCCCTCCCTGAAGCCGGAGGGCCATCGAGGCCGACGCGCATGAGTTCGGGTTAGGACGAACCCCACGAACGGGGGGTCACTTCACTCACTATCAGATGGTCGTTGGAGCTCGATCGATGAGTGGTCGATTCGGTTGGGAGCACGGCGTAGTTGCTCAGCACCAGCGAGTCCCCCCGTAGCGCGAGAGCTAGTCGAAGCCTCTCCGACGGACAGCAATTCGGATCACGCGATCCATAGAAGCCCGCTTCACCCTCGAGGGTGCGCACGTCGATGCGCACGCCGTGCAGGATGCGTTCTTCCATGCCGCGAGGCAGTTGATCCATCCACAGCTGCCACACGGCAGACCAATGGCCCGCGGCCGACCGCCTGAGGAATTCCTGACCGCACCCGCCAGTGCCGTTCACGCAGTGTTGCACGCTGAGCAGAATGTTCGACCCTCGAGACGCGAACTCCGGCGTGACCGAGCGCCAAACGCCTTGGTCTCCCGTTTCGATTCGCGCGTGCCATACCGGCTGCACCAAGTCTTCCTTTGACGCGGCGAACAGAACGACTTCGCTTTCGGTGACGGTGTCGCGCGCGGTGGGTCCGCCGGCGCTGTCTTCCGCGGTAAAGAGCGACACCCAGCCATACTCGGCCGAGAACCATCCGCGCGCCTTCCCCGATCCGAGGGGCTGAAATCGCGTGACCTCGCAGCGAGTGGAAATGAGAGAGTCACCGTGCGGTCCCTGCAGGCGGTCGTTCGGCGGATCCACGGGAAGCACCAGGCATCGCTGGCGCGCCTGCGTCTCGCGAAGCTCGGACTGATCGTGCAGAAGCCCGAGCATGGCGTCGCGCAGCATTCCGTGTCGCGAATCGCCGGCCGGCGGAATGCCCTGCCCACCCAGCGGCAACGCCGCTCCCATCAGCACCGCGCAGGAGAACAATCCGGCGAGCAGCGCGCCATTCAGATATTCGCCCGTGGCCCGCAGCGCGCGCATCAGGACACGCGTCGCATCAGCATCCCGAGAACGACGACGATCATGAGCAGCACGAAGACGATCAATCCAGCGATGAGCTTTAATCGACCTCGCGCCGCGCCCTGCAAATCGCGCTGCACCCGGATCGCCTCTGTCTGATTCTCGATCGCCTGTCGAGAAAGTGCGAGCTGTTCGCGCTGTGCGTCGCGCATCTCCTCCAATACACGGACGACTCGATCGTCGGAAGAATCTGTCATGGATAATCCGGCCAGGGTCTGTTCAGCGACAAACTGGAGACTTCAGTGTGGACGCTGCAGGTCACATACCTACAATAGCGAAAGCCCGCTTGCGAGTGCCGCACTCAGAATCGCCTCGTCTTGAAGCTCGGGAAGTAAGAGCGGCTTCGGCGGCGAAGCGTCGTACGGTGCGAGTGTTCGCGAGAGCCACATCACGTCGTGCCATGCGCCGAGTTTGTAGCCGATGCGATGATACACGCCAACCGTCGCGAAGCCGAGTGCTTCATGGAAGCGAACGCTCGCGGCGTTGGGGAGCGTGATTCCCGCGTACGCGTTTCGGAATCCCTGGAGAATCAGCACGGCAAAGAGCGACGAGTACAACGATCGGCCGATTCCCCTGCGCTTGAAATCGTCGCGCACGTAGGCGGAGACTTCCACCGACCATTGGTAGGCAGGGCGTTCCCAATGGCTACTCGCGTACGCGTAGCCCACAACTTCTCCCCCCGCCTCGCAGACGAGCCACGGCGTGCGGGTGGTGACGCGGGCGATTCGCCGGCCCATTTCCTCGCCGTCGGGTGCGTCGAGCTCGAAGGAGGTTGCGGTGCCGATTACAATCGGCGCGTAAATGGCCGCGAGCGCCGAGCCATCTGCCGGGGTGGCGAGTCGAATTCGCGTCTCGATCAATGGCCGGGATATTCGAGTGCGGTCAGGACGCTGACTGTCCGGTTTTACCGGAACTCACGATGAGTCTCCCGTCGGTACAATGCCCGCGCCCTCGACCATCAGGATGACGGTGCGCTCGGGGGCGCGCGGGCGATGCCTGACTCCCTTTGGGACGACGAACCCGTGGCCCTTGAGGAGCTCCACGCTGCGATCCTCAAGGTCGATAAGGAACCTGCCATCGACGACGTAAAAGAACTCGTCCTCGTCATCGTGCTTGTGCCAGTGGTATTCGCCCTGGACTACCCCGAGCCGCACGACGGAGTCGTTCACCTTGCAGAGCGTCTGGTTGTACCACGGTACCGTGCACGCCGCCACGAGTCGCGGGACATCTATGTCCTCGAGAGGGCCGAACGCAATGTTCAGGTTTGTCTGATACGGAAACGCGGTGGGTTCAGGCATGCTAGGCCCCGAACTGCCGCAGGTGATGATCCAGATGCTTGTACATCAGGATCGCCCACTCCTGCGGATTTAGTCGCCCGAAGAAACTATGTGGATGTGTCGTGCACCCCTGCGGACCGCCTGCGGCAAACCGGTCGATCAGTGCGCATAGTCGCGCGCGCTCCGGTTCGAGCTGCCGTTCATCCGACACCACGAGACCCGGCATCGTCGGCGAATTCCGGCGCATCGGATCGTCGTTACCGAGCAGCATCGGCCTGATGAATCCACCTATGACGCGCCCCAGGAACATCCGCTCAGGCAATCTGTCCCCCACCGCCATCTCCATGCTCGCTGCGCAGTGCGCCACCGCCTGCGCCGCATTCATCTTGCCCCATTGCCGCTCGCTATCCTGACGGAGTCTCCCGGTGCGCGCCTTCACCTCGTCCGCCGTTGCCGCCTCAAAGAGATTTTTCATGTCACCCGTGTCTCGTAAGTGAGCTCGGTGCGTATATGCGCCGCGTCCGCGTCTCCGTCAAGCGGAACTGGACTTGTCGAGCGCCGCAAGCATTTCTGCCTCGGACGGCGGGTGCAACACGTATCGCTCCGCGAAGGACGCCGCGCTCGGATACCCGGTATCTTCAGATGCGTCTGGCCGCGGATGCGACGTCGTAGGAGGTACGCCTGAACTCGATCCGTGGGGAGAGTAGCAGCCAGTGCGCGCCAGGTTGGCCATACGGCATTCCAACGCTGCCCGCGTTGACCACCCGCGAGCCGTCGAGATCGCGCTGAAACTGCACGTGCGTATGTCCGCAGACCACGGTTGCTTCCCGAACCTCCGAGAACATGGGGCGAAGACGCTCGTCCGGGGTGCGCGCGGTGAATATCTCTTCGTCGCTCCGCGGCGTCGCGTGACAAAACAGAACGGCGCCCAGCCCCTCGACATCTACCGTGACGGTCTCGGGCAGTAAGGCCAGGAAGTCCCGGTGACTGCGGTGGAGCTGGCCCGCCGCCCAATCGATGGAATCTCGAACGGCGTCAGGGAGGGAGTCGAGGGAACGGCCGTCGAATGAGTCGACCATCAGGCGATCGCAATTCCCGCGCAGGCACTTCGCCCGGTCTCCGAGATCGGCGAGGCGGTCGAGGACCTCGCGCGGCATGGGACCCAGCGCGAGATCGCCGCCGAGTACGAACAGGTCGACCTCGGCAGCTTCCGCATCCGCAAGCGCGGCTTCGAGCGCGGGGAGATTCCCATGCACATCGTAGAGAGCCGCTACGCGATGGACCACGCTCGTCATCTGGCCTGTACGATCGAGCTCACGATCGGCTGCGCCAAGTCTGAAATGCTCCGACAGCCAGACAAATCAGCGCAGGCCACGACGTAAAAAAGAAGAGCAGTCCGGGGCCGATCGGATTCGGATTCGGATCGGGCCACAGTCCTACGGCGGCGAGCAACACAATGACGCACAGAGGCCCGCACCCGAAGATCGCGAGCGCGAGGCCGATCCTGCTCCAGCGATTCGAGAGAAAGGCCTTCATGCGGGACGCTCCACTGGCCCTCCTGTCCCATCCTTCCTGCTCCGGCTCAATACTCCGGCCGTCACGAGCGTCACGATCAGAGCAACCGGAAGTGGCTCCAGAAACGTGATCGCCGCGTTGATCGCAGGATTCTTGTACATCTCGGCGAACTTCTCCAGGTCGGCCTTCTTCTTCGCGATTGCCTCCTCGTTCGCACCGGCCTCGCGCGCCTTCGCGAGCTCGTACGTCTGATATTTCGCAATGAAGTCCGGATCGAGCTTGTAGTAGACCAACTCCCACGTCGCGACGTAGCAGATGCGACGCGACGAGCGCGATCAGCGCGCCGACGGCGAGCGCTCGGCCAAAGCCGACGTCCCGCGCCGACGTTGTCGCGATACGAGCGCACGCCGAAGAAGACCAGCAGGAACGCGAGCACCATCGTCGTGTAGCCGATGAATGGAGCCGTTGCCGATCCAAGGTGTCCTGGAACGGGAGCGTCGCCAGCATCATCGCCGACAGAACGCGCACCGGCGATCGAGCCCGAAGGTCCAGACGGTTTTTTTCATGGTGCATGCCTCCTCGTGAGGCCATGTGGTGAACGCGCATGAGAACGACGACAGCATAGCCAGTCGGCATCCGTTCGCGCGTCACCCGAACGGGTGATTTTGCTTTCGCGTCGCGAAAATCATCCTTTCAGGGGATGAGTCCGGCCTCTTTCGCACGCTGCACCGCCTGCGTCCGTCGGCGCGCCGTAGAGCTTGTCGAACAATCGGTCGAATGGGTCTTCACGGTGTTCTCGCTGACGAACAGCCGCTCGGCGATCTCCCGATTGCTCAATCCGGCAGCAATCGCCTCGAGAATCTCGAGCTCTCGCGGGGTGATGCCAAGCTGCTCGAGCCGCGCCTCGTTGACGACGAACGGCCCGTCACCGGACCGGACTCGACGGGGACGAACGGACTTCGCGCACGACGACGACCGTCTCGGCGTCCGCGTGAGTCTTGAGGCCGAGCCAGATCCCGACAGCCGAAAAGAGCATCGCGACGAGCCCGCCGTAGATCTCGAGCGAGTGCTCGACGACGAGGTAGCGATACTCGATCGACCTTGAGGCCGGCGATGAGGAGCGCCGCCGAGGAGGCCGTAGAGAGGACGGTCTTCTTCACGCGTCACACGATGTGACAGAGCCTCATCCCGTGCAACCGTGCGCCAGCCTAGTGCTTGGCTGGCACTTCCGCGAGATACATGAGAAAATCGAGATCACCCGGGGCGATCCCCAGCTCGCGGGCGAGTAGCGAAGCCTGCCCGCGGTGATGTATTGCGTGCAGCGCGGCGTGCTGGAGCAAATCGCCGAGCGCCAGCTCGTGGGCCGGACCGCCGCCGAGCGCAAACGTGATGCGTCGCTCGAGTCCGCGTCGTCCAACTGCGACAAGAACCCGCGCACGTAGCGCTCTACTTGAGCCCAGGTCTCGGCGAGGGATTCGATAGTGGAATACTGCTCGGCCTTCAGCCGCTCTCCGCGTGCAGGACCGCCGCAGCGTTCGAGCCACCCCCACTCGGCGCTCATTGCATGAACGAGAGTGTTCCGAATCGATCCGTAGCTTCCCGCCACCGACTCGACGAACTGCGCTGGTGTGAGCGGAGCAAGCGCCGGCAGCAATTTGTGGTTCGCCCAGTAGCTGTAGTCGTACAGGCGCTCGAGATCAATGGCGCGCATGCGGTGCACTCGCACGTACCCGGCGAGACGGTCGAGCGTTTGCGTCCCCCCGGGGAGCACGCCGTAGCTCTCCACCGCCGTCATGTACGCCTCTTCACTATTGAATGTCATGTGGAGCGCGAGCCTTGTCTTCGTGCCCTCCGCTACAAAGGTCACGACTACCTTGAAGTCGAGAGGCGATCCGGGAAGATCCCAACCGTTCTCGTAGACCAGGCGCGACGGCGGCTCGATCTCGCGAAACACGATGACGGACGGATAGTCGGTGCCGTCCGGCCCGTGCATAACGGAGCGCCACACCCCGCCGGGAACGAACGAGAACTCGTGGGTTGTAGTGGCAAAGCCCTGGGGACCCCACCACTGATGCAGCTCCTGCGGATCGCTCCATGCCTTCCAGGCCAACTCCCGAGGAGCGTCGAGGAGACGCGAGAAGATCACCTCTCGATTCGAAGGGTGCTCGACGCGCAATGTCGCGGGGTTGGTCATCACCGACTAATTAGTGGCCGGCGGACGGCGAGCCATCGGACCACTGCGGCACGGGGATCAACAGGGTCCAGACAGGAGACTGCTTGTCGCCCACGGAGCCATCAATGACGGGGGCTTTGAAGTCACCCGCACCGAAGGTTGCCGCCGGCATCGACCGGTCAAAGTAGAACATCACGTGAGGCTTCCAGTTGTCGTCGACGAGATATTGCTCGTGCGAGAGCATGTACGCCATGGAAGCCACCGCCGGCATCGAAAACTCGTGCGAGGCATAGGCGCGCTCTGTCCGCGTTGCGATCTCGGTGGGACTCACACCGGCCATGATCCATTCGGCTCGCTTCAACATCTCGGGGAGCACCGTGCTCACCGCTGGTGGATTCAAGCAGTGCGGCGCGCGCACGCGGGGATTCCAGAACTTGGGATCGTCGAGGGCACCGCCGAAGGATCGGATCACCACACAGGTGAAGCCGTTGGTGCCGCGTGCGGCCTCCACGTATCCGCTGCGAGTGAGTACGAGCACCGTAGCCGAATCGGAGACACGCTTGGGGGCTGCACTCCGCGCCAGCGACACCTCGGCGGCGCGGTCGGCAATCATGTAGGGAGCGAGATCTGGATTCTTCTGCGCCGATACCGTGCCAGCCGCGAAGAGGGCGAGGGTGGCGACGAAGAGGAAACGCGGGCATGCGATCCGAACGAAGGTTGTGTGCATAGGACTCACTCTTTAGTGGATGGCTTGGCCTGCAGCTGCCTGAGGTAGAGCTCCAGCCGGTCGAGTCGCTCTTCCCAAAGCTTCCGAAATTTCTCGAGGTACGCGTCCGCCTCAGCGAGCGGCGCCGCCTCAATGGCCCGGGGGCGCCACTGGGCATCCCTGCCCCGCACCACGAGCCCCGCCTTCTCCAACACCTTGAGGTGCTTGGAGATGGATGGCTGGCTCATCTGGAACGGCTCGGCCAGCTCTGTCACCGATCGCGTGCCGGTGCTGAGCCTGTCGAGGATGGCTCGGCGGGTGGGGTCCGCGAGGGCGCCGAAGATCGCGCTGAGGGTGTCGGAGGCGGGTTGAGTGTACATAGCTGAATGGCTATATACGCGATACCGCGAAGCCCGTCAAGGGGACGTCAGGCGTCTGTCGGATTCCACGGCCGAGGTCGCGCGAATCCGTTCTCGCTACGTGCGCGCCGCGACGAAATTCCGGGTGATGGCAGCAATGGAGGTCGTTCCCATCTGCCTCATCACGAGTTCAAATTCGTTCCGCAGCAGCTGGAGCACCGTCTCCACACCTTCCTGTCCGAAGGCGCCGAGCCCCCAAATGTATGGACGCCCGATGCCGATGGACGACGCGCCGAGCGCCATCGCCTTGAACACATCGGTCCCGCGCCGAAACCCTCCATCACAAATGATCGGAGCGCGTCCCGCAACGCCCTCGACGACCTCCGGAAGCAATGTGATCGTCGCACGCAACGAATTATCGGCGCGACCGCCGTGATTGCTGACGAACAATCCATCGACGCCGTGCTGCATGGCAATCTCGGCATCTTCGCGCGTGACGATGCCCTTGATCCAGACTTTCATCTTTGTCGCGGACTTGAGACGATCAATGAATTCCCACGACGGCGTTCCAACTTCCGGAATCGGCGTCAAGGCGGGATAGCCGTTGAGATTCGGTTTACGTCTGTTGTCCCCGGCGCTTCCGCCTTTGATGCCGGGAATCGGCGCGCCTCCGAGATGGCAATTCGTGCACGTGCGAGAGTCGAGGCGGGCGCCGCGAATCATCGTTTCGCGGTTGCTCCCGCTATTCAGGTCGACGGTGAACACCACGGCCGCGCTTCCCGCGCGCTCGGCGCGCTCCACCATCTGCCTCGTGCGCGCCCAGTCGGGTTGGTGGTAGAGCTGAAACCAGACCGTTGCGCCGCGAGCGCTGATCGCATCCTCGATCGAGGTCGTGGCAACCGTCGACAGCACCTGCAGATGATCCTTTGCCTTCGCTGCGCGCGCGACTGCGATTTCGCCAAGCGGATGAAACGCCTTCTGGCTTCCCACGGGGTTGATGACGATTGGCGTGGGATAGTGCGTGCCGATCAGCGTCACGCCCGCATCTATCTTCTGCACGTCGATCAGCCGTCGCGGCTTCAGCGCCCAGCGCTCAAACCCGTCGCGATTCGCGCGAATGGTGCCATCGTCATCGGTGCCGGACGCCAGGTACGCCCAATGCGCGACCGGAATCTTCTCGCGAGCCACTGGCTCGAAGTCGAAAACATCAAGCGCTTCACTCGCCTTGCGAATGATCAATGGCGTTTGCAACGCCTGCTGAACGAGCGACAACGCTGTTGCCGCGCGCTTTGGGGAAGCGGAGGTGAGGTCGCGAAGAATGTGCGCGTCGAGGCCGACGGCGGCGAGCAATGGGCTCCCGGCAATGAAGCGAAGGAAATCGCGACGATCGGTCATGTAGCGCGGGGCGTGATCATCGAGGAGATGATCTAGCGACGGCCCCGCGGATGTCCAGAGCGGTGGGGCGCTACCAGATCCTCACCCGCGCCCTCGGCTCGACGTACAGCCGCTGCCCAGGAAGCACATCGAATGCGTCGTACCATGCATCGAGATTTCGAACGGTCGCGACGCGGTACATCTCGGGCGCGTGGTCGCTCGCGAGCTGCGTGCGCATTCCGGCGTCGTTCATCTTTGTGCGAAAGCTCTGCGCGAACGCGATGAAGAACTCGCGGTCGTGCTGCCGAACATACTCCCTGTCGTTGACTTTTTGCCAAGCGAGAGACGGTAGGCGTCGAACGCCGCGGTGAGGCCGCCGAGGTCGGCCATGTTCTCGGTCCGAGTGAGCTTGCCGTCGACGTTCGCGCTCGGCAAGGGTTGGTAGCCGGAGAACTGATCGACCAACGGCTCGGCCAGTGCTTCGAGAGCGAACGTGTCCTCCGCCGTCCACCAGCGGCGCATCCGCGCCGTCGACGTCGTATTCCGCTCCCAGCACGTCGACGAAGTGCGTGACGTCGTGGCCAATGAGGGCGCCGATTGCACCGTAGGCCGCGGCGTCCGACGCCGCGGGATCGAACTTGGGCGCCTGCAGCAGCGCGGCCGAAAAGTCGTACGCGTTCTGCTGGAACACGAGGATCGCGGCTGTCTGTCTGCGGCGCGATCCACCATTCTCTCATGTCAACGGGCTGGCCGAGCCGGGCCACTGCGTGGCGGTAGTTCCGCTCCGCGACGCGCCGAAGATTGCCCAGCGGCGTCGCGTGGATCCACGACAAGGTCGGAATAGTCCTGCCAGCGCTCCGGATAGCCGATGCCGACGTACAGCTTCTTCAACTTCGCCAACGCAACTGTCCTGGTGTCGGGCGACATCCACGTCACCGCCTCGACGCGCCGGACGAAAGCCGCGGCGACATTGGCGACGATGCGCTTGCACGCGCGCCTTCTGCTCGGCAGGGAAGTAGCGCTCGGCGTACATCTTCCCAATGGCGTCGCCCATGGCCGACTGAGTGGCGTCGAGCGCGCGTTGCTGCGCGCGGCGGTCTGCTGCCCACCGGTCGCCGCCGCGGCACTGCATCGCGAGGGCCTCCTCGGCGAAGGATGCGGGAGCACGTCGGCGTAGCGATCGAGCACATGAAAGCGGAGATAGTCCTTCCAGGCCTCGAGCGGTTGCGACGCACCAATGCCGCCACACCCGTCACCGCGGTGGGCTGCCAGGCGACGAACTATTCCTGCTTGCCCAATCCCGCCGCCGTAAAGAATGCGGACCAGTCCATGCCGGGCGCCTCGCGCGCGAAGTCCGCACGCGTCCACACGCTGATCGGCATTGTGGTCGATGGCCGATGCCTCGCGCGTGGCCTGGCTCTGCGCGATGGCGGTTTCCAGCGCCATCACCGCCTCGGCGCGCTGCTCCGTGCGGTCGAATCCCGCCAGCGCCAGAAGTTTGCCGACGTACTCCTGATATCTGGTTCGCATCGCCTGCATGGGGGGCTCAATGCTGACGTAGTTCTCGCGGTCGGGGAGGCCGAGGCCGCCCTGCACGCAGAAAGGCGACGTTGTTCTTCTCGCCGTGGATGCTCGGCTCCACCGACAAACCCAACAGATGGGATGATTTGTAGACCCCCCAGTTCAGCGGGTCGACGTCCGCGCGCATGCCGCGGCCGAGCGCGCGAGTGAGGGCCGCCTTGTCCTTCACGCGATCGATGCTGTCGAGTAGCGGTTTGATCGAAGCGAGGCCCTTCGCGTCGATCGCGGCCTGGTTCAGGTAGGCCGCGCGATAGTCGGCAACCTTGCGCGCGTCCGATCCCGACGGCGCGGCGCGGGCGTCGTCGAGCAGCTTGCCGACGCGCTGGCGGGTCAGAACCTCGATCTCGTTGCGGGCGCTCCACCGTTCCTTGCCTGCGGGAATCTCCGTCGCCTTGAGCCAGGCGCCGTTGGCGTAGGCGAAGAAATCGTCACCGGGCTTGATGTTCGCATCGACGCCGCTTTCGAGCTCCAGGCTTTCGGCTCGTCCGCTCCCTGCGCGCGGGCCGAGCGCACAGGCAACCACGAGAGCGTCGCGGCCAGCAATGTCGGTAGCAGTGCGGCGCGCAGGATGCGTCCGGCGGCGTCACGTCGCCGAATGCCGCGAGAGAATGCGTCGATGAGCATGGGCGTGGCCTCTCAATGGGATGACGGGCGTGCGCGCCGGAGCCGCAGCCGGCACCCGCGATGACGGCTCGAAGCTAGGGGCGCGGACATCCCTGTCGCCTCGCCGGCCGACAAGTTTGGATCATTTTCGGACATCCGTATCTTCGCGATTCGCGCCGCAGCCATGAGGTGTATGCTTGGGCGCCCAGGCCATGTCCTAAAATGATCACACGCGCGCATCTGATCGACGTCCTGTTCGTCATCGTGCCGCACTCGCTGCTGCTCGACATCGCCGGCCCGGCGGAAGCATTTCGTCTCGCGAACCAGCATCGCGAAGCGCGCGGCCTGCCGCCGCGCTTTCGACTCCGCTTTGCGGGACCGGTGACGACTCTGCCCACCTCCGTCGGCCTCGCGCTCGTCGACCTCGTGCCGCTGCCGCAGCGACTCCGCACGCCGACATGGGTGGTGCTCGTCGGGCAACCGACCGCACACGCACGACGGGTTACGCCGGAGATCGTCTCCACCGCACAATGGCTGAGTCAGCGAGTTGCGCGAGGCGCTCGCTGACCGCGGACTCGCGGCCATCGCCTGATCACGATCTGCTCGGGCGCGATGCTCGCTGCGCGCGCCGGGCTGCTCGACCAATCGTCGCTGCACGACGCACCACGAGCTGCTCAATGATCTCCGTGCGTTGGCGCCGCGCGCGCAGGTGATCGACAACCGCGTGTTCGTCGTCGATGGGTCAGTCGCGTCGAGTGCCGGCATCACCGCGGGCATCGACATCGCGTTGCACCTGATCGCCGACGAATGCGGTGAGGCGCTCGCGGCGACCGTCGCCGAGGACATGGTGGTGTACTTGCGGCGCTCGCCGCGCGATCCCGAGCTGTCGCCGTTTCACATGCATCGGCGTCATCTGCATGCAACCGTGCACCGGGTGCAGGATGCCATCATCACCAAGCCGGAGCGTGACTGGGACATGGCGTCGCTCGCCGCGGTGGGCAACACCACGGAGCGCCATCTGCTGCGACTCTTCATCGAGCACGCCTGCGTGTCGCCGCTGCACTACCTGCGGTTGATACGACTCGAGCGCGCCCGGCAGTCGCTCGAGTACGGCGCGAGCGTCACGCGCGCGGCGGCGATCGCCGGCTTCCGCTCGGGGTTGCAGTTGCGCCGGGCCTGGAGTCGCCAATGGGGCGGATCGCCGCGCGACGCGGCGCGTGAGGCGGGGCCGGTCGGTCTATCGTCGCGATCGCAGAACATGCAGCGGGCGGCCAACTATCGCGCGTAGTGATCCGCGCCGAGGAAGTGAAGCGAAACGTAGGGCTCGTCACCCACCACCCAACTGTCGTGCGGTTCGGGTGGGATGTAGAACAGCTCCCCCGACCGCAGCTCGATCACCCGTCCATCGGCGAACGCTGCGGTCGCCGTGCCCGAGAGCACGAGCCCGACGTGCTCGACCGAGCATCGCGACTGTCCAACGGTCGGACCGACGTGCTCGGACCAGCGCCATCCCGGCTCGTAGGTCGCGCGCCCAATGGTAAGCCCGCCGAGGCGAACGAGCTCGAAGCGGCCTTTCACCATTTCGCGCACCTCGTCGGGGTGCTCGAAGCGCTTGAGGATGACGCGTGTCTGCATGAGAGCCTCGGTTCAATACGATCGTCGCGATTGCTTCCGATCAATCTACAGGCTTGGCGTTGACGCCGAGGGCACTCCGCTTTGACCGCCATCTGCTGGGCACCCCGGTCGCACCACGATGCCCGGTGCACTCGGCCGGTCGCAATACCGCATGAAGGAAGTACAAAGCCGCACAAGTAGCAATTTCCGCCGGAGCGCGTACATTCGCTTGGCCGAGCGGTGGCCGAGCGCGACCACCACTTCACCTTGTGTCCGAGTCGCGTGCAATGCAGCCTGATATCGAGGGTGCGATTCCCTCCGACGCGTTGTCGCCGTTCTTCGGGGAGTTGACCAGGGACGTTTCACAGCCCGTGCGCGTGGGCGCGTACAGGATCGTGCGCGTTCTTGGCGAGGGCGGCATGGGAACCGTCTACCTCGCCGAGCAGGACGAACCCGTTCGGCGCCAGGTTGCGATCAAGGTTCTGCGCGCGGGCGGCAACTCGAGCGAGGTTGTCGCGCGCTTCCGATCCGAGCAGCAGACGCTCGCGATGATGGATCATCCCAACATCACGCACGTCTACGACGCGGGCACCACCGAGTCGGGGCTCGCGTACATCGTGATGGAGTACGTGGTCGGCGACACGATCACCGCGTACGCCGCGACTCATCGGCTCACGGTGCGCGAACGCATTCGCCTCTTCGTGCAGGTCTGTCGCGCAGTGCAGCACGCGCATCAGAAGGGAATCATCCATCGAGACATCAAGCCATCGAACGTTGTCGTGGCGCAGTCCAATGGCGAGGCGCTGTGCAAGGTCATCGACTTCGGCATCGCGAAGGCGATTGCGCCGACGGCGGACAGCGCGCGGTTGACGGCAACGGGCGTCGCGCTGGGGACTCCGGCATACATGAGCCCCGAGCAATTCATGTCCGACGGCGCCAATGTGGACACGCGCGCCGACATCTATGCGCTCGGCGCGATGCTCTACGAGTTGCTCGCAGGTGTATTGCCGTTCGATCCCGCGAAGTATTCGGGGTGGGCCGCCCTGCTCGCCCAGCGCGTGTCCAAGGACCCGCCGCGTCCGAGCGCGCAGTACGCGACGCTCCCGCAGGAGCGGCGCGCGCTCGTCGCGTCCGAGCGGCGCATCAATGAGGGCGCGCTGCGCGGCACGCTCGCCGGCGATCTCGATTCCGTGATCCTGCACTCGCTCGAGCGCGATCGCGAGCGACGCTACGCTACCGCAAATTCGTTCGCGCTCGATCTCGACGCTTATCTCTCGAACAAGCCGGTGTCCGCGCACACGGCAAACATCCCCTACCGCGCGGGCAAGTTCGTGCAGCGGCACCGCGTGAGCGTTGCTTTCGCGGCGCTGGCGCTGGTCCTGCTGGCAGCGTCCGCGGTGGGAGCGGCGATTCAGGCGCGTCGCGTTGCGCGCGCGCGCGCGGTGGCGGTCGCGCGCGAGGGACAGGCCGAGGAGCTGATCGGGTTCATGCTCGGCGATCTCCGCGACAAGCTCACGACGCTCGGCCGCTTGGACCTGCTCGACGCGGTCGGCGACCGGGCGCTCGCGTACTTCGCTGCGGTGCCCGCGTCGCAGTTGAGCGACGAGGAGCTGCATCGTCGCGCCGAGGCACTGCAGCAGCTGGGGCAGGTTCGAATTAACCAGGGAAAGCTGGCGCTTGCGGCCGACCTGATGCGCCAATCCATCCAGATCTCAGCGGGGCTCGCGGAAAAGGATTCCCTGAATGGGCGGTGGCAGATCGGCCTCGCGCACAGCCAGTTCTGGGCCGGCAATGTGGACTGGGAGCTCGGCAACATCGACGCCGCGCTCGAGCATTTTCTACCGTTCGTCACCATCAGCAGGCGTCTCATCGCGCACTATCCCGACAGCCTCGGCTATCGCGAAGAGCTTGCGTACGCGCTCAACAACATTGGCTTCGCGAAGCAGGCCAAGGGTGACATTGCGGGCGCGGTGCAGTGGTACCGGGCGAGCCGCGGAATAAATCAGGAGCTCGTGAACCTGCGTCCCGACAGTCTGGACTGGCAGGTGAGCTTGGCGCTCGAGTACAACGCGGAAGCGGTAGCGCAACGCAAGCTGGGCGATCTCGCCGGCGCCTTGGCGAATCACGACAAGGAATTGGCGATCAAGGAGACGTTGTTGGCGCATGACACGACCAACCGCGAGCGCCAGAACCCCGTTGCGGTCGCTCACGCCTACCGCGGTGAGCTTCGCGTGCTGATGGGTGACATCAACGGTGCGGTTGTGGACGCGGATTCCGCGCACGGCATTTTCGCGTCGCTCGTCGCGCATGACACGAGCGACGCCGTGCTGCGGTGGCAGCTGGCCAAGAGCGATCGCCAGATCGCGCAGGCCCTGCTGGAGCGCGGCGATGCGGCCGGGGCGCTCGAGCAGCTGCATGCGGGCGATGCGCTGATCTCGCGTTCGCTCGCCAAGGACCCGAAGGACCCGTACATGGCTGGCGAGGCGACGCTCGCGGGGATCGCGGAGTCTCGAGTGCTGCTGGCGCTCGGCCGCGTGCACGACGCGGTGACATCGGCGCAGCGCGCGAGTGTGGCTAGCGGAGCGACTCTGAAGACCAAGCCAGGCGACATCGAGGCACACCGCGCGGCGGGGGATGCGTATGTCGCGCTGGGCAGTGCACTCTCGCGATCGGGCGACGCGAGAGGCGCACTCGAATGCGTGGTCGCACGCTATCGCGCTCGAGGATTCTCTCGCGCGTGCAGATCCCGAGACTGAGATCCTCGCCGTGCAGGCCGCGGCGTTGATCAGTTCGGGACGGCGCGACGACGCGAGACCGGTCGTGGCGGAATTGACTCGTCGCGGCTATCGGCGACCGACGTTCGTGCGACTCGTCCGCGACCATGCGAACCAGGAATGAAGACGATCTGACGCCTCACTCCAGCCAGTCGCGAACATGATTCCGGGATTGCTCCGCCACTTTCGGTCGTGACACAAAGGTCACGACGTTTTGATTCACCCCCACTGAGAGCTCACCATGCCTGACCAGACAGTGAAGGTTTCGTTTACAACGCCGAGCACGTTCGTCTTCGATCCGCTAACCACGATCATGACGGCCGCGGGGAAGATCAACTTCCAACAGCATCCCGCGTCACCGTCGTGGACGTTCGTGAGCGTGAACTTATTGCCAACTCCCCAATTCTCGCAGTCCGTGACTGGCAACGGAAATGGAATCACCGTCAATGACGGGCACACGAGCGTCGGGGACTTCGGGTACACCGTGACGGTGAACGACGCGTCTGGCAACCATACGAGCCAGCCGCAGAGCATTAGGGGAACACTTCCGCCAATGATCAAGAACCAATGATTGCCGCGCGGTTGCGCGATCGGCGCGAATGAGCCGCGCACGAGCTGAACTCGGAAGCATCGGGTGAAAGTGAAACGCCCCCTCGAGGAAACAGATCGAGGGGGCGAGTCGTACATGTTAGTGGGGCGCCACCAACGCCGCACGTGTCACGGTGTTCACGCGTTGCCCTACTCTTCTCGCATCAACTCGGCGGCGGCGAGGGTGAGTCGTGGATCCGTCGCAGGATATCCTGATAGTGCGGCTGCGCTATGAACTTCCCGAAGGCCGACTTCCAGATCCACAGCCCTGTCGCCCACGCCGAGTGGATTTTCACACCCCGCTCGAGCCATTTGTACATGGTGGTGGTATCGCCGAGCGCCGCGGGGAGCTGCGCCACGATTTCGGGCGCGATGTAGGTCTCCGGCCACGACGCTTCGATATCGGATAGAATCTTATCGGCCTGCGCGCGCCGACCGGTGCGCGCGTACAGCACGCCGAGCGCAGGCGAAGGGTGGCCGAGTACTGGCAGGGACTTTGTGAACTCCTGCTCGGCGCGAACAAAGTCGCCGTGGTCGGAGAGCGCGGCGGCGTAGAACGCATCGCCGTACGGAACCACTCGCATCGCCGCCGGAAGGCTCTCCCAGAGTGCGATCGCCGAATCCGGTGCGCCAATCTGTGTCCAGGTATCGAGGCGGAGGGTCGCGGTCAGGATCGCGAGCGGATCCAGGCGCGCGCTCTCGTTGAGCGCCTGGACCATCTTGTCGAGACGGCGGACGCCGCTCCAATACCCAGCCTCGGCGTACCACAAGTCCGGACTCCGCAAGCCTGCCGCTCGCGCACGATCGAGGTACGCCTTGCAGCGAGCCCAGTTCCAGGTGTAGAGGGCGTCAATGTTCGCTGCCGCTACCCAACTCTCGGCCAGCGTGCTGTCCAGTGCCATTGCTCGACGCACCGCCTCCAGGCCCTTCGGATAGGCCACATTGGGCGGCAGGTATGCGTCGGCCAGATTCGCGTAGACGTTCGCCTTGCCCACCCATGCGAGCGCGTAGGTGGTATCGAGCGCCAAGCGCACTGTCGTACGTGGCAAGAGCCGCAACAAGTCCTCGCGCGTCGGCTTGTTCGCGCGAAAGTTCCCGCGTAGATACAGGTCGTGCGCCGCAAGATTGGATGTTTGTCCCCCGCCTGCGATCGTCGACCGCGTCGGTGCCACGCGGAAGTGCCCAACGATCGATTCCACGATTTCCTGCTGCACCGCGAAGATGTCGCTGGTGCGGCGGTCGGCATTGAAGGTCCACAGCACCGAGTCGTTGGCGGCGCTGGCCAGCTCCGCGCTCACGTGCAGCTTGTCACCCAAACGGCTCACTCGACCCGAGAGCACCGTGTGCACGCCGAGTGTGGTACCAACCTCGCGCGCAGCCGCGTGCTTCCCCTTGAACGTGAAGGCGGAATTGCGACCCGACACGCGCAGCCCGGTGGTCGCGAGGCGGCCAATCAGCTCGTCCGTGAGTCCATCGGAGAAGTACTCCTGCGTGGAATCGCCGCCCGCGTTTTCGAACGGAATCACGGCGACCGACCGATCGGCGCTGTCCTTCGATGCGGCGCGACTCGGCAGGAGCACGAACGCCGCTGCCACGAGTGCCACGACCGCGGCGGCCGCCACGATCGCGGTGATCCGGTTGCGTGTACCGGGCGCCGACGACGCCGCGCCGTCTCCGCGCGCAGCATCGAGCGACTGCACGATTTCCCGCGCCGACTGCGGACGCTTGGCCGGATCCTTCTCGAGGCATTGTTGCACGAGAGCCCCGAGTGGCGCGGGCACGCCGTTGCGTGATGCCGTGAGCGGAGCCGGGGTCTCACTGAAGTGCGCGGTCAGCAGTGCTTGCGGCGTCTTCTTGTCGGCGAACGGATGCGCCCCGGAAAGCAGCTCGTACGCCACAACACCCCAGGCGTAGATGTCCGCGCAATGATCGGTGGCTTCGTCACCCGCCGCCTGCTCGGGCGCCATGTACGCAGGCGTCCCGATCAATGTGCCGATCTGCGTGAGCGTGCCGCCCGGAGCCTGCGTGCGCGATGCGCGAAGTGCCTTGGCAATGCCGAAGTCCGTGACGACCGCGGTGCCGGACGAAAGCAGGATATTCTCCGGCTTGATGTCGCGGTGCACCACGCCGCTGGCATGCGCGTAGGCCAGCGCGCGTGCCACATCGCGCAGAATGTTCACCGCTTCGCCGAGGGGAACGCGCCCGGCGCTCATCCTCGCGCGGAGCGAGTCGCCCTTCACGAAGGGCATCGTGTAAAACGGCAATCCTTCGGCCGTCTGTCCCGCACTCAGCACCGGCACAATGTGCGGCTCTTGCAGCGCGGCGGCGAGTTTGATCTCGCGCGTGAATCGCTCGGCACTCAGTCCCTGCGCAAGCTCCGGCGAGAGAACCTTGAGCACCACGTCACGGCCGAGCGATTCCTGGCGGACGAGGAACACGCGCGACATCCCGCCGCCGCCGAGCTCGCGCTCAATGGAGAAGTCGTCACCAAGAGATTGCTGAAGGGTTGCTCGGAGGTCCATTCGGCGGAATGCGTAAGGACGCGCGCACGGGATGCAGCCGAATCAAATAGAGCGCGCGCCACACGCGTGCGATAGCTCGGTGGACTATTGCACGCCGAGCCGAACGATGCGGCGGCGCAGTGGCATCAAGGCCAATCGATCTCCACGACGTCCACTGGCGACGTGCCAATGTTCCTCAGCACGTGCTTGGTGCCTGCCTTTCGCCACCACCACGCTCCGGCGCCGGACTCTTTACTTGCGCCCTCGGGCGCGGTGCCTTCGAGACGGAGTGTTCCGGGAGTTACCTGCACCGTCAAGCCGGGCGGTGCGTGCCGGTGCTTCGGCGTGGACTGCCCTGGCGCCAGCCTCACGCGGTAAATGCGCGCGCCAAGAGAGTCACAATGCAGTAGCAATCCGCTGCTCGCCGGCAGTGCGGGCGACACGATTTCGGCTGGGGCAAGCAGTTGCGCCACCACGTAGCGAAATGGCATGGTGTCCGCGTTCCCCACGCGGTGCGTGTAGGGCAGCGACGCGCTCGCATTGTCGAAGACGGTACCGATGGAATCGGCGACACTCTCGACCGCGGATGGAGCCTGCCCGCTGAACTGCTCCCAGGTGCGCGCGCCGGAAATGACCACGGCGATATGTCGGTTCGCGTGCACGTGATAGCCGGTCGTCTCGCCCGGCGCGACGCGGACGTCGAGCACTCGCACGAGCGCATTTTCGTAGACGAGATGGTGGCGGGGCTCCAGGAACACCGGCACCGCGGCCGCCTCGGACGGCTGCACCTGCGCCGGAGCGGAGCGACCGACGAGAGCGATCAGGAGAGCAATGAACGCGGTGCGCATTTGTTGGCCTGGGAAAGGGCTGGTCAGCTATCAGCGTGCGCTGTTCCACTCCCGAACGCAAGCGGTCCACTGCCACAACCCATTGGTCACCTCTGATGGAAGCCAATGGCCGAGCTGGCGGGCGGCCATCACGATCTGTCCGCGGTGATGGGCCTCGTGCGCAACGAAATAGGAGAGCACGTGCCCGACATCCAGTGGCAAGTTGCGCCACACGTAGGCCTTGGACGGTGGGATCTCTCCGCCCGCCGCAATTCCAAGCTCGAGGAGAGACTCCATCCCCCGGCTGCTTCGCTTGAGAGCTGAGAGCAGGTTGCGGCGCGACACCTTCTGCAAGTCGACGAGCGCGGGTACGGCAATGCCATGCTCCCGGCCGAGAGTCTTGAGCCAGCGACTCCGGGCGTTGTGGAGATGGGCAGCAACCGTGCGCACGGTGCGCCGCGGTGCTATTCCTGGAATCAATGCGTTCCAAAGCGCGGTCGGAAGTTGCTCAACGAGGTGCGCGGTGACGAGACTATTCGTGCGCCACGCGCCGAGGATGGTCGATCGCAGATCCGGGAGAGTCGGATGGGGCGAGAGGGTCTCGCTCATGGATGCACCGGGCCAGCGCCGGTCATCGACGACAACCCCGGCGGTCTCGCTCCCCTGATCACGAGCCACAGCATGATCGCGAGCTCTCCGAAAAACGCGGGCTGCGCGTACGTGAACACCTTCGACTGGTATTGCGGCACCAGCTCGCCGGTGAGGCTCAGCAGGACGTAGGATGCGCCCCCGAGGGCAAGCCAAATGCCGAGGAATCGTGGCAGGAAACGCGACCTGTAGACGAGCATGGCCAAGGGAAAGAGCCACACACCCCAAAGCATTTCCGCGGCCGTATTCTGTTCGTCACGCAGCTTCAGGAAGATCATCGCCAGCGCGTCCTGCTGCGGTTTGTCGAATGCGGACAGGAAGTCGCCGCCGCGCGCGATCATGAGCGTGGCAGCGTCGCAAGCGACGCCGACGAAGTCCATCATCGCCGGCATGACGCCGCCGAAGATCACCACCAGTATCGCGAGGTTCTTGTCCACGCCCGCGAACAATCGGTAGAAGGCGAGCGTCAGGAGGACCAACACAAGGCCGCAGACCAGGTCGCTCACGATCCCGAATCGGAAGAGCCACTCGTTCGCGACAATGTTGGCGACCGTCGCCGTCGGGTTCCCGTGCACGAACAGCTTGGTGGGGATGTCAATGAGTCGCAACGGGCCCAGAATGACGAGGAGCAGATACCAGAGCCCAGCCACTCTGCCTGGATCGCGTGTTAACCGCATGTTCCCTCCTCAATGAGCGAGCCTTCTATGTGCATCCCATACGTGCGACCGCTCAATGAGTTTCCGTCATGGGCGTTCGCACGACCGCTCGAGGAGCGCGAATTCGTTCCCGTGATAGTGCGAAGCCAGCCTCGGATCCGCCCCGATGCGCGCGCGGCCCAGGAGACGAAAGCCGCGTCGTCCGTAGAACTCGATCAGCGCGGTGTTGTTCGCCCAGGTGTCCATGCGCAGGCCGATCCTTCCGAGCGCCCTGCACTGCCCGTCGGCCCATGCGAAGATGGCGTCCACCAGTCCGCCGCCGGGAGAGTCTGCGGCTCGCGCAATCCGGTGGAGATAGACGTGAGCGCCTCGCTCGTGCGCTCCCCAGATCGCGGCGTCATCGTACGCGACGGAGAACACGCCGACGAGCGCGTCGTCGGCGACGACGCGGAAAAGGAGTCCAGCATCGATCTCGCGGAGGATCGTTGCGTCGCTGAAATCCGGCCAAACGATCGAGTCCTTTTCGCGCTGCGTGTTGCGCGCGTGCTCGTATACGGCGCGAACGCGAGCGAGATCATCGGGCGAGGCGGGTTCGATTCGCATTGCTCACAGGATGTCGCGCGGTTCTACCTGCTGCAACTGCGTGTCGGGTTACGTGGTCGAGATCGTCATCGAACGACTTGTACCGTGCGGCCATCGGGGACCAAGTAAAAGCCGCGAATCTCGACGGGCGTCATGTCTCGCGCGAGATCCTGAGACACGGAGAAGCTGATCGGGAACACGGCGTCCGCGTTCTTTCCGAGGCTCGCATACAGTTTTTCCGATTCGATCGCGGGCTTGCCGAACATCCCGAGCCAGAAACGCACTCGCTCGCCCGATGCGAGAAAGATCTGTGGCTGGATCTCGCCGAGCGATCGCTCGCCTTCCGACATGTGTGCTCGACGGCGTAACGAACCCATCAAGCGAAGTTCCGTCCGCGAGTACGAAGCTCGCGCGCACGAGGTACATCCCGTCGTTAGCACTCACGGGTAACGGCCCGTCCCAGGGTCGGAAAGTCTCCTCGTCCGTCTCGGCGTACCACGGCTCGTCGTAGTCGAACGAGTGGGACGACGCCCACACGGGCGAGTCGAGGAAGTGAGCGGGTGTCAGATCGCCGAACTGAACGAGTCGAGGCACGCCGGTTCTCGAAGGTGTGGGTTCAGCATGACTAATTCGCTAGAACGGCTCCGCTATCCTCGCCCCAGCAGCCCGCGCCTTCCATTTCTCGACGTCCACGCCCTTCACGAGAAGCCACAGGGCGAACAATCCCTCGCCCGCGGCGGTCGCCGCAATGTAGGAAAAGTACTTCGCGGCAAACGGCGGTGACAGAAAAGTCAGCCAACTCAGGCCGGCGAGCATCATCAACGCGCCAATGATTCGAGGAATGAAGGTGGATTTGTAGGCGAGGTAGCCGGTCAACAGGCCGTAGAATGCGAAGAACACGATCGCGACACCGTATGCCTGCGAGTAGAGTTTCAGAAACATGTACGCCAGAGCCTGAAGCTGTTGCCCCGTGAACACACCCAGGTACGGCGCGCCGCCAAGGAGAGTGAGCGGAGCGAGCTGGAAGACGAGCGCGAATCCCTGGATGGCGCACGCCGTGAGGCTGAAAAACGCGGCGGTCAGGGACACGGTTCTGCTGACCGGTTTCAGCATTCGATAGAAGAAGGCCGTCACTGCGAGATACGCCGCGACCACGAACAGGTCGCCCGCGAACGCCAATAGATACATTGATTGGTGCGCCATGATGTTGGTCGCGGTGGTCGCGGCGTCTCCGCTCACGAGGATCCCGCGGCGGGCGAAGGTGGCGAGCCCTCCACTCAGGGCCATGAGAACGTAATAGACGCCGCCCATCCTGGCGACGAAACGCGGTGAGGTTTCTCCAGTCGGTTCCACGGTCACGAATCCAGGCTTCGGTTGGTTGTCTTGCCGTCTCGGACGTACCGTACGCTGGGGGGAAACAGACAGACATGATAGTCCGTATCACAAACATGACCGCTGGTTGCAAGGGAGAGCCGAAGCGATGCGCGAACTGACGATCGCGGCGAGCGCCGTGCGGGCCTTGATGGAGCTGGCCGCGTCAAAAGGGGCGAGTCGAACGACGCTGGCTGATCGCTCGCGGATCGCTCGCTCGGATCTGCGCGACCCGGATAACCGCGTCCCGTTCAGCAAATTCGTCGCGCTGATGCGAGCGGCGCAGGAGTTGTGCAACGATCCCGCGCTCGGGCTTCACTTCGGGGAAGAGGTCGATGCCTCCGAGATATCGATCGTGCACATGGTTGGCGGGGCCGAGAACATCGATGACGCCGTCGCGCAGGGGAATCGGTACGCGCGCCTCGGCGTCGAGGTCGAGGGAGACGGCACGGGCGATCGCTTTCAACTCCGCCGCGCCGCGGGACAGCTCTGGCTCGTCGACACCCGCAGGAATCCAAACGACTTTCCGGAGCTCACCGAGTCCAGCTTCGCACGCATGGTGTGTACGATGCGCAGGCATGCTGGCGACACACCGGTCGTCAAAGCGGTGCATGTCACCCACGCCGATCCGGGCTACGCCGCCGAGTATGAACGGATTTTTCGCGTGCCGGTGGTGTTCGGGAGCGACATGAACGCTCTGCGGATCAACGAAGCAGTGATGCCGAGCTTCCAATTTTCGACGTCGCCACGATATGTGAGCGCGGTCATGAGGGACCACGCGGAAGTTCTCCTTCAGAGGCTGGAGAGCTCACAATCGACGCGCGACCGCGTCGAGAAGTTGCTGACTCCATGCTGCATACCGGTGACGTGAGCATGAGCGGAATCGCGGGCACTCTCTGCTGCAGTCGGCAGACGCTCTTCCGAAAGCTGAAGCTGGAAGGCGTGACGTTCGAACAGGTGCTCGATGAGCTTCGCCACAAACTGGCGCTCAATTACCTCGAGGCGAACAAGGCCTCGGTGAAAGAGACGGCACGCCTGGTTGGGTATTCCGACGCGGCGGCCTTCTCGCGCGCATTCAAGCGATGGACCGGATCCAGTCCGCGCGCGTATGTCTCACCGCGAACGGCCCGTCACCCCGTTGCGCGCTCGTCTCATTGATGAGAAGCCGAATTCGACTATCGGGCCACTGAGCTGTTGAGGGCCGCAGCCGCGCGGACGAGCGTCTTGAAGGCATCCTCATTTATTTTCTCGCCTTCATGGATATCGATCGCTCGTCTGGTGTTGCCTTCGAGACTGGAGTTGAAGAGCCCTGAAGGGTCCTTGAGCGAAGCGCCCTTGGCGAACGTCAGCTTCACGACGCTCTTGTACGTCTCGCCAGTGCAGATGATTCCATCGTGAGACCAGACCGGAACGCCTCTCCACTTCCACTCCTCGACCACCTCCGGGTCCGCCTGCTTGATGAGAGCGCGGACGCGAGAAAGCGTCTTGCCCCTCCAGTCGTCGAGCTCCTCGATCTTCGCGTCGATGAGCCGAGAGGGGGGTTCACCTTTGGTCGTTGCGCTCTTTTTCATATCGCTCGTACCTCGCTCGACTGTCTTTGGTGTGTGACGCTGCAGCATCAACCTACCGCTCTCTTCACCAGGGTGCCGATCCTTGCCTCGTCTGCGGCGGTCAACTCCTTCAGCGCGAATGACGTCGTCGCGGTGGTGCTCCTGGCGGATTTCTGCGCGCCTCTCTTTGCGAGTTTCTTGTCAGCCATGACACGAGTGAGTGAAATGCGAGCTCGAGGTCCGACCTTCCGACGCGCGCATCACGAGGAAGGCTCGATCAGTTCGAGGCGATTGCCGAATGGATCGTGAACGTAGACTCTGCGGCGTCCGTCGAGCGGATCATCTTCCGCAACTGAAATGCCCGCGTCGCGAAGTTGCGCAACCAACGCGACGAGCTCAGCCACGAGCAGCGCCGGGTGTGCCTTTCGCGCGGGCCGGAACTCCTTCTCCACTCCGAGATGCACCTTGAGAGGGCCCGCCTCGAACCACACACCGCCGCGATGAACAAGGTGCGACGGTTTCGGGACCTCCGGAATGCCCAAGCAGGCGTCCGTAGAACTCCCGCGCGTCGTTCTCGCGCCCGGCTGGCATCGCGAGCTGCACGTGGTCGATTCCCAGGACGGTCATCTCGCAGCTTACGTGCTGTTCCGCGAGTCCGGCGCGATCTCCTCGCACTTCGTACCGAACATCCAGCATGCCGTTCCTGTAGGCTTTGACCTCCGCGAGATGGAGGGCGATATCCCTGTCGAGCTTGTCGAAGAACGGGATCCCTTCACCGATCAAGACCGGCAGAATCGAATAGCGAACTTCGTCGGCCAGACCGCGACGGAGGCATTCGCCGGAAACAGCACCGCCCCCGACGAACCAGATGGTGCGAAAGGCCGGCCGCAGGCGCTCATTCACGAACTGCGCGAGGTCGCCCGAGTGGAACTCGACGGTGTCCCGGATCCGTGGTAGCTCTCGGCTCGTAAGGACGAAGGTGGGTTTGTCACCGTACGACCACCCGAACCCCTGGGCTTCGAATCGAAGCGCGGTTTCGTATGTGCGCGATCCCATCACGTAGCAGTCGATCGTCTTCAGGAACGCCTCGACGAATCCGGGGTCCATCGTGCTCCCGCCTGAGAATTCGTCTGATGTTTCGAGCCAGTCGACGCGCCCGTCCCTTCGAGCGATGAAGCCGTCGAGGCTCGCCGCCATGTGGATCGTTACACGAGAATCAGGATTCGTCATGGTTTCGCTTGCTAGCGGGCCCTCTCCACCCACCGAATGTCGTCGGACGCGTCAATCGTCGCATCGATGCTTTCTTCGATCGCGCGGATACCGTCCATGTCAGCGCGTCCAGGCAGGAATGCGAGAAATCCCGATTGAGTGACAGACACCATCCACTGGGCTGGCTCCTCGGTGGGACCCTCGCCGACGTACGACAACGCGAGCCAGAACTTCGACCTTCCCTTCCGCAACCAGAAGCCCCACCCGTAGTCCTCCTGCAACGGCTCGTCAATTTCAAAACCCTGACTAGACAACCCGCGGAGTTGCTCGCGCAGCCAGTTCGCGAGGTCTTCGCCGAAGCAGCAGGGATTGATGAAATGAGGCTGAACGATCCTGTGCTCGAATCGGTCAGACTCGACGGTTCCCAGAACTTTCAAGTCGACACCGCGACCCTGTCTAACTCAGCACACGCTCGGCCCATTGCGCATCCATTGCGCATATGGCCCAAAGGCATTGAACTCGTCCATCACGGGATTCGCTAACGGCACGATGCCCGCCCACGGATCAGCTGCGCTTCAGACCATCTCGCCAGGCCATTACCTCGAGCTCGCCGCGAACGGCTTCCTCGATTGCAATGACGGGTCGCGCCTCGAATACAAAAGCAGGAAGCATCGAACAGAACTTGTGAATCGTCACGGGATCGTCGCACTCCACCAGCATATGCCCGCCCCACTCGCCAACTCGTATCACGAAGAATTCGATCTTGAAGTTGGCGGGCGCCTTCCATTGACCGAATACCTCGAGGATTCGCTTCTGGGCATTCTCGTACTCGATCGGTGAGCCCTGCGGGCGTTCGAACCAGCTGAGAACGTACTTCATTCAGATTCTCCTGGTTGTATCGGTGTCCGACAACATGCGACGAGCGAGCACGGCAAGCAATCGGCTGCTGCTCACGCTTCAGTGATCGATGGAGTCAACCTGATGCGGACTCGACTCGCGCCGCACGGCGAGAGCGAAACTTCATCCACAGGCCACGTGCAGACAGAATCATCGTGACCCATCCCGTCGTGGCCACCGTAAATAGCGTCCAGACGAAGAAAAATCCGCCGGAATTGCCGACGACGAATCCCCTGGAGTGGACGACGATCATGCCCGCGCCGATCAGCCCTCCGAACAACATGATGACGTACCCCCAGACCCGATCGGAAAGCATGAGCGTTCCGTAGAGCCAGAGGGCAAAGATGATGACCGGAATAGGGTAAAGGACCGATCCCTCGGCCTGCCGAATGACATCGTGCGTCATGTGAAAGGTCATGAAGAGAAGCGTGAGCAAGGATGTGACGGTCAACACGACGTTGTTCTTCATCGGGCGATCCGGGATGAGGTGGAGGTAGCGCGCCGTCCGAGATACCACTGCTGGAAGAGTGATGGCCGACGATGTCATCGGGCCGATGCCACCTGCGATTAGGCGAGCAAGGAAGATGGGGAGACGCCTCAAATATTCTCGATGCTGCCCGCCAAATGATCAAGGACGGCGAAAACCAGCTTCTCGGCGCTAAAGCCATCTTCGATCGCTCCCATCGCGCACACGGACACGCCACCGAGATCGAATGCGTGGAACGCGCTTGCGCTGTAACATGGACCGCCGCCGTTGTGACCAACGATCAGGCCCCACGGCGAAGTCGGATCGGCCATGAGGCCGAGACCATAGCTTGGCCTCCTCCAACGCGAAGGGGGACCCTGCTCGGCCGACGCCGTTGGATCCGTCGGAACGACCACCAGCTCCGTCATCTGCGCGAGAGAGTCCCGCGAGAGCAACTCGCCGCGGAAGAGAGCGTCGAGGAAGTGAACCAAGTCGGAAGCGGTGGACGCGACGACCCCGTGCGAGACCCAGCCGGGATGGTAGCTCGCACGCATGTCTCGCGGAGCGCCATCCGGTGAAAGCGCGGACGACATGCCCGGAGCCAACGCCGCAAGATCGCTGACCGACTCGGCCACGAGCGTTCGCCGCAGACCCAAAGGCCGAGCGATGCGATCCGCGATGAGTGCTGAATACGAATTGCTAGTCACTTTCTCGGCGATCCGTTTGAGGAGCATGTAGCCGGGATTTGAATACGCCCATCCCTCGCCGGGTTCGAACAAGAGTCCCTTGTCGAAGGTCTCTGCGGCGAACCGCTCGACCGACCAGGGCGCGGACGGTGAGGACTTCACGCTCTCGTGATACGCGCGAACGCCGCCGTAGTCGGGAATGCCTCCGGTATGATTGAGCAGCTGGCGAAGTGAGATTCGGTCCGCGTGGGCGATATGCGGGAACCAGTTCGCCAGCCGATCATCGAGGCTGAGCTGCCCCTCTTCGCACAGCTCGAGGATCAACACAGCGGTAAAGGTCTTCGTGATGCTGTACGCAAGGAACGCTGGTTCCTGATCCGATTCCGGGACCCAGCATGCGTGCGCGTTGGCTCCGGTTCTCTCGATGACGGCCAAACTTGCGGCACCCCGGCCTCTCGCCGCCGCCGTGAGCATGTCGAGTAGTTGAATCAAGTCTTTCACGGAGTTTGCGTCCTATGGTCCGGCCAATGCCCCGAAAAGCGAATGGTGAAACCGTGCAGGACAAAGCATCGTATGGGTATCCAATATGACGAATCCAATGGCTGAAAGCTCACCAAGCACACGGGGACGGATCCTCGCCGCGCTCTATCTCTTCGTCATCATCGCCGGTGTCACCGCGCAGAGCTTCATCTCCGATCGGATGGTCGTTTACGACGACGCGGCGAAGACGGCGGCGAACATTCTCGCCAACACGTCGCACTACCGGCTCGGCTACACGATCTTCATGCTCGAGATGGTCGCGCAAGTCGTGGTGACATTGTTGTTTTACGACCTGCTGAAACCCGTCAACGGGAGCGTCGCGCGCACCGCCGCGGTGCTGGGACTGACCGGATGCGGGATCAAGACGATGGCGCGTCTGTTCTACTATGCGCCGCTAATCCTGCTCGGGGGAGCATCGTACCTCTCGGCAATCCAGCCGGCGCAGCTGGACGCGCTGTCTCTCGCCTTCATCAAGATCAACAACCAGGGAGCGGCGATCGGTCTCATATTCTTTGGATTCGAGACGTTGCTCGAGGGTTGGCTGATGTTCAAGTCGGAATTCTTCCCGCGCTTCCTTGGTGTGATCGCCATGATTGGCGGACTTGGTTGGCTCACCTTCCTCTGGCCGCCGCTCGGCTCTCAGGCGTTCGTCGGTGTCGCGTTGTTCGCGCTCGTCGGAGTTATCGCAACGAGCGGATGGCTCCTCATCCGCGGTGTGGACGACGTGAGGTGGAGGGCGCGCGCCGCGCTGGCGGCGAACTCGATCTGGCGGTGACTGAGCTCGGGTCCGGCAGCGGTGCTTAGACTGCAGTTGTGCTCGCACTCTGCCTTCTTCGCAGCATGATCGCGAGCATCAGCATGAAATCCTGTTGACCGCTGGAACGGCAAACAGACATGCCGCGCCCATCGCGATGTAGCCCACCGCGTCGTAGTCCCGGAACATGGAATGCGGGTTTGTTCCAGAACTCGAATGGCCTCAGTCGTTCCCCTCAGCCGAAACACGCCGGACAGCTGACAGCTGCAGGATCTGCGCGAGACCGTACGCCACCGTCGACGAGAACCTGGCGAGGCCGGACCAATACCCCACGTCGCTAGTGCTCCAGGCAAACGGGCTCCTCGGCACGACGTCAGGGATTTGGAATGCGCGAGTAGCGATTTTCCATCCTCACCGTGCGCTTCGCGGTGTCGCACTCGTAACGTCCCGCATGCGCGCTCACTTCCTCGAACGTGTCGCGCAGCTCCGCCGGGGTCACGGTCTCGCGCCTCCAGGTGCGCCCCATTGGCATGATCGTCGACGACATGTCGCCGCTGCTGGTGAAGATCAGGATGCCATTGTAACCGGCGGCGGGGCCGGTCTTGACGAGCGAGCCATCGGGACGACGGTCGACTTCCTCCACGAGGCGCCGCATACCTTCCACCGCCGTGGCCCGCTGTCGCGCGGGGAGGGTAGCGGCGATGCTCGTCGGGAGGATGACCAGGATCGCCAGAGCAAGCACGCGCGGATGCATCGTCGGCTTCACTTCGTCGATCCTGCGATTTCCGCCGACGCGATCCCGGGATTCCCGAAGCCGGTGAAGTCATCGTGCGGCAGCCAAAAGAAAAGCTCGTTGGCATCCAGATCTCTGATGACAAGTGTCGGCCGCCCCCACTCAACGCGGAGTGTCTGGATCCCTTTGTCCGCGAGATGCTTGCGCACGGGCTCCCTCTGATCATCCTCGAGGCCGATGAACAGTCGTCCCTGGCCGGCGCGTGATCTCGTTCGATCGTCGACTTGATTGAGGATCAGCTCGAAACCGAACAGACTCACCTGAAGCACTCCGTCATGGGAGTCCCAGTCGAGGGTAAAGCCGAGATCCTCGGTGTAGAATCGTTGTGAACGGTCCGCATCTGCGACGAGGAAAACAGTTCTAGCGTAGAGTGGCGTCACGATTGTCTCCGGTTCTGTGCGCGAGAAGAGAAGCGCACCCATCATCCTGTTCGCTCCGGGTCGCAGATACCGGACGGTGGCCGGCCGGTCGCATGGTATGCATCAATGAACTTCCCCATCCAGTTGCCTTCCTCGCTTCCGTCTTCCCGTGAGATCGTCCAGTCCACGATCTCGCTTTCGGGCAGAGTCAAAGTCTGCCCGCGCCGGTATCCCGCCACGGCGGTGATCTCGCTCCAGAGTCGACCCGTGACCTGCGTTCCATCGATTCGGTCGACCGCGACGAAGGACTGTTCCATCCGGCCGCCGGGACTGCGAAGGCGCGTAGTGACGAACAGGGCCTGCTTCGCCGGGAGTCCAGCCTGGAAGCGCCGACGCGCGTCGGGCCACGTCACGAGCGCCCTTCTTCGGCACGGTTCGAGAAGCGTCATGAGCTCGGCGCTCATTCCGACCGGGGCGTCGCCCGGCGCGTTCGGGGGCTGGTACACCGGACGTACCGCGTCCGAGGTCGCAGGCGCCGCCGGCGTGCTGCGTGCGCGGGTGCAGCCGAGGGCGAGTGTGCCGATAGCGGCGGCGACAACGATGGCTCGAAGCATCCGCATTTCCCTCGATGAGGCGTGACGACCCTGACGTTCGGCTGCGAACGCATCGCAAGGAAGTCGATCGTCTGATGATGCGCGATGCGTCGGGCTGCGGCAACCGCACGCTAACCAGTGCGCGACGCATTGACCGAACCACTCACGCGCGATGGCCGAATAGGTACATTCGCACGATACGGACTCGAACACCTGCTGAGGCGAGCCGGCTTCGCCAACCTCACCTTTTACAGCGGAGTCACGAAGCTCCCGTGGCGCGCCGGCGAGGACATTACGGTCGTGGCACGCGTCTCATAGCACATCGCCGACGCATGCCGGATCCTTACCTCAACCGCGGCGCGCCGTCTCGATTGCAGCGATGTCGATCTTTTTCATCGGCATCATCGCATCGAACGCACGCTTGGCGGCCGCGGGATCAGGATCGGTGATCGCCTTCGTCAGGACGATCGGCGTAATCTGCCAGGACAGTCCCCATTTGTCCTTGCACCATCCGCACGCGCTCTCTTCGCCGCCGTTGCCGACGATCGCGTTCCAGTAGCGATCAGTTTCGGCTTGGTCAGCGGTTGCGACCTGAAACGAGAACGCTTCGCTGTGCTTGAACGCAGGTCCGCCGTTGAGCCCGAGGCACGGAATGCCCATCACGGTAAACTCGACGGTCAGCACGTCGCCCTTCTTCCCAGACGGAAAGTCTCCCGGTGCGCGGTGCACCGCGTCGACCGACGAATCGGGAAAGGTCTTCGCGTAAAACCGCGCCGCGTCCTCGGCGTCGCGATCGTACCAAAGGCAAATCGTGTTTTTTGCTGGCTTCGCCATGTCACTTCTCCATCGAGATGAGCCACCCGAGGCCGAGATCAACGATGTGTTCGCAGTCGAAAGGCATTGGCTCGGCCGACATTTGCGCGTCAGCGTTCGGCAGAAGTCGTACCATCCCGCCGCTGCATCGGCGGCTAAGCCGGAGGCTGCAGCAAGCGCACCCACTCACGGTAGCGCAGCAGCATGCCGCAACTCACGCTCCCGGCTTCGTCGCCGTGATGATCGCCCAGCGCACCGTGAACCACAGTTTCCCCTCGGCGTCGCGTCGCACGCGCCTTCCTCCGAATCGCCGCGTGCCGAGCGCCGCGGCGATCCGGTCGCGAGCCCCTCGTTCCTGCTCGGGGGACTGTTCGGCACGCGAGAGCCAGTCGTCGACGTCGAGATCGTAGTCGATCGTGTCGAGGCGGTCGGCGTCGAGCCCCGCCCTCCCGATCAGCGCGAACAGCTCCGACAGCGGCAGCGCGCTCGCGTGCGAGGGGTCGCGCAGTCGCTCGACCTCGTTGTGGTACGCAGCCTCCGCCGCGTCCTCCGACGTCGTCATGTCGAAGAGCCCGATCCGTCCGCCCGGCCGGATCACGCGCGCCATCTCGCGCAGCGCGGCGCCCGCATCCGGGATGTGATGAATCGCCAGGCGCGAGATCGCGATGTCGAAGCGCCCATCGGGGAACGGAAGCGCGAGGGCATCGCCCGTCTCGAAGCGCGCGTTCGCGAGGCCCGCCTCCGCAGCCATCCTGCGCGCGCGCTCGACCATGGCGGGCGTGAGGTCGACGCCCGTGAAAGTCAGGAGGCGCGGTGCGAACACCTTCGCGAGGAGCCCCGGCCCGCACGCGGCGTCCAGCGCCTCCTCTGTTTCACGCGGTGCGACGGCGGCAACGAATCGCGCGACAGGCTCGGTCTCGTTCACGTGCGGTGATAGAACAAAGCGCTCGACCTGGGCCGTGAACTAATCCACGATGCTCTCGTTAGGCATTCGACACGCTCCGATCGGGGATCACGCGCGGCAATCTATATCAACAAGAAAAGAGCTGACTCAATCCGTCGGCCGCCGATCGTATCACGGGCTCGCGTCGGGCGGGCCGACTTCCGGCATCACCTGGAGCAGGACAGTCGGCTGCACGGCGATCTCACCCGTGAATGGGCGGCTGTGGGCGGCAAGCAGGATGACGGCGACACCCACTGACGTAGCAAAGATCGCCAGGATAATCCGGTTGGCCGCGCGATTGTCGCTGTGGACCAGGGCGATGGTGATCAGTGTGAGGGCGGCCTGCACGAGCAACGCGGCCCACTTCACGCCATTGATCGAAGACCGGCTGAGGATGATGCGCTGACGGCGTGCCTCGAGCGCGCTCTGGAGCGCAGCGACGATCTCCCGTTGGGCAGCGATCTGACCCTCGCCTCGAGGACTGAGGGTGAGAGCGAACCGCAGCGCTTCGGCCAGCGGTGCTGGGACAATCGTTAGAGTGGCACTGCCGCGAGCCATCGCTGCCCACTCCTGAGTCGTCGCGTCCTGGATCTGGCGCCGCACCAGATCCCGCAGGTGTTGCTCGGGTTCGCCCGGGAACCCAGCCGCGAGCAGGACGACACCGCGCAGGGAGCTTGCTTCCCGGTTGACGGCAATGGTGGCCCGATCGTTCTCGCTCCACACCTGCGCGGCGAGAAAGCCGACGAGGACGGCGAAGATGATGGCCAGAGGCGGAAGCATGCCCGGCGAGATCCCCTTGAACGCGCGCGCCCGTTCGCCGACGGCGAGCGCCGTAACGAGCCCGTAGACCGCCGCGGTGACGAGATAGAGGCCGCCGAGTATCACGACGGACATCCAGACGACGGGAAGATTGAGAAGCCAGGCGCCCATGTCAGGCAGCTCGGTCAGCGATGGGTGAACGAACTTTCACGCTATC
>CAWHAS010000018.1:0-190942 GCA_963827355.1 uncultured Gemmatimonadaceae bacterium
GCCGTCGCCGGTCGACGAGGACGCGATCAGGCAGCGCCTGCCCGAAAGCGCCGACATTCCCGCGCTGATCGACGAGCTGATCGCCTTCTACGCGCCGCGCGGCGTCAATATCGTGCATGTCGGCGGCGGCTGGACCATTCGCACCGCCCCGGATCTCGCGCCGCGTCTCAAGCTGACGCAGAAGGTCGGGCGCAAATTGTCGCGCGCCGCGATCGAGACGCTGGCGATCGTCGCCTATCACCAGCCGGTGACGCGTGCCGAGATCGAAGAAATCCGCGGCGTCATCATCAGCAAGGGCACGCTCGACACGCTGATGGAAGCGGGCTGGATCGTGCCGAAGGGCCGCAAGCAGACGCCCGGCCGGCCGGTGACCTGGGTCACGACGGAAGCCTTCCTGCTGCATTTCGGTCTTGCTGCCTTGAGCGATCTGCCGGGCATCGACGAGTTGCGCGCCGCCGGCTTGATCGGGCCGCGCCCGGTTTCCACCCTCACCGAGACCATCGGTGTGCCTGCCGACGAGCGGCTGCCTGATGTGCCGGGCGAGAACGACGATGAGGACGAGGACAGCGAGGCGGATGAAGAAGAATTGCCGCCGGAGGATGAGGCGGAAAGCGGCGGCGCGGCCTAGCCGCGCGCGTTTGCGACGTTCGGCCGCTTCTGCCATGATCCGCGCCTGAATCGCCCAAGACGATAGTGAAATAGTCGATGTTCGATTTCGCCTGGTCGGAACTGGCGGTGATCGCCGTGGTCGCGCTGATCGTCATCGGCCCGAAGGATTTGCCGCGCGTGATGCGCACCGTCGGGCAGTGGACGCGCCGCGCGCGGGCGATTGCGCGCGAGTTCCAGGGCAGCCTCGACCAGATGGTGCGCGAGGCCGAGCTCGACGAGGTAAAGCGGCATATCGATCGCGCCACGAGCTTCAATGTCGAGAACGAGATTCGCGGCGTCGTCGATCCGATGGGGGATTTGCAACGCTCGCTCAACGAGCCGGTGCTGACCAATCCGCTTGCCGATCCGGTGACGCCGGTGGAGCGGACCGCGCTCGAAGAGCAGCCGGCGGGGATGGGGGAAACGGCGGTGCTGCCATCGCCGGCGCCGGGCGAGCCAGCGGCCGAGAAGGTGGCCGAGACAGTCGAGGCCAAGCCTGCCGCTGTGCCCGAGCCCGAGAAGCATACGCCGTAAGCGATGAGCGAACGCGAGGAAGAGCTCGAAGAAGGGCGGATGCCGTTGCTCGATCACCTGGTCGAGCTGCGCAAGCGGCTGATGTATTCCATCCTGGCGTTGTTCGTCGCGTTCTTTCCCTGCTGGTATTTCAGCAAGAACATCTACAACTTCCTCGCTCAGCCGCTCGCCGATACGCTCAACGCCGCCGGCGGTGGGCATTTCATCTTCACCGACGTCACGGAAGCGTTTTTCACCGATCTGCGGGTCGCCTTCTGGGCGGCTTTCTGTCTCGCTTTTCCGATCATCGCCAGCCAGATTTGGATGTTCGTCGCGCCCGGCCTCTACAAGCAGGAGCGCAACGCCTTCCTTCCCTATCTTGTTGCCACGCCGGTGCTCTTCATGATGGGTGCCTCGCTCGTCTATTACGTGATTTTTCCCGTCGCCTATCCGTTCTTCATGAGTTTCGGCTCGCGCGGCGGCGACGGCACACTGGCGATCGATCTCGAGCCGAAGGTCAGCGAATACCTGAGCTTCGTGATGCATCTGATATTGGCCTTCGGCATCGCCTTCCAAATGCCCGTACTGTTGAGCCTGATGGCGCGCGCCGGGTTGGTAACCGCCGCGGGCCTCGCGAAGCAGCGGCGCTATGCGATCGTCGGTATGTTCGGCTTGGCGGCTGTGCTCACGCCGCCCGATATCTTCAGCATGATGTCGCTGGCGATTCCGCTGCTCCTCCTGTTCGAGATCTCGGTCCTCTGCTGCAAGTTGGTCGAGAAACAGCGCGCGAAACGCGAAGCCGAGGAAGCCGCCGCTGCCGAAAAGCCGGATGAATGATCTATAGTGGCGATGCATGTTCGACCTGAAGACCATTCGCAACGATCCCGCGGCCTTCGATAAGGGCCTGGCGCGCCGCGGCTTGCCGGTGAAGTCGCCCGAGATCCTGGCGCTCGATAAGGAATGGCGCGCGGCACAGACCAAGGCGGAGGCGCTTCAGGCGGAGCGCAACAAGCTCGCGCGCGAGATCGGCGCGGTGAAGGCGAAAGGCGGCGATGCCAGCGCGATTCTGCAGCAGGTCGCCACGAGCAAGGACGAGCAGGCGCGGCTCGAAACCGATGCAGGCCGCCTCAAGACCGAGATCGATGCGCTGCTCGCCGGCATTCCGAACATTCCGCTCGATGAGGTGCCGGACGGCAAGGACGAGCACGACAACAAATTCGTGCGCAGCCACGGCGCGCCGCGCAATTTCGCTTTTACGCCAAAAGATCATGTCGCGCTCGGCGAAGGCTTGCGGCAGATGGATTTCGCGCGTGCTGGCAAACTCTCGGGTGCGCGTTTCGTCGTGCTGAGCGGCGGGCTCGCGCGACTCGAGCGGGCCCTAGCGGCGTTCATGCTCGATCTGCATACGCGCGAATACGACTACACCGAAATCTCGCCGCCGCTGCTGGTGCGCGACGAGGCCGCTTTCGGCACCGGCAATCTGCCGAAATTCGCCGACGATCTTTTCCGCACGACGAACGGGCTCTGGCTCATCCCGACGGCGGAGATGCCGCTTACCAATCTCGTCGCCGGCGAAATCCTCGACGAGGCGGCGCTGCCGCTGCGCTTCACCGCCTGGACGCCGTGCTTCCGCTCCGAGGCGGGCGCGGCCGGTAAAGACACGCGCGGCATGATCCGTCAGCATCAATTCAACAAGGTCGAGCTGGTCTCGATCGCGCATCCCGACAAGGCGCATGAAGAGCATGAGCGCATGACCGCTTGTGCCGAGGAGATTCTGAAGCGGCTCGATCTGCCGTATCGCGTGATGCTGCTTTGCGCCGGCGACATGGGCTTTGCGTCGCGCAAGACCTACGACATCGAGGTCTGGCTGCCGGCGCAGAATGCCTATCGCGAGATTTCGAGCTGCTCGCAATGCGGCGAGTTCCAGGCGCGGCGCATGAATGCGCGCTTCAAGCCGAAAGAGGGTAAAGGGAACCGCTTCGTCCACACTTTCAATGGCTCCGGCCTCGCGGTCGGGCGCACGCTGATCGCGGTGCTCGAGAACCACCAGCAAGAAGACGGCTCGATCACGGTCCCGCAGGCGCTCCGGCCCTATATGGGGGGTGTGGAGGTTTTGCGTCCCGATGGGTGACGGGATCGATCTCGCACACGCTCGTATTCTCGTTTGCAATGACGATGGTATCGAGGCGCCGGGCATCAAGCTGCTGGCGCGCGTCGCCCAGAGTCTCAGCAAGGATGTCTGGATTGTCGCGCCCGAGCAGGAACAGAGCGGCGCCAGCCACTCGCTCACCCTGACGCGACCGCTGCGCGTGCGCAAACTCGGGCCGCGGCGCTCGGGTGCTGAGCGTGGAGATAGTTTACAAAGACGCCGTTGCCGCAGCCGATATCAGCTAGCGAAGTAACGCTCGCGGGAATCAGAGCAGCAGTCTCTTTGATTCTCGATATGTTGTTGTCGTCACCTACAGCATCGCCTTCCCAGAACACTTCTGCCTCATAGTATTGCCGTTCAAATCCATTCATCTGGATGCCTCTGAAGTCATGGAAGGTTCGCTTTTTCAACGGGTTGGGTCGGCAAATGATTGTTGTGGTCGACTATGGCGTGGGCAATTTGGCTTCGATTGTGAACATGCTTCGACGGCTAGGAGTGGCATCGGTCGTATCCTCAGATATCGCAGTGATAGGAACAGCTGACAGGCTCATTCTGCCAGGAGTCGGAGCGTTCGACCACGCCATGCAGAAATTACGAACTGGCAAGTTGCTTCCCGCGATCGAGCATCGAGTGCTTGCAGACCGCATTCCGATATTGGGACTTTGCCTCGGCGCCCAGCTGTTAACGAGCGCCAGCGAAGAAGGACGAGAGCGCGGACTCGGATGGGTGGATGCGACTACTGTGCGTTTCGACGCGACAATGGTGAGCGCCAGACTTTCCATACCCCACATGGGCTGGAGCAATCTCAAGTCCGTTCGACCGCACCCGTTGCTTGAAACGGAGGAGCGTGAGCCCAGATTTTACTTTGCTCACTCCTATCACATCAGGTGCGACGATCCGACTCTAAGTATCGGAACGGCAACCTACGGATATGAATTTACAGCAGCGATAGCGCACAATAATGTGATGGGCGTGCAATTTCACCCGGAAAAAAGCCACGTATTTGGGATGCGACTTCTTCGGAATTTCTGCGAGACATCTTCGGCGATCCTGTCGGCCGTGGTTGTGTGAGACGAATTCGTGTCATACCCGTGCTCTTGCTTCAGAAAGGCGACCTGGTAAAGACGAAGCAATTCCGGCGCCCGATCTACATAGGCGATCCAATTAATGCGGTTCGCATTTTCAATGAGAAGCGAGTTGATCAACTCGTCCTGCTCGATATCTCGGCTGGAGCATCAGGGGATCGGGACAACTATCAGGGGATCGCCGAAATTGCCAGCGAGGCATTTATGCCTATCGCGTACGGCGGGGGCATTGAACGTCTCGGGGAGGTCGAGAAAATATTAAGACTTGGCGTTGAGAAAGTGGTTATTAACAGTGCGACAGTTTCTAATATTGCTCTGGTTACCAATATCGCTCGACAGTTTGGTAGTCAGAGCGTCGTGGCTTCGATCGATGCTCGAACGAGATTTGGAAGATCCTATCAAGTTTTCGTCAATGGAGGGCGAAAAGCCACTGGTATCGACCCAGCTGTGCACGCGCGAAGATGCGAAGATGCGGGCGCTGGGGAAATCTTGATTACAGCGATTGATCGAGAAGGAACTTTCGCAGGCTACGATACCAGATTGACGCGCTCGGTAGCAGATGCGGTCAGTCTCCCCGTCATCGCGTGTGGAGGAGCGTCTGATGTTCAGGACTTTGTTGACGCCGTCACGGTGGGTGGTGCCGAAGCGGTAGCGGCGTCCAGCATGTTTGTGTTTCAAGGACCACATCGTGCAGTTCTGATCAGCTTCCCAAATGAGGCCGTGCTCAGGGACTCACTTTACAACGTGATCTAGGAAGATGACTTCGACCGCTACGACAGCTGAGCAGAAGCCTGCGACTATGCGTGATGCGACGCAGAGTGTTGGTTATCGAATGTGCACTCGAACGGTAATGGACACGACGGATCCCGATATCCGATTCAATGCGGATGGCGTGTCCAATCATTGGCATGAGTACGCCGCGACCACGAGCGCACACCTCCTTCCGCCGCACCTTGCTGCTGTTGAGCTGAGTCGAGTGGTTGGAACTGTTCGAAGATGGGGAATCGGTCATCAGTATGATTGCGTCCTGGGGCTTAGTGGAGGTGTCGACAGCTCTTATCTGGCGCACTTAGCCGTTGAACTAGGATTGCGCCCTCTTGTCGTTCACTTTGATAACGGCTGGAATACCGAGCTGGCGGTCAGCAACATAGAGCGCTTAGTGAAGGGATTGAAGCTCGACTTGCTCACCTTTGTCATGGATTGGCCCGAGTTTAGGGATCTTCAGCGTTCCTATTTCAAGTCGTCAGTCTTGGACCTCGAAGTTCCCACCGATCACATGATCTTCGGCGCGTTGTACCAAGTCGCTCATGCAAATCGATCTGAAGGTGATTCTCTCGGGGGCAAATATCGTAACCGAGACGATACTCCCGCCAAAATGGTATTACCCCAAATTCGACCTTGCCGATCTCCGTCACATACACAAGCTCTATGGCACTCTTCCACTTCGGAAACTGCCGGCAATGGGGTTGGCGCAGATGATTTATTACGGCGCCGCTCGAGGAATACTCCAGGTCAAACTGCTCGACCTGGTGAACTATAATAAGAATGCTGCTAAGACTCTGTTGACGGCGAAGTACGGTTGGCGCGATTACGGTGGCAAGCACTACGAGTCCATCTTTACGCGCTTCTATCAGGGATATATTCTCCCGCGCAAATTCAACGTCGATAAGCGCAAAGCGCACCTGTCGAATCTCATCTGCTCGGGGCAAATGACGCGAGAGGAAGCGTTGCGTGAGTTGGAAGAGCCAACCTATGACCCTCAATTGCAGAAGGAAGACAAAGTTTACGTGGCCAAGAAACTTGGGTTTACCGATCAGGAATTCGAGCAGATACTCTCTCTTCCGAACAGAAGTCATGGAGAATTCGCAACGGATGCGAAGTGGCGCAAGCGTTACTTCCGCATCATGAAGGGCATACGACCGTTGACGGCCATGGCCAACCGGCTCCGCAAGCGCATGTGACTGAATCCAACGTGGGTTCGCTGCAGCCGATGACGATTCTCTTTTTGGCCATCGAGTACCCCCCGCTCAATACCGCGGGGGTTTTCCGATCGTGGAAGTTCGCTAAGTATCTTCCATCGTTTGGAATCAAGCCTGTCGTACTCACGCTCGATGAGGGTAATGCGACTACGCTCTTTGGTGGTGTGGAGGACTCGAGTCTTCTGGAAGATGCAGTTGATGGGGTTGAGGTCATTCGCGTAAAATTCGACCGCCTTGAAAGCCACGCCAGAGGGTCATTGCTTCGTTTTCTGCGAGTCTATTTTCAGATCGAGGACCGAATAGGGAGGTCGTGGCGACGGTCATTGATGCGTAGGCTTCCAGATATCGTTGAGAAGTACAAACCTCGCGCGATTTATGTGTCGCTTCCTCCATTCAGTGCGGGGCGCCTCGCTCTCGACATAGCGCGAAGATATCAGTTGCCACTTATCGTCGACATGAGAGACGGCTGGTCTCAATGGCGGGTAGGGCCGTTTGCCTCGTGGTTCCACTACTACCTAACGGTGCGACGCGAGAGAGCCTTGCTTCTAGCTGCATCGCTTGTCGTGACGGTTACGCAGCAGCTTGCCACCATGTTCGCGCGGACTCATTCAGCGATTCTAGGCTCTGACATCAGAGTGATCACGAACGGGTACGATTTCGACCTTTCCCTACCGGATACTATAGAAGTGCCATCCCGAGCGACCTCCTCGCACATCCTGATTGGGTATGTGGGCAATTTCTATTATGAGCCAGAGAAGTATCTGGCTCATATGACCCCGTGGTGGAAGAAGCGGCTACACCGGAAGATTCAATTTTCCTCTATCAAGGAAGATTGGCTCTACCGCAGTCCTTATTTCTTTCTCCGGGCGTTATCCCACCTGTTTGAGCGTCGACCAGAGTTCCGAGAGATGGTTCGATTCGAAGTCATGGGTGTGAACGCCGAATGGCTGAGGGAAATGTCGGCGAACTTCGGCATCGCGGACTGCTGTACCTTCCATCCGCGGAGTAGATATGCAGATGTTCTTCGATTTCAGGAGCAATGCGATGCATTTCTCGCGACTTCCGTGAAGGTTCCGGACGGCGAGGATTACGCGATTGCGTCGAAGACCTTTGAGTACCTTAGATACGGAAAGCCGATTGTTGGCTTTGTTTCACGAGGAGCGCAGCGTGATTTTCTCCTTGACTCTGGTGTTGGCGTGCTTTGTGATCCGGACAATGTCGAGGCAAGCACTCGTTCGCTCGAACGGGTCATCGACGGTGGATTCGCTTTGCAGCCGGACTTGAGGTTTCTATCGCGATTTCATCGGAGAGAGCTTGCATTGGAGCTCGCGCGGGCGATTCGAGATGTGGCGGCATGATGGCGACGTGTTCTGAGGCAGAATTGTTCCGGTAATCAAACGGCGGATGTCACTCGGACTCGCTTCCCGGGCGCGCAATCAACTGGACTGATGTCGCCGCCGTTCAAGTCGAGTGTCTCGATCTGCGCAGTAAGTACGACCGTCGACGGCATATCGTCCCCCAATACCCGCGCTAGACGGATGTTCAGAAGAAACGACATCACGGAACGCGATCTCTAACTCGCGACCAGTGACCGATTCGCCTGGTGACAGAGTTGAAGAGTAAAAAGAGCAAAGTGCTCCTCGTGCAACGGGCGAACATCGATCGTTACCCACCCGTCCTACATCAACTCCGAATCCTCGAACACCAGTCGAAAGTTCGAGTTCTGGATCGAGCAGATCAGAATGACACGGAGGAGGCGCACGTTGCGACCGATATCGAACGTGTTCGCATTCGCGTACAGACGCGACCTGATGGCTCCGTCTCCGCGCGCGGACGACTCCTGGAGGCGTACGGATTCGCCAGGGCGCTCAATCGCGAAATTGCTCGAAAGCCCGACCTGGCAATTGCCTACGATGCCGATGCTGCCGGACTGCTCTTGCGGCGAAACGCACGGACGAAGCTAAAGCGGATCGTACACCTGCATGAGGCACTCGAGCCCGAGTTCGCTGGACGAACGACTCGGATGTCGATTCGCTATTTGCAAAGGCACCTTAATCGAGCCGACCTCGTCATCGTGCCAGATGCGGGGCGAGCAAGAATTGTGGCATCGGAGTCTAACCTGACAACCGAGCCAATGGTGGTAATGAATTGCCCCCCCTTGTTGACCGCGATCCCGAAATCCCGTCTGCTTCCGGAGTTGCGCAAACGCGGCGTGGAGGCTTCGAGCATCCTTTACTACCAGGGTGCCGTAGGACCGAATCACTACCTGGAGCATACTATCCGCTCGATGATTCACTGGCCGGCGGATTCGATCTTCGTAGTCGTCGGAGGGGGCGAAGGTGGCTATCGAGAAAGTCTCCGGGGGCTCGCCTCTTCTATTGGCGTGAATTCGCGCGTGCAGTTTATAGACCGAGTTCCCTACGCGGATGTGTTGAGCTACGCAGTTGGAGCAACAATCGGTCTCACGTTGCTCGACCGCGGCAACAAGAATTTTCAATACTCGGCCGGGGCAAGCAATAAGCGGTTCGAGTACGCTGCACTCGGAATTGCCCAAATCACGAATTCAGGACCAGGAATGGATGAGATCTTTGGACGTACGAAGATCGCCTCCTTGATCGACGGAATCGACCCCGACTCAATCGGACGGGAGATTGCGCGGCTGCTATCGAGCCGCACTGCCACAGCTGAGATGGGAGAGCGTGCGCGCGCCGCTCATTTGAACGCTAACAATTACGAGGCGCAGTTTTCGCCGGTGTTGCGAATCATTGAGGCCTGGCTACACGATGCGTTATGATGCGCGGTAGGGGTCGCCTGCGTGTGTTGGTGGTGGAACCCGCAGGTCTAATGTGGGGGTCCGAACGGGCACTCCTTGACCTTCTCGCCCAAGTCGACATCAAGCGCTATGACGTCACAGTCATATGTCCTGATCAATCCGCGTTCCTGACACGCGTCCGTCTGCTTAACATCCGCACCATCGTCGCGCCTTTGCAACTGTTACACCGGCGAGGGCCCGGTGCGCGAATCGTCGCTCTTCTCGCCCTTTTCGCAGCAATGGTTCGCATTAGGCCTCACATCGTGCACGTGAACCAGGCGGGCCTTATGCGTTTAACGTCGATAGCGAATCGCATTGTGGGCTCTCGAATCGTCTGTCACGTGAGACTCTTGGAGGACGCTGCCGCGCTTGTGGCCGACAAGTCTAAACGGCCTCGACCCTATCGCTTGATCGCGAGCTCACTCGCCATTTCGAGTGTCTTGAATCAGAACGAACGCCTCCGGTCAAGTGTTCGCTGTGTGTACGATCCTCTCGATGGATCGGAGGTTAAGAGCGTCGCGGCAGGCGGCATTGGCAAAGATGTTCGCGCCGAGTTCAACATTCCAGCTACTGCATGTGTTGTGTCGCAAGTGGGCAGAGTTTGCGATGAGAAGCGACAGGACCTGCTCATCAATGCAGCCGTTTTGGGGAGTAAGGATATCTACTATCTGATCATTGGGGGAGATCCGCCGCCCGAGGCATCTCGGCGCAGCTATCGAGAAATACTGCAAGAGCGCATCGGGGCGATGAATCTGGAGAGGCGCTGCATTCTGACCGGGATGCGTGAGGATGTCGGCGCATTGATGCTCGCGAGCGACATCGTAGTGTTGACTTCCGAGAATGAGGCTTTGGGGCGCGTTTTGCTCGAGGCGCTTTCCCTCGGGATACCTGTGATAGCCCCGGACGCGGGTGGGCCGCGTGAAATTATCGGCAATGACGAGCGAGGGCTGACCTTTGCCGCGGGCAATGCGAGAGGCTTGTTGGCCCGCATCGTCGAGACGGTCTCAGACAAACCTGCGGCGCGCGCGCGCACGAATCGCGGTGCGAGGTGGGTCGAGACTGCCTGCTCTCCCCAGCGCCACGCCAGGAGCGTCGAGCGTATATACAATGAGCTCGCGGCCACGATACCGGCCAATTGATGCTAATTCTTGACCTGTGATTCTATCTCCCCGCCGCCGGAGATGCTCGCGAAGGTTGGCTCGAATTTACGGCGACTCCTGGGCGATCCCGACTGCCTTCAATTAATCTCCGTACTTGGCCCGAGTGTATGGCGTGTGAGATCGAGCGCGCCCCTCGGTCCCAACGCGATACTGCATTTCTTGCACGACTCGACGCTGTGAGCCTCCCTCGAGCCGCGGCTTTCGTACAACGGCGTTCGCGCTCGCCCATGCTGCCGTGCATGGTGCCACTCCAGGTGTTGGTGGAAGCGGCCTGCCGCGGTTGCCCGGCGAGCGTGGAGCGAATGCTTTGCATGTGTCGGAATCCAAACGAACACCGTCCGATGCGAGTTGCGGTACGCGTGATCGAATTGCAGGAGCTCAACTGGGCGCGGGTAAGCGCACGCATCGCGCTCGCGTGACGCGTGTGCTGTTCGTCGGCTATCTGGGTCGGGGACAGACGTCGGGGATGCGCGCGGCGGCACTCACGCGACTCGGCTACGATGTGGCAACCGTCGAGGCGGGTGGACTCTGGCGCGGAGTCAGCTACCTCACGCGGCAGATCGAACAGTTGAGCGCGAGCGGTGCGCGCATCGATCGGCTCAACGCCGCGGTGCTCGAGGCGGCTGCACGACACAAGCCGAACATCGTGTGGGCGGAGAAGCAGGAATATCTGCGCGCCGGCACGATCCAGCGGCTTCGCGCCGCGGGCGCCTTCGTCTCGCACTACAATCCCGACCCGTACTTCACGCTGTCGTGGAAGCAGACCCGTCTCGCCGACGAGTGCGTGAGCGCGTACGACGCGCTGATCGTCACCAAACGGTACGAGCTGGAGGAGTACAGAAAGCGTGCGACCGGACAGGTGGTATACTCCGCGCTGGGCTACGATCCGATCGGCCACGCGCCCCCGCGGTCGCCCGTCGCGAGTCCGCGCGACAAGGTCGTGTTCGTTGGCGGGTGGGAGCCGCGCCGCGAGCGACTCCTCGCTGCTGCCTCGAGGCTTTCGCCGGATGTTGCCGTGTGGGGCTACGGCTGGAACATCGCGCAGCGCTCGCGCGTCGATCCGCTGCGTGCGCTCCGGCTCGGGCGCCTCACGCCCGAGCGTAGCCTCTACCTCGGCGCGCCGTACGAGGAACTAGACTCGGCGCTCCGAAAAGGCGAGGGCGCAAACGGCGAGATCTACGAAGATCGATACTCCGCAGTGATCGCCGGCTCGCAGATCGCGCTTGGCTTTCTGCGAGAGGTTGTTCCGGATCAGCATACCACGCGCACATTCGAGATCCCCGCGATTGGCGGCTTCATGCTCGCGGACCGTACCGAGGATCACCTGGAATTCTTCGAGGAAGGGAAGGAAGCTGAGTACTTTTCATCCGATGAGGAGTATCGCGACAAGGTGGGATTCTATCTGGCGAGCGAGCGCGCGCGCACACGCGTTGCGGTGTCGGGTCATCAGCGCTGCATCACGTCGGGGTATTCGTATGACGACCGCATTCGCACCGTGATGCGCGAGTTGCAGCTGTGACCATCGCGCTCGCAACGCCCACGCCGCGCGCGCACCGCAGCCAGCCGATTCTGCGCGTCCTTGTGCTCATAGCGATGGTGCTTCCGCTCGATCGCGAGCATCGTCGTGCACTCGCCCGTTCCGTTTGACACTCGTGTCGAGGCTGCGTTCCTGTGGATACTCTGCCTGGTCCCCGGCCTCCTTCACGTAAACGCACCGCTCGAAAGGCGGCGACCGGTGCCTTTTCTGCCGATCATCGGTTTGCTCTACGGCCTCTACTTCGCGCTTCCGGCTGCGTTGGGCGCGTACAATCAGCACTACAGAATCTCGCTGACGCCGACGCGGGACTATGGCGACGCGATCTTCGTGGCCCTCTACGGCTGGCTCTCGCTGCTATTCGGATACATCGCCGGCCGGCTGCTCAGTTCCAGGGAGAGGCCGTCACACGCGATCGAGCCATCCGACGCTGTACGTCGTCGGTACGGCGCGCTGCTCATGGTGGTGGGTCTCGCATTCGAAATGATTCGGCTTTTCGCCACGATTCCGGTGGAGGTTGCCGGGATTTTCAAGTTCGTGAGCACGCTCGGGTGGTTCGGCAGCGGCCTCCTCATCACCATGCTCACACGACGTCGCCTCAACGCCGCCTATCGATTGCTGACGTACGTTGGAGTCTCGGCGTTCCTGTTGGTCGGTGTCAGCAGCGGGTCCGTTGCGAGTGCGGCATTTTACGGTGCGGTGGTGTTCGCGTGCGCATGGATCGGGCTTGGACGCGTGCGCCCCTACTGGATCGTTGCCGGTGCGGTGGGCTTCACCACCATCGTGGCGCTTCGCGGGGTGTCGGATCAGTACCGCAAAGTTGTGTGGTTTGCAAATGAGGGAGGCGGCGTCGCGTCGCGCGTTGGGCTGTTTTTCAACCTGCTCAAGACGCGAGTGCAGACCGATGGCCTGGACGGCGCGATCGCGCAGGGATTTCAGACCAGCGCGGGACGGTCCGCCAACCTCGACCTTCTCGCCGACGTGATCATCCGTACTCCGCGCGAGATTCCGTACTGGGGAGGAGAAACGTATCTGTCGCTCGTTGGAGCCTTCGTGCCGAGAGTCCTCTGGCCGGACAAGCCGACGAAGGAGCTCGGGCAGGCGTTCGGGCATCGGTATGGCTACGTCGGGGTCAATGACACCAATACTTCAATGAATCTTCCTTTCCTCGTCGAGTTCTACGCAAACTTTGGAATCGCGGGCATCATAGGCGGCATGTTTCTGGTCGGCTTCATCTACTATGTATTGCAACGCATCGTGAATAGCCCGGGGCAAGACACGCTCCATTCGCTGGTGGGTGTCGTAATTCTCGTTCCGTTGATCAACATCGAGTCTGATTTTTCACTCGGCTTCGGAGGTCTGCTCCTGAACGGTGCGGCACTTTGGCTCGTGCTTCGGACCATCCGTCGCTCCGGCCTCGCGAACTACGGAGCCGCCTCTCTCCCCATCTCGAGCCCGCTACCGGCTAGCGTGCCGCGTATCGAACCGGGTTGAACGTGGCGCTGGGAGACATCCCCGGACGTCCCGCGCTTGCAGTCATCACGCTAAGGCAGGGAGGGGATGGCGTCGCCTACGCTGGACTGCTGCTCGAGAAGGCGCTTAACACGATCATGGGGCCGCCGCTTGTCATTCTGGAGCTTTCGCCCGTAGTAGGAGGTGTGCCGTCCGTGCTAGCGAGAGCGCGTTTCGCGCTCAACCTCCTCCTTGCTCAGCTGTTTGTCAGACGCCGATGGTGGATGTTCAATCACGTCGGCATCGCGCGAGCACAAAGACTCATCCCGCCATTCGTTCGCCGTCCCTATGCGGTGCTCATGTGCGGCACGGAAGTGTGGGATCCAGACCTCACCCAGAATCGGAGGATGGCGCTCCGTCACGCGACGGCGCGCATCGCGATCTCGCGCCACACCGCGCTCCGTGTGGCGACGCAGCATCCGGAGATCGGACCGATCGTCGCCTGTCCGCTAGCGCTCCTCCCGTCAGCCGCCATGGCTGTCACGTTCGATCACCCTGTGCTCGATCGAGTCCACGAGGCCAGTGTGTTGGTGGTCGGCCGCATGAGCTGCGCCGAGCGGTACAAGGGACACGACGAGCTTCTGGAATGCTGGAACGCCGTCCTCCGAGAGGTACCCAACGCTCAGCTCGTGGTGGCCGGTCAGGGCGACGATCTTACTCGTCTTCGCGAGAAGGCTTCCGCACTTGGGCTAGATCATAGCGTCTTTTTCCTCGGCTTTGTCTCCAATGGAACGCTGGAGGCTTTGCGCCAACGCGTCGCGCTGTTTGCGCTGCCGAGTCGCGGCGAGGGGTTCGGGATCGTGTATCTGGAAGCAATGCGCGCGGGGCTCGCGTGTATCGGCGGTGCGAACGATGCCGCCGCGGATGTGATCGTCAACGGCGAGACCGGACTGCTCGTTGATCCGCTGGACCAGGGCGCGCTGTCTGACGCCATCGTCCGGCTGCTTCGCTCACCGGAATTGCGCGCGTCGTATGGTGCCGCGGGGAAGCGCCGCTTCGATGCCGAGTTCACGTTCGAGCGGTATTGCGAGCGACTCAAGCCGATTCTTGCGGCCGCCTTTTCGTGAAGATCCTGCACGTCGCGCCGAGCATCTCGCGCGCGTACGGAGGTCCGACGTATTCGCTCGCCGCATTCGCCCGCGCGGCCCTCGAGCAGGGCGCCGAGCTGACGATCGCGGCACCCAGGCCGCCGGAATCCGACAGCTGGCTTGCGGGAGCGCTCCCCGACGCGGAGGTGCACGAGTTCCGAACGCTCGGAGGCGGAGCGTTCCTCGCTTCGCCGGCGTTGCACGACTGGATCCGCGCCAACGGATCGCGATTCGATGTCGTGCACGTGCACGGCCTCCTGAATCCGGTGAGCTCCCTCGCCACGCGGGCATGCGTGCGGAAGGGATGGCCTGTGGTCGTTCGGCCATTCGGCACGATGTCCCGTTACACCTACGAGCACCGGCGCGGCGCGCTCAAGCAGCTGTATCGGGCGCTGCTCGACAAGCCGAATCTCATTCGCGTTTCGGCGATGCACTTCACCACCACCGTGGAGCGCGACGAGTCGGCGTGGCAGAAGATCGCGTGGGGCGCGCGCGCCCACGTGATCCCGCCACCGTGGCTGGAGCACTCGCCTCCCGCGCGCGCGGGAGCCGCGGCGGATTCTCGCACGGTTCTCTTTTTCTCGCGCCTCCATCCCGTGAAGCGGCTCGAGCTTCTGCTCGACGCATGGCCGGACATCCAGCTGCGCGCGCCAGACGCGACGCTCGTGATCGCCGGTGGCGGCGAGGCGGATTACGTGCGAGAGCTGCACGCGCGCGCCGCCGCTCTCGGCCCGCAGGTGACGTTCACCGGATTCGTGGAGGGCGAGCAAAAGAACGAGCTGTTCCGCGACGCCGCCGTGCTCGTACTGCCATCGCTGCACGAGAATTTCGGAATCGCCGTGCTCGAGGCCCTCGCAGCCGGTCTACCCGTGGTCGTCACGCAGCAGGTGCAGCTCTCGGATTTCGTGCGCGAGCACTCGCTCGGCATCGTAGCGGAAGCATCGCCGAGCGCGCTCGCGACCTCGGTCGTCGCCGCACTCGAAGATTCCGTTCTCCGCCAGCGCTGCCGCACACAGGGCGCGGCGATCGTCAATCGCTACTTTTCACCACGCGCAATCGGCGAGCAGTTGCTCGATATGTATCGCTTCGCCAATGCACATCCTCCGGCCTGAGCTTTCCGCCACCGAATGTATGTACTCGGCATCAACGCCTATCACGGCGATGTCTCCGCGGTTCTGCTGCAAGATGGGCAGCTTCTCACCGCGCTCGAGGAGGAGCGCTTTCGCCGCATCAAGCACTGGGCGGGATTCCCCACGCTCTCGATTCAGCGCTGCCTCGAAATCGCCGGAATTTCCGGAAAGGACATCTCGCACGTAGCCGTCAGCCGCGATCCGAAGGCGCACCTCTGGCGCAAGGCGCTCTTCACGCTCACGAAGCGCCCGAATCTCTCCATCGTTCGCGACCGCCTGCGCAACGCCGGCCAGCTGCGCGACGTGCGCACGCCGCTCGCCGCGGCGCTCGCGATGCCGGTCGAGCGCGCTGCCGGAGCTGCACTTCGTCGAGCATCACCCGTCGCATCTGGCGAGCGCGTTCTTCGTATCGCCGTTCGACGATGCGGCGATCTGCGCCATCGATGGCTTCGGCGACTTCGTCTCCACATCGATGGCAGTGGGGAAGGGCAACCACTTCGATGTGCTCGCGCGCGTGTACTTCCCGCACTCGCTCGGAATGCTGTACACCGCCATCACGCAGTACCTCGGCTTCATGGGCTACGGCGACGAGTTCAAGATCATGGGGCTCGCCCCATACGGCGAGCCGGAGTTCGTTCGCGCAGCTGCGCAAGCTCGTGAGGCTGAAGCCGGGCGGGCACTTCGAGCTCGATCGCTCGAGTACTTTCGCCACTGGAACGAGGGCGTGAGCATGGAGTGGAGCGATGGCGAGCCCAACCTGGGTCGCGTGTACTCGCCCGCGCTCGAGAAACTTCTGGGGCCATCGCGCGACACCCACGCGCCGCTCACGAAGCGCGATGAGAATCTCGCTCGCTCGCTGCAGGCCGTGTTCGAAGAGTGCGCCTTTCACGTACTGAACGGCCTCTGGGAGCGCACGAAGAATCCGCGCCTGTGCATGGCCGGCGGATGCGCGATGAACAGCGTCGCGAACGGCAAGGTTCGCGCGAACACGCCGTTCAGGAGCATCTACATTCAGCCGGCCTCCGGCGACAACGGCACCGCGCTCGGCGCCGCCTACTACGTCTGGAATCAGGTCATGGGCAAGCCGCGCTCCTTCGTCATGGAGCACGGCTACTGGGGCACGTCGTACCCCGACGGCGCGATGTCGTCGCCAATCGTCGACGCGCGCGCCGACGCGGAGTGGACGTACGACGGGTGACGTACGACGATCGAGGCGTCGGTCTGCCGTCGACGCGGCGGAGCTGATCGTCGGAAGGGAATGTCGTCGGCTGGTTTCAGGGGCGGATGGAGTGGGGCGCGCGCGCACTCGGCAATCGCAGCATCCTGGCCGACCCGCGGCGGGGCGACATGCGCGATCTGATCAACACGAAGATCAAGTTCCGCGAGAAATTCCGCCCGTTCGCGCCGTCGATTCTGGAGGAGGCGCTCGACGACTATTTCGTTGACGCGGCACCCGACCCGTTCATGCAGCAGGTGTATCGCGGTGCGGCCGGACAAGCGCGCGGTCTTGCCTGCAATCACGCACGCGGATGGGAGTGGGCGGTTGCAGACCGTGAGCGAGCGCACAAATCCCCGCTATTATCGGCTGATTCAGGAGTTTTCGCGCATTTCCGGCGTCCCGGTCGTCTTGAATACGAGCTTCAACGAGAACGAGCCGATCGTGCGACACACCGGAGCAGGCGCTCGACTGCTTTCTCCGCACGCGGATGGACGTTATCGTCGTCGAGAACACCGTCATTCGCAGGCAGGCCCGCGGCGAGTCGGTTATCTTGCCTGAGGCTGCGTCGTCGTATCTCGCCCCGTAGCTGACACTTAGGCCACTCAGCATGTCCGACCTTCTTTCCCCAGGCGAAACAGCTCCGGCCACCGCGGTCAGCGTGCCCTCCGCGTGGCCGCGAGTACTCACATTGGCGGACGCCCAGCGCCCGGGTGGCGCCGGCGACTTGGGCGATCTGAAGGAGATTCTTGGAATCGTTCGCCGCCGCCGCTGGCTGGTGCTGTTCTTCGCGGGCGCGGCCGCGGGAATCGCCGCGTACTTCGCGTATGCTGCCAAACCAGTCTATCTGGCCTCCGCCTCGGTCCGCATCGCGGATGCGCGCCATGCACTCAGCGGGGGAATCGCCGATGCCCCACGCGACAACATCGGCAACAGCTACTACGTCGATCCTGTGCTGTCGCAGATTCAGGTGCTCAAGAGCCGTGAGGTCGCTGCGGAAGCCGTGCGCAAACAACCGCTCGGACTCATCGTGTCTCCCGAGGGATTCCCGGCGGAAGATGTCAGCGATCTGAAAGTCGACAGCCTTCTGCTGCGCAACACGACATTGGCGGTCGATTTCGACGCCGATAGCTATACGCTGCGCGAGGGAGTTCACGACGTTACGGCACGCTACGGTCAGCCCCTGTCAGTCGCGGGTGTCACTCTCACGATCCTGCACCGCCCGGCGCATCGCAGCGCGGTCATCGGTATTCGTTCCCGGTTCAATGCTGTGGGAGTGGTCCTCGACGGAGTGGACGCGCGGCCGCGCAAGAGCACGGACGTGGTCGACGTGACCTATCGCGCGAACGATCCGTACGTCGCGCAGCAGGTGGTAAACGCGATCGTCGATTCGTACAGGGAGGTGAACGCGAGCATCGCGCAGCAGCAGTCGCGTCGTCGCCGCGAATTCATCCAGGAACAGCTCAAGCAGACCGACTCCCTGTTCGCGGACGCGACCACGGCTCTGAGCAGCTACCGGAGCCAGGTGCAGGTGTATGGCTCGGACGCGCGAGTGGCGGCCGAACAGACGGGGTTGATGACGCTGGACGTAACTCGCGAGCAGCTGGCGGCGGACAAGAATACGCTGCTCTCGCTGCTGGACCGCCTGCAGAATGACACGAAGGGAACGCACAACGAAAAACTCGACGCGCTCATGGCCTCGCCCGGCATCGCCGAAAACACGGTGGTGAGCGCGCTTTTCGGGCAGTACATCCAATTGCGCCAGGAGCGGGACTCGATCACGACCGGAGGCTGGTCGTCGGCGAGGAGCAACCCGGACGTGCTGAGACTCGACACGCTCATCGCGACGACGCAGGCGAGTCTACTTTCCGCGGCGCGGAGCAACGTCGAAGCGGTCGACGCGCGGCTCGCGTCGCTGGATGCGCTGCGGTCGCGAAACTCCGCGCAGATGCAGAGACTTCCCGCCGTCCAGGCCGTGGAGGCACGCCTGCTCCAACGCGTGGAGACGGCGCGCAAAATGGCCGATCAGCTGCGCGAGGAATTTCAGCGCGCGCGAATCTCGGAGGCAGTCGAGGTCGGCCAGGTGGAGCTCGTGGATCTCGCCGTGCTCCCCGACGTGCCCATAGGTCGCGGCGCGCTCTTCCGCGTTCTCACAGGGCTCATCATCGGCCTGATGCTCGGCGGAGGAGCGGCCGTGCTCGTCGAGCGTCTGAACACGACGGTGCGTCGCCGTGACGATGTCGAGCTGATGCTCCACGTTCCCGGTCTCGCGGTGATCCCGCAGATCTCGACGCCACGCAAGCTGGGCAAAATCGCACGCACGCTCAGGCTTCCTGGAATGCCAGCGCGGCGCGATAGGTATTCGAGCGATGCGCTCGTGACGATCAGCGACTTCGGATCGGTTGGCGCGGAAGCGTATCGCACGCTTCGTACGAACCTCATTTTTTCGCAGGCGATTCAGTCCCTTCGGAGCATCGTGATCACGAGCCCGTCGCCGAAGGACGGTAAGACGACCACCGCTGCCAATCTCGCGGTGACCTTTCGCTCAGCAGGGGATGCGGGTGCTGATCATCGACTGCGACATGCGTAAGGCGCGGCTCCACTATCTCTTTCAACTGCCGCGCGAGCCGGGCTTCTCGCAGCTGCTCGCGAAGCAGGCCACGCTCGAGCAGGTGGTGCAGCAGACGTCGGTCACCAATCTCTCGCTGATCGCCGCCGGCCTTCTGCCCGCAAATCCTTCGGAGCTCCTCGGCAGCGCCATCGCGCGTTCGACCATCGAGTCGCTGTCGAAACAATTCGACATTGTTCTTCTGGATACCCCGCCGGTGCACGTCGCGGCCGATGCGCTCATCCTCGGCAGCATGGCGAACGGAGTGCTGCTCGTGCTCCGCGCCGGCTACTCCGAGCGTGAGGCCGCGCAGCAGGCGTTGCAGCGGCTGCTCAACGTGGGGGCGCACGTGGTGGGCGCGGTGCTCAACGACCCGGACCACAAGGTGCCCGAATATGGCGCCTATTACTACTATTACGACTACCACGAAGAGAAGGTCGAGGTCTAGGAGCTGTAACGCGCGGCGCCCGCCGTGAGCGACCGCCGCGAATCACCCGAGCTCGCGCTGTTGCTGCACGCCGCGGCGAACGACGGAACACTCGCGGCGCGACACCGGACGCGGGAACTGGTGCAGGCGGTGGCCAACTGGCCACTGTTTCTCGAGCGGGCTACTCAGCACGCGGTGATTCCCTTGATGGACCACGAGATTGGGCGCAATGCCTCCGATCTCGTCGTCCCGGAGACCTCATCGAGGCTTCGGGCCGCGGCGCAGGAGGGAGCGATGCGCACCCTGCGCCTCACTGGGGATCTTGTCGCAGTGCACCGCGCGCTCGTGAACGCCGGCGTCAGCGCCATTCCGTTCAAGGGTCCCACGCTCGCGGCGCTCGTGTACGGCAACCTCTCGCTGCGACAGTTCGAAGACCTCGACATCCTCGTCCGCGATCGGGAGCTGAGCCGCGCGCGCGATGCACTTTTCGCGGCGGGCTTCTCCCCGGTGCTGCAGCTGACCGATGACCAGCGCGCCTCGATCGTGCTCTCCGGTCATCACGAGCAGCTGCAGCACGTCGGGAGTGGCACGACGGTGGAGCTTCACTGGTCGCTGAACAATCGCGCGCTGACGCACGATGCCTTCGAGCATCAGTGGTGGGAGGAGCTACAGCCGATATCCATCGGCGGCGTCGCCATGCACACGCTCGGCCCCGAACGAATGTTGCTCTACCTGTGCATGCACGGCGGCAAGCATTCCTGGGCGCGACTGAGCTGGTTGTGCGATCTGCACCGCGCGCTGCACACGTACCCTCGCGCCGATTGGGAGGAAATCTGGCGCCTAGCGCACCAGAATGGCGCTGCGAGAATGGTCGCAATCGGACTCGGTCTCGTCAATGATCTGTTCGATGGACAGGCGCTCACGGCTCCCGCGTGGACGAGGAGGCATCGCGACGCGAGCGCAGGCCGAGTGTGCGAACTCCTCGCGCGCAGGCTCCGCGGCGAGCCGGAGCTCGTTCGTCCTATCGATTTTCGCGTGCAGCTCCAGTCGCGCGAGCGGTATCGAGATCGCCTTCGCTATACTTGGCACGTGATCGCGACACCTCATCCGGCCGACGTGGCGCTCCTGGGATTACCGCGCGCGCTGCACGGACTGTATTACATCGCCCGTCCGCTACGACTCACCTGGAAATATCTCAGCCGGCGAGTGCGCCCTGCGAGCGCACCGTGATCGCCGACCCTCACTCCCAAACGGAATGACTCTCAATAGAGCCGCGCGCGTCTTGCGCATCGCCTTTCCCGCATTCGCAGTCGCGGCGTGCCTTCCGCCTCGACCGGTCAACGATGTCATCCCGCAGGAGGCCGCGGCAATGCTGCATCCTGGAGATTCGGTAAAAGTCGCGGTCTGGCGCAACGCTGAGCTCAGTGGAGGATTTCTCGTCACCGCCAATGGTACGCTGCAGCATCCGCTCTATCAGGCGATTCACGTCGCAAACATTCCCCTCGATTCTGTCACCGCGCGCGTGGGCGCGTATCTCACGCAGTTCGCGACGAATCCTCAGTTCGTGGTACAGCCAAACTTTCGCATTGTCGTCCGCGGGGAGGTGCGCGCTCCCGCCATGTACGTTGTCCCGCTCGAAATGACGCTTGGTGGTGCAATCGCTGTGGCAGGCGGCCCAACTGAAACCGCCCAGCTGAGAAAGGTGACCTTGGTGCGAGACCAGCACACGTATCATCTCGACCTCACTGATCCCGCCGCCGGCTGGACCTCGGTTCCGATTCGATCGGGCGACCAGATCATCATCGGCAGAAAGAGCAATTTGTTTTTCGGTACCATCCTGCCGTCTGGTCACAGCCACCGCGGCGCTCGCATCGCTGATAAGCGTCCTGCGGCACTATTGACCGAACTCACATTTTCGATCATTTTCGGCGCGTCGACGGCCTCCTTCGCGCCTTAAATGGGATGTCTGCCCTCGCTGGAACAATTGTCCAACGCTATACCTTCGCGATATCGCGGGGATGCTTTATGGTTCGGAGGCGGCTTCGTAAAGATGTTTTCTCATTCGTACCTGTTTGCGCATAGCGGCCTGCTCCTTGCAACTTGAAGTGGCTACTTCTCATACGCGCTTTCGGCAACTTCGGGCTCGAGACGAACGATTCGGACCAGTCGGGCGTATGTAGACGATGCCGTAATTTGTTTACCAATTACGTTGGAGATCTGCAGGATGACCAACAACTCGGAAGGACAAAGCCGAAGCAACCGCGGCTTCGCCGCGATGGACGCCGAACAGCAGCGCGAGATCGCCAGCAAGGGCGGACGCGCCGCGCATGAGCAGGGAACGGCTCATGAATTTTCCCCCGACGAGGCCCGCGCGGCCGGCAGAAAGGGCGGTGTGTCGGTGAGCAAGAATCGCCAACACATGTCCGAGATCGGTCGCAAGGGCGGCGAAGCACGTGGTCGCAAGCAGGGTCGTGGGAACGGCAGCGCCGCTCGCGAGCTCGGCTCCCAGTCGGAGTCAATGAATGGCAATGGCGCGGGGTTTGGTCCGCCAAACCCGCTCGAATGCGATCAACGACATCTGATCGCTCGCGCAGCACGTAATAAAGCGGGGCCGCGTATCGTACGCGGCCCCGCTTTTCTATTTCAGCTTCACATGCTTCAGAGCGCGATCACCGCCTCCCCCCAAACCGATACGCCGTAAAGTCCTTCCACATCTGCTCCACGCTCGGCGCCAGCAGCGACACCTTGTACGGCTGCGCGGGCCTGGCCGCATCGACGATCGTCATCGTGTACGCCGCCGTCGTTCCCACCGCCCTCGGCGCAAAGTCTTCAATGCGGTAGACGTATATGCCCTGCATCCCCACAGTCTTCCCCGCCGCCTTCGTCTGGTCGGCGTTCAGCATCGCCGGGATCCGCACCTTCTCCACCGGCACGATCTCCACGCCGTCGCGATAGATCTTCATGTCCTTGAAGTTCCCCTCGTCGATCCCCTGAATCTTGTCCGCCTCGTAGAACGGGAACGCGGTCTTGTCCGACGTCACGTTGAACACCACCACCGCGCGCCGCTCGCCCAGATAGTCGGACCAGTCGCGCCATCCCTCGATCGGATCGACCATCGTCCACGCGCCGGCCTTCCTCGGATCGTTGCGCTTTCGGTCCGCCAACGCCTTCACCGCCTGGTTCTCTCGCCACGCCATCACCTGCGGCGTCATCACGAACACGCGGAACGGCCCGGCCTCCGTACGATAGTTGTGAAGGTCGAGCGTGGAACCGAGCCCGCTCACCGCGGCGATAGGCTCGCTCGGAAACGGCTCGCGCGGCACCATCGGCAGCAGCGAATCCGTCACAGGCTTGAAGTGCGCCGCGGTGAGCGAATCGTGCGCGCGCGCGAGCGCGCTCGCGAGCACCGGTGCCGCCACGGACACCGACACGCGCCCCGCGCCCACGGATTGCGGCGGGCGATACGCGTTGAGCCCCACCACGTAACCATCGCTGTTCAACAGCGGACCACCCGTGTTCAGATAGCCGAGGCTGACCTCGCTCGTGATGCTCTGCGCGTCGGCGTTGCTCACGATCCCCGTGCTCAGCACACCTGCCTTGTTGAAGGGCGAGCCGAGCGCCAGCACGCGATCGCCGGCGGTGGGCATCGCGCTCGTCGTGCTGTCGAACATTGGAAGCGTCGTGCACTTCGAGCATCGCTTCGCCGGAATCGCGAGCACCGCGAGATCGTGCGCGTTGTCCACCACGAGCTTGCGCGCGTACACCTTCGTGTTGCTGTCGGTCATCACGCGCACTTCGTCCACGCCCTCGATCAGGTGCGCGTTCGTGAGCACGAGTCCCAAAGAGTCGGCGAGAAAGCCCGTTCCGCGCTGGCTGCCATACACCGTGAACAGCCCGGACCTGTAGTCGTCGAACAGCTCCCGCTCCGTACGCACCTTCTTCGGCGGCGGCACCCGCGATGCGGAGTCCTTCGCGATGCTGTCTCTCACCGCGCTGTCGCGCGCGGCAGCGCTGATCGTTGGAACGACCGCGATGGTTTCCACCTGCGCGTTCTTCTGCGTCAGCTCGATCGTCCCCGCGTCCTTCTCGAACGTCTGGTACAGCGCCCACCTGTATCGCGCTCCGTTCATCTCGTACGCCTGCGTGCTCTCGATCCGGTACACCCCCGGCTTGAAGCTCCGCTCTACGCGTCCCTCCAGATCAGTCGACACGCGCGTCGTATCTCCGCGCGGGCTGATGATCCAGAGGTCGAGCTGCGGCAGCGCTCGCACGGTGAGGTCGCTTCCCACCACCGCCGCACGCAGCCGCACCGTGATGGTCGTGTCGACCGGCGGCGCCGCGGCTGCCTTGATCTTCGCGCTGTCCACTGCAGGCATGTTCGGATTGCACACCTGCTTGAGGCCGTCCACGAGCGGCTGCGTTCCCCCCGCGCGCTTGATCCGCGTGGCCACATCGTCCGTGACGATGAACGTCACGCAGCTCGTTTTCGCGAGGCTCAACACCCGCGTGCTGGCGACGTGACGTCGCAGCAGGCCGAGGATGTCATCCAGGGAGTACCCTTTCCCCTGCGCCTGGAGCGGAGCGGAGAGTACGAGCACAAGGACGCCAGCGAGCACTGCGGCGCGTGAACGGATCCTGTAGCTATGCATAGAGAGTGGCTTCGGAGGGGTGCGTGCCCGATGGGTCAGAACGTGGACGAACGCAATATTACGTCGGTAATGATACCCCGGCGCCATTTGGGGGTGCTCGAGAGGCCCGGAAGCGGGCATCTGGCATCCGATTGCGGGATATTTCGCACCCCTTCTGGACGAGAAATCCAACGCGCCGCTATCACGCCGCTGTCACATTTCGCCCATACAATATCACAATTTCCGATTCAGCGTGAGCGTAACAGGGTCAACATCGTTACGCTGTTCGCGAGGGTGAACAGAGGCTGAGTTGTAACAAGTACATGCCAACTTTTGCGCCGATTGACAGGCATAAATCGGCACCTATTATGTCGAATTAATCAGTCCCATCGTGACCGACACCTTTCGATGCACCTGCTTCGGGGGGACGGCAGCGATCGTCTGTCGAACGCAGCACTCGCTCAGCGACACCGTGTCCCCTCGGTAGTCGATTTCACGCTCTTACGAATGTGCGACCGCCTGCGGTAATTCGGTGAATGAATCAGCGTCCTGCCCAGCCATGGGGTGGACGCGTTGCCGATCACTTTCGACCTCGGATCTAACGCGTGGCTACGAAGCAGGAACCTGAACGGCTCCGCCCCCCGTGGGCGTCTGGCTCCACGCCGTTCAGAAGCGGTCAGCCACGAGTGCACTCGCTTGCCGACGTTCACGCGCCCTATTCTCGCGCGAGCGCGTCGCGCCGAGGCGCGCACCCCGCCGTCGATGCGATCGTAGCCGTCGTCACGCTCATCGGCGCGTTCGTGATCATGAGCTCCGTGCATCATCAGCTCAGCGGCGTCGCGGAGTTCCTGACCATGCGCATCTCGGTCAAGAACGTGCTGCTGCTCGCGGTGCTCGTCTACTGCTGGGTCGCGCTCTTTCGCTCCTTCGGACTGTACGACGTTCGCCGCTTGATGAGCTGGGAAGAGGAATCACTGCGCGTGATCGGCGCCTGTCTGCTCGGCGCCCTCGTCGCGCTCATCTTCCCGGCGACCAGCGTGAGCCGCGCGTTCCGCCTCGACACGACGGTGCTGTTCTTCGTCGGCGTCACTGCGAACACCTTTCTCGTGCGGCGCATCGGCTACATGCTCACGGAGAGCGGAACCACCGGTGCGGTGCGCAAGATCGTAATCATCGGCAGCGGCCCCCGCGCCCGGCGCGCGTATCGCGAGATGTGCCTCGGCGAGCAGGCACAATATCTCTGCCTCGGCTTCGTGGATTCCGAGCCGATGCCGATGAACGGCACACCCATTCGGATGCTCGGCGGCATCGCGGAGCTCGAGAGCCTGCTCGTGCAGGAGCCGATCGACGAAGTGCTCATTGCGCTGCCGATCGCATTGCAGTACGCCGGCGTGCAGCGCGTGCTCCGCATCTGCGAGCGCATTGGCGTGCAGGCGACTTACCTCGCGGACGTGTTCGAGCATGGTCTCGCGCGGCCGCGCTTCGAGCAGGCGGCATCGCTCGCCGTCGTCACGCTCCCCACGCGCGTGGACGACTCGCGGCTGATGGCCAAGCGCGGCATCGACCTCGTCGGCGCCTCGGTGCTGCTCGTGGTGCTGTCGCCTATGCTCGCGATCATCGCGCTCGCGGTGAAGCTCACGAGCCCGGGTCCGGTGTTGTTCAAGCAGCCGCGCTACGGCTACAATCGCCGTCGCTTCCCCATGTACAAGTTCCGCACGATGGTGAAGGATGCGGAACAGCGGCTCAAGGAGCTCGAGCATCTCAACGAGGCCGCGGGCCCGGTGTTCAAGATCAAGAAGGATCCCCGGCTCACGAGCATCGGTGGATTCCTTCGCTCGACCTCCATCGACGAGCTGCCGCAGCTCTTCAACGTCCTGCTTGGCCACATGTCGCTGGTGGGGCCGCGCCCGCTGCCCGTGCGCGACGTCAGCCGCTTCTCCGAGGCGACGCTGATGCGGCGCTTCAGCGTCCTCCCGGGAATGACGGGGCTGTGGCAGGTGAGCGGCCGGAGCGCGCTCGGATTCAACGACTGGATCGCGCTGGACCTCAAGTACATCGACAACTGGTCGCTCCTCGAGGATCTGCGCATCCTCCTCATCACCGTGCCGGTCGTGCTCCGAGGGCGAGGGGCAATGTGATCAGCAGGTGCTCCACAATGGTCCATGCCTCTCACGCCGTCTCACGCAGCGGTGGCTCCACTGCTGCATCGCGCGACCCGCCGCCTCGGCGTTTCCGTGCCGATCTCCGCTCTGGTCATCGGCACGATGACACCGGACTTCGACTACCTCATTCGCCTGACGCCAGGCGGCGGCACCTGGCACTCCCCACGCGGGTTGTTGCTGTTCTGTCTCCCGGCCGGGCTGGCCACCTGGTGGATCTTCCGCTCGATCATCGGGCCGGCGCTCCTCAGACTGATGCCCCCCGAGCTCGGCGTTGCCGCGGCGAAGCTCGTCGCCCCCGGACCAACAATCCGTCTGCTTCCTGTCGCCGCGCTGGCGATCCTGATCGGCGCCGCCAGCCACGACCTGTGGGACAGCTTCACGCACGAGGCGCGCTGGGGTGTGAGACAAATCCCCGCCCTCGAGATCCGCGTCCCCACCTCGCCATCCACCGGCATTCACTGGTATGTGATCCTCCAGTACGCGAGCTCGGTCATCGGCCTGGTCGTCGTCGCGTTGATCCTCTGGCGATGGGTCGCGGCCTTCCCGAAGTCGGCCCGGCAGGTGCCCGTGGGGGAACGCGGCTGGCGCGTTCGGGAGCTCGGGCTGATCCTGCTGTTGGCGGTGCTGGGAGCAGTGCTCAACGAGTCACGCCCGCATCCGCCCGGACTGTCGTGGAAGCTGGGCCTCGCGGCCGTTGGAGGCATGTCGGCACTGGCCGTGGCGCTTTTGGCGTACGGTATTCTGGATCTGGTGAGGCATCGGCCCGTTCCCGGACGCCTCGAGCCGGGAGCCAATGATTGAGACGGGTGTTCTATACCTGTTGCGCGCGAAACTCACTTGCGGTACGCGAAAATCAAAGCGAGACACAATGTTGTAGCGTGAAGACCCCATGTTGGAGGGTATCCCCACCACGCTTTGTCGAACGGGCTCCACACGCGGCTGATAAGTTCCTGAAAATAATGGAGTTACAAAGAACCATCCGAGCGCGCTCGGCGGCATGCCGCGTGCGCCTGTGAGCCGGTCAAGTGGGTCGATCATCCGGTGGCTCGCGTTACTGTCCGGACGCCTCGAGTTTTTGCCACGTAATCTTATTGCCCTTCCCCTCGTCCATATCTTATGATCGTACCCTTCCTGTTCGCGCCACGCCGTATGCGACAGATCCGCTTGCTGGCGACACTGTGCCTGGGCGCTTTGCCCGCGCGCTCAGCGCTCGCGCAGCAGCTTCCGTCGACGGCGGCATCGCGAGCGGGTGCTGCCGCGCAACCCGGCGACAAAGTGCAGTTGAAGATTTATCGTGAGGCAGAGCTGTCCGGCGATTTCGTGGTGCCGGAGAGCGGGGAAGTGGACTTTCCGAAGATCGGATTGATTCGGGTCGATCGCATCACGACTGACTCGCTGCGTGCACTGCTCATCGCGCAATACTCTCACAGCCTTCGCGATCCCGCGATCGAAGTGACGGTGCTGCGGCGCGTGAACGTGACCGGAGCGGTGCGCACTCCCGGATTCTACTACGCCGATCCAACGGTCACTGTGAAGGGCGCCCTGGCACTGGCGGGCGGCGTCACGCCGGACGGAAACAGGAACAAGGTCGAGCTGTTGCGTGACAACAAGCGCACCGGCATCAGCCTGTCGAGTGAGCCATCGCTCGCTGACTCGCCCGTGCAGTCGGGCGATCAGGTGATCGCTCCGGACAAGAGTTGGTTTTCTCGCAACACCGCACTGGTCGTCTCCGGGATCACCGGACTCGCGTTGGTCGTCGTCACTATCGTTCGCAAGTAAAGGGACACCCGAGCATGATCCCAGCCAGGTATCGCGTCGAGCCATCAGAGATCGAAATTCGCCCGCACGTGGAGCAGGGTGAAGCCGCGTTGAGCGGCGTCGTCGACTCTGTGCGCCGTCACCTACTGCTCCTAGGGAGCTGCGTAGCGGTGTGCCTCGCATTGGGCGTGGCGTACACCTACTACTCGACTCCGGTCTACGAAGCGAGCGCCGTCGTGCGGTTCGAGGCCGAGCGTCTCGATCTGCCGGAGCTGGTGCAGCTGCCGTATACGGAGAATCTGATCAACACCGAGAATGGAGGTGCTCAAGGGACGGAGCGCCGCCGCCGCGGTCGTCGATTCGCTGGGACTGCGCGCGCGCCTGCTGGTTCCACGCCGCGGCAAGACGAGTCAGCTATTCAGCACGCTTCGCGTCGCGGCCGATGCCGACAGCCAGACGCTGGTGTTTCACGCCCGGAAGAATGGCGAGTTCACGGTCACGCGTCCGGACTCGATCACATCGCTGGGCGTCGCGCGTGTCGGCGACACCGTGCGCATCGCCGGCGTTCTCGTCGGCCTCGCGCCCGCCGCCAAGTCGCTGCCCGAGCTGCAGCTTCACGTCGATCCGCTCGAGGCCGCGGTGGCGAGCTTCTCGTCCTCGCTCGACCTCGCACGCCCCACGCGCGATGCGGACCTGATCGCCATTCGCGTGCGCAACAGTGATCCCGTGCGCGCGGCCGCGTCGGCCAACATCATGGCTATCAATCTGATCGAGGAGCGAAACCGCGCACGTCGCGGGCGCACCGGCGCCGCGGTCACCTTTCTCAAGCAGCAGGATGATTCGCTCGGGAAGCAGCTTCGCTCGGCGGAGGAATCGCTGCGGGCGTACCAGCAGCGCGAGCACGTGATCAATGTGCCGCAGCAGGCCAGCGCGGAAGTGACGCGGCTCGCCAAGCTGCAAGCCGACCTCGCCGGAGTGCGCGCGGAGCGCGACGCGTTCGCGTCGCTCGTCACGCAGCTCAAGAACGACACCTCTCGCGGGACTCCCGACGGGCCATCGATCTCGCGTCGACTGATGGCCTTCCCGTCGCTGCTCGCCAATCAGTCCGCATCGGTTCTGTTGGGTGCCCTGGCTCAGGTCGAGACCGAACGCTCGCAGCTCCTGATCCACCGCAAGCCGGAGGATTCGGACGTGCAGGTGCTCACGGCCCGCATCCACGACATGGAGGCACAGCTCGAGGGGATCGCGGATTCGTATCAGCAGAGCCTGAGCGCGCAGGTCGCGTCGCTCAGCACGGAATCGCAGCGCTTCAGCACGCAGCTCGACGCACTGCCGGAGAAGGAGCTGCAAACCGCCAGACGCGAGCGCGACGCCAAGGTCCTCAACGATCTCTGGGTGCTCGTCCAGACGCGGCTCAAGGAAGCACAGATGACGGGTGCAGGCGGCGATCCAACGGTGCGGATCACCGACGCCGCGGTCACACCCGCGATCACCCGTGCGGCCGCGTCCCATCATCAATCTCGCACTGTCGTTGATCCTCGGGGGACTCCTCGGCGTGACCGCGGTTCTCGCTCGCGATTACACCGATCGATCGGTGCGCTCGCGCGCCGACGCGCTGTCGGCCATCGGACTTCCCGTGCTCGGCGCCTTCCCGAGACTGCGCATCCGTCGTGGCACCAAGCCGGCGGCGATCCGCCCCGTCGTTGGCACGATCGACCTGCTCACGCCGCGGCAGAATCACGTCGTCGATCCTGAACGGAGACGCACGGCCGACTCGATCTCGTCGCTGCTCGTGACGGAGCCCGGGGCTTCCGCGGCGTACGTGGAATCGTTCAACCAGCTGTTCGTGAATCTTGCCCTGTCGTATCACGAAAAGCCGATCAAGATCGTCGTCTTCACCAGCGCGCTGCCCGGCGAGGGGAAGTCCCTCTCGGCGATCAACTACGCGCTCGTGGGTGCATCGCGGGGGCTTCGCGTGTTGCTCATCAATGCCGACCTCCGCTGCGGAGTGGTCAGCTCGGTGATGAACATCAAGCAGACGCCGGGATTCGCCGAGGTGCTGGCGGGACGAACGACCTTCGAGCAGGCCGCACACAACTGCTCGCCGGGCGTGCCGCGGTCGCTGGTGGTGCTGCCGTCCGGCGCGTTGCCCAAGGTGCCGGGGCGCATTCTGACGATCGATCGCGTTCGCGAGCTGCTCAACCAGTGGGCCCCGGACTTCGACGTCATCGTCATCGACACGCCGCCGATCAATCTATTGGCGGACGCCGCCCTCCTCGGCTCTGCCGCCGACGCAGTGATGCTCGTCGTGCGCGTTGGACACACGCAGGTCGACGACCTTCGCTATGCGATGGACCAGCTCGACTCGACGAAGGCGCCGGTGATCGGTACGCTGCTCAATGACATCGACCTGCGGAAGAACTCTCGCGACAATGGTTCCTATCGGTATCTAGCTGAGGCTGCGCGGTACAACGTAACGTCCGGTTGAGGGCGCATACCGATCGTCGATGACCGACCCAGACGGAGGATCGGCTAGCTTAGTGCCGCTGAACTGCCGTCTCATTCTTGGGATGCGCACGGACTCTACCAGCTATTCGGACGCGATGGCGCGGGTGCTGACCTGGGCGTCCGGCCGGGAATCGCGCTACGTCTGCGTCGCGAACGTACACGTGACAATGGAGTCGTACGACTGCAATGAGTTTCGCGGTGTCGTAAACGGCGCCGACCTGGTGACTCCCGATGGCATGCCGCTGGTATGGGCCTTGCGCCTGTTCGGCCTCTCCAAGTCGACACAGGTTCGTGGGCCAAGCCTCACTCTCGACATGATGGAGCGCGCCGCTGCGCTGGGCGTTCCGGTGGGCTTCTACGGCGGAGCCCCGTCGGTACTGGAGCTCCTGGTGAAGGAGTGCCAGCGACGTTTCCCCGGTCTGCGCATGGTGTACGCCCACTCGCCGCCATTCCGACAGCTCACCGCCGAAGAGGACGCGGCGATCGTGCAGGAGATCAATGCGTCGGGGGCCGCCATCCTGTTCGTCGGACTCGGTTGCCCGAAGCAGGAGCGCTGGATGGCTCAGCACCGGGGATCCGTGAACGCGGTAATGCTCGGCGTCGGGGCGGCGTTCGACTTTCTCTCGGGAGTGAAGCCCGAGGCCCCCAAGTGGATGCAGGGCGCCGGGCTCGAATGGGTGTTCCGTCTCGCCACAGAGCCGCGGCGGCTGTGGTGGAGGTACGTGTACCACAATCCCCGCTTCGTCGTGCTGCTTGCCCGACAATACCTCAAATCATGACCGTATGACGGACCGGCGAGAAAAGCGCGCAATAATCACCGGCATTACCGGTCAGGACGGATCGTACCTGGCCGAACTGCTGCTCGCCAAGGGATACGAGGTGCACGGTGTGATCCGTCGCGCTTCGACCTTCAATACGGAGCGGATCGATCATCTCTACGCTGATCCGCACGAGTCGCCTGCTCTGCATCTCCACTACGGGGATCTCAGCGAGGGGCGCGTGATTCGCCAAATCCTCGAACGATTCGAGCCGCAGGAGGTCTACAACCTCGGTGCGCAGTCACACGTTCGTGTTTCCTTCGACCAGCCTGAATACACGGCTGACGTGGTTGGCGTCGGGACCTTGCGGTTGCTGGAGGCCGTGCGCGAATACAGCACGCGATCGGGCGCTCAGGTGAAGGTGTACCAGGCCGGCTCCTCGGAAATGTTCGGGGCCGCGCTGCCCCCTCAGAGCGAGGAGACACCATTCCATCCTCGCAGCCCGTACGCGGTGAGCAAGCTGGCGGCGCATTGGTTCGCGCGGAATTATCGCGAGGCCTACGGGCTGTTCATCACCAACGGCATTCTCTTCAATCACGAGTCACCGCGCCGCGGCGAAACCTTCGTCACGCGAAAAATCACGCGTGCGGTTGGGCGCATCAAGGAAGGGCTGCAGCAGACGGTCTACCTTGGCAACCTGGACACGCGCCGCGATTGGGGATTTGCCGGCGACTACGTCGAGGCGATGTGGCTGATGCTGCAGCAGGACGAACCCGACGACTTCGTGGTGGCGACGGGTGAGTCGTACTCAGTGCGCGAATTCCTCGAGGAGGCGTTCGGCTGCGCGGGGCTCGAGTGGCAGAAGCACGTCGAGATCGACTCCCGCTACTTCCGGCCGAGTGAGGTCGACCATCTGCAGGGCGACGCTTCGAAGGCGCGCGCGAAGCTCGGCTGGGCGCCGAAGGTCTCGTTCACGGAGCTGGTGCGGATGATGGTGGACCGGGACCTCGACCTCGCGCGGCGCGAACGAGCGCTCTCCGATCTGGGATACCACACCGTCAGGTCGAGCGTGACATCCTGACGAGGCTGGACGCCTAACCTGCCAGCCGTTGTCCCGCGCGAACCTGCGCCTCGACCCACGGATACGTGCGCGAAATCCCATCGTGTAGCGAAAAACGAGGGCGCCATCCGATCGAGTAGATCCGTTCGTTGCTGAAGTTGCGCGAGCGGACGCCCACCGGACCGTCAATGTGCACGATTCGAATCCGCTTGCCGGCGACATCGGCTACGATCCGGACGAGCTCATCGACGGACACATATTCGGGAGATCCGATATTCGTCGCCACGGTGAGGTCGGAGTGCGTGAGCCGGTCAATGCCGTCCACCATGTCGTCGACGTACGTGTACGAGCGAATCGCACTTCCGTCTCCCCAAACCTCCACCGAGCCGCCATCGGGCGCCTCGGCCACCTTGCGGCAGATTGCCGCGGGTGCCTTCTCGCGCCCGCCGGTCCAGGTTCCCTCGGGGCCGTAGCAGTTCTGGAAGCGTGCGATCCGCACTTGCATGCCGAAGCGTCGCCCGTACGCCAGCGCCGTCCGCTCCGCATACAGCTTCTCCCAGCCGTACTCGTTGTCGGGCAGCGCCGGGAAAGCCTGCTCCTCCGTGAGCTCCGGCTCTCCGGGCTCCATATCCCGGTAAATGCAAACCGAGGACGAGAAGAAGTAGCGACCAATGCCGGCGCGAGCAGCTGCGTCGACCATGTTGATATTCACCAGCGCACTGTTGCGCATGATCTCGCACTCGGCGGAGTGGATGAACCCCATTCCACCCATGTCCGCGGCAAGCTGGTACACCTCATCGAAACTGCCTTTCGGAAGGGTCAGCGCGGTCTTGCATCCGTCCTTCTCGCGAAGGTCGACCTGCGCGAACTCATCCGCGGCCGTGGCGGAGTACTCGGGGCGCTTCTGGTCGGCGCCGCGTACCCAGTAGCCCTCCTCCTTGAGTCGCTTCACCAGGTGGCTACCAATGAAGCCGCCGGCTCCGCAGACCAATGCCCTCTTCATAACCGTACTCCGCTGTATGTCGGTTGATGTGCCCGGTGTGTCACGGCGCGTCAGCGGGCTCTGCCGCGGCTTTCAAAATCGTTGCGCGCACCCCAACTTCGGTACACTATACTCCTGGCCCGAGAGGGCGGCCAGACCCGAAAGGTGGGGCGAAAATGAGGTGGAAAGGAATAAGCCACCTCGAAGCCCGGCTCGCTTCCGGCCTCGGTTGCTCGCAGGACGGTCGTACCGATCGTTCACAGATCGTTACTGCGCTAATGGGTCTCCCGCACTCCAAAGTAGCAAGGTTGGCTTGCGTCTGGCGAGCGTCGACGCCCACCGGCGAGCAACCGTCATGCGAGTACTCGGAGACGAATCGCATTCGCGATCGCAACTGTTCGACCGGCGACACGTCGCGCTTCGAAATTCACTTTCCCGACAAGCGGATCCGGTACCATGTGATTGCGAATCTGCAGGATATCCTGAACCGTAGCCGCGAACGGTGGAGTGCCGCCAAAGCCCTCCATCGCAAGCCAGCATGGTGATGCCGATCACAAAGAGAAACGTACTCGGCATCCTGGTTGATGCGGTCGACTATGACGGGGCGGTGAAGCGTATCATGCGAGCCGCGGAGGCGGGGCAGCCCCTGTCGGTGAGCGCTCTCGCGGTGCACGGCGTCATGACCGGTGTGCTGGACCCGAGTCATCGCTACCGCCTGAACCACCTCGATCTCGTCGTTCCCGATGGTCAACCTGTGCGGTACGCGCTCAACTGGCTTCACGGAACGCAGCTGAAGGATCGCGTCTCGGGACCCTTGTTGATGCTCCAGCTCTGCGAGGTCGCGGCAGCTCGCAGAATTCCGATTTTCCTCTACGGCAGCCGGCCCGAGGTCCTTGCGGCCCTTCAAGCGCGGCTGCGTGATCGGTTCCCTTCGTTGATCATCGCGGGCGCAGAGCCTTCGAAGTTCCGGCCGTTGTCCGCCCGCGAAAAGGCGGAAACGGTGGAGCGCATTCGTGGCAGCGGTGCGCGAATCACCTTCGTGGGACTGGGCTGTCCGCGACAGGAGGTGTGGATTTACGAGTATCGCGACGTGCTCCCGACTCCGATTCTGGCTGTGGGAGCAGCGTTCGATATGCATGCAGGCTATCTGCCGCGCGCACCGATGCTTCTGCAGAACGCAGGACTGGAATGGCTCTATCGACTCTGGCACGAACCGCGTCGCCTGTGGCGTCGCTATCTCTATCTGAACCCGTTGTTCGTCGGGCATCTCACCCTTCAGCTGACCCACTTGAGGCGCTACGACCCGTCCGACACGACGGCGCCGGTGAGTGAATTGAGCTACGGATGATTGCACGCGGGAGCGAGCGTGGATGATTTGGTCCCGCCGGGCGACAAGGGCAGCCCCCAAGTAAGCGACACGCTGAGCCGTCGTGCGTTCACCGGCGGACAGTGGCGCGTAGCCTCGCTGGGGGTGCAAGGCGTACTCCATCTCGTGGTGGGAGTCGTGCTGGCGCGGCTCCTCCTGCCAGCGGACTTCGGCCTGGCGGCGTTGGCGCTCATCGTCATCGGATTCGCCACGATGGTCGGGGACGTCGGAGTGGGCGCCGCCGTGATGCAGCGCCTCGTCGTCACGACGGCGCACCTGCGAGTCGCCTTTACGCTATCGGTTCTCGCCGGCGTCGTCATTGCGGGCGCGCTCTTCGGTATCGCTCCGCTCATCGCGATCCTGGCCAAGAGCCCGGCGGTCACGCCGGTGCTGCGCGTGCAGTCGATCGTGTTCATCGCTACCGGAGTTGGCACGGTCGCGCGCGCACTGCTGCAGCGGCGACTCGACTTTCGCCGCCTGTTCGCGGTGGATCTGATCAGCTATCTGCTGGGGTATGCGCTCATCGCCATCGGCGGAGCGCTGCTCGGATTTGGCGTATGGAGTCTGGTGTTCGGCTCTCTCGTTCAGAGCTGGCTCGCCAGCGTGTTGAGCGCCGTGAGCGCGAGGGCGCCCGTCAAGCCACTGATCGCGAAGCAGGAGATGCGCGACCTCCTCGGATTCGGCGTTGGCGTCACGGTGAACGGCGTCATTGCCTACGTCGGCCGCAACGGCGACAATTTTCTCGTCGGCAGATTTCTCGGCACCACCGCGCTCGGGCTGTACTCCCGCGCGTTCAACTTCATGATGCTTCCGATCAATTACCTCACCAGCGTGATCCCGACGATTCTGATCCCGGCGTTCGCCGAGATCCAGTTGGACAAGGCGCGGGTGGGGCGAGGCTATCTCATGGGAGTGCAGACGGCCGCGCTGATAACGGCGCCGGTGATGGTGTGGATCATCGTGAGCGCGCCGCATCTCATCATCGGCGTGTACGGCGAGCGCTGGGCGGGCGCCGTGCTGCCGCTGCAGCTGCTCGCCGCGGCCGGCGTGCCACGCGCGATGCTGGGACTCGCGGGCGCAGTGGCGCAGGCCTGCAATCGCGTGTCGTCCGAGATGCCGCTCCAGATCGGCTTCGCCCTCGCCATCACCATTCGGGGCCGCGGTTGGTTCGCGCTACGGTCTCCCGGGAGTGGCGGTGGCCGTGTCGATCGCCATCGTGTTCCTGTTCCTCGCCCAGTCGCGGCTCGCGCTGTCGATCACCGGCGCGTCCTGGCGGGCGTTTGCACTCGCGCACCTTCCGGGAATCCTTGTCGGACTCGTCGTGGTCGTCGCCATACTGCCCGTGCGCCTGGTGGCCGAGCGCGCCGGTCTGTCGCATTTGCTGATTCTCGTGCTGCTCTCGGCGACGAGTGCGGCGGCGACCTCACTCGGGCTGCTCCTGATGCCGGACTCGGTTCGTCCCCGCGACTTGTTTCAGCAGCTCAGCAAGCCCATTCGCCGCTTTCCGGTCGTAATGCAAGGGCCGTTGCTTCGAATCCTCGGGTGCGCGGAATGAGCGACCGCTCGCGCGCCGATGGCTGAGACAACGTGACGTTCCCGATGCAGCTCCTCGAAGCGCTCGTTCCGCGCGACGTGATCGGACTCTGCTACCACGCGATATCGGATCGCGCGATGCCGCACGTCAGCAGCCTCTATCGGTGGAAGTCCGTCGAGCAGTTCAAGCGCGATCTGGACTTCCTGCGGCGCAGCTACCGGGTGATCGGATACGACGAGGTCGAGAAGTCGCGAATGCAGAGTCGAGGAAAAAAGCCGTGTGTCGTGATCACCTTCGACGACGGCCTCGCCGAGTGCCATGATGTGGTTCGTCCCGTGCTGCTCGAGTACGGGATGCCGGCGATCTTTTTCGTGACGACCGAATTTCTGGACAACCGCCGGCTGTTCTACCGGCAGAAGATTGCGCTGTGCCTCGAGGCGTACGCGCAGCTCTCGCCCGTCGCCGCCGCGGCAGTTCGCAGGGATGTGGGGCTGATCTTCGGCGTTCCTCTCGAGAGCTCGGCGGAGCTATTGTCGCGGATGCAGTCCGCCGCCTGGAACGAGGAGCCAGCAATCGACGCGACGTGCGATCGGCTGGGCGTGGACACCGGCGAGTTCCTGCGAACCGTTCGCCCGTATCTCACCAGTGCCCAGGTGCGTGCACTCGCGGCGGCTGGGTTCACCATCGGCGCCCACGGCACCTCGCACCGACTGCTGGGGACGATGTCGGAGGCGGAGGCGGCGGACGAGATCCTGACCGCCTGTGGCACGGTATCGGCGCTCGTAACCTCCCCGGTCGTGCCCTTCGCGTTTCCATTTAACGGCCACGACGTCAATCGTGATATGCTGCGCTCCCTTCGCGAATCCAACCCGCAGGTCGGACTCTTCTTCGATTCGAGGCAACTCGCCCCGGATCGGGAGTTCGTCGTCAACCGCCTGGTTGTGGACGACCCGAAAGGGGCGACCACGAACGGCTCCAATCTCCCGGCGCGCTTGCGGCGTGCCTATGGCCGCGAGCTGGTGCGCCCGCTGGTGCGCCGGCGTGCGCGGAGCGGATGATGGCGAATCCCTCCGGCTCGAATGTCCTCGCGGCGTGATCGCACCACCCGCTCCGGCAGAACGGTGGAGCTCGACCGCCATGACGTCGTGCACCAGCTGTTCGGCCGTGGCTACCGTGCGCTGGAATCGACCGCCACGATTCTGATTCTGATTCTCATCGCCAATGCGGTGCTCGCGTTGTTCCTTCACTGGGGACCGAACGACCCCACCCCCACGGCGGCGAGTCCCCTGGAGCGCGTGAGCTACTGGCTGGCGTACTCGTTCACGCTGTCGCAGTTGATCATCCGTCCGCGGCAGATTGTGCGAGCCGCTTTCCGCAATCCATTCATTCTGGCCATCGTGGCCACTGCGGTGCTGTCCGTCCTGTGGTCGGACGATCCTGCTACGTCGCTCAAACGGGCGGCGGGACTCGCCACCTGGACGGTGTTCGGCTACTATCTCGCCTCCCGATACAGCGCATCCGAACTGCTCTGGCATCTTGGAGTCGCTCTCGGAATTGTCGCGATCCTGAGCGTGGGAAGCGCCCTCCTCCTGCCCGCGTATGGAAGGGAGGCCGGTGCCGAGCCTGCGTGGCGAGGGGTATTCACCACGAAGAACGTGCTCGGAACGATAATGCTGCTTGCCGTCGTCGTCTTCGGCGTCCAGACCACCCAACGAGGCGTCACGCGGATCGTCGCGATCATTGGCCTCATCATCGCGATTTCGCTGATCGCGCTTGCGAAGGCGACCGCCGCGCTGCTCATCGTTCCGGTGCTCGCCGTCTCGATACCGGTCGTGCTCACGTTCCGGCGAAACAATGCCGCGGCGGCTCTGGTGTTGTGCCTCCTTCTGGGAGTCAGCGCGGCCGGGTCCGTTCTGATAACGGAGAAAGACACCGTGCTGAGCGTCCTCGGAAAGGATGCGACGTTGACGGGGCGCACGGTACTCTGGAGCAAGGTCGTCGACCACATCGAGGATCGCCCCGTGCTTGGCCACGGGTACGGCGCGTTCTGGGAACCTTCGGCGAGGGCGTCCGAGCAGGTGCGCGCGGCGATCGGATGGGACACGCCCCACTCGCACAACGCGCTGCTCGACGAGTGGCTGGATCTGGGGGTCGTTGGCGTGCTCCTGCTCCTGGGCGCCTATTTTCTCTCGATTGGGCGAGCGTGGGCCGCGCTTCGCGCCGCGCCGGACGTCAATGGACTATGGGCTATGGCCTTTCTCACAATGGTCTTTCTCGGCAATACGACTGAGAGCTCTCTGATTCAGAGCATTCTCATCTGGTCTCTCTTTGTTGCCGTGTCGTCCATGCCGTCGCAAAGGACATCGAGCAGGAAAGCTGGCCATCGATTCGCCAGTGCCACCGCCCGCGCTCGTGCGCGCCCCGTCCCGCGGGATAGGCAACCCAATGCGGCGACGCCCGACGGTAGGCATCTCGTATCGTTTTCTTCCGCACTATCGCATCGCCTTCTTCTCATCGCTCCACGCGGCACTATTCGACAATGGGATCGACCTGGAGCTCTGTTACGGCGTGCCTGCGAGCTCTGACACCGCGCCGGATCGGCGCTCATGTGGGCGCGTCCCGTGCACAATGGAACCGTCAATATCGGTAATGCGCCACCGCTGGTATGGCAGCGCATTCCATCGGTCGTGCGAAATGCCGATCTCGTCGTGCTCATGCAGGAGAGTCGGATGCTGAGCAATTTTCCTGTGATCGCGCGGGGGATGGCGGGGCGGAGTCGCGTCGCGCTCTGGGGGCACGGCCTTAATTTCGAGCAGCAGCACGGCAGCCTCATGAACCGGTTCAAGCTCTTCTACTCGAGCCACGTGCACTGGTGGTTCGCGTATACCGACGGCGTGGCGAATGTGCTCGCCGGCGCGGGGTTTCCGCGCGCGCGCATCACTGTCGTGGAGAATTCCATCGATACGGAGCTGCTCCGAGACGAATCCATGAAGGTGGACGCGGTGTCTACGGCAGCGCTGCGCGACCGCATCGGCATGAAGGGGGGGCGGGCCGCGATCTTCTGCGGACGTCTCTACGACCGCAAGCGCATCGATTTTCTGCTGGAGGCAAGTGCGCGAATTCGTGAGCGCATCCCCGATTTCGAGCTGATCGTCATCGGCAATGGACCCGACGCGGCGAAGGTGCGCGCGTTTGCGCTCGCGAATCCCTGGGTGCATTACGTGGGGGCGCACTTCGATCGCGAAATCGTCCCGTACTTCGAGCTCGCCGACGTGTGCCTCATGCCGGGCGCCGTGGGGCTCACGATCCTCGATACGTTCGCGCTCGAGACACCGCTCATCACCACGCGCCTGAGTGACCACGGACCCGAGATCGAGTATCTGCGTCCCGAACATAACGGCATCATGACGGAGAACACGATCGACGCGTTCGCCGAGGGCGTGGTACGCGTGCTGTCCTCGGCCGAGCTCCGCGAGCGGCTGAAGGCGGGCTGCCGGGAGAGCGCGAGCCACTACACGCTTCAGAACATGGTGCGCAACTTTCAGAGCGGCGTGCACGGCGCGCTCGGAGACATCATGATTCGCAGCCCCGCTGTGCACCGGCTCTGGCAGCGCGTGAATCGCGCGTACGCGGTTCGCGCGAACGTGGAGGTCGGCGAGAACGTACACATCGGCATCGGATCGATTCTTTGGGCGCCGAACCACCTCACGGTCGCGAACGACGTCTACATCGGAAAGTTCTGCACGATCGAGTGCGATGGCAGCATCGGCCGCTTCTCGATGATCGCGAACAACGTGGGGCTGATCGGCCGCTACGACCACGATATCCGCTCGGTGGGGATGCCGATTCGGAAGGCGCCCTGGATCGGCTCTCCCGACTACAAGGGACAGGGGCTCGGGCTCCAGCTCATCGTGGGTGAGGATGTGTGGATCGGCTTCGGAGCCGTGGTCCTGACTGGCGTCACCATTGGACGCGGCGCTGTCGTGGCCGCGGGAAGCGTCGTGACGCGCGACGTGCCGCCGTACGCGATCGTGGCAGGGAATCCCGCGCGCACGCTGTCAATGCGCTTCACGCCGGAAGAGATCGTGGAGCACGAGCGACTGCTCGGCACGAAGTACTGAACGCCAGGCGCGTGGCGGCTACCGGTTTTCCGCGCGGCTCCGCGCAGCGAGATATACCTCGGAGGTTTGCCGGGCCTGTTCGCGACGGCTCACCCTGAGGCCTCCCCGGCCATCACCGCGTAGCGCAGGCGATGCCGCCGCAGCGGCGATGGCCTCCGCCAGCTTCTGCCGCGCGGGACCATCGGTGGGATAGAGGATGGTCGGATGCCCGTTCGTCATCTCGCGCACCGGGCCGAGCGCGGGCGCGATCACCGGGCAATCGTAGGCCACCGAAAGATTGACGGCGCCCGGATTGTCGATTCTCAGATACGGACGAATGCTCCAGTCGGCGGCACACAGCGCCGCGACCAGACTCTCGTTGGGCAGGCGGTCGAAGCGGAGGATGATTCGCGGAATCATCCGCGGCCGCCTCCTGAACTTCCGCCTTCAGCGACTCGTCGACGCACAGCCCCGAAACGAGCAGCATTGCGGATGCCGGCGCAGCGTCGCGGAATGCCAGGACGGTCGTGACGGGCTGCTTGTAGCGGCGCAGGCTGCCCACCTGCACGAACAATCTGCGGTCATCAGTGAGCTCGTCCGAGATTCCCGCTCTCGCCTGGGAACGATCCACCGGTGGCCCGTGCGCGTGACCGAATGTCGCAGCATGGATCACGGAGACCTTCCCCGCGCACGAGAATTCCTTCTCCACGCGCTCGCGCGTTTCGTCGAAGTGCACGAGGATGCGGCTGCACGACCGCGCGAGCAGCGTCAGGAATCGGGGGCCGGCCAAGCGCGCGTATCCCTCGTGGGGGACGATGTTGTGCACCGTCCAGATGAGGCGCCCGCGGCGTCCGGCGAGCCACAGCAACGGCAGGTAGAGCCACGCCACGACGCCGTCGATCCATCGACCACGGGGCGTGAACGCCTCGAACCATTGCACGTGCACCGTGCCGGTGCCGGCAATCGCCGCGAGGAGCGCGAAAAACAACCCCTTCCGTCCCACGATCGCCGTGCGCCATCCGTCCTCGCGCAGCTCTCTCGCGAGGTCGCCGACATATGGATCTCCACCTCCCCAATTCGGAAAAAACGTGACGAGATCTTTCAATCGTGGGTGAACCGTAGTTCGGGAGTGCTCGTGAGCCGCGGGTGCGTGAGACATCGCGGCGGCTGCGGTTGGATGTCTCACAAGATGCGAAGAACGCCGCCCTCCGCAACAACAATCGCGGTGAACGGCGCTCTGAACGTTCGAGCCTGAAACGATTATTTCACTGCCCGGCGATCACCGCGCGTCTGGTTCGGCGCGCGGTTCCCAAAGCATTACTGGCAACCCACGTTCGCCAAACCAGTCGAGGCGTTCGTTACCGAGTTGCTGCACATCACCGAGTTTCCGTCGGTGGACGACCCGGTCTGAATCAGGAAGCCGTAGGGCGCTCCGCCAACGTTGGCGACGTTGCTCGAGAAGCTGTTGTTCGACCCCGTGGCGACCGTTCCGTGCGTGACGACGCGGAAGCCAGCGGCGATCGCGGTCGACCCGGTGTTGTTGTGAATGTGGTAGCCATCTCCCTGAATGATCACCCACGAGTTGGGCCAGCCGGAAATGCCGGTGCCCTGCGACTCGATCATTCCACGTCCGTCGAAGGTGTTGTTCTTGATCTCTCCGCCGACGGTGCCTTCCTTCACATCAATGTGTTCGGCGCGAACATCGGGTCCGATGTGGTTGCCATCGATGACCACGGAATCGGTTGCGTCCGGAACGCCGCCCGTGAGCGCCGCCCACTTCGCGTAGGCGCTTCCAATGTAAATGCCCTCGCCGTATTCAGCGTACGTGTTTCCGGTATCGTAGATATGGTTGTTACGGATCGTGGCGTTCTTGCTGAAGTTGGCGATCTCGATTCCTTCCTGCCCAATGCCGTGAACCGTCATCCCCTCGAGTACCATGTGGCTCGACTTCTCGGCGTAGAAGCCGAAGAGCGCGTTCGTGATCGTGAAGCCGCTGAACGTCCAGTAGTTCGCGCCCATCGCGTAGATCCCATCGCGATTCGAGATCGACTGCGCATCGATGATCGCGTTGGCCGAGCCGCACAGCGTGATGCGAGCCGAAGCAGTTCCCGGTATCGTGACGTGGAACTCGGATCCGTCGCCGTAGGTGCCGTCCGCGAGGGTAATGAGATCACCCGGGCGCGCACCGCTCAATGCAGAGTGCAACTGCGCACTCGTCGACACAGGCACCGCGCGCGTGTGCGGATACGCATCGCACGACGTGGCGACGACCGCGTTGGCGATCGTAATGACTGAGGTGTCGGCCAGCGGGTATCCCGTTGCCGTAGCTACGACGCGGTACGTGCCGGTCGTGCCGCCCGCCGTGTACAGCCCACCGGAGGAAACCGATCCCCCCGTCGCTGCATACGTGACCGGCGGAGCAGCCGTCGAGCCATCGCTCCACACTCCGGCCACCGACAGTTGCACGGTGGCGTTCGGCGCGAGCGTCGCGCTGGCCGGCGAGAGCGTCACCTTGGTGAGAGTCGGAGCCACCTTGACGGTCGCCGTGATCGTGACGACTGCCGTGTCGGCCTTGGTTCCACTCACTGCAACGACGCGGAAGGTGCCGGTCGTCGTGCCGGCCGTGTAGACGCCGGCCGAGGTGATTGCGCCTCCCGTGGCCGTGTACGTGGCTGCGGGCGCGGAAGTCGATCCATCACTCCACGTGCCGGCAACGGTGAAGGTCTGCTTCGCGCTCGCGGCCAGCGAGACCGAGGCCGGGCTGAGCGTCAGCTTGGTGAGAGTCTTGACTGGAGCGGTGATCGTAACGACCGACGAGTCGGCCTTGGATCCACTCGTTGCGACGACGCGGAAGGTGCCCGCCGTCGTGCCGGCCGTGTAGACGCCGGCGGAAGTGATCGCGCCGCCCGTGGCGCTGTACGTGACTGTGGGCGCCGTGGTCGATCCATTACTCCACGTACCCGCAACGGTGAAGCTCTGCGTCGCGCCAGTCGCAAGTGTGGTCGAGGCTGGGCTGAGCGAAAGCGAGGAAAGCGTAGGAGCCGTGATGGCGGTGACCGTGATCGCCGCACTCTTGCTCTTGCCACTTGCGGTTGCGGTGACGTTCGCTGAGCCCGCGCCCATGCCGGTCACGAGACCCGCGCTGGAGACGGTCGCATCCGCCGTGTTGGAGCTCGTCCACGAAAGCGACGTGGCCGGAACGGGGTTGCCCGCGACGTCCGTGAAGCTGGCGGCGAGCTGCATCGTCTTGCCCTGCTGCACGGTCCCCGACAATGGCGTAACCGTGACGTTGGCCAGCGGGCCTGCTGAGACAGTGACTGTCGCCTGCCCGGAGACTGTGCCCGCCGTAGCGGTGACGATCGCACTGCCGGTGTGCGCCGCGGTTGCAACGCCGGAAGAAGACACGCTCACGATCGAGGCGTCCGAGCTCTTCCAGCTCACGGTCTGGCCCGTGACCGCGCTTCCCGTGTTGTCGGAGAGGTTGGCAACGAGTTGCTGCGTCGTGCCGGCAACGAGGCTCGCCGATCCTGGCGTGACGGAAACAGTGCTGACGGTGCCGGCCGACACGGTGACCGCGGCGTTGGCGCTCGCGCCTCCGGCGGAGGCTGTGATGTTCGCGTTCCCCGAATGCACGGCTGTTACCAGACCGCTCGAGGAAACCGTGGCGATCGAGCTGTTGGAGCTGGACCACGCGACCGTCTGACCCGTGACCGCGTTCCCCAATGCATCTGTGAGGGATGCGGAGAGCTGGCGCGTTCCCGAGGTGACGAGCGTGAACGAGGCCGGTGAGATGGCGATGCTCTTGATGCCGGCCGCCGAGATGGCGACCGCTGCCTGCCCGCTCACACCATTGAGGGAGGCGTAAATGGTGGCGCTTCCCGCACGCTTCGCGGTGACGACGCCGCTAGTCGAGACGCCCGCAATGTTGCTATTGGAGCTCGACCACTTCACCGTCGCCGCGGGCAGAACATTTCCTGCGGCATCGCTGAGTGTGACTGCCAGCGCTTTCGTCGAACCCGTCACCAGACCGATCGATCCCGGATTAACCGTGATGACAGCAACCCCGCCGGTGGTGACGTGAACCCTGGAGGCAGCGGTCACGCCTTCGGAAGTCGCGGTGAGTGTGGCGTCACCGATCTTGAACGCGCTAACGACGCCGGTTGTCGAGATGGTGGCGATCTTTGAGTCGGACGTCGTCCAGCTCACGGCGCGTCCGCTCAGCGAATTGCCCTGCGCATCGAGCGCACTCGCAGTGAGCGACACCTTTGAGCCTGAAGCGATCGTTGCCGCGTGCGGCACCACGTTGAGCGCGGCGATGTGCGCCGCGGCAACGCTGACGGATGCGGTGTCAGCGACCTTGGATGCGCTGGCGACGATCTTTGCGAAGCCCTTGAGCTTGCCCGTCGCGACACCGGTCGGCGACACCGTGACATAGCGCGTGTCGGTGGATGCCCACTTGACTGCGTGGCCTGGAAGCGGACGACCGGTGCGAGTCGTGACCGTTGCCGAGAGCTGCACGGTTGCGCCGACGGCTGCTGCCGACGAGGCGGGAGAGACGACGATCGACGCGGGCATCGAATCGGTGACCGCGAGCGTGCCCTTGCCCGCGACGCCGTGACTCTTCGCCCACACGCTCGCGCTGCCCATCTTGCGCGCGGTCAGCACACCCTTGTTGCTGACGGCGAGAATCGACGTGTCGCTGGATGACCACTCGATGGTGTCCGACTGGATCGGCTGGCCCGCACTGTTCATCACGGTCGCTGCGGCGTTCGCAGCGTTGCCGACCTCGAGACTCGTCGAGGGGAGCTTGACGTCGACGCTGGCTACGTTGCCAGTGACGGGTGAAGATGGTGTGTTGGATGCCCCCGGCGCGGTAGGATCGCTGCGGTCGACGCACGCAACGAACGAGAAAAGAACCGCGGCGAAAAGCATAGCACGAACATTACTAATTGAAGCACGCATTGAGACTCTCCATGAGGAGTCCGTTCGGCGGCTCGACTGGCGTGACGCATCCTGGAGATGCGCTGTAGCCTCGTAGCTTTGCGTCACCGGTTTTCACCGGCTTTGCCGTTATCGCGGGCGAGAGCCCAAGCGATGTAGACTGAAGACGTTCGATTGTAGCAAACGGTCGAGCGATGGAATCGACGTAATAGTGACTGAATGAGCTAAGTGCCCGTCACGCTGTAACGAGTTTTCCCGCTCGGCGTGTGGACTAGAGTATCGGGGCTGCTTTCCGCAGAAAAGAGCCAACTTGTAAACAATTGTATGTGTTGGCTGAGCAGCCAGTCAGTCAAATCGCCGCTTCGGCAGCTTTCGGCGCCAAAATCTGGCGGATTTGTGCTCAACATCACCGTTGTCGGGTGAGAAAAACTTTATGAAATCATTGCGCCTCCGCACAGCACCCTCGACATTCCCGCGATGAATCGACCGTTCCCACCGTCACCCCGATTTCGATGTGGTTGGCCCGAAGCGCTCATCATCGTTGCTCTCGCATTCGAGCTCGCAGTCGCTCTCCTCTCGCACCACTTTCCGTACTGGGACGTCTCGAATCATCTCGCGCGCTACACGCTGATCGATCGCATCTGGTTCGGCGATCCTCCCGGGTACGTGCTCTTTCACTGGAAACCCACCGGATACATCGCGGGTGATGTCGCAGGAGCGCTACTGGTGCATTTCTTCGGCGCCGTCGCGACCCTTCGCATCATCAATGTCGCGTGCCTCGTGCTCCTGCCGCTCGGCATGTACGCACTGCTGCTCCACAGCGCGCCGGCGCGACGCGGCTGGGCACTCATGGGAGTGCTGTTCGGATTCGCATCCCACTTCATGGTCGGATACCTCAACTTCGCGCTTGGCGTCGGACTCGTTTTCTGCTGGCTTGCGCTCTGGTATCCGCGACGCGAGAGCGCTCAGTGGTCGTCGCGAATTCTGCTCGCACTCGGCGCAGTCTTTCTTTTTCTCGTGCACCTGGCGGCGCCGTTGCTCGCGCTCGTCGTGATCTGGACCGACTGGGGGATCGACGTGATCGGCGAGGGCGATCTCCTGCCGCCTTCCCAGTGGAAGCTGGCGAACGCGCGGTTTCCCGTGATTCTCATCATCACCGCCGCCGTTGCGATCGCGTGGGCCGGCGCCAGCTACGCGATCTCGGGCGATGTCGGACCACCCGGCGAGTACGGCTTTCATCCGCCCAGCTACAAGGCGCTCCTGATCCTCGATCCGTTCTGGTCGGTGTCTCTAGCGTCGGCGTTCATCATGGGTGTGGGCTACTTCGCGTCGCTGGCGACGTTCGCCTTTCTGGCGCGCCGGAATCTGCAGCTCGACTCGCTGGTCGCATCGGGCGTGGTCATGTTCGTGCTCTACCTGCTCTTTCCGGCATCCATTCCCGGGAGCGGCGCCGTCGATGTCCGATGGCTCGCTGCCGCGTATCTGCTCCTCTTCTGCGGACGCCAACGCGATGCGGAGCCGGAGCCGAGGTTGGCGCTGTTGGTTCCTTTCGCCGCGTGCGTGCTGAACACGGCGGCTGTGGGCTGGACCGCGCGCGTGATCGACCGTGACCTCGATCAGTATCAGGCGGCCCTCACCCACGTGCCGCCGGGAACCAATCTCCTGTCGCTGGGCGACGGCGTGAAACAGTACGGGCGAGTGGAGGCGAGGCGGCACTTCGTGCTGTGGCACATCATACGCGGGCACGGCCGCGCCCCAGGACTGTTCAACTATCGCGATGCCGAAGAAGGGGATCCGCTGAACTTTCATCTCGCGCACTTCGTCGAGCCGACGCACCTCTATTTTCCCGACACGGATTGGGGCGAGCCCGCGAACACGCCCCCGCTTCCGTGGGAGCGCATCGACCGCGAGTACGACTACATCATCCAGCTCACGGGCGGCGACCGCGTCGCGTCGTACCTGCGCCGCTACGCCGACGAGGTATGGCACGACGACGCCTTCGCGATCTATAAGGTGAGAAAGCCGTGAGCCAGCGACCAGTTGCGATCTGCTACGGCACGCGCCCGCAGGTGATCAAGGCGTCGATGCTCATCGAGAGCTGCGCGAAGCGCTGGCCGCTGCTCACCGTGGATACGGGGCAACACTACGACTACACGCTGAACGAAGTGTTCTACGAGCAGCTCGGAGTGCAGCCACCCGACCACTTTCTCGAGGTGGGATCCAGCGCGCTCGCGGTGCAGACGGCCGCGGTGCTCACGCGAGCGGCAGCGGTGTTCGAACAGGCACGGCCCCGCGTGGTGGTGGTCATCGGCGACACGAACAGCACGCTGGGATGCGCGCTTGCGGCCACACAGCTGCGGATCCCCGTGGTGCACGTGGAGGCAGGGCTACGCTCGAACGATCGCGCGATGGCGGAGGAGATCAACCGCCGCATGGTTGACGCGGTGGCGGACCTGCTCTGCGCTCCGTCCGCCGCTTCCGTTGCACAGCTGGAGCTGGAGCATCAGCCGGGCGCGATCGCGCTCACCGGTGACATCGCGCACGACGTGTTGCTGCGCAATCTCGCGAAGGCGCGCGTGCCGGCGGATGATTCGGCGTGGCCGCTTCCCGCCGGCACATCGTTCGCGATCGCGACGCTGCACCGGGCGGAGCTCACGGCGAAGGCCGAAACGCTCTCTGCGACGATCGCCGCGCTGCGGGCGCTGCCGCTGCCCGCGGTGCTCCCCGCGCATCCGCGCGTGCGCGACGCGCTGTCCGCTCTCGGGCTCGGGTCCGGCGGAATGCTGCACCTCGTGCCGCCGCTCGGCTATTTCGAGAATGATTGGAGCCATTCGTGACGCGAGCATCGTTATCACCGATTCGGGAGGCGTGCAGCGCGAGGCGTACTGGCTGGGCACGCCGTGCGTGACCGTTCGCACGGAAACAGAATGGCGCGAGACGGTGACGCTGGGTGCGAATGTGCTCGTCGCTCCTGCGCGCACGGGGGCCGATCTGCCGGCGGTAGTGAGGGAACGTCTCGGTGCGGCCGTCACGTGGGACCGCACGGCGTACGGGGCGGGCGATGCGGCGGAACGGATTACGGACTCGATCGAGCGTCTCGAGCGCGCCCGCGCCTAGGGATCGCTATCCGCGCGCGGCCCCGCGGTGTGCACCGGCGCACGCAAGACGTGCGCGATTGACGAGCGATCGAGAGCGGACGACATTCTGCCGGCCCGTCCAGTCTTCGGATTGGAGAGCCGCAGGCCGATCAGCTCCACAATGAGCCGCAGGTGTCCCGCCATCGTCTTGACGATCTTCATCTTCGAGCGGCCGAGGATGCGGACCTCGAGCGTCGTGGGATACTCGACGATGGTCGAGCCGGCGAGATCGAGCCTGCCGAGCAGCTCGGCCACTCCGATGAATCCGGCGCGCGAGAGGGGCACGTCGGCGACCTTGCTCCGCCGATAGACGCGGAAGCAGGCCGTGTAGGTCGCGAGCTTATGGTGCAGCACCATGCCGTACATCTTCGAGAGCGTGCGCGAGAGAAAAAGGCGCCACTCGGGTACGTTGTGCACCGTGCCCAGGGGGTGGTACGGCGAGGCCGTCACCATGTCGACGCCGGGGGTGAGCAGGGCGACCATCGGCGCGAGTTCGCGCGGGTCATAGGTGCAGTCGCAATCCATCGAGCACACGACTTCAGTGGTGGAGGTGCGAATGCCGGTCATGATGGTGCCGGCCACTCCCCGGTTCAGCTCGTGGCGGACGAGCGTGCAGTTCGCCCGGTCGCCGAAGTTGTTCTGCAACGCCGCCCACGTGTCGTCGGTGCTGCCGTCGTCTACGAAGATGAAGTGCACGGCGTGGTCGCGGGACAGCTCGGCCTCCACGCCGGCGAGCGTGTTGGAGAGGTAGGGAAGGCTGAGCGCCTCGTTGAAGCACGGAATGACGATGCTGATCGGCGTGCGGGCGATGTCGTCGCGGGCAATGGCCACGGCCAGCCGCTGTTCCTGCGCCCGAGCCTGCGCCCGCGCTTCGGCGGCCGCGAGCACCTCGGCGGATGCCGGCCGGCTCGCGATGCCGAGGCGGTCGCCGATGCTCGTGAACCGGTAGTGCTCGAAGTAGTAGCGCAGCATGGTCGCCATGCGATCCAGATTGCGATACTGTCGCACCTTCGCGTAGAACGGGGCGGCGTCGATGCGCGGCTGCTCGGGATCGACTTCCCAGACGTGAAAGTACATCACGAACGGTGCTTCGACGGTGCGGTCCCACTGTGCCACGGCGCGTTTGACGAGCGAGAACGGGAGCTGGCGGAAGTAGTTCGCGCCCGCGATCGGAATGTCGTAGCCCATCACGTGTGCGGTGGAGATGGGGACTTCCACGATGGTTTGCTCGCCGTGGTGGTGCTGGTGCACGAAGCGGCGCCACGGCTCGTGCACGTACTGGCGGAAGAGGGGGCGCATGCTCGAGTCGAACTTGTACCCTTCCTCGGCCAGCACATTGAGGGCCCAGAGGTCTTCGGGGCGCAGCCAGCGCTGCGCGACGCGGTACCCATCGACCTGGCGACCGCTCGCGCGCTCGAGCGCCTCGCGGGCGCGGGCGCAGTCCTCGCGGAACTCCTCGCGAGTGAACTCGCGAATGCTGCGGTGAAAGTAGCCCTTGCTCGCGATGTCGTGGCCGCGCTCGACCACCTCACGAATGAGCTCGGGCACCGCATTGGCAACCCAGCCCAGCGCGAAGAAGGTCGCCTTCACGCCGTACTCGTCGAGCAGGTCGAGCGTGGTGTTCGTGTTTCGCTCGAGGCGGCTCTCGAAGCGATGCCAGCGCGAGCGGGAGATGAGCCGATTGAACGTTGAGCCCTGGAAATAGTCCTCCATGACCACCGTCAGAATGTGCCGGTGGTCGGGAGTGCCTTCGGGCCTAACGATTAGGTCATTCATGGCTTACGCAGCAGAAACGCGCACAACAGACCCCACAATACGACGGTTACGGCCAGCTGCCGATCGCTCCACAGGGCATCCGTCGGCGACTCACCGCGGCCATGGCGATCCACGAGGAACCAATAGCGGAAGATACCGAAAAGCACGAGAGGTATCGTGCCGGCGAGCACCGGTCGCGTGGTGACTACGAAGAGGCTGTAGAAGACCATTGCGCACACGGACGACATGAGCGCGAAGCGGTCGAGCAAGGGGAGCGTATACTCGCCGAGGACGGCGCGCGCCCCGTCGCCCTGTACCGCGAGCTCCTCGCGTCGTTTGATGGCCGCGAGGTAGAGTGCGATCGACAGTGTGGTGATGAGCATCCACGATGACAGTGGCACATTGATCACGACCGCGCCCGCATATACACGCAGCACGAATCCCGCGGCAACACAGAAGATGTCTACCACCGGGACTCGCTTGAGCCACATTGAATAGAAGACGTTGAGCCCGATGTAGACGATCAGCACGGCGACGAGCGGAAGCGATACCCGGGATGCTCCAATCATCAGGGTCCCGAGGATTGCGAGCAGCAAGCGCGCGCTGGTCACCGAAACGGCGCCGCTCGCGAGTGGGCGTGAAAATCGCTTGACCGGGTGACGCGAATCGTTGGGCAAATCCGCGAGATCGTTGAACACGTACACGAACGACGCGGCCACGCAGAAAAGGAATGTGCCGAAGAGCGCCATTTGTACGGAGGCTCGGTTGGTGAAGAGCCCCGAAAAGATCAGCGGCGCCAGAACGAAGAGATTCTTGATCCAGTGCTTTGGACGCAGCAGCCGGATCGCAGCAAGCGATCCGGAGTGCGGAACAGCACTAGCGACGGTGTCAGGGCACATGCACTGACCCTCCGACGCCGATGGAACGATAGAGATACCGCGGCCATCCTGCCTTGTACGGGCGAATCACCGCCGTGAGTGGTGCGAAGCGATCGCCGTAGTCCTGTACGAGCTCGAAGCTCGACGCGAGCTCGCTCGTCGGGGCGGACATTGTCGCGAGCGGAAGGTTCGTAAGCACGAAGGCGGGGGTGGACGGGTGACGCAGTGGGTCGAGCATGTGCCGGGCGAGCGCGCTGTCGGCGGCGGTGCGGTGCTTGCCGCGCATTATGTCTTCCAGCGCCACCCAGTGCGCGGCAGGGTAGAGCCGCGGTCCGTCGACGAGTTGGCCGATCCCCGGCGCGTAGACGGTTCCGGGAAGGGCGCGGATGATGGTCTGCAAGTCCGCGTACGCCGCGCGCGCCGTTGCGGGCAACCAGTACGGCCGGGGATCGCGCAGCAGCGTCGCGAACGCGAGCAGCACTCCCAGGAGCGCCGGCCGCATGCCGAACAATATCGTTCCCGCCTCGTCGATTCGCGCCAACTCGATCGATCCGTAGAGAATGCAGAACGCGCCGAAGGGAATGAACACGTTGTTCGACGAACCGGGGTCGAGCGATCCCATGATCGCCGTCAGAAGCGCCGTGCCGAGCTGCAGCTCCAGAATGTCGACCTTTCTCGATCGGAAGGCACGATAGACGCCCGCGAGCGCCACGAGCACCAATACCGGATAGTAGTGCCTGGCGTACTCGGCGACGCGATAAAACGTGAAGCCGGTCAGCTGCGACCAACCGCTCGGAACCACCCACGTGAAGTAGTGGAAGTCCGGTCCGAAGATCGGGCCGGGGGCGACGAGATAGAGCAGCGGTCCGAGAGCGAACGCGAGCAGCCAGTACACGAGCGCTCGAGGCAGCCCCTCCCGCCACATGAGATAGAGCAGCGCCATAGCAGGAAGACCGCGCCGTGCTGCTTGAACCAGAACGCCGCGACAAGCACGAGAATTCCGGCGATGCGCGCATTGCGCGATGGGCGCCCGACAAGATACGTGCCCCACAGCGCGCAGCAGAGGAGCCATGAATCCGAGTGGGCGGAGTCGAGATAGGCGTCCATCGCCGCATAGGCCGCGCAGAAGAGGCCAACGGCGGTCGCGCCCCACCATGCTGAGCGCGACCTCGCGCGCACAATCACGAACATTGCGATCGCGCTTCCCAGGTAACCGAGAACCGCCACCGAACGGAGCGTCGGGAGCGTGTCTCCGAACAGACGGAGAAAGGGCGCGGCGAAGACGTAAAAAAGCGCGTTGTACGCGAGCGGCACGTACTCGGGCGTCGGGACGGAATAGATACTCTGTCCGTGAATGGCGCGCTGCGCGTGCTGCATCACCACCCCTTCCATCAGATCGATGAAGAAGGGGAACCGCACGTGGTTCACGACGAGGGCGATCACCGCCACTACGCTCGCCGCCGAGAGAATGCCGAGAAGCGCGGGCAGCGCGGATGAGATGCGCGAGCGCTCGAGCGCGATTCCCAGAAGGAGCGCAAGTGTCAGGACGACGGGCTCGTGCTGAAGCAAGGCCACGCGGATTCATGCGCGGCGCGCCCCGACCGCTCGCCGAGCGCGAGGCGAGCAATGTGCCTGCCTACGGCGATTCGGCATGCGTACTACACCAGTCCGGTAGCGGCCAGGCGAGACGTGAAGCCGTCGACAACCGGGAGGGCGGCAACCGCGCCCGGGTGCGCGATATCGCAGCCGGTCGTGCACGTCGCGGCGAGGCGGCGTACCTCGTCCAGCGTGGCGCGGTTGAAGTCGTCCGTGGCGTATCGCTCGTTCAGATAATCGATGAGCGCGGACAGCTCGTTGGCGACGCCCATTCCGACGGCGCGGAAGCCCGCGACGGTGACATCCACGAGCGCCTGCGACGGAGCCTTGTGGCCGCGGCCAATGCCCGTGTAGCGATCGCGCATTCCGTTCAGCTTGTGCGGATCGAAGAGGTTGCACGCATCGACGATTCCCGTTGCGGGCGAATTCGCGATCTGCGCGCGATGCTCCTGATAGATCCGTGCGCGGTGCAGAGAAAGATCACGTCGGCGCCCGCGAGCGCGGAATCGAGATCGGTGGTGAAGCGCGACGTCAGTTTCGTCTTCGCCAGATTCTGGTCGCGCTCCTGCACGTACGGGTCGTGCAGCACCACATCCGCGCCGTGATCGAGGAGCGCCTGCGCGAGCACGAGCGTCGGCGAGTTGCGCGTGTCCTCGGAGTCGAAGCGATAGGCGACACCCAGCAGCGCCACGCGCTTTCCCGCGAGCGAGCCGAAGCGGCGCTCGGCGAGCGCGAGCGTGGCGCGCCGGCGATTCGTCGTTGATCGTGCGCGAGGCGAGGATGAGGCTGCTTCGAGGTCAATCCTCGTTCGCTTCGATTGCGCGCCACCAGAGCAGGATGCCGTCCTTGGGGAGGCAGTGCCCGCCGACACCCACCGTCGGCACGAGCAGCGCACCCGAGGGCACGGCGCGCGGATCAGCGCTCGCGTCGTCGCCGCGCGACATTGCGGCGTTCACCTTGTCGCGCAGGGCGAAGAAGTCGACGTCGTGCGCGTCGCAGTACCGCGCGACCTCCGCCGCGTAGGCGATGCGCACATTGCGGTAGGCGTTCTCCAGCGTCTTGACGATCTCGGCCGTGAGGCTGTTCGTGCGATAGACCACGCCGCCCGTGACGATGCGCGCGTACAGGCGCGCGATGAGCTCCGGCGTGCCGGGGTGCAGCCCGCGCCGCGAGCTTGTCCGCGCGCGCCACGCGCTCGACGAGCCGGCCGGGCATCACGCGATTGGGCGAGTTGCCGAGGAGGATGTCGCGTCCATCGTGCAGCCCAGAACTTCGCGAACAGCGGGCGCACGACGGTCGAGCATGGAGGAGGGCGCCAAGGTCGACTCGAAGACGACGACGGGAACGTTCCCCGCCGGCTTCTTCTGAAGCGCTTTCGCGATGCCCTCGAGGGCTTCGAACAGCGGCCCGTATTCGGGCGCGAACCCGTTCTTGTCCGTCTGCGTGCAGATGAGGATCATGTCCGCGTCGGACAGATCGTCGAGCCGTGCGTCACGCGCTCAGCAGCCCCTGTTCCACCGACTCCGCGACGATCGTGTCGAGCGCGGGCTCGACGCCGCCGATCGGCGATTTTCCGGAGTTGATGGCGTCCACCTTCCAACCGGACGTGGGGGAATTGCGCTGGACGACGAGCACGGTCGCCGGCTCGGTGCCGCCCTCGCGGATGCGGGCGTGCGCGAGGAGTGCCGCCATCGGCATCCCGACGATCCCCGGTCCCACGACGGCAATCTTCTTCACGTGCCAGTTCGCGATTTCGTTGCCCTTCCACGTCAACGGCATTCAGTCGTTCTCCCTCAGGGTGATGGAACCGGTCAGTTCTGGTCGATGAACTGCCGGAACCACATTCAATGGTCGAGTGCGCCCCACACGCGGCGCCCGAACGCGCCTTCGTTGGTCGAGCAGCTTCTCGATCTCTTTCGTGTCGAAAATCCCGCGCTCGCGCGCGCGCGACGACAGCAGCGTGTCCGTCACCATGTCGCGCGTGCGGTCCTTCATCCACAGGTGCAGCGGCACGGGGAAGCCCATCTTGTCCTTGCGATTGATCACGTCCTCGGGGACCACGTCGCGGGCCGCGCGCTTGAGGAGGTATTTCAGCTCGCCGCCCTTGAACTTCATCTCGGCGGCATGCTCGTGATGAGGTCGACCAGGCGGCGATCGAGCAACGGCACGCGCGACTCGAGCGAGGACGCCATGCTCGCGCGGTCCTCCACGTGCATGAGCGCGGGGAGCGAGGCCACCATGTCGAAGTGCGTCATCTTGTTGTAGTACGACTGCGTGTCCGAGTGATTGAACACGCTCTGGAATCGCGCGAAGGCCGAATCGCGCTCGTAGCTCGCGCGGAAGTCGGTCGTGAAGAGGCTGAGCGCGCCGGCGCTGCGGTCGACGAGCTTGAAGTACCGCTGGTCCATGGGCTCGAACACGCCCGAGCGCCAGAACTGCTGCAGCATGGGCTGGTACGCGCGCAGCACCGGAAGGTTCGGGACGATGGACTTGAGCGAAACGATGTGCTCCTGCTCCTCGGTGGTCTCGAAGATGGCGCCCTTGAGCGCCTGCTCGAGGTACGCCACGAGGTAGCGCGTATACCCGCCGAAGATCTCGTCGCCTCCCTGGCCGCCGAGCACCACCTTGACGTGCTGGGAGGCGCAGCGCGAGACCATGTACTGCGGAAAGAGTCCGGGACCTGCCACCGGCTCATCCATGAAGTAGACGAGCTTCTGCAGCACGTCCGCAAAGTCGTTCGCGCTCGGCACGATCGTGAACATCTCGGCGTTCACGGACTCGGCCACGGCGCGCGCGTATGGGCGCTCATCGAACTGCGGCCCTTCATCGAACGCGCCGGTGAAGGTCTTGAAGCGGCCGCCTTCGTACGCGCGCGCGGCGAACCCCGTGACGATGCTCGAGTCGAGACCGCCGCTGAGGTACGCGCCCACCGGGACGTCGCTCCGCATCTGAATGCGAATGGAGTCCTCGAGCAGCCGCCGCGTTTCCACGAGGAAGTACTCCTCGGTGTGGTACGGATCGATGACGAAGCGCGGCTCCCAGTACCGCACGCGCCGCACGTCGCGCGACTTCAGGTTCACCACGTGGTAGTAACCCGGCAGCACCTTGCCGATGTTCTCGAACAGCGTCTCCTCGCCGATCACGAACTGGAAGGTGAGGTAGTCGTTGAGCGATGTACGGTTCACCCGGGAGTGCACATCGCCGTGCGCGAGGATCGCCTTGATCTCCGAGGCGAAGAGCATCTTCCGCTCATCGGAGTAGAAGTACATCGGCTTGATGCCGAAGTGGTCGCGCGCGACGAGCAGGATCCCCTTCGCGCGATCGTGCAGCAGAAAGGCAAACATGCCGTTCAGCTGCTCCACGCAGGCCTCGCCGTACTGATGGTACAGGCGAAGAATGACCTCCGTATCCGACGTGGTGTGGAAGGTGTGCCCGAGCTTCACGAGCTGGGCGCGCAGCTCGACGTAGTTATAGATCTCGCCGTTGAAGACGATCGTCACGTCTTCCGCCGTCATCGGCTGGGCGCCCGAGACGAGATCGATGATCGAGAGGCGCTTGTGATAGAAGCCCACCTGGCCGCAGACGTACGATCCCTCGCCGTCGGGGCCGCGATGCGCTATCGCGTGGGCCATGCGTGCCAACACGGACGGCTCGGGCGCCGTGCCGTCGAAGTGCACGACACCAACTATTCCGCACATGGGCGCTACCTCGCTGCGGCCGGCGAGGCTGCGGCGGTCGCGGCGTCCGGAATGCGCCGTGCCAGACGCGCACGGGCGCGGATCGCACTCGCGTGCGCGGACATTGTCACTGGCGTGTGTTCCTCGGCCAGAATCCCCAGTGCCTTCTTGAACAGCACGCGCTTCCGCTTCGACGGCAGGTCCATGCCGGGGAAGAACGCGAGCTCGGGCGCTTCATCGCCGCCCATGAGATCCAGCGGGTGCAGCAGGAAGCTCGGCTCGACGCCGGCGGCGCGGCACACCGCGAGCGCCGTGCGCAGATAGCCGAATGCGAGCGCTTCGGACCGGCGCGCGAGAAAGAGCAGGTAGCTGAAGTGGAACGGCGCCTTGATTCCCGGAATCGTCGTGACCGGAATCTCGAGCAGCGACTTCCCGTTGCGCAGCGCCCACTCGTACGCGCCCACAGGACGCAGTCCGTCGCGAAAGGTGCCGAACAGCGTTTTGCGCTCGGGCGTCTTTGACATCCCCTTGCCGGCGGTCGCGAAGTAGTACGCGCGCGCGAGCGGGCCCAGGTACGTGGGGAGCGTGGAGGCATCGTAGAGGTAGTCGCGGCTGGCGAGCACCTCGAGGAGCGTTTCGCTCCAGCTGTACCCGGGACCACGGAATCCGCGCGGGCGCTCTCCAGTGACCGCCGCGATCGCGTTCTCGGCCGTGATGATCTCCTCGGTGAGCTGGTCGCGCGAGTACAGGTGGAGCCACGACTCGTGCTCGAACGAGTGATTGCCTACCTCGTGCCCGCGCGTGACGAGAGACTCCATCGCCTTGGCGTTGGTGTCCACCGTCGCGTCGTAGCCGACGACGAAGAAGGTGATGCGAAGCCCGAGCTCCTCGAGCGTGTCGAGGGCCAGGGGCAGAAACGTCGGCAGATACGACGGACGCTCGACCCACCGCTGGTCGCCGCGAATCTTCATGTACGACCAGAGATCGTCGACGTCGAGCGAGATGCTGCACAGCGGGCGCTCAGACATGCGCAGCTTCGGCTTCGCGGCTGTTGAGCAACGGCGCGAGCGCGGCGGCCTGGCGGTTCGCCAGCCCGACGGTCTCGTTGAGATTGAGCGTGCCGCTCTCGATCTGCGCCGAGTTGACGATGAAGACGTTGGCGAGCGACGTGCGCATGGCGGGGAGCGTCGTCGCGCTGTAGTCGAGTGTCGAGATCGCGAGAACGTCGCGGGCGCGGGCGACGCGAAAGTCGATCACGTCGTCGCGCTTGAAGTTCGGATACATGCGCTCGAGCGCGGCGAGGAACGTCGTGCGCACTTCGTCGTCCGACGCCTTCCAGAACGGATCGTCCTGCGCGAGGTAGCGCGGGAGATAGACGAGGCTGTTGCCGCCGAACTGCTTCTTGTCGACGAGCGTCGTCATTCTCGATGACACCCGTGAACGGCACCCAGCCATTGGTGATGTTCGTGACGTAGTACGAGGCGAGCGGCTTCTTCGTGAGGAGCGAGGCGCAGAGCACGCCCTGGTACACGACGCGACCCAGCCGCTCACGCTCGGCGCGCTCGAGCTGCGGGACGAGCGCGGGGATGCGATTGGCCGGCAGCGTGAGGATGACGCGATCGAAGTGCTCCGAGGTGCCGTCGGCGAAGGTGACCTCCGCTTCGGAGCCGGAATCGCGCACGGCGGCGACGGGGGCACCGGTGCGCAGCTCGATCCCCTTCTCGTCGAGATAGCGCTCGAAGCGCGCGAGCACGGTCGCGTAGCCGCCGTTCACGTAGCCGAACTGCTCGCGCTTGAGGCCCGAGCGACGTGCGGCGTACATGCGCGCGATGATCGCCCAGATGAACGCGGCGCTCGCGATGCGGTAATTCTCGCCGAGCTTGCTCTTGAGCAGCGGCAGCCAGATGCGCTCGAACGTGCGCTTGCCGCTCAGCTTCCGCAGCCAGTCGGACACCGGGATTTTCTCGAGCGGCCGCCAGTCCTTCACGCGCGACGCGTACACGATGGTCGCGGCGAGACGCATTCTTGTCGAAGAGCGAGAGTGGCGGAAAGGCGAGGAACTCGAGACTGGTGGAGAGCGAGTACAACACGCCGTCCGTATAGAATCCCGTTCGCGTCACGCCCCACTGCGGCTCGTCGACGCCGAGATCGCGAAGCAGGGCGAGGAGGTCGCGGTCGGATTGCAGAATGACGTGATAGAACCGATCCCACGTGTAGCCCGCGATCTGCTGCGACGACGCGAGCCCGCCGGCCGCGCGCGCGCCTTCGAGCACGACCACATCGTGGCCCTGCTCGCGCATGCGGAGCGCGAGGGTCATCCCCAGCGCGCCGCCACCGACGATGCCGATTCGGCTCGTCATTCGAACGACATCAGTACCACGCGTACAAACATGCGGGCCCGTAAGGAGTTGCGAATTCACACCGACTTGTGCCGGCGTGTCGAAGCGCGCTCTCACCGTGCGCAAACGTCTGTCGCACAGAGTGCCCTCGCGCCGGATAAAACCGCGTGTCGGGGATCACAAGATTCTATTTGTGACAGAGTGCCGCAACCCCCCTGAATGCCTACTTTGTCACTGTCTCGCAATAATGCATCATCCGCCGCGCTCCAAGTGATGGAGAGAGCCCGCTACGTGATAGTGGCGTGAAATCCCAGCGGAATCGGACATCGAATTCAGGGGCAATCCGGCGCCGGTGTCCCCCCGTGTGAGAGGGCCAAATCTCGCTCGGCCTTGCACGCCGCGCGGTTCTGCGAGAGCGCCTCTCCGATCTCGCGTTTGAGCGATCGAATCTGAGCGACGTCCGGATATTTCTTCGCGAGCGGGGCGATCTTGTCCTGCGCATTTCCAAAGCGCACCACAGCCCCATCGTACTCGCCCTCGCTCATCCGCTCGCGACCAACCGAAAGGTCCTCGCGAATCGGCGCGAGCATGTCGTCGACCTGATCGGACGACAGGTTGCTCTTTGGTGCTTCGCTCGCGACCGTCTTCGTCGCCGAGCTGTCGATCGCGGGCGACGCGGCAGGCGTCGCAGCCGCAGGAGTCGGTGCCGTGGGTGCGGTCGAGTCGTGCGAGGCCGCCAGCGTCGCGCTGTCCTTCACGGCACTATCCACCGATGGCGCCGCCGGCGGTGCTGTCGTGGCGGCAGGCGTCGCCGCTGATGCAGTGGTCGCCGGAAGCTGCTGTGAATTCCAGTACCACCATGCGCCGCCTCCGCCCAGGAGCAGCAGGAGCAGCACGCCGAAGATGAGTCCCACCGGGCTTCCCGAGCTCTCTCGCTCGAGAGCCGGAAGCGGGAGCTCCTCGTTCGCACGATCGCGCCGCCCCGCGGCACCGCCGCCGAGCGGGCGCACCTCGGTTTTCGCGGCAGCAGGAAACGGCGCGAGCTCGACCGTGCCGGTGCTCGTGAACGCGGATTCCGGCATCGTCGCGACGGCCGTCACCAGCTCGCGCCCGAACTGGCTGACGTGCTGGTAGCGATCCGCGGGATGATTCGCGAGCGCCCTGTCCATTACCGTCTGCAGCTCCGCCGGCCACTTCACATCGTTCCGCGTCTCGGCAAGCGTGCGCGGCTTCTCCGTGAGGCGCATGATGAGCGCCTCGCGCGAGACGACCGAGGGGAATGGAAGCTGTCCCGTGAGCATGTTGAAGGTGACGAGGCCGAGCGAGTAGATGTCGGTGCGCGAGTCGAGCTGGTCGCCGCCGAGCTGCTCGGGGGACATGTATTCAGGCGTGCCGATGGCGAGTCCCGTCTTCGTGACCTTCTGATCGTCGGCTTCCATCGCTTTTGCGATTCCGAAGTCCACGACCTTCGCGATGTCCTCGCCCGCGCGGCCTCGCGCGATCATGATGTTGTCCGGCTTGAGATCGCGATGGATGATGCCCATGTCGTGTGCCGCCTCGAGCGCGGAGGCGACCTGCTCGCCGATGTCCGCCGCGCGCGCGGCCGTGAGCGCGCCGGTACGCTCGATGATCTTGGTGAGCGGCTCGCCGTCGACGAACTCCATGGCCAGATAGATCAGCCCCTCGGGCGTCTCACCGAAGTCGTAAATGGCGGCGACGTTCGGGTGCTGGATCTGGCTCGCGTTGGAGGCCTCGCGATTGAAACGCGAGATGGCGTCGTGGTCGTGCACCATCCCCTGGTGCAACACCTTGACCGCGCTCTTCCGCTTCATCTTCACGTGCTCGGCGAGATACACCTGTCCCATCCCGCCCTCGCCAATGCGGCGAATTACGTGATAGCGATCCGCGAGAATGGAGCCGACCAGATCGCTCCCCGGAGGCGCACGCAACGTGGAGCCATCGCGCGGGCAAAAGCGCTGGTCCATATCGTAAGTGCTGCCGCACTGCGGGCAAGTTTTTTGGGGAACGGGCGTGGACAACGGGGGCGATGGGGTGGTGGAGTGGGGTACCTCGATTACCGGGCGCGCCGGCAGGCGCACGGCGTGAGATGAGTTAAGATTAAGACGAAACGTGCTGGGGGGTGCAACAGTTGCTGCCGGTGGCGGGGCCGAGTCCGACACGGTCTGGGGCGGCGAAAAACGGCTGCCCGTTGACGGCACTTCGCATGTCGAACTATACGATTCCTGACTGCCCGCCGACACCGTGCGTTCAGGTCACCCGGCCGGCTCACGTCGCGCCGGATTCGCTCACGGACTCGGGTGGCTGACTGTAGATGACGATGCCGGCGCACGCGCCCGGGAAGGACCGATAGCCGAGTCTCGCCCACTCGAGAGGCGACCGATAATAGGCGTCGAGAATCTCGTTCACGACATAGCCGGCGCATCCTGTACCGCTCGCGGAACCGCGGACTGACGACCAGACGTACGACGTCTCCCGTGGAGGCCGCCGACAGCTGATACGCCACAATGCCTTCGAGGAGTGTCCCGACGACGGCTTCTGCCTGTGGCGCGGCGAGCTGCGTAAAGCGAAATCGCTTCCCGTAGGTGTTCTGGGTCTCCTCATTGAGCAGGGCCAAGGTTCGCCGAAACTCGTAGGCGTAGCCGAGTCCGGTGGTGGCTTGCCACCTCAATCGGTCCAGGACGACGGCGTGCGACGCCTCGCCGGCGTTCGAGGGCAGCACCGCGTCCGCGAGTTTCAGGAGTCCCGTCTCGTCGTCCTGGGTGAGGGTTGCTGACTCCTTCTCGGCGTCGACACCCAGAATCGCGTCCCTCGCACGCTGCCCGATCGGGGTCGCAAGGAGGCGCTCCTTCAGCCACCTGCGCTTCATGAACAACAGACCCACTCCTGCGACGAGGGAGGCCGCCAGCCAAGCCAGGAAAGTGCGTCGCTTCATGTCAGCTTCCCCGCGCGGCTCGCGCTCACGAGATGATCCCCCAGGCGGAGCGAGAGGGCCCCGATGGTGAGCGTCGGATTTGCGACACCGCTCGTGCGTGAACGCCCCCGAACCGACGACGAATAGGTTGGGCACGTCGTGGCTCCTCAGGTTCGCGTCGACGACACTTTTCGCCGGATCGGATCCCATGCGGCACGTACCCGCGGGATGGGCCTCGAACCCGACGTTCGGGTCGGCCGCGATCCCGGTGGCGCCGAAGGCTTCCAGGATCTCGGGCTTGCACCTGCTGTGCAGCGCGGATGCCCGCCTCTTCGTAGTCGCCAATGGACAGGGTGATGCGGGGCGCAGCCGAACCCTGGTAGTCGCGCAACTCCGGGTCGAGGTCCACGGAATTGCGCTCGTAGGAGATCATGTCGATCGTCGACTCCACCGTTACCGTATGGCCGAATTCTGTCGAGACCTTGCGGTCGAGCTGGTCTCCCCAGAGGCTCGATTCACGAGCGATCTCGGCTGGCGACTTCCCCGACATCGGACGGAAGGAAATCGAGAATGCGGAGCGATGCGCGCGCTCCGGCGAATTCCAAAACTCGATTGCTGAAGGCGGTCCAGAACGAGATGCGATCGAGAATGGCTCGGGCCGGCGACGTTGCCGCTGCTGTAGCAACTCGGGGTGCTCGCGGAAGCCCTTCCCGACCAACCCCGACCGGTTCGCGAGACCGTCGCGCCATTGCGCGCCGGATGAGAGCAGAAGCAGTCGTGGAGTCTCGACACCTCCTGCGGCGACGACGAAAACCGTCGCCTCGAGGGATCGTTCCACGCGATCGAGGCCCGCATAGACCGCGCGACGCACCCGTCCGTCATCGTTCGCCTCCAGTCGAAGAACCGTCGCCTGCTCGATGACGCGGCCGTGTGCGCTCTGATCGATCTCCGGCATGTGAGTCAAGTCGACGCTCGCCTTCGCTCCCGTGGGGCAGATCGTACACGTCGCGCAGCCGAGACATTGACTGCGGCCCCCATAAGGCTTCGAGTTGCGTGCCTGCGGAATCGGGCTGAATCGCAGCCCCAGAGGCTCGGCCGCTTTCATCAACAGCTGGTCTATGTAGTTGTACGGAAGCGGTGGAAGCGGATAGGGCGCGCTGCGCGGCGACGCAAAGGGATCGTCCCCCCCGGCGACTCCGAGCTCGTGTTCCGCTCGCACGTAGTACGGCTCGATCTGCGCGTAGTCGAGTGGCCAGTCCTCCGCGACTCCGTAGACGCTGTGCATTCGGAAGTCATTCGCGTGCAACCGTGGCGTTAACGCCTGCCAGTGGAGCGAGGTGCCCCCCACCGCCCGAACGCGCATCGAGTTGAGCGGGTAGGTGAGCGTGCCCGCGTTCGAGAAGACGTCGAGGCTCTGCGGCTGGCGAAGCCAGGGATCGATCCCTCGCAGGTAGTCGCGCTGTGCCTGCTTCCGAATCGCGAACGGATGGCGGGGACCGGACTCCAGCACCACGACGCTGATGCCGTTGCGCACCAGAGTGGCTCCAAGCATCGCCCCCGCCGGCCCGCTGCCGATGATGCACACGTCCACGGGGTTAGCGCGCGCCGGTATTCCGGTCACCCGCGCCCGGGGAGAAAGCGGGCGACCAGGAAGCAGCATTCGAGCGACTTCGGGAAGAAGTCCATAGTTTCCCGGGGGACCGGAGGCAGCAGGCCAATGAATTCGGCGGACGCGAATATAATGTCAGCCACAAAGGAAAGTACAGCGAGCACGAGCGTGGCGACACGCGCGCACGTGCCGGCGCTCGACAAGGTGCGGGGGCTGGCGATTCTCGCCGTCATCCTCTTTCACACGCTGCCTTCGGCGCCCAATGGGACGCTCGTCGACAGCGTGGTCGTCCATGTCCTGGGCATGGGCTGGACGGGCGTCGATCTCTTTTTCGTTCTCTCCGGGTTTCTCATCACCGGCATTCTGATCAATGAGCGATCGCGTCCTCACTACTTCCGCACCTTTTTCGGTCGTCGCATTCTCCGAATCGTTCCGGTGTACGTCGCGTTCATGTTGTTCAGCATGTGGATCGCGCCCGTCGTCGGCGCATCTACAGCGGCGGCGGCGCTTCGATTGCGCGAGTTGCAGGGCTGGTACTGGCCGTACCTGACCAACATTTTCATCGCCCTGCATGGCTGGGATGCGACCGCGGATGGTACCTCGCATCTCTGGTCGCTCGCGGTGGAGGAGCAGTTCTATCTGCTCTGGCCCGTGGCGGTTCTACTGATTCCGCTTCGACACTTCCTCGCGTTGCGCTCGGGTGCGTGGTCGTTGCGGAGCTCTGTCGAATTGCGTTCGTCCTGTCCGCGGCCAGGGAGGAGGTGAACTTCGTACTGCTTCCGACGCGGATGGACACGCTGGCGGTGGGTGCCTTCCTCGCGTGCGCGGTGCGGAACTCCGATCTCATGGCGAGGCTCGAACGCTGGCGAAAGCCTCTTGTCATCGGCGCGCTGCTCGCGCTGATGGTGGTGGTCGTCGTCGAGCACGTGCTCGACTATCGGCGGCCGCTCACCCAGATCCTCGCGTTCCCCGCCATCGCCGTACTGAGTGGCGCGCTCGTGCTCGAGGCGAGTCGCGAACGCGACTGGTTTTCCTTTCTTCCGTTGCAATTTCTCGGGCGATACAGCTATGGGATGTACATCTGGCACATCGCGGTCATGACCGTCGTCGTGAACGCCATCCACGCCCAATTGCCGCGAATCGAGGTGAGCTCTTCTCTCTTCTTCTTTTCGCTCTTCGCCATCATGGTGCTCGCCGGCACCGTCGCGGTCTCGCTGTTGAGCTGGTACCTGATCGAGAATCCGTTTCTGCGTCTGAAACGATTCGTTCGCTACGAGTGAGCGAGGACGTGTGTGACGTGGCGAAGCTTGAGGAAGCTCAAGCGAAACGATAGGTTACAGAGCTCATGGCGCGGTAGCCAAGTGGTAAGGCAGCGGTCTGCAAAACCGCTATTCGCCGGTTCGATTCCGGCTCGCGCCTCTTTCGAAAGCCTGAGCGCCAGTGGGTCCCCACGACATTGACTCTTCCAACGTCCGGTCGCAGCGCAAGTAGCCTGCGGCCTAGTCGGGAGTGGTGTGTGCCTCTCCCCACTGCCGAAGCGCGCGGAGGATTGGGCCGAGACTTCGCCCCTTGTCGGTAAGTAGATACTCGGAGCGCGGCGGGTGATCGGAGTAGGTCTGGCTCTCGATCACCCCGGCTTCCTCGAGCTCCTTGAGCCGCGCCGAGAGCACGCTGGGGGTGAGCCCGGGGAGCGCGTCGCAGAAATCCTGAAAACGCCGAGTGCGATTCAGCAGAAGATCGCGGAGGACGAGAATCGTCCAGCGGTCGCCAATGAGGTCGAGGGTGCGGGCGACGGGACAGTCGAGTCCGTAAGTCTTTGCCATGGGATTACCGGTTGGGCCGGCAAGAAATATATACGCCGACACGATATACTTGCTATTTCATAGTGACTATGATAATACTAGCAAGTAACTCGTTCCTTTCCAAATCTCATCGCAGGAGGACCTCATGCAGCCCGTCACCCCGCTCTGGATAACAATCCCGGTCGTCGCCACTACCCTCTCGATCCCCGTCGTCGCGTGGCTCGCATTTCAGAGGGTCGCGCGCCGCTCGGCTCGAGAGTTGGTCGCTCCCACCTTCGTCGCCGTCGCTCTCTGGCTCGTCCTCGCGTTCACGCTGTCCGCTCGCGGATTTTTCGCGGGTTCCGCCAACAGCTCCGTTCCGCCTGTCGCATGGGCCCTGCTTCCGTTGGCGGCCGGATACCTCGGATATCTCACGATAAGTTCGGCGCGCGCGGTGGTCGATCAGATTCCGCTCCACCGGATGATCGGCCTGCAGTTTTATCGCGCGCTTGGCGTCGTGTTTCTAGTGGAATGGATGCTCGGGGTAGTGCCCGGCGCGTTCGCGCTGCCGGCCGGCATCGGAGATGTCGCCATCGGGTTGACCGCGCCATTCGTGGCGGCGCGCCTCAGGGACGGGGCTCCGGGTGCGCGCGCAGCGGCAATCCGGTGGAACGTGCTCGGAATCGCGGACCTCGTGGTTGCGGTAACCATGGGAGTGCTGACGACGCCCGGACCGCTGCATCTGCCGGCGCTCGGGGCTCCAAGTGCCGCGATCATCACGTTGCCGCTCGTCCTCGTTCCGACCATCGCCGTGCCGTTCTCCATTCTCCTTCACCTCATCGGCCTGCATCGACTGACTGGTCGCGCGCAGCCGGTCGCACTCGGCGTTCGACGGGCGGCTTGAGCGGCGCGGGGGTGAGCGCACATTGTGTCGATGCTAGCGCGACTGGATCTCGCTGAGGAAGGCGCCGAGCGCGGAGCGTAGCATCGACGCGAGCTCGGGGTCCTTGGCGATCGTCGCCGCATCGGCACCTGCGCCCGGTACCGGAATCACGATCGAGGCCTCGCTCACGAAGCGCGCGTTCATCGTCACGAGAATCTCGCGCAGCTGCGCGGGCGCGAACTCCGACATCGCGGATGCGCAGAGGAGCGCCACCGGCTTTCCGGGAAAATCGGGGCTGCTCACGAGCCAGTCGAGCGCGTTCTTGAGGACGCCTGGAATGCCGTGCGCGTACTCGGGGCTCGAGATGAGCAGGCCATCCGCGCGAGCGACATTGGCTCTCCACTCCGCCGCGGCCGCGGGAAGAGTGAGTCCGTCGAGCGTGTCGAGGTCGGGGTTGTAGTGCGGAAGCGTCGCGAGCGACCAGTCGAGCGCGATCGCGACACCCGGCGGAGCGAGGAGTTGCGCGGCCTCGAGCAGCGACCGGTTCTTCGAGGCCGCGCGGAGGCTGCCGCACACCGCGAGAATGTGCACTCGTTTCGCGCCATCGTCATCGGCGTGCGTCACGCGCGCACGGATGCGCTCCCGCGCGTGAGCGCGTGGAGCTTCGTCATCGTTGCCCAGTTGCGGCTCGTCGCCGCATTGCCGAGCAGCTTTGCGACGGCGAGCATCGGCTTACTCTCGAGGCTGCCGTTCGGACACCAAATGTACGCCGCGTGCCTGCCGACGCCGAGGCGCTCCTTTCCCCAATCCAGTTTCACGAGCGTCTCAACGCGCGCTCGGTCCGTTTTGTTCGCGAGCACAGTGACCTGGAAGAGCGACGGATTCGTGTCGTGCTCGACGAGAGGGTTTTCGGCGACGATCTCATCCAGTTCGGAGGCCGTGAGCACGATCACGCGACACGAGACACCGATTCGTGACGCGATCTGCTTCTGGATTCTCATGGCCGCCTTGGAGTCTGCGCGTGGCGCGGAGAAGATGAGGTTGCCGCTGTTGAGCAGCGTGCTCACATCGCCGTAGCCGAGCTCCTCGCAGAGCGCGCGGAGGTCGGCCATCGGGACGCGCTTGGCTTTCCCGACGTTGATTCCGCGGAGGAGCGCGACATGCATCACGGGCGCGGACTTTCGAGCGGGCACTGTGAACTCTCCGGCGGCGATAGGGTTGTTGCGAACGGCTGAAAGATTATATCGCATTGATGCTGGCGGATGCGTGACGAAAAGCTCGCGCCGACCGCTCTCCGGGACGCTATCATATGTCATGACTCAGATCAAACGCGAGCCGCGCTGGCCCGTCGCCCTGGCGATGCTTGCAGCCGCGGCGCTGCCGTTCGCGCTGCCACGAACGCTCAGCATTTTTCCCCAGTGGATCGTCGCCGTACTCGCGCTTGCGCTCATCGCCGGCGCGGTCGTCGCGCATCTCCTTAATCAGCCGCGGATGAACGAGCTGTTCGGCTACGCCGTGCTCGTGCTGCTGACGATAGCGATGCTCTACTCGCTCGTCACCCTCATCTTCGCACTGCCCAGGCACGCAGAGGTGGCGAAGCGGCTGCTCGAGTCCGCGGCCGATTTATGGGTCACCAACGTCATCGTCTTCGCGGCCTGGTATTGGCGGCTGGATGCCGGCGGCCCGAACGCGCGCGATGGAAGGAAGGCGCATTTGCGCGGCGCCTTTCTCTTTCCGCAAATGGTGATCGTCGTGCCGGGAACCGACGGCAAGTCCGTCGCCGAGGAGGAGTCGTGGCGCCCGCAGTTCGTCGATTACCTCGCTCTCTCGTTCTATACGTGCACCGCGTTCTCCCCGACGGATGTGCCGGTGCTGTCGCCTTGGGCGAAACTGATGATGATGGTGCAGGCAATGATGTCGTTCACGACGGTGGGGCTGCTGGCCGCGCGGGCGGTGAACATTCTCTGACCCGCCGCACGGCGCGGATGCGCGTGCCCGGACGCGATCAGCTCGTGCCGCCCGCTTCAGCGGTGCTCGGAGCATTCACGAACGCGAAGTACGCGTAGCCAAGTGAGAGGAGCGCGTAGATAACGACCGACGACCAGCCGAGCGCGTTCACGGCGGCGGTGCGCTGGCCGTGAATGGCGACGAGCAACCCGAGGAAGGTGCCCACCAGCAATGCGCGCACGAAGCCCATGTGCCTGACCGGATCCAGCGCGTTTCTCAGGGAGAAGACCACGAGTCCGAGGCTGAAGAGCGTCGCGCCGAAGAAGCGCGCAAGTATGGTGGATCCGGGGTGCGACGCGATTCCGTACAGTACGAGCATTTGCGCCGGCACTGCCGCGAACGACAGGCCGAAGAGAATGGCGACTGCGGATGCGATCGTGAGAAATGTTCCGAGCTTCATGACTTGTCTCCTGTCGATGGCGGTACTGCGACGGATGCAACATTGAGAAGCGATCAGGGCGTCGGCTACCTCGGGAATTGCGCCAGCCCCTCGACTACGGTATCGATTCCAGAGTGCGACGCAATACTCGGCTTCGAACTCTCACGCGGTTTCAGCATTGATAACAACGCCCATCGATCCGGCGAGTGCACGTCCCACGCTGATCGGCCTGCCGTACGATGCGAGCTCCTCGTTTCTGCGCGGGCCCGCGTTGGCGCCGGCGCGCATTCGCGAGGAACTGCACTCGTCGCAGTCGAACGGGTACAGCGAGAGCGGGATTCACGTTCTCGGAGCGAACGGACTCGAGGATGCCGGCGATCTCGAGCTGCCCGCGTCGGATGATGCGCGAGGGATGATCGAGAGCGGCATCGGCGCCCTGGCCGATTCCGGCGGCCGGCCCCTATCACTCGGCGGCGATCACTCCGTGACATATCCGGTGCTGCGCGCGCTCGGGCCGCGCACGGGCGGGCTCACGATACTGCAGATCGATGCGCATCCGGATCTCTATCCCGATTTCGAGGGCGACAGATTCTCGCATGCGTGCCCGTTCGCGCGGATCATGGAGGAGAAGCTCGCCGCGCAGCTCGTACAGGTGGGCATTCGCACCATGAATGCGACGCAGCGCGCGGAGGCGGAACGTTACGGCGTGCGCGTGATCGACATGCGCGCGTGGGCCGGGGGCGCGCGGCCGGAGCTGCGCGGTCCGCTCTACGTGAGCATCGACCTGGATGGGATCGATCCCGCGTTCGCGCCTGGCGTGTCGCATCGCGAGCCGGGCGGGCTCACCGTGCGCGAGGTGGTGACGATGATTCAGTCGCTCCCCGGACCAATCATTGGTGCCGATGTCGTGGAGCTCAATCCGATGCAGGATCCCAGCGGCGCGTCGGCGACGGTGGCCGCGAAGCTGGTGCGCGAGCTGGCGAGCCGGATGTTCGAGACGTCGCCCGCTGGCGCCTAGCGCTAGCGTCGCGCGAGAGCCGACGGCGGGAGCGACCAGAGGAGCGTCGCGCAACGCGGACCTGGCTTTCGACCTGATCTCGAGCATGCACGCGCCGCCCTTCTCGATCTCGACGTGCGACGCCCTGAGCCCGACAACAGCCAGGTGACGAGCGCGCCGAGATGGGGCTCGTGTCCCACGACCGCAATCACGCGGGCTCTCTTTTGCGCGGCGAGCCAGGCGGCAAACGCTTGCGGCGCTTGGTCGGGCTCGAGCGCCGGGAACCGTGGCCACGAACATTCTCGTCGTATTCGGCCGCGACAATATCCGCGGTCTGTGCGGCGCGTACGAGTGGACTTGCGGCGAGAACGTCGAGCGACGGAAGCTCGCGGCGAAGCCCCCTCGCAACCTTGGCCATCACCTTCCGGCCGCGCTTCGTGAGCGGCCGCTCTCCGTCCGGCCGCCCCGTTCGCGCGAACGCGTCCTTATCTTCAGCGATCGCGTGCCTGATGACGAGAAGCGTGATGGCCATGAACAAGGGATGAACGGTGATTCGGAACGAAACAGCGGTACCCACACATAGTGGGGAAAATAAGCGCCAAGCCAGGGCCTGCGGTGTTTTCGCGGTCGCGATCGCGACATTGCTTGCGCTGGCCGCGCACGCGCAGGGCACTCCGCCGATCTCCAGGCTCGCGCCCGACGTCTACCTCATCGTCGCGCCGTCGGGAAACATGGTGGCGCAGACCGGCCCGAGCGGCATCGTGCTCGCGGGCGCGCAATCGAAGACCTCGACCGCGGGTGTGGTCGCCGCGCTCCGGACGGTGTCGACCGCGCCCGTGCGGTACGTCGTCTTCGCGCCGGGCGATTCGATGGGCGACGAGGGCGACGCCGGATGGAGCGAGCGCAAGGCGACCATCGTCGCGCACGAGCGCATGCGGATGACGGCGCCGCACGTCACGTCCGCGCTCGGATTTTCCGAGGTGCTCCAGATCTATCTCGACGGCGGCTCGGTGCACGCGGTGCACCAGCCGCCGGGACACACGAAGGCCGACATCATCGTGCACTTCGAGACCATGCGCGTGCTCTACCTCGGCAACGCCTTCGTCGCGAAGGGCTACCCGCGCATTGATGTGGGCGGTGGCGCGTCGATCGACAGTCTCATCAAGGAAGTGGCGCCCTTCGCCGGCTTCGCGGGAGTGCAGATCGTGCCGGGGCGTGGGCCGGTGTCGACGGCGGCCGATGTCGGCGCGTATCGCGAGATGCTCGCGGGCGTGCGCGAGAAAGTGTCCGCGCTCGTCGCGCAAAAGAAGACGCTGGCCGAGGCGATCGCGGCGAAGCCGACGGCGCCGTGGGATGCGACATACGGACGCGCGGGCGCGCGTCCGGACGAGTTCGTGGAGATGGTGTATCGATCGCTCACGCACTAGCCACGCGGCGTTCGCGCGGCAGCGGCGTGTGGCGCGAAGCTACGTGATGGAGATTGCGATCGCCTCGGCCGGCGCGGGTTCCGGTGGAAGCAGTGCGGCCATGCGTTCGAGCGCCTGATCGGCGAGCTCGCGGTCACCCGCCGTGCCCTCAGCGGCAGCGACCTGCCGCTTGAGTGCCTCGAACATTTCGCGCGTAAAGCCGTACGGGTAGTCGTGCATGAGCACGATCGCGAGCGCGCGGTACCGCTTGAGATGGCGAAGCCGTGTGATCAGCGACTCGACTTCGTCCGCGGAATGATTGCGCCCTGCACGCTCGAGGACTGCCCATTCCTGCCTGGTGAGTGCCGGGGGCAGTTCCTCGCTCATGATCAACCTTCCGCGTCGGCGACCGTCGCTTCCGCGACCGGTACAGCGGGAACTGTCACGCCAGCGGGACGCTGACGCTGCCACGAGGTCGTGCGCGGACGCGCGCGGCCGGCCAGCAGCTCCTCGTGGTACGCGAGGATGCGGGACTTCACGTTGGCATTGGTGTCGGTCGACTCCGCACGAAACGGAGCGTAGCGATTGCGGGTGTCGTTGGACACCGTGAACCACCACCAATCCTGAGGATGCGCCACGGACTGCTTTTCGACAAAACAGCTGAATGTGCGCCCGGCGTCTTCGAACTCGAACTCCTTCACACGCGTCTCCTGTATACAGTTCAGCAATCTAACGGGTTACGCACCCTTGTGGGGCGTGGAGCGGGCGCGACAATTCTCGCCGAGGCCTCCGGGAGGCGATCCGCGCTCGTATTTCCGCCTCGAGCTTCGAATTGCTCGCGCGAACGCTAGTCGCGGAAGCGCAGCGACCCGCGCGGAATTGGCTCGCCGTTGAGAAAGATCAGCTCGATCGAGTCGTACGCGGAGACGTTCGCGAGCGGATTCCGCGCGAGCAGCAGCAGGTCCGCTTGCTTCCCGACCTCGATCGATCCGAGGTCGCGCGACAGGCCGAACGCGCGGGCGTTGTCGAGAGTCGCGGCGCGCAGAATCAGAGCGAGCGGCGCACCGGCTTCCGCCCAGTCCTGCAATTCGAGACGTCCGTTCAATCCCGGTGGATTGCCGGAGCCGTCGCCGGCCGGCGTGTCGCTGCCGAGGAGCAGCGAGACGCTGTCCTGCAGCATGAGCCGGAACGTCGTCCTGGTTCTTCCGATCGTTGCTGCGAGCAACGGCTCGAATCCGGGCGCCGGGGACGCCTTGCGATATTCGTCGAGCAGCGCGTTGCGGCTCTTCGCGCCGCTCGCGGAATGCAGATAGGCGATCACCGATGGAGGGAGTGCCATCGCGAGCCTGGGATCGTCGAGCAGCGCCGTGTCCAGCATCGCTCGCTCGCCGGCGACCGTCTGCAGCGTCGGCTGCACGTGTACTCCCGCGCGCGCCGCGGCGGCGATCACGTCGCGAGCTTCCACGGGCGGCATCGAGTCGCCGACGTTGCCCGGCCAGATCCAGAGGCCATGCGCGATCACGTCGGCCCGGGCATCGAGCGCGGATCGCCAGCTGTCGACGCTCGTGGCGTGCACCGCGAGTACCAGCTTGTGTGCAGTAGCCGACGCCCGGATTTGGCGAAGCGTCTCGGTGCGCAGGTAGGGCCAGTTGAACCTTCCGAAGCCGGATTCGACGAAGGCCTTCACGCATGTGGCGCCGACATCCGAAACGCGCGCGACCGCGCGATCGGGAGTGTAGTCGGATGGATCGAGCGACTTGGGCCAGCTCTTCGCCTCCTCAGGCTCGTACACCAGGTTCGGAAAATTCGGCGCGGAGGCGGTGGGCACCTGGAACGCGCCGTATCCGCCCGCGACCTTGATCCCCCTGCCGCAGTAATAGAAACGCGGATGCAACGGCGTGCCTTCGAACCACGCCTGGTCTGCGGGCGAGATGTCGAAATCGACGACCGACGTGAATCCGAAGGCGAGGAAGGCGCGCGGAACCTGGGCGCGATACGCGGACCACAGCTCCGGGTGCGCATCGATCGCGTCGTCATCCAGCGCCGCGGAGTGGCCCACGTGCACGTGCGAATCGATCAGCCCCGGAATCAAAAAACGACCGCTCCCGTTGATGCGGCGCGCGAGCGGAGATGCCACGAGATTCGTGCCGATTTCGGCGATGCGCCCATCGCGGATGACGACGTCCGCGTGGAGCAGCGGCGCTGAGCGCTCCGGCGAGATCAGCGTGACATTCTCGATGAAGGTGCCGTCATCGCCGCTGTTCTGCGCGGGCGGCTCGGATTCCGTTCGCGATGCAGGCGCGATCGCAGGAGAATTCGCTGCGGGCGGAGCGCAACCCAGAGTCGTCACGGCAACCAGAACCGCGAGTGCAGCGCGCGGGGTACGGCGAATGATCCGGTTCACTGGTGCTCCCTTCAGAGCCGCGCGCGGATGCCCCTTACGATGTGCACTCCGTACGAGACGCGCGCCCGAAAGTTCCTGCCGCGAGCTAGCCGCGACTGGCGATCGACGCGCGAACCTCCGCCTCGAGCTCTTCGCGCATCGCCGCGAGCTGCTTCTCTCGCCCGCCCTTGACGCTGCCGAAGATCGTGCGTGCGATGGAGAACGTCGACAGGAGGGCCGCTGCGGCGGCGGCAGCTCCCGCCACGGCTGAATGCGTCGCGTGCAAGGTCTGCGTGAAGGCGAGCACGCTGAGCGAGGCCGTGCCTCCCACGATGCCGCCATACAGGCCGGCCGCGATCGAGCTCAGTCGCTCCTCGATGCGAATCTTCGTGCGCCCTCCGCGTGGAACGACGGTGACGAACACGTTGCGCCCCTTCTTCGACTGCGAGCGCGTCGTCCACGTCAACGTCTTTCCGAAGGTGCCGACGTTGCCATCGTCGCCCAGGGTGCGCCGAACGATATCGACGATGATGTCGTAGTCGTCGGGCGAGATTTCACCGTCGACTTCCGCCTCCTCGTAGAGCCGGAACGGAGCGGCGAAGAGTGGTGTGAGCAACGGCCGCCGCAGGACCGGCGCGGCGACGAGTTCGGCGCGCGGGCGTGCGCCCCGCACGAGTCCGAGCTCCGCCGCGGCGCGCTCCACGTGCTCGCGCGAGATTCCCGCCTCCACCGCCGACTCGCGCACGCGCTCCATCGCGATGCCGCTCGTCAGGCTCGGCGGAATTATGCTTGCTGGCAGCGTGCCCACCGGCGGCGCCGGATGCGACGCGGTGGCCGCCTGCAGATTCGCGGCGCGCTCCCACACGGCCTGCGCCTGTTTTTCGGAGAGCAGCGCGGGACCGGGCATCGCTCCCTTTTTGCTCCTCTCCCACGCCTCGTCGAGCGCGCGCGCGAGTGCGGTGCCCGTGTCGTAGCGGTCGCCCGGAGATTTCGAGAGACAGCGATCGACTACGGCGGCGAGCGCGTCCGGCACGTGCGGCGCAACCGACTGCAGCGACGGCGGAGCCTTCGTGACGTGCGCGACGATCACGGCCGACGCGCTCTCGTTGTCGAAGGGCAGACGGCCGCTGAGCGCCTGGAAGGCGACGACGCCGAGCGAGTAGAGGTCGCTTCGTCCGTCGATCTTGTCGCCGGAGACCTGCTCGGGGCTCATGTAGTGGACGGAGCCGAGCACCTGTCCCGTCATCGTGAGCGGCGCGGCCTCGGCCACGCGCGCGATGCCGAAGTCGGTAACCATCGCGCGCCCGGTGTGCGCGTCGAGGAGAATGTTTTCCGGCTTGATGTCGCGGTGCACGACGCCGCGTTCGTGCGCGTAGGCGAGGGCGAGCGCGACGTCGCGAACGATCGGTACGACGATCGCGGGATCGAGCGCGGTCTCGCGGCGCAGCCGCTCCGCGAGCGACTCGCCCTCGACGCAGCTCATCACGAAATACACGCGGGAGTCGATCTCGCCCGCGCCGTAGATGGCGACGATGTTCGGATGCGTGAGTCGCGCCGCCGTGCGCGCCTCGCGCAGGAATCGCTCGCGCACCTGGGCGGCGTCCGCCAGGAGCGGCGGGAGCACCTTGAGGGCGACCTTGCGATCGAGCTTGACGTCCTGAGCGAGGTAGACCACGCCCATTCCGCCTCGCCCGAGCTCGCGCTCAATGTCGTACTGGCCGGCGAGGGAGGCGGCGAGGGGGGCGATGTCGGGCGGGAGCGACGTCACGCGGCGCGGTAAAAGTGGGGGACGGAGCTCACCCCAAATGCTATGGCGGCTCGGGCGCCGGGTAAAGGCTCGGCGTGCCCGGAGCGTCCGCGCCCGGAGGGGGCGCGGGGTGGCGCTATTTGACCGTAACCGTTCCCGATTCGACGGTTCGGCCGTGCACCGTGCAGAAGAACGAAAAGGAGCCGGCTCTCGGGAATCGCACCTGAAAGGTGCCCGTGGACTGAATCGTCGAGGCCGAGATCGAGGGATCGTCGAACGAGACGCCGTGGGCGTTGTTCCCGGTCCAGACCCAGGTAACGCTGCCTCCGATGGCCACCGTGACGGCAGAGGGGTTGTACCCGTTGTCGAAGATGATGACCGAGGCGGTATCGAGCGCGCCGGAGCTGTCGGGTCCCGAACCCCCGCCGCCGGTGCCTCCCGTCTGGATACCGGTATTGCCGTACGGGTCCAGCGTCGACTCGTCGAAGCATCCGACGGCAACAATCGTTACTAGCGCGAGAAATGCCAGCACTGTGCGGCGCATCATGCCTCCTCGCGGAAACCGCCGCGAATCGGGAAATCAGCGAAAATAAGGGGCCAAAATGGGGCTTGACCTACCCCCCGTCGGGAGGCTACTAACCGTTGTACCGAAAAGGACGAACAGAACTGCGCCCGGAAACGTATATTGGGCAGGAATAGACGAAACTTTAGGTGTTCGTTCGGTGTTAGGATAACAGCGCTCATTCCCGATTTTTCAAGCACTTGGACCCTGGTGGCGTATGCATGAGCCTGCCAGGACTGGGAGATTTCTTTGACTATGGCAACAGCACCTCGCACACGCTCTCGTCGTCGCACGGCCACCCCGGCAGCGATTTCGGGCGCGCTTCGTGACGCTGATCTCATTGATCTGTACATCGCGGAGACCGGACGTATGCCGGTACTCGCGGCGGAAGACCAGAAGCAACTCGCGCGCCTCATGCGCGACGAAAAGCGGAGCCGCGCCGAGCGCGAGGCTGCGCGTGAGAAGTTGATCGAGGCGAATCTTCGCTTCGCGTTCTCGGTCGCGAAGAAGTACCAGAATCGCGGCCTCGACCTCGAGGATCTGATCAGCGAAGCAAACGCTGGTCTCGTTCGCGCGGCCGACAAGTACGATCCGAACGTGGGCGTCAACTTCATCAGCTATGCGGTGTGGTGGATTCGTCAGGCGGTGTTCGCGGCAATCGCGACGCACGGCCGCGCGATTCGTCTGCCGTTGAATCGCACGGGTGACCTCACGCGCGTGACGCGTGCACAGGCGGCGCTTCGCGACGCTCTGCGCCGCGAGCCGACGCCGGACGAAATCGGGAAGGTTGCGCAGCTCGCGCCGGACGTCGTTCAGAGCCTGCTCGGCGTCGTGACGCCGGAGCGTTCGCTGGACGAGCCGCTCGGCGGCGCGCGTGGCGAGCGTGATGGACAGACGCTCGCGAGCGTGGTCGCGTCCGAGGCGTCGGGAGAGGGTTACGATGCACTCTCGAGCGCTGAAGATGAGTCGCGCCGTGCAGCGCTGTATCGCGCGCTGGAGCAGCTGCCACCGCGCGATCGTCGAATCCTCGTCATGTACTACGGCCTCGAAGATGAGCCGATGACGCTGGACCAGATCTCGAAGCTGTTCGGCGTCACGCGCGAGCGTGTGCGTCAGCTTCGCGACCGTGCGCTGAAGTCGCTCCGCGCGCACAATGCGGCGGCGACGCTGCACGACGAGTGGGCCGCGTAAGCTCGTAGCAGTATCGACGAAACGCCCCCGGCGACCATCACGGTTTCCGGGGGCGTTTTGCATCTGCTTGCCGCGCGTGCACGGCGTTGCGACATTCCCGAATGTCGCAACGAGCGCGTCGCCCTCACGTACACAAGTTCGGTGGGGCCTCACTGGCCGACGCGACCGCGGTACGACACGCGGTCGCGTTGGTCGTGCGCCATAGAGGCGAGCCGACCGTCGTGGTGCTCTCCGCGATGGCCGGCGTGACGGACGCGCTGCTCGACATCGCGAAGCGCGCGGTGATCGGCGACGTTCTGGGTGCGCTCCGGGAGTCGGCGCGTTTGCGGGCGCGTCACGTCGACGTGGCCCGGGCGGTGTTGCGCGGCGCGAGGCAGCGCGCCGACGTGGTGACCGCCATCAGCGAATCGTTCTCGGAGCTCGACACGCTCGTGCGAGGGCTCGACGCGGTGCGCGAGCTCACGCCGCGCACGACCGATCTCATCGTGTCGCGCGGGGAGCGGTTGAGCGCGACGCTCGTGGCCGGTGCGCTGCGTGCGGCCCGAGTGAAGGGGCGCTACGTGGACGCGACGCGCATCATCCATACCGACGATTCGTACGGGCATGCGACGCCGCATCTGGCGGAGACGGATCGCGCGGCGCGCGCGGCGATCGGGCCGCTGCTCGCGCGCGGCGAGATCGCGGTCGTGCCTGGATTTCTCGGCGTGTCCCCCGACGGCGCGGTGACGACGCTCGGCCGTGGCGGCTCCGATCTCTCGGCGACGCTGCTCGCGCGCGCTCTCAACGCGCGCACGGTGTCGCTGTGGAAGGATGTGCCGGGGCTGCTGACGAGCGATCCGCGGCTCGTGCCGCACACGAGCGTGATCGAGCAGCTACACCCGCGGGAGGCGGCGGAGCTGGCGTACTACGGCGCGAAGGTGCTGCATCCGCGCGCGCTCATCCCGCTCACCCGGCGCGCGATGCCGCTGTTCGTGCGGCCGTTCGCGAATCCGGAATCGGTGGGAACGGAGGTGTCGTCGCGACGCATGGAGCGGCGTTATCCGGTGAAGGCGCTCTCGATGTCCGCGGACCAGGCGATGATAACCGTGGCGGGAAACGGGATGCTCGGCGTACCGGGCATCGCGGCGCGCACCTTCGGGACGCTGCAGCGCGAGGGCATCTCGGTGTCGCTCATCTCTCAGGCATCGTCGGAGCACTCGATCTGCTTCAGCGTGCCGACCGCGGCTGCCGCACGCGCACGAAACGGTCTGTCGCACGAGTTCCGGACGGAGATCGCGAATCGCGAGATCGACAGCGTGACGTCGCGCGACGATGTGGCGACGATCGCCATCGTGGGGCTCGGCATCGGCGACACGCCGGGCACCGCATCGCGCGTGTTCGAGGCCTTGTCGTCGGGCGGGATCAACGTCGTCGCGCTGGCGCAGGGATCGTCGGAGCTCAATCTCTCCGTGGTGGTGGATGCGGTGAATGGCGTCACCGCGCTGCGTCGCATTCACACGGCGTTCCAGCTGGATCGCATCGGCGGCGGTGGCGCGACGGGGCGCGGACACGTGGATGCGGTGCTGCTCGGCTTCGGCGCGATCGGGCAGCGGGTGGCGGCACTCGTGGCGCGGAGCGGCCGGAAGAGCGACGCGCCGCGCGTGGTCGCGATCATCGATCGAAGCGGCTACCTCTTCGACGCCGATGGAATCTCGGCCGCGCGTCTTGCCTCCGCGACGGCGGCGAAGCGCGCGCGGCGGGGGATCGCGTCGCTGGCCGGTGCGCACGCGTCCGCGACGGCGGCATCACTCGCGCAGATCGCGCGGCACGCGCTCTCGCATCCCGTGTGCATCGATGTCACCGCCGACGAGACGACGTCGCTGCTCATGGATGCCGTGCGCGCGGGGATGGACATCGTGATGGCGAACAAGCGGCCGCTGAGTGGCCCGCGCGCGCGCGTGCGCGAGCTGCGCGCGCTGGCGGAGGAGCACGGCGTGCGCATCCGCGCGGAGACGACGGTGGGCGCCGCGCTGCCGATCCTCGACACCTACGCGAAGCTCATCGAGTCGGGCGATCGCGTGCGCCGCATCGATGCCTGTCCGTCGGGGACGCTCGGCTTCCTGTTCGACGAGCTCGGTCGCGGCAGGAAATTTTCGGTCGCGCTGCGCGATGCGATGTCGCGCGGATACACCGAGCCCGATCCGCGCGATGATCTCACCGGGATGGATGTGGCGCGCAAAGGACTCATTCTCGGGCGGCTGCTCGGCTTCGAGGGCGAGCTGAGCGATGTGACGGTGGAGTCGCTCGTGACGCCGGCAGCGGCGAAGATGCCGTTGGCGAACTTTCTCGCGCAGCTTGAGACCTTCGACGATGCGTGGGACGCACGCGTGGCGAAGGCGAAGGCGCGCGGCGGCGTGCTGCGCTATCAGGTGAGCGCGAGCGCGCGCAAAGGTCAGCGTCGGGCTCGTCGTGGCCGACTCGTCGAGCCCGATGGCCTCGCTGCGCGGGACGGACAATCAGTTCGTGTTCGTGAGCGACCGCTACAAGACGAATCCGATGGTCATCTCGGGACCCGGCGCTGGGCCTGATGTGACGGCGAGTGGCGTGCTGAACGATCTGCTGCAGCTCGCGCGACGGCGCTAGCCGCACCGACGGCGTAAGGGCTGGGATTTTGCAGCGATTTTTCCCTTCGTTTTCACGCTGCGCGTCACGGCGACGCCAGCTCTCAGCACGCTGGTCGAATGGTTGAGGAGGTGAATCATGGCAAAAGCAAAGCGAGCAGTACCAGAAGGTCTCCACACCGTGACTCCGATGCTCACGATGGACAACGCGCCGCAAGCGATTTCATGGTATCAGAAGGCGCTCGGCGCGGAAGAAATCTCGCGTGCCGTCGGACAGGACGGGAAAGTGCTTCACGCGGAAATTCGGATCGGCAACTCGCACATCATGCTGCACGACGCGATGATGGACGCGAAGACACCTCACGCACTAGGCGGGTCGCCGATCTCTCTGTGGATCTATGTGGACGATGCCGACAGCCTGTACAAGCGCGCCAAGACCGCCGGTGCGCGCGTTGCGGATGGACCGATGGGACAAATGATGGATCAGTTCTGGGGTGACCGCTGCGGGACGCTCATCGACCCGGAGGGATACTACTGGACGATCGCCACTCGAATAGAGGATTTGTCACCGGAGGAGTTGATGCGACGCGCGACGGAGTTCATGAGTCAACACGCGGGACAACCAGCCTGAAGACCGGGGGCCGGGCCGCGAAGGGTGAGGCTCTGGCAGGCGAACTCCTGGTCGGCGACGAAGTCGCGCGAGTGATAGAGGAGTAACGCGGGCGCGTTGGTGGTTTGCGTCGAAAGGCGGATGTGGCGGCGCCGACGCGCTCGCGATATCGCGCGGATTCCTCGAGGGATAGAAACGCGGCTCTGGCGTGATTGGACGATTCATCCCAATTTCGGGCATGTCCGACACCCCCGACATCTCCACCGCGCTCGGTGACCGCTACGTCATCGAGCGCGAGATCGGCTCCGGCGGCATGGCCGTCGTCTATCTCGCACGCGATAAGAAGCTCGATCGCGAGGTCGCCCTCAAGGTGCTGCGCCCCGAGCTCGGCGCCGTGCTCGGATCGGAGCGATTCCTCACCGAGATAAAAATCTCGGCGCGGCTCGATCATCCGCACATCCTCACGCTCATCGATTCGGGAGAGGCGGACGGCCTGCTGTACTACGTGCTGCCGTTCGTGCGCGGGGAATCATTGCGCGACAAAGCTCGATCGCGAGCGGCAGCTCGGGCTCGATGAGGCCCTCACGATCACGAAGCAGGTCGCGAGCGCGCTCGACTACGCGCACCGGCAGGGCCTGGTGCATCGCGACATCAAGCCCGAGAACATCCTGATCCAGGAAGGCGAGGCGATGCTGACGGATTTCGGCATCGCGCTCGCCGTGAAGGAAGCGGGCGGTAACCGCCTCACGCAGACGGGGCTCTCGCTCGGCACGCCGCAGTACATGAGTCCCGAGCAGGCGACGGGCGACCGCGGCATCGATGCGCGGAGCGACGTGTACTCGCTCGCATCGGTGCTCTACGAGATGCTCGCGGGCGAGCCGCCGGTGACCGGTGCGAGCGCGCAGTCGATGATCGCGAAGCTGATGACGGAGAAGCCGACGCATCTGCAGGTTCTGCGCGACACGGTGCCGTTGAGCGTCAATGCGGCGGTGGCGAAGGCGCTGGCGAAGACGCCGGCGGATCGGTTCGCGAGCGCGGGGGATTTTGCGAAGGCGCTCGAGGTGAAGACCGGAACCGAGAGCGAGGCGTCTGCGCGTCCGGCGGCGAAGATGAGTCGGCGAACGGCGATCGTCGTCGGAGTCCTCGTACTCGCCGCGATCGTCGCCGGCGGCGCCTACGCCTTCAGGGGGCGCGCGGCGCCGCGCGGCACCGCAGCATCGCTCGGGCAGCGCACCCCGCTCACGACATCGGGCGCCGTGCTCGTCCCTGCGATCTCGCCCGACGGCAAACAGCTCGCATACATTACCAAGCGTTGCGAGAAAGGGCAATGCAGCTACTCCATTCGTGGAGCAGGACGTGGGTGGCAGCACGACGCGCGCGATCCTCGAGGGCGCCACCGCCGGCTACTATCTCGAGTGGAGCCCGGATCGTCGCAACCTGATGTTCAACGGAACGTTCAACGGACGCAGTGGCACCTATCTGCTCTCCGCGCTCGGCGGCGCACCGCGCTGGCTCACCTCAGGCGTTGCCACCTTTTTCGCCGGCGGCGATTCCTTGCTCGTCGGCCCCACGATTCGCGCCGACTCGGTGAACTGGATTCGTGTTGCGGCGCTCGACGGCTCAGTGCACGACAGCATTCGCATTGCCGGAGCGGGGCAGGGACTGGCGGGCATCTCCTCGATGCCGGGTACCGGCTGGATCGTCACGCTCACGCTGCAGCAGCCGCATGGGCTGTGGCAGATCGTCGATCGCGCGGGACATGTCGCCGACCACGTCGTCAACGCGTGTACGTGCGGCGGCGTCGCGACCCGTGATGCGATCTGGCTCTCGCGGCTCGGCGACGGCGTTGGCGAGTCGATCGTGCGCATCGCGCTCGATCCGCTTACTGGAAAACTCGCTGCGCGTCAGGACACGATGTTCACCGGATTGTTCACGAACTTCTCCCTCACCGCGGATGGCGCCGGGATGGTGATGGACGAGGGAACTTACGACTTCAACATTTGGGCGCTCGATCTTCCCAGTGTGCTCAAGGGCACCTATCCAGACGATCGTCGGGTCGCGCACGCATCGAGTCCCGTGAGCGCCCTCATCTCGCCCGATGGCGCCCGCATCCTGTTGCGCAGGACAGTTCCGATCGGTGGCAATCGCGTCGTGCAGCGCTACTCCATCATGCCGTTTTCCGGCGGCTCCGAGTCCGCGCTCGGCGGCACCGGAGATCCTACCAACGCATTCTGGGCCGACTCGGTGACGGTGGGAGTCTCGCGACAGACGCCGAGCGGATTACATCTCTCTCAGGTCGACGTGCGCACGAGCGCCGCGCGCAACGAGGCAGATCTTCCTGATTCCGCCGTCGCGTGGCTTCAGGCGCTTCCGGACGGATGGGCCTGGGTTCCGGCGGCGGGTGACCGCATTGTCGTGAAACGCGCCGGCAAGAGTCGCGAGTACGCCAAGACCCCCTGGTACGGATTCGTGTTCGGGATCGCGGCGGACCCGGAGCGCAATCGACTCTTCATCATCGGCAACGACCGCACGACGGGCGACTCGCTTGGTCTCGGCACACTCTCTCTCGCTGACGGATCCACGTCAATGTGGACGACCATGTTCACCGAGTTTGCACGTGTTAGTCCCCTCGCGGACGGCGGCGCCTTCCTTCAGGTGTCGCGCACCCAGGGGTCGCTCAGCTTTCTCAAGCTGACCGGACCAGGTCAGCTACGGTCGCTCGGGGACTCACCGCGTCCGATTCGCCAGGTGAGTGTGTCGAAAGACATGAAGTGGGTGGCGGTGCAGGAGCGCGATTATCGCGCCGATGCGTGGATGAGCAAGGTCATCACGCACGACTAGTGCGCGAGGTGCTCCGCCGGTGCGGGGAGGTTCACGAGCACCGCCGTCACGACGAGCACGAGCGCCGCAACCGAAATCTCGACCGTCGCCGTGCGTTTCATCCGGCGGGCCGCGTCCTGGGTACCCAACGTGGGCTTCACTAGCAGATTGTTGTAACTGCCGATCAGAAAGACGACGGCGACGAGGCTCAGCTTCACGATGAGCGTCTTGCCGTAGCTGCTCGTCCACAGCGCCTCGAGCGTTCCGAGATGTAGCCACGCGGTCGTAACGCCCGTGATCAGCAGAATGCAGGTACTGAACAGCGCCAGCGTCGTGAAGCGCTTGACCAGGAGTGCCACGGCCGTTCCGCGGTCCGACGTGGCGAACGCGCCGCTCAGCGCCGTGGAGATGCCGGCGACCACCATCACGAACAGTGTGCCGATCCACATTGACGCGGCGAAGACGTGATCGGGTTCACCATGCGTGCGGGCTTCGTGGTCACCACGCCCTGGAGCGCGATGACCAGCGTCGCGATGCCGGCGAGCGCCCAGCGGCGAATTTCCGCGCGCCACGCGAACGCTGCGGATGCGAATGCGAACAGGGCGATGACCGTGGCGATCTCGCCAACGATCAACGACGGCTTGCTCGTGAGCGCCGCGACGAAGGTCAGCTGCTTCTGCAGCATCGCGCCCATCACCGTCATGCCGATCATGAGCAGGCGCAGGACGGCGCCCACCACGCCGATACGCGCGGCCGAGCGGCTGGCGACGCGCATCGCATCCATGTTGGGCATGAACGTCGGACGGAGCAGCAGAAAATAGAACGCCGTGGCGCCGACGATCAGGAAGGAACCGGCGAACGAGGTGTACTCGCGGACGACATCGACGACGGTGAAATCGGCATCAGCGAACAGAAGTGCCTGTGGGATCATCATCTCACTCGTGGCCCATCGAGAAATAACCATGCGCGCCCCGACGGTGCGCACATTGCATTGTGAAGCTGCGTCTGCCACGGAGAGCTGAATGATGCACGCCAGCAGAACGACCTGGCGCTCGATCGCCTGTTCTATTTGTGCCGCGACGCTGGTGCCTGCCGGCGCATTCGCCCAGGCGCAGGTGACGCCTGCACTCGCGACGAGCCCCGCGCCTTCAACCACGAGCACAGGGCGCGGCATGTTGCCGCCCGGTTCGAAGGAGAGTGACTGGACGCTTCCGGGACACGATTACGGAAGCACGCGCTACAGCGAACTGGACAAGATAACCACGACCAACGTGGCGCAGCTCAAGGAAGCGTGGAGCTATACAACGGGCATCGCCGACGGACACGAGGGACAGCCTCTCGTCGTCGGTGGCAGAATGTACGTCGTCACACCATATCCCAACAAGCTCGTTGCGTTCGACCTGTCGAAGCCCGGTCCCGCCAAGCTCTGGGAATACGCGCCGCCCGTCGATCAGACGGCGTTCGGCAAGGCGTGCTGCGACGATGTGAATCGCGGGGCCTCGTACTACGACGGCAACATCATCTACAACGTGCTCGACAATGCGACGGTGGCCGTGAACGCGGTCACCGGCAAGCAGGTGTGGCGCACGAAGCTCGGCGATCCGAATCAGGGGCAAACAATGACAATGGCGCCGCTCGTCGCCAGGGGCAAAGTCTACGTCGGCAACAGCGGCGGAGAGATGGGTGTGCGCGGGTGGATCACTGCCCTCGATGCGAAGACGGGGAAGATCGTCTGGCAGGCGTACAACACGGGTCCGGACAAGGACGTGAAGATCGGATCCAGCTTCAAGCCGTTCTACGCCTCAATGAAGCCAGCGAACATGGGCGTGACGAGCTGGCGCGGCGACCAGTGGAAGCTCGGCGGCGCCACCGTGTGGGGATGGGTGACGTACGATCCAGAATCGAACTCGCTGTTTTACGGCACCGCGAATCCCGGCACGTGGAATCCCGACTTGCGCCCCGGTGACAATCTCTACTCCACGTCCGCGATGGCGCGCGACGCCGACTCGGGTGAGCTCAAGTGGGCCTACCAGTACACGCCCCACGACGCGTGGGATTACAATGGCGTAAACGAGCACATCGTCGCCGACATCCCGTTCAATGGGGCGACGCGCAAGGTGGTGGTCCACTTCGATCGCAACGGATTCGCGTACACGATCGACCGTGCCACCGGCGAGGTGCTCGTCGCGCAGCCGTACCAGTATCTGAACTGGGCAACGGGCGTCGATCTGCAGTCGGGGCGTCCGGTGCTCGTCGAAGCGAAGCAGACGCACCAGGGGCGGATGACCACGAACATCTGTCCATCGTCCACCGGTGCGCGCGACCAGCAACCCGCTGCGTTCTCGCCGCGCACGCATCTGTTCTACACGCCGGCGACGAACCTTTGCATGGATTACGGCGGCCTCGAGGCGAAATACATCGCGGGCACGCCGTACGTGGGCGCCGCGGTGAAAATATACGGCGGTCCCGGTGGCAACCGCGGCGAATTCCTCGCCTGGGATGCCGGCACCGGAAAGAAGGTGTGGGGAATCAAGGAGAATTTCCCGGTATGGGCTGGCGCGCTCGTCACCGCCGGTGACGTCGTGTTCTACGGCACGATCGATGGGGACTTCAAGGCGGTGAATGCCACGAACGGCAACGTGCTGTGGAAGACGCACTTCAATTCGGGGATCATCGGCAATCCGATCACCTATCTCGGGCCCGATGGCAAGCAGTACGTCGCCGTGTACAAGGGCGTGGGTGGATGGGCCGGCGCCATCGTGCCTGGAAATCTCTCCGCGGACGATCCCTTCGCCGCACTCGGCGCCGTGAACGCAATGAGGGATCTGCCCGAGCACACGAAGGCGGGTGGCGCATTGCACGTGTTCGAGCTGCCGTGATCGCGCGCGCGGCGTTGGCAATGCTCATGGTCGTGATGCTGGGTGCCGCGGAGCGCCCGCGGCCGAAGCCGCTGCGCGTGTGCGCGGACCCGAACAATCTCCCGTTCTCGAATGACAAGCGCGCGGGGTTCGAGAATCGCATCGCCGGACTGCTCGCGCGCGACATGGGCACGACGGTGGAGTTCAGCTGGCGCCCGCAGATGCGCGGCTTTGTGCGCAAGGGTCTAAAGGCGGGAGCATGCGACGTCTACATGGGCGTGCCCGAGGCATTCGGTCCGCTGCTCACCACCGCGCCCTACTACCGGTCGACCTACGTGATGGTCTATCGCGCCGGGGGACCGGTGCGCGTGCGGTCGCTCGACGATCCCGCGCTGCGGTCGCTCAAAGTCGGCGTGCACATGATCGGCAATGACTATCAGAACACTCCGCCGGCGCAGGCGCTCGCCTCACGCGGCATGATCGACAACGTGCGTGGCTATCCGATCGTCGATGATTATTCGAAGCCGAATCCGCAGGCGCGCATACTCGAGGCGCTCGAGCGCGGGGAGATCGACGTCGCGATCGTATGGGGCCCCTTCGCGGGCTACTTCGCGAGGCGCGCCCCGTCGCCCCTCACGATCGTGCCGCTCGCGACTTCGGGCGACGGCTCCGGCGAGCATTTCGCCTTCGACATCGCCATGGGGCTGCGCCGCACCGACACGACTCTGGCGCGCACGCTCGACACGCTTCTGGTGCGAGAGCGCGTGGCCATCCACAAAATCCTGGCCGACTACGGCGTGCCACTCGACTCGACCGCCGGGTCGAGCGGCGCGACTCACGGAGGAATGACAATGCGAACGACGCTCTACGCGATCGGCCTCGGCAGCGCCGCCTGTGCTCTCATCCTGCTGGCGTCGTGCGGCGGCTCGGGTGACAGCGGTAAGGCGAAGTCAGGCCCCGCGCCCGGGAATATCGCGGATCTGGGACAGCACACCTTTGGCGGCGATCAGAAGCTGGCGGTGCAGGGGCGCGAGCTCTTTCTCGCGAACAACTGCTACGGCTGCCACGGCGGACTCGCGGGAGGCGCGATGGGTCCGAGTCTTCGCGACACGACGTGGAAGTACGGTGGCAGCGACTGAATGATCTACCACAGCACATCCACGATGGACGACCAATGGGAATGCCGCCGTGGGTGGGACGCTTGAACAACAGGCAGATCGGCGCGCTCATCGAATACATCCACTCGTTGCGCACGAAGGCTGAGCCACAGTTTTTCTTCGCGCAGGGCGGCGACACCACCGGGCCATGCCGGCCGCGAGGACCGCCGCCGGCGCCGTCACCGAATCCAATCCCGGTGCCCGACTATCACAACGGACAGCCAGGAAGAAGAGTCCGTCGGAGAAGAAGACGGGATAGCGCGCGCTACAGCGTGACGCTGCGCGCGTAGGTGGGCGCGCGCCGCGCGTTTGCGGCATGCTCGAACGCATACGCAATGCGGATGAGCTTCGCCTCACTCCACGCCCGCCCGAAAAACGAAATTCCCACCGGCAGCCCAAAGGCGTAGCCCGCGGGCACCGTGATGCTCGGATACCCCGCCTCCGCCGCGGGCGACGAGCTCCCGCCGCCGTCGGCGTCGCCGTTCACGAGGTCGATCAGCCACGCCGGTCCGTTCGTGGGCGCGACGAGCGCATCGAGCTTGTGCGCGTTCATGACGGCGTCGATCCCTTTCTCTCGCGTGTCGAGCCGCGACTTCGCGAGGGCCTGCGGTACTTCACATCGGTGAGCGGGCCGCGCTTCTGTGCCCGCTCCAGAATCTCCTGCCCGAAGTAGGGCATCTCCTCGCTCTTGTGCGCGGTGTTGAAGGCGATGACATCGGCCAGTGTTCGCACCTTCGCACCGACACCGAGATCCGCGAGATATTCGTTGAGCCCGGCCTTGAACTCGTACAGCAGCACCTCGAATTCGGCGTCGCCCACAGATCCCATCTTTCCGATCTCCACGGGGTCGACGATCACCGCGCCCTGTGCGCGCATCAAATCGATTGAGTGCTGCGCGACCGAGTCGGCGGAGGCGCTGTAGCCGAAGTACTGCTCGCGCGGCACGCCAATGCGCATGCCGCGGAGCGCGCCCGCGTCGAGTCCCGCGGCGTAATTCGCGACGCGCTTCGCGCCCGCGACCGTCGTCGCCGAGTCGCGCGGATCGGCGCCGGCGATCGCGCTGAGCAAGGATCGCCGCGTCGGTCACGGTACGCGCGATGGGGCCCGCGGTATCCTGGCTCCGCGAGATCGGGATGATCGTGCTGCGGCTCACGAGTCCCACCGTGGGCTTGATGCCAACCAGCGAGCACGTCGCCGACGGACTCACGATCGACCCGTTGGTCTCCGAGCCGATCGCCGCCGCGCAGAAGCTCGCCGCGACGGCGGCCGCCGAGCCGGAGCTCGAGCCCAATGCGTGGCGGTCCATCGCGTAGGGATTGCGGCACTGGCCTCCTCGTCCGCTCCATCCACTCGACGAGTGCGTGCTGCGGAAGTTCGCCCACTCGCTGAGATTCGTCTTCCCGAGAATCACCGCACCCGCGGCCCGCAGCTGCGCGGCGACGAAGGCATCGCGGGGGGGACGAGCGCCCACGAGTGCGAGCGAGCCGGCGGTCGTTTCCATCTTGTCGGCCGTGCCGACGTTGTCCTTCAGCAGAATCGGAATGCCGTGCAGCGGTCCTCGCGGACCTGACTTCTTTCGCTCGGCGTCCATCGCATCCGCGATCGAGAGTGCGTCAGGGTTAGCTCGAGCACCGCGTGCAGATCGTGATCCCTCTCGGCAATGCGCGCGCGGTAGTCCTCCACGAGCTGGCGCAATGTCAGCGATCCTTCTGCATCGCGTCCTGGAGCTGGCCCACCGTCTTCTCCTCCACCTGGCCGCCGTCCGCATGCTCCCTTCGTCGCGCCGTGTCCGACTGTCCAGGCAATGCCAGCTGCGGCATGCTGCCGCTGCCGATCAGCGCGCCCGCCGCAAGGGACGTCGCCACGAAGCTGCGCCGCGACATGGGTTGTGATTCGTCGTTCGACATGGGATGTGGGTTCGGGACAGAGTTTCGCTGCACAAGTACGTCGGGCCGGCCGGCGACGCCGTGCTCGCCGGTCTGCTTCTCTGGGGCGGTATCGTGGTGTGGAAACGCCGAAAAGGGAAGAAGCTGGACGCAGAAGGGTAGCCTCAGGCGGCGATCGACAGCTCCCTGCGGTCCTGCGTCGTGAGCTCGATCCCTGCTGCGGCCACGTTCTCCTCGAGGTGCGACACACGCGACGTCCCAGGAATCGGAAGCATCGCGGGTGAGAGCGCGAGTAACGCCGCGATCGCGATCTGTCCGGTCGTCGCGCCGTGACGTCGGGCGACGTTCGACAGCGCGGTGGTCGCGTCGCTGTTCGACTTGCCGAGCGGTGCCCAGGGCAGGAACGGAATTCCGAGTCTCTCGCATTCGTCCAGCACGGATTTCGAGGTGCGATCGCCGAGGTTGAAGCGATTCTGCACCGAGACGACCTTCACGATCGAGAACGCTTCCTCGAGTTGCGCCACCGTGAAGTTGCTGACGCCGACGTGGCGAATCTTCCCCTCGCTCTGCATGATCGCGAGCTCGCCAATCGCGTCGGCCAGAGGGACCGTGGGATCCGCCGCGTTGTGCAGCTGGTAGACGTCGATGCGTTCGAGCTTGAGCCGCCTCAGGCTCCCTTCGAGCGCCGCACGAAGATGTCCGGCTTCAGGTCCGGCTTCCACTTGTACGGGCCGGTGCGAGTGTAGCCGCCCTTCGTGGCGATGACGAGACCCGCCTTGTACGGCGAAAGCGTTTCGCCAATGAGTCGCTCGGAAACCTCGGGGCCATACGAGTTCGCAGTGTCGATGAGATTGACGTCGAGCTCGAGCGCGCGCACGAGCACTCGCCTCGCTTCCGCGGGATCCTTGGGCTCACCCCAGATCCCCTCGCCCGTGATGCGCATGGCTCCAAAGCCGAGGCGATTCACGGTCAGATCGCCAAGGTGACTGTGCCCGCATCGGCGGCGCTGGTCGACTGCTGCGGCGTGGTCATTGCTCTTCTCCCCGTGGTCCATGAGAGCAAGACGGTTGGCACCGGGTACGTTCCCGCCAAAATGACGGGGGCAAAAAGCGAAACCAAACAGGCTCGTCGCGTGTATAGAGTGGTGAAGACAAACAGGGGAGGATAGCATGCCGCGTTACGAGTTTACTATCGGCAGCTCCGACGTACGGCGAAAAGGTGCCGTCGACAGCGACACGTTCAAGAACGCGCTGGACGTGATCGCGGCGCAGGCCAATGCCGAGGCCGGTGATCTGTTGGAGATCGGCGTCCGGGGATTTCCGCCGGCGAAGTTCCAGTACGTCTTTTCGTTGGACGAATACCCAGGTGTGGCGCGCAGCCTACCAGCGCGCCGCCTGAGCGTGCCTCGGCGGCCGAGGCCCTAGCCGGCCGCCGACAGGGGACGCGCGCGTATTCCCAGGCGCACGATCCGCTGCAGCAGCTCCGGGTATTCCACCCCGTCGTAGCGCGCGGCTGAGGCGAACTCCTCGCTCTCACAAATGTCAGGATTCGGATTCGCGTCCAGGAAGTAGAGCTTGCCGCTCTCATCCAGCCGATAGTCGATTCGCGCGTATCCCGAGAGCTCGAGCACACGATAGATCCGCTTGCTCATCCATCCGAGCTGCGCCACCAGCTCGTCGGACAAACCCTCGGCCGCCCGAATCCGAACTCCTCGCTTGGCCTGGTACTCGAGATTGTGCTTCACCTTGGCGGTTGCGATGAGCGGTTCATTCGCCTCCTGATCGTCAATGACGAGCTCCCACGCCGGAAAGGCCCGCAGCCGCGTGTTCCCGACGACGCTGACGTAGAGCTCGCGCCCCGGAATGAACTGCTCGGCGATCGCATCGGTGCCAACACGCTCGTGGATGAACTCCACGCGCTCGCGAAGCTCGTCGTCATCGTTCACGAGCGAAGCGCGCGCGATCCCGATCGAGGCGTGCTCGGTGAGACTCTTCACGAAGAGCGGAAACGCGAGTTCCGCGGGACGCCGCACCGTGCGGCCCACCGGAAATACCTCGAACGCCGGCACGGGCACGTGATGATACGCGAGCAGTTTCTTGGAGAGCGCCTTTCCGCGTGACAGCACCAGGCCGCGCGGATTGCAGCCGGTGTACGGCACGCCGAGTAGCTCGAGATACGCCACAATGTTGTGATCGAACGTCGCGTTCCACTGGAATTCCTCGAGCAGGTTGAACACCACGTGGGGTTTGATGTCCGTCACCGCGTCGCGGATGGGCTGCAGGTCGTCCTGAACGCCGAGCGGCTGGACCTCGTGGCCGAGCTTGCGCAGTCCGTTCACGACGTCGAACTCTGCGCGCCACGCAAGCGCTTCCTGATCCGTGTGGCCTTCGAGCGTGTCAGGCGGGATGTGATCGGGATGTGTGAGCGCGATCACGCGCAGCGGATTGCGGCGGCGGCGGGCGCGCTTCACAGTGTGAGCCATCCCGGCGGCGCGTTGTCGAACGCGCGCTGTCTTGCGCGGTAGTGGTCGCTCAGCGTGAGCGGGGAATGCGCGATGTCGTGCGGCCGGGCACGCGAGGTGACGATCGGACGGACGTTTTGCATCTCCTGCATCAGCGTCTCAATGTACGTAAGCTTTGCGAGCGCAACCGGCCAATTGGCGTACCGAGTGCGCCAACGTGAACCTGGGCGCAGCCACACGGCGAACGTTTCCGCGAAATCCTCATCGGGATGACTCTGCGCGTACCAGCCCGGAATATGCCGAACGAACCGGGTGCTGCGGCGATTCGGCCGATATCGATCCGGATACGGCGTGCTCGAATGCCCCGAAGAGCCGGCGCCACGGCGCGCGGCGGTGCAGTCGATACGCGTGTTGAATCGCATGGCCGGCCTCGTGGCGCATGATCGCCATGCACGACGCGGGCGCGCCGCCTTCCACCGAATTCATCTGGGCACGCTCGAGTCGCATGAGCCTGGGATGGGCGAGGTAGAAAGGAATGGCGAATCCGGGAACGCCGCGCGGCGAGAACCACTCTTCGGCGAGCCACACGTGCGGTTGGATGCGAAGCGATCGATCCGCGAGTTCGAGCAGCAGCTGCCAATGACATTCGCTCCACCCAGGCGCTGGGCCGGGTGAGATGCAACTCCCGGAAGCGCAGCGTGAGCAGGCGCTCGTCGCCCCACCGGGACCATGGGGCAGGTTGGGTTCGCCGGCGGGTCATGCTCAAATTCAACGATCATGTCGACGGCAGCGCAACAGGGAAGGGGGGGTAAGTCGTGACCGTGCTCGAGCTGCTGATCCTGCTGATCGCGGTCGTCGGCGCGCTCAGAATTCTCGCGCAGAAGGGGGGCAATCGTGCACTTTCTCGCGCCGTCGGTCGGATGGACCAAAGCATTCGTGCTCGGCATCGGCGGCGCATGGCGGAACGGACGCACGTGCGGCAGGAGCGCGACGGCTTTGACGCAGCGGCTTTCCGCGCGCTGCGAAGGCGAATGCAGGCCGCCGAGCGCGCAGAGCTTCTGCGACTCGCCGAGGCGGGGAAGATCGGTGGCGACGTAATGCGTCACGTGTAGCGCCAGCAGGATCTGCGAGATCTGCTGCTGGCGTACGACGAGGAGGGGGGAGGCGATTCGCACGAGCATCTCGCGCCCGGCGGCGATTTTACGACGGAGCGGGAGGAGGAGGAGAGCGAGCGAGGCGGCGGAGTCCTGACATGAGGAGAAAAAAACGCCAGGGGATGAAAAAACTGATTGCGAGTCACCCCTTGCGCCCCATACTTTTCGGGAACGTACGCACTGAACCCGGCAGTGAGGCCAGAGGATGGCAGACGAGCTGAAGCCCCAATCGAAGTGGTATCAAACGGCGCCGGGCTATCTCACGGCGACGGCGGCGCTCGTTGGCTCCATCACTGCAGCGGTGACCGGCCTGAGCCAACTGGGCATCTTCCACTCGAAATCCGATACGCCTACGCCGGCGCCCGTTGTCGCTGCGGCAAATGCCCCCGCGCCGACTGCTGCCCAGCGCGCCGCGCGTCGCAACGCGCCCGAGAATCGTGTGCCCGAACCCGCACCACGCACGCCCTCGCGGTCGACGTCCAGCGCCGCGCCAGCGGCCGCGACCGCACAGCCCGCCCCCGCGACCGCGCCGCCCGCGGCAGCTCCGGCGCCGGCTCCTGCTCCTGCACCACCCCCGCCCCCGGCCCCCGTCGCGAAGACCGGTTCCATCGGCCCGGGCACCACGCTGGAGCTCGCGAGCGGATCGCGCGTCTGCAGCAATGGGAGCGCCGATGGCGACAAGTTCACCACCACCACGGTCGTGCCGGTGAGCGGGAGCAACGGCATCTCGCTGCCCGTGGGAACGCAAGTGATTCTGAGTGTCGTCACCGCGAAGGCACCCGTCTTCATCACGGCCAAGGGAGTGTCGATCGACGTCGCGGGGAAGACGGTGCCGATCAGCGGCACCGCCACCGCCAAGACGGAGTTCAACGCGGCGCCGAGCGCGAAGGGGATCGGCATCGGGGCCTGCATCCCGCAGGGCGGCCGAGTCTCACTGCGGCTCACCGACGGCGTAACGGTTACGCAGCCGTAGCTTCGCGATTCGCGCGCTCGAGGCGTGCGCGAACCGGGCTCGCTCGCATAACGGATTGTAGCTAAAAGACTTAGCAGCTCAAACACGGTCGCGCTCCGCGCCGCCGTCTTCCGCTCGCGCCCTGGATGCGTATGATCGTGCATCCCATTCTCAGCGGAGAGCGCCATGGCCCTCGTCGACCGCGTCAAGAACATCCTTTTGTCGCCGGGCACCGAATGGCGTGCGATCAATGCGGAGGCGGCCACCGTCAGCTCGCTCTACACCGGCTACATCGCACCCCTCGCCGCGATCCCCGCCGTGTGTCAGGCGATCGGCATGTCAATGATCGGCACGAGCGTGCCGTTCGTCGGCAACTACAAGACTCCGTTCGGCAGCACGCTCGCGAGCGCCGTGGTGATGTACGTGTTCAGTCTCGCCACCGTCTATATCGTCGCGCTCATCGTCGATGCTCTCGCCCCGACGTTCGGCGGCACGAAGAGCATCACGCAGGCGCTGAAAGTCGTCGCGTATTCGTTCACGGCCGCGTGGGTGGGCGGCGTGTTCGGGCTCATTCCTGTGCTCGGAATCATCAGCCTGCTCTTCGTTCTCTACAGCCTGTATCTGCTCTTTCTCGGACTGCCCGTGCTCATGAAGGCGCCCGGTGACAAGGCGATCGGCTATACGGTGGTCGTCGTCATCTGCACCCTGCTCGTCAGCTGGGCGATCCTCTGGGTGGTGGGAATGGTCGGACTCGGCTACAGCGCGGGCCCGACGCCCGCCGGCGCCTCGCAGTAGAGCCCCTCGGTGGGCCAACAAGTCCACCTCTCCCCGAGCCGGCCCGCTGCCCGGGCCGACCGGGGTCATTTCGTCCGACCAGCAGGTTGGAAAGCTCTCGAAGAAGCGACGCCCTCCTGAAACGATGTGCCGATAGTCGCGTCTAAAGGGCATGCAATCGAATGAATCGAACGCGGGCACGATCCCCCAATTCCGTGCGTGGCTAGCCGATTGGGGCAACGCCCTCTCCGTACTCGTCGGGCTCTACGCGATCGCGTATCTCGCGGCGATGGGCATCGCGCCCGAATCCACCTGGGCCCACGTCTTTCGCGCAGTCGCGTTCATCCCAATGAACGCGACTGCCGCACTGCTCGCCTTTCGAGCGAGCCAGCGCGCAGGCACCGACGCACGCATTCGCCGAGCGCTCAAGTACCTCGGGATCGCGTTCTCTAGTGTGATCCTCGGGAACGTCACCGCGTTCTACCTCAAGTTCATCGAGAACGGCAATCCGCTCTCCGCCTGGACGAACATCCTGTACTTCGGCATGTACGTGATGGGCCTTGCCGGGTGGCTGTCCTTTCCGCTGGCTCGTCGCGTCTCGAACGAATATCGAAAGTTTCTGCTCGACGCAGTCACGGTGGTCGTCGCTGGTGGACTCGCGATCTGGTATCTCGTCATCATCCCGACGCGCACGTTCGAGCTCGATGGGATGTGGGGAACGTTCTTCGGCCTCGCGTATCCGATCGCCTCGATGCTCCTCCTGCTCGGCGTGGTCACCGTGTTTCTCCGGCGGCCGGCGCAGCAGGATCCGGGCGCCTCGACGCTGCTCCTTGCCGGTTTCCTGCTCTACATCTTCTCCGATCTCGCGAACGACCTGACGATCCTGCAGGAAGGCTGGGGAAAGGTCAGCTGGACCGACGCCACGTACGCGTGCGCATACCTCGTCATCATCAGCGCGTTCGCGCGCTACTACTGGAAGCCCCCGATCGTTTCCGGCAAGGAGGACGGCAAGGCGCGCTCGCAGCCGTTCACCTATCTGCCCTACATGGGAGTCGTGCTGAGCTATGCTCTGCTCAGCGTCGTCGCCGTGCAGCGCTGGCCGGAGCCGATGAGCGTGTTGGCGGTGGGTGGCATTCTCATCACGGCGCTCGTCGTCGTTCGCCAGATCAATGCGGTGCGTGAGAACGTACGCCTGTTGTCCGAGCAGTCCATTCGCGAGAACGAAGAGCGGTTCGAGGCGCTGGTGCGGCATTCGTCCGACGTGATCACGATCGTCGATCCCGACACCGTCGTGCGGTACGTGAGTCCCACGATCGCCGAGATCTTCGGCCACCTTCCGGAGGAGCTCGAGGGGACGCGGCTCGCCGAGTTGGTGCACCCGGACAATGTTCCGCGCACGCTCAGCTTCTTCATGTCGGTGTTGCCCCGCGGCGCGGTGACTCCTCCCGCGGAATGGCGGATGAAGCACCGCGATGGCAGCTGGCGCGAAGTCGAGGTGATCGGCACGAATCTGCTGGACGAGCCGACAGTGCGCGGCATCGTGCTCAACACGCGCGACATCAGCGAGCGCAAGGCGCTGCAGGCCGAGCTCACGCATCAGGCGTTCCACGACACGCTCACGGGCCTCGCCAATCGCGCGCTGTTCCTCGACCGCGTGACACACGCGCTCGCGCTGGCGCGCCGGCACTCTCGCACCACCGTCGTGATCTTCCTCGATCTCGACAACTTCAAGGCCGTGAACGACTCGCTCGGCCACGCGCAGGGCGACAAGCTCCTGATCCACACCGCGGAGCGGATGCAGCGCGCGGTGCGAACGGCGGACACGATCGCGCGCTTCGGCGGTGACGAGTTCGCGATCCTCATCGAGGATGCGTCGGACAACAATGCGGCCATGACAGTCGTCGACCGCGTGCTCGAATCAATGCGTCACCCGTTCCAGCTCGAGGGGAAAGATGTGTTCGCCTCGGCGAGCATCGGTATCGCCAGCGCGGAGGCGGACCACACCGCGTCCGACCTGCTTCGCAACGCCGACATGGCGATGTACGTGGCGAAGCAGAGCGGTAAGGGACAGTACCGCAAGTACGAGGCGCGCATGCACACCGAGGCGCTGGAGCGGCTCGAGCTCGAGTCCGATCTGCGCCATGCGATCGAGCGCGAGGAGTTCACGCTGCGCTACCAGCCGATCGTGCTGCTGCACACGGGCGAGATCGCCGGCGTGGAAGCGCTCGTGCGCTGGAACCACCCGACGCGCGGGATGATGTCGCCGCTGCAGTTCATTCCGCTGGCCGAAGAGACTGGGCTGATCGTTCCGCTCGGACAATGGGTGGTGCGCGAGGCGTGCCGCCAAGCCGTCGGGTGGGAATCGCTGCGGCCCGCCGGGCACCCGCTCACGCTGACGATCAACATCTCGGGACATCAGCTGCAGGGCGAGCACGTGGTCGAGGATGTGCGGCGCGCGCTCAGCGACAGCGGGCTCGATCCGCGGCAGCTCGTGCTGGAGATCACCGAGAGTGTGCTCATGCAGCAGAGCGAAACGATCCTGGAGCGCCTGCACGCACTCAAGTCGCTTGGCGTCCGTCTCGCGATCGACGACTTCGGAACCGGCTACTCGTCGCTCGGATACCTGCAGCGCTTCCCGATCGACATTCTGAAGATCGACAAGTCGTTCGTCGACAATGTCGGCCGTGGCGACACGGAATCCGCGCTCGCGCGGGCGGTGATTGCGCTTGGCGAGACGCTGCAGCTCCAGACGATCGCCGAGGGGATCGAGCTGAAGCAGCAGCTGAACGGGCTGCAAGACCTCGGGTGTGAGCTCGGCCAGGGCTTCTTCTTCGATAAGCCGATCGACCCGGCGGAGATCGAGACCGCGCTCCGCAACGCGTACGCGCCGTTGGTGGGGCGACAGAGGGCGGCTCTGGTCCGTTAGTTTGTCCGGACATCTCGCGGCAGTCTTGCTTGCGATAGGTGTGTGACGTTCCGATCTTGCTTCACGACGATCGGACACTCGCACCCAAGCTCGGAGACATGCGTGTACTCACTGCCACGATGGGCCTCCCCGGCTCGCATCGCGAGCCTCATGGCGTTTGCCGGCGCAATCCTGTCCTGCACGCGCGCGGCGCCAGTGCCCGCGGAATCGCGCGGTGCGGCGCCCTTGCGGGTTGGACTCTCGTTCGCGGCATCGCGGAGCGCCAAGCCGCTCGACGGCCGAATGCTCCTGCTCATCTCGACCGATAGCTCGAAGGAGCCGCGCCAGCAGATCTCCGATGCCGTGACGTCGCAGCAGGTGTTCGGCGTCGACGTCGACGGACTTGCCCCGGCCACCGAGGCGATCGTCAGCGACACGACGCTCGGATATCCGACCAGCTCACTCGCGGGGATCAAGGCCGGCGACTACTGGGTGCAGGGGCTGCTGCACGTCTACGAGACCTTCCACCGCGGGGATGGGAAGACCGTGAAGCTCCCCGCCGGCGATCGCGGTGAGGGACAGCAGTGGCCGGACGCGCCGGGAAATCTGTTCAGCAAGCCCGTGAAGATGCACATCGATCCGGCGAGCGCGACGCCGATCCACATCGTGCTCGATCAGAGCATCCCGCAAATCCACGATCCAGCCGACACCAAGTACGTGAAGCACTTCAAGGTGGCAAGCGAGCGCCTGACGAAATTCTGGGGGCGCCCGGTGTATCTAGGCGCGATTCTCCTTCTGCCGGAGGGCTTCGACACGCATCCGGACGCGCACTATCCGCTCGCCATCTATCACGGGCACTTTCAGCAGGACGTCGACGATTTTCGCGAGACGCCGCCGGACCCGAAGCTGCCACCCTACAACATCGACAGCCTCACCGTGCACTGCCCGAATGGGCACGAGCTCGGTCTCTGCACGAAGTTCGGGTACGAGCGACTCCAGCAGGAGAAGGCCTACGAGTTCTACAAGGAGTGGACGGGGCCGGGCTTCCCACGCGTGCTTCAGCTCACGATCCAGCATCCCACGCCATACTACAATGACTCGTACGCGGTGAACTCGGAGAACAACGGTCCGTACGGCGATGCCATCACGTACGAGCTCATTCCGTACGTCGAATCGCACTATCGCGGGCTCGGTGCGTGGGCGCGCGCTCTCTACGGCGGCTCGACCGGCGGATGGGAGGCGCTCGGCGCGCAGGTGAAGTATCCCGAGGACTACAACGGCGCCTACGCGAACTGTCCGGACCCGATCGACTTTCATGCGTACACGACCGTTGACATCTACCACGACGGTAACGCGTTCTACAGCGCGGGGCCGTGGCGCACGACGCCGCGTCCGGCCGAGCGCGACTACTTCGGCCGCACGCGCGTGACAATGGAGCAGTCGAACCAGAAGGAGGCCGTGCTTGGATCGAGGTCGCGGTCAGGCGGGCAGTGGGACATCTGGGAGGCCGTGTTCTCGCCGGCAGGGGCGGATGGCTATCCCAAGCGGATCTTCGACAAGCGCACGGGCGTGATCGACTCGGCGGTCGCGACGTACTGGCGCGACAATTACGATCTCGTGCACATCATGCGGCGCGACTGGGCGACGCTCGGCCCGAAGCTGCGCGGCAAGATCACGCTGAACGTGGGCCGCTCGGACAACTTCTTTCTGAACGACGCGGTCTATTATGCCGACGACTTCTTGAAGGGAACGAAGAATCCGCCGGCGGATGCGCAGGTCGACTACGGCGCCCGCGACGAGCACTGCTGGAGCGGCGACCACGCGAACGCGAACATGGTCTCGCGGCTCACGTACAATTCGCGCTTCATCAAGCTGATGACGGCGCACTTCCTGAAGACGGCCAGGGGGGATACGACAAGCTGGCGGTACTAGCGTGTACGGTAGTTGTTCGACTGAGCGCTGACGCGCGACCGGTAATGTTCTACCGGTCGCGTTTCGCATCGCCCGGCGCCAACTTCGCTGTATGACCGAGCGCACGATCGCCGCGATCTTCGATCTCGATGGAACGCTCGTGCAGACGGAGGCGCTCAAGGCGCGGTCGTACGCGCTGGCGGCGGTGGAGCTGAGCCCCAAGACCGTGCGGGCGCAGGAGATCATCGCCGCGTACGATGACTTGGTGGGCCATGCGCGCGAGGAGGTGGCGGCGGCGCTGCTCGCGCGTTTCGGTCTCGAGGAGCAGGCCAGGCGGCGCATGGCGGAGCTCGGCGCGTCGTCCCCGCTGGATGCGTACATGGGGCTGCGGCTCGCGATCTACGAGGCGATGATCGCGGACGAGCGGCTGATTCGCGAGCAGGAGTACCGTGGTCCACGTCGCTGCTGCGCGAGGTGAAGCGCGACGGCTACCCTGTGGGTGTCGCGACAATGTCGCACCGGAAGCACGCGGTTCTCGTGCTCGAGCGCCTCGGACTCACGAGCGAGGTGGACGTGCTCGTCACCCGCGAGGATGTGCGCGAGGCAAAGCCATCGCCGGAGATCTATCTGCTGATCGCATCGAAGCTGGGGGCGCAACCGGCCGATTGCTTCGTGCTCGAGGATTCGGTGCCGGGCGTGCGCGCGGCGACCGCGGCGGGGATGCACTGCGTGGCGATCACGAACGACATGACGCGCGACGCGGTTCACGCCGCGCGCGTGCTCAGCGGCGAGCGCATCGTCGACGATCCGGCGCGGCTCGGGCCGGTGGCTCGCGCGGTGCTCAAAGATCTGGCGCGGCCGCGGTGAAGGCCGCACGTTACGCGTTCACGCCTTCGGAGACGTAGATGGCGATCCCACGGAAACGCATCGTCAAGCGCTACGGATGGACTCCGGATCTTCCGGATCAGCGCGACTTCTCGTATCGCGTGCCGCGCCGCACTGCGGCGGCGCTCCCGTCTGCCGTCGATCTGCGGCCGCAGATGCCGGCCGTGTACGACCAGGGAGAGCTCGGCTCGTGCACCGCGAACGCGATCGGCGGCGCGTTCGAGTTCGATCTGCTCAAGCAGGACGAGCCCGACTTCGTGCCGTCGCGGCTCTTCATCTACTACAACGAGCGCGTCATCGAGCGCACGGTGAGCGAGGACAGCGGCGCGCAGCTGCGCGACGGGATGAAGACGCTCGCGAAACAGGGTGTGTGTCCGGAGCCGCTCTGGCCGTACGTGCTCTCACGCTTCGCAACGAAGCCCGCCGCGGAGTGCTACGCCGAGGCAAAGAGGCATCTCGGAATGACGTACATGCGAGTGGCGCAGGACGTCGCGCAGATGCGCGGGTGCGTGGCGGCGGGCTATCCGTTCGTCTTCGGCTTCACGGTGTACGAATCGTTCGAGTCCCCCGCTGTGACGCGCACGGGAAACGTGCCAATGCCCGACGGCATGGAGCGCACGCTCGGCGGACACGCAATGTGCGTCGTCGGCTACGACAATCCGAGAAAGCTGTTCATCGTGCGCAATTCGTGGGGCCCGGATTGGGGGAGAAGGGCTACGGCACGATGCCGTACGCGTACTTCACCAACACGGATCTCTCGGCGGACTTCTGGACGTTGCGGGCGGTGAGTTGAGCCTCAATGCGCGCCGCGCCCCTACCGGTTCGCGGCCTGCAACACCACCACGCCCATAGTCGCCACGCACAGCGCCACCTGATGCGGGTCCAGCGCGCTCATCATGTCCGCGTCCGTGTGGTGGTACCAGAAGTAGCGAGACGCATCAATGTCGAGCGAGAGTGCGGGCACTCCCGCCTCCGCGAGCGGCGTCACGTCCGCCTCTGGATCGCCCATTGACGCCTGCGTCACACCGATCCGCGCGAGCGGCGCGAGAAATCCCTTCACCACCGGGAGCAACGAGTCCGGACCGGTGAGTCGCACACCCTTCGGCGTGAACGCGCCGTTGTCCGACTCGAGCGCGAACTTGTGCTTCGGAAGCTCCGCGCGATGCGCATCGCGGTACGCATTCGCTCCGCGCCCGCCCATCTCCTCGTTCACCCATCCCACCACGCGGATGGTGCGCCTGGGCTTGAGCCCCAGCTGCTTGATCAGCCGCAGCGCCTCCCAGGCGGACACGAATCCGCCACCGTCGTCCATCGCCCCCTGCCCGACATCCCAGGAGTCAATGTGCCCGCCCAGCACAATGATCTCGTCTGGATGGTCCGTGCCGCGCACCTCCGCGATGATGTTGCGTGAGTGCGCATCGGGGAGCATGTGCGCCTGCATCGAGAGCGTCACGCGAATGCGCTGGCCGCGATTCTGGATACGGTGCAGCATGTCCGCATCCTCGAGCGTGATCGCTGCCGCCGGCACGTGGTGCGCATGCGCGGTCGTGTCGCCATAGCCCATCGCGCCCGTGTGCGGGGTGCTGAGCGAGTGAGGCGTCACCGATCGCACGAGCGCGGCAACGCCCCCGTACGCCGCCGCCGAATCCGCACCTGCGAACCGGTAGATCACCGCCTCGCCGTACGCATCGAACGGCGCCTTCGCCGGATCGAAGTGGTGATCGTACAGCACGATCTTCCCCTTCGCCTGCTCCGCGTGCGCGTGCAAGTCCGCGAAGTCGTTGACTACGAGCACGTCCGCCGTGATCCCGGCGGGCCGGCGTCCCCACGCTGCGACCGAGCCCGAGCATGTGCAGCGGCGCCGCGGTGCGGCGCCAGCAGCATCGCTGATTCGCGACCGCGCACCCAGTGCGGCACCATAACTGGCTCCGTGTGCACGTTGTCGAGTCCGTCTTTTTTCATGGCCGCCACGATCCAGTCGATCGCACCCTCGAGCCTCGCCGAGCCGACGGGACGATTGCCGAAGGTGTCGACGAGCTCCGCGAGGCGGTTCCACGCGGCGCTGTCCTTCAGCGCGCCATCAATGAGCTTGTCGGCTGGCGCGGATTGCGCCCGCAGCGGTGCCAAGGCGACGGCGACGGCGACGATCGCTGCGCAAAACGGCGCGACGGCGCGCGTGGAATGAGCGGGCATCTCGTTCGGAGAGAGAGGATATTGGCGGGGCGACGCTCCAAAATACGCCCATGCGCACGCGGCGGAAACGTCACTATTCGCCTCGAACGGGTTGCGGGGCACGCGCCGTGCGCGTCGAAGATGCATGACCCCCGCAGCGATCGCCTCCGGCAGATTCCCGACGGGAGAGCCCGGTCGCACGCGCTCGTTCGCTGACTCGTGGTGCGCCGTGAGCGAGGCGCTCGTTCGCGGGCTCGCGCACGGGCTGAGCAATCGCATCGCCACCATCGGCACGATCGCCGAGCTGCTCCGCGTGCACGGGGACGACCCGATTGCAATGTCCGACATGCTCGCCAGCGAAACGCGGCAGCTCGAGGAGCTACTCGAGCAAATGCGCGCGCTGTCGACGCGCTACACGGCGCGGAACGAGGCATTTCGCCTTTCCAATGCCATGGCTGCCGCCATGGCGCTGCACAGCTATCACCCGGATCGCCGCTCGGTCGCCATCACCATCGAGCCCGGCGACGAGTCGCGTCCCGTACTCGGCGACGTCATCCGGTTCCGGCGCGAGATGGTCCTGCTTCTCAATGCCGCGACGAAGGCCGCGCTCGTGCACACGTCGCGCGCGGTGCGTGTGCATTTTGGGCTGCACGGGCGGGTGGGTGTCGTGCGCCTGCTGGTTGGTGACGCGGCGGCTACGGGTGCCCTTCCCGAATGCGCTCCTGGTGACATCGCCCTGGGCGTCGAGGAGAGCGACGCCGGTGCTTCTTATATGCTCGTCATCCCGGCACTCGGCGCGGGCGCGTAGCGGTCAGGCTACCAGCGCGCGCAGCGAGGAGAGCTCGCCGCGAAGCTTGCCGATCGCCTTCTGCCGAATCTGCGAGACGCGGCTCTCCGTTACCTCGAGTACCGCCGCGATCTCGTGCAGCTTGAGCTCCTCGAAATAATAGAGCGTCAGCACCGTGCGCTCCTGCTGCGACAGTCGCAGAATCGTCTCGCGGAGAATCGCGCTCTCCTGGTCGAGCGTAATCCGATCCTCTACCGTACCACGCTCTTCCGCCGCCAACGCCTGCACATGCGGCGCATCCTCGTTGTCGTCGTTGTTGGCGCCGTCGAGCGCGACGCGCAGGGTGCCTTCCGCCTCCGCCTCGAGCTTCCACAATCCCGGCAGGTCGAGCCCCAACGATTCCGCCACTTCCTCCGCGATGGGCTCGCGGCCGAGCTGGTGACGCAGCGCCTCGCGCGCAGTGGAGAGCGTGCGAGTGCGGCGGCGCATCGACGAGGGCACGTGATCGATCCGGCGCAGCTCATCGAGAATCGCCCCCCGAATCCTCGGCACCGCAAAGGTGCTGAACGCAAGACCTCGACTCGCATCGAATCGATCGAGCGCGTCGATGAGCCCCATGGTGCCTGCGCTAATCAGCTCATCGAGCTCAATGTCGGAGGAGACCCGGCGAAGGATCTGCCGCGAGACGTGGTGCACCAGACTGATGTGCTCAGCTAGCAGCTGTTCGCGTGCCGCCGGGTCACCTGCTGTGAAGGCCTGCCACTGGGTCATTTCCGCCATCTTCGCTCCATTGATTGCATGCTCGCCGCATTCGTTCGGATGCCTCTCGCTCCGTCTGTAAAAGCAATTGGAGGCCCAATTGACCGGACATAAAAAAAGGCGCAAAACCGAGGTTTTGCGCCAACTGGCAGCGGAGTGAAAGTCGTTGCGACACAACGTGTTACTGACTACATGTGTCCCGTATCCGCGCGATCATGGGCGCGATTAGGATCGTCTACCAATTCCGGCATGGAATGCCGGTCGGCATCATGTTCCGGCACGGAATGCCGGTCGCCAACATGTGCTCCAAGGCCGACGTCACGCCGCCCTTGGCGCTCCGTTCGCTCCCAGGCTCCGCATCACCGGCAGGAGCGCCGAGATAGCGAGCGGCTTCGAATAGAAGTAGCCCTGCGCCTCGTCGCAGCCCCTGCTGAACAGCAGATCGCGATGGGCGGCGGTTTCTACGCCTTCCGCCACCACCTTGATGCGCAGCCCGCTGGCGAGCGCGATGACGGCATTCGTAACCGCGCTGCTGTCGGAGCTCCTCGTCATGTTCCGCACGAACGATTGATCGATCTTGAGTCGATCCACCGGAAAGCGAAGGATGTAAGACATGCTGGAGAAGCCGGTGCCGAAGTCATCGATCGCCACGTGTACCCCCAACGCGCGAATCTCCTCCAGCACGCGCATGGCCTTCGCGGAGTCGCTGACCAGAATGTTCTCCGTGATCTCGAGCTCGAGCGTACCCGGATCGAGATCGCACTCCTTCAGAATCTCTCGTATCACTTTCGGCAGGCTGTCCTCGTGAAACTGGCGGGGCGAGATGTTCACGGCGATCGTGAGTGGCTTGCCGGTTTCCTGTTGGAGCTTCTTGCCTTCCCGGCACGCGGTGCGCAGCACCCACTCCCCGATCGGCACGATCAGCCCATTCGCCTCGGCGAGTGAAATGAAATCGCTGGGCATGACGAGCCCGAGCTTCGGACTCCTCCAGCGCAGGAGCGCCTCCACGCCCGTCGCCTGACCGGTTCGCATCGACACCTGCGGCTGGTACACCACCTCGAATTCGTCGAGTGCGAGCGCGCGCTGAAGGCCGACCTCGAGGTGCCTCTTCCTCGACGAGGCGATCGCCATGTCAGGGGTGAACGACTTGTAGCAGTTTCGGCCGTCCGCCTTCGCCTGGTACATCGCCGTGTCGGCGTTGTTCATGATCGCCTCGACACTGCTCCCGCCCTCGGGATAAATGCAGATCCCGATGCTGGCGGAGGAACTCAGCACATGCGTCCCAATGAGAAAGGGGCCGCGAAGGCCGAGGAGAATTTTTTCCGCCAGAACTTCCGCGTTCCTGATCGAGTGCACGTCCTCGAGGAGGATCACGAACTCATCCCCGCCCATGCGCGCTACCGTGTCGGAATCACGCACGGAATGCTGGAGAAATGTGGCAATCTGGACGAGCAGCTGATCTCCGACGTGATGTCCCAGGAGATCGTTCACCCGCTTGAAGCCGTCCAGGTCGACCATGATCACCGCTCCCTTTCGTTGATACCGGCTTGCGGCGGCAAGCGAGAGGGTCATCCGATCGTTCAGGAGGATGCGCGTCGGCAGTCCGGTCAACGCATCGTGGTGGGCGAGATGCGAGATGTAGCTCTCCATGCGTTTGCGCTCCGTGATATCGTACGCAATCAGAATGAGGCCGATCATGTCGCCCTCGGCGGTCGTGAGCCCGCTCACCGTCAGCTGCACGTCGAGAGTCGAGCCGTTCCTTCGCACGAACGTCCATTCCGCCTCTTCGACGAGGCCTCGCTCGGGCTTCGCTTGCAAGACTTCCAACCCCGACGCGATCTGCGTGCCCAGCTCTTCGGACAGCGCGGACGCACGAAGCCTCAACTCCCTCTCGTCGAGGAAGAGCAGAGGACTCCCATTGTCGATCAGCTCGAGATCGTCGTATCCGAGCATGCGCTTCGCGGCCGGATTCATCGAGGTGATCGTTCCGTCGACGTCGGTGATAATCGTGGCGAACGGCGAGCTGACGACGATGGATTGCTTGAACGATGCGAACTTCTCGAGCTTCTGCTCGCTCTCCATTCGCGCGCTGATGTTCGAGGCGGTGATGGCGACGCCGTCGTCGAGCTTGACCACGCGGTAGTGAAGCCACGACGCGTTGATCCCTGGCGCATTGATCGGGAATTCCTCCTCGATCGATTCTCCGCTGTCGACGACGCGCTTGTACTTGTCGAAGAAGCCATCGGCCTTGTTCACCGGCACCGCTTCGTCGAGCAGCTTGCCGCGCATCCCTTCCGGTGTTGCAGAAATCAGCCGCGCCGCATTGTCGTTCAGAAAAGCGAAGCGAAAATCGACGATCTCTCCGCTCTCGTCGCGAACGCTGTCGAAAATGAACAGCGCGTCGTTGCTCATCTCCGCAAGGGCGAGGAATCGTCGCTCGAAGAGCTGCGACAGCGTGTCATGCTGGAGGAGAACCTTCAGCGTCGAGACGAGGGCGCTGGGGAGCCAGAATGATTTCGCGCTCTGGCGCTCGCGGTGCAGCGCCCACGGGACAGTCACCGCCAGGACGGCGCCGAGAACGAGAATCGCCGGATTGGCGAGGGCAGCTGTTGCGACGTTCGACACCAGACTCCCGGACCACATGATGCCGAATTCGGCGAACGGCTGGGTGAACCAGAGGCAGAGACCGATCCGTACAGCGGACTACGTTTTCATCGTCAGCGCCGAGGTGCGCTGCATTGACTGGTCGATAACCCTCTGCGCGTCGTAGCGACGAGGAACGCTCGAGCGCCGACGGTATACCGGGCAGACGATTGGGATCGACATTAGAATGCATCTCATGCGTCCGTAACGACTTAGTGTGCTTCGGTCGCGCCGGTCAAAGCTGCCGCAGCATGCCCGGAACTCGGCGAGGAAATGGTACGACTGACGTCGGCTGGCGACCGGGTCCATTCAGCTTGTTTCTCAGCGTTCGTACGCTGATTCCGAGGAGCTCGGCGGCCTTCGTGCGATTGTTGCCGGCCGCGGCGAGCGCGTGCTGAATCAGAACCGCCTCGGCCTCTCCCACGTCGAGCGTGTGGAGGACGATTCCGCCCTCCCGCGCCTCGGGAGCGTCAGGCGCGAGCTGCGGCGCGGCTCCCCCCGGAACGTTCGCCGGCGGACCCAATCGCTGTCCCTCGAACGACCGAACGCCGAGGATCGGGCCGGTGCTGAGAATGACGGCTCGCTCGACCGCGTGCTCGAGCTCTCGTACGTTCCCCGGCCACGGATACCGCTGCAGGAGCTGTATCGCCTCGGGCTCGATCGTCGTGATCGACTTGCCGACCTCGCGCGCGGCCCGCATCGCGAATCGGTAGGCGAGCATCGGTATGTCCTCGAGTCGCTCGCGCAGCGCGGGAATGCGCAGCGGAATCACGCTCAGCCTGAAGTAGAGATCCTGCCGGAAGCGGCCGGCCGTCGCATCGGCGGCGAGATCGCGATTCGACGTCGCGATCACTCTCACATCGACTCGAATGGTGCTCGTGCCGCCCACGCGCTCGAACTCCTGCTCCTGCAGCACCCGGAGGATTTTCGCCTGCAGGTCGAGCCTCATTTCCGAGATTTCATCGAGCAGCAGCGTTCCGCGGTTTGCTCGCTCGAACGCTCCTTCCACGCGCTTGATGGCCCCGGTGAAGGCGCCCTTCTCGTGGCCGAAGAGCGCACTCTCGATCAATCCCTCGGGCAGCGCCGCGCAATTGAGCTTGATGAACGGCTTGTCGTGGCGATCGCTCATGTCGTGAATTGCGCGCGCGAACAATTCCTTCCCGGTGCCCGACTCGCCCAGGAGAAGCACCGTAGCGCGCGTGGGCGCGGCGGTGGCGACCGACTGGAGGGCATGCCGCATGACCGCGCTGTCGCCGAGGATCTGGCGCTCGTTGCGTACGAGACTCATCTCGCGGCGAAGCGTCGCGTTTTCCTTGCGCAGTCGTACGAGCTCGAGCGCCTGCTCGACGGCGAGCTTCAGCTGCTCCGGCCGCACCGGCTTCGTGATGTAGTCCACCGCCCCGGCCTTGATCGACGCTACGGCGTGCTCGATGCTCGCGAATCCGGTGAGCATGATCAACGGAATGTCGAAGCCCTCGCTCGTGAGCAGCTCGAGGAATTCGAGTCCCGACAGCCCCGGCATCTTATAGTCGGAGATGATCAGCTCGACGCCCCCGAGCGCGAGCTTCTGCAGTGCCTCGGGGACGTTTTTGGCGGCGACCGTCTCGTGCCCCGCCTCGCGCAGCGTGTGCTCGACGATCATCGAGACGCTGGGCTCGTCATCAACACACAAAATCGACATGTACGGCGCAACAGTAGAGGGGCTGGCGCTATCGGTATCGGCTGTCATTCCTCTGACGCCACCGGCGACCGCCCGGCAACAATTTCCGCCTCAAGCTTTTGTGATGCCGACCGATATTCCCTGTATGGAGACCAACATGACGGACGGAAAAGACGATGCGCGCCGGCAAAACCGGGGAAATGTCGTGCGGGCCGTCGTTTCTCGTGCTTCGCGGACGCGATTGACGCCTGAGCGGACAGCCCAGATTCGGCAGCGTATTCTCGAGCGGGTGTACGACAGCCCCCAGATCGCCAATGCCGTGGCCCGCCGGATCATCCGCCAGGGTGACGTCTAGCTCGTTTAGGGCGGCGTCGTGGGTCGAGCGTGCAGCAAATCCGGATCTTCGCGAAGAGCGTCGAGTGGCGTGGGGCGACAGATGCGGCCGGCACCGTCCCACGCGATCACCGAGAGCGGCGCCAGGTCCAGAGTCGACGAATGTAGTGCCGCGTCGGTGAACCTTGGGTGGTGCGAAGACTCGTTCACGCGCTCGCCTTCTCCCTCGACAGGGCACAGGCCTCGCGTTTGCTTCCACTGCGCTCCGATTGTCAACGCTAGTCGCTTACCCCCGACCCTGCTACCCGCCCCCACATGCATCCGATCTGGACCGAGCTATTCACGCCGGGCGAGCCGCTCATCGCCAAGGTCGTCCGCACCATCATCGTGTACTTCTTCCTGCTCCTCGGGCTGAGGCTCGCCGGCAAGCGCGAGCTCGGACAGTTCAATCCGTTCGACCTCGTCGTGCTGCTCGTGCTGTCCAACACGCTGCAGAACGCGATCATCGGCAACGACAACTCGATCAGCGGTGGCATCGTCGGCGCGGCGCTCTTGCTCGTGCTGAACTACACCATCGTGCGATTCCTCTTCCTGCATCCGAAGATCGACAAGCTGGCGGAGGGCGACAACGTGGTGCTCGTGCTGCACGGAGAGGTGATCGAGGACGCGCTCAAGAAGCAGCTCATCACGAAGGCTGAGCTGATGTCGGCGGCCAGGCGACAGGGAATCGAGACCGTGGGCGAGATCGAGTGCGCGCGACTCGAGGTGGGAGGGGAGCTCACCTTCGTGTTGAAGCATCCGTCGAGCGATGAGTTCTGGCGCAAGGATGCGATGGAGCGGCTCAAGCACATCGAGGAGCTGCTGTCCGAGCGCCGCTGAGCTCAGCGCAGCCAGTCGTCGACGTGGGCGGCGACGAACTCGTCGTCCGTGAGCTCGGGGTGTACGCGCACCACGCGCTCGATCTCCTCGAGCTGTCCCTCCGATAGCCCCTCGTTGGGGTCGAGGCACCAGACTCCCGCCAGCAGTCGCTGGCGGCGCAGAATCTCGTGCAGTCCCGCGATGCAGCCGGCGAACGCGTGCCGCACATCGAACAGCGCGCCGTTCGCGTCGGTGAGTGCGGCCGCGCGCGTGAGCCAGCCTGCGTCGATCGCGGTCGCGTCGCGTGCGATGTGGATCTCCTCCAGCATCTCGACGGCGCGATGCGTCCACACGGACCACTGGCCCAGCAGCCCGCCCACGATCCGCGGCGCGCGCTCGCTGTGGCCGAGCCGCGGGAAATCGGTGAGCAGGTCGAGTACGATCTGATCGTCGTTCCCGGTGTAAAGCGCGATGTCGGTGCGGTCCGAGTCCGCAACCGCACGCACGACGTCCAGCGTCTGATAGCGGTTGAAGGGCGCGATCTTGATCGCGATCACCTGCGGAATCTGCGCGAAACCGCGCCAGAATTCGTAGCGAAGAACGCGGCCTCCGACCGCCGGCTGCAGATAGAATCCGAAGAGGGGGAGAATCTCGCCTATCGCCCGGCAGTGCTCGAGGAGCTTTTGCTCGGATGCATCGTGCAGCGCGCCAAGGCTGACCAGCGCGGCGTCGTATCCGAGGTCGTGTGCCAGGCGTGCCTCGGCGAGTGCCTGCTTCGTGTCGCCGCACACGCCGGCGATGCGCGCGAATGGACGAGGGTCGGCGCGCAGCGATGCGGCGGCGGTCTCCGCGGCGAGCGCGAGCACTGGCGCGAGAAGGCCGTGCTTTCGATCGCGAATCTGGAACTGCGTGGTGTGCACGCCCACCGCGATCCCGCCCACGCCCGCGGCCACGTAGTAGCGCGTGAGCGCGCGCTGGTGACGTTCGTCGAGCGTGCGCGCGGCAGTGAGGGCGAGCGGGTGGGCGGGAATCACGTGCCCGCGCGCGAGGTGGCTCCGGATGTCGGTCACGCTCAGAATGCGCCCGTGCGCTCTTCGAAGTGGGTCGGCTTACCGAGCAGCGGATTCCCCGCCAGCAGCCAGAGCGCGACCCATTGCAGCAGTGTGGCGGTCGACACCGACGGCGGGCCGAACAGCGAATGCGCGAGTGTGGCGTTGCTGAGCAGCGCGTCGGGCGCCTCGGTGCCGGTAAAGACGGGAGCGCGGCCGAAGATCGCGCCGAAGAGGGCGGCGAGCTCGCGCACCGCAAGCGTCTCGCGGCCGGTGACGTTCACGACGAAGGGAGGCGTCGCGCTCGCGTGCGCGAGGCAGCGGAGCGCCCAGTCGTTCGCGTCGCCCTGCCAAATGACGTTGACGTGGCCCATTCGCAGGTCCACCGGATCGCCGCGCAGCACGCGCGACGCGATGTCGACGAGCACGCCGTAGCGGAGGTCGACCGCGTAGTTGAGGCGCACGATGGCGACGGGCGTCCCGCGTCGCGCAGCCGCATCCTCGAATACGCGCTCGCGCCCGAGGCAGCTCATCGCGTATTCGCCAATGGGTGCCGGCGAGTCATTCTCGCGCGAGCCGCCCACGCCCACCGGGCTCAGTGCGTAGACGTTGCCGGTCGAGAACGCGACGATCCTGGACGCCGCGTAGCGCTCGGCCACAATCGATGGGAGCACCACGTTCATCGCCCACGTCGACGAGGGCGCGTCGCGCGTGCCGAACTTCTGGCCCGCCATGAAGATCACGTTCGGCGCATCGGGAAGCGCGGCGACGGCTCCGCGATCGAGCAGGTCGCATTTGGTGGTCTCGATTCCCGCGGCGTGCAGCGACTGCTCCGCCTTCGCGGATGAGAATCGCGACGCCGCGATCACGCGATCATGGCGCCCAATCGCATCGATTGTGCGCCTCGCCATGCGCGCGAGCGTCGGCCCCATTTTTCCCGCGGCGCCGAGGACGAGTATGTCGCCCGGCGTGGTTCGCAGCGCGTCGAGCAGAGCGGGGGACGGCGCGGAGAGTGCCTCCTCGAGCTCGGCCTCGCTGGCGAAGCTCACGCGCGCAGGTAGTCGGGCTGCCACTCGCGAATGGCCCGTTTCACGTCGCGGCCCGTCGCGAGCTCGTTCGAGCGCACGCGCGCGATGAGCGCGGGAAGCTCGGCGTCCGACGCGAAGCGCAGCGCGACGAGATTGCCCACTGTCAAATGCGCGAGCGCATCTGACGCGGCCGCGGCACCGAGGAGGCGCTCGAGGCGCATCGTCATCTCGAGACGAATCACGCGGTTCTGCACGCTCAGCGCCATCGAGCGCGCCGCCTGCAGCGTTGCAATTACTCCAACCGCCAGCACGACGCCCGCGACCGTCGCGAGCGATGGCGTACGAACGAGCGCATCGAGCGCGTAGAGGAAGTAGAACACGAGCAGCGGCGCCGCGACGAAGTGGAAGAGCGGGAAGTAGCGCGTGTGGTTCTCGAAGGTCTGCGGTCGAGTCGCCATGCGGATCACCAATGAGGGAAGGAAGGTCGTCTCACGCCGCGAAGCGATCGGCGTTGGCGGCGTAGCTCTTCACACGTCCGACGATCGCCGTGAGTCCGACTTCGCGCGCATTGAGCCCGATGTTCTCCATCATGGTGTGAACGAAATCGGACGGGATGGCGAGCGTGGTCGCGGGTGGCTGATCGTTGATGGCGGTGAACAGGATCGAGAGAAATGCGGCGATCGTCGGCGACTGGCGAATGTTCACGTCCGCGAAATAATGCAGCTTGCCTTCGCGATATTCGGGAAAGATGTCGACGCGGGTCTGGCATTCGGGGATGATGAAGTTCGTGCGGTCGATCGCCTCGTATCGCTCGGGCAGCGGCTCGAGTTTCTTCGCGTACGAGAGGAGCGCCTGCATTTTCTCCTCACGCCCGAGTGCGCGAAACTGCTTCAGCACACGGTCAATGCTTGGCGGAAGAGGGAGCGATGCGTGCTCGTCGGTCATGGTGAAGACTAACCGGGCTCAATGTGTGCGGGGAGCGGGCGTTGGCCGAGGAAATGCTTGCGGCTACCCTTCACAACGCGCGGGGGACGAATGGGCGCGGTCATTCAATCCGGAGCAGAGCATGCCGACACGTAACGCATCGGCCGTTTGGGAAGGCGGCCTGCAAAAGGGAAAGGGAAGCTTTTCAGGCGCGAGCGGGAAGATCGGTGGCACCTACTCGTTCGGGACGCGCTTTGGCGAGGATCCGGGAACGAATCCCGAGGAGCTGCTCGCGGCGGCCGAGGCTGCCTGCTTCAGCATGGCGTTGAGTGCGGGACTCGAACAGGCGGGATCGCCGCCGACGAAGGTCGAGACGAAGGCCGCATGCACCGTCGAGAAGGTGCCGGACGGGTTCGCGATCACGACAATGAAGCTCGTCGTGCGGGCGACCGTCCCCGGGATTTCGAGCGACGCGTTCCTGAAGCTCGCGCAGGCGGCGAAGGACGGATGCCCCGTGTCGAAGGCGCTGAAGGGGAACGTGAAAATCGATCTGGACGCGGCGTTGGCCTAGCTGCCGGGGGCAGCGGGAGCGGACGCCTTGCGTCCGCCCCGCGCCACACCCAATGTGGGCGGGGCTCCGGCAAACGCGGAGACGAACCTACTCTCTCCCGATGAGGATTTCTGACTGCCTTCGAGATCCGTCCGCGCCGCGCCACCGAGCTGGTCGACGCCAGCTTTCAGCTGTTGCGTCGCTTCTACCCGCAGCTGCTCACGGTGAGCGCCATCGCAATGGCGCCCGGCGTGTTCCTGCGCATCATCATGCGGGACAAGCTGAGCGACCCAGCCACAATGATTTCGAATCGGGGCGCGGCATTCGGCGCGGTCGCCCTGAGCGCATTCTGCATCGCGATCGCGGACGCGGTGCTCATCGTCGCCGCCTCCGAGGGCTACCTGGAGGGGACGGTCGATCTCGCGCGCGCACTCTCGACCGGGGCGAGCAGGCTTCTCTCCGTGATCGGGGCGGTTCTTCTGCGGTACGCCCTGATCTTCCTGATCTTTGTCGGGGTGGGGATGATCGCAGCCATCTTCATCCCGGCCATGGCGCTTGGAAGGTCGAGTGCGGGGCTCAGTGTCGTTTTCGTCGTGTTCGTTCCGTTCGTGCTCTGGTGGACGATCTATGTGGGCGTGCGCACCTTCGCAGTGGCGAATGCGGTGTTGCTCGAGCACTTCGGCCCAATCTCCGCTCTCTCTCGCACCTGGCGGCTCTCGAAGGACAGTGCGTGGCACATTTTCCTTTCACTCGGCCTCGCCTGGCTGCTCTACCTCGTGATCGTGGTGATCGCCAATCTGATCGGCGCGATGCTGTTGTCCAACACACTCACGGGAATTCTGAGCGCGCTTCTGATCATCCCGATCTATCCGCTGCTCGCCGTCGTTTCGACCCTGCTGTATTACGACCTGCGCATTCGGAAAGAGGGCTTCGATCTGGAGGTGATGTCGCGCGAGCTCGGAGGCGCGGCGGCACCAATGCCAGCGGCCTAGCCCGATACGGCCTTGACCGGGCGTGAATCGCGGCGAGCGCCATCGGCGACGCCGCCGGACACAACGAACGCCATGAGGTCCGCGCTCTCGCCGGCCAGCGGCTCGACCTGCAGCGCGGGGACGAGCAGCAGGTGTCCGGCGAACGCGTACGCCTGCGGGACGTAGACCGCGACGTATCCCGGGATGCCGAAGATGTCGAGCGATTCGCGCGTGACGAAGCCGATCATCTTCACTCCGCTGCCGGGAACGAGCGTCACGGTGACGGGGATGTCGAAGCGCCGCTTCTCCCCCACGAACGCGTTGAGCAGATCGCGCGTCAATGAGTAGACGAGGCGCACGAAGGGCAGCTTCTCGATGCTGCTCTCGATGACCGACACGAGCCCCGCCGTCACGAGCGATGACCCGACCGCTCCCACGAGCGTGATCGCCGCGATCGTGACAATGAATCCCGCCCCCGGAATCGGCAGGGCAAGCAGCCCATCAATGCGCTGAAAGAGAGTCCAGCACACCCAGAGCGTGACGGCGACGGGCGCGGTGACCACGAGGCCGCGCAGAAAATAGGCGATGAGCTTGCGCATCATCTAGGATGAAGGTGCGTGGCGGCTTGCGCCAGACGAGGACGTCACCGATGCGGTAAGTTTCGCGCGTGACCAAGGAAAAAAGCTCTGGCAAGAGCGCGCTCGTCCCGCACGCGCTGTGGCAACGCGCGGCGGTGCGCCATCTCAAGCGCGCGGATCCCGTGCTCGCCAGCATCATCGAGCGCGTGGGGCCGAACCGGTTCGGTGGGCGCGCGTACGGCTCGCATCTCGAAGCGCTCGTGCGCTCGATCGTGTCGCAGCAGCTCTCGACGGCGGCGGCGTCGACGATTCACGGGCGCTTGATCGCGCTGGTCGGCGTCGCGAATCCACAGCCTGAGGACTGGCTCGCGCTGGATGACCCTGCGCTGCGCGCGGCGGGACTCTCGCGCCAGAAGATCACCTACATTCGCGACCTCGCGCGCCACGTGCAGGGCGGCGAGCTCCCAATGGCGAAGCTGCACGAGATGACCGACGACGAGGTCATCGAATCGCTCACGCGCGTGAAGGGGATCGGCGTCTGGACCGCTCAGAATGTTCCTGATGTTCCGGCTTGGCCGTCCGGACGTTCTGCCGGTGCTCGACCTCGGCATCCGCAACGCGTTTCGTCGCGCGTACAAGTTGCGCAAGGATCCGACGGCGAAGCGCATGCAGGCGATCGCGAAAGCGTGGGCGCCCTATCGGTCGGTGGGGTCGTGGTATCTCTGGCAGAGCCTCGAGCTGCCAGCACTCGAGAAATCCGGTGGCCGCTAAGTCGCGGGCGCGCGCCCCGCGCGGCGCGCCCCGCGGTGCCCCCTCGAAGCCCGCGCCGCGGGCCGAGCGCTTCGAGCTGTTCGCGATCTGCGCGCCGGGGCTCGAGGACGTGCTCGAGGCGGAGATGCGATCGCTCGGGCTCGAGGTCGGCAAGCGCGACATCGGCGGCGTCGCGTTCTCCGGCGGATCGAGTGCGCTCTTTCGCGCGAATCTCTGGCTGCGCACCGCGACGCGTGTGATTGCGCGCGTCGGCGATTTCCACGCGCGCCTGTTCGATGAGCTCGAGCGCCACGCGCGAAAGCTCGCGTGGAGCCGCTTCATCGACGGCGGACAGGCAGTGCGCCTCCGCGTGTCCACGAGCAAATCGCGACTCTACCACACGGGCGCGGTCGCGGAGCGCGTCGCCGAGGCGATGGAGAAGTCCACCGGCACCTCGCCGACGGTCACGAGCGGCGGAGAGGACGACGATGAGTCCGGCGACACGCCGCTCGTCATCGTGCGCCTCTTTCGCGATCAGTGCACGGTGAGCATCGACAGCTCGGGGGCGCTTCTCCATCGCCGGGGCTACCGGCTTGCGACCGCCAAGGCACCGCTGCGTGAGACACTGGGCGCCGCGCTGCTGCTCGCGAGTGGCTGGGATCGGGAGACGCCGCTGGTCGATCCGCTCTGCGGTGCTGGAACCATTCCGATCGAGGCCGCGCTCATCGCGCGCCGCATCCCTCCGGGGTTGTCGCGCACGTTCGCATTCATGAAGTGGCCGGGCTTTCACGAGCCGACGTGGAAGAAGGTGGTGGACGAGGCTCGCGCGCAGATGCTCTCCGCCGCTCCCGCGCTCATCTTCGGTTCTGATCGCGACGCCGGCGCGATCGCCGCATCGCGCGAGAATGCGGAGCGCGCCGGCGTAGCGGCGGACATCACGTTCGAGGAGAAGGTCATCTCACGCGTCGCGCCGCCCGCCGGAGTTGCGTCGGGAGCGATTGTCACGAATCCGCCCTACGGTGTGCGTGTGGGCGACCGCGACGCGCTGCGAAATCTCTATGCGCAGCTCGGAACCATCGCTCGCGAGCGCTTTCCGGGCTGGCGCCTGACGGTGCTCTCCGCCGATCCGCGACTCGACAGCCAGATCGGCGGCACCATGGAAAAGATTCTGACCACCAGGAACGGCGGCATCGCGGTGCGCGCACTTCGCACGGTTATTTGATCAAACCGACCCAGCTCGCGATGAGCGCCAGCGCGGAGCCCAGCATGATCACCCCCGCGAGGCCTCCGAACGCGTTGAGCGATGCGCCGTTGCGAAAGCTTCCCATCACTGTTCGGCTGTTGCAGATCACCATCACAATGATGATGAGCGGCGGCGCCAGGAGGCCGTTGGTCACGGCGGACCAGAGCAGCAGGCTGATCGGATCAATGGGTGTGAACGTCAGCCCCACTCCGATGAGCATCGCGGCCGTCATCACCATGTAGAAGTTGCGCGCCTGGTGGGGGAGCGCATCCATGCCGCGCTGCCATCCTGCACCTTCCGCTACCGCGTATGCCGCGGAGCCTGCGAGCACGGGAACGCCGAGGAGTCCCGTTCCCACGAGGCCGAGCGTGAAGAGAAACGCAGCGGCCTTCCCGGCCACAGGCTCGAGCGCCTTCGCCGCCTCGGCCGCGGTCTGCACGTTGGTGAGCCCGTGCGCGTGCAGGGTCGCGCCCGCCGTCAGGATGATGAAGTACATGACGAGGTTCGAGACGAGCATTCCCGTCACGACATCCGTCCGCGCGCTGCGCAGCTCGCGCTCGAGGGCGCGGCGCGGCCGATCGCCCAACTCGTGGTTCAGCGCCTCGTCGGCCTCGACCTCCTGCGCCGCCTGCCAGAAAAAGAGATAGGGACTGATGGTCGTCCCGAGGATGGCGACGAAGGTAAAGAGATAGTCCTTCGAGAACGTGATCTCAGGAAGCAGCGACCCTTTCAGCACGTCGCTCCAGTTCGGCTTCGCGAGGAACGCCGCGATGACGTATGCGAAGAGTATGAGCGTCAGCCACTTGAAGATCCTGAGGAGCACCGCGTACGAGCCGAACATGAGAAAGAGCAGAATGACGCCGGCGAACACCGGCACGAAGTAGCCGCGCTTGATGTGAGTTAGCATTTCAGCGCCGGCAGCCATTCCCGAGAGATCCGCGGCGATATTGATCGTGTTCCCGACCAATAGCAGGATGCACGCGAACCAGAGCAGCCAGGGCGGATAGTACTTTCGCAGAACGGACGCGAGCCCGCGCCTCGTCACGAGGCCGAGCCGCGCGCACATGAGCTGCACCGCGACCATGAGCGGAAAGCTCAGCAGCGCCGTCCACAGAAGGCCGTAGCCGAAGGCGGCGCCCGCCTGCGAGTACGTGGAGATGCCCGACGGATCGTCGTCCGCCGCCCCGGTGACGAGCCCCGGGCCCAGTTCGCCGAGGAAGTCGCTGATGCCGCGGCCCCTCTGCCGCTTCGAAGATCCACTGGGGCGCTTACTCGCGCGGCGGTCCTGGTCGTCCGGCTTCGTTGTCATGAATCGCGTAAACGCACGTAGTGAGCCACGCGCCCCACTCGGTCAGTCGCGCACGACGTCCGGTTTTTCGTCCGGAACGAACATTGAGAGGAGAAAGCTCACGATCCCGACGACGATTGCACCCCAGAACGCGGCGCGGAAGCCGGCCACGTGAAAGTCGATGCCGAATTTCGAGGCGACTGCGCTCGTGAGCAGCAGCATCACCGCGTTCAGCACGAAGGTGAACAGGCCGAGGGTGAGGATCAGAAGCGGAAATGATAGAAATGTCAGCACTGGCCGCACAAAGGAATTCAGCACGCCGAACACGAGCGCAACTCCGGCGAGGCCAAGCCAGTTGCCCTGGAAGGTGATTCCAGCAACGAGTCGCGTCGCGGCCCACAGTGCGATCGCGGTCACCACAATGCGCAAAATGAATTTCATGCTTCCTCGACTGGTGAAGATGATTTCGGAAGATCCTCCGCGAGCCCTCGCATGCTGCGCAGCTCGGGCCACGCAATCGCTACGGCGCTCACCACGAGCACCGTCACGATGCCGCCGCCCACGACGGATACCACCGGACCGAACAGTGCCGCGCTCGCGCCGGACTCGAATCCGCCAAGCTCATTCGATGTGTCGATGAAAACGCTGTTCACGGCGGATACGCGTCCTCGCATCTCATCGGGAGTGCGTAGCTGCACCAGCGTCTGCCGCACCACGACACTGATCATATCCAATCCGCCCGCGAGCACCAGCATCACGAGCGAGAGCGGGAAGGAGCGCGAGAACCCAAAGACGATCGTCGCGATGCCAAAGCCCGCGACCGCTATGAGCAACGATCGCCCGGCGCGCCGCATGGGTGGCCGGCCGAGGAGGAGAACGGCGACGAGCACCGCCCCGATCGATGGCGCCGCGCGCAGCCAGCCAAAGCCCTCGGCGCCCACGTGCAGGATGTCCTTCGCGAACACGGGGAGCAGCGTGGTCGCGCCGCCAAACAGCACGGCGAACAGATCGAGCGTGATCGCCGCGAGAATCACCTTCGTGTGCCACACAAAGCGCACGCCGCCCAGGAGCGTCTGCATCGTCACCGCCTTGCGCTCGCGCACCACCTGCCGTCCGCGAATTTGCGTGAGGCAGATGACGAATACCATCATGAGCGCCGCGTCGATGACGTAGACGATTCCCGCGTGGTGCCGCCACGCGATGATCAAGCCGCCGAGCGCGGGCCCGACGACGCTCGCGAGCTGCCATCCAACGCTGTTCCACGTGACTGCGTTCGCGAACCTGTCCGCGGGCACCAACTGTGGGAGCAGCGCGGCGACGGCGGGGCGATGAAAGGCAAGGGCGACGCCAATGACGAACAGCGTGAGATAGATGAGTGGGATCGGCGCGACAGTAAACGAGATCGCCGCGAGCGCAAGCGAGGCGGCGATGAGGACGAGCAGGGACGTCTGCGCAACACGTTTCCGATCGAAGCGATCGGCGACGTGGCCGGCGGGGAGCGCGAGCAGGATGATGGGAACCACCTGGACGAGCCCTACGTAGCCGAGCGCGAGCGCACGGCTCGTGCGCTCGTAGAGCTCCCATCCGATCGCGACATCGATCATCTGCGAGCCCATGCTCGCCGCCAGCCGTCCCGCGAGGAAGAAGCGGTAGTCGGAATAGCGCAGCGCTGCGTACGGGTCGCGCCTCACCGCCTCAGCGGAAGCTTGCATCGCGATAGACGACGTGTCCGTCGAGGAGGGTGAGGAGCACGTGCGTCTTCGATATCTGCCCGGGCTCGATCGCGAATAGATCGCGATCGAGCACCACCAGGTCGGCCGCCTTGCCCGCGGTGATGGAGCCGGAGATCTTCTCATCGAAGGCGAGACGCGCTCCTTCGATCGTGTACGCGGCGATCATGCGGTCGAGGGAGACGCGCTCGCGGGGCAGCCACGCGGTACACGAGGCGGCCGCCGGATCGCAGCGCGTGACACCTACCTGTATCGCCTCGAGCGGATTGAGCGACGACACACCCCAGTCGCTTCCGCCAACGATCGTACCGCCGGCCGCGGCGACGCTGCCCATGGGGTAGAGGCGACTCGAGCGCTCGGGGCCGAGCACGGGCTCGGTGAGCTCCCTGATGTAGCTATCGCGGAACGCCCACAGCGCCTGGAAGTTCGCGAACACGCCGAGCGACTTGAAGCGAGGCAAGTCGAGCGTGTCGATCATCTCGAGATGCGCGATGTGATCGCGCGCATCGTGCGCGCCATTCGCGCGCTGCGCCGCCTCGATCGCATTGAGCGCCATGCGCACGGCGCGGTCGCCGATAGCGTGTACGTGGATCTGAAAGCCGTTCTTGTCGAGCGCGATCGCGAGAGAGTCGAAGCCTCCGGGAGTCAGGTTCGCGGGGCCGCGATCGTGCGTACCCAGGTACGGCTCGAGGAGCGCAGACGTGCGCGACTCGATCACGCCGTCGGCAAAGATTTTGGCGCTTGTGGCCCGCACGCGATTACCCGCGAACTGATCGCGCAGGCGAATCATTCGCGGCAGCTGCCGCACGCCTTCGGCGGGATCGACGTAAATCGATGCCACCACGCGCGCGTTCAGCGAATCGCGCTTGTCGAGCGTCTGGTAGGCGACGAGAATGTCGCTGTCGGCGCTCGCCTCCTGCAGGGCGACGATGCCCAGCGAGTTCGCGTATCGAATCGCGCGCTCGAGTCCCTCCAGGCGCCGCCCGGCCGTGACCCGCGGGAGGAGATTCTCGACGAGATCCGCCGCCCCTTCGCGCAGCGTGCCGGACGGATTCCCGGTGGCGTCACGCTCGATGCGGCCGTCAGGGGGGTCGGGCGTGCGCGCGGTCACGTGCGCGAGCGCGAGGGCGCGCGAGTTCACCCACGCGGAGTGTCCGTCGGCGGAGCGCACGTAGGCCGGCCGATCGGGGATGAGCTTGTCGAGCAGCGCTCGGCCCGGATTCGCGTGAGGAAAGACGGGGAGCTGCCATCCGTGGCCGAGAAACCACACGTCGGCGGGGCGCGCCTTCGCGCACCTGGCGATCGAGTCGGCGATCTCGGCTGGCGTCGTGAGATCATCGAGCGCGCACTCGCTCAGGCGCATGCCGGCGGTAACCGGGTGTACGTGCGAGTCGTGAAAGGCGGGAAGGAGCATGCGCCCCTTCAGATCGATCACGCGGGTGCGCGGCCCGACGAACGTCGCGACCGCCGAGTCGTCGCCCACGAACACGATGCGCGTGCCCGTCACCGCCACTGCGGTCGCGTGCGGCTTCGCGGAATCGACCGTGTACACGGGGCCACCGCGAAACACCGTGTCCGCGTACTCGTGTCGCGCGCGCGTACACGACGCCGCCACGGAGAGTGCGAGCAGGCCGGCCATGCGCACGCGGCGCGTCACAGTTGGTCGAGCACCTGCTCGAGAAAAAGCTTCGCCTCGCGCGTGAGATAGAGCCCGAGAATCGTGAGCGCGATTCCCGACGCGATGGCCACGCAGTCCATCGCGGAATAGCGGTCGTTTCGCGGCGTGGTGGGAGCCATCTTCCGATTGATCTGTTCCATGGTGGCGTGCGCCGGCACGATTGCGAAAACGGAGCAGAGTGCGATGGTCCACCACGGATAGTCGAGGAAACAGCAGAGCGTGAGCAGAAAGTAGATCGCGGCGAGCCCTGCCGAGCTCCAATTCACGGCGATGAAACGCGACTGCGCATTGGTTCGCACGCCCTCGAACAGCCCGTGCGCGGTGAGCGGTGCAGCGATGGCGCGCCAGAAGGGCGAGGCGCCGCCTCCTGCGCGCGCGTTCGTCGCCTGAAAATTCCGGTAGAACCAGTAGATCTGGTAGAGCGACAGCGTCGTCACCGACATCACGATGAGCTTCTGTCGCGCGACGGAAAAATACGGAGCGGCGATGGCTGGCGGCGAGGCTTCGGTCATCACCAATGATGGCGACTCGATGCCCCGCGCGCACCCCGCCCATCCGCCGCAGCGCTTGTCAGGCGTCGCTGCGCGCGGTAGCGTACTCGCGGCTCGAGAGGATGAAGCTATGAACGAGGTGAAAATTCGCATGGCTAAGCGATGAACATTGGCGTGGCCAGGGAGCGCGCCGACGGCGAGCGGCGCGTCGCGCTCGGGCCGGACAGCATCGCCAAGCTCGTGAAGGCGGGCGCGGCGCTGTTCGTGGAACGGGACGCGGGAGCATCCGCGGGCTTTCCCGATTCGGTTTTCGAGAAGGCAGGCGCCACCATCGTTGGCGACGCCGTAGCGCTGTACGCCACATCTGCGATCGTGTTGCGCGTTCAGCCGCCCACGCTCGAGGAGATCGCGCAACTTCCCGAGGGAAGTGTGCTCGATTTCCTCGCTCCCGGCGGCAACCAGCGCTGACCTCATCAAGGCGCTGGCGGCGCGCAGGATCACGGCGTTCGCGCTCGAGAAGGTGCCGCGCATCACGCGCGCGCAGTCGATGGACGTGCTCTCGTCGCAAAGCACGGTGTCCGGCTACAAGGCGGTGCTGATCGGCGCCGCCGCGCTCCCGAAGTTTCTTCCGTCGCTCACCACGGCCGCCGGCTCCATTCCACCCGCGCGAGTCTTCGTCCTCGGCGCCGGAGTCGCGGGACTTCAGGCGATCGCGACCGCACGGCGCCTCGGCGCGATCGTCTCGGCGTTCGACGTGCGCGCGGCGGCGGCCGAGCAGGTGATGAGCCTCGGCGCAACGTTCGTCGCATCGGACCTCGTGGCCGCGGATGCAGAGACGAAGGGGGGCTATGCGCGCGCGCAGGGTGAGGAGGAGCGCGAGCGCACGCTCGCGGCGATCGCGCGGCACATCGTGAATCAGGACCTCGTCATCACGACGGCGCTCATCCCGGGGCGCGCGGCCCCGGTGCTCATCACGAAGTCGATGGTGGAGTCGATGCAACCGGGCTCCGTGATCGTCGACCTCGCGGCCGAAGCGGGCGGAAACTGCGAGCTCACGAAGCCGAACGAGACGATTCGCGTGGGGGGTGTCACGATCATCGGCGCGGTGAATCTGCCTTCCACCGTGCCGTATCACGCCTCCCAGATGCTGAGCCGGAACATCCTCACACTGCTGCAGCATCTCGATCAAGGAGAACGCCCTCACGATCGACCTCACCGACGAGATCACCAAGGCGATGGTCGTAACTCACGACGGAGCGGTGGTATGAACGTTACGGGATTCATGCAGATGTACGTGTTCATTCTCGCGGCCTTCGTCGGCTATCAGATCATCACGCGCGTCCCGCCGTTGCTGCACACGCCGCTCATGTCGGCAACGAACGCGATCTCGGCGATCTCGCTGGTCGGATCGCTCGTGGCTGCCGGCTCCGATCGCGGAACGGTCAGCACGGTGCTTGGCTTCGTCGCCGTGACCGCCGCAACGATCAACATGGTCGGCGGCTTCGTGATCACGGATCGCATGCTCAAGATGTTCCGACGCGAGGTGGCGCCCGCCAGGGAGACACCGAAGATCGGACCGAACGCCGCGGAAGCCGTGAACGCGGCAACGCCCAAAGCGGCGAACGACACGCCCGCGTCGGGGGCGAAATAAGTGCGCGAGACCTTCACCCAGCTCACCTACCTGGTCGCGTCGGTTCTCTTCATCCTCGGTCTCCGCAGCCTCACCAAGCCGGATACCGCGCGGCAGGGAATGCACTACGCGGCCATCGGCATGCTGCTCGCGATTGTCGGTACGCTCGTGCAGCACGAGATCGTGCGCTACGACTGGATCATCGGCGGGCTGATCCTCGGCACCATCATCGGCATCCCGCTCGGCACAGAGGTTCCGATGACGGCGATGCCACAGCGCATCGCGATCTCGCACATGTTCGGCGCGCTCGCGGCGACACTCGTGGGCATTGCCGAGTACTGGCTGCACGGCGCGGAGCTCGGAACCGCGAAAATGGCGGCGGTGGGCTTCGAGGTGCTCTTCGGCGCGCTGACGATCACCGGCAGCTTCATGGCGTTCGGCAAGCTGCAGGAGATCATCACCGGCCGGTCGGTGACGTACAAGGGGCAGAACACGGTGAACATCACGCTCTTCGGGATCGCGGTCCTGATGTTCATCTATCTGATCGTGCATCCGGAGAACGCGATCGTGTTCTACTCCATGATCGCGCTCGCGCTGATGATCGGCGTGTTCATGGTGCTGCCGATCGGCGGCGCGGACATGCCGGTGGTCATCTCGCTGCTGAATTCGTACGCCGGGCTCGCGTCGGCGGCGACGGGATTCGCGATCGGGAACAACGTCCTCATCATCGCGGGCGCGCTCGACGGCGCGTCGGGATTCATCCTCTCGATCGTGATGAGCAAGGCGATGAACCGCTCGTTCCCGAACGTGATCTTCGGCGCGTTCGGCGCGGCGCCTACGGTCTCGACGAAGACGGCCACGGGGCTCAGCGTGCGCTCGATCAGCGCGGAGGACGCGGCCATCCAGCTCGCCTACGCGAAGCTCGTCATCATCGTGCCCGGCTACGGCATGGCGGTGGCGCAGGCGCAGCACCAGGTGCGCGAGCTCGCGGAGCTCATCGAGAAGAAGGGCGGCGAGGTGAAGTACGCGATCCATCCGGTGGCCGGCCGCATGCCCGGGCACATGAACGTGCTGCTCGCCGAGGCGAACGTGCCGTACGACCGGCTGTACGACATGGATGAGATCAACAGCGAGTTCGAGCGCGCCGACGTCGCGCTCGTGATCGGCGCGAACGACGTCGTCAATCCGGCCGCACGCAACGACAAGTCGAGCCCGATCTACGGGATGCCGATCCTCAACGCCGACAAGGCGCAAAGCGTCATCGTGCTCAAGCGCAGCATGAATCCGGGATTCGCCGGCATCGAGAACGAGCTGTTCTACAACGACAAAACGAGCCTCCTGTTCGGTGATGCGAAGACGTCGCTGTCGAAGCTCGTGGCGGAGATGAAGACGGTGTGACCGGGCGGCGCGCCCTCGCGCTCGCGACGGCGCTCGCGGCGCTCGCCTGCTCGCGCCACGACGCGCCGCCGCCGCGCGCGCGCGCCGACTCCGCCGTCACGGCGAAGGTCGAAGAAAACCTCGCCGCCGCCACCGACGAATGGAACCGCGCGGAGATCGTGAAGCGACTCGGCGAGGCCGGGCTCGTCGTCACCGACAGCGGCCGCATCGTCCATCACGCGGGAGTGAAGCCCGCGGGCGACCTGCTGGGGGTGAGCGGGAGCAAGCTCGAGATTTACATCTACCCGAGTGCCGAGGCACGAGGGAAGGATTCGGCGACGCTCGACACGATGCCGAATCCGGCACAGCCGCCCGGGCAGCGCCCTCGCTACATCATTTCGGGAAATCTCATTGCGATCCACGTCACGCCGAAGGAGGCGCTCGCGGAGCGCGTGGAGAACGTGCTGACGGCGCGACACGCGGGGGCGCCGTAGAGCGAGCGACGAGCGGCTAGCTCGCCCGCCCCAGCGTTCTCTGAAAGGCCACGAGCGAGCTGTCCAGCGGCGCGATTCGGATCGCCTGGCTGATCGCCTTCCGCGCGCTCGCGGTGTCTCCGCGGGCGAGCGCGATCTCCGAATGCATCCGCAGCAGCGCCTCGGGGCGCGCGCCCTTGAGCGAATCCGTGATCGCCAGCTCCGCGGCCGCCTCGTCCAGCCTTCCGGTCTGCCGCAGCATGTTGGCGAGCAGATAGTGGAGGTTCCCGCTGTGCGGCTGCTTCGCGAGCGCGGCCCGATAGGTCGCGATCGATGAGTCGGGAAGATCCTTGTTGAAGTACGCCTCGCCCTTCATCACCGCGTGCCAGTTGAAGCTCGTCGAGTCGTGCGCGGGCACGCGCGCGAGCTCGGCCAGCACCGAGTCCGGCCCGCGCCGCGTGCCCAGGGCGACGAGATACATCACCCACGTCTGCTCCGACTCCGGATTCTCCTTCGTCGCATCCCGAAGCAGGGCGAGCTCCCCTCGTACGCGCCGATCGCATGCAGCTGCTCGGCGTAGAAGAACACGATGTTGTCGTTCGCCGGCTCGAGATTGTGCGCGCGCTCGAGATACTTGATCGCCTTCTGGTGATCGTTCTTGTTCGCGTACAGGTCGCCCATCAACTGCCAGGGACGAGACGCGCGCGGTGCTTGCTCGATGCCGTGCAGGAAGAGCGTGTAGTTCGTCTGCCACGGAATCACTTCGGGGTACGTCACGAGCAGCGCGCCCACCGCGATCGCCGCCAGTGGCACGCCGGTCACGAGCTGCGCCGCGAAGCTCCCGCCGAGCTCCCGCGTTGCTACATAGAGCTGGTTGATTCCCCACGCGACGAGCAGCGCCACGCCAACGCTCGGCAGGTACAGCGTCCGCTCCGCCAGGAGCTGTCCCGTAGGCACCAACAGATTCGACGCCGGCAGGAACGAGATCGCGATCCACGCGATCGCGACCAATGGGCGGCGGTCGCCGCGCCGTGCGAGCAGCGCGGCCGCCAACACGAGGAGCGTCGCGCCCGCGAGGGAGAGCAGCGCCAGGATCGTGGGCCCCGTGTGCGGGATCACGATGTCCGAGCCGTAGTGCATGCGCAGCCTGCTCGGCCAGAGCAGCAGCCGACCAACCAACGGCCACGCCGCCGTCATCGTCCAGAAGCGCGGCCCGAAGGTGAAGTTGCGCACCTCGTGCGTCACCCAGTGCTGGCTCACCGTGAGGCCGCCCAGCACGAAGTAGCGAGCGGTCACGACGCCGGCCAGCGCGACGGTACACAGCGCCCACACGCGCCAGCCGCCCACGAGCACCTCGCGGAAGGTCGGACGTCGTCCCGAATCCGCGGCGCGCCAGCCCCAGAGGCAGAGAAATGCGATGGCGGGTATCCCCGCGCCGCTCTCCTTCGCACCGATCGCGAGCGCGTACGCGCCGGCGGCGAGCAGCGACGGCCCCCATCCGATGCGCGTGCCACCGTCGCTTTTCATCGACGAGCGCAGAACTATGCCAATGCACGCAATGCCGAACAGCGACACCAGCACTTCCGACGAGTTGACGATGTTCGCCACCGCCTCGACGTGCACGGGATCCACCGCGAACAGCAGCGCGGCAAAGAACGCCGCCCAGCGGTTGGTCGCGCGCGCGAGCAGCCACCAGAGACCGAGCGTGGTCGCGATGTGGATGGCGATCGCGTACAAGTGGAACGGCCACGGCTTGCCGCCGCCCAAATTCCACAGCAGCGCGTACATGAACTGCGCGACCGGACGATAGAGCCCCGTCTCCGGATTCCCCCAGTAGCTCTGCACCCACGCCTGCGCCACGCCCAGCCACGTGTGCCGCGACGGCACCTCCACGATGACGCCGAGGTCGTCGTAGACGAAGCCGAAGGTAAGCGAGGAGAGATACGGCAGCGCCGCCGCCAGAATCAGCAGAAAGAGCGCAACGCGCTCGGCGGTGAAAATACGGCGCCAGCCCGTAACGGGGCCGGAAGACGGCAATGGTGCGGAGCTCATCACACTCTCGAGGGGAGAAACACGTTCGGGTCAGGCATCAGCCTGACCCGAACATGGAGAAACCTACGTGCGCCGATCAGGTCACGGATCGCAGGTAATGATACCGTCAAGCGTCGTCGCAGCGGCCTGGCTACCAAAGCCGGCGTAGCACTGCTTGGTCGTCGCCTGGTGACTCGAGGTGCCCTTCCAGCCCTTTGCATCGGCCGCCATGCCCGTGATCGACACGCCCTGTGAGGTCGTGAAGTTCATCGCGCTCAAGTCGGTGCTGTAGGTCTGGTTGCCGGAGAAGTACGCCTCTTCCGACGTCGCCAGGTTACGCAGATCCGACTTCTCGGACGCCAGATACGCCTTCTCCTTGGTGCTCGCGAACTTCGGAATCGCGATCGCGGCCAAAATGCCGATGATGACGACGACGATCAGAAGTTCGATCAGGGTGAAGCCCTTCTTTCCGGTGACGCGCATTGTGGTTTCTCCCGAAACGGTAGGTCGCTGTGCAGCCCCCCACGGACGCACTCTTCCTCAGTGTCCAAAAGACGAGGAAACAGCAGTCGGGGTAACGGGCGTGCCGCAGGTAGGGACGTTACATTACAGCTATGACGGATCTCCCAATCATCTCCGCGTTCAACAATGGATACGTGGCCGAGATGCAGGAGCGTTTCGAGCGCGATCCGGACTCGGTGGATGAGTCCTGGCGGCAGTTCTTCGCCATGGCCAGCCAGCTCCGCGGCGTCGCGTCTCCGCCCGCTGCCGATCCAGCGTATCTACGAAAAATCGCAGGCGCCGCGGCCCTGGTACAGGCCATCCGCCAGTACGGCCATCTGGGCGTACAACTCGATCCGCTGGGATCGCCTCCGGCCGGCGCCGCTGAGCTCAAGGCCGAATTTCACGGCATAACCGAGGCGGACCTCGCCAGCATTCCGGGCTCGGCGCTCGGTTTCGAGGCCGATGCCACCGCCGCCGCCGCCGTGTCGCGCCTTCGCGGCGTCTACTCCGCCACGATCGGCTTCGAGTTCGAGCACATCGAGCGGGACGCCGAGCGCGCGTGGTTCCGCCACGTGATCGAGGACGGCGAGATGCGCCGTACCCTCACCGACGAGGAGAAGCGCGCCGTCCTGCGTCGCCTCACGGAAGTGGATGGACTCGAGCGCTTCCTCGGTCGTGCGTATCAGGGCTACAAGCGCTTTTCGATCGAGGGGAATGACACCCTGGTGCCGATGCTCGAGGCGGCCATCGAAGGCGCGGCCGCGGCCGGCGCGCGCGAAGTCGTGATGGCGATGGCGCACCGCGGCCGCATCAACGTCCTCACCCACGTGCTCGACAAGCCGGTGAGCGCGGTGTTCGAGGAGTTCGAGGGGAAGTACGCCGCCAACGCCGCGAGCGACACGGGCGACGTGAAATATCATCTGGGCGCCGAAACCGATCGCGAGCGACAACTCGGCGCGCGCGTGCACGTGTCGCTGATGCCGAACCCGAGCCACCTCGAGATGGTGAATCCGGTGCTCGAGGGCGTCGCGCGCGCACAGCAGCGCGTGCCGGGCACCCTTCGCGTGTTCGACGAGTCGAGCGTCCTTCCGATCGCAATGCACGGCGACGCCGCGTTTCCTGGTGAAGGCGTCGTCGCGGAGACGTTCAACCTCTCGAACCTGCGCGGTTATCGCACGGGCGGAACGCTCCACATCATCGTCAACAACCAGATCGGCTTCACGACCGATCCCTGCGAAGGCCGCTCGACGCACTACGCGAGCGATCTCGCGAAGGGCTTCGAGGTGCCGATTCTCCACGTGAACGGCGACGATGCGGAAGCGTGCATCGCATCGGTGTGGCTCGGCCTCGCGTACCGTGAGCGCTTCGGGAAGGATTTCCTCATCGATCTCGTGGGGTATCGTCGCCAGGGACACAACGAGGCGGACGAGCCGGTGTACACGCAGCCGACGCTGTACGCGGCGATCAAGACGCATCCCACCACGCGCGAACTGTGGGGCCGCCGGCTCACGACCGAGGGCGTGATCGAGCCGGGGGCGATGGAGCGCCTCGACGCAGAGATCCAGGCGCAGTTCGAGAAGGTGCACGCGCACGTGAAGGAAAAGACGACGGCCGACGCGGAGCCCGGTGAGGGCGGCGCGTCGATGTCAGCGGCGCCGGTGACGACCGCCGTGCCGGCAGAGCAGCTCATCGCGCTCAACGAGCGGATGCTGAGCTGGCCGTCGGACTTCCATCCGCTTCCCAAGCTCGCGCGCGTGCTCGAGCGTCGTCGTCCGGCGCTGGCCGCGGAGGGCGGCGTCGACTGGGGGCATGCCGAGGCGCTCGCGTGGGCGTCACTGCTGGTGTCCGGCACCGCGGTGCGCATCAGCGGGCAGGACGCGGAGCGAGGCACCTTCTCGCATCGCCAGGCGGTGCTGCACGATCACGAGAGCGGTAAGACGTACACGCCGCTGCAGCACCTCGCGGAAGATGCCGCGCCATTCGAGATCTACAACTCTCCGCTGTCCGAGGTGGCCGTGCTCGCGTTCGAGTACGGCTACAGCGTCGCGTCGCGAAACACGCTCGTGCTGTGGGAGGCGCAGTTCGGCGATTTCGCGAACGTGGCGCAGCCGATCATCGATCAGTTCATCTCCTCGGACGGCGCAAAGTGGGGACAGGACTCCGGGGTCGTGATGCTGCTGCCGCACGGCTACGAGGGGCAGGGACCCGAGCACTCGAGTGCGCGCCTCGAGCGCTTTCTGCAGATGTGCGCCGAGAACAACATGCGCGTCGCGTATCCATCGACCCCCGCGCAGTACTTCCACATCCTGCGCCGCCAGGCCCTAAGTGCGCAGCGGCGGCCGCTCGTGCTGATGCAGCCCAAGAGCCTGCTGCGCCTTCCGCTCGCGGCTTCGCATTCCTCGGATCTCGTCTCCGGCACGTTCAAGCCGGTGATCGACGATCCGATCGCGTCACAGAATCCGGCCAACGTGCGCCGGCTCGTGCTGTGCACCGGCAAGATCTACTACGATCTGCTGGCGGGCGCCGAGGCGAATGAGGGGAGCAGGGAGCACGTCGCGATCGTGCGGCTGGACGAGCTGTACCCGTGGCCGCACGAGGCGCTCGCGCAGGTGCTCGATCGCTATACGGACATCGACGAGGTCGTGTGGACGCAGGAAGAGCCGCGCAACATGGGCGCGTGGAGCTTCGTGTCGCCGCGGCTGCGCGGCGCGGTGGGGAACGCGATGACCATCCGGTACATCGGACGCCCCGAGCGCGCGAGCCCGGCCGAGGGGTACGCGGCGCCGCACGCCGAGCAGCAGGCACGGCTCGTGTCGGAGACGCTCGCCCCGATCGCCGCCAAGCGCGCCGGCGTGCGTGCAACCTCCGGCGCGCGCTGAGCGTTGGTCCGCCATGCATCGCATCGTAATCTCCCGCTCCGACTCTTCGCCGTGAGGCGTGGGGTTGGGCTGTACGCCTTGGCCGCCCTCGCTTTCCTCGCGCCGCGTCCCTGTCCTGCTCAGGAGCGCGGCGCGACGGCGCTGGGAGATGCGCTCGCCGGCCTTCCGGTTTCGGTGCGCGTGCTGGTCATCGCCGCCCATCCCGACGATGAGGACACGCGGCTCATCGCATGGCTCGAAAAAGGACGCCACGCCGAGGTGGCGTACCTGTCGCTCACGCGCGGCGACGGCGGCCAGAATCTCATCGGCAACGAGCTCGGCGATGCGCTCGGGGTGATTCGAACGGAGGAGCTGCTCGCGGCGCGCCGCATCGACGGCGCACAGCAGTTCTTCACGCGCGCGTACGATTTTGGCTTCTCCAAGAGCGCGGCAGAATCGTTCAAGCACTGGCCGCGCGACACGCTGCTCACCAATGTCGTGACCGTGATTCGCGCGTTCCGCCCGCAGATCGTCGTCAGCGTGTTCTCGGGCACCCCGCGCGACGGGCACGGGCAGCATCAGGTCGCGGGCATTCTCGCGAGAGGCATACAATGCCGCCGGTGACGGGGTGAAATTCCCCGCGAGCGCAACGTCGGGGCTCGCGCCGTGGACGCCGCTCAAGTTCTACCGCACCACATCGTACTGGTCCGGCGAAGGCGCGACGTTCCACTACAACGCGGGGGAGTACAACCCGCTGCTGGGGCGGAGCTACGCCGAGATAGCGGGCGAGAGCCGGTCGCAGCATCTGTCGCAGGGATTCGGGACGCTCCAGCGCAAGGGATTCATCCCGGGCTCCGTACGGCGCGAGGACTCGCGCGCGCCCGCGCCGAAGGATGCGAGCGCGGAGCGTTCGATCTTCAATGGCATCGACACGACGTATCGCCGGCTGAGGGGCGAGGTGGCGGCGGCGCAGCGGCCGCGACTCGACTCGCTGGTGAGTGCGCTGGCCACCATCGGCTCGCGCTACAATCCGTTTCATCCGGCCGCGTTGGAGTTGGGTGTCGCGCGCGCGGAGCGGCTCGCGCTCGATCTCGGGCGCGGCGCATCGGGCGACGCGGAATCATCGCTCGCGGCGCTCCACGATGCGCTCGAGCGAGCCGACAGGCTGGCGACGGGGATCGCGGTCGAGGCGACGATTCCGCGCGACGCGCTCGCGCTGGGCGATTCGATGTCCGTCGCCGTTACCGTGTACAATCGAGGCGATCCGTCGGCCACGGCCCAGAGCGCGCTCGCGGTGGATTCGGTGACGATCGAAGGCAGCGCGATCGGCCGGGCGTCGTCCACGATGAAAAAGGCGATTCCTCGCGACAGCTCCGCCGCCTGGTCGCTCGAGGCCCATGGAACCGCGCTCACGGCCCCGTGGTGGCTCACGCCGCCGCGCACGACCGATCTCTTCGCATCGCCCGTGAGCACGCGGAGCGCGGAGGCGAGCGCGTCCGGCACCGCCTTCGCAAGGGTGTACCTCGCGAGCGGCGGCGTGCTGCGCGCGCCACTCGTGATGCGCGTCGGTAACCCCGCGCGCGGCGAGGAGCAGCGGCCGCTCGCGGTCCTTCCGGCGATCTCGGTGACGCTCGATCGCACGGTGGGTTACGCGCGCGCGAACGCTCCCCTCGACCGCGAAGTGCGCGTCACTCTCCGCTCGGCGTACGAATCGTCGCGCGAGGTGAGCGTGCGGCTCGAGCTCCCGCGCGGGCTGGAGGCCGACACGCTCGTGCGCAGCGTGTCGCTCGCGGGAATGGGCGCGGCGCACGCGGTCGTCTTTCGCGTGCGCGGCACGCTGCCGCCGGGCGAGCACACGATCACCGCGGTTGCCGAGAGCAACAAGCAGGAGTTCAGGACCGGCTACATCCCGATCCGCTACGACCACATCCGCCCGCAGACGATCGTACGCGCGGCCTCAATGGCAATCGACGCTGTGGACGCGCAGCTCCCGCACGCCGTGAACGTCGCGTACGTGCAGGGAGTCGGCGACAACACTGCGCCCATGCTCGCCGAGCTTGGTGTGCCGGTGACCGTGCTCGATGCGCACGGGCTTGCGGCCGCGGATCTCTCGCACTTCACCACCGTGGTCATCGGCACGCGCGCGTACGAGTCCGACCCGACGCTCGCGGCGCAGAACCCGCGGCTGTTCGAGTGGGTCAGCCAGGGCGGCACGATGGTCGTGCAGTACGGCCAGGGAGAGATGGCGCAGACGGGGATGATGCCGTACCCGATCACGCTCTCATCGCCCGCGGCGCGCGTGACGGACGAGGCGTCGCCGATCACCGTGCTCGCGCCGAACGATCCGCTGCTCTCGACGCCGAATCGCATCACGGACGCCGATTGGCGCGGCTGGGTGCAGGATCGTGCGCTCTACATGCCGTCGACCATCGACTCGCACTATCAGACCGTCATCGCGACGAACGATCCGGGCGAGCCGCCGAATCCGGGCGGGATCCTGCGCGCGGCGCTGGGGCGAGGCAGCTACATCTACACGACACTCGCATTCTTCCGCCAGCTGCCCGCCGGCGTGCCCGGTGCCGCCCGACTCTTCGTGAATCTGCTCGGCCCGCCGATCGTGAGCCAAACGCCGGCGGGGCGCGCGGTGTCGCCGTGAACGGTCGCGCGCGCCGCGGGCTCGTGTGCGCCGCGGCGCTCGCGCTCGCCGCGTGCTCTGGCAATGGGCGCACCGTGCTCACGGTCTACTCGCCGCACGGCAAGGATCTCCTCGAGTACTACGAGGCCCAGTTCGAGCGCGCACATCCGACGGTGGACGTGCAGTGGGTGGACATGGGATCGCAGGACGTGCTCGATCGCCTGCGCAGCGAGGCCGCGAACCCGCAGGCGGATGTCTGGTTCGGCGCGCCGACGGAGGTGTTCGATCGCGCTGCGGCGGCCGGGCTGCTCAGCGCGTACCGGCCGACGTGGAGCGCCGCCGTTCCGCCGGAGGCGAAGGGCGACTCCGATCTCTGGTACGGCACATATCTCACTCCTGAGGTAATCGCGTACAACAGCGACGCGGTGTCCGCGGCGGATGCGCCAAAGGATTGGGACGACGTCCTCGATCCGAAGTGGAAGGGGAAGGTGATCATCCGCGATCCGCTGCCAAGCGGGAGCATGCGGGCAATTTTCGGCGCGATGATTCTGCGCGGGATCGAGAAATTCGGAACGCCGGATTCCGGGTACGCGTGGCTCCGTCGCCTCGACGCGAGCACCAAGGAGTATGCACTCGACCCCGGCGTGCTGTACCAGAAGCTCGGCCGGCAGGAAGGACTCATCTCGCTCTACGACATGCCCGACATCGCGTCGCTCCGCGGGCGCTTCAAGATTCCCGTGCAGTACGTGATCCCGTCGAGCGGGACGCCCGTGCTCGTGGATGCGATCGCCATCGTAAAGGGGACGAAGCACGCGGACATCGCGAAGCAGTTCTACGAATTCGTGACGACGCCGGTGGCACTCGAGGCCGCGTCACAGAAGTTCTACCGCATCCCCGCGCGCACGGACATCCCGCTCGACTCGCTCCCCGAGTGGGTGCGCGACGCGAAGACGAAGATCAAGCCGATGCCACTCGATCGCGCACAGCTCGCGAAGCACCTCAATGAGTGGATGCGCTACTGGGACGCGAACATCCGCAACCGGAACAGAGCGAACTGATGGCAGGCGCGGCGCGGCTCTCGCTCGACAAGCTCACGCGCCGCTTCCAGGACAAGCTCGCCGTCGACGCGCTGTCGCTCGAGATCGCCGCGGGCGAGCTCGTGGCGCTCATGGGCGCGAGCGGCTCGGGAAAGACGACGACGCTGCGCATGGTGGCTGGCTACGAGCCGCCGGACTCGGGCCGCGTGTGGCTCGAGGGAAAGGACATCACGGCGCGGGCCCCGCGCGTACGCGGGTTCGGAATGGTCTTCCAGCATTACGCGCTGTTCCCGCATATGACCGTGGGGCAGAACGTCGCGTTCGGACTCGAGGCGCGCGGCGTCGCGAAGGCGGAGCGCAGCGCGCGCGCGGCCGCGGCGCTCGCGAATGTCGGGCTCGATGGTGCGGCGCCGCGCGCGATCCAGTCCCTCTCCGGCGGCGAGCAGCAGCGCGTCGCGCTCGCCCGCGCGCTCGTGATCGAGCCGCCTGTACTGCTCCTCGACGAGCCGCTCTCGAATCTCGATCCCAACCTGCGGCGCAGCACGCGCAACGAGCTCCGAGCCACACTGCGCCGGCTCGGCCTCACGGCGCTCTTCGTCACGCACGATCAGGAAGATGCGTTTGCGGTGGCCGATCGCGTCGCGCTGATGGAGAACGGTCGCCTGCTGCAGGTGGGCGCGCCGGAGGAGCTGCACGACAATCCGGTATCGCGTGCGGTGGCGGAGTTCATCGGGCGCGCGACGTTCGTGCCCGGCGCATTCGATGGTGCGAAGGTAACGGTGCAGGTGGCCGGCAAGCCCTCGACGTTCACCGCCCATGCGCCCGCAACGCTCGGGAGCGTGCGCGAGGTGCTCGCGGTGCTGCGCCCCGATTCCCTCGCGTTCGCGCAGGATGGCAGCGGCTGGGGCGGCATCGTCACCGACCGCAGATTCGCCGGCACCCAGCTCGTCTATCGCGTGCGCGTCGACGAGCGCACGGAGGTCGAGCTGCAGAGCACCGATCGCCACGTGCGCGAGGGCGACAAGGTGTCGGTGCGCGTGGTGCGCGAGCCCGTGCCGGTGGTGGCGCCGTGAAGCCCGGCCAGCGCACGTCGTGGGCGCTCGCCGCGCCCGTGCTCGCGCTCCTGCTCTGGTGCGTCGTCTACCCGAACGTCACCATTATCGCCGGCTCGTTCGCGCACGGACTCGGCTACTGGCGCGAGTTCGCGCACAGTCCAAGCGATCGCGAGGCGCTCTGGACGACAATGGTGGTCGCGATTGGCTCGGTGATTGGCGCGGCCGCGGTGGGACTGCCGCTGGCGTTCGTTCTCAGCCGCGTGGAGTTTCGCGGACGCCGCTTCCTGCAGGCGGTCGCGACGCTTCCGGCGGCGCTGCCGCCGCTCGTCGGCGTCATTGCCTTTCTCTTCCTGTACGGCGAGAGCGGCGTCGTGACGCGGGCCGTCCAGCGGGCGCTTCACCTGTCCGATCCACCGTGGCGGCTCACGGGCGTGTGGGCGATCATCTTCGTCCATGCGTACACGATGTACGTCTATGTTTTTCTGTTCGTCTCGGCCGGGCTCGAGCGCCTCGATGGGACCCTCGATGAGGCCGCGGCGGGACTCGGCGCGTCGGGGTCATTTCGGCTGCGCAAGGTGACGCTTCCCCTCGTCACGCCAGCGCTCGCAGGCTCGATGCTCCTCGTGTTCATGAGCGCGCTCGGGTCGTTTTCCGCGCCGTACATCTTCGGGGGCGGGCTGCGCGTGCTGTCGACGCAGGTCGTCGCCTCGAAGCTGAACGGCGCGCATGGGTATGGCGTACGTCGAGACGACGGTGATGGCAATCGCGGCCGTCGCGGCGCTGCTGCTCCTGCGCTGGTTCGAGCGCCGCCGCTCGTATGCGCTCACGGGGAAGGGAAGCAACACCCGGTTGACGCTGCATGGCTCCGCCGCGCGAGTGGCCCCGTTGCTCGCGGCGGTGCTGGTGTTCGTTCTCGTGCTTCCTCACGCGATGATCGTGCTCGTCGCCTTCGCGCGCGATGGCACGTGGACGACGCAGGTGCTCCCGCCGCAATACACGATCGAGAATTTCACACGCCTCGCTACCGACCCGCAGCTCTGGCTGCCGGTTCGCAACAGCATCTCGATGGCGCTGCTGGCGACCGTCGCGAACATCGTCGTCTGCTTCGTCGCGGCGTATCTGCTCGTCCGCCGCCGCTTCGCGGGGCGGGGGCTGCTGCAGCTGCTCGTGGTGCTCCCGTGGGCGATTCCGGCGACGGCGATCGCGATCGGGCTGGCGTCCACCTTCGATCGGACGGCACCGGCGCAACTGCGCCTGCTGCTCGTGGGCACCTTCTGGATTTTGCCGCTCGCGTATTTCGTTCGCGGCATCCCGCTCGTGACGAGCGCCGTGGAGAGCTCGCTTCGTCAGATGGATCCGTCGCTCGAAGACGCCGCGCGCGGACTCGGCGCCAGCTGGTGGCTGGCGATGAGGCGCGTCGTGATTCCCGCCGCGCGCCCAGGGCTCGCGGCGGGCGCGACGCTCGCGGCGATCACCGCCGTCGGCGAGTTCGTCGCGTCGGTGGTGCTCTACACGCACGCGAACCGGCCGATTTCGATGGAGATTCTCGCGCAGCTGCGCAACCTCTCGTTCGGCACCGCCGCCGCGTACAGCGTGCTGCTCATCGTGATCGTGCTCCTGATCACCGTCGCTGCGCGCCTGCTGGGCGGACGCCCCGAGCGCGTGGAGACCATCCCGACCGCGTGACCAGACCTCGCGTTGTCATCATCGGCGGCGGATTCGCCGGTCTCACGGCGGCGCGCGGGCTCCGCACCGCCGACGTCGACGTCACGCTGGTGGATCGCACCAACCACCATCTCTTCCAGCCGCTGCTCTATCAGGTAGCGACGGCCGTCCTGGCGCCGAGCGATCACCTCGCCGATTCGGTGGCTGCTGCGCAAGAACAGGAATACGACCGTGCTGCTGGCGGAGGTCGACTCCATCGACGTTGCGAACGCCGTCGTGCACGCGGACCTCGGCGCTGTTACGCTGCCCTACGACTATCTCATCATCGCGTCGGGCGCGCGCCACGCGTATTTCGGGCATGACGAGTGGGAGCCGTTCGCGCCGGGACTCAAGAGTCTCGAGGATGCGCTCAAGGTGCGGCATCGTTTTCTGATCGCCTTCGAGGAGGCGGAGAAGGCGCCGCCGGAGGAGCGCGAATCGTGGCTGCGGTTCGTGGTGGTCGGAGGCGGCCCAACTGGCGTCGAGCTCGCGGGGATTCTGCCAGACATCGCGCACCACTCGATGCTGGACGACTTCCGTCACTTCGATCCGCGCGACACGAAGATTCTGCTTCTCGAGGGCGGCCCCCGCCTGCTCACCGCCTTCGAACCCGATCTCGCCGCGCGCGCGCTGCGCGATCTCGAGGGGCTGGGCGTCGAGGTGCATCTCAACGCGGTCGTGACGCGCATCGAGAAGGACGCGGTGTACGTGGGCGACCAGCGCATCCCGACGCGAACGGTGCTTTGGGCCGCGGGCAATCAGGCGTCGCCACTCGCGCGCACGCTCAATGTGCCGCTCGATCGCGCGGGACGCGTACTCGTCGAGCCGGACCTCTCGGTGCCGGGGCACCCGAACATCTTCGTCGCGGGCGATCTCGCGGCGGTGAAAAAGGAGGACGGCGAGCTCGTTCCCGGCGTCGCTCCCGCCGCGAATCGAATGGGAAAGCTCGCGGCCAGAAACATCATGCGGTTGCTGGCGGAGCTTCCGACACTCACGTTCAAGTATCGGGACAAGGGAAATCTCGCCACGATCGGTCGCTACCGCGCGATCGCGGCGATCGGGAGGGTGAAGCTGCGCGGGCAGTTCGCGTGGTGGTTCTGGCTGTTCGTCCACCTGATGTATCTCGCGACCTTTCGCAATCGCGTGATCGTGTTCATCGAGTGGGCGTATTCGTATCTGACGTATCAGCGCGGCTCGCGATTGTTGACGGAGCGCGAGGGCGATGGAGCATCGAGCGCCGGCGCGAGCGCGACGGGGTCCGTTGGATAGCTTTGCCGAATAGCCGTGGCCGTGTCGCCACGCAGGGTATTCGCATACAGGAGTCGATGCTCATGACCAATGCCACGATCTCGAAGCCGCCGCAGCGCAGCCCGGCTCACCGACAGCTCGACGTGTTCGCGGGAAGCTGGCGCGCACGTGGCGAGTCGTTCGGCGAGGGGCAGCAGGCGGACAATCCGCGTGCGTCGCCCGCGGTGTGGACGAGCGAGGAGACCTACGAGTGGCTCCCCGGTGGATTCTTCATGCTCCACAAATGGGACGCGAAGGTGGGGACGCGCGGCTTCAGGGGCACCGAGATCATCGGCTACGACGAGTCAGCGGGCAGCTACTTCACTCGCATGTTCGACAATGCGGGCAACCATCCGGAGTACGTGGCGACAGTGCAGGGGAACGTGTGGACGTTCTCGGAGCCGTCCACGCGCGCGACCATCGCCGTGAGCCCCGACGGCAACCGCATGGACTTGCGCTGGGAGTGGAGGCAGGGCGACGGCGACTGGCAGCCGCTGTGCGACCGGACGGCGAATCGCGTGCGGTGAGCTAGTACCGCTTTCCCGGCTCGCGAATTATCCGATCCATGCGCGGTGCGCCCGTCGAGTCGAGCTGCACCAGCACGCGATGCTCGTCGTCGAACAGATAGGGAGTGCGCGCTGGCGCGAACCGAATCAGGCGGATGTTGTCCGCGCCGCGATCGTACACCGTCCACACGCGAGCGGCGTTCAGGTCGGGCGAGTTCGTGACGAGGCTCTCGTGCGGGCTGTGGTTCGGCGCGTAGCGGATGAACACCATGATGTGCTCGCCCGGCGCGAGTCTCAACAGATCGCGGAAGTCGCGCTGGTACGCCGAGCTCTCGATCTTGTTGATGCGAGTGTATTTGATCATGCGCGTGGCGTACGGAAAGAGCAGCACCGCGCTCACGAGCACCGCGAACACCGCGCCCGGCGTCACTGCGGGCACGCCGCGCAGCGGCCACGCGAGCTTGCGGTTCGCGAATAGACTCGCCACCCGCCACCACGCCACAGCGGTCACGAACGCGAGAACCGGCTGGATCTCCACGTAGTACGGGGTCCACTGCGGCGCGTGCCCAACGGACAGATACCCGAGCACGAGCAGTACGGCGGTGCCGAGCCCGAACCAGATCGGCGCGCTCACAGAGACGAGCGCCAGTGCCGCGAGCGGCATCAGCATCGCGCGCGTCGCCCACATGTTTGCCGCGATCGCGATCACCCGCTCGCGCAGGTTCATCGGCAGCGACGCGAGTGTGTAGTCCTTGTGCAGGATCTTCACGTACTCGTTGAAGAGCGCCATGTCGGGGTTGAGCGGCCGTAGCGGCTGAAGCCCCGTGAGCCCGAATCCCACCACGTCGTCGGGAAAATAGAACCGCGAGTACAGCCCGTATGGTGCGAGCAGCACGCTCCCCGTGTTGCGCTGGCTCCAGAGCATCCACAGCGCAATGCTCGCGAAGCCAATGCCGAAGGGCACGCGCAGCTCCGACCACGCGTTGCGCTTCGCGATGCGCGTGAGCACGACCACCGCGACGGGGATCGCGAAGATCAGCATCGTCACCGGGCGGCACAGGAATCCCAATCCGATCGCGAAGGCGAGCCACGCGAGCCACTTCGGCTGGTCGTCTTCGAGCCAGCGCAGCAGTGCGTACCAGCCCAGCATCCAGAGCGCACTCGTCGATGTCTCGGAGAAATAGCCAGGATCGAAGTCCATGATCCCCGGCGCCGTCATCCACAGGAACCACGCGAGCAGGCCGACCCATGGATTCGCGAGGCGGCGCGCAACCTCGAACACCAGCGCGCCGCACAGGCCGAGCAGGAGCACGGGCATCAGGCCCGGGCAGATCCAGCCAGATTCCCGGGACGAGCAACATCGCATGGCCGGGCGGATACTTCGGCGCCAGGATCGGCGTGACGAAGACATGATACTGCTCGAAGAACTCCGGCAGCGGCAACCCGGGCGCAGTCCAGTGCCCGCCCGCGTAGATCCTCGCCTGCAGGAGGTACGCGGCCTCGTCGTGGATCAGCGCGGGCTGATCGAGCCCGCCCCACATCCACGTCATGAATGCCGCCGTCACCAGTCCGACCGCCAGCGGAAACCATCGCGAGTTCAGCACGCGCGTCGCGCCGCCGCCCAGGAGCGATGGCGTGATGAATCGCCCCAGCAGCGCCGAGAGGAGCAGAACGAGAAGTGCCTTTGTGTCTGTCATCGAGCGCTCGCCGGCCCTTGCCAGCGGTTGAGCGGGAGGTTCACCGCTTTCGCGCGAGCACGAGATACTGCCCGCCGAGGGGCAACGGCGAGAGCGCGCGCTCGAGTGGCCGCAGCGCGCGCAGCGCACGCGGGAAGATGAACAGGTAGTCGGTACGCACGATATCGAATCCCGCATCGCGCAGCAGCCGGCGCGTTTTCGGCGGCGACATCATGATCGCGTCACGATCGAACGGCACGCGACTCATGATGTAGCGAGTGCCCGGGTTCCACGGGTTGTTCTCCCACAGTGCGAACATCCCCCCGGGCAGCAGCGCTTCGTGCACGTACGCCGCCGCGCCATGACGCTCCGCGGGCGGAATGTGATGAAAGACGCCGTTGCAGAAGGCGAGATCGAACGTGGGGCCGATGCGCTCCTCGATCATGGCGAAGGTGGCGCCGTCGCGCGTGTGCGTCGCGCGCGCGGTCTCGAGCGATGCGGCGGAGACGTCGACGCCATGCACGAGCCTCGCGCCGAGTCCGTCGAAGAGGTACGGAACGCCCGAGCCGGTGCCGCAGCCAAAGTCCATCACCGTGCGCACCGCGTGCTTTCGCGCGGCTAGCCGCTTCGCGAGCCATGCCACGCGCGCCGCCGCGTAGTAGTCCTTGGTCTCGCCCGTGACGGACAATCCCAGGGCCAGCGCCTCGTCGTAGTTCTGCGCGTAAATGTCGAAATCGGAGTTGGACATGCTCCCTGCGGAAGCGCTCACCGGCGCCGCATCCCCATCAGGCTCGCGAAGAAGCTCGAGAGGATCGTCTGAAATCCAAGCGCAGTGAGCATCACGCCGGGAATGACCCATCGCATCGTATGCTCGTAGTTCAGTGCGCCGAAGTCGGCGGTCGACCACTGGTGCACCGCGCCGCCGAGGAGCGCGAGCCCGACCAGCATCGCAAAGTGCGCCGACCGCGAGCCCGCTCTCGAGATTCACGAGCGCGAAAAACCTGTTGAGCCGCGGATCCTCGGGGAGGAGCCCTTCCATGATCGCGAACACCTTCGTCAACAGCGCGAACGCGATCGACTGGTAGCCGCAGATGATCGCGAGGCTGGCGAAAAGCAGCGTGTGCACGTCGAACGTCATCTTCCGATGCTGAGGCGCGGCATCGCGAGCGCGTAGCCTACGGTTCCCGCCAGAATAAGCGCGAGCCCCGGCATGAGAAACAGCCAGCGCGGGCTGAAGAGCAGGAAGAATCGCAGCGTGCCGCCAACCATCGCGGAACGTCTTGAGATGCGGCGGATGCGCCGTGCGCCCGTCCGGCGAGAGCGTGATCGGAATCTCGGCCGATCTTCGCCCGGAAGAGGCTCGCCTTGATGATCATCTCCGTGGCGAACTCCATTCCGGTGCAGCGCTGATCGAGCGAGACCCACATGGCCGCGGCTGAAGGCGCGCATGCCGCAGTAGACGTCGTGGATCGGCGTGCGAAACCACCAGCGCGCGAGCGCCGTGAACATCGGGTTTCCCCACCAGCGATGCAGAAAGGGCATCGCGCCGGGCTTGACGGTGCCGCCGCCGCCCGCGAAGGCGGCATCCCTGCACCAACTCGTAGCCTTCGCGCAGCTTGGCGAGGAAGCGCGGGATCTCGCGCCCAGTCGTAGCTGTCGTCCGCGTCGCCCATCATGACGTACGTGCCGCGCGCAGCCTGCGATGCCGCCCATGAGCGCCGCGCCGTAGCCGCGCTGGTCCACCGCGACGACGCGCGCGCCGAGCTTGCGCGCGATCTCCTGCGATCCATCGGTGCTGCCGTTGTCCGCGATCACGATCTCGCCGTTGATCCCGTTCGCGCTGATCGCGCGCTGCGCCTTCTCGATGCAGATGGCGATGGTATCGGCCTCGTTCAGGCACGGCATCACGATCGAGAGCTCCGGCTCGTTTGCGCCGAGCGGCGAGGCAAAGCGCGTGAACGGCGCCGTGGTCATCGTCATGCCTTGCACTCCTCGAGAGGCAGCGCGCGCGAATAGCGCAGCAGATAGCCGAAGTAGCTGCCCCGCCACTCGAGCGCGGACGAGCCCGGATGCTCGCGCATCAGGCGATCGGCCTGCGGAAGATTGTAGTACGGGATCCCCACCCAGAGATGATGAGCGGCGTGGTAGTTCATGTTCATCGGAGCGACGAAGAGCCGCTCGACGCGATTGCTGATGTGAGTCACGAGGCGATGCTCGTCCGCCTTCGCATCGGCCTCGGGGTGCGAGTGCTCGAGGAATGAGCGCAGGTTGTCACCGAGATACGTGAACACGAAGACGGGTAGCAGCCAGAGCACGGGATACGCCCACCATCCGATCGCCCACGAGAGCCCGCCGATCAACACCACCTGCCATGCGACAAGAATCACCATGTCGCGCACGCTGTACGTCTCGGGCATCGATGCGAGCGCGGTGCCCGGCTCGCCCTGCACCTCGGCCGCGTCTGGAGCGCCACTCCGATTCGCCGCGGACTGTGGGAAGAAGACGTTCTTCACCGACGTGAACACGCTCGAGATGCCGGTGAGGAACGCGACGACCTCGACGATCTCCGACTTGTTGAAGCACGCGTGGCGATGGCGGTCCGGATCGTCCGAGCTCGCGAGGTATTGATGGTGACGGAGATGATTCCGGTTGTTGATCCGCGTGACGGCGCCCAGCGCGCCCAGAATGCAGACGTCGTTGAACAGGTCGTTTCGCTCGCGGTTGGGGAAGAGCCGGCGATGGAGCCCGTCGTGTCCGATGATGAACAGCGCGTAATAGCGCGTACCGATCACGGGGATCGCGAGGGCGACGACCCACCAGTGCGTCCACGTCGCGACCGCAGCCCAGGCGCCGATGATCCAGAGCCAGCACCAGAGCGTGTCCGCAACTACTCGCGCGGGACGGAGCGCGCTGAGCGTCCGCACCTGCTCCGGAGAAAGGAGAGTGCGGCGAAACGGATGGTATGGATCGAAACGCGGCGCAGCCGGTCGAGGAGCCGTAGGCGCATCGGAAGCGGCGGTGCTGGCGAGCTGAAGCGTCATCTCGTTGGGCCCCAATGGTCTGCGTCTATTGACGAAGAGGCGTCCCGCGCCGTCACGCTGTTTCCGGCTTCCTCGCGAGCATCAAAACCGCCGACGTGCGGAAGCCGAGCATTCCGCGAAGCTTGTCCCAGAAAGTGAAACATGCAAGGAAAAACAGGCTGCCGATCGGATCGAAAAGCTTGGCCAAGCGGGGGTGCGGCCTGCCCTCGAACCGCATCCAGTGATGCATCGAGTACATCCAGAACGAATGTCCCGTTTGATACATGGTCGCAACCGGCTCGAGCCCCGCATCTTTCAATTGCCGAGCGAGCGTCGCGGCGGTGTAAAGATTCCAGTGGCGGGGGATGTGGTAGCCTCCCCAGTAGCTGGCGTGAAAGAGCCGCTGGTCGAGCGCGTCGAGGTTGGGCGTTTCAATGGCCAGGACGCCTCCCGGCGCCATCCACGCCGCAAGCTTGCGGATCACCGGCCCGGGATCGTCGACGTGCTCAATGACGTGAAACATCGTCACGAGATCGAGTGATCCGTTCGGCACCAGTGTCGAATCCTCCACGCGCTCGCAGGCAACCTGGTAGCCGGATGCCTTCAATGGCTCGAGCACGGCCGCGTCGAGCTCGAGACCGTAGTCCTGCGCGAGCGGCACACCCTTCTTCGCCATCACCTTCAGGAAGCGCCCATCGCCGCATCCGACATCGAGAAAGGACCTCGGCGCGCGCTTCAGGTACGTGAGGATCGCCTTCATCTTCGCGACGTCGAGCATCTCCTTCGCCTTCACCGCGATCGGATTGATCTTCGTCGCGTAATTGTAGGCGTAGTACGTGGTGGGGTAGATCACGCCGAGCGTCGAGATCGCGGGTCGCGGATTCAGCCAGACGTGCGAGCACGCGTCGCACTGCACGAACCGCCACCGGTTGCGCGACGTCTGAAGCTCGTAGTCGTACCCTTCCGCGAAGGTGTGAAAGCGCCGCTCGCCGCAGAGCGGGCAGTCCGGCACCTCCGTCGTCGCGATCTCGGGGATCGCGGGATTGTCGAATTCGGTGGGGCGGGGCGGGGACGCAGCGGTCATGCGCTCGGATCGAATCGTGAAGGAAAATCGGAGTGATGCTCTTCGAAGGACGAACGGAGACCGCGCATCGTACCGGCCGCTCGCCTCTCACTGCAGAATTCTCTCGACGCACAGCCCATGGGACCTCGCCACTACTCCGCGGCTGCCGCTTCCTCTCCTTCCTCGATCGCGACCTGCACGGCGTCTTCGATGCTCGCGCGCGAGCTGTACCGCCCGAGCCCCGATCCCATCGCGATGGTGCTCAGCAACAGCGCGCCCGAGATCCAGAAGGGCGACTTCTCGCCGAGATGATCCGAGGTGATCCCCGCGACGAGCGGATAGATCACGCGCGCCAGCCCGCCGTACGTCTGTTGCACGCCCATGTACAACCCGCGCTCGTTTTCGCCCACCACGCGCGACAGCAGCGCCGTCACGCTCGGGAAGTTGAGCGCCGCGCCGAGCGGCACGAGCGAGATCACGAGCGCGAACGGGAGCCACGAGAAATGCGGTAGATCGATCGGGCGCATGAGCGGCACGAGCACCAGCCCGACGCTCAGCGCGAGCGCGCCGAGTCGCGCCGTGCGCACCTCGCCGAGCTTGTCGACCGCCGGGCCGAGAAGAAAGAGCCGGAAGAGGATGCTGAGCGTCGCGATGTAGAAGAAGAAGTATCCGATCGAATCTTCCGTCACCTCGAAGTGCCGGCTCAGAAAGAGCACGATCAGCGCGTTGACTCCGTAGTACGCACCGATCCCCACGGCGTACATCCAGATCAGTCGCGCATACGGTTGTCGAAAATCCGTCCAGCCGACGCGAGCCACCGCGTCAATGGGGGTGCGCCCCCCGCGCGTACGCAGGCGCGCGTTCGCGTCGTGCGACTCAGGCAGGTACCGGATCGCGAAGAGAATGTTCAGCGCGCACAACACGGCGGCGACCAACCCGGGCCAGTGCGGGCCGAGCTTGTGGGAGAACGAGGCGAGCGCCGGTCCGATCGCCACGCCCGCATTCGTCGCCGACGACAGCCATCCGAGCCCGCGCGCCCGATCCTTGGGCGCGACGCTGTCCGCCACGTACGCCTGGATCACGCCGGTCGTGCCGCCCCCCGCCCCCTGAATGAGGCGCGACACGAGCAGCAGCCAGTACGAGTCCGCGTACGCGAACACGACGTACGCGAGCATCGACGCGCCGAGGCCGAACAACATCGCCGGCTTGCGCCCGTATCGGTCCGACACGCGCCCCCAGAGCGGTGCGCTGATGAGCTGCACCGCGGAGAACGACGCGACGAGCATCATCACCATGAAGTCGCTCGCGCCGAACCGCTTCGCGTAGAACGGCATCAGCGGGATGATCATCAGCGCGCCCACCATGTCGATGAACGCGGTGAACATCAGCACACTGAGCTTGCCGGCGTCGCCGCCGCGCAGCGCGTCGAGCCGATTCGTCACGAAGGTGGTCACGCGCGAAAGCTACTCTCTGCCCAGCGCCGCGGGCGGCACGGCGCGTCCGACGACACCCACCAGCGCAATGATCGTGAGCGCGTATGGAATCATTTGCACGAATTGCGACGGAATCGCCTGCATCCCCTGGAGCTGGATCTGCAGCGTCTCTGCCGCGGCGAAAAACAGGCACGCGAGTCCCGCGCGCATGGGATCCCAGCGTCCGAAAATAATTGCCGCGAGCGCGATGAAGCCGCGACCGGCGCTCATGCCGTCCGTGAACTGGTGCTGATCCAGCGACAGATACGCACCGCCCAGTGCCGCCAGCGCCCCCGATAAGGCGACCGCCAGATAGCGTACGCGCGCCACCGACACCCCGAGCGTGGTCGCCGCCTCCGGATGTTCGCCTACCGCCCGCACGCGAAGGCCGAACGGCGTGCGGTACAGCACCCACGCAACCGCCGGTACGATCGAGAGCCCCAGCGGAATGAGCGGGTTGTGGACCAGTCCAGCCACGAGCGCCGTCGAGCTCGTGCCCGCGGAGAATCCGGCCACCCTGGGCGAGTTCGACGAGCTGTCGAACACCAGCTTGAGGAAATATCTCGTGAGTCCGACCGCAAGCAGGTTGATCGCAATCCCGGATACGACCTGGTCCGCCTTGAATCGAATGGTCGACACGGCATGCAGCAAGCCGAGCGCGAGCCCGCCCGCGATGCCGCACAACACGCCGATCCACGGACTCCCCGAGTAGTAGCTGCCCAACATCGCGGTGAACGCGCCGCCCAGCATGAATCCCTCGAGCGTCAAGCTGATGATCCCCGCGCGCTCGGCCAACACTCCGCCTGCGGCCGCGAAGAGATACGGCACCGCGATGCGGAGCGTCTGGGCGAGGAAGCCGAGGAGCACGCTCATCGCTTTCCCCGGGCGAGCGCGAGCAGGCGCCGCACCTCGGGCACCGACGCCGCCATGGCGAGGATGACCACGCCCTGCAGCGCGTCGACCATCTGCTTCGGCACGAGGGCGTTGATCGCGAGCCCGCCCTGCGACAGCGTCGCGAAGAACAGCGCCGCGAGCACGACGCCGAGCGGATTGCTGCGGCCCACCAGCGCCACGGCGATGCCGAGGAAGCCGGCGCCCGTGGCGAATCCCTCCTCGTAATAGTGTTCGTAGCCAAGCACGAAGTTGATTCCGCCCAGGCCGGCGAGCGCGCCGCTGAGCGTGAGCGCGCGGATCCACGTGCGGCCGACGTCGACGCCCGCATTCTCCGCGGCGTCGGGTTGCAAGCCGACCGCTCGGAGCTCGAAGCCGCCACGGGTGCGGAAGAGATACCAGCCCACAACCAGTGCCGCGCAATAGTTCGATGGCTATCGAACCATTCGCGGCAGATCCATGAAAGGAGCTCCAGGCCGCGGACAGCCTCGGGAGCGCACCCGCATGAATCGCCTCGGTGTGCAGCGTCTCCGGCACGCGCAGGCGCGTCGAGATCAGCCAGCTGAGGAGGGCGAGCACGATGAAGTTGAGCATGATCGTCGTGATCACCTCGTGCGCGCCCCACTTCGCGCGTAAGCGCACCGGGCACGAAGCCGACCGCGCCGCCGGCACACATCGCGGCGAGGGTGCACAGCGGCACCGCGAGGAGTCCGGGCGTGCCGGCGGGCAGCGCGAGCCCCACCAGCGCCGCCGCGAAGCCGCCCGCCGCCAGCTGCCCCTCGGCGCCAATGTTGAAGAGCCCCGCGCGAAGCCCCACTGCGACCGCGAGTCCCGTGCAGATCAGCGTCGTGGTCTTGTAGAGCACCTGCCCGAATCCATACGCGTTGCCCCAGGTGCCCTGGAGCATCAGTCGGTACACCGCGCCGGGCGACTGTCCGACGGCGAGGATGAGCAGATCGCCGACGACGATCGACACGAGGAGCGCGACGAGCGGCGGGAGCACAGCCTCGACCACGCGATCGGCCAGTGGCCGCGCGGGCGACGTCGTGGTGGTCGGCGGTTCCGCGGTCGAATCGCTCACGCGGTTGCGCCGGTCATGAGCGGGCCGAGCATCTGCTCGCTCGCCTCGCTCCGCGGCACGATCGCGACGATCCTGCCCCCGTACATCACGGCGACGCGATCCGACAGCGCGAGGATCTCCGACAGCTCCGCGGAGACGAGCAGGATTCCCGTGCCCGCATCGCGCGCCGCGCGGAGGCGCGCGTGAATGAGCTCGATCGCGCCGACGTCCACGCCGCGCGTCGGCTGCGCGGCGAGAAGCACGACGGTCGGTCGCGCGAGCGCGCGCGCGATCACGATCTTCTGCTGGTTTCCGCCCGACAGCGCGCGCGCGGGCAGCATCGGATCGGTCGGACGAATGTCCGCGACGAGCGATCGCCGCGCGCGCATCGCTGAGGATGCGGCGGCGATCGAGCACTCCGCCGCGCGAATAGTCGCGCTGGCGGCCGAGGATGAGGTTGTCGGCGATGGAGTAGTCGAGCACGAGGCCGCGGCGGTGGCGGTCCTCGGGGATGTGCGCCAGCCCACGCTCTTCGCGCGCGCTCACGGACATCGCGGCGACATCGGTTCCCGCGATGTGGATCTCGCCGCTCTGCGCTTTGCGGAGTCCCGCGATCGCCTCAATGAGCGCGCTCTGGCCATTCCCTTCCACGCCGGCGATACCAAGGATTTCGTTCGGCTGGATGGTGAAGGACACGTCGTCCACGGCGCGCGCCCGGCGCTCACCCGTCACCACGAGACGGCGCACCTCGAGCGCCGGCGCCGGCGCGTCAGCGTGTGCGTGCTCCGGCCGCGCGCGCCCAGGCGTGCGCGATTCGCTCGCATCGCTCGCGAGCACGACGTCGCGGCCAACCATCGCGCGCGCGATCGCGGCGGGACTCGTCCCTTCGGTCTGGAAGCGCGCCACCGTGCGGCCGGCGCGCACGACCGTGATCACATCCGAGATCTCCGTCACCTCATCGAGCTTGTGGGTGATGAGGATGATCGTGCCGCCATCGTCGCGGAGCGCGCGAAGCACGCGCCAGAGCTCCTGCACCTCTGGCGGGGAAAGAACAGCCGTCGGCTCATCGAGGATGAGAATGCGCGCGCCGCGCACGAGCGCCTTCAGGATCTCGACTCGCTGCTGCTCGCCGACGCTCAGCTCGCGCACGTACTGGCGCGCGTTCATCCGAAACCCGTTTCGCTCCGCCGCCTCCGCGACCTCGCGCTGCGCGCGGGCCATGTCGATCGCGAGGCCGCGCGTCGGCTCGCGGCCGAGGATGACGTTTTCGGCGATCGTGAGTGTGGGGACGAGCATGAAGTGCTGGTGCACCATCCCGACGCCCGCGCCGATCGCCGGGCGGCGCTCCAGCCGGTGATGTCGCGTCCCGAGACTTCCACGGTGCCGAGCGTCGGGTGGATAGATGCCGGAGAGGACGCGCATCATCGTCGACTTGCCGGCGCCGTTCTCGCCGACCAGCGCGTGGATCTCCCCGGCATCACCTCGAGCGACGCATCGCGCACGGCGTGGCAGTCGCCGAAGCGTTTCGCGATGCCCGTCATGCGCACGGCGGGCGCGCCGGAGAGCGGCTGCCGGTCATCGCGTTGCCGGGACGACGAATGCGCCCCGCAATGATCCCCGCGCGAATCTCCTCGACGCGCGCGTGCACGCTGTCCGGGATGAGGGCGCGGTTGTGCGCATCGTAAATGTAGCCGACGCCGTTCTCGGCGAGCCCGTACTCCTGCACTCCGCCCTGAAAGTGCCGCGGCGCGCCTTCTCGATCTGATCGAACACGACCGCGTCGACGCCCTTCACCATCGACGTGAGCACGTGCCCCGGCGCCTCGGCGTATTGGTCCGCGTCCACGCCGATCGCGAGCTTGTCCGTCTGCCGCGCCGCCTCGAAGACGCCGAGCCCGGTGGAGCCCGAGGCGTGAAAGATCACGTTGACGCCGGACTGATACTGGCTGAGCGCGAGCTCCTTCCCGCGTCCCGGATTGCGGAAGGCCTCGGGGGTGACGCCGGCATACTGCGCGATCACCGTGCAGTCCGGGCAGACGTATTTCACGCCGGCCCGATAGCCGGCCTCGAACTTGTGGATGAGCGGGATATCCATTCCGCCAACGAAGCCCGAGCTTCTTCGACTTGCCGACGAGCGCCGCGAGCGCACCGACGAGAAACGAGCCCTGCTCCTCGCGAAACTTGAGCGCCGCGAGGTTGGGCGGCGGAGGGATGACGTTGCCGGCCGGGTCGAGCGCGAGCGCGTAATCGACGCCGGCGAAGTGCGTGTCCGGATATTCCTTCGCGAGCGCGGTGAGGTCGTCGGTGAAGATGAATCCGACGCCGATCACGAGCTTCATCTGCTCGGCCGCGAGCAGACGCAGCCCGGCTTCGCGATCCGAGCCTTCGCCGGGCTCGATGAAGTGGACGTGCGCGCCGAATGTCGTGCTCGGCGCGCTCGCCGCCGCGGTACGCGCCGTCGTTGAAGGACTTGTCGCCGCGTCCGCCGACGTCGAAGACGATGCCGACGTCGAGTCCGTTGCCGCTCGCGACGGGCACGGGCGGCGCGGGATGGACGAACAGCAACGCAATGTGGGCGAGGAGGAGCACCCCGACGAAGAGGAGCAGAGACCGCACGCTCAAAAACTCGCGCGCCGCCGTGAGGCCGGCAAGCACGCGCCGCACTCGCGCTCCGGTTGCGTCGTTTGCCTGCCCCTGCCAGTGTTCGTCATGCCCGACCTATTCGCCGCGCGCTCGCAGATGGGCGTGTCGCTGGCCTTTCACATCATCTTCGCGGTGGTCGGAATCGGCCTGCCCGCGCTCATGGTGATCGCCGAGTATCGGTGGCGTCGCACGGGCGACGCGGTGTATCTCGAGCTCGCGAAGCGCTGGTCGAAGGGGGCAGCGATTCTGTTCGCGGTGGGCGCCGTGTCGGGAACTGTGCTGTAGCTTCGAGCTCGGCCTGCTCTGGCCCGAGTTCATGAAGCAGGCGGGCCCGATCATCGGAATGCCATTCTCGCTCGAGGGATTCGCCTTTTTCACCGAGGCGATCTTTCTTGGCATCTACCTGTACGGCTGGAATCGCATTTCCGCGCGCGCGCACGTGGCCGCGGGCGTGATCGTCGCGGTGAGCGGCGCGATCTCCGGCGTATTCGTCGTGATCGCGAACGCGTGGATGAACACGCCGACGGGATTCACGCTGGTCGACGGCAAGTTCGCGAACATCGATCCGGTGGCCGCGATGATGACGCCGGCCGCCTTCCCCTGGCGCTGCACATGACGCTCGCCGCGTACGCCGCGACGGGCTTCGCCGTTGCGGGGATCCATGCGGCGATGCTGCTACGCGATCCGACGAACGCCTTTCATCGGCACGCCTTCGCGATCGCGATCCTGATGGGCGCACCGGCGGCGATCCTTCAGCCGCTCTCCGGCGACATCAGCGCGCGCTACGTCGCGCGGCAGCAGCCGGTGAAGCTCGCCGCGATGGAAGGCCAGTTCGCCACGATGCGCGGCGCTCCGCTGCGCATCGGCGGGCTGCCGAACGTGGCCGAGCGGCGGACGAACTATGCGATCGAGATTCCGCACGGCCTCTCGTTTCTCGCGACCCACGATCTAAACGCCGAGATCAAGGGACTCAACGATTTTCCCGAAGACGTGTGGCCCCCCGTGCCGATCGTGCACGTGGCCTTCCAGATCATGGTTGCGCTCGGAACGTTCATGGCGCTCGTCGCGCTCGTCGTTCTTTTCTTTCTGTGGCGAAAACGTGACGTCGTGACGTCGCGGCGGCTGATGTGGGCGATCGTCCTCGCGGCGCCGATGGGCTTCATCTGCATCGAGGCTGGCTGGACCGTGACGGAGGTCGGGCGGCAGCCATGGGTGATCTACGGAATTCTTCGCACCGCGGACGCCGTGACACCGATGCCCGGACTGATCGTGCCGTTTCTCACCTTCACTGCGCTCTACGTCTTTCTCGGCGTCATCGTCGCGTGGCTGCTCTACCAACAGGTGCTGCGCAGCCCGCGGGGCGGCGATGTGCGCGCCAAACAGTCGCGCGTCGCCTGATGCTCACTCCCGCGATCGCGATCGCAGGCGTCGTGATGGTGGCGCTCAACTTCTACGTGCTCTTCGCCGGCGCGGATTTCGGCGGCGGCGTGTGGGACTTCTTGGCGAGCGGCCCGCGGCGCCAGGCGCAGCGCGACGTCATCTCGCACGCGCTCGCGCCGATCTGGGAGGCGAACCACGTCTGGTTGATCCTCGTCATCGTGCTGCTGTTCACCTGTTTTCCCGTCGCGTTCGCGACGATCGCAATCGCGCTCCACATCCCGCTCACGCTCATGCTCCTGGGCATCGTGCTGCGCGGCTCGGCGTTCATCTTCCGCAGCTACGGGGGCAATCGAGGACGCGGCGCAGCAGCGATGGGGGCGCGTGTTCGCGATCGCGAGCATCGTGACGCCGGTGCTCCTCGGCATGAGCGTGGGTGCCATCGCGACGGGCGGGCTCGGAATGACATCGTTCACCGGTCCGTTCGCCGAGCACTTCATCTGGCCGTGGCTCACGTTGTTCGGATTCGGCGTCGGGCTGATGACGCTCGCGCTCTTCTCCTTTCTCGCGGCCGTGTATCTCACCGTCGAGACCGAGGGGACTCCGCTTCAGAGCGATTTTCGCGTGCGAGCACTGTGGGCCGCGGCCGCGGTATTCGTGCTCGCGTTCGGCGTGCTCGCCCTGTCGTGGCGTGCGGCGCCGATGGTCCGGGAGGGACTCATGGCGAGCTCGCTGGCGCTGCCTATTCACGTCGTCACCGGCAGTCTCGGCCGTCACAGCGATTGCTGCGCTATGGACGCGCCGATTCAAGCTCGCGCGCGCAGCCGCTGCTGCGCAGGTGACGTTCATTTTGTGGGGGTGGGCGGTGGCACAGTATCCGTATCTGTTGCCGCCCGCACTCACGATCGAGGCGGCGGCCGCTCCGTCGCGCACGCTGGTGCTCGTCCTCTGGGCGCTGGCGGCGGGTGCGTGTGTGCTTTTCCCGTCGCTGTTCTATCTGTTCCGGATATTCAAGCTACAGCAACGCAGCTGAACGATCGAGCTACGGCTTTCGCATCGGAATCGCGGTTCCGTTCGACTCTTCGTTCAGGCGTTTGAGCCCGGCGCGCGCCTCCGACACGTAGACCTGAAACGCCGGATCGCCGCGCTGCCATATATCGGCGACGAACGAGTACGCGTCGCGCGCACGCGGCTTGTCACCGAGCTTCTCGGCGATCCGTCCGCGTTCGAGCTCGGCGAGCGTTCCCAGGAGATCATTGAAGACACTCAACTGGTCGAGGATCGCAGCCGCCTCCGGGTTCCTCCCGCGTGACTCCAGGAGCTGCGCCTGCGTGAACATTGCCCAGCCGCAGGCATGACAGAGGCTGTCGGGAAGCGCAAGGAACTGCTGGAGCGCCTGGGTCGTGTCATGCCGCGCCAGTGTGAGATACGCGCGATCGAGGTCGAGCGCGAAGGTAACCTGGCCTCGATCGACCTTCGCGTGTGGATCACGCATGACAGAATCTGCCATCGCAATGATGCGCTGCAGCCTGGCAGTGTCTCCGCGCATTCCCCAAAAGCTGATGGCGCACGGCGCGCAGGTACGTTCGTGGAGAATGTCATGCATCACCATGCTGTCCGCCACCGCGACTGGTGCCGCCCCGACGAGCGCCAGCTTTATCATCAGCTCACTCGTGGGCCTGGTCTTCGCGGCCTCTGCCCCGAGACCGCGCGATGCGAGCGCGAACGTCAGCCGTCTCTTCGCTCGCCCCGTGTCGGCGAACGCCGCATCGCAATGGTGCCTTCCCGCGACGATCAGTCGCTGCAGCCGCACCAGCGTTTGCGCGGAGTCGCCCCATTCCGCCACGGCGTTCGACGCGTGTTGGAGCTGATCGGCTGAGGCGGTGTCGAGCATCTCGCGCGTCTCCGGCGTCCCGGCCAGCGCGGGATCGCTCAGCCGTGACACGAGGCGCATGCCTTCAGCGTCCACGTCCGTCGGGTTCTGCGCGAGATAGGCGGCGAGATAGCGGCGCCCGTTCGCCGTCCCGTAGCGGAAGGCAATCTCGATCGCGTGGATGTAGGCAGGAGTGAACGCGGAGTCGAGCGCGATCGCGCGGTCGAAGGAGCGCGCCACTTCGCGCTCGGTGACGCCGATCTCCGGTCCCCACCCCCAGTGATATTGCGCGTCGCCGAGCGCGTACCATGCTTCGGGGTCGGTCGGATATCGCCGCACGGCCTCGTGAAGTGTGGCGAAGAGTGCGCGCTGCACCGCGAAATGGAGGTCCACCGTTCTCCGATGCCCCGAGCGTCGCGAACTGCGCGGCTGCTTGCACGAGCAGGCTATCGCGCGGCGCAAGCCCGTGATTGTACCTCGCGCCGCGCTCCATGAGTGAGATTGCGCCGGAGTCGGCCGTGCCGCCGACCCAGCCGCGCGACATACCATCGTGCATGAGCGCGATGCTGAACGTCGAGTCGATCTCGATCGCGCGGTCGTAGGAGGCAACGGCCGAATCCCACGCGCTTCGCCGAAAGTACTGTTGTCCCTCGAGAAACGCCTTGAGCGCGGGCAGCGACGTCGTGCCCACGGACGACATTTGCGCGCCGCCGAGCGCGCGCGTCTTGCCGAGCTCGCGGAGCAGCCCGATCGTCAGCGAATCGGAGAGGCGGTCCATGCTCGAGAGCGCGTCCCGGCGTTCCACGTCGCCCAGCACGAGCCCTGTTGCGACATCCATCACGGATGCCGACGCACGCACCGAGTCCGCGCCCGAGCGAATGACTCGCCCGAACACCGCGAGCCGCGCGCCCGTCGCCTTGCCGAGCGCCGCGGCCGATTCCTTGTCGGCGCGCCCGGCCCAGCGCCGCACGACGAGCGTCGGCGACACCGTGCGGAGCGGGCCGGCGCCATCGAGATTGCGCGACAGCACGTCGACCATCCCTTCGTGCCACAGCTTCAGGTCATTGTCGACGACATTGAACGGCGCCACCGCGACGAGATTCTGATCGAGCGGGCCGGTGTGCTGTCGCCGCGTGGCGACGATCCCGACGACGACGAGCATCGCGACGACTGCCGCGCCGATCGCGAGGAGCGGGCCACGCGAGCCTCGCGCGCCCGTCGGCGCGGCATCGAGCGCGTCGCGAAATTCCTCGGCGGTGCGGAAGCGTTCGTCGGGCAGCTTCGCGAGCGCGCGCGCGATTGCGGCGTTCACCGCGGGCGGCGTGTCGGCGCGGAGCTTGGCGACCGGCGGCGCGGGCTCCGTGAGATGGGCGACCATCATGCTCTGCGCCGAACCGGCCCCGCTGAACGGATGCCGACCAGTGAGCATTTCGTAGCCCACGATGCCGAGCGCGTAGATGTCCGCTCGCGCATCGACGTCGCTCTCGCCGGCCGCCTGCTCGGGCGCCATGTAGGTCGGCGTGCCGACGGACATTCCCGTGCCCGTGAGATTCGCGCCGTCCACCGCCGACGCCGTTCGCGCCGCGGAGATCGCGCGCGCGACTCCGAAGTCCGCGAGTACGGCGTGCCCCTCCTCGAGCAGGATGTTCTCCGGCTTGATGTCGCGGTGAACGAATCCCTTGCGATGCGCGAACGCCAGCGCGTCCGCAACCTCGATCAGAATCCTGACGGCCTCGCGCACCGGAAGCGCCCCGCCCTCGCGCAGCCGGTGGCGCAGCGACTCTCCACCCACGTACGGCATCACGTACCAGAGCAGCCCGTCGCCGGAGCCTGCTGCGAGGATCGGCACGATGTGCGGATGCAGCATCTGCGCGGCGACCTCGATCTCCTTCTTGAACCGCGCGCCGCTCACCTCACTCGCGAGATCGGGCGGCAGCACCTTGATGACGACCTGGCGATTGAGTGATCGCTCCGTCGCCACGAACAGGCGGCTCATCCCGCCACCACCAAGCTCGCGCTCGAGCAGATAGGCGTCGCCGAGCGCTGCCTGGAGCCGGGCAGGAAGGAGCAGATCGTTCACGAAGGAACCTCTGTTGAGAGCAGGCCTAAGATAATGCAGATCACAATAGTGTCGTGAGGGCGCTGCTTGCCCCTGTCATCCAGCGCCTTAACGATCGGAGTCAATACTCGTCATCCATTGTGCAAGGGCCTACAACGTGCAAGAGCACAATGTGCAGGACCTAAAACGGAGGAGCACATGATGCAGCGCTGGAAAATCGCACTGCTCGGCATCGCTCTCGCTACCGCGCCGCTGGTGGGTTGTGCGAGTGCGCCCGCGCAGGGTCGCGTGTATGTTCGCGTCGGACCACCGCCCCTACGAAGAGAGGTCATCGTCGAGCGCCCCGGTCCGGACTACGTCTACATCCGCGGCTATTGGGGTTATACCAACGGGGGATACGTCTGGGTGCCGGGCAGATGGCAGCGCCCTGAGGGGCGACGCCATCGCTGGGTCCAGGGCCATTGGGCGCACGACCGCGGCGGCTGGTACTGGATCGACGGTCACTGGCGCTAGTCGCGCTGCGATGTCCGGGTTGGCGCTGCGCCTTCCCGGACATTCGCGCGCGTAGCAGCTCTCCTAGCTCTTTGTCGGTTGCCGCCTGTCGCGGCCGAACGGATCGCCTTTGAGCGATTCCGTGTGCAGCGCGCATCGCCACTCCCCGTCGCGATGCACCCACACCGAGGAATCGTTCGCGTCGAACTGCAGCGTTTGTCCGTCGACCACGATGCGCTCGCTCACCGTGTAACCCACGATTGCGACATTGTCGCTGATGAAGCGCACCTGGCGAGTCTTCTCGTTGAAGGTGTACTGCTGAAGCTCCCATTTCCCTTCAGTGGTCATCTTGCCATCATCTTGGGGTCGATCGTCGAGACGCCCTGGGCACCGACGACGATGCAGCCGTCGTCCGTCATTTGCGATGCAGCTTTTCCATCCTTCTTCTGCATCGCGTCCCAAAAACGGCGCTCCGTATCCAGCAGTTCCTGCTCCGTGGTCATTGTCGGCATTTCAATTCTCCTTGGGATCGCGTTGTCACTCGCGGCACACGATCAGTAAGGAAGAATTGGACCAGAAGCCTCTAGCCGAGGCCGCTGCTCGCCCGCTCGAGTTGGTCGCCGAGTGCGTGGGCGTCGGTCACGGGTGCCGCGCAGACGTAGTGCCGGCACACGTACGCAGTCGCGCGTCCGGAGATCGTCGCTCTGTCGCGCAACAGCGGCACGGCGACATCGGCTCCCGGCGCTCCTCCCGCGAGGATGAGCGACGGCAGATAATGCGAGGCCGTCTCGCGCACGAGCGCCTCGAAGTCCGCCTCGCCCGCAGCGCCCACGAGCGCGACCTCCGTCGCGCCATGCACCGCGAGCTCCGCCGCGCCCAGCGCGTGGCCGAAGGCCATCGGGTATCGCGCGAGCGCGTCGCCGAGCGTTTCGAGCACCCACGTACCGCGCCTGCGATCGTCCTCGCTTCCGGTGAGATCGGCGAGACGCAGCAGCAGCTCCGCCGCGAGTGAGTTCCCCGCGGGCACCGCATTGTCCGTGAGCTCGCGCGGGCGCGCGATCAGTGTCTCGCCATCGTGCGCGGTGTCGAAGAAGCCGCCGATGCCATCATCCCAGAACCACGTGACCATCGCCGCACTGATGGCCCGCGCGCGATCGAGCCAGCGAGCATCGAAGGTGAGCTCGTAGAGCGCGAGCAACGCCAGCGCCACCGCCGCGTGATCCTCCAGAAAGCCGGCACCCTTCGTCACTCCATCCTTGTGGACTCGCATCACGCGCCCATCGCGCACCAGCTCACGAACGAGAAACTCGCCGTGCCGAATCGCCTCGGCGCGCCAGCGCGCATCGTCGAACGCGCGGGCTCCATCGGCGAGCGCGCGCACCATGAGACCGTTCCACGCGGCGAGGATCTTGTCGTCACGCGCGGGGTGCACGCGCGCCTCGCGCGACGCATGGAGGGTTGTTCGAGCGGCGGCGGCGACAGACTCGAGCGCCTCGAGCGTGAGACCATGCCGCGCCGCTACGTCCGCGGGAGCCCTGGGGACGTTCAGAATGTTCTTCCCCTCGAAATTGCCGGCGACGCTCGCGCCCCAAGGTCGCGCAGCGCAGCCGCGCTCGCGCCCAGCTGGGCGTCGAGCTCCGACGAGCTCCAGACGTAGAACTTTCCCTCGTGACCCTCGCTGTCCGCGTCGAGCGATGAGTAGAATCCGCCATCCGGCGCGGCCATCTCGCGGAGCGCCCAGTCGAACGTCTCGCGCACGACCCGCGCGATCTCCGCGTCGCGCGTGACCTGCCACAGGTGAACGCCGAGCCGCGACAGCAGCGCGTTGTCGTACAGCATTTTCTCGAAATGGGGCACGAGCCATTGGTCGTCCACCGCGTAGCGATGGAAGCCGCCGCCCACCTGATCGTAGATTCCGCCGCGCGCCATCTTCACGAACGACTCGCGAACGATCGCGAGCTCCTGCGGCGCGCCGCTCCGCCTCCAGTGACGCAGCAGAAAGTCGAGCGCCATCGTCTGCGGAAATTTCGGCGCGCCCTCGAAGCCGCCGTTGCGCGCATCGTAGCGCATCGCGATGCCCCGCGCGGCGGCGTCGAGCTGTGCCGGCGTGAGCTCGCCCGCGCTCACCGCCGCCTGCTGCGCGCCCGCGTACAGCTCGCGCACGCGCGCCGCCGTGTCGAGCACGTCACCGCGCCGCGTGCGATACGCATCCGCAACCGAACGGAGCACGCGCACGAACGACGGCATCCCATATCGGTCCGAAGGCGGATAGTAGGTACCGCCGTGATACGGAACGCCCTCTGGCGTGAGAAACATCGTCATTGGCCATCCACCCTGGCCCGTCATCGCCTGTACGGCACTCATGTAGATCGAGTCAATGTCCGGGCGCTCCTCGCGGTCGACCTTGATGTTGACGTACAGCTCGTTCATCACCTTCGCCGTCGCCGGATCCTCGAACGATTCGTGCGCCATCACATGGCACCAGTGACACGCCGCGTAGCCAATGCTCAGCAGAATCGGCTTGTCCTCTGCTCGCGCCCGCGCGAGCGCCGCCTCGCCCCAGGGCTGCCAGTCGACGGGATTGTTCGCATGCTGCAGCAGGTACGGGCTCGTTTCGCCGGCCAGACCGTTCACGTCGCCTATCTCCATCGCCCCAGGGTGAGAACGAAAGGTACAATGCCCTTATCGTTCATCTCCATGCGAGCGACCAGATCCGGCGAGCGAGCGCGACTCGCGGCGTACGCGGTGCTGGCGCTCGCGGTGGGAGTGCGGCTCATTGCGGCCGCGTTGGTGCCGCTCGCGCCGGACGAGACCTACTACTGGGAGTGGTCGCGCCGCCTTGCGGCAGGGTATCTCGATCATCCGCCCGTCATCGCGCTGGTAATACGCCTCGGCACGATGCTGTTCGGTGCGACGCCCCTTGGTGTGCGCATTGGCAGCGTGTTCGCGGGCGCGATCGCCTCGGCCGTGCTGGTGCGCGTGGCCGGAAAGCTGGGCGGCGAGGCCGCGATGCTGCGCGCCGCGGCGATGATCGCGTGCATGCCGCTCGCCCAGATCGGCCTCTCGCTCGCGACGCCCGACGCATCGCTCCTGCTGTTCTGGTCGCTCGCGCTTGCGGCGCTCGTCGCGGCGCTGCGCCCGCAGACGTCGCCGCGCGCGCGTGCGCTCGCGTGGGCGCTCACCGGACTCTCGCTCGGCGCCGCGCTCTCGACGAAATACACCGCGGTGCTGCTCCTCGCGAGCGCCGGCATCGCGATGCTCGCACAGCCGCCGCTGCGAAGCATACTCGCGACGCGCGGACCGTATATCGCGCTCGCGATCGCCCTCCTCGTGTTCGCGCCGAATCTCGGCTGGAACGCGACGCACGGATGGGCGTCGATCGCCTTCCAGCTCGCGCACGGACTCGCGGTGCACCGCGGCTCTCCGCTCCGTCACGAGATGCAGCTGCTTGGCGGACAGATCGCGCTGGTCTCTCCGCTTCTCCTCGCCGCCCTCGCGATTCCCGTGTACCGCGCCCTTCGGCACCGCGACGATCCCGTTCGCACCACCCTCGCCCTGATCGCGGCCTTCACCTGGCTCGCGTTCGCAGTGAGCGCACTGCGCAGCGCCGTCGAGCCGAACTGGCAGGGGCCGGCGTACCTATCCGCGATCGTGCTCGCAGCTACGTATGACGGCGGCGACCGGTGGCGACGCCTCGTGCGCATCGCGTGTTTGCTCGGCGGCGTCATGACTCTGCTCATCTACGCGCATGCGATCGCTCCCTTTGTGCCCCTCGACGCCGCGCACGACCCGACGGCCGCGGGATTCGGATGGGACGCGCTCGCTACGCACGTCGATGCCGCGCGGCAAGCACCGTACGCGTCCACCAATACCTCCGCTGTAGCGTGGATCGGCGGCGAGCGGTATCAGGAAGCGTCGGAGCTCGCTTTCCACCTGAACGATCATCCCGAAACCTTCACCGTCGACGTGCACGGCCGCCCCAACCAGTACGACCTCTGGCCGCAGTTCACGCAGCGCGCGCGGGCCGGTGACCGGCTCGTTCTCGTTCTCGGTCTCTACACGCTTCCCGGCGACGACCCGGTAGTCGCCGCACTCAGGCCTCACTTCGACACTGTCTCGCTCCGCGAGGTCGTCGCGCTCCGGCGTGGCGCCGTGGTGCGCGCGTGGCGCCGCGTGTGGGTGCTCGATGGATGGCGCGGCAGCTGGCCACGGACCGAGCTCGCCCGGTAGCGCCGCTTGCGATGCGCGCGCGCCTGACGCGAACTTCCGGGCTGCAATCTCTCCTCCCACACCTCGGACTCCGCATGCCGGCCACACTCGCCAGCGATCTCGCGCGTTACCTCGACGACAACGACCGTCGCATCCACGACGAGCTGTTCGATTTTCTGCGCATTCCGAGCGTGAGTGCGCGGTCCGAGTACGATGAGGAGATGAAGCGCGCAGCAAAGTGGGTGGCCGACAATCTCCGCACCGCCGGCCTCTCGGCCGAGATCATGCCGACCGGCGGCCATCCCGTCGTCCTCGGCGAATGGCGCGAGGCGCCCGCCGGAGCCCCGACGGTGCTGGTGTACGGTCACTACGACGTGCAGCCCGCCGAGCCGTTGGATCTCTGGACTACTCCGCCATTCGAGCCAACGATGCGAAACGGGCGCATCTATGCTCGCGGCTCAGTGGACGACAAGGGGCAACTCTTCGCGCACATGAAGGCGCTCGAGGCCCACCTGGGTACGCGCGGCAAGCTGCCGGTCAACATCGTCGTGCTCGCCGAGGGCGAAGAGGAAGTCGGCAGCGACAATCTCGAGGCCTTCGTTACCGCGCAGGCGAAGCGCCTTGCCTGCGACTATGTCGTCATCTCCGATTCTTCGATGTTCGCGCCCGGAATTCCGTCCATCCTGTCATTGCTCCGCGGCCTCGCCTACTTCCAGATCGATCTCGAAGGCCCCACGAGCGATCTGCATTCCGGGAGCTACGGCGGCGCGGTCGTGAATCCCGCGATGGCACTCGCCCGCATCCTCGCCACCTTCTTCGACGAGAAGGGCCGCATTGCGATTCCGGGTTTCTACGATAGCGTACGCGAGTGGAGCCCAAAGTTGCGCGGCGCGATCGCCGCGCTCCCGTTCGACGAATCGAATTTCCGGAAAGAAGTTGGGGCTCCCGCGCTGGGCGGCGAAGCCGGCTACTCCACGCTCGAGCGGCTCTGGTCACGCCCGACGTGCGAGGTGAACGGGATGCTCAGCGGCTACACGGCCGAGGGCTCGAAGACCGTGCTTCCATCGAAAGCGATGGCCAAGGTGAGCTGCCGCCTCGTTGCGGACCAGTCGCCGGCCGAGATCGAGAAGCTCGTGCGGGAGCACATCGCCAGCGTGACGCCGCCCGGCGTGAAGGTACGCGTGCAGATGCTCCACGGCGGACAGCCATGGAGCGCGGAGCTCGAAGGCCCGCTCTACGACGCCGCGAGGCGCGCGCTGAACGCCGCCTTCGGGCGCGATCCGGTGATCATCGGCGAAGGAGGCTCGATCCCCGTCGTCAGCGACCTGGAGCGCGTCCTCGGCGCTCCCGTACTGCTCGTGGGATTTGGGCTCCCCGGTGAAAACGCGCACGCACCCGACGAATGGATGCTCGACGAAAATTTCACGAAAGGGATCCGCGCGATGGCCTCGCTCTGGGACGAGATCGCTGCTGGTGCCGCTGCGCACTGAGCCGCGAATCTAGAACTTCCACTCGCGGATGAAGAACGCGCCGAACGTCGCCTCGGTCTTCACCGGCACGTCCGCCGAGAGCGTCGGCTGGTTGACGAGATAGCGCGAGTCAATGCTGGCCTCAATGCGGTAGCCTTTCGAGAGCCGGCGCTGCACGACGAATCCCGGTGTCGTCTGCGCGCGGATCTGCGTCGCGATGTAGGTCTGGCGGTCGACGTATTTTCCTGCCTCGACCTGAGTACCCGCGAGCACAGTCTGCACTCCACTGAGCGAGAGTCCCTGTTCGGGCACATCCGCCGGCGTGATCGTGAACACGTCCGCGCCGAGCGACCGAGCCGCCGTGGCCGCAAATTGTCGGGTCATGACTCCGAGCGCTGTTGCCGTGAGCTGTCGAGTCGCCAGCGCTGCCGCGCTTCCCACCAGCGTGCCGTTCCCCGATCCACCTCCCGACACGCCCGAGTTTCCGGAGGAGCTCAGCAGCGACGTAGACGACTGGCCGAACGCGAGATAGCCCAGCAGGTCCGATTGTGACAGCGGCGGCTGCGCATCGCTCGAAAGCAGAATGACGGGCTTTCGCGCGGTTCCGTTGACAGCGATGTTGATGCTGAGCGCCGGACGACCAGCGGGCTGTATCGTGTACTGCGCACCGAGCTGCAACAATGGATTCAAGTCCTGCCCGCCCGTGAAGATCGCCGACCCGTGCGAGAGGACAAACCGTCGCCCGAGAAACGCGTACTCGCCGCGTTCGGTGTTCACCACGCCGTCAATCGACGGGCCCTCATCCTCCTTGTTCTTCAGGACGGTGAGCGGCCCCTGCGTGTAGAACTCAATGTTCGCGTCCGGCGATCGCGCCCACGTGTCGCGTGCGACGCTGAGCTTCACATCGATCGTCATGTTTTCCAGCAGCGGTGATTCGGTGTTGACGATTTTCTGCATCCGCACGTCGGATGTGTCCACCACGCTGAGCACCGCCGGATCGTCGACGTCCACCTGCCGGGGACCAGTTCCGTTCGGGATGTAGACGGTGCCGTGCACAATGCGCGCTCTGCCCGAGATGGAGACGCCGTCCATCGGCCCCTTCATCGCGATGGTAGCGTTGGCGTGAAGCTCGCCAACGTCGTTGTCGAGTACCGTCGCATCCGTTGCGGAGAACTTGAGGTCGAACGTCGGATTCTTCGCATCCGTGATGCCGATCTTTCCGCTCATGTTGAGCGAGCCCTCTCCGGACTTTCCGCCGATCGTGTCGATGACGATCTCGTTGCCGGTCATGTGCACCAACCCGCCAATGTCGTTCATGGTCACGCCGGTGGGCTCGAGCTTGAACGTCGCAAAGTCGAGGCCGAGCTGTCCGAGCAGCAGCGGCTTCGTTCCGGTGCCGCGTGCCGCGACCGCACCGACGACGCGTCCATGCACGTTGGACACGAGGTCGGTGAAGCGAGGAAGCGCATCGAGCGGCAGTGAGTCTGCGACGAAGTCGGCCTTGAGCGGGGCATCGAGCACGCGCGAGCCCGTCACTCCCTCGAGCGCCAGATTGATCGGGGCATCCACGTCGAGTCGCGCGAGCGACTTGCCGCCGTCGCGTATCAGGTCGGCATGGGACACCAGCTTCTCATCCGCGTACTGGAAGCCGTCGCGCAGGTCGGGAAGCGGCGAGTCTCGGTACGATGCGCCCATCACGCTGAAGGCGCCTCGGATTGCGGGCGCGCGGCGCGTCCCCGCGATGCTGGCCTTGAAGTCGATGAGGCCAGTGGCGGCGAGATCGCTCTCCGCGAGCCCCACGAGATTCGCCACCTGCAGCCCGCTGAGATCGACCACCATCTTGATCGGCCCCTCGGTCGGGAGATCTCCGTTCGCATAGATGCGCCCGTTCGTGCGATTGCGCAGGTCGAGATCGTGCACGCGTATGCCGTGCTTGCCCCACTGCACGAGTCCGGGCACCGCCGCAACCCACAGCGCGCTGTCGAGCTGCAGCGATAGCGAGCGCCACATCACCTGGTTGCTGTCGAGACTCAGCAGGAAGTCGGCGCCGGCGCGATATACGTATCCGGAATCCTGATACACCGCGAGCTCGATCGTGCCCGACGGCTCGGCGTACGTCGCCTGGATGGTCGCCGAATCGAGCGCGAAGCCGCTGGCCGAGAGCGAATCCATCGAGCCGCCGACGACGTACCTCATGTGTGGCGTGCCGCCGTTGGTCACCGCGTACTCGACCATCGCGCAATGCAGGCCATTGCCGCGCGCAATGAGGTTCTCCGCCGACAATCTTCCACGCACGCTGAAGTCGCTCATGGTGCCGCGGATGATCCCGGCCGTGCGGAGCGCACCGTCCACGGAGTCGCGGTGCAGCGCTCGCAGCGAGTCGAGCTTGATCTGGGGCTGTGGGCGTCCCGTCGCCTTGTACGCGACCTCGTTGCGATTCGCCTGGCGCGCCGAGTCGGCTTTCGCTCGCGCGATCGCCGCGGCAATGATGGCGGGGCGCTGGCGCACGACGCCGCTGTCCGGACTTGCGAGCCAGCGCCGCAACGCGGCCAGCGTGTCCACCTGCACGGTGTAGCGCAGTTCGCCCGTTCGTCCCGGGGCCGTTCCCAGCTTGCCGTCCGCGAACAACTGCGCGAACGGCGTGTGCACCGTAACCGAGTCCATCGTCACAATGCCGTCCGCAACGGCAACGCGGATGTTCGCCGAGTCCACGGCGAGGCTGTCGACCGCGGAGTGCAGCACGTTCGCCGCGAGCGACGCGTGCATCGTCTTGGGGTCGAAGCCGCGCCCCTTCACGGCCAGGGCTGCCGTGAGCAATGTCACCGGCCCGCGCGACACGACGCTGCGCAGATTGAACAGCCGCAGATGCGTCTCGAGATCGTAGCCCTTCTCGGCGCTGGCGAGATCGAGGCGGCCGTTGGTCTCCAGCTCGCCGCCGTCGGGAAGGTGGAGGTCGGCGGCGAGATCGAGCGCGCGCATCGAGCCGCCGAGGTGCGCGGTGCCGCTCGCGACGCCGCGCAGCCCGAGGGCGGGCGCGAACTTCCCGGCTGTGATCGAGCGAGATCGGATCGAAGCGCATGTCGGCCGTAACGCCGTCCTTCCCGCCATTCACCGCTTCGCCGTTCGCCACCATCCGTGTCAGCTCGCTTCCCTCGTGGTGCTCAATGTCCGCCTTCGCGGTCATCCGGTCTGCGACCGCGCCGTCGAGCGTCACCGTTCCCGTGAGCACGCCGCCAACAGGAAGAGTAGGATCGTAAATGCGCGCGAGCTCCATTTGGAGCGGGGTGATCGTGACGCGAAGGTTCTTCGCAGTGAAGCCACGTCGCCCCGACCCAGCGACCCCCACCACGAGCACGCGGCTCGTCCCGGAGCGCCGCTCGGCGAAGGCGACATCCGCGTCGATGCGCATCGCGGCTGTCGTTCCCGCGAGCGTCGCGCGACCGGTAATTGCGCCGCGACGCGGGATCTTCACCGTGGGCACGAGCTGCTCGATCGTGCGCGTATCGATCGACTTGAAGGCGAGCTGCGTGTCGTGCAGGCGGAGCTCGTCGGAGCGTTGGCCGACTGCGAGCCCGAGCTGGCCGCGCATCGTCCCGCCGTCCACGGCGAGGTCGACGTTGCGCGCAACGTAATCGCTCTCGCCCGTGTGCCGCATTGCCGCTGTGAGATCCACGGATCCGCTGCCGCTCGCGGGCATCCGCGGATACGCGAAGCGAAGATCGGTGAGCGCGAGCGGGGCCGCGCGCAGGGTCGCGTCCAGATCGCCGGACGTCATCATGTACCGGCCGTCGCCGTGCAGCTGAGTGTTCGGGAGCGAAAGGGTGAGGCCGTGAAACCAGAGCGAGTCCGTTGCCATGTAGATCGTGCCGTGCGCATTTCGCACGTCGGCGGCAGGCGGATTGAAGATCGATGCGCGTGTGGCGAGCGAGCCCACCTGAAATACGCGCGTGAGGCTGTCGGGATCGGAGAAGCGCACGTGCGGAAGCGCGGCCTGGAGGCTGTCGAACACCATCACGCTCTGATACCCACCGGGCACTGCGATGATGTTCTGCCGCGCACCGCCCGCGACCGCCAGGCGCACGAGGCTCTCACGCTCCGCCTTCGTCAGCGAGTCTCCCGGCGCCCACGGCATCCGCACAACGACGCGGCCGTCCGTCACGCGCACGTTGCGCAGCGTGACCCAGGAGCCAAAGCCTCGCGTCGAGTCCCGAGGTCCCGGCGGGGGGGCAAAGAGCATGGTGAAATTCCACTCGCCCCCCGGCTTTCGGTCGACCACCACCGATGGTCTGGTGATGCCGAGCGCATCGATGATGATGTGTTTCGAAAGAAAATTCCGGAGCGAGAAGCGCCCCTGCACCAGCGGCGACGCGAAGAATGGCGCGCCCGCGCTGTCGGTGATGGAGACGTCCCGCAGCGTGATTCCGCGCAGGAGATTCCCGTCCACGCGACCGATGCGCGTGATGCCGTGGACGCGCCCGTTCATCGCGTTCACCGCGATCCGTCGCACGCGCTCGCGACCAATGTCGGTGTTCGTGAGTCCCATGATCGCGGCAGTCGCCAGCAGCGCGACGGCTGCGATCGTGATTCCGCCGATCTTCAGGATCTTCCACATCAGAAGGCCTGCCCGATCGAGAGATGCAGCGCGAAGTGGTTCAGCACCTTGGAGAGTCCGCTGCCGTCCTCCACCGGATTGTAATCTCGCTGCGTGTGAAGCTCCACGAGGCGATGCGATCCATCCGGGTTGGTGACTTCCGTGATCACCGTGAGCTGATCGGTCACCGACGGTCTGAACCCGAGATCCACGCGAATCGGCCCGACCGGCGAAAGATACCGGACGCCGAACCCCGGCGTGACGGCCGCCTTCCCCGTGGTGAACGCCAATGAGCCGGAGCCCACGAATCCGGCATCGACGAAGACCGCGGCCTGCAGGCTCTTCATGAGAAACGGAAAGCGATATTCGACACTTCCCTCGATCAGCGACGTGCCGCCCGTGGGAAGGGAGGTAAAGTCGCTCGAGTGAACCTGTGATGAATCCGAGTGACCGTTCGGATCGCACGACCCATCGGCAATCGAGGCGTTCGTGCACCCGGCGTCCCGAATCAGCCTCGCCGGATCGATCGTGAGAATGCGCGGGCCGAGCTGATTCTCGCCGTAGCCCCGCACCGAGTTCGCGCCGCCCGCGTAGAAACGTTTGCGCGGATGCAGGATGTCGTCGAGACCCAGGCCGCTCGTCGTGCTGCTGGACGACAGCGCCTTCACCCACCCGGCGCGCAGGTGTCCGGCAAGCACGGCCTTGCCGATCTGCCGATACATCGCCGCCTCTCCGGATGCGCGATTGTAGCGGAAGTCGGAGAGCGTGAGGCTCGAGGCGTGCTCGTAATCCGCCCGCGCCGTGTAGCCCTCCGTCGGGTTGAACTGGTCGTCCGTTCGCTCCATGTAGTAGTCGAGCGAGACGGGCGAGAGGGTATTGCGGTTGCGAAGCAGGCCGATCGTGTTCTGCTCGCACACGCCGTAGTTCACGCAGAAGTACACGTCGCCCGCCTGCACCTGCGTGAGCTCGTAGCGATACACGAGACTGAGCGGTGTCCGCGGTGCAAGCGCGCGCGAGAAGGAGATACTCGCGCCGTAGCCCTTGTCGACGAAGATCCCCGGCACGCTGCTGCGATGCGAGAATACGCCAAGGCCGAACGTGTTGCGCGGATCGCCGAACCAGCGCTCCGTGAAGTCGATGCTTGCCTGGTACGTCGGCTTCAGGTACGTGCGCGAAGAGTCGCCGGGAAGCCCGTTGTCGGCGAGCACGTCTCGGAAGATCCCCGTGCCATTGAGCGCCGGCGCGAGGAGATTCGAGACGACGAGATGCATGTCGAGGCGCCGGGCATTCCCGAGGAAGTTGTAGTTCGTGAACGTCCCCTCGGTTTGAATGAAGTCGATCGTATTGAAGCCGGCGCTCAGCTTCACGGCGTGCATCCGTGACTCGTTGACGTTGATGTCGATGAGCTTGGCGCTGTCTCCCCGCGGCGGAAGGACGATCGTAGCGCGGCGAAACAGGTTCGAATTGTAGAGCGCCCGCTGGCTCTCGATGACGTCGTCTCGCTTGTAGATGTTCCCCGGCTTGAGGGTGATCATCTTCTGAACAATGCCGGGCGAGAGAATCGAGTCACCGTGCACGGTCACCGATTCCACCGTCGCCACCCACCGAGGATTCACCTTGATCGTCACCTCGGCCGTGCGCGCGCTGTCCTGCACCTGGATCGTATCCACGATCAGCGCGTCGGCGTATCCCTTGTCCCACAGCACATTGCGCAGCCGGACGTGCGTGGTGTCGAGATCGACCAGGCTGAGCGGCTTGCCGGAATCCAGCAGCACGGCGTGTTTCAGATCGCGTTGCGACAATAACGACTCGGGTTTCTGCACCGTGATCGACTGCACGATGACGGGCTTTCCCTCAGTCACCTTGAACGTCACGCGCACGCGATTGGTGTGACTCTTCGCGCGTGTGACGGCGGTGTCTACCTCGGTCTCGCGAAAGCCGCGCTTGTAGTAGTAGACCTTGATCCGCACGACATCACGCGCGAGCTCGGCGTGGTCGAGCGTGCGCGTGTCGTACACGAGATGCGATTGCGTGAGGAGGCAGAGCGGCACGATGAGCACGCTCTTGCACTTCGATGCCTTCGTCGCGAGCCCTACCGCCAGGTCGGCCTGGTCGATCGCCTTCGTCACGCCGACGAAGGTGATCTGCTCCACGACTGGGTGCGTCCGTTCGTCCGGGGGCGTGGACTGTGCGCGCGCGTCCCTCGCACACAACAACGCGGGAATGGCGAACACGAGACGAAAGTGCGCGCGCCAGGCGGCTACGGGACTGCCCATAGGGGCCCTCTAATGCAATCGGCAGGCCGGGCGCATTCCCCGGCTCGCCTTACAGCCCCGCGAGCAGAGTGTCGTTGTTTGCCGTGTTCTGGATTCGCTTGATCAACCACTCCATTCCGGCCTGCGGCGGCATCTGCTGCAGCCCGCGGCGGAGGGTGAAGATCGCGTCGATCTGGTCCGGGCGAAAGAGCTTGTCCTCGCGGCGCGTGCCGCTCGTCGCCACATCGATCGCCGGAAAGACACGCTTCTCGGCTAACCCGCGATCGAGCTTGATCTCGCTGTTTCCCGTTCCCTTGAACTCCTCGAAGATCACGTCGTCCATTCGCGATCCCGTTTCGACGAGCGCCGTCGCGATAATGGTGAGCGACCCGCCGCCATGCTGGGGCGCCACCGAGCGCGCCGAACCGAAGAACGCCTTGGGCTTCGCCATCGCCGTCGCATCGAGACCGCCGCTCAACGTGCGCCCGGTGCCGCGCTCCGCCGTATTGTGTGCGCGCGCGAGACGCGTGATCGAGTCGAGTACGATGACGACATCCTTGCCCTGCTCGACGAGCCGGCGCGCGCGCTCGAGCGTCATGTCCGCGACGTCGACGTGCCGTTCGGCAGGCTGGTCGAAGCTCGAGGCGATGACTTCGCCGCGCCCCATTCGATCATCGCTCGCTCACTTCCTCGGGACGCTCATCCACGAGCAGCACCAGCAGCGTCGCCTCGGGATGGTTGATGGCGATCCCCTCGGTGATCGCCTGCAGCAGCATCGTCTTTCCGGCGCGTGCCGGCGCCACGATCAGGGCGCGCTGGCCGTAGCCGATCGGCGCGATCAGATCGATCGCCCGGCGTGTGAGCTCGGGGCCGACCTTCGCCGACTGTCCCGTTTCGAGCACGAGCTTGCGCTCGGGATAGGATGCGGTGAGCGAGCTGAAGTCCGGGCGGCGAAGGCCGCTGGCGGGATCGCCGCCATTCACGGCGGTCACTTCTGCCACCGCCAGCCGGCCGCGCTGGTCTCGGCCCGTCGTCGCCTCTACCAGGTCGCCACGTCGAAGCGCGAACTGACGCACGAGCTGCGATGGGACGAACGCATCGTTCGGCGAAGGGAGGTAGCTCTCTTCGGGCCGGCGTACGAACCCGCCATCGCGGGCCGAATCGAACCATCCCGTGGTGGTGCCGTCGGCGACGAGTACAGACACCGGCGCATTCGCGTGCTGGTCGGGACGCGGACCGTTGCGCTGGCGGCCGCGGCGTCCCCGCCGGCCATTGGGATTGGCGTTGTTGCCGATGTCTCGATTCCCGTTGTCCCGATTTCCGTTGTCGCGACTGTTGCCCTGTTCGCGATTGCCGCGGTTGTCGTCGCGCTCGCGATTGCCCTGGTTGTTTCGGTTGTTGTTGTACCGCGGCTCGCCGCCACGATCGCCGCGATCGTTCTGCGGTGGCGAATTGTACGGAGGCTGCTGCGGTTGTGGGGGGCCGGGAATCCCGGCATCGCCGCCATCGGAAGGCGGAGCGGGCCTGCTCTCCGGGAGCGCGGTGTCGCTCGGCGCCGGCAGGGAGGAGTCATCGCGATATGGGCTGGACTCAGTGCTCGAGTCGAGCGGCGGGCGGCCTGGCGGACGGTGTCCGCGACCGCGCCGGGTCGGGCGTCGACGTTCGTTCATGCTGCGATAGGTGTCATGAGGTGAAGGCGTACACGCGTGACGAGACCCGAATCCTTGGGCGACGAAACGTTGGTTGAGCGATAACGCTGGAGTTGGCGCCGCCCTGTGCGGCGCACGATCTCATCCCGATCCGGCCGCGGATACATCACGCGAGCCGCTGTTCGATGCTCCTACACCACGATCAGCAAATCGTGCAGCGAGACGCAGACGGTTTACGCCAGGCGGCGCGCTCCACACCGTGGTACGCGGGCATTGCCAAAGTATTTTGTGGCCACCGTCGGCGTGCCGACAATGCAACGAGTATCACCTGATTGGGGCGAATGCGCAACCCTCCCCTTCGTTCCGGCGCCCGTAGGCGCCCCCGGCGTGAGGGCTTCAGGCGAGTCGGCGTAGCACCACGAAGGGTAGACCCTACGTCTCTCCGCCATCCACCCCGCACGTCAGTTCGGGAAGATCGTCTCGTTGACCTTGCTATCCAGCTCTCGGACCAGCGTGATCATCCTCCGCACCAGCGCCGTCATTCGGTCTACCGCCGCCGCCTGTTCCGGCTCCAGCGTCGTCTCCATCCCGAGCAGCTGCGCCTCGGCCAGGAGTGCCGCCAGCGGGTTGTTCAACGCGTGCTGCACGAGCGCGGTAATCCGCTGCACGTCGTCGCGACGCTGCTCGTTCTGTGAAACTGACGAATCGTTCGATGCTTCAGTCACGGCCCACGCCCCCCCGCCGAGACGGTAAATTTTGCCAGTCATGAGCCCTCTATCGATCGATCCCGTCGCGGCGCTCTCGGCTGCCGTCTCAACATACCACGACACCAGCGACTACAGTGTTTTGCTGGAACGATTGCTTGCGATCGCGGACGCCACCGAGCCTGATGCACTTGCCGCCGCCGCCGAGCCCTATCTCGCGATTCCGGAGGTTTCGGGGCCGATCTACGAGCGAATCGTGGCCGCTCGTCCGAACGATTCGCGGGCGTTGGTGATCCTCGCCAACTCGTATTGGCTCACGGGGCGCGGCCCCGAGGCAACGGGGGAGCTCGCGGCGCGAGCGCTCGCGGCGGATCCGCTCAACCGTGGTGCCTGGCATCTGTGGGCGCTTACGGAGGGGATACCGCGCGAGCGAATGATGCGTTGGAAGCAGGTGGTGGATCGTTTTCCCGAGGACGATCTCGCGCGCGCGAGCCTCGCCGACAACGCCACTGCGCTGGCATCCGGGGAGCGCGATCGGGAAGCGCTCCAGCTCGCGATTCGAAGCTACGAGGTGCTTCGCCGCAAGGCGACGGATCCGACGCAGCGTGCCGCGGTGGAGCGGGCGTTGGCGACGCTGCGGAGCTGGACGCTGTAGCGGACTGGCTCGACCTACGCCCGTACGTCTTGCACGCGGAGCGTGAGCTGACGCGCGAGATCGATCAGGTCGCGGAGATCGAAGGGTTTGCCGAGGGATGCGCAGCCGCACGCCGCGATCAACTCGTGGGCGCGCTCGCTGCCATCGCCCGTCGTGATGATCGTGCGCTGACGGAAATGCGGCTGCACGGAGGCGGCGATCTCGAAGAGCTGATCGCCTCCCATCTCCGGCATGCGGAGGTCGACCACGAGGCAGTCGAAGTGCTCGTGATGCAGCAGATGCACCGCATCCTCGGCCGACTCGACCGATCGCACGTCGAAGCCAGCGCGCGCGAAACTGATCTCCAACGCCCGGCATATCGAATGCTCGTCGTCGACCACCAGAATGCGTGTCGCCTGCGAATCGTCAGTCATTCAGCGCGCTCTCCCGATCACCCAACGCATCCCCCGGCCGGCACACGAGCGCGGCCATTCGCAGTGAAAATTCTTCCATCGTGAACGCCAATCGCATGGTGGAGGGAGTCATCCCCGTAGCCGCGCGGACCTGCCGAGCAAACACTCGGATCGAGCCGTAGCCGAGCTTCTTCGCAATATCTTCGAGCAGAAAGCCCGGATCGCCCATGTAGTGCTTCGCCCGCGTGAGGCGGGCGACGAGGATCACCGTGCGCGCGGACGCCAGGCCACAGCGTTCGAACCATCGATCCAGACTGCGTCTCGTCATCCCCGCCATCCGCGCCAGCTCCTCGACATCGAGGAACTCCTGAGGCGCTTCGAAGAGCCGGGCAATCGCCTGCACGAACAACACAGGAGCGTCGTGCAACCGCGGAAGCACGTGCTGTAGAACCGAGTCACTCAGCCGAGATGCGGGCAGCTGGTCGAGCAGCTGACGAAAGCGTCGAGGCTCGTCGTCGAAGCCGCGAAGAATGACGTGCTCAACGCCAAGCTTTGCGAGCATGACCGTCGCCTGCATCGAATCCGCCGCGAGCGTCGTGTAGACGACCACCGACAGAGTGGGATGCCGAGCGAGCAGTTCACGAGCCTGTCCCAATTCGAGCCCCCCGGACATCCGGGGATCCAGAACGACCAGATCCACGGGACGCTCCCGGATGGCGAGCAACAGCGCGCCCCAACCATCGACCACCGTGAGGGAGTGATCCCCGGCGAGAGCGATTTGCAGTTGGGCGGCGAGTGGGGCAGAGAGGCGGGCGAGGACTTCCACGTCGGCAGGCGCATATTTGTCCTAAAACAACACATCGAATGTCCGAAAATGTGTGTTTACGCCTGTTTGCGCTACCGTACCTTCGGGTTCAAGTCGAAACGCCAATTACAACTTGATCCCCACGAGGTCGCCATGTTCGCCCGCAAAATCACCCTGATCGCCGTTGTTCTGACCTCCTTTGCCCTGGCCGCCTGCACCTCCCCCACCGCGCCGACGCAGGATTGCGCGATTGCGGTTGGAAGCGGCTGCGGTCCCAAGTAAGACTTCAAGCGGGACTTCAGGCTTGCTCGACAGGGGGTTCCGGGGTGCAACCCGGAACCCCTTGTCATTTCTATCCCTCGACGCCGGCCGTCGTACGGAGCTCGTGCATTGCCTGTGCGATGCCCTGGACTTCCGGGGACCAGACAGTGTTCCGAATCGCGGTCCGCGCCGCACGATGCTCGCGCATCTCCTGACTCTCCAGCTCTCCGAACAGCTCCTCGGCCTCGAAGCGCAGCTGCCCGAGCTTGTTCCGGGTAGCAACCTCGATCGCGTGATTGACCGCGGCCTTTGCCAGCACCATCTGGTCGAAGGCGCGATGTCCCTGCGCCATGTACATGTAGTAGTAAGTCTCGAGCGCGGGCGGCAGCGATGCGCCGTCGAGCTCGCGCCGATATTGCTCGAACAACGTCTCCCTTCGCTCCTGCACCGCGACGTCGAGCAAGTTGAGCGTGGCGGTCCAGCGCATGTATTGCTCCTGCGCGGTGGCCGCGACGACGAGGTAGGCATCACGCGCGGCACTGAAAACGCCGAGCTGCGCGAAGCTCGCGCCCAAATCGTTGAGCACGCGATCACGCGCCATCTGATTGCGCACGCCCTGCAACGCCTCGTACTGAAGGATGACGGCGTCCTCGAAGCGGCCGCGCCTGAAGGCCACGAGTGCGCGATCGTGGGTTGCCGTCGCGCGGACCTCGGAGAGCCCCGATTCCTTCGCCTGCACGATCGTCTCGTCGAGCAGCGTTTCGGCGTAGGGAAGATTTCCGCGGTCGATCGCGATATTTGCTTCCTGAATGCGCGCACGCAGGATGCTCATCATGTCATTGGTCATCGTCGCGACCTGCGAGGCCGCGGCGAAGCACGTCAACGACTCGTCCCATTCCGCGAGCACGCGCAGGCACCGGCCCAGCTGCATGTTGGCCTGGATGACCGTATCCGAGTCGTGAACCGGCGTCGCGTACGAGAGCACGGTGCGATAGACGTCTGCCGCCAGCGGCCACTTCGCGCCATGCTGCAGCGCGCGCCCGTACGCCATCAACCGGGGAGCGACCGTGACGATGCGCGGCTGTTCCGCCGTCACCATCGATTCGACGATGCTCGAAAGGAGTCCGCGCGTCGTATCGCGAAAGTCCATCGCGGCGATCTGGTCGCGCACCGCGTTGAGCCCGGGCGAGTCGTCGAGAACGACTTCCGCCCCTGCCGTCATCCAGCTGTCGAACAGGCGCAGCACCACCAGCGCGGCACTCAAGCTCCGCCACTCGGCGCTGTCGTTCGCCAATTCGGCCAGCCGTTCGAAGTAGGGTAGATGGGCTAGCGGTCGCGCGCTACTACTCATTCGCTCCTCCGTCTCGGTCGTTTCGCCCAAGGTGAGCGATCAACATGCAAGTGAGTATCGGAGGCAACAAGCGCGATTTTAGGACTTTCACATGACATTTTCGGACAATCTTTTGCCTGAACACCGAGTTGGGCGCATTTTTTAGGCACTGTCCAGAAAGTAGACAGCCTATGTACAACTACGCCGCTTCGCTCTCAGCATGATTTTCAGGCAGCCTTATTCCAGCCCTGCACGCCCACGAGCTCAGTGCGCGGCCCGCCCCAGCGCCACGTTTGCCGCCGCCGGCCGCGCGATCGTGGACGGATCGCCATCGCTCACGTACCGGTAGCCCTCCAGTCGATCGAGCATCTGCTCGAGCTGGTTCGCGAAAATCTCCACTCGCGGCAACCGCTTGGCGTCGAACGCCGGATCGTACGGGCTGCGCGCGGGGCCGCCCGCGACCTCCAGCACCGCATTGAAATCGTAGCGCGCGACATGACCGCCGTGCGGATCCTTCCACGCACCAGCTACCGCGAGCGCACGATTCTTTGGCCAGACTCCCAGCGGCAGCGCGAATGTGCGCACGCGATATCCGGGGACGGCGGAATCGATCGCCAACGTGCCGCGTGCGATCTGCTCCTGCACTACGGCATCGCTGTACTTCCCGAGATTGGCATGCCAGAGCGTATGCCCGCACAGCTCGAAGCCCTGATCGGCGAGAAACTTCATCTTCCGGAACCGCCACGCGGACTTCTGTCCCTCGATGCCCTTCTCGCCAAAGAACGAGTGCCCGGCGGCGCCGCCGGATAGTACGCAGAACGTCGCCTTGTTCCGCCAGTCCGGATGCTCCTTGTTGAACGCCAGCCAGATGCCCACCGCGCTGTTCGGATCGATCTCCAGCGTGCCGTTGTGATCGATGTAGCTGAACTGCGATGGTCCCGCGTCGTCGAACGTGAACACCACAGGCGATTTTCCCGCGGGCAGATCGATCTTCCTGTCGATCATCTCCGATACCGTGACCGGACGATAGCCGCTCGCGTAGAGGCGCTCGAGGTCGCGCCGAAAGTGATTGCGCTCGACGTGCCAGCGGGTGTCGCTGTCGCCCAGCAGGTGATACTCGAGAATCGGGATGCGACCCAGTTCGTTCGGGGCGAGCTGCTTCGCCTTCGCGCCCACATCTCCCTGTTCGACGGAGCTCACCGTCGCACCGTCCGACGACCCGTGGCAGGCGAGCGAGGCCAGGAGCAGCAAAGTAGTGATGCATCGGGCGCGAAACATTGGTGTCCTTGAAACGGGGCAGGGTGGGCCGGAAGAATAATCATCCCGGCGCGCAAGTGTAGTCCTGCCGGAGACGATCGACGGGGCAACGCAGATACTGCGGCGCTAGTTTTCCGCGATGCCTCCCGCGCGACGTGGTCGCCCTCCCGCCATTCCCGTTCCCGACCCGACGTGGGGCGATCGCGTGCGGGCGCTTCGGTACGTGCCGAAGCTCGTCAAGCTGGTGTGGAACACGCATCCTGCATACACCCTGGTGATGACGGTGCTCCGCATCGTCCGGGCGTTCGTGCCGGTCGCCGCCCTGTGGATCGGGAAGCTGATCATCGATCGCGTCGTCGCGCTCCGAAGCACCCACGGATCGGCAACGCCGCTCTGGCATCTCGTGGCGGCCGAGATCGGGATCGTGTTCGGCGGCGACCTCCTCGGCCGCGCCTCGTCGCTCGTCGAGAGCCTGCTCGGCGATCTGTTCTCGATTCACACGAGCATTCGCCTCATGGAGCACGCGGCGACGCTGGATCTCGCGCAATTCGAGGATCCGACCTTCTATGATCAGCTCGAGCGGGCGCGCAGGCAAACCGTGGGGCGCATCGGACTGCTCTCCGAGCTGCTGACGATGGGGCAGGACATGCTGACGCTGCTCACGCTCGGGACTGCCCTGGCCGTGTACAGCCCGTGGCTTCTCCTGCTCCTGGCCGTCGCGGTACTGCCGAGCTTTCTGGGGGAGACGCATTTCGCGGGACTCGAGTACTCGCTGCTGTACCGGTACACGCCGGAGCGCCGGCAGCTCGACTACCTCCGCTACGTGGGCGCGAGCGACGTCACGGCGAAGGAAGTACAGATGTTCGGGATCGCCGGGTGGATCGTCGATCGGTACCGCGTGCTCGCGAACCGCTTCTACGAGGACAACAAGCGGCTCTCGATCCGAAAGGGGATCCTGAGCAGCGCGCTCTCGATCTTCGGCACACTGGGCTACTACGCGGCATACGTCGTGATCCTCGCGCGCACGATCGGTGGGACGATCTCGATCGGGTCGCTGACCTTTCTTGCCGCCTCGTTCGGCCGGAGCCGCGACATCGTGCAGCGGGTGCTGTCGAACGCGAGCGACATCTCTGAGCAGAGCCTTTATCTGAAGGATCTCTTCGACTTTTTCGAGATGAGGCCCACGATCACGACGGCGAGCGGGAGCCGCTCGATTCCGACGATCATTGCGCAGGGATTCGTGTTCGAGGACGTCGGCTTCCGATATCCGGACAGCGAGCGCTGGGCAGTGCGCCACATCAGCTTCGCGCTGCGGCCGGGCGAGCGGATCGCGCTCGTAGGCGAGAACGGGGCGGGGAAAACGACGCTCACGAAGCTGCTGCCACGGCTGTACGACCCGACCGAGGGGCGCATTCTGCTGGAGGGCGTCGACATCCGCGAATACGATCTCGGTGAGCTGCGCCACGCGGTGGGCGTGATCTTCCAGGACTTCGTGCGCTTCGACATGCGCTTCGACGAGAACATTGGCGTGGGCGAGATCGATCGTGTGCGCGGATATCTGGATCACGCCGGCGGCGACGGGGCCGAGGCCACGGTGCCGGCGGAGCTGGTTGACGCGGCGGAGCAGTCGCTGGCGGCCTCGCTGCTACCGAGGTTCGCGGAGGGGTATCACCAGATGCTGGGGCGGCGATTCGAGGGTGGCGTTGCGCTGTCCGGCGGCGAGTGGCAGAAGATCGCGCTCGCGCGCGCGTACCTGCGCGAGGCGCAGCTGCTGATTCTCGACGAGCCGACGGCGGCACTCGATGCCCGGGCGGAGTACGAGGTGTTCCTGCGATTCTCCGAGCTCGTGGCGGGGCGAATGGCGGTGCTCATCTCGCATCGATTCTCGACCGTAAGGATGGCGGACCGCATCATCGTGCTGCAGAACGGCGGGATCGTGGAGGAGGGGACGCACGACGATCTCGTTGCGCGCGGCGGGCTGTACGCCGAGCTGTTCACGCTTCAGGCCGCGGGGTACCGCTAGCTCTCCAATGGACGAGACTCGGCTGCAGATATTTCGCAATGCGCGCGCCGCGCTGGATGCCGGCGATACGGTGCGGCTCGAGCAGCTGCTCAGCGACTTCGATTGGTTGGTTCGATACAGCTGCCGCGACGGGGAGCTGTACGAGCAAGGGTATTTTGCCGGCGCGAGTCTCCTGTGGCACGTCGCTGGGAATCCCGATCGCGGCCCGCTGCCGCCAAACATCGTCGCAGTCGCCAGAGTGCTCGCCGGCCACGGCGCCCCTCCGGAAGATATCGACCAGACGGTAGGACTCATCCTCACCAGCCGGCGCGCCTCAGAAGCGGGCGTCGCGATACAGTTGATCAATGCGCTGACGGGGGATGGGATCTTCAATGTGACGCGCCCGGGGCTGCTCGACCAGCCACTCCTGAATGCGGCTCCCCGCACCGCTCTCGCGTTGATCGAGCGGGGCGCCACTCTGGAGTTGCGCCACGCCGCGACGCTCGGCGACGTCGAAGCGGTCGCGCGCCTGCTGGCGGATTCGCCATCGCGGGAGATGTTGGAGGAAGCGCTCGCGTTCGCCTGCATCGGAGGACAACGCGACACCGCGTCTCTGCTAGTGAAGCGAGGGGCGCGCGGCGACGTGCTCGTCGCGCCCGGTGGTCAGTCGCCGCGCACCGCGCTGCACGAAGCCGCCAATCGCGGTCATGCCGAGATCGTGCTGATGCTGCTGAACGCGCGTGCCAATGCGTCCGTGCTCGATTCGCGCTGGCAGGGCTCCGCCGCCGGTTGGGCGGAGGAGGGTGGACATCCCGACATCGCGACCATGCTTCGCGAGCGCGAGAACGACTCCCGCTAATCCTTGATCAGATAGCCGCGGCCGCGAACGGTCTGGATGAGTGGATTGTGTTTGTCCTCATCCAGCTTCTTGCGCAGATAGTTGATGTAGACGTCCACGACGTTGGTGAGCGGATCCACATCATGCTTCCATACGTGCTCGCTGATCATCTGTCGCGACACGATCCGTCCCGCATTGCGCACCAGATACTCGAGCAGCGCGTACTCCTTCTGTGTGAGCTCGATCACCTTTCCCGCGCGCTCGACGCGCCGCGCCACCGGATCGACGGAAAGATCGCGTACGCGCATCGTCGAGCTGCCCGCAGTGATCGTCGAACGGCGAAGCAGTGCCTTCACCCGCGCCAGCAGCTCCGGATACTCGAATGGCTTCGCCAGGTAATCGTCCGCGCCCGCATCGAGTCCGCTCACCTTGTCGTCGACGGTCACGCGCGCGGTGAGCATCAGCACGGGAAACTGATAGCCGCGAGAACGAAATTCGCGCGCGAGCTCGTACCCGCTGAGCTTCGGAAGCCCAACGTCGAGAATCGCGAGCGCCGGAGGATTGTCCAGAACTTTGTTGAGTCCGTCCTCGCCGTCACTTGCGGTGCGAACGTGGTAGCCCGCGCCGCTCAGTATGCGTGGCAGAACGGCGAGAAGATCCGGATCATCCTCGACCACGAGAACTGTGTCTGTGACCGGCCCGTCGGACATAATCCCCAATGTTATGGTAGGAAGCGAGTGTCGAACCGAAGTTAGCCGCTCTTGATCGATAAATGCGAGGACCCTTTCTTTCAAGGGTGAGCGAGAATCGACTGCGGGACGGAATCGGCCTCGGCGTGATCGCGGGCGCCGCCACGGCCGGAACCCTCATGGGATTCGGCCACGTGCGGGGTGCCACCCTGCAGCCTCTGAATGCCGTCGCCCACATGTTCGCCGGGAGCCGGGCGTTCATGACGACGGGCTTTCAGCCGGCGATCACCGGCGGAGCACTCGTCATCCACTTCCTGTCGACGATCGTGTGGGGGGTTCTGCTGGCGTACGTTGCCGCGCCGCTCAATGCTCGCGGTCGCGTTCTCGCGCCATTCGGGGTCGGTGTGGTGGCATACCTCGTGGACCGTTTCGTCGCGCCGAACGAATGGCGTCCCGGATTCGAGCAGCTGCTCTCAAGTGGAGAAACGACCTTCGTCTACGTCGTTTTGGCCGCCGCCCTGGCGGCAGGTCTCTGGGTGTCGAGCCTCGCCGAGTCGCGCGATTGACACGATTTGTCGCGGACTGCAACACGGCTGTCACTTAAAGGCAACACTCCGTCTGTCCGCTTCTATAGTCAGAGCCCGCCATTACCATTGACGTGTTGAATGGGCGAGCGAAGCGCAATCGACTCCGGCCTCGCTCTTGCTTCTCCAGTACTCGGAGACCATAGCTCGCGGACGTCATCGAACGTCCGGCGCACGACCATTTTTTCACAGGAGGGAAAATGGACTTCCTCGTAATGCTCGAGGAAGGTGTCGATCTGTCCCCCGTGCTCGCACGGGTGGATTCGGTTCCCTCGGCGTTCTCCCAGGAGCGTTGCGACCGCGACGTCGTGACTCTCTATGGTGTGCCGAGAACCGAGTCGCTTGCACTGGCGCTCGCGGCCGCGGTCGAAAGTCACCGCACCGGCGTGGGGCCCGGCACATTCCGTCACCTCGGACTTCTGGTCGGACGTGGCGCCGTGGGTGATGCCGCGTGGCGCGATTCCACTACCGGCGAGCTCGTTACTCGCGATCTGGATATCCCACTCAATGTCCTCACCGCTACCGCGCAGCATCTCGTCAAGCATTTCGGAGCCCGGTTGCAGCGGCTCGTCGCAGGTCTTTCCATGCCGGACTGGCCGGAGGGCGCACGACGCGCCATCTCGATCACTCTGGACCCCGTCATCGAGCCCACGCGGGCTGCGATCGCGAAAATCGAAAGCGTGCTCGATATTTTCCGCGAGTCGGACGGGATGGCCTTTGAGCTCGAGGGTGACTAACGAACTTTCTCAAGTCCGAACGAAGCAGGAACGGGAGCGCCTCGGCGCTCCCGTTCGTACATCCGGGGGCGTGTGACGTGCGCAGCGATCTGGAGTTCGTCATGCGCGCGCCGTAACTTCGCCGCCATGCTCATACATCGCATTCTCGCCATTTCCGCGGCCGTCGCCGTCGCCGCCACGCCCCACGCAGCCGCCCAGTCTCCACTTGCCGGCTTCGATTCCTACGTCGCCCGCGGCGTGAAGGACTGGAACGTTCCCGGGCTCGCAATCGCCGTCGTGAAGGACGACTCCGTGGTGTTCGCGAAAGGGTACGGGGTTCGCAAGCTGGGCACGCAGGACTCCGTGAACACCCACACGCTCTTCGCGAACGCCTCCACGACGAAGGCGTTCACGTCCTTCGTGGTCGAGCTCATGGCTGACGAGGGGAAGCTGCGCATGGACGCGCCGGTGATCACCTACCGGCCCGCGTTCCGACTTTCCGATCCCGCCGCCACGCGCGAGGTCACCATCGCCGATCTACTGTCTCACCGCACCGGCGTACCCGAGGCCGATTACATCTGGTACGACGACACGTCGTCCTTCCCCGAGATCATGCGCCGCCTCAGCTACGTGCCCTTCAACGCGCCGCTGCGGTCGCACTTCGAGTACCAGAACATCACTTACGCGCTCGCAGGAAACATTGCCGCGGATCGCGCGGGCACCACCTGGGAAAAGCTCGTGGAAAGCCGCATCCTCACGCCGCTCGACATGCGCGAGACCACCACCGGTACGCCGGACGAGAAGACGCACCCCAACATCGCGTTTGCGCACGACTACGTGAACGACACCGTGCGTGTCATCCCACGCTACGCCACCGACAACATCGGTCCCGCGGGCGCAATGTACTCGAGTGTGTCCGACATGACGATCTGGATGCGCTTTCTGCTCGACAGCGCGCGTCTGGGCCGCAAGCGCATGCTCTCGGCGCGCGGCTACGCCGACCTCTTCGCGCCGCACATCCTCGTCGACGAAAAGCAGTTCTATCCGACAGCCAAGCTCACGCACCCGCGCTTTCAGGGTTACGGGCAGGGATGGTTCCTCGAGGACTACCGTGGCGAGTTCGTCGCCTTTCATACGGGCAGCATCGACGGTATGGTCGCCATCGTCGGCCTCATCCCCGATCGCCATCTCGGCGTCGTGGTCTTCGCGAATCGCGATCACGCCGAGCTCCGCCATGCGCTGATGTACACGGTCTTCGATCGCTATCTTGGCGAATCGAAGCACGACTGGAGCGCCGAGATGCTCACGATGTACACGGCGCTGCGCGAAGAGGGGAAGCAGGCAGAGCGCAAGATCGACGCGGCGCACATCGTCGGGACGCAGCCGTCGCTGCCGCTCGCGCGCTACGCGGGTGTGTACGCGGACAGCCTCTATGGAACGGCAACGGTCAAATTGGAGGGGAAGAAGTTGGTCGTCTCGTTCGGGCCGCTGTCGGCAGCCGATCTCGAGCATTGGCACTACGACAGCTTCATGGCGCACTGGCACGACGCGTATCGCGGGCGCCAGCTGGTCAGTTTCAGGATCGCCGAAGACGGAACGGTCGCGGGACTCGCGGTTGGCGACAATGTGTTCTTCAAGCGAGTGCAGTTGAAGAGTTAAATTGCGCGTGAACCCCTAACTCCGACCGAACTCATGAAATTCCTCGTCCTGATCTACAACGAGCCTGCGCTGCTCGACGCCCTTCCGCCCTCCGAGTTCGACACGACGATGCGCGGATGTTTCGACAAGGCCGACCAGCTGCAGAGAGAGGGAAAGCTCCTCGACTCGCGGATGCTCAAGAGTCCCAGTACCGCCAAATCGATTCGCGTGCGCAACGGTCGCAAGACAACGCACGACGGCCCCTACGCGGAAGCCAAGGAAGTGCTGGGTGGCTTCAACCTGATCGAAGCGGAGGACATGGAGGAAGCCCTCCGCATCGCCGCGGAATTCCCATGGTCGCAAACGGGCTGCGTGGAGGTGCGTCCGCTCGAGGACATGGACGCCGTGCGCAGGCGCGTGAAGGCAGCGCCGGCAATGTCGCACGCCTGAGCATTGCGCTGGCGTTAGCAGGGAGTCAGTCTCAGCGTGCAGTGACTGCAACGGGTGCGTGTACGGAAGCGAACTCCAGCGAGCGCTGGATCGGTGTGCAGGTACATGGGCCACGCACCGTGATCGATCGCGTCGCGCAGGCGTGCGACCGCATCCGAGCGGCGACCGAGAAGTGCCTCGTTTCGCGCGCGGTATAAGCTCGCTGACCAGCCGACTTGATCTCCTGTCTGGCGCCCGAGCCAGCCGTCGATCGAATCCGCGAGCGCCGTGTCTCCGCGTTCGGCCGCCAAGCCTCCGAGAGTGCCTCTATAGTCGACATTCGCGGTGTCCTGCAGAATGAGCGTTCGAATGTTCCTCTCTGCTTCTGCAGCGGCGCCGATCATATCCGAGTGACCACGCGGCGACGAGTCGCTCCTCGTACGTCGAGCGCTCATCAGTGGAACGGGTGCGATACCAACCGAGCGCGCGTGTGGCGGCCTGTCGCGCCGAGGCAGTGTCGCCGTGCACGGCGAGCTCCCGTGCGATCCAGACCGCTACCCACGCCGGTGTAGCTGAATATTCGGGTCGCCCGTTCGTGTATGGCGCCAAGCCAATGTTGTTTGCCGTCTCCACAGGAAGCGTGAGCGCCGAATCAATGAGCGCGAGCACCTCGGCAGGTCGCGACAGTGCAGCCAGTGCTCGTCCTCTCAGCCAAGCGCGAATGAGCGGCGTCTCCGTCGACATGTGATCTGCAGTTGCGAGCTCTTCGTCGTGGCGGCCCAGCAGGTGCAGCGCCTCGGTGTAATCGCTCCAGTACGCGAACTGCGTGGAGTCGGTGCTCCAGGCGAGGTCGGAATGCGGATCGATCTGCTGGATCAGCTGCAGCGCCCGTTCGGGGCGATCGGCCCAGAGCGCCGCCGCCGCCGCGGACAGTCGAAGACTCGACGTGCGCGGCTCGAGCTCGGCGCGCTCGAGTGTGAGGCGCAGCGCCTCTTCGCTCCGGCCGTGACAGTGTGCCACTGCGATCTGCGTCGAGAGTTGTTCGACGCGATCGAGATGCCGTGCGGGGGCACTCAGTGCGTGCGCGATCGAGTCACTGAGCGAGCAATCTCCCGTATTCGCGGCCACGGCGGCTGCACCGACCGCGGCGGCCGTGAACGCGGAGTCCCTGTGCGCGGCGCTGAGAAACAACTCCTCCGCGCGGTGACCGTCTCCGTGCCAGAAGGCGTCCGACGCGCTAGATGTACGCCTGATACGACTCGAACGGCGGGACCTCGCCCGACTCCTCGACGCTCTGCGGGGCGTGAACGTTCACGACCGACGCCAGGGCGGACATGACGCGGGAGCGGAGCTCGTCGAGCGCAGCCAGCGGCGCACGCGCTGGCGCGACAACCGGCCCGATGGCGCGAACGATCTTTCCCGCGGGCACGTCCACAACTCCGGCCTGGAAGAGGATCGTGTCGCCCGTGCGATAGAAATTCCCCGACACGAGAAGCGAGGCGCCCGTACGGCGGGCCGTGGTGAGCGGGTCGATCGACGCGCCATTCGCCGCATGTCCCTGGACGAATGCGGCGCGCGGATCGACGACATCCACGAGCTGCGTGCGCAGCAGTCCCTGCGTCAACCAGTCCTCGGCCATTCGCCCGAGCGATTCGTATCGAGGATCACCCGTGCGATTTTCGAATGCATTCACGAGCACGCGCGCTCGCATCGGCGCCGACGAATGCGTTCGGGACGCGAGCGTACGTACGGCGAGCGCGAGCACAATGACAGCTGCGCACAGTGTCCAGACCCATCTCACGGAGCGGCCGGAGCGTTTGCGAGGGTCGGACCGCTCCGCAGGGTCGGAGATGGGGGCGCTGCCGACGGCGAACGAGGCTCCTTCGAGGCGGTCATCTGCAACCGATGGAGCGACCGAAGGCACGGCCAACGGCGTCGACGTAGACGGCGCGCGAGTCTCACTCCCCCGCGGCGCACGCTGCCCTCCGCGAATGCGCGCCGCGAGCGCAGCCGACTCAGCGGTCGGCTTGGAATTGAACTCTGCCGCTAGCCGGCGCTCGTAGCCCTCGTATTGGCGAAGCGCGCTGCCCCGGTCGTCGCCCGCATCGAGGAGCGACATGCATCGCCTGAGCCAACGCTCGTCGTCCGGCGCCAACGCGCACGCACGCTGCGCCCAGTGTACAGCGGCCGCATGGTTCCCGGCGGCCTCGTCGCGCTCCACCAAGGAATTCAGCGCGCGAACTACGAGTCCGACGGTTCGCGCTCGCTCGCGGGAGAGCCACTCCTCGAAGGCCTCTCCGGCATTGGAGAAGTGCACTCCGGCCAGCAGCTCCCCGCGATAATAATCGACGGCCTCCTCGAAGCGCCCCTCCGCCACCGCGGCACTCAGCTTCGTCACGTCGCAGGTCAATGAGGCGGGATCGATCGCGAGCGCATCGTCACCACGCGCGATCAGCACACCATCGCCGATCGCCTCTCGCAAATGATAGAGCGTGTTTCTGAGTGCCCTGCGTGCCGCGAACTGATCGAGCTCCGGCCAGAACATCGCCGTGAGCGTGTCGCGCCGGTGATACCCACCGCTCCCGGCGATCGCCAGATACGCCAGAAAGGCAAAGCGCTTGGGCTGTGCGGCCAACGAGTTGAACTCGCGGCCATCCGAGGCGCGGACGGTCTGCAGGCCGAGGAGGGTTAGCTCGATCATCAGAGATCGAACGTACGTCGCGCGCCGTCGCTCAGCAATAAACGTCCAGGCGACGGCCGCGCGACAGCGGAATCGTAGAATGCCCACGAATTCTCCACGACGTCGTTGCGGTGATCCCGGACTGTCAAACGAGGAACGACCAATGACACTTTTTCGCGCTCGAACGCCGACGCTGTTGGCTGGCGTACTCGCCGCATCCTTGCTGTTTACCGCCTGCAAGAATTCACCGGGAAGCGACCGCGGCAGAGAATCCTTGCTCCAAACGGCGGAGAGTGCCTCCAGGGCTGAAGGCGGCGCCGCGCAGGATCCCTGCACGCTGCTCTCCGCAGAGGAAGCCGAGCCCTACGTCGGCGTGCTCGCGATTCCACCCTACCGCGCGAGCAATGGCGGCGATACGCCTGATGTCGCGGGCGAAGAGTGCCTGTACCGCGGCAAGGACGGACGCCAGGTCACCGTGCTCGCGGATTGGCGAGGCGGTGGCATGATGGCAAACGTGCTCGACGGCATCCCGAAAGCCATCGGTGCAGCGACGAAGGGCACGAACGCCCAGGGAATGGACTCGATGGCCGGACGGGTCTTGCAGCAGGGAGCCGTAGGGCCGTGGGACAAGGCGACCTGGATTCCCGGCGGCTCGCTCTTCGTCTACAAGGGCGATGCGCAGATACGCATCGACATGAGTGGCGCGAGCGGACAGAAGAACAATGCGTTAGCGATGGCGCGCGAGATCGTTCCGCGCATCGGCCATCCTCTCTCCTATGATGGCGCCAAGGCCGTTGCGAACGCTCCGAAGCCGAAAGCGCATCCGGCTAATCCGTGCGACGTCATTCCGGTTGCGGAAGTGGAGGCTTCCATCGGAAAGCTCGACGGCGCGCCGACCCCCGATTCGGGTGACGTCTCGTGCACGTACCGCGTCGCCACCGCTGCGGGCGAGCGCACCTACCCCGTTGGGTACACGTGGCAGGACGGGCAGAAGAGCTACCACATGGTGATTCACGGCATGGCGACGGTGAGCGGCATGCTCGGCGCCCCCGCGAGCTCGCCGCTCGACACAATGAAGCTCCCACCGCAAGCGCAGCAGATGCTGGGCGGTCTGATGAAGATGGTCGGTGGCCAATCCTCAGCGGGAGGGAAGCCGGCTGCGACGGGCGCAGTCACGACGGTGGGCCTGCGAACGGATACGACGCTCAAGGGGCCGTGGGACAATGCCGCCCTGCTGCACGGAACCCAGCTCATCGCGGTGCGCGGCGACGTGAGTGTCGTGATGTCTCTCCAGTCCGCGGACTACGAAAAGGCAAAGGCGCTCCTGGGTGCTGTATGCACGCACCTGTAGCTCTATCTGTTTTTCAACGAGACCTGGGACTCACCCCACGCCTCACCGGCGTCCGACTCACTTTTCGCGGGAGCATGCAGTCATGAAGCTCACACGCCAGTCCAAGCGAAGCTGCCTACGCATCCTCGGGACAGCAGGCATCGCGGTACTGCTCGCGACAGCCCCGATACGCGCTCAGGGTAGCGATTGTGCGAAGCTGTTCGCGGCATCGTCCAAGTTGCTCGACGTACCCTACCACGCGTACATGATCGACAGCGCGAAGACTGACGCTGCGCTGCACGGCGGCAAGCCCACGGTTGGCGAGGTGATCTCGGCCGGAGGAAATGTACGCGCTGGCCAGGGGAAAATGGGTCAAGAGTCCGGTGAGCATTGCCGAGCTAAAAAAAGATCATCAGGATAATTCCGATTCGACGAAGGCTACGTGCTCGCACCTGCGAGACGAGAGCGTGAACGGTGAGCCCGCAGCGGTCTGGCGGTCACACATCGTGAATGAGATGGCAACGATCGATTCGGACATGTGGATTTCGAAGAGTCGCGGCGTCGTCCTGAAATCCAACTCTCTCACGGACGTCGGCGGCCCGATGGGAAAGAGCCGCAGTATCTGCGCGCTACGAGTATACCAACGTCCGGCCGCCAGCCGGCGTCCAATGAGCGGGGGACCCATGGCCGACACGATGCCGCTCGTGCCGGCGCCCGTGTCTCACCGAAAGCAATGGATCGCGGGGTTGATCGCGGCCTTCATCCTCGGCTTCCTGCTGGCGTGGTTTCTCAAGAAGTGCCCGCAGCAATCGCCGAGCGGCGGTGCTGCTAGTGGCGGCGCGATGACCGGTGGCGGAGCGCCCGGAGCGAAGGGGAGCCCAGCAAAGCTCGGGCAGGGATCCGGTACTGGCGGGGGCGGCGGTGGAGGAGGCGGCGGAGGTAATTCCACCAGCGGCGCGGGCGCCGGCGGGAGTGCAGACGGCAATGCGGACCTGAAGTCGGGAGGGTCTGTGGACGGAAAGGAAGGCCCCGGCACCGACCCGCCGGGATCGAAGGTGAACGCCACGAGTACGGCCGGCAAACTCATATCGAAGATGGCTGGCGGTGACACGCCGAACGGCGATCCGGTGAACGATACCGCCACACCGCAGCCGCCGCCCGGAACGGTGCTCACCGCGAAGGACTTTTCCTACGACTCGACTGGCCTGCCCCGATATGCCAGTGGCGTGCAGGCGGTCGTCAGCGCGGTGGCCACCGACACCATTCGACACAAGAAATCGACGTTGGTAGCGATCGTCACCAACGACTCATTCGACAGTGTCGTGACCTGGTACAAGGGACCGACCCTGCCGGATGGCATGCGCAGTCGATGGGTGACATCAATGCCGTTGCGAAGGCAATGTCGCCGCAGGCGATCATGGGGATGATCACCGGTGCCGTGAACGCAGCACGGTTGATACGGCGGCCATCAAGGCGGCGACGCAATCCAGCGGCGACAACTCCGTGGCGATCTTCAATCCGCCAATCAGGCGGCCGATTCGCGCTCGATCATGATCGTGAAGAGAAAGGGACACCCAACGGAGATCATGATGTCGAAGAAGCTTCAGCAGTAAGGACGAGACACGCGTGACGGTGAATTACCCCGCTGGTCGCAGCGTCCCTTCCACTCGACGCCGCGCCTCGCACGGTTGCGCGAACAATGATTTTGTTGGACAGGAGGAGTCATGTCTCACGTGCTAGCTATTGCAATCATCATCGCTCATGCAATGGGAGGTAGTGGTGTCGACTCGACGAGCCACTCCGCCATCACCGTGGCCACGCCGAAGACCGCCGGGAAAACCCGCACGTACTTCATCGCCGCCGACACGATCACGTGGACTATGTGCCCGGCGGCCGTGACGAAATTGCCTGTAAACCGTTCGTGGACTCGGCCTTCTTCGCCAAGGCCCCGCCGATCGCGGTATCGACGCGCTACAAGAAGGTTCTCTATCGCGGGTACACGGACAGCAGCTTCCGAACCCCCAAGCCACGGCCACCGCAGTGGGAGCATCTCGGCTTTCTGGGACCCGTCATTCACGCGGTGGTCGGTGACACCATTCGCGTGGTCTTTCGCAACAACGCGAGTCGACCCTTCAGCATGCACCCGCACGGCGTGTTCTACAAGAAGAGCTCCGAAGGTGTTCCGTACAATGACGGAACGTCGGCGAGTGACAAGCGCGACGACGCCGTGCCGCCGGGTGGCACTTACACATACATCGGCCAGTCCCTGCACGCGCGGGACCGGGCCCACTCGATGGCAGCTCGGTCATGTCGATGTATCGCTCGCACATCAATGAGGTTCGCGACATCGATACGGGATCGATGGGCGCGATCATCGTCACCGCAGCAGGCAAGGCTCGTCCGGACGGCACCCCCAAGGACGTGGACCGCGAGATCGTGGTGAATTTTGCGCAGGTGCACGAGGACGACAGCTGGCTCGTGTCCGAGAAACTGTCCGCGCCCGATTCCCTGCAGAAGCTGCGTCCGATTCCCAACCCCTCGGAGGTGCAGGCGGGCTATGCATGGTTCGTCAAGTTTACGATCAACGGCTTCACTCGCGGCAGCCTGCCACTGTCCGCGCTCACGGTGCGACAAGGCGAGCCGTTCGCTGGTACTTAATGAGCTCGACCAACGACTTCGATTTTCATTCGCCGCACTGGCACGGAAACACGACCGTGGTCGCGGGAATGCGCACCGACGTCATGAGCCTTGGCATAATGGCAATGGCCGTCGCCGACATGGTCCCCGAGCAACGTCGGAACGTGGCTCTTCCACTGCCACGTCTCCTTCCACAACGCCGCCGGAATGGCCGTCCGGTATCGTGTGCCTCCCGCAGGTTCGCGTCTCTCGAGCAGCGTGGCGAACACTCACGGCTTCGCGAGCGCCGCGCGGGCGCTATCGAAGACCGGCCGGATCTCTTCGCGGCAGCCATCATCGGTGTGCCGATCGCAGATATGCTTGGCTTTGAGACCGACTCCTTCGATAGCGTCGCGGCGTGGTATCACGACCATGCGCCGCCTGGCCCGCACGAGACAGGAATGGGCAACGTGGAGCAGACGGTGGCGCAGCTCTCTCCGCAAAACATCATGAAGATGTCTCGGCGGTGGCAGGGGGCGACGATCGATTCGAGCGCGACGAACGTGGCGCTCAAGCTCTCGGTGAGCCAATGAGGGCGCGCACAATGTCGCACACCATGAGCTCCACCATCGCGCTGCTCGTGGCCTGCGCCGTTGCCCATCCGCTGCGCGCGCAGGCACCCGCGCTCAATTCGAGCGATCCCGCGGTGACGCTCCTGCTCTCGGCAACCGAGGTGCCAACCAACGGCACCGTCAAGATCTGGGGATGGCCTATCCGCAACCCGGGGTGCAGGTGCACGTCACCGTGACGCCACCATCCGGAGGTCCGTCGGTGCTCGTCGCGCCGCAGGACAAGAATGGCAACTACGCCATCACCTTCGGCGCGACGAAGAGTCAAGGCCTCTACAAGGTGAGCGCGCAGGCCGGCGCGAAGTCGGGACCGGCGCTCGCCGAGTTCACTGTGCATACCTACGTCGAGCTCGACATCGACGACGCGGTCGCCGACAACAAGTCATTCCTCGAGGACATGGACAAGCTGGTGACCGCCGTGAAAAAGGAGGGTGCGACGGTGTGCCGGATTCTCCCGCCAAGACGGAGATGGAGGCCAAGCTCGACGCGCTCAACAAGGCCGAGAAGCCGATCGCCGATCAGACGACGCACCTCGCGGCCGCGCTGTGGCGCCGTTCAAGACCATGGTCACAGCAAACAGCCCGACGCGGAGGAGACACTGCAGCCGATGTTCGACCACCTGTCGCAGCTCGACGATCAGATGAAGAAGAGCAAGGTCGAGCTCGAGCGGGAGATCGAAGAAAGCCAGAAGGGCTCGCAGACGTGCGACGCGATCGATCATGCGACGCAGGCGCTCAAGGCCATTCCGGATATGATCAGGCATCGCGAAAAAACCGTGGCAGTTTGCAGCAGCGTTCGGCACGAACATGGCGAAGTCTGAGCTGAGGAGAAAGCGTGGCCCCGGCGCCGACGCCATCGGCGGTCTGGTGAAAAATCTTCCGGGCGCCGCGGGAAAGCCCACCCCGTCGCTCGCCGAGAATCGAGATGGAGCTCGGATCGGAGACCGAGATCGCCGAGAAGATGGTGGAGCGGATTCCGGCTTCGGTTCGGCAGACGCCCGGCTACAAATTCGCTGTCGAGGAGTCGAAGAAGTTTCATGCCCTCGATCGTCGAGGGCGCGAAAAGTAATCGACGTGCTCGACAAGGCTACCGCGCTCGCCGGCGCGGTGG
>CAWHAS010000019.1:0-119388 GCA_963827355.1 uncultured Gemmatimonadaceae bacterium
AATGCCCCCGAATAGTTGCCGGCCGCCTCGTCACGCTCGACGAGCGCGTGCAAGGCGCGAAGCACGAGACCGACGGCTCGCGCGCGCTCGTGCGAGAGCCACTCCTCGAAGGCCTCGCCGGCGTTCGGGAAATGCATACCGGCGAGCAAGTCCCCTTTATAGTAGTCGACCGCCTCTTCGAAGCGCCCTTCCACCACCGCAGCGTTCAGCTTCGTCAGGTCGCAGGTCAGTGACGCGGGATCGATTGCGAGCGCGTCGTCGCCGCGCGCGATCAGCACGCCATCGCCGATCGTCTCTCGCAGGTGATAGAGCGTGTTTCTGAGTGCCCTGCGTGCCGCGAATTGATCCAGCTCCGGCCAGAACATCGCCGTCAGTGTGTCACGGCGGTGATATCCACCGCCCCCGGCGATCGCCAGATACGCCAGAAGAGCGAAGCGCTTCAGCTGCGCGGCCAACGAGCTGAACTCGCGTCCGTCCGAGGCGCGGACGGTCTGCAGGCCGAGGAGGGTTAACTCAATCATCAGGGCTCGAACGTAAGTCTCGCGCCGTCGCTCAGCAATAAACGTCCAGGCGACGGCCGCGCGACATCGAAATCGTGGAATCCGCGGCGAAATCTTCACGACGTCGTTGCGGGGATCCCGGACAATCAAACGAGGAACGACTGATGACACTTCTTCGCGCTCGATCGCTGACAATGCTGGTTGGCGCACTCGCCGCCTCCTCGTCGTTCGCCGCCTGCAGGGGACCCGCCCGGAAGCGACCGTGGCAGAGAATCCTTGCTCCAAACGGCGGAGAGTGCTTCGAGGGCCGAGGGCGGCGCCGCGCAGGACCCCTGCACGCTGCTCTCCGCGAAGGAGGCCGAGCCCTACGTCGGCGTGCTCGCGATTCCGCCCTACCGCGCGAGCAATGGCGGCGGTTTTCCTGACGTCGCCGGCGAAGAGTGCATGTATCGCGGCAAGGACGGTCGGCAGGTCACCGTACCTCGCGGATTGGCGAGGTGGTGGCGTGAATGGGAAACGTGCTCGACGGCATCCCGAAAACCATCGGTGCAGCGACGAAGGGCGCGATTGCCGAGGGAATCGACTCAATGGCCGGACGGGTCCTGCAGCAGGGAGCCGCAGGGCCGTGGGAGAAGGCGACGTGGATTCCCGGCGGTTCGCTCTTCGTCTACAAGGGCAATGCGCAGATACGCATCGACATGAGCGGCGCCAGCGGGCAGAAGAACGATGCGTGCGCGATGGCGCGCGAGATCGTTCCGCGCATCGGCAATCCTCTTTCGTATGATGGCGCCAGGGCCGTTGCACAGGCGCCAAAGCCGAAAGCACAGTCCGGCCGATCCGTGCGACCTCGTTCCCGTCGCGGAAGTGGAGGCAGCGATAGGGCGGCTCGACGGCGCCCCAACGGCCGACTCGGCCGACGCCTCGTGCACGTACCGCGTAGCCACTTCGGCGGGCGAGCGCACCTACCCCGTTGCGTACGCGTGGCAGAACGGACAGAAGAGCTCCACATGGCAATTCACGGGAATATCGACGGTGAGCGGGATGCTGGGCACCCCCGCGAGCTGGCCTCTCGACACAATGAAGCTCCCGCCGCAAGCGCAGCAGATGCTCGGAGGTCTGATGAAAATGGTGGGTGGCCAATCCTCGGCGGGAGGCAAGCCGAGTGCGACGGGCGCGGTCACGACCGTAGGACTGCGAACGGACACGACGCTCAAGGGGCCGTGGGACAATGCCGCCCTGTTGCACGGAACTCAACTCATCGCGGTGCGCGGTGACGTGGGTGTGGTGATGTCTCTCCAATCCGCCGACTACGAAAAGGCAAAGGCGCTGCTCGGCGCTGTATGCGCGCACCTGTAGCTGTCGGCGATCAACTCACTCCTTGCGGGAGATTGCCTCTATGAAACTCACGGGCCGCCAACGGCGAAGCCGCCTTCGCCTGCTCACGGCAGCAGGCGCCGCCACACTCTTCGCGACAGCCCCGATACGCGCTCAGGGTAGCGATTGTGCGACGGTGTCCGCGGCATCATCCAAGAAAATGCGCGACGTACCCTACCACATGTACATGATCGACAGCGCGAATACCGACGCTGTGCTGCACGGCGGCAAGCCAACGGCTGGCGAGGCGATCTCGGCCCGGAGGGAGATGTACGTGCTGTCCCGCGGAAAGTGGGTCAAGAGTCCGGTGAGCATGGCCGAGCTAAAAAAAATGCAGAGGGATAATCCCGATTCGACGAAGGCTACGTGCTCGCACCTGCGAGACGAGAGCGTGAACGGTGAGCCCGCAACGGTCTGGCGGTCACACGTCGTGAATGAGGCGGGAACGATCGATACGGACATGTGGATTTCGAAGAGTCGCGGCGTGGTACTGAAAGCCAAGCTTCACGGACGTCGGCGGCTCAATGGGAAAGAGCCGCACCGTCTCGCGCTACGAGTACACCAATGTCCGGCCGCCAGCCGGAGTCCAATGAGCGGCGGACCCATGGCCACGACGTTGCCGCTCGCCCCGAGAACGGAGTCGCACCGGAAGCAATGGATCGCGGGGTTGATCGTGGCGTTCATCCTCGGCTTTCTGCTCGCGTGGTTTCTGAAGAAGTGCCCGCAGAAATCGCCGAGTGGCGGTGCTGGTAGTGGGGGCGCGATAGCCGGTGGCGGGGCGCCCGGATCAAAGGGGAGCCCGGTAAAGCTCGGGAAGGGATCCGGTACTGGCGCAGGCGGCGGTGGTGGAGGCGGCGGAGGTAATACCACCAGCGGCGCGGGCGCCGGCGGGAGTGCAGAACGGCGATGCGGACCTGAAGTCGGGAGGATCTCCGGACGGAAAGCCCAGTCCCGGCACGGACCCGCCGGGATCGAGGTGAATGCCGCGAATACCGCCGGCAACCTCATCTCGAAGATGGCTGGCGGTGACACGCCGAACGGCGATGCTGTGAACGACACCGCCACACCGCAGCCGCCGCCCGGAACGGTGCTCACCGCGAAGGACTTCTCCTACGACTCGACTGGCCTGCCCGATATGCCGAGTGGCGTGCAGGCGGTCGTCAGCGCGGTGGCCACCGACACCATTCGACACAAGAAATCGACGTTGGTAGCGATCGTGACCAACGACTCATTCGATAGTGTCGTAACCTGGTACAAGGGACACGACCCTGCCGGATGGCATGCGCAGTCGATGGGTGACATCGATGCCGTTGCGAAGGCGATGTCGCCGCAGGCGATCATGGGGATCATCACCGGCGCCGCCAACGGCAAGACGCCCGACACGGCGGCCGTCAGCGCAGCGCAAACGGCAAGCGGCGAGAACTCCGTGGCGATCCTCAATCCGCCGAATCAGACGGCCGATTCGCGCTCGATCATGATCGTGAAGAAAAAGGGACATCCAACGGAAATCACGATGTCGAAGAAGCTTCGGCAGTAATGACGAGACACGCGTGCCGGTGGATTTCCCCGGCTGGTCGCAGCGTCTCTTGTAACTCGACGGCGTACTTCGCGTGATTGCGCGAACAATGATCTTCCTGAAAAGGAGGAGTCATGTCTCGCATGCTCGCGCACTGCGCGCCGCACGATCGACAGGGTGAGGTCGCTGCTACCGGCAACCCTCTTCCCGAATGCGAGTAGCGCCATACACGCCTTGCCCCGGAGACTCAGAATGTTCTTCCCATCGAATCGCTGGCTCGTTGGCGCCGTGATCGCGCTTCTCGTGGCGTGCGCGCCACGCGGTGACTCGCAGAGTCAGTCATCCCCTGCATTCAGATGCTAACGCCGATACGTGGGCGATATCGACAGGAACGAGACCACACTTCCGACGTACCCGCACCTCGCGAAGGCAACAATGCTCAGCACACCAAATCCGAAGAGCGGCTGCATCGAGTTCATGTCATCGACCAACGACGCGTTGGATGATGCGCTCGCGTGGTATCGGTCGAAGCTCGGTGGCGCCAAGGAAACTCCCTTTCAAGGCGACTACAAGGGAGTCGATTTCACCGTGCACGGCACCGATCACGTTCTGGTGTTCGTCTTGGAAACACGGGAACGAGCATCACGCTTCTCCACAGCACCGCCGGCAAGAGCTGCGGCCGCGCTGACGGCCGAGCGGGGTGATGGCATGCCAACTCTGATCGATCACTCCCGGAGAACACAAATGCGAGCCTATACGATTGCTTCCATCATCGCCTTCTGCGCCCTCTCGTCGGGCGCGGCGCGCTCCGCTCCAGTGCGAGAGAGCGCCGGACGTACCCGCACCTACTACATCGCCGCCGACACCGTCACGTGGGACTACGTGCCCGGCGGACGCGATGAGATCGAGGGCAAGCCGTACGCCGACACGGCGTTCTTCGGCAAGGCGAAACCGCGCCTGTAGAGCACCGTGTACCAAAGGTGCTCTATCGCGAGTACACGGACAGCACTTTCGCACGCTCAAGCCGCGCCCGCCGAGATGGGAGCACCTCGGCTTTCTCGGTCCGCTGATTCGGGCGGTCGTGGGCGACACCATCCGCGTCGTGTTCCGGAACAACGGCGACCGGCCGTACAGCGTGCACCCGCACGGCGTCTTCTACGCCAAGAGTCCGAAGGCGTGCCGTACAATGACGGCACCAGCGGCGGCGACAAGGCGGACGACGGCGTGCCCCCGGCGGGACCCATGTCTACGTGTGGCCGGTGCCCGAACGCGCCGGGCCCGGGCCGATGGACGGCAGTTCCGTGATGTGGATGTACCACTCGCACGTCGATGAGGTCCGCGACATCAACACCGGCCTCTTCGGTCCGATGATCATCACCGCGCGCGGCAAGGCACGGAGCCGACGGCTCGACCGATCGACGTGGACCGCGAGATCGTCGCGTCGTTCATGCAGGTGGAAGAGCAGGACAGCTGGCTCGCGAAGGCAGAACTTCCGTCGCTCGACTCCCTGCTCGTCTGGGCCCGATGCCGAATCCATCGAAGCGCCAGGGCGGCTATCCATGGTTCGTCAAGTTCACATCAACGGCTTCATCCACGGCAGCATGCCGCTCGCGGCGCTCACGATGCGGAGCGGCCAGCGGGTGCGCTGGTACCTCATGTCGTCGACCAACGATTTCGATGTCCACGCCCCGCACTGGCACGGGAACACGGTCATCTGCCGGGATGCGCACCGACGTGGCCAGCTCTCGTTCATGGGGATGGCGACGGCCAACATGGTGCCGGACAATGTCGGCATGTGGCTCTTTCACTGCCACGTCTCGTTCCACAACGCCGCCGGGATGGCGGTGCGGTACCAGGTGACGCCGTAGCCCGCTCATGCCTAACCGCAACTAGGAGGCACGCATTGAAAACCATCTGCCTGCTTGGAGCAATGGTCGCGCTTTGCTCGCTGAGCGCGCAGGGCCAGGGAAAGACGTTGGCCAATGACCCGCTCACGGCGCTTCCGTTGATCCCGGCGACCAATGCGATGAACCGCGGTAACGCGCCGGTGAAGATGCCTGACGGCGTGGTGTGCAAGAGCAAGATGCAGGGGAATTTTTACATCATATACAATTATTTCGCGAAGCAGAACGCGAAGACCGACGAGACCGTCGCGTGGTACGGCACGCACCTTACGGGATTCAAGAAAGTCCACGGCTACGGGGGAGGACGTTCGCAGGATGTGTTCTACAATGCGAATGGAACCATTCTGGTGATCGTTACAGGGAATCCCGGCGCGCCGACGCAGAATACGTTCGCCCATGCGGTTGCCTACGAGCGATATCAGCCCGGGATCTCGCCGGCGACGATCGCGAGCTTGACGCAGGAGAAAATCGTGTGCCGCTGATACGACCAACGATTGAAGAGGGACCGACCGTGCGCTACCGCGTGACGCCGTAGCAATCGCGTGCTGAAGCGGGTCGAATACACGAGCAACGGGACAATGTGAGCACTCAGCTTCCGCACCATGTTCCAGTCCAATCGCCAGGCGCATTGGTCGGCGCGTCGCGCACGCCTCGGCGCGCCGACCATCGCTATTACGCCTGGGCCGGCGTAGCCGCGTCTCGATCGTCCTCGCGGGGTTCGCGCGAACGTATTTCCTGAAGTTCCTCTTCGGCACGCCAGCGCTGCCGTGGTTGCTTCATCTGCACGGCGCGTTGATGACATCGTGGTTCGTACTGTTCTTCACGCAGACTTATCTCGTCGCGTCGCACCGTGTCCGACTCCACCGGCGGCTCGGTGTGTTCGGCGCGGTGCTCGCGGCGCTGATCGTCGTCGTCGGCGTCACGGTGGCGCTCCGCTTCGGCGCACGCGAAATGAACAATCCCCACTTCGACGGCCCGCCGCCGCTGATGTTCATGGGGTTCCTCTTCGTCGCGCTGCTCGTGTTCGCGATCCTGGTTGGGGCGGCGCTACTCCTGCGTCGCCGCCGCGAGTACCACACGCGACTGATGCTGCTCTCCTGCCTGTTCCTGGTCGGGCCGGGGCTCTTCAGAATTCCGCTCGAACAGGTTCCCGCCGTCGCGTTTCTTAAGAGCGGCGGACCGGCTGGATTGTTCGGACTCGATCTCCTGGTGCTCTACGCGTGCGTGGCGTGGGACACGTGGCGTCATCGCAGGCTGCACCCGGCGTTCGTGGTCGGAACACTGCTGCTCGCCGCGCTGGACATGCCGTTCATCTGGTTCTTCCTGTCGACGCCCACCTGGACCCACATCGCCACCTGGCTCGTGGGCCGGTTCGCATGACCGCATCACGGCGTGCCAACCCGACGCGTCTCTCGCGCTCTGACACCAATGCTCTTCTAGGCGCCGCGTTTCTCATCACGATCGGCGCCGCCAGCGCCACACCGATTTGGACGCGAGTCCGTACATGGCGAGGACGCGACCGTATTCGAGGCACACATGGAATGCAAGAACCCGAAAGGGCAGAGCGACAATAAATTCGGGATCTCTTCCAACAGCGTCCCCCGCCGCCGGAATACGGAAACGACAAGCTAATTCGCTGGCAAGTTCTCGATGCTCTACTAGCGAGTCCTCGACGCTACGCGTACGGTGCAAATGTTCAGGCGCCCGGCGGAAGATGAGGTTCCCTCTCGCAACTCTATCCAGGGATTCGACCCATGACGATCTCGATCATCCAGTTCACCGGTGCAGTCGGTCTGATACTGGTGACAACGGCCGCGTTGCCTAAATCCAGCAAGGACAACAGCGCTGCCGCACCGACGTACAGCGCTCCGAACGCCGCTTCTGTCGCGCCTTCCACCTCGACTGTCGCTGTGAGTTCCGGACCGGGACTCCCAGCAGACTTCCCTCTACCACCCGGATTAAGCCCCTGCAAGCCGCTCGATGCCAGCGGGGAGATCATCTGCGAATGGCACAATGTGGATGGACACGCGATCTACAAGTTCTATCTCGAAGCGCTCCCGAAAGCCGGCTACACGATTCTTCCCGGCGCGCCAAAGATGCCGCCGCCAGACTATCATGGCCCATTGGGCTTGGGCTTCAAGAAGGGAACCGCGCAAGGTGCCGTAACAATAGCTGGCGGCGATCTCACGATTCAATACCTCCCGCATCAATGACTCGTGCGTGACGCATGATGTCCCCGGCACGACCACATGACTGAGCGCGGCGTTGCCCGGCCCATAACGCTTCGCGCTGCTCCCGTACATGGCGTGTCGCGCCGACCGGCCTATGGCTCACCGATCGCTCTCACTCTGCAACCGAGCCCATTTCACCCACAAGCTGACGTGCTGAGAAATGCGGGTTAGCGCAGATCGCGGGACAGGATCAATTTGAGCACGACGTTGTCGGTGGCGCGCGTCATACCGAACCCGATGCCGGCCTCGACATCCATCGGCGCACCCGAGTAGTCGACGACCCCGAAGATCTGATGCGCCTGGGCGCTGCCCGAATCGAATCTCCGCAACGGCCCGAAGTCATCGTACTCTTCCGCAGCCAGCGCCCAACGGTGCGAGACGTTGTACGCCACGCGACTCGCTGGCGCGAAGTCCAGACCGCCGAGTCCGCCGCTGTACGAATTGTCGAAGATCGGGTTGACCACCAGATCGACGGCGCCGAGATGCCAACCCACGATGGGACGGATCTCCGACGTGTAGCGCTTCGGATCCCAGTGCCGCGCGTTGAAGCTGAACTCGAAGTTGATGCCGTAGAAGAATGCGCGGCTGGCTGCGTTCGGCGCTACGAAAAGCGCGCGCAGCTTGAATCCATTTATGAGCACGCTGCCGCGATCCGTGATGCTGTAAAGCGGGAGATACAAACCGGCTTCGAACCACTTCGTGACGCCGTAGGCCCACTCGGTGACGCCGTTGAACGAGTGGTTCGGCGCGATGCCTCCGGGAAACGCCGGCGCGGCCAGACCGGACGGCGTGAAGTTGTTGTGCCAGGTCAGATTGAACACACCGGGCGCGGCGATCACGCCATCATAGACCTGGATCTCGTCCGTCTGCGCCTGAACCGCAACCGGTTGCGCGGCGAGCGCGGCAGCGAACACTGCGACCGTTATCCTCACGCCACGGACGCCTTGGAGCATGAGCACCTCCCAGTCAGATCGACGTGCATTTCGGCGAACCTCGGCGCGGCCGACGCAGCGCCGCGTTCCCGTGGACGGCTACCGCCCTCTGTGCGAAAACCTCGCCTGCACGAACCGACTGGTATACATGCCGAGCCCTCGACCGTTGCGGGCGAGCTCCCTCACGGCCGACATACTCGGATTTGCGCTGTGGCAAACCGGCGATCCGGATTTCCAGCGAAGCAACAGTTCGGCCTGTTCGGCCTGGATGTCTTGTTGGTGTACGCGTGCATCGCTTGGGATACGTGGCGTCACACCTTATAGAGTTCTTCGCTTCCTTCGCGGACGTCGATCCGGCAGCTTCGTAGTTCGCCCGGTCGCGCTTCCGTCGTGTGAGATCCAGTAGGTCGACCGTCGTTTGCTCGACGCCGAGGGTATCGCGCAATGATAGAAGGGCCATAAACGGCGAACGATGGCCGTGAGACGCGCTGTCAGTACTGAGCGCCACCGGCTACTCCGCCGCGACCGCGACCCTCGGCTGCTTGTACGTGAACCGCTTCCCCTCGTAGTTCCGGAAGATCACCTCGTCGTCCGTGATCGACTCCACGTACTCCGGGAGCAGCGGCACCTTGCCGCCGCCGCCCGGAGCGTCGATGACGAAGTGCGGCACCGCGAGCCCCGACGTCCATCCGCGCAGCGCCTGGATGATCTCGAGCCCGGTCTGGACCATCGTGCGGAAGTGCTCGCCCCCGGCCACCTGGTCGGCCATGTAGATGTAGTAGGGACGCACGCGCGCCTTCAGCAGCTCGTGCATCAGCTTCATCATCACTTTCGGATCGTCGTTCACGCCCTTGAGCAGCACCGTCTGACAGCCGAGCACGACCCCGGCGCGCGACAGCCGGTCGAGCGACGCGACCGCGGCCGGCGTGAGCTCGCTCGGGTGATTGAAGTGCGTGTTCATGTAGATGGGATGGTACTTCTGCACCATCTCGCAGAATTCGGGCGTGATCCGCTCCGGCAGGTGCGAGGTGATCCGGCTTCCGATGCGGATGATCTCGACATGCGGAATCTCGCGCAGCTTCTGGAGGATGTACTCGATGCGCCTGTCCGAGAGCATCATCGGGTCGCCGCCGGACAGAATGATGTCGCGAATCTCGGTGTGCTCGCGAATGTACGCGAAGGCGGAGTCGTATTGGTTGAGCGGAATCTTTTCGGGATCGCCGACCTTCCGGCGCCGCGTGCAAAACCGGCAGTACGACGCGCACACTGGGCTCACCAGAAAGAGCGCGCGATCCGGATACCGGTGGGTGATGTTCGGCACCGGCGAGTCGCCGTCCTCGTCCAGGGAGTCGACGACGCCGTCCACGACCTCGAGCTCGCGGATGGTCGGCACGTACTGATTCCACATTGGATCGCCCACTTCCTTGATCTGGTCCAGCGCCGCCGGCGTGATGCGCACCTGGAAACCGTCGAACGCCGGGCGCAGCGCCTCGACGTCGATCACGTCGCGGCCGAACTTCTCGGCCAACTTCTCGAGTGTGTCCACGCTGCCTTCGCGCAGGACCTTCTGCCACTCACTCATGGCGAGCCTCCTCGCCGGCGCCAAGCGCCAGCTGCTTCGAGAAAATCACGCGATCGTCGTCTACTGCATAAAACCCGCGCACACGCGCGCGTTCCACGTATCCACCGCGCTCGTAGAACTCCCGCGTCTGCGCGTACGCATCGCGCGACGACGTCTCGGCCACGAGCAGTCGCGCACCGCGGGCACGGAGGAGCTCCTCCACCGCCCGCATCAGGGCGCTTCCATAGCCACCGCCTTGCGCGCGCGGATCCACCGCGATCCAGTAAAGGTCGTAGCCGCCTTCACTGCATGGTGTGGGCCCCCAGCACGCGTAGCCCTGCAGCGCGCCGTGGGCATCGAATACTCCGAGCAGCTCGTAGGACTCCGCGCTCCGCATTCCCTCGTCGAAGAGCTCGAGCGCGACGTCGATCTCCGCGGGTGCGAAGACGCCCGTCGCTTCGAGGATCTCGACGAGGCGCCCACGATGGTGCGATGCGAGCGGACCAATACGCCGGGTGGCGCGCTCGGCGCGCCCGGCGCTCGGGGTGCCGCTCAGCGCTGCCCGACGGCGAACAGCTCGAGCGCGGCGTCCTGATCGTCAGCCATGACGCCGGAGAGCCGTCGCGCGAGCGCCCACTGATCGGCGGTGGACGGGCGCTCCCGGTGCAGTCCGCGCTCGCAGATCGCGCGCACGAGTGCGCCGTAGTCGAGCCCTTCCACGCCAGCCATGCGCGCGAGCCCGGCGTCCGGCGCGAGATCGGGGTTCGAGTTCACCTCGAGGATCCACGGCTTGCCCGCGCGATCGATTCGGAAGTCGACGCGGCCATAACCGTCCCCGCCCACCACGCGCCACGCCTGGAGTGCGATGCGCTGGAGCTCCTCCGTGAGATCCGCGGAGAGCTTCGCCGGACACTGCGGTTGGGTGCCGGAGTCCTCATCGCTCCCCGTCTCCCACTTCGATCGGTACGACACGATACGCCACATCCCTTTCGGCATCGCATCGAACTGAATCTCCGAAACGGGAAGCACCTGATCGCCGACGATGCCGACGTTCACTTCGCGGCCGTCAATGTAGCGCTGCACGATCACCTCGTCCCACCGCTCGTGCATCGAGTTCACCCGTTCAGCCAGCGCGCGCGCGGTGCGCACGACGGAACGCTGCTCGACGCCTACCAATGCATCCTCGGCGGCCGGCTTGCAGATCGCGGGAAAGCCGACCACGGGGATCGGCTCGCCACGGCGCGCTATAGCGAAGCGCGGAATCGGAAGACGGGCGCGATCGAGAATCGCGTTGACGACGTGCTTGCGCAGACACAGCGAAGCCGTCCACGACGAGCTGCCCGTGAACGGGATGCCGAGTACCTCGAGCGCCGAGATGACGGTAGGCTCGAGCTCAGCCACGCCGTCGATGCCCTCGCAAAGATTGAATGCGACGTCGCACTTGGTGCGGCGCGTGCGCTCGATCCACCGTCCATCGGTGTTCACCGGCACACGCACGACCTGGTTCCCCTCGGCCGCCAGCACCGCTTCCACCGCCTCGACCGTTTCGAGGATGAGCAGATCAGCCGACTTGCCGAGCGCCGCAGCGCCGTCGAACAGGAGTGCAATTTTCATCTGGCCCCTTTCTCGTGGTGGGGCCGACGCGCACGAGCTCCGGAAACGCGCTCGCCCGCTCAGCCCAACGACGCCGCGCGTCGTACTCGACGCACGGCCTTTCCCGACAGGGTGATGCCCTGCCGCTCCGCGGCGAAGCGCAGGGAGCGCTGGATGAGCTCATCGTAGCTCAATCCGGCTGCCCGCGCGGCTTTGGGAAAGCACGAGTTGTCCTCGGGATTGGGAAGGATTCCCGGAAGGGGATTCACTTCCACCACGTTCGGCACGCCAGCGGCGTCGAGTCGCACATCGATGCGCGACCAGTCACGGCAGCCAAGAACCTGGTAGGCGGAGAGCACGACCTCTTCGATCCTGCTCCGCAGCGCCTCGTCGATCCTCGCAGGACACTCAAAAATCTCCAACGGGTGGCTTCGGTCGTCCCAGAGCCACTTGGCTTCGAAGCCGTACACCGGAAGCGCGCCCGGTGGCAGAGCATCGAAGTTCATCCCGACGAGCGGCAGCACGTGCGCGCCATCGCCGTTACCCATCACCGCGCAGGTGAACTCGCGGCCGGGGAGATATTCCTCCACCAGCACGGGCTGCGCGTACCGCTCGAGGAGAAACGCAGTCTGTGCCTGCGCCTCGGCCACCGTGCGGCAATAGTTGTCCTCCGTGATTCCCTTGGACGAGCCCTCGTGTACCGGCTTCACGAATAGCGGGAGGCGAAGGCGCGAGCTGCCGCTCTTCGTCCTGCGCGTGGTGAGACGGTCGAGCATCGCCGGGATCTCGGCGGCGTTCCGGATGAGCGCGAAGGGCGCCGTTGGAACGCCGTGGTACGCCAGAAACTCTTTCGCACGCGCCTTGTCGAGGCAGAGCGAGAGAGAGAAGGGATCGGATCCCGAGTACGGGATGCCAAAGAATTCGCAAATTGCGGGAACGTGGGCTTCGCGATTCACGCCGCCCATTCCTTCCGCGATGTTGTAGACGATGTCCGGCTGAGTCGCCCGCAGGCGCTCGGGGAAATCCGCGTTCGCCTCGAGGCGGACTACTTCGCCGAGCGCGCTGAGCGCCTGCTCGACGGCGTTAATGGTCTCCGCGCTGTCCCACTCCGCGAACTCGTCGTCGACCTCGGCGGCGGCAATGCCGCCAGCTCGCGAGGCAGCCGCGAGGTGCGGCGCGCTCGCCCAATCGGAGTCTGCGCCACTGGGAGGCTCTTCGTCGGGAAGCGCATCTTCGGCGCCGTCCTCGAGACGAAGAGCAGGAACTTCAGGCTTCTGATTGTAGGCGAACCCGATTCGTGTCATCCGATCCTGCTTGAGGTCAGACAATTCCGGTCGAACAGTCGCCACCACCCGGCACGCACACCCATTCACCCATTGACGCGCGAGTCGCAAAAATCGTTCAGACCGCGGCGCGCTCACCGCTCGACAAAAGGCGATGTCGATTCGAGTGTGCGAGCAAAATAAGAGTCAATGAAATGCAATGCAATGATTTTTTGCTTGTGCGCGATCTTTATTTCAGACTTTGTGAAATCCGACTCTTGCCGCTTCGCGCCGATCCTCACCAATGTAGATCTCGAAGTCGGAGAAGAATCCGGGCGCCTCCGCCGCGAGAAGACGAAGGGTCGCGACGGCCATCCGGCGAATCTCGAGCTCCGCGCCCTCGCTCGACCGCAGCTCGAGCATCGTTCTCCAGGCGCGAGCGTTCGCCGTCACCACGACTTTCGTCTCGGTGGAGTTCGGCAAGACGCCTCGCGCCGCCTCGCGCGCCATCTTCCGACGATGGACTTTGTCTCCCACCCAGGCGTAACGCTCCATGAGCTGCTCGACAAGCGCGATGTAGCTCGCGAGCGCGCCGTCGACCTGAGCGCGCCACACGCCCTCGAGCGCTTCGTCGCCCGCCACCGCCGGCGGCACGACGAAGCTCGCGTCCTTCTCGTCGACGTAGCGCTGTGACAGCTGGGAGTAGGCAAACCCTGCCCGGTGCCGCACCAGCTCGTGCGTGAGCGAGCGGCTGACGCCCTCGAAGAGCAGAGAGTAGTTGGCGTGCTCGAGAACGCTCCCGTGCCCCTGCTTCTTGATGTTCTCGAGGTAGTCTCGCGTCGTGCGCCGTGCGGGGTTTTTCTGGCTCATGTAACAGAGGCGTCCCGCGAACTCGGCCAACTGTTCGCCGGCGGTGCTCTCACCGAGCCACGCGACGCCGAGGTGCTCGGGGGCGGTGAAGGCCGGCTTCGCGAGGAGGGTGATGCGCGGCTCGTAGTAGTACACGGATCTCCAGGAGTTGACCGACGCGGCTCAGTGGCCGCCGATCATCGAGAGTCGAAAATGGCTCCACGCTCGCTCGCGCTCGATCGTGTCGAGCGCGGCCCGGGCGTCGAGCGGAAGCTGCGGAAGAGTTGGATCGTACTTCACGTCTCCGATCGCGAGGGCGCCGGTGGGCACCTTCACGCCGGGGTTGAAAATATTTTGCGGGTCGAAGGCCTGCTTCACCTGGGCGAACAGCGCCACGGACTGCGGATCCCACACCCGCGCGAGCAGCGGAGTGCGAAGCCGGCCGTCGCCGTGCTCGCCGGCGATCGTGCCGCCGAGCTGCGCCACCAGTGAGGTCACCTCGTCGAGAATCGCTCGCACCGCCTCGCGCCATCCCGGGCGCCGGACGTCGATCAACGGGTTGACGTGCACGTGCGAGTCGCCGGCATGCCCGAAGATGACGCCCTTCACCTCGTGGCTCGCGAGAATCTCGCGGACGCCGCGAATGTACTGCGGGAGCTTTTCGGGCGGAATCGCGGCGTCCTCAATGAACTGCATCGACTTGAGCGAGGACGACAGCCGGTTGAGCACCGGACTCGCGGCGTGGCGGAGCGCCCAGATGCGCGCCTCGCTCTCCGAGTCGAGCGCGATCGCGACGCGAGCCGCGCCGCACGCGGCGAGCGCCTGCTCCATCACCGTCGCCGCGGCCGCGGCGGCGCTCGCGTCACCCGCCTCGATCTCCACGAGAAGCACCGCCTCGCACTCGCTCTCGACCGGCACGAGCGACGGCCCACTGCGCGCCACGTCGATGAAAGTGCGGTCCAGCAACTCGCACGCACTCGCGCCGCCCACCCGCGCGCGCGCGGCTCCACCTACCGCCTCCTCCAGAGTCGCGAACTCGGCGACGAGGCTGCTCGTCGCGCCCGGCAGCGCCGCGAGCGACAGCTCGACGCCGACGAAGAGCGCGAGCGTTCCCTCGCTGCCGACGAGCAGCTCCAGCAGCTCGCCGCTTCGCGCGTAGTCGGCGAGCGCGTATCCCGACGAATCCTTCCGCACGCCCGGATGCGAGCGCACACGCGCGGGCGATGCCAGAATCGCCGAGTGCGCGGTCGCGAGAAAGCGCTCGACGGCGGGCACGTCGGGAAGCGGCGCGTTGCGCCTGATCAGCGCGCGCGAGCCGTCGTCGAAGATGCAGTCGAGCGCCGTCACCCACGCGCGAGTCGCGCCGTAGCGCAGCGTGTGTGCGCCCGCGGCGTTCGTCGCCGCCATTCCGCCGATCGTGCAAAATGCGCCACTCGACGGATCGACCGGAAATCGCAGCCCCTGCGCGCGCGCGCATTCGTTCACCGCGCCGCGCACGGCCCCCGGCCCCACCATCACACGCCGCCGCTCCGTATCGATTGATCCAATGGAGTCGAGCCGGCTGAGATCGACGATCACGCCTGCACCCACCGCGCCGCCGGCCATGCCACTGCCCGAGCCGCGCGCGATCAGCGCCATGCGACTCGCCGACGCCCAGCGGACGAGCGCCGCGACATCATCCGCGTCGGCTGGAACCGCCACCGCTGCCGGCATCGCGCGCGCGATCCCCGCGCCCTCGGCGTACACCGCGCGCGCGGAATCATCGTCGCGGAACACACCACGAAATCCAACGGGCTTCACGCTCGGCACAGTGACGCGTCTCTCGGCCGTTGACAAGCCAGTCGTGGTCCCGTCATCATGCAGCATGGAGAGCGAAGTACCGCTGCGACACGTCGGACCGCTGATCAAGATCGAAACCGACCGGCGGCTCGGGCACGAGTGGGATGAGTGGGACGGCGGCGCGCTCGACAATGGTGGCGACTTCACCTCGCCCACGCGCCTCTACTTCGGCTTCACGGCCGTCGGCATCATCCTCGTGGCCATCCTCGCCGCCGCCGCCGTGTATCTCCTCGCGCCGCGCCTCGCGCTCCTCTCGCGACGACTTCCCGCCGTGCTCTACCTCGGCATCGCGGCCACCGTCGCGTTGTCTCTCGCGTGGCTCACGCTCCTCGCGCTCTCCGTGTGGACCGGCCGCGCGCTCCTGCCGGAGAAGCTGGCCGAGCGTGGACTGCTGCTTCGCACGCTCCATCTGGCGTGGCGTGTAGGTGAGCTCTTCGGCGTCAAGCGCGATTGGACCGGTCACGCCAGCGTTGCCGTGTACAACCAGCTCGCGCTCGCACGGGAGCGACGGGTGAATCCATCGAGCTTCTGATCCTCATCCCGCGCTGCCTCTCGCGCGAGGCGCTCGACGGAGTCCTCGAGATCGCGAAGCGCTACGGCGTCTCCGCGTTCGTCGCCACGCGCGGACAGCTCGCGCGCCGCGTCATCCGCGAACGGCGTCCGAAGGCGGTGGTCGCTGTCGCCTGCGAGCGCGACCTCGTGAGCGGCCTGCACGATGTCGCCGGCCGAGTGCCGGTGCTCGGGCTGCCAATGACGCTCCCCAACGGTCCGTGCAAGGACGCGTCGCTCGATCTGGTACGGATGGATGAGTTTGTCCGGAAGTATCTGGTGAAGAAGATCTGAAGAAGTACTAGCGTTGCGAGTAGCGAATTCGTGGTCGTTCCCGGCTCGAACTCCCTCGTGGCTCAAGCTCATCCGTTCTTGTCCGTTCATTCCGTTCCATTCGATACTTGATACAGTTGATGCCTGCACGAGCAGCAGTCGCGAGTCCGAGTCGACTGCCTCATGCAGGCGCTAACAGTCGTGAACTACGGACTAAACGGATCGAACGGACGAGAACGGAGAAACCCGATGTAGGCGACGGTCCTCCATCTCTCGTCTCGCGCTAGAGACCGAGTGCGCTCACGACCGGCGGCTCTACCGAGTAGTCGTAGAATCCGCGCTTCGACTTCTTTCCATAGTAGCCAGCGAGCACCATCCGCTTGAGCAGCGGCGGCGGCGCATACCGCTTCTCGCGATACTCGTCGAACATGATCTCGGCAATCTTGTAGGTCGTGTCGAGGCCGACGAAGTCGAGCAGCGTGAACGGACCCATCGGGTAGCCGGTGCCGAGCATCATCCCCTTGTCAATGTCCTCGACGCTCGCACGCCGTGCTCCAGCGCGTTGATGGCGTCCAGGAGATACGGGACGAGCAGCAGGTTCACGACGAATCCCGAGTTGTCCTTGGCCGCGATCGGTTGCTTGCCGAGCTTTTCGCGAAGGCGAAGGCGCGCGTGAACGTCTCGTCGCTCGTCGTCACCGTTTTCACGACCTCGACGAGCTTCATCACCGGCACCGGGTTGAAGAAGTGCAGCCCGACCATCCGGTCGCCACGCCCGCTCACCGCCGCCATCGCGGCGATCGTGAGGCTCGAGGTATTCGACGCGAAGATCGTGTGCGCCGGGCACAGCGTGTTGAGCTCCTTCCAGATCGCGTTCTTGAGGTCGAGATCCTCGATGATCGCCTCGACCACGATGTCGGAGGCCGCCAGCTCGGCGACGGACGTCGTGAAGGTCAGGCGGCCCATCGTCTCCACGCGCGCCTGCTCCGTGAGCTTCCCCTTCTCGATCGCCTTGGCGAGCGACTTCTCGATGCTCGCGCGAGCGCGCTTGGTCGACGCGTCATCGACCTCGCGCACAATGGTCTTGAATCCGTTCAGCGCCGCCACCTGCGCGATGCCCGAGCCCATGAGTCCTCCGCCGAGCACGCCGACGGTCGCAATCTCTGTCATTTGTTGGTCGAGGAAGGGAGAAGGAAAGATAGAACGATCAAGGCCAGCGAAGACCGGCGCTCGCGGTGATCGCGGAGAGTAGCGACGGGCGCAGCGGCTCTCCGCGCTCGAGGCGATCCAGCATCTGCTCGAGCGCGAGCTGCGCGCCCGCGACCTGCGGTCCATGGCTTCGCGCGACGAAGTATCCGGCCACGACGCCGGCTGCCACCGGCAACGCCGCCACGGCGGCCATAACACCAAGCGCGAGGAGAATTCCGGTGGCCACTCCGCCACTCGCGATCACACCGGCGCCGCCCGTCAGACGCTGCGAGCGCACGTTCGCGAGACTCGCGTCGAGGCGCACGATGGAGCGCTCGGCGTCCACCGCGATCACCGTCGCCGAAACCTCTTCGGCTCGCGCGAGCCGATAGCCGTGCCCACCGACGTTCAGAATGCGGCGAAACTCCGTGGCCATCCCCCCGCGCGGCTCCCACGCGATGCGATCCGGGAAGCGGCGCTTCACCCGCAGCGACTCCTCGCGCTGCATCGCTTCATCGAGGCGGTCGAAGAGTGCGGCGGGAGTCCCGCGCACCGTCCGGCTCGCGGATACCGTCGCCGCGCCGAACAGCGCCGCAATGCGTCCGCGCTCGACTGGCACCGCGACGCGCGAGCGCTCCTCCGCGAGCGCCTGTCGCAGATGCTTCGCGGGAATCCCCACTTCGTTGCCGACGTCGAGGATCTGCGCCTCGGTGAGCGTCAGCTCGCCGGGATCCGCCTCCTGTGCCTGCAGCTCGGCCGCGCGCGCCAGCACCCGCTCGAGCGCCGCTCGCTCGAGGGGCACGGGTGCGACGGGCGCTCCGGGCGCGACTGGCGGCGCGGGGGCCGCCGGCGCCGTGACGGGCGTCGGCGCGGACTTGGACTCGTCCGCCATCAGTCCGCCGCCTTCATTGCTGCATCGAGCCGCTGGTCCATGCCGTCGATGATCGACTGCTTCAGTGGGAACGCGCGCACGAATACCGAGTCGACATCGCCTCCATCTATCTGTACGCGTGCTTCCGAGAGATAGTGTCGCTCGTAGCCGCCCACGAGCTCCGGAATTGCACGCTGCAGGAGCATCGCGCCGCCGCGGACCTTCGCGGGGCTCTCGTATTGCGCCGCGGCTCCCGCTCGAAACTCCGCAGGGGAGATGCGCTCGCGCGCCGCCTCCTCCGCCACCACGCCGATCGCCTCGTGCGCGAACTCGTACACGGCCTCGAGCGACGAGTCCGCACTCGCCGGAAACCCGATTGCGACCGAGTGCTGCCCCTCGAAGATGCCGCGGCCCTCGCCGCCAAGCGGAAGGCTCAGCACGATCTCGCCGGTGGGAAGCTGTATTCCGCGGAGATAGCTGCGGAGCTGCTTGAGGTAGCGCTGCGAAAATTCACTGTCGACGGCGGCGAGCGCGGGGCGCAACGCATGCTGCTGCTCGCGCCAGTAGCGCTCGTAAAACTTCGTGTGCTCGTCGGTGAGCGAGAGCGCGAACATCTTTAGCCACGCCCGGTCGGCGTCCGTGCGATACACGGTCCCGAGCGCGGCCATCATGCCGGTGGTTTCCTCGGCGGTGCGAGGCGTCCGCTTCCACGTTGACAGCACCGAGGGACGCTTCTTTCCCGAGGCTGCGTCTTCGCTCGCCGTGAGAAAGGCCGCAATGTCATTTCCCATCTCTTCCCAACTGCCCTCGCGCAGCGCGAGGCGCGCGCCCTCGAGGAGGCGTGGATTCAGTCGCAGCCCGTGCCGGAGCGCCTCCGCGTTGTCATCGAGCTGGCTGGTGATGTTGCGGCTGTTCTTCGCGACGATCATCGCGTCCCGGTAGTCGCGCCGGAATGGTGGCGTGCGCGACGAGTCCGCGACGAGCATGGCGTAGCCGTGCAGCCACAGGTCGACAACGTAGCGCGTCTTCACCGGCCACGGAGTCTGACCGATGACTTCCTGGCTGATGCTTGGCGGCGCAGCCACCGGCTCCGCTTCGGGCTTCGTGTTTGCGCCGACAAGCCCGGAACAACCGGCGGCGATTAGAACTGCGCTCGCCGCCGCGGCGCGACTACGCCTCGAGAGATTCAATGATCACCGCGATCCCCTGACCGCCGCCGATGCACGCGGAGCCGAGCCCGAACCGCTTCCCCGTTGCCTTCAGCGCGTGCAGCAAATGCGGCACAGATGCGCGCTCCCGACGCCGCGAGCGGGTGACTCAATGCGATCGCACCGCCGTGGATGTTCAGCTTGTTGCGATCGATGCCAAGTGACCGCTCGACCGCACACACCTGACTTGCGAACGCCTCGTTCACCTCGACGAGGTCGATCTGGTCGAGCGTCATCCCGGCCTTCATGAGCGCAACCTGCAATGCGGGCACCGGGCCGATGCCCATGATGGTCGGGTCGACGCCCACCACTCCCCAGGATACGAGCCGCGCCAGGGGCTTCTTTCCCGTGCGCTTCGCGTACTCCGCGCTCGAGATCACGAGTGCCGCTCCGCCGTCGCCGATACCGGACGCATTTCCAGCCGTGACGAGTCCACCTTCCTTGAACACCGTCCGCAGCTTCGCGAGCCCTTCCTTGGTCGTGTCGGGACGCATGTGCTCGTCGCGCGCAAAAATCTCTTCCTTCTTCGTCTTCGGGTTGCGCACCGGCACGCCGACAACCTCGTCCGCGTAAATGCCTGTCGCCCACGCATCGCGCGCGAGCATCTGCGACCGGTGCGCGAACTCATCGCTGCACAGCCGATCGACGCTGAACTGCTCGCCGACCTTCTCCGCGGTGTCGCCCATTGCCAGACCGGCGTATGGATCCTTGAGCCCCTCCCACAGAGAGTCCTCGAGCACGGGACTGTTGCCGAGCGAGAGTCCCCAGCGCATTCCGCGCGCAATGTGTGGCGCCTGCGACATGGACTCGCCACCGCCCACGAGACAGATCTCCGCCTCGTCGAGCAGGATCTCCTGCGCGCCGCTCACCACGGCCTGAAAGCCCGAACCGCACAGGCGATTCACGGTGAGCGCCGGCACGTCCTGCCGCACTCCGGACTTCAGCGCGACGTGCCGAGCATAATAGATCGTGTCGGACGTCGTCTGCATGACGTTGCCGAAGATCGCGTGCTGGATCTCCTTTGGCTCGACGTGCGCCGCGGCCATCGCCGCCCTGCTCGCGAATACGCCGAGGTCAATGGCGCTGAAATCCCTGAGCGCGCCGCCGAAGGTGCCGAACGGCGTGCGGACGCCGGAGAGAAAGACAATGTCGCGGTTGGTGCCCTGTGTGCCCACTGGAGTCCCCGAACGGTGGTGAGTCTCGAAGGATGACCACCTCCCTTCGCGGGGGGAACTGCCGGGAATCAGCCCGCGCGCACGCGCGCCGCGATCCAGTCGCCCACCGCGCGCGTCCCGAGCGATCCGCCAATGTCCGGCGTGCCAACGCCGGCGGAGATCGCCGCGCGCACTGCGCGCTCCACAGCGGCCGCGGCCGCATCCTCACCGACTCCTTCGAGCATCATCGCGAGCGAGAGAATCGCCGCCATCGGATTGGCGACGTCCTTGCCGGCGAGCGGAGGCGCGCTCCCGTGTACCGGCTCGTACATCGTGACGCGCCCCGGATTCCGATTCGCGCTCGGCGCGATCCCGAGTCCGCCCACGAGGATCGACGCGAGATCGGAGAGAATGTCGCCGAACAGATTTCCGGTGACGATCACCTGGAACGCCTCGGGCGTGCGGACGAGGTCCATCGCCATGGCGTCAATGTAGCGCGTGTCGCGCTTGATGTCCGCGTACTCGGCGCCGACCTCTTCGAATACGCGGCGCCAGAGCCCATGGGCGGCGATCGCGTTCGCCTTGTCGGCCATCGTCACTCGAGTCTTTCCGTGGGCGCGCGCCCATGCGAAGGCGTGGCGAATGATCCGCTCGACTCCCTTCCGGGTGTTCAGCTCCTCGGCAATGGTGATCTCGTCGGGAGTGCCTACCTTGAACGCGCCGCCGACGCTCACGTAGAGTCCCTCCGTGTTCTCCCGGAAGACGACGAGATCGAAGTCGCGAACGGTTTTTCCCTTGAGCGGCGTCAGGCGGTCGTCGAACAGCCGCGCGGGGCGCTCGTTGACGTAGAGGTCGAGCTGGAAGCGCATCCCGAGGAGAATGTCGCGCGCGTGCACGTTGTCGGGCACGCGGGAGTCGCCGAGCGCGCCAACCAGGATCGCGCTCACGTCGCGGCCGAGTCGCTGCATCTCCTCGGGCGGAATCGTGATGCCGGTTCGCAGGTAGTGCTCCGCTCCCCACGGGAGCTGTTCGACCACCACGCCCGGATGGTGCTGCGACTCGGCTGCGTCCAGCACCTTGAGCGCTTCGCCGACGACCTCGGGGCCAATGCCGTCGCCGGCAATGACCGCGAGCGTGTGGGGCACGACTCAGCCTCGCCGCGCTGCGCGCGTCACGTGGCGGCGACTCCGCGGCCGCAGGTGATGCAGTACTGCCAATGGATCTCGAGCTCTGTTCCGCATGCGGGGCACCGCTGCACCATGAGATTCTGCCCGCAGCTGGGGCAGAACATCACGCGCCGGCCGTCCGGAAGCGAGCCGCCGCAGTACCGGCACGCACCGGCGGCGGTGCTCGCATTCAATGACACCGTTGGGGCGCGCGGAGTCGAGCTGGGGGCGCCGCGCTGAATGCTCGTTGGCGAGTCCGCGAAGTGGCGCACCGCCTCCGCCGTGAGCGTCACGCGAGCGGCGGCGTAGTCGCGGAAAATGGCGGTGTTCGGATTCGGCAATGCGAGCTCCTTGCGCATCGCATTCTGCAGCGCTGGATCGCCGGTCGTGTAGCCGCGCTCGCCGGACAGCAGCTGGCAGAGCGCCGCCTCGTAGTCCTGATTCGTCTCGATCTCGAGCTCGGTGCGATTGTGTCGATACGGGATGAGCGTCTGATACAGCTCCGACACTTCCACCGGCTGACTCAGGTACTGTGGGTGGCTGTTGCGAACATTTTGAACGAGCCGCCGAACGAGCCGATCGAGATCATCCATGTGCTGTGTCACTCAGGCGGGAGCTGCTGCTGTTTCGACGAGGAAATCCGTGCCCGAAGAATATGGAAGAATGCGGCGACGCCGTCCTTCCACGTGATCTTCTTTCCCTCGGCGTACGTGCGTCCATGATAACTGATCGGCACCTCGTACACACGCGCACCCATCTGCGCGAGGCGCGCGACGATCTCGGGCTCGATCCCGAAGCGCGGGTTCGTCAAGTGCATCGCCTTGAGGGTGCGCCCGGTGAACGCCTTGTATCCCGCTTCCATGTCCGTGAGGTTCAGATTCGTGAACATGTTCGACAGGAGCGTGAGTCCCCCGTTTCCGAGCCGGTGCCAGAAGTAGAGCACGCGGTGCGTGCCCGCGCCGAAGCGCGTGCCGACGACGGCGTCCGCGTGTCCCTCGAGAATCGGCCTGATCACCTCGGGGATGTCGCACGGGTCGTACTCGAGGTCCGCATCCTGGATGATCGCGACCTCGCCGGTCGCGTGCTCGCGCGCGGTCTGGATCGCCGATCCCTTGCCGCGATTCACCTGATGGCGCGCGACCAGCATTCGTCCGTCCAATGCATTCGCCCGTTCGGTGAGGCGTTCGAACGTGGCGTCCTTCAATGCGTCATCGACGGCGACGATCTGAATCTGTATTCCATCGGAGAGGATCTGATCTCCGAGGGCCAACACCGCATCGAGCGTGCGGTCAATGGTGGCGGCTTCGTTATAACAGGGGATCAGGACACTGAGTGTGATCGGACTGGCGCGCACAATCAAACGAGAACCCCTGATGAAGTTGTCAGCGGGAATCCGTCACGGCTTCCCGACCTGCTCCATTTGCTTGTCGACATCCGTGGACACACGCTCTCTGCTGTCGCCGCCGACTCAATGAATGAGGCGGGAGCCGAGGTTTTCCGTATGGTCCTGGGCATCGTTGAATCCGGCATAATAACCAAACACCAGCCCTGCACAGATCAATAGGAAAGGCTTGAACATGAGACGGCTCCGAGGGGGAATGATAGTCTAGAACAGACTGTCCGTCTCGCCACGCGGTAACGATCGCGCCTCCCGAAACGACCGCATCTCGGGCAGCGGCGAGGGGTCGAGCTTCATTCGCCCGCGCTCACGCTCGCTCGCCATCCATGCCTCGAATCCCGAGTCTACCGCACCCTTTGACTCGTCCTGCTGCGCCGCGGCGCGTGTCGCGAGCATGTTCGCATACTCATTCTGCGGATGGCCGTTGTGCCCGCGCACCCAACGCCACTCCACGCGGTGGTTGGCTGCGACATCCACGAGCTCCTGCCAGAGCTCGAGATTCCCGATTTCGCCGCCCTTTCGCTTCCAGCCGCGCCGGGCCCAGTCGTGCACCCACGACGTCATCCCATCGATGAGGTACTTGGAGTCGCTCGTGAACACCACCACGCAGTTCCACTTCTTCGACGACGCGATATCGAGCGCCTCGATCGCGCTGCGCAGCGCCATGCGGTTGTTCGTCGTCGCCTTCTCCGACAGCCAGAAGTCGCGCCGCACGAGATCTCCGGTCTTCGGATGCGCGAGCTCGATCAGCCCGCCCGCGCCACCGGGATTCGATCCCTCGCGCCCATTACCCAGGCACGACTCATCCGCGTAGACCGCGAGCAGGCAGTTGGTGACGCCCGCCATCTAGCTGATCACCTGCAACGAGTCGATCTCATCGAGATAAATGATGATGAAGTCTCCGGTGGTCGGGTGTACCGCCTCGATGCGCTCGCGGCCGTTGATGAGATGCAGCCTGTGGGGGATGACAATGTACTCCGTTCCCCGCCGGTAGATGGCGACGCGCTTCTTGTCGATGACCGCGCGCTCCAGCCGGTCGTACTGTTCGGTGGTCAGCTCTGCCATGCAATGGGCCTCAACATTCACTTGGGGTCGCGGATACTCCCTGCCGGGTCACGCTGCAAGGCAATATGCGGGCAAGCGACGACACACGCTCGCGCACTTCGGTGACGCGTTCCGCGGATGCGACGATCAGGACGCATCCCCCGCCCGAAGCTCCCAGCGCCTTTCCTCCGAGCGCACCGTGCGATCGCGCCACCTCGAGGATCTGATCGATCATCGGAGTTGGGATTTTCTCGTGGAGCGATCGCTGGTGCTCCCAATGTTCGGCGACCAGCCGGCCCAGGTCGTCCACCGACTCGCGCTTCAACGCCTCGATCATCAGCTCGGCGAGCGCGCGCATTCGCGCGAGTGCGTTCACGACGCGTGGCACACGGTCGCGATACGCATCGAGCACTGCCGTGATCGTCGCGCCCGAGATTCTCGAGGCGCCCGTGTAGGCGACAATGCACTGCTGCTCGAGCGTCGCCACGAGCCGGTCGGAGAGGGAGATCTGTTCGACCTCGGTCTCGCTGCCGAAGCGAAGGCCGAGCGCTCCGCCGTACGCAGCCGCATAGTGATCCTGGAATCCGCCAGCGATGCCGAGCTCCTCGACCTCCGCCGCCCGGCTTCGCATTGCGAGCTCGCTCGGAGAGGGCGATTCGTGTCGCCATTCCGCAACCGCGGCAGCGATTGCAACGCCGGCGGCGGATGATCCACCGAGTCCGGCGCCGCGAGGAAAATCGCTCGCAATGTCGAGGCGCACATTCTCGAGCCCCGCTCGTCGCAGTGCCGCCGCCGCGAGGGCGGCATCGCCCTCGACCTGAAGGAGCCCCGCCCGATCGGCGCGTGCGGAGTGATTCTCCATCGATACCTCGACGCCGCTCGCACACTCACCGAGCGTCGCACGCGCGTGCATCGCGATCGCGAGGTTGCACACGCACCCACCCTGTTCCACTGTGTAAGGGGGCACATCGGTCCAGCCACCGCCGAAATCGATGCGCACGGGCGCCTGCGCGACGACCTGTCGCACGGTTCAGCCCGAACGATCGAGAGCCGTCGACTTACCGGATGCCTGCGCCGGTGCGACTATCACGGGCACGACGCCTCGCGCATCGGGCGGCGGCACGCCGATCGAGGTCGCGATGCCAAAAGGGAGTGCGACACGCCGGAAGTCGTTGTACATATTGTAGTCGCGCATGCGAGGGGAGGGGAGCAGCAGCCCAAAGCTATCGTGTGCAATGACGGCCGCCAGCCCGACAGTCGGGCAATCGGCACGTCTCGTGCGCCCCAGGCGGCATATGCCAGATATTCGTTCGTTCGCAAATCGCACACTGATTCTGCTCTCCAACCGCGAGCCGTACGAGCATCGGCGCGGCGAGAACGGCATCGAGGTGCGTCGCCCGCCTGGCGGTCTGGTCACAGCGCTCGACCCCACGATGCAGGCGACCGAATGGCGTGTGGGTGGCGTGGGGCTCCGGCTCCGCGGACGCCGAGACCGCGGATCGCGAGGGGCGTCTGCGCGTGCCACCCGGCGAAGATGGGTACACGCTTCGCCGCGTGTTCCTCTCCGATGCGGAAGTGGACGGCTACTACATGGGATTCTCGAACCGTTCGCTCTGGCCACTCTGTCACATGCTCGTGCAGCACTTCGAGTATCGCACCGACTACTGGAACATCTATCAGGAAGTGAACTCGAAGTTCGCGCACGCGGTCGCCGACGAGGTTCGACGCTCCCCGAAGAAACCGATCGTCTGGATCCAGGACTATCACTTCGCGCTCGCGGCGGAGATGGTGCGCGAGCTTGCGCAACCGGCGCTCATCCACCAGTTCTGGCACATCCCGTTTCCTCCCGCGGACATTCTGCGGCTTCTTCCCACAGGCGTCGAATGAAGCGCTGCTGCGCGGACTCCTTGGCAACGATCTCATCGAGTTTCACACGGAGCGGTACGCGCTCAACTTTCTCGGCTGTGTCGCGGAGCTCGTCCCCGAGGCCGAGATCAATGCGGACACGCTTGCGGTGCACTATGACGGCCGGCGGATCGACGTCGCGATCTTTCCGATCAGCATCGACGTGGAGCGCTACGAGCAGCTCGCGAGCACGCCCGAGAGCACGACCCTCGTCGAACGACTCCGCAAGCGTTACGCGTCCAACGGGCAGCGCCTCGGACTCGGCGTCGATCGGGTGGACTACACGAAGGGAATTCCCGAACGACTGCGCGCGCTGTGCGAGCTCTGGGAGCGGCACCCGGAAATGCGCGAGACGTTCACCTTTCTGCTGGTCGCCACGCCGTCGCGCTCGGAGCTTCCAGCGTATCGCGCGCTCGAAGAGGAGATGCTCGCGTCCGTCATCGAGATCAACGAACGGTTCAAGACGGCGACCTGGCACCCCATCGTGCTGATCCACGAGAACGTGAGCGCGGACATGCTCGCGGGCGCGTACCGCGCCGCGGATCTCTGTCTGATCTCCTCGCTGCAGGACGGAATGAATCTGGTCGCGAAGGAGTTCATCGCGTGCCAGACCGAGGAGCGCGGCGTGCTCGTGCTGAGCCGCTTCGCCGGCGCGTCGGAGGAGATCAATGGCGCGGTACTCATCAATCCGTTCAACCTCGACGGCTTCGTCGAGGGAATTCGGCGCGCGCTGCACATGAGCGAGGGTGAGCGGCGCGTCCGCATGCATCGCATGCGTCGCCAGCTGCACGAGCGCACGATCTTCGACTGGCTCGCCGCCGTGCTCACGCGCGCGCAGGACATCATCGCGGAACGCGAGCCCGAGAGTGGCGTCGCATGAGCGATACGCAAGTCGTCGTAGCGCCCGAGATCGCGGCGCGGCTCGGCGGCACCCCACTCGTCGTGATGCTCGACGTCGATGGCACGCTGGCACCCATCGCGCCGCGACCGGAGGACGCGGCGGTCGCGCCGGCGACGCGCGCCGTGCTGGAGCGCCTCGTGGCGAGCCGGGGCGTGCACGTGGTCCTCGTCTCCGGTCGCGCGGCGAGCAATGCGCGCGGGCTCGTCAGCGTGAATGGCGTGTGGACCGTCGGCAATCACGGCTTCGAGATCGTCACGCCTTCGGGCGAGCTCGAGACCGATCCCGACCTCGCGGACCAGTCGGCCGCGATCACGCAGGCCTCGCGCGAGCTCGAGCCAATCGTTGCGGAGGTGGAGGGCGCCCGCCTCGAGAACAAACGCTGGACGCTCACCGTGCACTACCGGCTCGCCGCGCGCGACGCGGTACCGCCGCTGCGGGCGCAGGTGGAACGCATCGCGCTCGGCCTGCGGCTGCGCATGACCAATGGGAAGGAAGTCGTGGAGGTGCGACCGGTCGCACACGTCGACAAGGGCACTGCGGTCGTGATGATGGGGGAGCGGCTGCACGGCTTCGCGCAGAACGCGTCGATCCTTTTTGTCGGGGATGATCGCACGGACGAGGATGCGTTTCGCTCGCTGCGCGCACGCTCGCCGCGGGCGGTGACGATCCGCGTCGATGAGAGCGGGCAAGCTGAAAGCGCCGCCGAGGTCAGACTGCGCGACCCGGCGGCGGTGCACGACCTTCTGGAGTGGATCGCGTCGCGCCGCGGGTGAGTCCCGCGGGGCGCGCGTCGTGCTACTTCCTTTTCTTCGCGGCCGCCTTGAGCTTCGAGCGCGATGCGGCGCTCGCGGGCTTGCTCGCCTTTTTCGGCGCGGCCTTTACTGATTTGCTCCCGGACTTGCTCGAAGACTTGCTCGCGGACTTGGCTGCAGGCTTGGCCACGGGCTTTGCGGGCTTCTTTGCAGGAGCAGTCGCCTTCTTCGCAGGCGCGGCATGCGCCGCGTGCCCGCATGAGGAGCGTGCGCGGTGTGCGAGACATGCGCGGGCTCGGCCGCCCTCGCCGCGACCTTCGGGACATCGGCAACTCGAGGAGCTGGCGGCTTCGGGCGCTTCGAGTACGCCTCCTCGGCTTCACGCATGAGCTTGTCCGCCTCTTCCTGCGTCATCTGGCCGCGGCGTACCATGTATTGCACCAGGTCGCGCGCGCTCTCGATCGCGAAGCCGGCGAGGCCGGCGGCGGCGCCGATGACGTCCTTCATGGCCGCGGCGACCTTGCTTCCGGCCTCCTGGCTGATCTCCTGCGCGCGGGCCGCCATCTCGGCGACGGTGTCGCGCACATCGGTGCTGCGAATGTCCGGGGGGACGGCGGGGTGCGACCGGAGCGGCGGGCGCCCCGGCATCCGCGAGGGGGGCGTTGGCATCGGCGGTCATTGGCTTGTCGGCCATCGATGGTCGCACTCCGGGTGCGCGAATGTTGAAGGCCTGAGGGGCCGACAATCTATATGTAGCATTGTATACGCCGGCGAGTCGTTCCGCCGAGTGATTTCGGAGGGTAAGTATATGATCTTGCGGTAGCTATGCAAGGAGTAACCGGAGCGAACTGGTCTCGCATCACAAAGTGCGCGAGTGCCAAAGTACGATCAAAGATGCCGATTTTAAAGACAATATAACGACAGTATCACGATAATATAGGGCTAAATAATGCTTCGCGGTATCAACGTGCTCGATTTGACACGGGTCCTCGCCGGCCCACTCGCCACCATGCTCCTCGGCGATCTCGGCGCGAACATCATCAAGGTCGAGCGTCCCCATTCCGGCGACGATACCCGCGGCTGGGGCCCTCCCTTCGACCCCTCAGGCGATAGCGCCTACTACCTCAGCGTGAACCGGAACAAGAAGAGCGTCGCGGCCGACCTCTCCAGTGCGATCGATCGCGAGCTCATCCACTCCCTGATCGCGAGCGCCGACGTCGTCGTCGACAACTTCAAGCAGGGTATGCTCGCCCGAAACGGCTTCGATGTCCCCGCCATTCTGGCGCGGCATCCGAGGCTCGTCTGGTGCACGATCACCGGCTTTGGTCCCGATAGCCATCGCGCCGGCTACGACTTCGTGGTCCAGGCCGAGCAGGGATGGATGTCGATCACGGGCGATCCCGATGGAGCGCCGATGAAGGTCGGTGTCGCTCTCGCGGATGTCGTCGCCGGCAAGGATGCGTGCATCGCGATCCTCGCCGCACTCGTCGCTCGCGCGAGCTCCGCACGCGGCCGGCTCGTCACCGTCTCGCTCGCCGCGAGCGCCACCGCCGCGCTCGTGAACGTCGCCCAGAATGCGCTCGTGACGGACGAAGAGCCACGCCGCTGGGGGAACGCGCATCCGAATCTCGTTCCCTACCAGCTCTTCGACGCCAGCGATCGCCCGCTGGTGATCGCCGTCGGCAACGACGCGCAGTGGACCGCCTGTGCGCACGTGCTCGTGCTCGAAGACCTCGCGAACGATCCGCGCCTTCGCACCAACGCCGGTCGCATCGCGGAGCGCGACCGCGTGATCGCAGCCATGTCGGCGCGCATCGCCAAGCACACGGCGGCACGCTGGATAGCACTCCTCAATGCGGCGGGCGTGCCGTGCGGTGTCGTGCGCACGGTGCTCGAGTCGCTGCGCGACGCCGACTGCTCCGCGCAGACTGGAGTTGCGCCGAGCGTGCCAGGCACGGTGAGGATGCCGCCGCCGAAACTCGACGAGCATGGCGCGGAGATCCGCGCGCGCGGCTGGGCCGCCTTTTCGCCGCCGCCCTGACGATGCGCTACATCGGCAACAAGACTCGCCTCCTTCCATTTCTCATGGGCACCGTCGAGCGGCTCGGGCTCTCTCCAAAAACCGCCCACAATGCATTCTCCGGCACCGCCGCCGTCGGTCGCGCGCTCAAGGTCGCGGGGTGGCGCGTGGCATCGAGCGATCTGATGACGTACTCGTACGTCTTTCAGCGCGCGTACGTCGTCGCGCAGCGGTCGCCGAGTTTCGCCGCCCTTCGCGCAGGAGATCCGGAGCTGCGCCGCGCGCTTCGCTCTCCCTCCTTCCGAAAATCGATTGCGGGCACCGGTGCGCTCGGCGCGATCTCGGAATACCTCGCGCGCTGGGTGGATGTCGAGCGCGGCTTCATTGGCGCGCACTTCGCGCCGGCAGGCGGGCGGATGTATTTCACGCAGGAGAACGCCGACCGCATCGACACGATCCGTCACCGCCTCCACGAGTGGTGGTCGGCGGGGCTCATCCAGGACGACGCGTATTACGTACTTCTCGCGGCGTTATCGAAGGGGCGGATCGCGTCGCGAACACGGCGGGAGTCTACGCCGCGTACATCAAGCGCTGGCAGTCGAATGCACGGCGCGCCATTCAGGCTCGAGCCGGAGATCCCGCAGCGCGGGCCGCGAGGTTCGACGGCGCACCGCGCGGACGCAACCGTCGTTGCCGCTGCGGCTGGCGAGGTCGAGCTGCTCTACATCGATCCGCCATACAACGCGCGCCAATATTCTGGCTACTATCATGTTCCCGAAGTGATCGCACGCGGGTGGTTCGACGCCACTCCCGTGCTGCGAGGGAAGACGGGCCTCGTCGCAGGGGACGGACAGCGAAGCGACTGGTGCTCGGCACGAAAGGCCGGGGCCGCACTTGCGGGCCTTCTCGCGGCTACGAGCGCGCGCCACGCGCTGGTCAGCTACAATTCGGAGGGCCTGCTAAGCGAGCGCGACCTTCGCGACGTGCTTGCGGGAGCGACCAGGGTTGGAACGGTGCAGCGCTTCTCGCGCGCCTATCGCCGCTATCGGTCAGATAGCGACAGAGTCGGTCGAGTTTACCAGGGAGATTTGGTCCGTGAACTACTCTATCATGTGCGTCTTCGGTGACGTGATTTTACCGTTACCCGAGCGAGGGCAATTCGTCCCTGATGCATGGCCACCCTTGCACCATCGCTGTCGACACTCACAGGGCTGTCCGGAGGGCGCTCAAAGCGTTACACTAGCGTCGTGAAGACCACGGTGACAGCGCCGCGACCGATCGATCCGCTCGAAGCGGATCACGACGTAATAGCGCGTGTGCTACAGGGCGATCGTAACGCGTTCGGGCTCTTGATCGGACGTTACAGCGATCCGTTGTATCGGACACGCGCTCGGGATGACGGGCAGTCCTGATGATGGCAGAGGATATCCTGCAGGATTCGTTCATCAAGGCGTACCAGCATCTCGCAGAAGTGCGCGGCCGGTTCAATGCGTGGATATTCCGGATCGTGGCGAACGGGTGCAAGGACTGGCTCAAGAACATTCGCCGCACGCATCACAGTTACGAGGAGGACGATCAGCCCTCATCGTTATCGACGCCGGACGAAGAGCTCGACCGCAGGCGAGTTACGCGAGTGATCTGGATACCGCGCTCATGCAATTGGCGCCATCGCTTCGTGAAGCGTTCGTGATGAAGCACGTCGAAGGTCGTTCGTACGAAGAGATGGCCGAATTGCTGACTACCACTGTCGGAGCACTTAAGATGCGCGTCCACCGCGCGCGTGAGGCGCTCCAGGCTCTTCTTGAGGAAAAGTACGCGTGATGCAAGACAACCTGGATCCCAGAGAGTATCGGAACCCATCGGCTCCCAAGTCTGGAGACATGCCGGCGCGTCCGATCACAGATCGAGAAGTACCGCTCACGGGGCAGCAGACGCCCTCGGCGATCCATGCCTGGCTTGACGGCGAGCTTTCGGAGAGCGCTGTTCGTCAGAGTGATGCCTCGCGCAATGTGGATTTCTGGCTGCGCCTCGATCGTGAAGTGCAGGTGCGTCGTCAAATGACCACGCCCGTGCATCTCCACGAGCGAATCATGGAAGCGCTTCCCACCGCTGCGCCGGCCGTCACCGAGCCGTGGTACAACCGCTCGTTCTCGCTGACTCCTGCTGTCGCGATCGCGGCGGCTGCGGGCGCCATTGCGATCGGAGTTGCTGTTGGCGCGACGGTGTTGCGCGCTCGGTAATCTGCATCACAGTACGATAGCTGCCGGCCTCACACTCTGAGGCCGGCAGCTTTTTTTCGACTCGTTTTAACGTGTGCGCGGCTTCCGCGGGTCCGCGACTTGCTAATTTACTTTGTGAGTTCTTCGTGCACGTACCTCGGCGCGGAGTTGACCTGATGGATGAACCGTACAGCTGGAGGAAGTAAAAATGTTCTTCAAAATCATGGCCGCTGCCGCAATCATGGCCGTTCCTGCCGTCGCGCACGCGCAGGGAACGACGCCCGCGGTGCCGCAGGATACCACGCACACCCGCATCCACACCGATTCGACGAAGGTCGATACGTCGAACGGTAGCATCTACACCAAGAAGAAGACGACCGTCACCGACACGACCAAGTCTTCGACGAACTCGCACCGACTCCACGATGAACGTCACGCCGCTCGACACGACGCGCCCGCCCGCCGCTCAACCGAGCAAGCAGCCGCCGCGCTGATGCAGCCGGAGTGATCGAAGTCCCGAAGGGGAGGAGCTCAGTGGCTCCTCCCCTTCGTACATCCGCTAGCCAGTGGCGCAATCGCGGCGCATGAACGCCAGCGCCACACCGTCGCGGAAGAAATCCTCGACGCGACTCTCCTGACGAAACTCCAGCGCCTCGAGAAAGGCGCGCGCACCCGGAAGCGCGCGCTCGTCCTCCGGAAGCTCGGCGAGCACGAAGCGCGCGCCCTCGGCGCGCAACAGCGCGAACGCCTCCTCGGCGAGCGCCCTCCCGACTCGCGCCCGGCGCGACCCCTCGTCAACCACCGCGAGCTGCAGGCGGCCTGCACCGTTAGCGCCGGCGAAGAAGCCGAACACGATCACGCCCTCGATTCGTTCGTCGCGCACGGAGGCGAGCGCGCGTCCATCCGCGCCGGGCGCGTCGACCGCCGTGCGCAGGGCGTCGAGCGCGCCGCCGAGGTACGCCGTGTCGCGCAGCGCGCGCTCGACGATGAGCCGCGCCTGTGGCGCCAGTGAGGCAGAGACGGGGACGATCGACGGTCGCTCGCCCACGATCGCCTGCCGAATCAGAATGTGGATCGCGCGTCGTCCCATCACCGCCAGCGCCGCCTCGCGCGTCGCCTCGCTCAGCGTCGGATGCGGATGCACCGTGAGCGCGATGTCCTCGCTCGAGCCGCCGAATTCCAGCGTGAGCGTGAGCTCGGCGAGCAGCTCCGACGCCGTCGGTCCTATGATGTGTGCGCCCAGCAGCGCATCGGTCTCGGCATCCGCGATCAGCTTGACGAACCCGGTGGCGTCCCCCGCCGTGCGCGCCCGCGCGTTCGCGGTGTACGGGAACTTGCCGACTTTGTACGCGCGGCCGCTCTCCTGCGCCTGCTCCTCGGTGAGTCCCACCGCCACGACTTCGGGCGAGGTGTAGACGACGGCCGGCATCGCGTTGTAGTGCATGCGCGAGTTCTGCCCCGCAATGACCTCCGCCGCGATCGACCCCTCATCCTCCGCCTTGTGCGCCAGCAGCATGCCGCCCACCACATCGCCGATCGCGTACACGCCGGGAAGATTGGTGCGCATCTGATCGTCGACGGCGATCTCGCCGCGCGAGCCGAGCGCCAGTCCGAGCGCACTTGCGTCGATGCCGGAGAGGGAAGGCCTGCGGCCGACGGAAACGAGTACGTGGTCCGCCTCGAGTGTCTCGCTCGTGCCATCCTTCTCGACGTCGACGAGCATGCGGTCGCCCTCGCGTCGGGCGCCCGTGACCTTCGCACCGGTCCGGATGTCGATGCCCTGCTTGCGGAACGTCTTCTCGGCCTCGCGCGCGATCTCGGCGTCGTAGCCGGCGAGGATCGACGGCAGGAGCTCGAGGATCGTGACCTTGGCGCCGAGCCGGCGCCACACCGATCCGAGCTCGACGCCAATGACGCCGCCGCCGATGACGATCAGCCGCTCCGGAACCTCCGCCAGCGCGAGCGCGCCGAGATTCGAGAGGACGCGATCTTCGTCGAAGGGAAGGAACGGGAGTGCGATGGGTACGGAGCCGGTGGCAATGATGACGGACTTGGGCTTGTAGACGGTTACACTGTTTTCGGGGGGCGCCCCCCGCACCTCCACCACCTTGTCCGCCTTCAGCGTCGCACTCCCGCGCGCCCACGTGATCCCGTTCTTCTTGAACAGGTATTCGATCCCGCGCGTGTTCTGCGCCACGACTGCCGTCTTCCGCTTCTGCATCACGCCCAGGTCGAGCCCCACCTCGGCGAGCATCACCCCGTGCGCCGACGCGCGCTCACGCGCGAACTCGTAATGGTGCGAAGACTCGAGGAGCGCCTTGCTCGGAATGCAGCCAATGTTCACACACGTGCCGCCGAGCGTGCTGTCCCGCTCCACGCACACGGTGCTGAGCCCGAGCTGCGCCGCGCGGATCGCGGCGACGTAGCCGCCGGGGCCGCCGCCAATGATCAGCACATCAGGTTCGAGATTGTCGGTCACGAGAGTACCGCGGTGCGGGCGATCACTCGACGAGCATCGCCGCCGGATCCTCGATCAGCTCCTTGATCCGCACGAGAAAGAGCACCGCCTGCTGTCCATCCACCAGTCGATGGTCGTACGACAGCGCGAGGTACATCATCGGCCTGATTTCCACCTTGCCGGCGATCGCGACCGGGCGGTCCTGAATCTTGTGCAACCCGAGAATCGCGACCTGCGGATAGTTCAGGATCGGCGTCGACACGAGCGACCCGAAAACGCCGCCATTGGTGATCGTGAAACTGCCGCCGGTCAGATCATCCATCGTGAGCGCACCATCGCGCGCGCGTTTCGCAATGGCGGTGAGCGCACGGCTGAAGTCGAGCATCGACATACTGTCGGCGTCCTTCACGACCGGCACGACGAGCCCATTATCCGCCGCGACCGCAATACCCAGATTCACGTAGTGCTTGTAGACCACTGAGTCGCCATCGATCTGCGCATTCACGGCGGGATACGCCTTGAGCGCAAGCGAGGCCGCCTTCGCGAAGAAGGGCATGTACGTGAGCTTCACCCCGTGCTCTTTCTCAATGCGATCGCGGAGCCGCTCGCGAACCGCCGAGACGGCGGACATGTCGACTTCATTGAACGTCGTCAGGTGCGCGGTGGCGTGCTGCGACTCGAGCAGATGCTCGGCGATGCGGCGCCGCCGCGTCGTCATGCGCTCGCGAGTCTCGCGGCCGTTCTGCGATGCGATCGGGCTCGGCGCCGGCGACGGCGTCCTCGTCGCGACTGGAGCGGCCCGAGGCGCGGGTGCAGCGCTCGCCGCCGCTGCGGCGAGCATGTCGCCCTTCGTCACGCGGCCGCCAGGGCCGCTCGCGGCAACCTGCGCGGGGTCGATCCCCTCATCGGCGGCAATGCGGCGCACGGCCGGAGACGTCTTTGGCGCGGTGGCGGTGGCAGTCGCACGTGCGGGCGCGGGCGCGGGAGCAGCGGTAACCGGCGCGACCTTCGGGGCCGGCGTCGCGGTCGGCGTCTCGTTCTTCGGCGCGGCGGTGGGTTTCGCCGCTGCGGAGGGCGCGGTTCCAGCGGGCGCCGGCGCGGTCGCGACCGAGCCCGCGCTCTCGTCGATCTCGCCGATCTCCTCACCCACCTGAACCGAGTCGCCTTCCTTCTTCATCTGCTTCGTCAGAACGCCCGCTTTGAACGCCGGTACCTCGACCGTGATCTTGTCGGTCTCGAGTTCCACCAGCGATTCGTTCTGGGCGACGACGTCGCCTTCCTTCTTCAACCACCGCGCGATCGTCGCTTCCACGATCGATTCGCCGAGCGGTGGCACCTTGATCGAGATCATTCCGCCTTCATCAGAGTGTCGAAGACTCGAGCTGCCTGCGTCGAGCAAATCGCGTTGCTCGTCGCGGCGCTGCCTCTTAGCATTCGACTCTCAATATAACGGGAGCCAGTACGCGTGCGAGCGCTCACGGTCTCCGCCCACGGCGGGCTGGAGCAGCTGCAAGTCGTTGCCGATCTTCGAATTCCAGCGCTGGATTCGCCCACGAGCGTGCGCGTGCGGATGCACGCCGTTGCGCTCAATCATCTCGACCTGTTCGTGCTTCGCGGCCTCCCGGGAATGTCGCTCAGTCCGAACTGGGTGGTCTGCGCGGACGGCGCCGGGGTCGTCGACGCGGTGGGCGATGCGGTGCAGACGCTCGCGCCAGGCGATCGCGTCATGATCAATCCCGGCATCAGCGATCGCACCTGCCCGTTCTGTCTCTCCGGCGAGCAGTCGCTCTGTGAGAGGTTCCGGTTGCTTGGCGAGCAGCTGCCAGGGACTGCCGCGGAGCTCGTCGTCGTGCCGGCCGCCAACCTGCGCATCGTGCCGCGCGGCGTTTCATGGGAGCAGGCCGCCGCGTTTTCGCTCGCAACGCTCACCGCGTGGCGCCTCGTCGTCACACGTGCGCGCCTGCAGCCGGGCGAGACGATGCTCGTCTGGGGGATTGGCGGCGGCGTCGCCATCGCTGCGCTCCAGATCGCGAAGCGCATCGGCGCGCGGGTGTGGGTGACCTCCGGAAGCGACGCAAAGCTCGCCCGCGCGCGCGAGCTCGGCGCCGACGAGACCTTCAACCATCGGTCCGGCGACGTCGTTCGCGAAATTCGCGAGCGAACCGGCAAACGCGGCGTACACGTGGTGCTGGACGACGTTGGCGAGGCCACGTGGGAGCGCTCGCTGCGCGTGCTCGGAAGAGGCGGACGTCTCGTGACCTGTGGCGCCACCTCCGGCCCAATGGTGCAGACGGATGTGCGCAAGCTGTTCTGGCACCAGTGGACGATCATGGGATCGACAATGGGAAACGACCGCGAGCTCAATGCGATTGTCCAGGTGCTCGGCGAAGGCGCGCTGATGCCGGTGGTAGACGCGGTGTATCCGCTCGACGAGGCACGCGCCGCGTACGAACGACTCTCGAACGGCGATCAATTCGGCAAGATCGTGTTGCGACTTCGCAATGACTGACCACGCGCAGTACACTCCGGAGGAGCAGCTGCGCATCCGCGGCTCGATCATCGCCGGCGACGCGCCCGCGTGCCCCCAATGCGACGTCTCGCTTACGACGCGGCCGATTGGCGGCGGGTCGTTCGGCCTTGGCTATGCGCGCCGCCGCGAGTGGCTCATCTGTCCGCAGTGCAAGCGCAGCGCCATATTCAATGTGAAGCGCGGAACGAGAAATTGACCCCCCGAACCGACTGGACATCGTAATGCGTTGGTCGCTGCTCGCAGGTCTGACGCTCGTGCTCGCGTGCTCCACGGATGCTCCGCCAAAGACGAAGCCCGTCGCGACGCCGGCCGTGGCGCCAAAGCCCATCGTCCGCGACGCGCCGCCCGAAGAACCGCCTCCGCCGATGACGGCGTCTCCGTCGTTCAGCATGGTCGACGCCGGAGGCTCGCACTCGTGCGGAGTCGCCGAAAGTGCGGAGCTGTTCTGCTGGGGACGCAATGATCTGGGTCAGCTTGGCGACAGCGGTGCCGCAGACCGAACGCTCCCCGTCGCGGTGGGCGAAGGGCTCAAGTGGAAGGCGGTGAGCGTCGGAGAATCTCACAGCTGCGCGCTCACGACCAATGGCGCCGCATACTGCTGGGGCTCGAGTCTCGCCGGACAGCTCGGCAGCGACACACTCGGCACGATCACTCAACCGTATCGAATGCAGAAGGCGCCGCCCTTCGTGAAGATCTCCAGCGGTGAAAATCACAGCTGCGCCATCACCGCCGACGGTAAGCTGTATTGCTGGGGCGAGAATCGGCACGGTGAGCTCGGACTCAGCCTCTTCAGCAAGTTTTCACCGGTGGTGCAAGTGGCGCCGCAGCTCACCTGGTCGTTCGTGAGCGCAGGTTCGCACGACAGCTGCGGCATCACCACCGAAGGAAAACTGTACTGCTGGGGTATCGACAACGGCGGTGCGATCGGAGTCGAGGCGGCGGATGCGTGCGAGGAATGGACGGCGCACCGGGGCAGTGCTCGCTGCCGCTGCGGCAACCGGTCGATTCGCTTCGCTTCACAATGGTGGCCACGGGCGTGAATCACAGCTGCGCGATCACCACGGGCGGCGTACTCTATTGCTGGGGCTCGAACGACCACGGTCAGCTCGGCAGCGGGTTTCGCGAGCCCCTGGCCCCCGCAGCAGTGATGGGCGACGGTCGCTACACCGCGGTTTCCGCGGGGCGCGAATTCACCTGCGCGCTCGCGAAGGACGGCGTGGTGCAATGCTGGGGCGCCGATGATGAAGGTCAGCTCGCGGGCCGCGCCGCGGACGCAACGGTGCCGGCGCCCATCGCGGGCTCCACGAAATTCGTCGCCCTCTCGTCGGGCACCGCGCACAGCTGCGCTCTCTCGGTGGACCACACCGTCTACTGTTGGGGATCCAACGACGACGGTCAGCTGGGCAGCGGCTCGCACAAGCGCAGCTTCGCACCGGCGAGGCTCATGTTCGCTACGCGGGATCATCCTTAACCGGCAATGCGCCGGGAGCGTGTCGTGGATTTTCTGGATCGCCTGCAGGGCAGCTTCGATCAACTCGCGCTCTACATTCCGGCCCTCCTCGGCGCGCTCGTCATTCTCTTCGCCGGCTATCTGCTCGCGAAGCTCATCGAGAAGGCGTTCGATCGCGGGTTGAACAAGCTTGGCCTCAACCGGTGGCTGAAGCGGGGCGGCGTGCTCGACGCGGTCGAGCGCACGGGGAGACGGCGCTCGCCATCGCGACTCGTCGGAAACATCGCGTTCTGGCTCGTGATGTTCACCGTGATGCTCGTCGCGGCGAACGCGCTCGGCCTCTCGCTCGCGCAAAGGTGTTCTCGGAGCTGGTGAGCTACATCCCGAGCGTGATCGCGGCGATCGTGATCATCCTCGTCGGAATCGTGCTCGGCGAATTCGTCGGTGGGCTGGTCAATGGCGTCCGCGGGAAGCTTCACGGCGGCCCGACGCTCGCGCGCGTCGGGCGGGCGGGAGTGATCATTCTCGCGATGTTCATGTCGTTGCAGGAGCTCGGCATGGCGACCGACATCGTGACGACGGCATTCGCGATCATCTTCGGTGCGCTCGCACTCGCGTTGGCGCTTTCGTTCGGACTCGGAAACCGCGAGCTCGCGGGCGAGATCACGCGCGAGTGGTACGAGCGCTTGCGCGCCGAACGCGAGCGATTGCGTGGGAGAATACGAAGAGGGCCGCGCGCGAATCGTCGAAGGTCGAGGAGGTGGACGAGGCGCCCGATGACGACCAGCCGGAGCTCGGTTGACGCTCACGCGTAAGTTGTTGGGACTAAATGGATTATATCGTTCATCGCGGGTTGCTGGCACTAGCCTTGGCCGTATATATTTCCACTGCTGCCCGAGTGCTGAATTCCCCTCCCGAAAACCCTGCCACATGACTGCTCCGAACAACCGGGAACGGATTCTCCGCGACTCATCGACGACGAGATCAAGGAATCGTTCATCAACTATTCGATGAGCGTGATCGTCTCGCGCGCGCTGCCCGATGTGCGCGACGGACTCAAGCCAGTGCACCGGCGCGTGCTGTTCGCGATGAACGAGCTCGGGCTGCGTCCCGGGCCGCCCGTACAAGAAATCGGCGACGGTCGTCGGTGACGTGCTCGGCAAATACCACCCGCACGGCGACTCGAGCGTGTACGACGCGCTCGTGCGCATGGTGCAGGATTTCTCGCTGCGCTATCCGCTCGTCGACGGTCAGGGCAACTTCGGCTCGGTCGATGGCGATCCCGCGGCGGCGTACCGATACACCGAAGCCGGCTCACGCGCATCGCGATCGAGATGCTCGCGGACATCGACAAAGAAACCGTCGATTATCGCGCCGAACTTCGACGACCGCTTGCAGGAGCCGACGGTGCTGCCGCCGGCATGCCGAATCTGCTGGTCAACGGATCGCGCGGCATCGCGGTTGGCATGGCGACGAACATTCCGCCGCACAATCTGCGCGAGGTCGTCGCCGCGATCGTCGCACTGATCGACGATCCCGACGCTCACCGTCGGCGAGATCTGCGCAAGTTCATCAAGGGTCCCGATTTCCCGACGGGCGGCTACATCTACGGCCGCGCGGGGATCAACGATTATCAGGAGACGGGACGCGGCAAGATCGTCATGCGCGCGCGCGCCGTGATCGAGGAGAAGGAATCGTCGAACAAGTCGCAGATCGTCGTCACCGAGATGCCGTACCAGGTCAACAGCGCGAAGCTCGTCAGAGCGATCGCCGAGCTCGTGCGCGACAAGAAGCTCGAGGGCATCAGCGATCTGCGCGACGAATCGGATCGCGACGGCATGCGCATCGTGATCGAGCTCAAGCGCGACGCCATTCCGCGCGTGGTGCTCAACCAGCTGTACAAGCACACCGCCGATGCAGTCGACGTTCGGCGTGATCATGCTCGCGCTGGTGCCCGACCCGAACACGGGCGGCTCGTGCCGAAGGTGATGCCGCTCAAGGAAGTGCTCGAGCACTACATCGACGCACCGCCACGAAGTCATCGTCCGCCGCACGCAGTTCGATCTCGACAAGGCGCTCGAGCGCGAGCACATCCTCGAAGGGCTCAAGATCGCCGTCGACAACATCGACGCGGTGATCAAGCTCATTCGCGCGGCCGACGACACGCCGACAGGCGAGCGCGCAGCTGCAGGCGCGCTTCAAGCTGTCGCGAGCGGCAGGCCGAGGCGATCCTCGAACATGCGCCTCGCCAAGCTCACCGGCCTCGAGATCGAGAAGCTCGAGGAAGAGCTCGAAGGAAGTGCGCGCGGTGATCAAGGAGCTGCACTCGCATCTGCTCGCGTCGCGCGACCGCGCGGCATGACGATGCATGAAGGGAGAGCTGCAGCGCGATCGTCGACGAAGTACGGCGACGAGCGGCGCACCGAGATCACGAGCGACGAGGGCGAGTTCACGATCGAGGATCTGATCGCCGACGAAGAGATGGTCGTCACGATCTCGCACTCGCGGCTACATCAAGCGCACGTCGGTGTCGACGTACAAGAAGCAGCGACGCGGCGGACGAGGGCTCAACGGGCACGGACCTCAAGGACGAGGATTTCGTCGAGCATCTGTTCATGGCGCGTCGACGCACGATTACATCCTCGTCTTCACGCAGCGACGGCCGCTGCTTCTGGCTCAAGGTGCACGAGATTCCGCTGGCCGGCCGCGCGGCCAAGGGCAAGCCGATCGTCAACCTGATCAACGTCTCGCCGGACACGACGCGTCGCGGCGATGGTGCCGGTGCGCGAGTTCACCGACGAGCAGTTCCTGCTGTTCTGCACGCAGAACGGCACGGTGAAGAAGACGGCGCTGTCGGAGTACTCGCAATGTGCGCGCGACCGGCATCAAGGCGATCAAGATCGAGGACGAGCGATCGAGCTGATCGACGTGCAGGTCACGAGCGGCAACAACGACATCGTGCTCGCGACGCAGGCACGGCTTGTCGATCCGGTTCCACGAGCAGGACGTGCGCGAGATGGGGCGCGACACGACTGGCGTGAAGGGCATCGAGCTCGGCGAGGGCGACGCAGTCGATCGGGATGGTCGTGATCAAGCGCGAAGCCGACGTTGCTCGTCGTCACCGAAAAAGGGCATCGGCAAGTGCTCGCCGATCGACGAATACCGCGTGCAGAAGCGCGGCGGCAAGGGAATCATCACGCGTGCACCGCACCGACAAGACCGGCGACGCGGTCGTCGCATCAAGGAAGTGCTGCCCGAAGACGAGCTGATGCTCATCACGAAACAGGGCATCGTGATCCGCATGCCGGTGAAGGGTATTCGCGTCGCGGGCGCAACACGCAGGGCGTACAAGCTCGTGAACCTCGAGCCGACGATCTGGGATGGACGTTGCCGGGTTGTTCCTGAGGACGAGGCGGTTGGTGATCGACGACGCCGGGGAATTGGTCCGAGGGCGGAGACGGCGAGGACGCGAGGAATGCCCCAGCCGGTGTCCGAATGGCGGGTCGCGAGCCCAGCTAAGAGGAGGCTGAAACAGATCGTTCCAACTCGACGGTGTCCGCTACCGCGGTCGCGTCTGTAATCGGGGACTCCCGTCATTTCGCTGGTCGCCGGCTCGACCGGTATTTCCTTGAGCGACATACAGTAGTCAGCCTCGCCGACCTCGAGGCCGCTGCTCGCGTTCTCGCGCCGTGGCGGTGCGCACGCCGCTGCTCCCGGCGGACTTTGTCTCGGCGCGTCGGCGCGCCGTCTGGATCAAGCCGGAGATGCTGCAGCGCGGCGGCGCGTTCAAGTTCCGCGGCGCGTACAACGTTCTTGTCGCAGCTCGGTCCCGGAGCGCGCGCGCGGGGCGTCGTCGCGCCGTCGTCGGGAAATCACGCGCAGGCCGTCGCGCTCGCCGCGCAACTCTTCGGCGTGCCGGCCACGGTCGTCATGCCGACGACCGTGACGCCGGCGCAAAGCGCGACGGCGCCGAACGACTCGGCGCGCGCGTCGAGCTCGCGGGAACCACGACGGCCGATCGGATGGCGCGCGCCGAAGAGATGATGCGCGAGGAGGGCTGGCGCTCGTGCCGCCCTACGACGATCGCGACGATCATCGCGGGCCAGGGCACGGTCGGTCTCGAGATCGCTGCAAGACCTGCCGGACGTCGAGAACCGTGCTCGTGCCGGTGGGCGGCGGCGGATTCAGCGCCGGCGTCGCGGCGGCGGTCAAGCTGCGCGCGCCCGAACGCGCGCGTGATCGGCGTCGAGCCGGCGGGCGCGCCGAAGCTGAGTCGCGCGCGCGCGGCGGGCGAGCCGGTGAAGCTCGAGCACACGCGGCGGCCTCGCCGACGGGCTGCTCGCGGTGCGAGATCGGCACGCGTGACGTTCGCGCATCATCACGCGTATCTCGACGATGTCGTCACCGTCGACGACGACGCGCTCGCGCGCGCGATGCGTCTTCTGCTCGATCGCATGAAGCTCGTCGTCGAGCCGAGCGGCGCGATCACGGTCGCGGCGCTGCTCGAGCGGGCGCGTCGAGCCGCGCGGACCGACCGTCGCCGTGTTGAGCGGCGGCAACATCGAGTGGGACGGGCTTCGTGAGCTGCTCGGCGAATGGATGACGAGCGCGCGTCCTCGTCGCCGATGAGGACTCCGTGCTCATCGCGGGCGCGCTCATCGTGGCTGCTGCGCGAGCAGGGATACGACGTCGCGTCGGCGACCGGGCGGTCGCGGCGCTGTTGGCATCGATCTCACGGCGACAACGCCCGATCTGATGCTGCTCGACTGGCGACCGGTGCGCGCGGACGGCTACCAGCTGCTCGAGCGCATGCGCGGCGAAGCGCAGTGGCGCGACATGCGCGTGATCGTGATGTCGCCGCGGGCGTCGATCGAGAGATCGGTGCAGGTGCTGCCGTGGGGCGCCGACGGACTTTCGTGAGCAAGCCGTTCCGCGTGCGCGAGCTGCTCGCGCGCGTGCGCACGCAGCTGCGCTGCGACGCGAGCAGTCTGCACGCGCGGCACGCGCTGCGCTGACGACCGGCGGCGGAGCTCGCGCGCGTGCGCGAGGACGCGGAGAGCAATCGCCAGCTCGTGGACATTCTGCACGAAGTCACCGGCGAGCTCTCGCGCGACGGAGATCTATCACATTCTCGCGCGGCGCGTTGCGCGCGCGCTCGAGATCTCGCACTGCTCGGTGATTCTCGCGCGCCCCGGCGACGCGGTCGGCGTCGTCGCCGCGGCGTACGAGACGCCGGCGGCTGCAGCGACCTCGAGATCGAGCTCGAGCGCTATCCCGGAGATCAGCACGGCACTCGACATCGGGCCGATCCGGTGCTCGTCGAGGACGTGCGACGAGCATCCGCTGTTCGCCGAGGCATGCGCAAGGAGTGGGCGCGCGAGCGGCACGCGAGTGACGATGCGCTCCGTGATCGCCGCTGCCGTTCTCGCATCGATCGCATGGCGGGCGGGCGTGCTGTTTCTGCGCACGCGATCGCGAGCGAGCCGCCGCTCACGGCCGACGACGTCGAGTTCGCGGACGTCGTGATCCGGGCCGCGGTGGCGGCGATCCAGCGCGCGCAGGCGATCGAGACGACGCGCGCGGACAACGAGCGCCTCGAGGCGCTGGCGCACGACCGATCCGCTGACGCGGGTGCTCAATCGCCGCGCGCTGCACGGATCGGCTGACGTCCGAGCTCGATCGCGCGCGGCGGTACTAGCTCGGCGCTGACGCTGCTGATGATCGACGTCGACCACTTCAAGGCGATCAACGACACGTCGGGCCATCTCGCGGGCGACGAGCGTGCTGCGTGCAGCTCGGCGCGCTGCTGCGAGCGCGACGGTCCGCAAGGTCGACGTCGTCGCGCGCTACGGCGGCGAGGAGTTCGTGGTCATTCTGCCGGAGACGGCGAGCGAAGGCGCGGTGAAGTTCGCCGAGCGCATTCGCGCGCGCGTGATGCGAGCCAGCCGTTCGACGTCGGCTCGTTCCGACGCCGGCGCGTTTGACGGTGAGCATCGGCGTCGCGACTTTTCCGTCGCTCGCAGGTCGCAGGCGACGGAGGAGCTTTTGCGCTGGCGGACGAGGCGCTGTATCGCGCGAAGGCCGGCGGCCGGAACCGAGTGTGCACCTGAGTCGTACGTAAATTTCGGCATGAGCGCCGCTGCCCGACTTGCGACACCGTCTACACCGACGACGCGCGATTCTGCACGCGCGACGGGGCGAAGCTCGAGCCGATCTCGCCGTCGCCGCGACCCCGAATTCGCCGCCGCGCCGTCCTCGCACGCACGCGTCTTTCAGCCGGTCGGCGCCAGAGTCGCGCGACCACGCAGCGGCCGCGTCCGCAGGGTCAGCGCCCGGTCAACCGCCCGATTACTCCCGGCTCGTCGGCGAGACGCTCGATGGCCGCTACGCGATCGTGCGAGAAGGTCGGCGAGGGCGGAATGTCGTTCGTCTATCTCGCCGACGACGTCTCGACGAAGGAGCGGTACGCGATCAAGATTCTGTCGCCGGCGCTGTCGCACGACGCGAACGCGATGGCGCGCCTCCGCCGCGAGGCGGGCCTCGGCAGTGCGGCTCGCCCACCCGAACGTCTGCCACATCATCCGGCTCGGCGAGACGAGAGACGGATTCGTGTACGTCGTCATGCCGTTCGTCGAGGGCGAGATGCTGTGCCGACATGACCAACCGTGCGATGGGCAGCTCCCGCTCGCGGTGACGGTTCGCTTCATCACGCGACATCGCGGCGGGCCTGCACGTCGCGCACGAGCTCAAGATCGTCCATCGCGATCTCAAGCCCGAGAACATCATGATCAGCAGCGATCCGACGGCGGCGATACGGCGGTCGTGATGGATTTCGGACTCGCGAAGGAGCGACAGGCCGGCGCCGAGCTGCAAGAAGCTCACGGCCACCGGAATCATGCTCGGCACGCCCGAGTTCATGAGCCCGGAGCAGCTGCGCGGCAAGCCGCTCGATCGCGCGCACCGACATGTATTCGCTCGGCCTCATGGCGTACGAGATGCTCACGCGGCAAGCTGCCGTTCGTCGGGGCGCACGCAGCAGGAGATGATGATCGCGCGGCTGCGGAGCGAGCCCACGCCGATCCGCGCGGCCAGGCCGGATCTCGACTTTCCGGAGGGCGTCGAACGCGTGCTGCAGAAGAGCATGCAGCGCGAGCCTGCGGACCGGTACCAGACGGCGCCGGAGTTCGCGGCCGCACTCTCGCATGCGGCGGGACACACGCGAGGCGGCGGGATGCTCGACAGAATATTTGGACGCTGACCGCATCGTTCTGTACGGTCGCCGCAGGGCCATTGCAGCGCCTCGCGGCGAACGGCCAGATTTCATTCCATGAAGCGATACGCTGCGTTCGAGCCACCCGAATACGTCGCCTGGGCCCCCGATGACGCCGAGCGTGCGCGATTCGCGGCTACGCTCGCGCAGCATCCCGAGCGGGCGGCGGTCATCGACGCGCTCGGCGAGCCCCAGCTACTCGATCTCTATCGCGGACTGGTACGCACCCGGCTGATCGACGTCGCGCTCAAGCGATTCGTGAAGCAGGGGGTCATCTCGAAGGCGTGGCTCGGCACCGGCGAGGAGGCGGCGACGGTGGGTCCCGTGCACGCGCTCAGGCGCGGGCCCAACGCCGACATCGTCGCGCCGATGATTCGTAACTCCGGTGCCTGCAACGAGATGGGGATGCCGGCGGCGGACATCTTCAGGGCCTACATGGGCACCGGAGACAGCCCGTCGCACGGGCGAGATGGCCACTACGGCGACTTTTCCCGTGGTATTCTGCCGCCAGTAAGCATCGTGGGCGATTGCGCGGCGGTCGTTGCCGGAATCGCGCTGGCTCTGCGCGCGCGGGGGCGCGACAACGTCGTCCTCACGTGGATCGGTGACGGAAGCACGAAGGCGGGCGTTTTTCATGAGGGGCTGAACTTCGCGGCGGTGAGACGCGTGCCGGCGATTTTCATCATACAGAACAACCAGGTCGCCCTTGGCACTCGCTTAGCCCAGCACCACCTCGAGCCGGCGCCGAACAGCTTCGCGAGCTGGCCGCAGGCATACGGGATCTGGGGCGGCGTGTTCGACGGAAACAACGTGCTCGATGGATATGCGCTCACCTCGCTCGCGGCCGAGCGGTGCAGGCGAGGTGAGGGGCCAGCGCTCCTGATCGCCGAAACGTTTCGGATGGGTGGTCACGCGACGCACGACGAGCAGGAGGCACGTCGCACATTCGATTCCGAGCTCTTCGGCTTATGGGGACGGCGCGAGCCAATCGCGATGTTCGAGCAGTGGTTGACCGGACGCGGGATCTCGACCGAACGGCTCGAGAAATTGGAACAGGAAGTCGAGCTGGAGGTAGGCAAGGCAGAGGAAGAGGCACTCGCGAGTCGCGCCGGAAGCATGCCGAGAGGCGAGGACGCGCTGAGTGGGGTCTATCACCATGGGTAAGCACATGAGAACACTCCTGGCCATCCTGAGCATCGTCGGCGTTACTACCGCGTCGATGGTGTGCCGTGGATCGAACAGCGGTGGCGACGCCGTCACCCCGCAGGATAGCAGTTTTCCGAGCCCGCTCACCGTCGCGGCGGGACTGCGCATCAACTACTTCGCGAGAGTTCCGGGCGCACGCGTCATGGCGATGGGCCCAGACGGTGCGGTGTACGTGAGCGTGGCTGGCGACAACAAGGTCGTGCGCGTGTGGGACACGAATGGCGACAACGTGGTCGACAGCGTGCGCACGGTAGTGAGTGGACTCAACGACCCTTCGGGCCTCGCGTTCCACAAGGGCTTCCTTTACATCGCGAATACGAATGGCGTCGTGCGCGTACAGTTGAACGAGAAGGGCGTCGCCTCGGGCGCACCGGTGTCCGTGAACTCGCTTCCGGCCGGCGGCGGACATTCGACGCGCACCATCGTGTTCGGCAGTGACAGCGCGATGTACGTCACCGTGGGATCGTCGTGCAACCTGTGCGTCGAAAGTGATTCCGAGCGCGCGGCTGTCGTGCGCTTCAACGAGGATGGATCGAACGGCCGGGTATTCGCGCGCGGGCTGCGCAACGCCGTCGGGATCGCGGTGAACCCGGTCACGAATAAGCTGTGGGTATCGCAGAACGAACGTGACAACATCACGCCCGATCATCAGAACCTGCCTCCCGAGGAGATCAACATCCTCGAGGACGGCAAAGATTACGGCTGGCCGTACTGTTACTCGCTGCACGGCTCGCCGGTGCCGAATCCGGAGTATCACGACACCGCGCGGTGCGCCACGACGGTCTCCGCCGCTCTCGAGATGCAGGCGCACTCGGCGCCGCTCGGCATGACCTTTCTCGACAAGGCGAAGCTGATGCCGTCGGACTATCGCAGCGATCTTCTCGTGGCGTTCCACGGATCGTGGGACCGCGAACAGCCCACGGGTGCGAAGGTCGTACGAGTGCATGTCGTGGACGGCCTGCCAGCGGGCATCGATGATTTCGTGATCGGCTGGCAGCGTCCGGATGGCTCGCGCTGGGGACGTCCGGCGGACGTGGAGGTGTACAAGGACGGCTCGGTGCTCATCTCCGACGATCAGAACGGCGCTCTCTATCGCGTCGCACCGTAAGGCGATGAAGCCAGTGTGGCGCGCGGCGTTTGCCGCACTGGCCCTCGCGGGATCTCTCGCCGCGCGACCGCTCGGGGCGCAGAACGAGGCGATCGTCGCACGTGCGGACACGCTGCTCCTCGCGGGGCGCATCTTCGCGGCGGAGTCTCTCTACTATGTCGCGGTGCGACGCGGCCCGCGCGACCCGGTGGCGCGTCTCGCGCTCGGACGCTATCTCGCGCAGCGCGGAGCGCTGAAGGTCGGCGCCGTGCTGATGGAGGAGGCGCGCTACTTCGGCGGCGACCCCGCGCGCATCGCGGTCGAGCTCGCGCCCGTGTACGAGCGGCTAGGCGAATACAATCATCTCGCCGCGCTGCCGGCGAGCGCCGTACCCTACGGCGAGCGGATGCGCGCCGAATATCTGCGCGACAACCGTCCCGGCATTGCCGGCCCCGACTCCGCGACGATCGATTATCAGGTGAGCGACAGCCAACTCCTCGGCCGCGTGATGCTGCTGATCGGCGCGGACACGGTGATCGCGACGATCGATGCGCGCGCGGAAGGGCTCGTGCTCGATACCACATGGGCGCGGCGCAAGGAGCTTCTTCGATTCGGCGCGCGCACGCTGGCGACGCGCGACATCGATGCCGTAACGCCATCCGTCGCGCTCGGACCGTACACCTTCTCGAACGTGCCGACGCGATTCGCGGTAATGCGCGGCGCGACCAAGGCAACGATCGGAGTGGATCTCATCGGGCAGCTCGCGCCGAGCTTCGACCCGCGTCGCGGGAAGGTCATGCTGCGCGCGGGCGGCCGGCTGCCGTCGACGTTCCCGGGACTGCGCATCGCGACGCTCACGAACGTGCGCGGAGTGTACGTCGTGAAGGGCGAGACGATCTTTCCACTCGGGCACCCCGATGTGCAGCGCTACTTCCGGAATTCGCGCTGGACGCTGAATCCGAAGCGGGGCGAGGTGCTGGTGGATTCGGTGGGGCCGCCGAACGCACTCTGAGCGCGCGGGCTTCTAACGCCCGATGCGCTGGAGCTCCACAAGCAGACAGCGATCCTGCACCACTTCGATCCCCGCGCGCGCGAGCTGCTCGGCCACGGCGTCGTGCCGAATACCCGACTGAAACCATACCGCGCGCGGGCGCTTCGCGAGAATGTCGTCCACGTGCGGTGGGATGTCCTGCGACCGACGAAACACATCGACGAGGTCGATCTCGCCAGGGATCGCGGCGAGCGTGCGGTAGGCGGGATTTCCGAACAGCTCGCGCATCTCCGGATAGTAGACCGGCACCGGGATCACTTCGTAGCCCGCGCGGTGCGCGTAGTCAGCCACGTAGTACGCCGGCGCACCAGTTTCGGGAGTCTTCACGCCAAGCACGGCGATGCGGTGGGTGCGCTCGAGCAGCGAGCGAATCTGCGCCGGCGTGGCGAGCAGCCGCGCGCGCCACGCGTCGGGGTGCTCCGCCTCCGGTGCGGGTACCGCGCTCACGCTCCGCGGTCTCTCGCGTACGCGTCGACGGACATCTTGAGCTGCTCCGTGAGCTCCGCGTCGCCGCTCAGGAGCGTGTGCCACGAGATCTCGCGCCCCTTCCGTCGCCCCTTGAGGGCGATCTTCACGCCGTCAGGCGACATGCTCACCGTGTAGATCTCGCGGCCGAGCTTCGAGCTCGCGCTTGATCGGACCATTGAGCTTTGCGGTCATCGTTCTCCCGGGAAAGTCATCAGGACGTTCGGTTCGTATCGTCAAGATATGTGCTTGCCTTCATTGCATTCGGCTATGACGGGGTGACTTGCATCCGGCCGATGAGCTAGCTTTCGAGGCTATTCAACGAACGTTGGCACTGAGGAGATCCCCAAATGCGAATGCTTGTGCTCGGTGCGGGCCTGCAAGGCTCGGCCTGCGCGTACGACCTGCTTCAAAATCCGAATGTCACCGAGGTTCGGCTCGCCGACCTGAACGTTTCGCACCTTCCCGACTTCCTGAGCGAGTACTCGGGCAAGCGGCTCATTCCGACGCCGCTCGATGTGCGCGATCACGATGCCGTTCTCGCGGTGATGCGCGAGAGCAAGGCGACGATGAGCGCGATTCCGTACTACTTCAATCTCGGCCTCGCGCGGCTCGCCGTGCAGGCGGGAACGAACTTCTGCGATCTGGGCGGCAACACGGAGATCGTGTTCCAGCAGAAGGAACTCGATGCAGAGGCCCGAAAGGCGAAGGTCACGATCGTTCCGGATTGCGGACTCGCGCCGGGCATGGTGAACATCCTCGCGCAGTACGGAATTCAGCAGCTCGATGATGTGCAGTCCGTGAAAATCTTCGTCGGCGGACTTCCGCAGCAGCCGGAAGGACCGCTCGGCTACCAGATCGTGTATTCGCTCGAGGGCGTGCTCGACTACTACACGACGCTCTCGTGGATCGTGCGCAATGGGAAGCGCGAGCAGGTGAAGGCATTATCCGAGCGCGAGCCGGTGATCTTTCCGAAGCCGGTTGGCGAACTCGAGGCGTTCCACACGGCGGGCGGACTGTCGACGATGGCGTGGCGGTATGAGGGAAAGATCCCATCGATGGAGTACAAGACACTTCGCTATCCGGGTCACGCGCACATTATGGAGGCGATACGCGAGCTCGGGTTGCTCGACCTCGCGCCCATTGATGTGAAGGGGATGAAAGTGGTGCCGCGAGATGTCACCGTTGCCACGATGGGACCGCGCCTGACGAAGCCGAAGGGACGCGATCTCGTCGCCCTTCGCGTGGAAGTGCAGGGAACGAAGGGCGGCGCTGCCAAGAAGCTGGGCTGGGAGCTGCTCGACTACTATGACGAATCGCGCGGCATCAGTGCGATGATGCGGACGACGGGCTACTCGCTGTCGATCACCGGGCAGATGCAGGCGAACGGCGAGCTCGAGACGGGTGTCCACACGCCGGACGAGTGCATTCCAGCGGAGAAGTACATTTCGGAGCTGGCGAAGCGCGGCGTGATGATCAGGCAGATCTAGCGGCAGACGATCGAGACGTAATCACCATGCAGCGATCCTCAACGCGTCTTGGCGATCCCGTGGCCTCTGTCGCGACGCCGGCATTGGTCATCGACCTCGATGCGATGGAGCGCAATCTCGCGGCGATGGCGGAGTTTGCGCGCTCGCACGGCGTCCGCCTGCGCCCGCACGCGAAAATGCACAAGAGCGCGGCGATCGCGAAGGCGCAGATCGCCGCCGGCGCGGTCGGGGTCTGCGTGCAAAAGCTCAGCGAGGCCGAGGTGCTGGCTGATGCCGGCATCGCGGACATTGTACATCAGCAACGAGGTGATCGATGTCCCGAAGCTGACGCGCGTGGCCGCACTGGCCGGACGCGTCAAGCTCGCGATCGCGGTCGATTCGATTCTCGGCGTGGATCGCCTCGCCGAAGCGTGCAAGGCCGCCGGGCAGCGCGCCGGATGTGTTCGTCGAGATCGACGTCGGCCAGGGGCGCTGCGGCGTCATGGCACCGGATGCCGGTGCGCTCGCGAAGCATGTGGTCTCGCGCGGCCTGCGCTTCGCGGGATTGCAGGCCTACCAGGGCGGGGCCCAGCATGTACGCGGTGCGGCTGAGCGCGAGGCCGCAGCGCGCAGCGCGGCGGCCCTGGTGCGCACGGCGCAGTCGAGCATTGCCGCGGCCGGCATTGCGTGCCCGCTCGTGACCGGCGGGGGCACCGGCACGTTTGTCTTCGAGTCCACGAGCGGCGTCCTCGGCGAGCTGCAAGCGGGCAGCTATCTGTTCATGGATGGCGAATACGCCGCCATCGAGCCGACGGAACTCGCGCCGCGGTTCGAGCTCGCGCTATTCGTCAAGTCGCAGGTGATGAGCCGCGGCGCATCGCGCGCGGTGGTCGATGCCGGCCTCAAGGCGTACGCCATCGACGCCGGGCCGCCGAAGGTGTGGAGTCGCGACCTCGAGTTCAGCAACTTCGGTGACGAACACGGCATCCTGAAGCCGAGCGGCAGTGGCTCTTCCGCCGATCTACCGGAGCTCGGCGAGACCGTCTGGCTGGTGCCGGGGCACTGCGACCCGACGGTCAACCTGCACGACGCCTACGTGGCGGTGCGCGGTGGGCTGGAACGGGGCGTGGTCGAGGCGCTGTGGCCGGTCGACACGCGCGGCTGCCTGATCTAAAGACCGTTCGCGCTTACCGCTCGAACGATGCCAGCGTCGCGCCCATCGCGTCGATCGTGGACTTCGCGTTCCATCGGTCGACGCCGTTGTAGATGAACGCGAAGGCGAGCATCTCGCCATTCTTCGCAGTCACGTAGCCGCCGAGCGAGATGACGCTGTTCGTCGTCCCCGTTTTCGCGTGGAGATTTCCCTGCGCGGGAGTGGCGCGCATGCGGTGGCGAAGCAGCTCCGACTGTCCCGCGATCGGCAGCGACGTGTGAAAGGCGTCCTTCCACGGCGCGTTGTTGGCGTACGAAAGGAGCTGCACGAGCGCGCGCGGCGTGATCTTGTCGAGCACCGAGAGGCCGCTGCCGTCGGCCGCGAAGACCGCGCCCGGTGCGGCGCCCACCTTCGTCGTCATGAAGCTCTGCAGGAGATTGTTCGCGGTCTCGACGGATCCAACGGAGCTCGGCGACGCGTTTCTTCCCGCATCGCGGAAGAGCAGCTCGGCGTAGTGATTGATGCTCTCTCCGTTCATGACGTCGAGCATTTGGCCGATGGGCGGCGAGGAGAGGCCGGTCAGCTTGACGGCGCTCGATGGCGTCGCGGCGAAGGTCGTGGTGCCGTCGATCGTGATCCCGCGCGCCTGAAGCGCACGACGGAAGGCGCCGGCGCAGAACGCGGTCGGATCTTCGACGACGAGCTGGTACGCGCGCTCGCCGGCACGCAGGCCGATCGTTCCCTTCACTTCGATGACGCCCGCGGACGTCGTGTGCGCGCTGATGCGGGCGCCGCTGCCGGGAATCGTGCGCACGCTCGATGCGACCGGAAGCGTGGTCGCAGGATCGAGCGTGACGACGGCACCCGTCTTACCGTTCCCCGGCTTCACGCGAATGATCACGAGATTTTCATTGAGCGAGAGCGCGGAGATGCGCGCCGCGTAGCCGGACTGCAGATAGCGTGTCTTCCAGCCCTCGGGGATGCGCTGCGTGTCGAACGCGCTGGCGTCGGCGATGAGCGTGCCGGTGACGTGCTTGACTCCGGCGCTCGCGACGAGCTGCGCGAGCGCATCCATCGCGCCGCCATTGCCCGTGATGAAACGCTTCGACAGCGCAGGATCGCCGTCGCCACGGATGATGAGATTGCCGCGCACCACGCCGTCGGCGCCGAGCGCGCCGTCGCGGAGCACGTCGGTGCTGAACTGATGCGCGGCCCCGAACTGGTCGAGCGCGAGCGCGGTCGTGAACAGCTTCATGTTCGACGCGGGCTGCAGCGGCTCGTCGGGGTTCACGGTGTAGAGCGTGTCGTTGCGGCTGAGCGAAAGCACCACGACGCCCCACGTTCCGTTGCGCACGCGGCTCATCATCAGCTGGTGGAGGTCGCTTACGAGCTCCAGCTCGCTGGCGGGCGTCTCGAAATGAATCGCCGCGGCCGCGCGTGTCTCCCTGCGGGCGCGCCGGCGCGTGCGTGGACGGTGCTTGGTGTCGTCGGTGGGCGCGCGGAGTGATGGCGTGCTGAATGGACGTGGTGCGGCAGCGAAGCTAACCCGCGGCGTAGCGAGCACAACAGTAAACGACAGCGCGATGGCCGCGCGTCGTAAAACCGCTTGAAGGGAGGGTTGGCGATATATCGATGACAAGTGCAACGCCGGCATGGTGTTAGGAGTTCTAATGCAGGAATTTGGGGCGCTGGAAGCTCATGCGCCAGGGCACGCACGTCAACCCTTTCACTACGAGCCGGACGCCGCTCCGTCACATATTTGCGCGGCGTAACAGTCGTCCTCCGTACCCTCAGACCTTCACGATGATTCCGCGCCGGTGCATGAGGTGCAATCCGGCGTAGAAAACGGCGACGTAGATGAGCGCAAACATCAGGCTAGCGTCCCGCGGATCGGAGAACAGCGGGACGAGGAGCGAGTCGTACATCGCGCTCTCCACCGATACGAGCGCCCCATTCCTCGGCACCTTCACCAGCGTGTAGATGAAGCGCGACAACACCCCCGACGCGACGAACGCCACGATCGGATTCATCCCGAAGGGAAGGAACGGCCACGTCCAGCGCCGCCACCCGCGCACATCCACCAGCCAGGCGCACGTCGCGATGGCGACGCAGGCCATCCCCGCGGTGAAGAGCACGTAGGAGCTGGTCCACAGATTCTTCCCGATGGGAAAGGACCACGCCCACACGAGTCCCGCCATCATCCCCAGCGACCCCACCGCGAACAGCGTCGTGAGCCGCTCCTCGAGCGGGCGCGGCTCGGCAATCCAGCGTCCTGCGAGCACGCCGAGGACGACAGTCGCCGTGGCGGGAATGGACGAGAGAATCCCCTCGGGATCCCAGATGCCGCCGCCTCCGATCCACATGTGCTTCGGACCGATGACGGCGCGATCGAGCCAAGCGGCGAGCGACGCGCCCGGATCGGAGAGCAGCAGCGCGCCCATGCCGCGTCCCGGCACCGGAATGAGGGTGAGCGCGAGCCAGTACCCCACGAGCAGCACGGCAACGATCCAAACCTGCTGGCGCACGCTGGTGCGCATGGTGAGCAGCGCGCCCAGGAGGTAGCAGACGCCGATCCGCTGGAGCACTCCCGTCACGCGCCAATGCGCGACGTCGAGCGGAGTGGTGGTCGAATCGAACACCGCGCCGCCGGGGAGGTGCACGAAGAACTGATGATACGGGAAGCCGGTCATCAGGAGCCCAAGCCCGATGATCGTGAGCGCGCGGCGCGCGGTCTGGCGCATGATCGTGCCGTCGCTCTCGCCGCGCGCGCGGCGCGCTTCGCGGGAGAGGTACGTGGTGACGCCGACGATGAACAGGAAAAACGGAAAGATCAGATCGGTGGGCGTCCATCCGAACCACGGCGCATGCTCGAGCGGTTCGTAGATCGCGTTCCAGCTCCCCGGATTGTTCACGAGGAGCATGCCGGCGACGGTGATCCCCCGGAACACGTCGAGCGACAGCAGTCGCTCGCGAGTGGGGGTCGCCGTTACCGCAGCGCCATCAGAAGGAGATCTTGAAATGGCCGAAGAGGAAGAGCAGGCCGATCATGACGAACGACGCCAGCAGGAGCGGTGCGACGAAGAGCGCGCGAAAGAGCTTCGCGTCGTACTTGAGATGCATGTAGAACATCACGACGATCGTGAACTTGACCGCCGACAGGAAGAGCAGCGTCGGCACGAACAGCTTCGTCGAGGTGAACGACGGCAGGTAGTAGATCCACACCTCGAGCGCCGTGATCAGCCCGAGGATGAGCGCGACCCACTTGTACGTTCCCCAGTCCGGATGCGTGTGCTCGTGCGGACTTGCGTTGCCGTGTGCGTCGTGCGACAACGGCGCGGGCGAGTGATCGGCGGCCATCTCTAGGTCCCGGTTACTTGATGAGGTAGACGAGCGTGAAGATCGCGATCCAGACCACGTCGACGAAGTGCCAGTACAGCGCGCAGACGTCGACGTTGATGGCCTCGTCCGGCGTGAATCCGCGCTTCATGTCAATGAACAGGAGCGTGAGCAGCCAGATGACGCCCGCCGTCACGTGCGCGCCGTGGAATCCCGTGAGAATGAAGAACGACGAACCGAAGAGGTTCGTGTGGATCGTGAGCCCCTCGTGCACGAACGAGGTGAACTCGTACGCCTGAAAGCCCAGGAAGGTCGAGCCAAGGAGGGCAGTGCACGCGAGCCAGATCTTCGACGACTTGCGATCACCGCGCACGACGGCCGAGTGCGCGAGCACCATGGCGAGCGATGACATCAGGAGCACGAAGGTCGACACCGACGTGACCGGAATGTTGAGAATCGCCTTGTAGACGTGACCGGTGGCAGGATCCGTCCACGCCTCGTGCGGGAACGGCCCCACGAGCGAGCGTCCGCGGTAGATCAGGTACGTCGAGATCAGCGACGCGAAGAAGAAGCACTCCGAGCCGATGAAGGCCCAGATCGCGACCTTCGTGCTGTTGAGTCCAGTGCTGGTGGGCGGATGTGCACCCGCGTGAGCGGCGTCGTGTGCGTCGAGAGCGGCGGTAGCCAAAGCGATCTCCGAAAGCGTCAGGTCGGTGACAGTGGGTGGCGAAGCTAGTGGTGCTCGGGCTCGAGCGGCGTCAGAAGCCAGCTGTACAACGACAGCACGAACATGCCTGCCGCGACGAACATGATCGGAAGATTCTTGTGCATGATCAGGCCAACGAACACGAAGCCGAGCGAGAACGCCGCGATCAACGGCTTGACCGTGGGCGTCGGCATCACGATGCCGAGTGCACTCGCGGTGGGATGTGCATCCGCGGCGTTGAGCTCAGTGTCGGATGGCACCGAGACGGAACCGGCCTTCTTGCCACCCACGGATACCTCGATCGCGCTCTCGGGCTCGGCGTCGTGGGCCACGTCGGCACTCAGATGCGGAGACTTGCGGTCCCACAGCGGGTATCGCGACTTGACCGTCGGCACTACAGCGAAGTTGTAGTCCGGCGGCGGCGACGGAATCGTCCACTCGAGCGTGGCGCCGCCCCACGGATCGTTGCCGGCCACCGCGCCCTTCCTCATGCTCGCGAACCAGTTGTACACGAAGAAGATGGTGCCGATGACGATGAGCAGCGCGCCATAGCTGGCAAGATGGTTGTTCTGCTCCCATCCCTGACCGGCATCGTAGCTCGAGATGCGGCGCGGCATCCCGTCCAGCCCGAGAAAGTGCATCGGGAAGAAGGTGAGATTCATGCCGATCGCGGTGAGCCAGAAGTGCCAGTTCCCGATCTTCTCGTTCATCAGGCGCCCGGTGATCTTCGGATAGAACATGTAGAGGCCGGCGAACAGCCCCATCATCGATCCGCCGAAGAGCACGTAGTGGAAGTGCGCGACGATGAAATAGCTGTCGGTCTGCTGCAGATCCGACGGCGGGGACGAGTGCATGACTCCGGAGATGCCGCCGATCGTGAACAGCGCAACGAGGCCGATCGCGAACTTCATCGCCGTCGTGAAGCGCAGCGAGCCGCCATACATCGTGCCGAGCCAGTTGAAGATCTTCACGCCCGTCGGAATCGCGATCAGCATCGTGGTGATGGCGAAGAACGAATCGGCAATCGGACCCATGCCCACAGCGAACATGTGGTGTGCCCACACGCCGAATCCGAGGAAGGCGATCAGGATGCCCGAGTACACCATCACTGGATATCCGAACAGCGGCTTGCGCGAGAACACCGGCAGAACTTCCGACACCAGACCGAAGGCCGGGAGAATCAGGATGTAGACCTCGGGATGCCCGAAGAGCCAGAACAAATGCTGCCAGAGAAGCGGATCGGCGCCGGCCGAGATTTCGTAGAAGTTCGTGCCGAAGAAGCGGTCGAGCATCAAGAAGGTCAGCGCGACCGTGATGATCGGGAACGCCAGGATGATCAGGAACTGCGTGATGAACGCCATCCACGAGAAGATCGGCATGCGCATGAAGTGCATGCCGGGGGCGCGCAGCTGGATGATCGTCGTGATGAAGTTGAAGCCGGCCGCCAGCGAGGAGACGCCGAGGATCTGCAGCCCCATCACCCAGAAGTCAATGTTGAGACCGGGCGAGTACGGACGCGTCGTGAGAGGCGCGTAGCCAAACCATCCAGCGTTCGGAGCGGCGTGGAAGAACCACGACGCGTTGATGAACAGGCCGCCGAACAGGAACACCCAATAGCTGAAGGCGTTGAGCCGGGGGAACGCGACGTCACGCGCGCCGATCTGCAGCGGGATGAGATAATTGAAGAAGGCCGCGGACAGCGGCATGATGACGAGGAAGATCATCGTCGTGCCGTGCATCGTGAACAGCTCGTTGTACGTCTGCGCCGTGACGACGTGTCCGTTCGGACCGTAGAGCTGCATGCGGATGATCGCGGCCTCAATGCCCCCCACCAGGAACCAGAACAGCGACGTGTACAGATACAGCTGACCAATGCGCTTGTGGTCAGTAGTCGCGAGCCAGCTCCAGAGCCCCGACTCGTATTTGTGCGACGGTTGCTTTGGGGGAGTTTCGGGCAGTGAAACGGTCGTAGCCATGTCGATCTCCGATTACTTCAGGGACGAGAGATACGCGGCGAGATCCGCGATCTGCTGGTCGGTATAGACTCCCGGCGTTTCGCCCTTCTCTGCCTTCCCGAAGAGCGGCATGAGGCTGCCCGGCTTCATCATCGGTGCGTTCTTGATCCAGAGCTCGAGATGCTCGAGATCATTCGGGTAGAGCCCACCCGCGATCGTCGTGCGGCTGCCGACGTGCGTCAGATTCGGGGCGAGAATGCCCTGAGCGGTTGGGACCCCTCGAATCGTATGACACGCGATGCAGGGTGCGCCCTTGAAGATCGCGGCGCCCCGCGCCGCGTCGCCCGTCACACTCTCGTCGAACGTAAGCCCCACGGGCCTCGGCGTCTTCGGCTTGACCCACTCCGGGAGATTCGCGCGCGGATACGTGGCGGAGGCCGTGTCCGCGACCGTCATCACCGGCGTCGCGACCGGCGGCTGGGCGTGCGCTCCAGCGGGCGTCGTGGTGCCCGTGGAGGTCGCAACCTGCGCTACGGGGGCCGCCGCGGGCTTCTTCCCGCTGTCTGCCGGTGCTCCCGGCGCCACCGGCGGCGCCGAGCCGACTGCGTTGGTCTTCTGGTGAGCGATCCACGCGTCGAACTCCGCCGGCTTCACCGTGAACACCTTGAATCGCATGTTCGCGTGCGACGTTCCGCAATACTCGGCGCAGAAGCCGTTCCAGGCGAACGCCGAGTCCGGCGTGAACCAGAATGTAATTCGTGTGGTTCGAAATCAGGTCGCGCTTGCCGTTGAGCTGCGGAATCCAGAAGGAGTGAAGCACATCCTTCGTGGTCAGCGCGAAATTCGCGGTGCGTCCCACCGGCAGGTAGAGCTCGTTCGCCGTGACGACGCCGTACTGCGGGTAGCGGAATTCCCACCACCACTGGTGCCCGATCACCTCGACCTCGAGCGCGTTCGGAATCGCCTTTGCCTGCGTCTCGAAGATCGTCTTGATCGTCGGCACGGCAATGAACGCCAGAATGACCGCCGGGACCAGGGTCCACCCCACCTCGAGCGTCGTATTTCCGTGAATCTGCTTCGCTTCGCGATTGCCTTCCCTGTCGCGGAATCTCACGAGGATCAGAACGAGCAGCCCCTCAATCAGAATGAAGACGAGAATGCCGAGATACAGCAGCCTGCGCGTGAGCAGATCGACAGAATGCCCGAATTCCGAATGCGCACCAAAAATGGTGTTCGGAGTGAACGAGTTGCACGCGGAGAGCGATACGGCGATTAGCAGCGCGAGTGCCGGCGTCAGCCAGCGCATGCGGTGATCACGGGTCATCCCGAATCCTGGCTATGTATATGAGCGGGCGCCAAATGAGCGCACCTGGTGAGCGACCGAGTGAAAGTATGCCGGTACGAGGCGCATTTCAAGGAAAAACCATGCCTCCATGCGGCTAATCGACGAGTTCGAGACGGGGATTCGGCATCGCGCGACGCCCCGCTTTCGACTGCGGCGCGCCGTTCAGCGACACGATGTCTGCGGTGAAGTCGAATCGCCCGGAGAACAGCGAGGAGCCGACGCCGTAGGAGTCCACGGGCACTCCCGCCTCCTCGAAGGCGCGGATCTTCTCCACCGTGAATCCGCCGGAGACCATGATCTGAATCTCGCGAAAACCGGCCCCGTCGAGCGCGTTCCGGACGTTCCAGACGAGCTGCGGGTTCACCCCCGTGGGCCGAAAGCTCCCCATCTGCGGGATGATCGATTCGTCGACGAGATTCTCCGAGGTATCGAGTCGAACGGCCCAGAGCCGCCCGCGCATGGCACGCGCCACTTCGAGGCTCGTCCGCACGCAGTCGTTCTCGTAGTCGACCAGCGTAATGATCTGCACCGCCGGATCAATGTACTCGGCGAATTTTTTCGTCGCGAGCACCGTGTCACCGTCGTAGGCGGCGATGAGCGCGTGCGGCACCGTGCCGATGCCGGTGGAGCCCCACCAACTCGCCTGCGCATCGGTCGAGACTCCGATTGCGCCCGCAATGTGCGCCGCGTAGCCGTCACCCGTCTGCACGAGCCAATGGTCGTGGCGCGCGGGGAAGAACATCACCGACTTGGGGTGTGCCGCCTCGACTACCGCGTGCGTGTTCGTGCCCACCCGCGTGCGCCGCGCGAGCACGCCGAGGTACAGGGTCTCGAGATGTGCGAACATCTCGTACGGACCCTCGATCGTCATCACTGTCTCCCAGGGCTCGACCTGCTCGCCGTCGTAGAGCGCGCGGACGGTGAGCGCGGTCCAGTCGTCGGCGCACAGCTTGAGGATTGCGATCGCCTCGTCCATGCCGCCGAGGTAGGCGTGCGATTTGCCAAACACCTGCATGGTGACGCGCGAGGTCTGATGATCGGCGAGCAGGATCTCACGGGCGCGCACGAAATACTTGTCCGAGTAGTAACCCTCGCGCATTCGCTCGACAGGGAGATGGAAGACTTGATGGATCGAGGCGAGTGCGACGAGAAGTGGCCATCGGTGACGCAAATTATCCGAGGCCGCTCACTGGCGGCAACGGGCGCGAGCGAGGTATCCTCAGCGTGATGCCCATCCTCGAAGCGCACCTCATCTGTTGTCTGCTCGTCGTGATTGATCTGGTCACCAGGGCGCTGCGCTTCCAGTGGATTCTCGCGGGGCTTCGAACCCCGGTGTCGTTTTGGGATGCGTTCGTCATGACGACGGTGGGCGACGCGGCTGCCGCGGTCACGCCCAACCGGATCGCCGCCGAGCCGACGCGGCTGGCCGCCGCCGCGTTCGCCGGAGTGCCGGTGACGGCCGCATTCGTCGCCGTCACCTACGAGCTGCTCGTTTCGGTTCCAATGACGTGCGCGGCGGCGGGGTGGCTCGCCCTCATCTACGCACCGCGGTGGTGGCACAACGCATCGCCGCTGCTGGCAGAGACGGTGCGTCACGCGTGGCCCGTGCTCGTGGTGCTGGCCGTCGCGGGGATCATTGGATGGATCCTCGTGCGACGCGCGATGCCAAAGACATCGCACCGGCTCAAGCGCAACACTCGGCGCGCGTGGGCATACGCGCGTCGAATGCCGGCGTGGCCACTGCTGGCCGCTGGGCCGCTCACCCTGCTCGGGCTGGGGGCGCGCGTTGCGATCCTACCCGTCTTGGCGCTCACGCTGCCGTTCCCGCCTCCGTTGGGCCCGCTCACCTTTGGCTCGTTCGCGCTGCTCTACGCGCAGGTCCTCCTTCCGACACCGTCGGGCGCGGGGGTGGTCGACCTTGGATTCGTCGGCGGCGCCGTCGGCAACCTGGGCGAGCACCACAGACACCTGCTGCTGATCTGGCGCCTGTATACGACGGCGGCGGTGGTGGGAATGGGCGTTATCGTGGCGCTGAAGGCGTATGGCGTGGCCGCGGTGTCGGCGCTCGCGAAGTGGCGGCGAAAGAAGCGCGACGGCGAGTCGATTTAGCCGCGAATCGGCACTAATGGGTCGATCGCCAGACCTCGCTGCCTCCGCGTATCTCGGCGTACATCATACGCGTCTAATGAGCGGCGGATGTCGCACCCGCCGACGCCACTGCACGCCACGGGTGCACTCACGATATCGATGAGGTTGGTATGCGAAGTGTCTTGTTCGCCGGAGCGCTCGTGGCGCTCATGTCTGGCCCGCTCATGGCGCAGGAGACCAGAACCAATGCGCCGCGCCCCGATTCGTCCGGGCACTGGGAGCTCGGACTCTACCCGACCGTCCGCAAGCTCACCTACGACCTCGCCGCCAAGCACGAGTGGGGCGGCGGCGCCACGATCGGCGTCGGCTATCGGTTTTCGCGCGTGGTGTCGTTGAACGCCGAGTTCGTGGCCGCGTGGATTCCGCAACTCAACACCGTCACGCAGGGACAAGCGAACGAGTTGCTCCCCACGCTGGCGCTGCAGCTACAGATTCCCGGCAACACCTTTCGTCCCTACATCGTACTCGGCGGCGGACACGAGAGCTTCCATTTCGCGGCCCCGCTCGTTCCGGGAACGAACAACCTGAAGTTCTGGACGGGGCATACCGGCGTCGGATTCCGGCTGAAGCTCTCCAACTGGGCCGCGCTGCGGACGGAAGGAAACGCGCAGGTCAGCAAGCATCGCCCGTCTTGGGGCGCGTTCAGCGGCGTCTCGTTCTATCCGGGCGCGAGAAAGTCCGCGCCAGTGGTCGTGCCGGCGCCGCCGGTGGTGCAGAAGGTGACGGACACCATCACGGTGCGAAAGGTGGACACGCTTCTGAAGGTCGACACTGTACGCGTGACGAATCGCGAGCGCGTGACGATCAGAGATACGGTCACCCAGACGGTGAAGGGGCGCGACGTGATTCTGGTGCTGCGCGACGCGAACTTCGACGTCGGGAAGTCGGTGCTGCGTCCCGCCGCTCGCGCCACGCTCGACTCGCTCGCTCGCACGCTCAACAGTCCGGCCGCGCGCTCGGTCAAGATCACGATCACCGGCTACACCGACAGCGTAGGCAGCGAGGAGTACAACATGAAGCTCGGCATGGCGCGTGCGATGAGCGTACAGACCTACCTCGCGGCGCACGGTGTCGACGCCTCGCGGATGACGGCGGACAGCAAGGGCAAGGCGGATCCGGTGGCACCGAACGAGACCGCGGCAGGACGGCAGCTCAATCGCCGCGTAGTGATCGGGAGGCAGCCGCAATAGGTCGAGACCCGGGGAAGCAATGAGATGAAGCCAACCGACGACGTGGTGTGCGGACGGATCGTTTAGGCGCGCGATTCTTCGTCCCGGGCCCCACGGCGGTGCGCCCGGCGATTCTCCGCGCAATGGCGAGGCCAATGATCGCTCACCGGAGTCCCGAGATGCGCGAGCTCCTCGGCCGCGTGTACGCAGCGCTCCCGCCCTTGTTCGGCACGACGCAGCCGGTGTACGTCGCCTCGGGCGCGGCGACGGGGATGATGGAGTCGGCCATCCGGTGCGGCACCAGGAGCCGCGTGCTGTCCCTCGTGTGCGGCGCCTTCGGCGAGCGCTTCGCGCGCATTGCCGAGTCGTGCGGACGCGCCGTGACGCGCCTCGTCGCGCGTCCGGGCGACACCGTGAGCGCGGAGGCGCTCGCCGACGCGCTCGAGCACGGCCAGTACGACGCGGTGACCGCCGTGCACGTGGAGACATCGACCGGGGCCATGTCGGACATCGCGCAATACGGCCGAGCGGTGGCTGCGCACGATGATGTGCTGCTGCTCGTCGACGCCGTGTCTTCCGTCGGCGGCGTGGAGACCGGGATGGACAATGCGCGGGCGGACATCGTGCTCGCGGCGTCGCAGAAGGCGCTCGCGCTTCCGCCCGGACTCTCCTTCATCTCCTGCTCGGCGCGCGCGATGGAGCGCGCGCGCGGGCTCGCGGACCGCGGCGTGTATCTCGACGTCGTGCGGATGGATGAGTACTGGAGACAGGGCGAAACGGCGGGGACGCCGGCGATCCCCCAGCTCTTCGCACTCGACGCGCAGCTTGCGGTGATCGCGCGCGAGGGTTTGGCCGCGCGCTACGCCCGGCACGCGGCAATGGCAGGCGCGGTGCACGCGTGGGTGGCCGATGCCGCGGCGCGGGGAAGGGGAGTCGGTCTGCTCGCGCGCGCGGACGTGCGCGCGCCCACCGTCTCGTGCCTCGCTATCGACGGCAATGCGGCCCGCCTCGCGCATCTGCTTCGCGAGCGCGGCTTCGAAGTTGGCGCGGGCTACGGCTCGCTCGTATCGAGCACGATACGAATCGGGCACATGGGCGACCACACGGTGCGCGAGGTGCGGCAGCTGCTCGCCGCGCTCGATCACGCCCTGGACGATCTCGCCGCTTGAGCGGGCGGGGTGAACCAACGTAGCTTCGCTCAACACTCCACTCGGAATCCCGAATGCTTCGACGCCTCTGCTGCGCTCTCGCCCTCGCTGCACCTTGTGCCCTCGCGCAGAGCCAGCCGCGCGCCCGCGACCTGGGTGTCCCCTTCAATGGCACGCCCGGACAGTTCAACGCCATCACCAATGTCGCCGGCGTCGAGGTCGGCGAGGTCACGCTCATAAGCGGGAGCGGCAAGCGCGTGATCGGAAAGGGGCCGGTTCGCACAGGGGTGACGGCGATCCTGCCGCGGGGGCATCTGCGTGGCGACACCGTGTTTGCCGGATGGTTCACGCTCAACGGCAACGGCGAGATGACCGGCACGACGTGGGTCGACGAGTCGGGGATGCTCGAGGGGCCCGTGCTCATCACCAACACCTTCAGCGTCGGCACCGTTCGCGATGCCACGCTCGAATGGTCAATCACGAAGGGGCGCACGTACGACTACGAGCTCCCCGTGGTCGGCGAGACGCTCGACAACTCGCTCAACGACGTAGCCGGCTTTCACGTCACGAAGGAGAATGTGTTCGAGGCGCTGGACAACGCGCGCGGCGGCCGCGTTCCGGAAGGGAACGTGGGCGGCGGCACGGGAATGATCTGCGGCGAGTTCAAGGGCGGCACCGGCACCGCCTCGCGGAAACTCAAGGCCGCGGATGGCGGCTACACCGTCGGCGTGCTCGTGCAGTGCAACTACGGCATGCGCCGGCTGCTGCACATCGCCGGCGTGCCGGTGGGGCAGGAGATCCCCGACCTGCTCCCGTGCTACGATACGCGCGACTCGCTGCCCGGCGGCGAGCGGTGGGGCCGGTGCGCCAGTCCGCACGGCGCCACAAGGGATCAGGGGTCGATCATCATCGTCGTCGCAACCGACGCTCCACTGCTTCCACACCAGCTCAAGCGCATCGCAAAGCGTGCATCGCTCGGCATCGCGCGCAATGGCGGTATCGGCGCCAACACCTCGGGCGACATCTTCATCGCCTTCTCGACCGCGAACGCAAACTTCCGTCCCGATTCGGTATCCGCGGTGGCGATGCTCTCGAATGATCTGATCTCGCCGCTCTTCGAGGCGACCGCGCAGAGCGTCGAGGAAGCGATCGTCAACGCGCTCGTCGCGGCGCGGACCATGGATGGGGCGGATAACCTGCACGTGACCGCGCTCCCACACGACCGACTTCGCGCGATCCTCGCGAAGTACAATCGTCTGGCGAAGCCCTAACGCACGTCCGCGCGGTCGCCGAGGTACTCGACGAGAAGCTCGCGAACTCCCTGGAGCCGCTCCGGCCACTGAATCGCGCGCTTGGGGAGATAGTACGCGGACTTGCGCGTGAAGAAGAGGAAGAACTCGTTGGTCTCTCGTACCACGATCAACTGCGCCCAGTTCAGCTCGACGTTGAAGCTCTCGCCGTCAACTCGGAATCCTGCCCCATCGAGAGTGTACGTGCGTTCCTGATGCGTACTCGGGTCATCGTCGAGCTGTCGCTTCACGGCATGCTTCATCGCCGCAGGCCGCGTCGCCGTGTAAATGCCGAGGGCCACGAGCGGCACGCCGAACACCCACAGATAGGCGATCGGCACCTGGTGAATCTCGCGCCAGCGCCGCGCAATGACCGCAATGGCGATGCAGATGAAGGCGCCGAGCGACACGATGCGCAGCTCGCGCCAGATGCGGCGCTCGTGCCGCGCGTGCTCGCTGCGCAGCGCCTTGATCGCGCGAAAGTGCTCGTCCGCCTGCACGCGCCAGCGAAACATCGAGGCAGGTCGTGCCACGATCAGTCTCCGCTCACGCGAAAGGCGGATACGCGGGCCTGCAGTCCCTGCGACGCACTCGCGAGCGCCGCCGAGGCCGCGGCGATCTCCTGCGCGCCGGCACTTTGCTCCTGCGATCCCGCGGCGACCTGCTGCATCGCGGACGCGAACGACTCGGTGCCGTGCGCCAGCTCCGCGAGGCGCGCGTTGTTGTGGGCGAGGAGCACGCCCGACTCAGTCGCCGCATCGCTGATCGCGCGCAGCCAGATCTCGCTCTCATCGAGCGCGCGCTCGATTCCGCCGAAGCTGCCGTGCGCCTCTCGCTGCGCATGCTGCACGACGCCGAGCGTCGTCACAGTCTCGCGGCTGCTCTCCCGCGCCTGCTCCACGCGCTCGAGCACGAGCTTGACCGCGGCCTCCGTGCGCTCGGCGGCATCCGCCGCGGTGCCCGCGAGCGAGCGGAGCTCCGACGCGACGACGCCGAAGCCCTGTCCGTGCTCGCCGGCGCGCGCGGCCTCCATCGAGGCGTTGAGCGAGAGCAGCTTGGCGCGGCGGGCGATGCGGCGAATGAGCGTGACGAACGAACCGATCTCCTGCGCGGCCTGGCTCACGGCCTCGGCGGAGGTGGCGCTGGATTCCGCGACGGCGGAAAGGGTGGCCACCGCGCTCGCGCTCTCATCGAGCCTCGCGCGGCTATGGCGCGCGAGCGCCGCCAGCGAGTCGTTGCGCACGACGCCGTCTCGCGCGCCCGCGTCCAGCCGGGCGGAGACGAGCATCAGCTTGTTCGAGTCGCCGGCAGTGAGTGTGATCGCCGAGGACATCCGCGTTGCTTCCTGACTCAGCTCGCCAGCGGTGCGCGCGAACTCGGATGCCGTGGCGGACATTTGTTCGGTGCCTGCCGTAATCTGCGCGGACATCGTCGCCGTTTCGTCGGAGGCTGCACGCATTGCCTGAACCAGGCGACGGAGCGCACCGATCATCTCGTCGAGAGCGCGGTGCAGTCGATCCACCTGCTCGCTGCCCGGCGCCGGTTCGAAGCCGACGGTGAGATCACCGGCAGCGACGCGCTCGGCCGCGTGCGCGAGGCGCGACACGGGTGCGCCGGCTCGTCTCGCCACCGATTCGGCGACGACGAGCAGCGTGAGCACGACCATCGCTGCGAGGCCGGCGGCGGCGACGGTGATGTCGCGGATTGCCGCCGCATGCTTCGCTGGAAGCTGGTACAGCGCCGCATTGAGCCAGCGCCCACCTGCCCACGCGATGAGCGCGATCGCGATGAGCACGGGCACGCTCGACGCGAGCGCGACGCGCCACGGTGCATGGCGCTTCGCCCTCGCGTGCTTGTCCGGCATGTGTGAAACGCTAGATTTCATTACTGCCCCGCCGCTTCCCGTGGGGAGCGCGCATCCAATTCAACAACACTGTGTCCATTTCGCATCCGGTTCCCGACGAGGGACCCATCTACGACCCGTCCGCACTCGAGCTCAAGTGGCAGCGCCGCTGGCAGGAGCGCCGCACGAACGAGCCCGACCTGAGAGCGGCGGCGTCCCCGTTCTACCAGCTGATGATGTTTCCGTACCCGTCGGCCGAAGGGCTGCACGTCGGCAACGTCTTCGCGTTCACGGGCGCTGACATCCATGGACGATTTCAGCGCCTGCAGGGGAACAGTGTGTTCGAGCCGATGGGATTCGACGCCTTCGGCATCCACTCCGAGAACTACGCCCTGAAGGTCGGCGGGCACCCGATGCGGCTGATTCCGCAGAACATCGAGAACTTCCGCCGCCAGCTGCGGCGCATCGGGCTCATGGTCGACTGGAAGCACGAGCTGTCGACCACCGACCCCCGGTACTACAAGTGGACCCAGTGGATCTTCCTCCAGCTGTTCAAGCAGGGGCTTGCCTACAAGAAGAAGGCGGCGGTGAACTGGTGCCCCAACGACAAGACGGTGCTCGCGAACGAGCAGGTCGAGAACGGACTGTGTGAGCGGTGCGGCGCACGCGTCGAGCAGCGGCTGCTCGAGCAGTGGTTCTTTCGCATCACCGACTATGCCGAGCGGCTGCTTCACAACCTCGAGTGGATCGACTGGTCCGAATCCACCAAGAGCGCGCAGCGCAACTGGATCGGTCGCTCGGAAGGTGCGGAGATCTCCTTCACCATCGCGGAGATCGACGCGCCGCCAATAACGGTATTCACCACGCGTCCCGACACGATCTTTGGCGCGACCTACCTCGTGCTCGCACCCGAGCATCCGCAGGTCGCCGCGCTCACCACCACCGCTCAGCGCGAAGAGGTCGAAGCGTATCGCGCACGCACGGCGAGCCAGGACATCGTCTCGCGCAAGATGGGCGAGAGCGCAGAAAAGACCGGAGCCTTCACCGGCTCCTTCGCGATCAATCCGGCGACGGGCGAGCGCATCCCGATCTGGATCGCCGACTACGTGCTCATGGAGTACGGCACCGGCGCGATCATGGCCGTGCCCGGCCACGACGAGCGCGATTTCGCGTTCGCGCAGGCGTACGCGCTCCCGATCGTCCGCGTCGTGGCGCCCGACGGCGTGAATGCGAGCGCTCCGCTGGCCGAGGCGTACACGGGTGCGGGACGGATCGTGAATTCGGGGATGTTCGACGGCGTGCCGGTGGACGAGGCCAAGCCGCGAATGACGGAGTGGCTGGTCGGGCTCGCCGCGGCCAGGCCAGTCGTGAATTTCAGACTTCACGACTGGACGATCTCGCGGCAGCGGTACTGGGGCCCGCCAATCCCGATCATCTACTGCGACAAGTGTGGCGCGCAGCCCGTGCCCGAGAACCAGCTGCCGGTGATTCTTCCGGATGTCGAGGACTTCCGCCCGGATGACACCGGGATCTCTCCCCTCGCACGCCACGAGGAGTGGTACCGTGTGCCGTGCCCGAAATGCGGGCAGCTCGCGCGCCGCGAGACCGACGTGTCGGACACCTTCCTCGACAGCGCCTGGTATTTCCTGCGCTATCCCAGCGCGGACTTCGACGATGTGCCGTTCGACCCGGAGCTCACAAGGAAGTGGCTGCCGGTGCACTCGTACATCGGTGGAAACGAGCACGCGGTGCTGCACCTGCTGTACTCGCGGTTCATCACAATGGTGCTCCACGACATGGGGCACCTGACCTTCGAGGAGCCGTACACTCGCTTCCGCGCACACGGCCTGATCATCCGCGATGGCGCGAAGATGTCGAAGTCGAAGGGCAATGTCGTGAATCCCGACGAGTTCATCGAGCGTTGGGGCGCCGACACGTTCCGCACCTACCTCATGTTCCTCGGCCCGTTCGAGGAGGGTGGCGACTTCCGCGACGCGGGCATCTCCGGTGTTCGCCGCTTCCTCGACCGGCTGTGGAAGTCAGCGCACGACGCGCGCACCACGGGCTTGCCGGACCTGGGCGTCATGCGCAAGCTGCACCAGACCATTCGCAAGGTCGGCGAGGACACGACGCGGATGAGCTACAACACCGCCATCGCCGCGATGATGGAGTACATGAACGTGCTCCGCGCGTCAGAGCGCGAGGCGCATCGCGCCGAGGTCGAGCCGCTGGTGCAGCTCGTCGCACCGCTCGCGCCGCACATCGCGGAAGAGCTGTGGGAGCTCTTCGGCCATGCTGGCGGCGTATTCGAGTCACGCTGGCCCGAGTACGATCGCGCGCTGGCGACCGTGGACGAGATCGAGCTCGTGGTGCAGGTGAACGGCAAGGTGCGCGGCAAAATTCACGTCTCGCGAGAGATTGCCGAGGACGCCGCGTTGTCGCTCGCGCAGGGCGATGAAGGGATCGCGCGATTTCTCACCGGCCCACCACGAAAAATCATCTTCGTGCCCGGCCGCCTGCTGAACATCGTGGTCTAGCGGCGGCTCCGAGCGTTACTCGGCGTTGCGCTTGGGCGGTTCGTCTACTTCGCTGCTGGCGTAATCACGCGCTTGAGCACGCGTCCCGGACGCGCGTCCGTGGTGTGCTCGCTCTCGTACACCGACGCGCCGTTCACCCACACGCGTCGAACTCCGGTACTCACCAGATGCGGTTCGGTCGGCGTCGCGCGGTCGATCACCGTAGCCGGATCGAACAGCACGAGATCCGCGTAGCTGCCGACGGTGATCCGGCCACGATCGGCGATCCCGACATTCGCAGCGGCGAGCGATGTCGCCTTTCGGATGGCTTCTTCGAGCGGCATGATGTGCTGATCGCGCACGTAGCGCCCGAGAATGCGCGGGAAACTGCCGTAGCCGCGCGGATGGCTGCCATCGAGCTCGCCATCCGTGCAGAAGTCCGCCCACTTCCACGCGAGAAGCTTCGCGACGTCGCGCTCGTCCATGCTGGTCGCGATGATCGAGTTGTCCGAGTGCGCCGTGTCGCCCTTCTCGGCCGCGGCCTCCGACTCGTGCAGCAGCTGGATCAGGGCAGTCGTGTCGTCGACGCTCATGAGCTTCGCGACGTCGTGCAGCGTCTTCCCCGAATACTCCGGCTTGGGGCCGTAGTTGGCGAGAATGAGCCCTTCCGATGGCGCGACCTGATCGAGCGCGAATGCGGCCGACTTGCGATTGTCGAAGTCGCAATGCGGGAAGAGCACCGACATCCCCGAGTGCCAGTACGTATACGGATAGATGTCCGCTGTTACCTGCACGCCGCTTTCGCGCGCGCGGTCGAGCACGTGGATCAGGCTGTCGCCGAGCCCCCACGACGCCTTCATCGCCAGCTTGATGTGCGACACCTGCACCGGCATGTGATTCTCGCGGCCGATCGTGATCAGCTCATCGAGCGCCTTCCAGAAGGCGAAGTCTTCGCTTCGCATGTGGCTGATGTAGCGACCGCCCATCGATCCGGCGGTCTTCGCGAGCGCGAGCACCTCGCTCGGATCCGAGTAGATGCCCGGATCGTATTCGAGCCCGCTGGAGAGTCCGAGCGCGCCGGCGCGCATCTCCTGCGCGACGAGCTCCTGCATCTTCAGCACCTCGGCCGGCGTGGCTACCCGCTTGTAGTCCTTGCCGAGCACGAGGTCGCGAACGGTGCCGTGTCCGACGTACGACGCCACATTGAGCGCGGACGGCTCGCGCTGCGCGTGCGCAAAGAATTCCGTGAGCGGGTACGGGGAATCGCCGTCCTGCCCCACGACGACGGTGGTGATCCCCTGGCTCACATCCGCGAGCGCGTCGCGAAGCTTGAAGAACGCGCCATCCGCGTGACTGTGGGTGTCGATGAATCCAGGTGCGAGCACCAGCCCTTTGCCGGACACGATCGACTCGCCCGGCCGCTGATGCAGATCGCCAACGTCGGCGATTCGGTCGCCGATCACGCGCACGCTCGCCGTCCGGCCCGGCGCTCCCGTGCCATCGATCACGCGCGCGTCGACGATGAGCACTCCCTTCGCAGTCGCCTCGACGGGCGAGGGAGGGGCCGGCTTCGCGCAGGCGATCGCGAGAGAGAACGCAGCGAGCGAGACGTTGCGGGCGATTCGGTTCATGGAGTGCGGGGGTTCGAGACGCAGGACGGGGCGGAGAACGTAGCACCCGGAGCGGCTTTACAGCAGAGTCGCCACCCACGAGCCCACGTAATACCCGATGACCGCAACGCCGAGTCCGACGACGAACATGTCCAGCCCCGACCGGAAGACGCCGCGCCCCGTGAACACCGACCGCATGGCTCCAACCATGAAGTGCGACGCCATCGCGAGCGTGAACGAGGTGACCATCGCCGCCGTGCCGCTGAGAAAGAAGAATGGACAGACCGGGATCAGCGCGCCCACCGCCGTCGCGAGGCCGGTGAGCCACGCTTCGCGCAGTGGCGAGGTGTGCGCGTCGCCGATCTTGAGCTCCTCCTGCACCTGCTCCTCGAGCATGCGCTCGGGAGAGGCCATGACCTCGGTCGCGAGCGCGTGCGCCGCGTCGCGATGCATCCCCTTCGCCTCGTAAATGAGGGCGAGCTCGTCGCGCTCCACCTCGGGCATCAGCTCGACCTCGGTGCGCTCCATCGCGATCTCGTTCTCGTACACCTCCTGCTCGCTCTTGGCGGCGAGATAGCCGCTCGACCCCATCGACAGCGCGTCGGCGATCAGCCCCGCGACGCCCGCGAGCACGATGGTCTGGTGCGCGGCCACCGCACTCGCGCCGATCATGCCGGCAACGAGTCCGAAGTTCGCCGTCAGCCCATCGTTGAAGCCATAGACGACATTGCGCAGGAAGCCGCCGCTCTCCGTCCAATGCCACGGCTCGATCCCCTTGCCGGAAATCTCGCCGAGGGTGCTCGCATGCTCGGCCGACTCGCGCGCGAGGAGCAACGCCTCGCCGCGTCCGGCGACGCCATCGGGCGTCGCGCGATGCATGGTGAGATAGCTGCGCACCTCGCGCCCCTCCTCCGCGAGCAGCATCGGGAGCAGAAACTTGGGGCCGAACCACTTTCCGAGCAGCGCGAACAAACGCGCGCGGCCGCTCGGGCGAAATCGCTTAGGCGGACGCCCGCCATCGGCGAGCAGCTTTCCCCAGATCTCGAGATGCCGGTCCTCGACGATCGCGAGGCGCAGGTAGATGTCGCTCTTTGCCGCATCGGCTTCCGCCTTCGCGAGGATGCGGTACAGAAATGCGGCGTCCGCCTCGTCCTGCCAGTGATGCTCGAATGTATCGAGGTCAGGCGTGGGGGTGCCGATGTTGGTCGTAGCCATGCTGATTCGAATCGATGCAGGAAGTGAAGCTGGCGCGGCGAATGGAGCAGCGCCGATGGAGTCGAGAGCTCGACTCGAAATTTACAAAGAGATGGCGCGGCCGACGTGGCGTTCCCGGATTCCACCGGTGGTGCGGCCCGCCGCTAGAGCTTCCCGATGTTCCAGGTCAGTCCCGCATACAGCGCGTGCGGCTGCGCGCCCGTGAGCGGGAAGATCGCGCCCGCGTCGAGCACGAGCCACTTCTGGACCTCCACCGTCGGGCCCGTGAGAAATGCGATAATGCCGTCCTCACCCGCGGGCCCGGTGGTTCGCGGCAGGCCATAGAGCTCAGCTACCCAACCCAGTTTCTTGTAGACGGGCCCTCCGCTCGAGATCGTCCACAGCGTCGCGTCTCTCGGTGCGCGGCTGCCATCACCGCCCCGGCGCGTGTAGCCCGCGTTGATGTCGAGCGCGTAACCGCCCCAGTCGTGGCTCGAGATCAGCAGCAGTCCCACGTCGGTCGTTCCGGTGCCGGTGCCGTGCACTTCGGAGCCGGTGGGAAGCTTGAGCAAGGGTTGGATCGCGAAGTCGCCGAGCACCGGTGCGTGCTCGAGAACGCGCCACTTGAGCGCCGCGCCAATGTCGCCGATCCCCGAATAGTCCGGAAGCGTGCCAGAGAAGTGCTGGAAGGATCCAATGAGCTCGATCTGCACGCGAGGAGCGATTCCGAACTTGAGCACGGTCGGCGTGAGGAGCGCGTGCGCGCCATGGAGATCATCGTGCTCCACTCCGACCTCGATCTCCACCCACGCGGGCGCCACGATACCCGCATGCGTCGCGACCGTCGGTCGCTCGGGCTGCGCCGCGTGCGGATCCGCGGGTTCGGCGGCGCTGTCGGGGCCCTGCGCCCGCGCCACGCTCGCAACTGCGAGGAAGCCGAGGGCGAGAGACGCAAGTGCGCGGGCCCGCATCAGAACTCGATCTGCGCTCCGAGCTCGACCACCCGGTTGGGCGGGAGTCCAAAGAATTGCGTTGCCGACTGCGCGTTTCGCGACATGATGACGAAGAGCTTCTTCCGCCAGCGCGACATCTGCGAGCGTCCGGTCGGGATGAGTTGCTCGCGTCCCAGAAAATACGAGGTGTCGTTGGGGCGCAGCTTGACGCCAAGCGGGGCGCATTGGGGGAAGATCGAGGGCACGTTCGGCTGCTGCATGAAGCCGTAGCGCGCGATCACGCGGTAGAACCCCTCGCCCAGCGGTTCCACGTTCACGCGCTCTCCGGCCGCGACCTCGGGCACGTCGTCGGTGACCACGGAGAGCAGGATCACCTGATCGTGCAACACCTTGTTGTGCTTGAGATGATGCAGCAGCACGACCGGCGCACCGCTCTCGTCGCTCGTCATGAACACCGCCGTACCCGGGACGCGCGGAGGCTGTCGGCGCTTCACATCGTCGAGGAACAGTCCGATTGGCAGGCTCCCTTCGCGAAGGAGCGTATGCAGCGCGCGCCGCCCGTGATTCCACGTTGTCATCATAAGGTATACGGCCAACGCGGCGAGCAATGGAAACCATCCGCCGGATTCGATCTTGATCACGTTCGCGAAGAGGAACGCGCCATCGATCGTGAGAAAGATCGTGAGGAACGCGAACGCCTTGAGGCGCGACCATCCCCAGTGCCTGCGCGCGATCTGCGTGAACAGAATCGTCGTGATGACCATCGTGCCGGTAACGGCGATGCCGTACGCCGAGGCGAGCGCGCTCGACGATTTGAAGTACAGCACCAGCGCGATGCTGCCGACCATGAGCGCGCGGTTCACCTGCGGAATGAAAATCTGCCCGGCCTCGAGCTTCGACGTGTGCGTCACCGTCAGCCTTGGCGAGTAGCCGAGCTGCATCGCCTGATGTGTGAGCGAGAAGGCGCCGGAGATGAGGGCCTGCGAGGCAATCACCGCCGCGGTCGTCGCGAGCACCAGCATCGGGAAGATGACGGTGGTCGGAATGAGACGGTAGAACGGATTGAGCGATGCCGTCGGGTCGCGCAGCAGCAGCGCCCCCTGTCCGAAATAGTTGAGCAGCAGCGAAGGGAAGACGTACACCGCCCACGCGAGCCGAATCGGAAGCCGCCCGAAGTGCCCCATGTCCGCGTACAGCGCCTCCGCGCCCGTGACCGCCAGAACCACAGAGCCAAGGATGAAGATGCCGCGCCAGCCGTGATTGACGAAGAATTGCACGGCGTAATACGGGTTCACGGCCGCGAGGATCGACGGCTCCCTGGCGATCTCCATAAGCCCGAAGAGCGCGATGCTCCCGAACCAGAGGAGCATGATGGGACCGAACACCCCACCGATCTTCGTCGTTCCTCCGCGCTGCACGAGAAACAGGGCGAAGAGCACCAGGACGCTGATCGGCACGACCAAATGCCGGAGCGCCGGCGTGGCGACATCGATGCCCTCGACCGCGCCAAGGACGGAGATGGCGGGCGTGATGACGCCGTCGCCGTAGAGCAGCGCGGCACCAAAGATCCCGAGCGCGCCGAGCACCATCAGCCGAACTTCGTCCTTGTCCTTGTGAAGTCGCTGCTGGATGAGCGCGAGGAGCGCAAGAATTCCGCCCTCCCCGTCGTTGTCCGCCCGCATGATGAAGAAGATGTACTTGACCGTGACGACCATCGTGAGCGCCCACACGATGAGCGACAGCACGCCGAACACGTTCTCCGGAGTCGGAAGCACGCTCGACTCCGACGGACTGCCAGGAACGACGCGAAAGCACTCCTTCATCGCGTAGAGCGGGCTCGTTCCGATGTCGCCATAGACGACGCCCAGCGCCGTGAGTGAGAGCACGGCGAGTCGCTTCCCCGACGGATTCGCCTCGACGGTCGGCCTCTCGCGGGCGGCTGGGAAGCTGGCGGTCACGTGGGGCGGGCGTGCGGGAGGCGCGCGGAACTACGAGGGGGAAGGATTTAGCGCTCCGGGTGCAGCCGTGAGTCGAGAAACGCCAAAGTTTCCGTCCAACTCTCGCGCGCCTGTTTGGTGTCCACTCGAGAAAACTGATGTCCACCCGGCGGATTGTGCCACTCCCGATAGGTGTAGAGTCCAGCGGCGTCCTTGCCAGCGACAACCATCGAGTCGCGTAGATGACGATTCTCGGGAATGAAAACGTCGCTGTCATTATCCGCGGCGTGCACGAGCAGGGGCACCTTCAGCTCTCGGGCGTGAGTAATCGGGGATCGCTCGAGATACGGCTTGGGATTCTGCGCGAAGGTGCCGCCGTACGCCTTCTGCGCGGCGAACAGGCGCCCGTAGTCGGCCGAGTGGGTCTGCATGCGCGTTTTCAGGTCTGCCACCGGAACGACCGCCACGGCGGCCTTGAACAGCTCCGGTCTGCGGAAGATCGCGTGCAGCGTGATGAAGCCACCGTGGCTCCAGCCCATGATGCCGAGCCGCCCGAGATCCGCCGCTGGCACGAGCGCTTCCAGAAAATCGTGAGCCTGAATCACGTCCTCGACTTCCTTGCCGCCGTAATCGATCGCGTCGTAGTGCTCGCGTCCGTATCCCGTGCTTCCCCGATACTCCGGCGCAATCACGATGTACCCGTGCGCCACGAGGGCGCGAAGCTCCGGCACGTAGAGCGTCTTGAAATCGCCGTGCAGGTCCTCGTGGACCATGACGATGGTCGCGTGCCTGCGCGCCGTGTCCCGCGGCATGAAGAGATAGGCGGGGATGATCATGTCGTCGGCACCGGCGTACTGCACCTTCCGCACGATCATCTCGCCGGCGAGCTGCAACTGGAAATCGATGTCGGTGAATCGCTTGAGCACGATTTGTTGTGCGAACTCGTCCTCTCGCCCCGCACTTCTCCCCGAGGCGCCGCCGGCCGTGGCGCATGCCGCAGTGAGCAGGAGCGCGAATCCGATCGTCGTGGCCTTCACATCTGCGAAACGGTGGGACGACAATCGAGGCATGAGGAGCGTTGAGGGATTCGGGGCGCGATTCGTTCGCCCGCTCAAGTCTAGCAGACGATCAAAGCGGCATCTGAAAGCTGCCGTCCAGCGGGATTCTTGGCGAGACCCAGCAGCTTCGCCAGGTCGGCGCCTGACGAGGGTTATGCACCTCCTCGTGCACTCAACTCGAGGCATGTGGCTTGCCTCCGGATGAGGCAACGGCCCGCCGGAGGGTGGCGAGCCGGACGTAAACGTCTTACCGCATGAGGTGCAGCATGGACAAGAAGCACAACTTGAACGACAAGGGACTGGCTAACGAGGTCAAGGGCAGCGTGAAGGAGACCGTTGGCAAGGTCCGTGGTGATATTGGCGACGCGATCGACAACGAGAGCGAGCACATGAAGGGCCGCGCACAGCAGGCCGAAGGGAACATCCAGAAGAACTTCGGCAAGGCCGAGCAAAAGATCGACGGCAAGGTGAAGCGCAAGAATGCCGACAGCACGGACGAAGACTCGAAGCAGTACTAGGCGCAGCTGCACGATGATGAAGCCGGCCCCGGACAATTGCCCGGGGCCGGCTTTTCACATCGCGGTCGCAGCGTCACCCGTGCCGCAAAGGTCACCGTTGCTTGGCTTCTTCCTTTTTCGATTCGTCCACCCAGTCCTGGAATCGCTTCTGCTGGCCGGGATCGAGCAGGCGCTTGATCTGCACGCGAGTCGCCTCGCGCACGGAATCGAGCTGCGGGCGGACCGGGGCCACGATCCTGCTCAGCTCACGGTGCCGAATGTCGAGCAGGCTATCCACCTGCGCGCGCTGCAAGGGGCTCAACTGGAGCTTCGAGGCCATGTAGGCGCGCACGGCCTGCCGGTCGGTGTTCGCGTCGCACGCAGGACGCGTCAGCACGCGATCGAGCGAAAAGCCCAGCGCACCGCCAGCGACCAGGGTGCCGAGCAAGAAGCCCAGCGCGAGCGACTTCGATTTTCTCATCGCCAACTCCGGCTCATGGACCCACTACGTAGCGCAGCGTGACGTCACGCGACGCCTCGCGCTCGGTCTCGCTCGCAACCTGCACCGCGACCACTCGGCTCGACTCGATCTCCTGGTAGGCCGCGATCGAGCGCAGGTGATTGGAACGGTGCGCAACCACCGCGGCGATGAGGATCGCTGCCGCACCGGCAAGCGCCAGTCCGCTTCGCCACCGCGCCAGCTGGCGCCACCACATGTCGTCCTCGGAGCCGGCGACGCGGGCGAGGATGCGGCGCTCCAACCCCTCCCAGAATGCCTCGCCTCCGGGGGGCGCATACAAACCGCGCAGGGCGCGGGTCAGTTCGTCGTCCCGTCCTTCCGGGCCGATACGCGGTTCCATCCTCATCGCTGACTCCAGAGATCGCGCAACCGCTCTCGCAGCGAAGCGCGCGCATGGTGAAGGTCCGATCGTGCCGTCCCTTCGGGAATGCCCAGCATCGTTCCAATCTCGCCGTGCGTGTAGCCCTCGACGTCGTGCAATACCAATACGGATCGCTGGCGCGAGGGGAGCACCCGCAGCGCCACTCCAAGCCGCCCGCGCAGCTCCGATCGTTCGGACGGATCGAACTGCGGCACCGAAAGCGTGTCCGGCAACGAGTCGGCATCCCGTACCTTCCTTCGACGACCGATATCCAGCGCGGCGTTCGCAACTATCCGGTTCAACCAGGCGGCGAACGCCTGTTCAGGCCGAAAGCGCTCCAGCGCCCTGTAAGCGTGAAGAAAGCCATCCTGCACCGCATCCTCCGCGTCCTCGTGCGTGGCGCAGATCGCCCGCGCCACTGCGTACGCCCGACGCATGTGGGTGCGCACGAGCATCGCGAACGCCGGCTCGCTGCCCGACTGGGCCTCGCGAACCAGCTCGCGCTCCGCGTCCGGCTGGGTCGACTCAGCCAGCGGGGCGGACATCGGGCGGTGCGGAATGTGAAGCGGAACTGCGGTCATGTCTGAGGATCGTGGCGTTTCCATCATACGCGTCGCATCTGCATAGCGTTGGCCGGCCGGGCTCACCCGGCGGCAACTGTGCCCTTCAGACCAATGGATTCGGCCACAGGCCGCATTGCCTCGATCACGAACTGGATGTGCTCGTCGAGATCCACCCCGAGCTCGGCCGCGCCCTGTACCACGTCCAAGCGGCTCACGCCCTTGGCGAAGTGCTTGTCCTTCATCTTCTTCTTCACGGAGCTCGCCTCCAGATCGAGCACGCTTCGCGACGGCCGCACGAGCGCGGATGCGGTGATCAGCCCCGTGAGCTCGTCCACCGCGAACAGCGTCTGCGCCAACCTCGTCTCGCGCGGAACCGCACAGTAGGTCGCATGGCCCAGAATCGCCTGCAACACATCCTCCGGGTAACCACGCGCGCGAAGCACCCGCACGCCCTCGGCCGGATGTTCATCGGTGGGCGAGTGCGCGTTGTTCGGGAAGCGCTCGTAGTCGAAGTCGTGCACCAGCCCCGCGAGCCCCCAGCGCTCGGGATCTTCCCCGAACTTCACCGCGTACGCCCGCATCGCCGCCTCCACCGACAACATGTGCGCGCGAAGCGATTCGCTCGCGGTGTACTCGTGCACCAGCGCGAGCGCGTCTTCGCGCGATGGCAGCGGGGAGTCGGAGCTCACTGAGATCGTCTCACTCCTTTTTGGTGTCGACGTGGGCGACGACGGACATGCCGGGGCGAAGCGGGCGAGTCGATCCGCATCCCTTCGTGACGGCGATGCGCACCGGAAGGCGCTGCACCACCTTCGTGAAGTTGCCGGTCGCATTGTCCGGTGGCAACAGCGCGAATCTGGCGCCCGTCGCGCCGCTCAGGCTCTGGATCTTCCCTTCGGCTTCGCAGCCCGGGTAGGCATCCACCTCGAACGCGACCGGCTGCCCCACGACCATTTTGTTGAGCTGCGTCTCCTTGAAGTTCGCCGTCACCCACGTGCCCGTGTCGGCGACGATCGACATCATCGTCTGCCCCGGCTGCACGAGCTGGCCGATCTCGACCTGCTTCTTCGAGATCGTCCCCGTTTCGGGTGCGGTGACCTCGGTGTAGCTGAGCTGCAGCTTCGCGTTGTCGAGCGCCGCCTGCTCCGCCTGCAGCTTCGCCTGCGCGAGACGCACGCCGGCCTGCGCGTTCTGCACCGCGCCCCCCGCGGCCGCGGCCTGCCGCTGCAGCGCCTCGACATCCGCGGCGGCGCTTGCGGCGGCCGCCTGCGCGGCATCCAGCTGCTGCGCCGACACGATCTGCTTCGCGACGAGATCACGCATGCGCGCAAGATCCGCGTTCGCCTTGAGCTGGTTCGCGAGCGCCGCCTGGATCTGCGCGTCGGCCGCGAATCGGTTTCCCGTCGCGGTGGCGACCGCCGCCTGCGACTGCCCGGTGAACTGGCGCCCACCCGCGGTGGACTGCGCGGCCGCCAGATCGGCCTCCGCCTGCGCCACCTTCACCTTGTACTCGGCGTCGTCAATGCGAACGAGCGTCTTCCCCTTCTGCACGGAGTCGTTGTCCTGCACCAGCACCGCGGTCACGTAGCCCCCGACCTTCGCGAGCACGGGCACGATGTGTCCATCGACCTGCGCGTTGTCGGTGGTCTCGTGGCCGCGCGAGTAGAATGAAGGTCTTCACGCCCCAGAAGATCGCGCCCAGGGCGACGATGCCGATAATGACGAAGATGATCTTCTTCCTCGTTGTCGCCTTTTCCGGAGGCGCCGCGGGCTCCCGCGCCGCGGGCGGTGGCGTCGCGGGCTGTGGCGTCGCGGGCGGTGGCGTCGCGGGCTGTGGCGTCGCGGGCTGTGGCTTCGTGGTCGCTTGCTCGGTGGTCGTCCCCATGGTGCTAATCCTCTGTGTCGTTGATCCGAATGTGCCTGTGACCGTAATTCTGCGGAGCTACGGAAGCGCCGTGACCGAGCCGACCGCACGTGCCAGTGCGACTTTCGCGCCCTGATAGCTCGAGAGCGCGTCGACGGCCTGGGTGCGTGCGGAGTTGAGCGAAAGTGACGCGGTGATGACGTCGGCGTTGCCTGCTACGCCGGCGCGAAAGCGTTCCTGCGCCTGTGCGACTTCCTGCTGGGCGAGCCTCAGCGCTTCACGCACCGCATCGGCCTCCTCGCGCGCCGAGGCGAGATCGAGCAGCGCGCCGCGCACCTCGATCGCCGCCTGCTGGCGCAGGTCGCGACGGCGCACGTCGATCTCGTTCGCCAGCGCCTTCGACTCCTCGATGCGCCCCTCGCGACGCAGGCCATCGAAAATCGGAATCGACACCTGCACGCCCCAGTCGTATGTGCCGAGCAGGCGATCCTTACCGATGTAGCCGTAGTCGCCGAACGCCGAGAGCGACGGCAGCCGCTCGGCCTTGATCGCCGTGACCTGCTGCTCGACCGCGCGAATCTGCTCGTCCGCGGCGCGAAGATCGGGGCGCGTGCGCATCGCGATGTCGATCGCCGACGCTTCATCGATCGTGGTGTCGCGAATCACGAGACCATTGAGACTATCGGCGAGGCTCACCTTGGCCGTGAGCGGCTGGCCGAGCGCGCGGAGCAGGTCGAGGCGCGACCGGTCGCGCTCGTTGCGCGCGACGATCAGCTGCGCTCGGATAGTCGCGTACTGCGACTGCGCGCGCGTCACATCGAGCGCCACGCCGACGCCCGCGCGCAGCTCCTCGTTCGCGATGCCGAGGAGCGAGTCCGCGAGCACCGAGTCTGCGACGCGCGCGGAGAGTTGCGCATCGGCGCGTTGGGCGCGCAGGTATGCGTTCGCGGCGCTCTGCGCGGAGATCTCCGCCTCGTTGGCCGCGGTCGCACCAAAGGCACGCGCCGTGGTGCGCGCCCCCTTCACCCGCTGCAGCGCTCCGAAGTCGAGAAAGGTCTCCGAGATGCGGCCGCGCACATCGAAGATGTTGACCGGACCGATGACGGATCCCTTTGGGTCGAAGCCGGGGAAGGTGATGCCGAACGTGGCCGAGTTGTAGGATCGTCCGTTCTCCTGCGCATATCCCGAGATGGACGGGAGCAGATCCGAGCGGCTCTGCGTGACGCGGGCGTTCGCCTGATCCGTACGCGCGCGTGCCTCGACCGCGGACGCGTTCTGGCGCGCGCCAAGCCTCGCGGCATCGCCGAGCGTGAGAGGGCGTGCAGAGCACGGAATCCTGCGCGCCAGCCGCGGTGGCCGCGCAGACAAGGAGCAGCGAAAGCAGACGAGTGCTGGAAATCATGTGTGCACGGTTGACGCGGCTGGCGTCGGAACTTGGCCGATCGCGTGCAGACAGAAGTCCACGAGCTGATCGAGCACCTGGTTGTCGGGCAGATCGCGCATGAACGGGATGCGCGCGCGCTTCGCCGCCCAGACGCCGTGGATGAACAGCACCGAGTGGAGCATGCGACCGGCGGCGAGCGGATCGATGTCGCGGAACTCTCCGCTATCGACGCCGCGCTTCACGATGTCGCCGAGGATGCGCATCGAGCGCATGGGGACTTCCTCGATGAACTGCTCGTACAGATCGGGGAAGTGGTGCAGCTCGCTCAGGATGAGGCGGTAGAGAATTTCGAACGACGGCGTGCGAACGTAGTCCCACGAGTTGGCGAGATACTGGCGGAGCTGTTCGCGCGCGGGGGCGCTCTCGGAGATCATCGCTTCGACGGACGCAATGTGGCGCGACGGGATCTCGCGGATCATCTCGCAGAACAGCGCTTCCTTGTTGGGGAAATAGAGGTAGATCGTGCCCTTGGAGACGCCGGCGGATCGGGCGATGTCCTCGAGCCGCGCGGCCGCGAGCCCGCGCTCGCCGAACACCTGGAGGGCCGCATCGAGGATCTGGCGCGGGCGTTCGCCGGGAAGGCGGCGCCAGCGTGGAGTATTTGTTTGCGCGGACTCGGACATCGGCTCTGGTGGCTACGCGAGAGTAACTAAACGGCTCGTCAGTAGAGTTGTTCCCGCGAGATCGCGCACGCGACACGGAATAACTGACTGAAAGGTAAGTTACTCGCGCGGAGCCGATGGCGCGAGCAGGCAGGAAAAATGGGCGAACGCTCTCGCGCGCGCCCCACCAAGTCGTGTTTTGGTGCCTGGTTCGCATCCGTGGTCAACGATCGCGAAACACCGCGAATTCCGGCTCCAACATTTTGTATACGGAGCGAACGGATCGAACGGAGCGAACGGATCGAACGGATCGTGACGGATGAGTTCGCCGCACGCGGCAGGCGGCCAAGGTCGGTCCGAGCGGCAGTCTCAACGGGGTCGAGAGTCGTCCGCTCCATCCGTATTATCCGTTCAATTCGTTTTTCAACCTGTTATGGCCCGCCCGAGCGGCAGTTGCGAACGGGGCCGCTTACTTGGCGACTGCCGGTGCTGGCTCCTCACTGGCGTAGCGCTGGTTTGTGAAGTGCACGATCGCCGTCATCGTGCAAAGCAGGAGCGCTGCTCCAATGATGAGTCCGGTAACGCCAGCTTTCAGATCCCCTTCCTTTGGAGCGGCCATTTCATCTCCTCGTTGTGCGGTGCCTTATGCAACCCGGACGTTCGTCATCGTGTCGTTCTGCGTGATCTTCTTCAGGACGTCCAGCCCACTCGTGATCTTTCCAAACACGGTGTGGACGCCGTTCAAATGCCGCGTGTTGTTCTCATCGAGCACCATGAAGAACTGGCTGCCGCCTGTGTCCTTTCCGGCGTGCGCCATCGACAGTGCGCCGACATCGTGCTTGTGCGGATTTCCCTTCGTCTCGCACTTGATGTGGTAGCCGGGGCCGCCGGTGCCAATGCGCCGATCGCCCGCAGGAAGGTCGCGCGACAGCGGATCGCCGCCCTGCACCATGAAATCGGGGATCACGCGGTGAAACTTCACGCCATCGTAAAAGCCGCTGTTTGCCAGTTTCTCGAAGTTGGCCGCCGCCAGCGGCGCATCCTTTTCAAAGAGCTCCGCGACTATGGTGCCGCGATTCGTCTCGATCGTAGCGTGCTTCGCCATGTATTGACCAGCCGTGGAAGGAAGTCGAAGTGGAGCAGCACGGAAAAGCTAATCTCGCTGTCCATCCTTCGCAGCCACGGGACACGAATCCGCCGATCACTCCGGGACGCGCCGGCGCCGTTTATACCCGCGACGACGGGCAAATGTCGTTGAGCGTGCACGCCTCGCATCGCGGCGCGCGCGCGAGGCAGATCTGGCGTCCGTGCTCGATCAGCAGATGCGACAGCATCGTCCACTGCTCCGAAGGAAAGAGCGGCATCAGGTCCTCCTCGATCTTCACCGCATCGGTCTCCCGCGTAAGGCCGAGCCGCTCCGACAGTCGCGTCACGTGGGTGTCGACGACGATCCCGACGTTCTTGTGGAAGACGTTGCCGAGCACGACGTTCGCCGTCTTGCGACCGACGCCGGGCAGCTCCGTGAGCTCCTCCATCGAGTCGGGCACCGTTCCGCCGTGGCTCGCGACGAGCGCCTGCGCCATGCCGAGCAGGCTCTTGGTCTTGCTTCGAAAAAACCCGGTGCTCTTGATCTCGGTCTCGAGCTCCTCGCGCTCGGCGTCCGCCATCTGGGTGGCGGTTGGGTAGTGCTTGAACAGCTCCGGCGTGACCATGTTCACCCGCTTGTCGGTGCATTGCGCGCTCAGGATGGTCGCCACGAGCAGCTGGTACGCATCCTCGTGATCGAGCGCGCAGTGCGCATCGGGATACGTCGCAACGAGTCGTTTGTAGTACTCCGCCGCGCGTGCCTTGCGCTCGGCCGCCGTGCGCGGCCAGCGCTCGCGCAGATGGGGGAGGAGCACGGCCTTGAGCGAGTCCGACCCGCGCTTCGCGGGCTTCGCGGCCTTCGCGGGCTTCGCGGGCTTCGCGGCCTTCGTGGCCTTCGTGGGCTTCGTGGCCTTCGCCGCTGGTCGCTTCGCCGCCGTGCGCTTCGAGATCGCGCCTCTTGTCGCCTTCTTCGCCGATCGCTTCGCTTTCATGACTGTCTCCGCTTGCGTAGACGTTCCGTGATCTGTGCCGCACTCGAGGTGTTGATGACGTCAGATGCCCTCAGCCACCCCTTTCGCGCAATCCCCACTCCAAACTCCATGTTCGCGAGCCCGCGCGTCGAATGGGCATCCGGTCCGATCGCGAACGAGCACCCAAGCGACCTGGCCAGTTGGCAGTGCCGCCAGTCGAGATCGAGGCGGCGCGGATCTGCGTTGATCTCGAGCGCCACGCCTCGCTCGGCGGCCTTCTCGATCACCGCCTCCATGTCGATCGCGTAGCCCTCGCGACTCAGCAGCAGCCGTCCCGTGGGATGTCCGAGAATCGTGACGTGCGGATCGTCGAGCGCTCGCAGCACCCGCGCCGTCATCGTCTCCCTGTTCATCGAAAAGCGCGAGTGCACGCTCGCAATCACGTAGTCGAAGCGATCGAGCAGCTCGGCGTCGTAGTCGACTTGCCCGTCCGCCAGAATATCCGCCTCGACCCCCTTCACGACGAGTATGCCGATATCGCTTGAATTCAAGCGATCTATCTCGGCGTGCTGCGCGCTCACCGCGTCGGGCTTGAGCCCGCCCGCGTAGAACGCCGACTGCGAGTGATCGGAGATGCCAATGTACGTCCAGCCGAGGGCGCGCGCCGCCGCGGCCATTTCGGCGATGGTCCCTTTGCCGTCGGAATAATCGCTGTGGCAGTGCAGCACGCCGCGGATGTCGCGCGATTCGATCAGCGCCGGGAGCGCGTTCGCCGCCGCCGCCGCGATCTCGCCCCGCCCCTCACGCATCTCGGGCTCGACGAACGCGAGGCCGAACGCGCGATAGAGCGCGTGCTCATCGCTCACCGGAATGCGCGCGCCGGCGGCGTCGCGCAGTTCGTCCCGCACTATGGTGTAGCCGCGCGACGCCGCGTGCTCGAGCATGTCGCGCTCGTGCGCGGCGCTTCCCGTCGCCCGCCACAGCGCGATGCCCAGATGGTCCGGCGTCACGCAGTGCAGGTCGAGCACACTCCCGTCCACGAAGTGGAGGGCGACCGCGCCGGCTCCCCTCAGCTCCGCCTCGCGCACGCCGGGCGCGCGCGCGAACTCCGCCGCGACTTCGTCGGGCGCACTATGGCACGACGCCACGACATCGATGTCGCGCACGACCTCGTTGCGTCGTCGCAGCGACCCCGCGAGCATCGCGGTCTCCACTCCCGCGTGCGCCCGCACCAACGCGAGCATGTGCTCCGCCTCGGCGCGCGCGCGCGGATAGAGCATGTACGCGCTGGTCGCGCGGAGATACGCGATTCCCTTGAGGATTTTCGCCGCCGTGCCGGCCCCGAATCGCGGCAGCTTCGCGAGGCGACCGTCGTTCGCCGCCTGCTCGAGCTCCTCGACGCTCGAGACCCCGAGTGCTTCGTGGATCCTCTGAATTTTCGCGGTGCCCAGCCCCGGCACGCGAAGCATCTCGAGCAGGCCTTCGGGAATCTCGCTTCGGAGCTGCTCGAGGTAGCGCGATTCTCCATTGTCCACGAGCTCGCGAATTGTCGACAGCGTTGCGGGCCCGATCCCCTTCAGCTCCGCGAGCTCACCCGACGCGAGGGAGGATGCGAGATCGTCGGATTGCACACCGACGATCGCGCCCGCGGCGTTGCGATACGCGGCGGTCTTGAACCGATTCTCACCCTTCAGCTCGAGAAAATCGGCGATCTGCGCGAGCGCGTGCGCGACGGAGCGTGAATCCATCGCTCACCGCACGCGGACGTACGGGAGCTGAGTGACCCCCTCGCCACCGGTTTCCGTCACTCGTTCGAGCCGATCCGGATGCGTGTCGAGATAGTGAAAGGCGCGGATCACCAGCGCTTCCAGCTCGCTCGTCGTCGCGAGCGTACGGTAGCCTTTGCGCTCACCGCCCGGAATCGCATTCGCGTACGCAACCCCTTCGGCACGCCATGGATGCTCCGCGCGCGCGGCCACCTTCGCCGGATCGAGATCGTCGCGGTACGACACGAGCGACACACCAGGGCGGTCGGGGCGCAGGCCGAGCACCATCTGCACGCGCAGATGCGCTCCGGATCCCGCGCGCTGCTCCGTTTCTGCCGCGAGCGCGAACACTCCATCGAGTGGCTCGTACGGCGCGTCGGCTGACACGCGGGCCCAGAGCTTCTGATACGGAAACTGCAGATAGCACGCGGGCGGGCCGGCGAAGATCCAATCGCCGATTGGGTACGAGGGCTCGGTGAGCTCGGACGTCACGGCATCGTCGAAAGAATAGATCCGGCGACCGTAGCTCCAGAACTGAAAGCCGAGATACAACAGCTCGCCGTACTCATCCAGGCTGGCCGGATCGGCATCCTCCGCGACCATTTCGTCGAGCGCCGCGCCGGCGTGGCCGAGCAGGAGAAACTGATCGCGCCGGTGCACATCCGAGCCGCGCTGCTCGCCCTCGGCGCGAATCGCCGGGAAGTCATCGCGCTCGAGCGGCTCGAGGATCAGTTCGTATGGCGTGAGACGAGCAGGCACGTGGAGCGGGTTCGCAGGAATCAGGCCTTCTCCTCGACTCCCGCGGCATCATTCAACCGAGTGACGAGCTCGTGCAGTTGATGCTCGGTGTAATCGATCTCCTGCGCCGCACCGTCGAGGTCGACGAGCCCCGCGCGCATCGATACCGCGACCTGATTGAGATACCGAACCTTGTTGAGGATCTCGTCCGTCACGGCCCGGAGCGAGAGGTAGCGACGCTTGTTGACCGTGGCGCGACGGTGACGCGCGAGCAGCTCGGATTCCGTGAGCGCGCGTGCAGCGGAGATCACTTCCTCGGTAGTGCGTCCCGACAGGGTGCCACGGTCAGGAATGCCATCGTCATCCCATTCTTCTTCGGCGAACCAGAGACGGCCGACGTGCTCGATCCCGTCGAACGAGATGCTGAGCGTGACCGCGAGCTGTTTCCCATCGGAAGTGATGGTGGTGATCTCCCGTTCGATCGAATCCTCAGCGGGTCTCATGACTGGGCACTCGTGCGCTGGAGAAAGTCGCGAACCGCGGTGAAGAATGCGTCCTTGCCTTCAACGTAAGGGACGTGTGCGCTTTCGGCGAGCACCACGAGCTCACCGTGCGGAAGCTCTGTCGCAATCAGCGACGAGGAGGCCAGCGGGATGACGTCGTGAGCCCCGTGGACCACCAGCGTCGGGGCCGCGATCAAAGGCAGCTTCGGCGTGATGTCATAGTCGGCAAGGCTCCCCCACACCGACTGCTGCACCCTCGAGATCACGCGAAACGGCGTGAGCTCGCGAGCACGCGCGGGATCGGCGAAGAAGCCAGCGACGCCAAGCTCGAAGATTCGTTTCGCGTACGCGGCCGGGTCGCGCTCGCGAAGGCCCGACGCCGCGATGGCTTCGCGCTCTTCCGCGATCCACGGCGCGCGCTGCCTGCGCGCGAGCTCCACGCTGTATTGATCGCGAAGCGCCGCGGTGGGCGGGCCGGGACAGATGAGCACCATGCGCACCGGGGCCGGCGCATCGGCCGGCAAGCCGAGGCTCTCGTCGCGAAATCCGCCCGCGGCCGTGATGGCGTAGAGCATCGCGAGCAGTCCGCCCCACGAATACCCGACCAGCGTGAGCGGCTCGAGCGACAGCTCGCGCACGAGGGCCGCGAGATCGGTGACGTGCGTCATCCACGTGACCGGTGAAGGGTCGTCGCTCCTCGATCTCCCCCCGCCGCGCTGATCGTAGAAGATCAGCCGATACTCGTCCGCGAGGGCGAGCATTTGCGGCAGCATGTAATCGTGCGACGCACCTGGGCCGCCGTGCAGCACGAGCAGACGGGGTGCGTCTTCCGGTCCGTACGCGATGCGATACAGATCCACGCCATGCTCCGCTGCTAGGGATGCAGCGCGACCGCCGGCGTCTTGTAGACCGCGCCGCCCTTCATCACGAACAGCGCATGCTCCATGTTCTTGATGTCCTTGAGCGGATCGCCCGGCACGGCGACGATGTCCGCCCACTTGCCCACCGCCAGCGACCCGACGTGCTCCTCCCATCCGAGCAGTTTGGCGCCGCTGGATGTGCCGGCGACGATCGACTCCATCGGCGTCAGCCCTCCCCACGTGGTCATCAGCGTGAACTCGTGTGCGTTCGTGCCGTGCCTGCCCACGCCGGAGTCGGTGCCGAGCGCGATTTTCACTCCGGCGGCGTGCGCGATCTTGATCGCGTTGCGCATCGCCTTGGCCGCGTCGAGCGCCTTCTGGCGCCGCAGTCCCTTGAGCACGCCATTGTTGGCGGCGATCTCGACGACCTCGCCCGCGCTGAGCGTCGGCACGAGATACGTGCCCTTGGCCGCCATCATCTTCGCGCCTTCCTCATCGAGGAACGAACCGTGCTCGATCGAGCTCACGCCGGCGCGCACCGCGATCTTGATGCCCTCGGTGCCGTGGGCGTGCGCGGCGACCTTGCGACCGAGCTTGTTCGCTTCCTCGACCAGCGCGTGGAGCTCTTCGTACGTGTACTGCGAAGCGCCCACCGCGTCGCCTTCCGAGAGTACGCCGCCCGTCGCGCACGTCTTGATGACGTCCGCGCCCTGCTTGATCATGTATCGCACGGAGGCACGAACCTCGTCGACCCCGTTCGCGATGCCGGTTTTATAGCTGCCGTCGAAGAGCCCGGGCTTGAATCCGTTCTCGTCACAATGTCCGCCGGTGATGCCGATGGCGTAGCCGGCGTTCTCCATGCGCGGTCCCCAGATCTGCTTGGCGTTGATCGCCTGGCGAAGCGCCATGTCGTCGAACAACGGCGCGCCGACGTTGCGCACGCTCGTGAAGCCATCGAGCAGCGTGCTCTTGGCGTGATTGACCCCGAGAATCGCGCTGTACTGATCGTAGTCGTGCACGGCGGACTCGTCTCGTTGCGGATCGCCGAGCTCGCGGCCGGCGAGGTGCACGTGGGCGTCGATGAATCCGGGGAGCAGCGTGGCATCACCCAGGTCAATGGTGCGCGCGCCGGCGGGGGCCTTCACGTTGGCTGCCGAGCCGACCCACGTGATGCTGTCGCCCACGACGACGATGGCCGCGTTGTTGACCTCCGCGGCGCCCGTGCCATCAATGAGGTGCGCGGCACGAAGCACGTACGTGCCGGGTGCGGCGAGGGAGGAATCCTGCGCGGCCAGCGGCGTCGCACAGAGAACGACGGAAACGAGCAATGCGGAGAACGGACGACGATGCATCAGAAGCCTCCAGGGTAGTTCAGGAGCCACGCTTCCCGAGCGTGGCGGTTAGCGCGAGCCGCGAGCCCGCGCGCACGACGACGACCTCGACAACGTCACCGGGCTTGCGCGCTCCAATGGCGGCCGTGTAGTCGTAAATGTCCTTCACGATCTTGCCGCCGAATTCGACGATGACGTCTCCCGCGAGCACGCCGGCCTTGTCCGCCGGGCTCCCGGCAGTGACACCCGCGAGCTTCACCCCGGGCACGTCGGACGATGAGCCCATGTCGGGAATGGATCCGAAATACGTGCCGTTGCCCGGCCCGTTCGCCGACATCTTTGACGGCGCTGCCGAGGTGCGCACGTACGTCAGCCGCGCGGGGCGATCGGCGATGTCCCGCGCGATGCGCTCGGCGTAGTCGATCACGCGCGCCTCGCCGGGGATGTTCACCTTGGACGAGACGTCGGTCGCGCAATGATAGTCCTCGTGCATGTCGGTGAAGAAGTGCAGCACCGGGATCTTCCTGGCGTAGAACGACGAGTGGTCCGAGGGGCCGAAGCCGTCGCCGACTGGATCGATCGCCAACGGCGGCGCGGCGTTCGCGCTGTCGACGATGCCTCGCATCTCCGCGGCCGTCGCGACGCCGTAGACGATGAGCTTGTCGTTCCGAAGGCGTCCGACCATGTCGAAGTTGAGCATCGCGTCGATGCTGTCGAGCGGAACGGGCGAATGCTCGACGAAGTATTCGGAGCCAAGGTCCCCGAGCTCCTCGGCGCTGAAGTTCACGAAGAGAATCGGACGGCGCGCCGGATGCGCGTGGAACCGGCGTGCGAGCTCGAGCACGGCCGCGGTGCCCGAGGCGTTGTCGTCGGCGCCGTGCCGGATCGCATCCTTTGCTTCCGGATCCATCGCATCGAGCGGCGACCGACCGAGGTGATCGTAGTGCGCGCCGATGACGATGTACTTCGCCACGGAGCGCGGCGTCGGTTCCCGGCAGCATCGCGACGACGTTCTGCGCCGGTTGGTCGGCTTGCAGTCCCGCGTGCGCCGCGGCCGCCGAGTGAGCGGTAAAGTGTTGGAGGAAGGAGGCGCGACCCACGACGCACTCGCGCACGCCCGCGCGCATTTCGGGACAGGTCGCGGAGCGTACGATCAACTTGAGCCCGAGCCGCGCATACTCGCGCGCGAGATACGCCGCGGCGCTGTCGTTTCCCGGGCGTGCCCGTGCCACGCCCCTCGAGCGCATCGCTCGCGAGATAGACGATGTCTGCGCGAATGCGCGCGGTATCCGCGATCGCGGATGGGCCGCTCGGCGCCGCACTCTCGGAAGCGACGCGCGACCCATGGCAACCGAATAGAAATGCTGCCGCGCTGGCGTACGCCGCGCGGCGGGAAATAGCGGAGCGCATGTGATGCGGTGGGTGTGGTAAGAAGCGCGCTGCGAGTAGTATGTTATCCGCCGGTGACCGCTCGTGCCAGGCGCCGATCTCGACCCTCTCGATCGCCTTGGCGAATCATCGCTGCAGCGCTCGATCGGCAGCGGTCGGGAGGCGCAAGCCGGGGCGATTACAGCACGACCTCCGGTTCGCGCAAGACGTGTGCGACCATAATGTTACGATCAACCCTTGTCATGTGTCGCATATCGGGAGAATCTCTCCCCGCACGGACCTTTTCGACCGTTGACGAGAACTAGTTCAAGGATCGATGTCATACGCTCTGACCTTCGCCCGGCACTTCGCCCGCCTCGTGCAATTGTTGCTCCTCGAAGGCACCGACTTCGAGCAGCAGCTCGCCACGTTGCGCGCGCTCGTGTCCGTGTCGGAGCAGGGGCCGGTGAAAATCGTTCTGCATGACATGCAGCTGCTGTCGGCGAATGCGGAGGTCGTTCCCGCGCGGTTCAATGGTGCGGATGGACTCGTAGCGCAGCTCATCGGACATGCGATTCTCGAGATCGATGTTCAGCGTAACGCGAGTCCGGCGGATCTCATGCTCGTCGCCAAGCTGCTCTCGATCCCGCCGTCGCCGGGCAACGGCGGCGAGGTCGCGCTCTCGCGCGTGCGTGCGCTCGACGCGCAGACGATCTCGATCACGGTCGATGCCCCGGCGCAGCTGGAGGCGCCCGTCGCGCTTTCCAATTCCAAGATCGGCGCCGAGGGGGCTGGCATCGTTCACGACACCATGATGATGTTCATGCCGAACGCGGATCAGTTCGAGGCGGTGCGGGCAGCCGGCTCCGAAATCTCGGGTGCCAACCTCGATGCCGAGGAGGTCGAGCCCGAAGCTCTCGTGCAGGCCCAGGATGCGGATTCGATGTTCGCGGCTTTCGCGACATCGTCCACGTCGAAGGGCTCCATGGCACGCCTGTTCGAACAGCTCCATGCGGCGAAGGGCGGCCCAGCCATCGGCGATCATCTCGATACGCTCGTGAAGCTCGCGGCGGATTCCGCGAGCAAGGATCGCTTCGACATCGTCGCCGACGTGTTCTTCGGGCTCATCAAGAGCGAAGGAGAGATCGAGGACAAAATAGCGAAGCGCCAGTACTCGCTCGCCGTTCGCAGGCTCTGCGTGCCGCGCGTACTCAAGTGCATCGTGGAGCTCCTGCCGCGCCGTCGCGAGAACTACGAGCAGTATATGACGATCTTCGTGCGCGCCGAGGATGATGGAGTGGAGGCGCTCGTCGAGGCGCTCATCTCGGCGCCGTCGATCAACGACCGCCGCGTGTTCTACGATTCGCTCCTTCGGATGCGCACGGGTGTTCGCACGCTCGTGCACATGCTCGGCGATCCGCGCTGGTTCGTCGTGCGCAATGCGGTGGAGCTCCTGGGCGAAATGCGGGTGGCCGAGGCGGCCCCGGATCTCGAGAGGCTGCTCGAGCACCGCGATGATCGCGTGCGCACGGCGGCTGCGACTGCGCTCGCGAAGCTCGGTCCTGGCGTCGCGGCGAAGGGAATGCGTGGCGCGCTCCGCGACGCGTCCGATCAGGTGCGCGAGCGCGCCGCGGAAGCGATGGCGCTGCAGCGCGGAGGCTCGGTGGACTCGCTCATGCGCGCCCTCGATCGGGAAGAGGACGATCGCGTACAGATGGCGATGGTCAATGCGATCGGCCAGCTGGGCACGCCGTTGGCCGTCGAGAAGCTGACGGATATCGCGCGCTCGGATAAGGGGCTGCTCAACAGGAGCCGCCCAACGCCGATGCGTGTCGCCGCCGTGCACGCGCTCGGCGAGATGAAGACATCGAGCGCGTTCGCCGCGCTGCAGACGCTGCTGCGCGACAAGGAGAAGGCGGTTCGCGGCGCGGCATCGTGGGTGATGTTGGGGCGCAGGCGTGAGGCCGGGAAGTCACCCACGCCAACGGTCACAGGGAAGGTCGACGACGAGTAGCTTCTCGCTCGCCAAAAAATGTCCCCACCCGCGAATCGAGCCGCGGATGGGGACATTCTTTTTTTGCCCGTTACTTCTTCAACGCCGCGAAGGCCTTCGACATGTAGACGAACATCTCCTGCGTCGGGACTTCGCCGAGCTGTTGCTGAAGTACGGGTCCTTCATGCTGGTACATCGTCTTCACCGCCTCGGCGATCTTGGGATCTCCGCCGGTGAACTCTTCCACCAGCGCCTTCCAGCGCTTGGCGATCGCGAGAATTTCCGGCGACGCCGGATCGACGTTCGCCGCCATCGCGTTGCGTACCTTCGGAATGATCTCGTTCCAGGAGTCGCGAACCTCCTTCATGTGCTCCTCGGTAATCGAGGTCCTCCGATCGCGGAGCACTTCGAGCTGCTCCGCCGTGAAGTATTTCTCCGTCGTAGTCATCGCCTGAATGATTTGGCAGAGGTCATCGATCAATGGCGCCTCCACTCGGTCCATGTGCGTCGCGAGCGTTTCCATACGCTCGGCCAGGCGGTTCTGCAGAGCAATGTGCTCGTGCAGCCTGGCCAGATGCAGATCGATCACTTTGCGAGGCGTCATCTCCGCTCCGTCGAGCAGCCGTTTCACCTCGTCCAGTGGAATTCCCATCACGCGGAGCGACTGGATCTGCTGAAGCCGTTCGACGTCCGACTGCTGGTACAGTCGGTGCCCCGACGGCGTGCGCAGCGTGGGCACGAGCAGCCCGATCTCGTCGTAGTGGTGGAGCGCGCGCACCGACATGCCAGTCCGGCTCGCCAGCTCTCCCACCTTCCAGGGTGGTAGCGTCTTCGTTTTCATCCGCGGTGCGGGAATCGTGTTTGTGGCCACGAAGGCAGTGTAATTCCTCACGTAACGTGAGGTGCAAGGGGCAGTTTGCACAAAAAATCGCGAATATGCAGGGAAGGGGCGTCCCGCGACTGCCGCGCTCGTATTGAGCGCCAGGACTCATCGCCGGCGCCGGGCCGACAAAATCAGCCATTCCCGGGCAAGGTGGTGAAGCTCGCGATAGGCATCCCACGCCGAGCGCGCCCATTCGCCACAGCGCGGCCGTATAGCACGGGATCTTCAATTCCAGAAACGTGTCCGATGGTCAACGCGCCACGCAATGCGGGCAACTCCGGCTTGTCTAATGGCGGATTCGTGCTCAGCCACTCGTGAATTCCGCCGAGCAGCGCCTGATCGTTTTCTCGCTCCATGGCCACGCACAATCCGCACAGGTGCGCCGCGAGCGACTTCGCCGAACGTACATACGGCGAGTGCTGCACGCAGTAGCTGTCGACGGCCAGGCAATGGTACTGCCAGTACGAGGCAGGCTGCTCGAAATCACGCGCGAACAGGAGGTCTCGGAGGCTGGCACAATCGGGCCTTCCCGCCGGTGTTCGCAAGCCGCATTCTGCGCACAGCCCTTCGGTCTCCATCACGCACCGCTCCGCCCCGGTGGTCTTACCGCGCCGTGAAGTCCGTCTTCTCGTCCACGCGGCGGCACGCTTCGGCGATGAGCGTCGCGGCGCGGTCCACATCCTCCAGGCTCACGAGCTCGTTCGGCGAGTGCATGTAGCGATTCGGCACGGACACGAGCGCGGTCGCAATTCCCTGCGCGGCTACGTGTATGGCGTCGGCATCGGTGGACGTGTCGCGTCCGGCCGCTTGCAACGTGTACGGAATCTGGAGATCGTCGGCCGCGCCTCGCAGCGTGCGGAAGACCACCGGGCTGATGATCGATCCTCGCGTGAGCACCGGGCCGCTTCCGATTGCGTGCTCGCCGAGCTCCTTCTTCTCCACGCCGGGATGATCGGTTGCGAAGGTGACGTCGACGACGATCGCCATCTGCGCGCCGATGCAGGACGCGCACACACCCGCACCGCCGCCGTGCCACGCGATCTCCTCCTGCGTCGTCGCCGCCGCAACGACCTTTGCCCTGCCCGGGGATTCGTTGTAGCGGCGCAGCGCCTCGAGCACCACGAACGCGCCGATCCGATCATCGACCGAGCGCGACACGATGCGATTGTTGGGAAGCTGCACGCTCTTCGAGTCGATGACGCCGGCATCGCCGACGCTCAGCTGCTGGCTCGCCTCGGCGCGGTTCGCAGCGCCGATGTCCACCCAGAGATCCGTCATCTTCGACGCCTTCTCCCGATCTTCGGTTTTCATCAAATGGATCGGCTTCTTGCCGACGACGCCCACCACATCGCCGTGAGTACCGAGGAAACGGATTCGCTGCGCGACCAGCACCTGCGGGTCCCACCCGCCGATTCCGGAGATATGGACGTACCCATCTTCGTCAATGTGCTGGATGATGATTCCGATCTCATCAATGTGGCCAGCGAGCATGATGATGGGGCGGCCATCGCCGTTCACCGTCGCCATGCTGTTGCCGTGTACGTCGGCTTCCACCTTCGCGAACTTGCCGGCCTCCTCTCGCCAGACTCGTGCAGGCGCGGACTCGAAGCCAGAAGGGCCGGGCGTATCCAGCAGGCGTTTGAGAAAGGTGACCGACGAATCACTCAACATGTTGGTGCCGGATAAGGGAAAGTGGACGACGAGCGCGCCGGACAATTATAAGCGCGATCGTCAGCGGATCGTCAACACACGAACTGGCGCGTCAGGCGGCGAGAACCCGGACGGCGCGAGCGCGCGATGGTCGAAGAAAAACGGAGGGGATGCAGAATTTCCGCGAGCGTTTCGACGCCGTCGACCAGGCGTGGGCCGGGACGACTTCAGGAGTCCGCCGGAGTCCATCGCCCACACGCTACGGTTCGCGAGCCCGCTCCAGTCCTGCTTCTTCATCTGCATCGCGCCCTCGGCGGCGGCGCGATGCAGGTCGTACCCGCACGGCGCGACGATCACCGTTTCGGGTTTGGCGTCAACCACTTCTTCCATCGTCACGACCCGTGATCGCTCGCCCGCCTTGGCCAGCACCTCGGTACCGCCGGCTTTCCGAACCATCTGCGGCACCCAGTGTCCCGCATTGTAGATCGGATCCGTCCATTCGAGCACTGCCACGCGAGGTCTTGGAGGCGCTGCCGCCACGAGCCGCTCGTGCACCCTCCACAGGCGGTTCTCGAGTTGCGTGACGAAGGACTCCGCGATTGCCCACCGCTCGATCGCTGCGCCAACACGGCGGATGTCGTTGAACATCTCCTCGAGCGAATCCGCCGACAGCGACAGCACGACGGGCGGATTCCGGAGACTCCCGGCGATGATCCTGACGTCGGATTCACGAATCGCGCAGACGTCGCAGATTCCCTGGGTGATGATGAGGTCGGGTCGGAGCCGCTCTATCGCCTCGGCATCCAGCACGTGCAGCGAATCGCCGAGCGTGTCTGCGGTGCGCACCATTCGGTCGATCTCGCCGGGCGCGGCGTTCGAATCGATTATCGATCGCGTCACGCGCGGGATGCCAGGATGCAGACACTCCGGCGGATAGTCACTGTCGTGCGAGATGCCGACGAGCATCTCGAACGCGCCGAGCGCGCAGACGATCTCTGTGGCCGCAGGAAGAAGCGAGATGACGCGCACTAGTGCTCGCGACCGCCACCCTCGCGGCCGACACGATAGAGCGGCACCGTGAGGAAGAGTACGTAGAGGATGATCGCCGCGGCGGCGCTCGCGCCGATGAAGCCGGCGTTCTTCGAGAAATCGATCGCGTCCGCGACCGTGCGGCCATCGGCGAGCTTCCAGATCGCGAGCACGGACAGTCCGACGCCCATGATCGCGCCTCCGGCGATCAGCCCGGATGAGAAGAGCACGCCCGGACCCGAGTCGGCCTTCGCCCCGACGCGCTCCTCCGCCGGCAACCGCTGCTCGACGAGCCACCGCACGACGCCTCCCATGAACATCGTCGCCGATGTCGAAATCGGGAGATACACGCCAACGGCGACGGGGAGCGAGGGAATGCCGAGAATCTCCATCGCGATCGCCAGGAACGCGCCGATCAGGATGAGCCCCCACGGCAGCTTCTGCGTGAGGATGCCATCGACCACGAGCGCCATGATCTGCGCCTTTGGCGAGTCGAGCTTCTCGACCGTGCGTCCGCTCACGTCCTTCGGATAGCGTCCGCGCGATGCCGGGATCGACGAGATAGTGGATCGTGTGCTGCGCGTCGACGAGGTACTTCCCGGCGGGCGCGCCGCCCTGCGTCTCATAGAGATGCCCCACCTGATAGCTCACGCCCTGCACGGTCTCCGTCGCGCCGGCATCGATCGTCGACACCGTGACGCCAGGATAGCTCTTCTCCACGATGGTGCGGTGCGCCGTGTTGAGCAGCGCGATCATGCCGCCGATCATCAGCGCGGACGTCGTCACGCCGAAGAGGAGTCCGAGCTGCTGGCGCGCCGGCGTCGCTCCAACGATGTAGCCGGTCTTGAGATCCTGCGACGTCGCACCCGCGACGGCGGCGGCCACACAGACCACGCCGCCGATGGTGAGGGCCAGCACGCGATGCTCGACGCCGGTCCAGCCGATTGCGAGAAAGATCAGCGCGGTGAGCAGCACCGTGGCGACCGTCATCCCCGAAATCGGATTCGATGATGCGCCAATCTGTCCCGTGATGCGGCTCGACACCGTGACGAACAGAAATGCGAATCCCACCGCGAGCAGCGCCGCGAGGAGGTTGATCCCGATCTGGGGCAGCGCGATCATCGCGATCGCGCACGCCACGACGCCACCGAGCACCACCGTGATCGGCATGTCGCGATCCGTGCGCGGGCGCGCGGTGCCGCTCGAGCGATCGTCCGCGTTGCGACGGAAGCCACCCACGAGCGCAGCGACGATCGTCGGCATCGATCGCAGGAGGCTGATCAACCCCGCCGCCGTCACGGCGCCGGCGCCGATGTAGTAGACGTAGTTCGCGCGCACGGCTGTGGCGTCCATGTCCGCTGATGAGTCCAGTGCCCGGCGGGATGACGTCGGTGAGCCCGCCACCGAACAGCTTGATCGTCGGGATCAGCACGAAGTACGACAGACATCCGCCCGCGAAGAGATAGCCGGCGATGCGCGGGCCGATGATGTAGCCGACGCCGGTGAGCTCCGGGCTGATCTCGGCGCGGATCTCGCCGAACAGCTCGATCTTTCCCGTGGGCGCCAATCGTTGGAAGACGTAGCGCAGGAACTTCCTGCCACAGGTGCAGGCCGCTCACGAGAAACTTGTAGAGCGCCGCGAGCCCGAAGCCGAGGAACACGGTGCGCGCCTGCACGCCGCGCTCCTCGCCGACGATCAATACCTCCGCCGCCGCCGTTCCCTCGGGGTACTTGAGCGTTTTTCGCTCCTTCACGATCAGCGCGTTGCGCAGCGGGATCATGAGGAACACGCCAAGGAGCCCACCCACCACCGCGACCGCGGCGACCTTCGTCCACGGCAGGTTGTAGCCGAGCAGCAGCAGTGCGGGGAGCGTGAACGACGATGCCCGCGGCCACCGACTCGCCCGCGGATCCCGTGGTCTGCACCATGTTGTTCTGCAGAATCGTGGCGGGCTTCGCGCCGAACGACTTCGAGATGTATCTGAAGATCGTGATCGACAGCACCGAGATCGGAATCGACGCGCTTACGGTGAGGCCGACCTTGAGTGCGAGGTACACGCTCGAGAGCGCGAACACGAGTCCGAGCACGATGCCGAGCGCGATCGCCCCCGGGGTCAGCTCGGCGAGTTCCTTTGTCGAAGCGACGTAGGGAACGTGCACATTATTGTCTGCCGCGATCGGAATCTGGTCTGCCTCCGCATTGAGCGGCGGCTGGGTGGGAATCGACATGTGCTCCTCGTCGAGTGACGGGGGCAATATGGCCGACCGGCATCGGCCCGGGGAAGAGACACCGGGCGGCCGCTTCTGTCCGGCGCTACGTCGGAACCATCCCGGCGCTCACGCCTTCGCTTCCGTGGCCGCGATCCGGCGCGCTCGCCGCGCCCGCCACACCAGCCAGACGATCGCCGTCACCGTGGCTCCGAGCGGAAGCAGCGTTCCCATCGCCGCGATGGTCGAGGCAATGAAGCCGATGAAGTTGCGCCAGGCCTGCCGGAAGGCGTCAGCGAGAACGCCAAGGCTTCCCGTGCCGGCCACGACGGGCGGCTTTTCGTGCACGGTCACGGACAACGTGCTCATCGCCGCCCGCGTGCGCAGATAGCGCATCCGCCCTTCCTGGCGCTCGATCTCTTCGCGCACGCGGGCGAGCTCGCGCTCCACTGCGAGCACGTCGCTGAGCTTCCCGGTGCGCGTCCCGAGGATGTCGATGAGCCGTTGTTCGAGCTTGTGGCCGTTCTCCGCGCGCGCCGCGACGTCGACGAACTCCTCGCCCACATCCTCCGCGCTCACACTCACCGACTCGAGTGAGCCGATCGGCTGCAGCCCATTGATCACGTCGTCGAAGTGCGCCGCCGGGAGCTTGATCTCGAGCGTCGCGGTGTGCATTTGCTCGTCGCCGGACGAGATGGAGCTGTTGGCGACGAAACCCCCGACGCGGCTGGAGAGGGCGCGCACGGCGCGAATGCCGCGCTCGAGCGAGTCGACCTGTACGCTCGCCTGCCCCGTGCGAATGATCATCGAGCTGATGACAGAATCGCTCCGGCCCGGGCGAGGGGACGTCACCGGCGCCGACGCCGCATCGCTCGCGACCGGAGCGGGAGCATCCGCCCGTTTGAGATTTCCCGCGACCCCCTCGTCTTTCGCCATGAGCGCGGGCGCGCCGATCTGCGCGCGCGCCCGCGACACCTCATCGCGTACCTCCTTCTTTTCAGCGGGACGCGCGGCATCGTGGCCGCAGGCGGCAATTAATGTCGCGATGCACAGCAGGAAGGGGGCACTCCGCATGTCGTCCTCGATGTGAGCGGCGAGCCCTCATGGCCCGCACACTCATGGGACGCCGGCGTGCGTCGCACTTGCACACGCCGCCCAACGTGCGCCCGACGCTGGTGCTACACCGACGCCCCCAACGACGTCAGCGCGCCCCGAAGATCGCTGAGCAGCGCCTCTGCGTGCTCGTTGCCCTCGTACACCACCTCGGCGGCGGCGTCGCGCATCCGATTCCTGCCGCCCGCCCTCCACGTCGTTTCGCGTGATCACCACGGTTCGCGTGTTCTCGAAGCGATGGTCTCCATTGACGAAGGCGACGATCCGCGACACCTCGCGCTCCGGCATCTCCACGTCGAGGAACAGCAGATCGGCCGGCTCCTTCTGGAGCATGTCGATGCATGACGCGGCGGTATCGCAGGCGCGCACGCGCAGGCCCATCGAGCGAAGCAGATCCGAGAGAAGCGTGCGTGCATTGTAATCCTCGTCGACCACGAGCGCGCTCTGCATCATCTTCCGTTGGCGCAGACGCTCGAGCACATTGATCAGCACGCGCCTGTCCACCGGCTTCACGAGGTAGTCGGTGACGCCGAGCGAAAAGCCCAGCGAGCGCTCGGACACGATCGACATGATGATCACCGGAATGCGGCAGAGCTCCGGGTCCGCTTTCACCTCGCGCAGCACCTGCCAGCCATCCTTCTCCGGCATCATGATGTCGAGGGTGATCGCGAGCGGCTTGAGGATGCGCGCGAGCTCCATGCCGCGGTCGCCGTTGAGTGCGCCGACTACACGAAAGTGCGCTGGCGCGAGCGAGTCGCGCAGCAGCGCGATCACCTCTGGATCGTCGTCGATGGCGACGAGGATCGGATCGTTCGAGAGCGCGCTCTCATCCGGAATCGCGCCGGACTCACCGACGACCGCGCCTCCATGGGGCTGGATTGGAAAGCGAAGGCAGAATGCGGTGCCACGTCCCGGCTCGCTCTTTACGGTCACGTCGCCACCGAGCAGCTCGACCATGCGCTTCACGATCGAGAGGCCGAGTCCGATTCCCTGGAAGCGGCGCGTGTTCCCGGTTTCCAGTTGCTGAAATTCGTCGAAAATGAGCTCGAGGTTTTCGGGAGCGATGCCGATCCCCGTGTCGCGCACGTACGTAAGCATGGTCTCATTGTCGCCCTCCTCGACGGAGAGCTCCACCTCGCCTCCCTCAGGAGTGAACTTCACGGCATTGGATGCGAGGTTGAGCACCACCTGCTTGTATTTGCCGCGATCGAGGCGTACCCGCCGTCTGATTTTCGTACGCACGGTTACCCGAAGATTTTTGTCGCGCGCGAAGGCGCCGATCGCCTCCTTCACCTCCGACAGCACCGCGCTCGGGTCGAACTCATCGACACGCAGCTCCGCGCGTCCGGACTCGATCTTCGCGAGGTCGAGCACGTCGTCGATGAGCAGCTGCAGGTCCTTCGAGCGGCGTACGATGGCCTGCACCGCGCGCTCCTGCGGCTCGTTGATAGTCCCGTACACGCCGTCGCGGAGCAATCCGGCGTAGCCGAGCACCGCGTTGAGCGGCGTTCGAAGCTCGTGCGACATGCTCGCGAGGAAACGCGCCTTGGTCTCGCTTGCCTCGATCAGCGCCCGGGCGCGCTGCGCGAGCAGCTCGTTGGCCGTTCGGAGCTCCTGGCTGATCCGCGCGTACTCGTCCGTCTGCGCCTCAGCCCGCTCGTGCGCCGCGGCGACTGCCTCGCGCTGCTCGTCGAATTCGCGTGGCTGGCCCACGAGCCACCGGGTGTCGCCGTCGACGATGACATAAAATGTGCGTGGCTTGGGATTAGGCCGGCGAAGGCGAGCTGGACCACGCGATTCTCGCCGCCTCTTGCGCCGAGAATCAACTCAATCGTTTTCTCGGAGCCTTCAGCGAGGCTTTCGGCAAGGGAATGCCCGTGTAGAGAGTGGTCCAGGCCAGCCTCACGCTCGAGAGCTCCGTTGCTCTCGCATATCGTCCCCTTTTCGTCGATCCCCAGCACGGGGAATGGTAGTCCCGAAATAAAATGCACAGCAGCGCCACATGGTCGAATAAAATAGTCTATCTCATTGTGAAATATTGACTTGTCTTACTACGGCCAATAGTGCAATTCATGAGCCCAGGAGAGGTGTCGGCGGCATGCCGGCGCGTTACCTTGTCCCAACTCCAACCAAGCTATTCGAATGCCCCGTCTCGCTAGACGAGCTCTGCTGCTGGTCATGCTCTCCGTTGCTGCTGGCTCACCGGTTGAGGGACAGCGGCCGGCAGCCCCCGCCGCCACGTCCGCGTCGATCTCCGCTCCGATCACCGGCGTCGGCTATCGCATCGCGATCGACAGCACCGATGCCGCGCAGCGAAGAATCCGGGTGGCGATGACCTTCACGTGTCTCCTCCGCGGATCCGGTGCTGCTGGCGTTGCCGGCGTGGACACCGGGAGCATACGAGCTGAGCTACTGGGCGAAAAACGTCTCCGCCTTCGCGGCTGCGAGCGGCGGCAAGTCGCTGGCGTGGGACAAGGCCGACTATCAGACTTGGCGTATCCGCCCCGCAGGCGCGGGCGCGGTGTCGGTTTCATTCGAGTACAGAAACGACTCGCTCGACAATTCGAATTCGTGGAGCCAGCCGGACTTCGCGCTGCTGAACGGCGCGAACCTCTTCCCGTACGCGGCGGGTCGCCCATTCGATTTCGCGAGCACCGTGGAGCTCAGCGTACCGTCCGGGTGGCGAGTGGCCACCGGAATGACGCCGAGCGGCCGCAACACCTTCACCGCGCCGAACTATCACGACCTCGTCGACATGCCGTTCGTCGCGGGGCGCTTCGACTTCGACAGTACCCGCGTCGGAGAGGGCTGGCTCAGATTCGCGAGCTATCCGGCCTCCGTAGAAGGCGCCGCTCGTCGCGCGAGTACGCTCACCGATCTTTCCAGGATCATCGGCGTCGAGGCGGCGGTGTTCGGCGAAACACCGTGGAAGACGTACACGGTCATGCAGATCGCCGACTCCGCGTTCGGCGGCATCGTCGGACTCGAGCACCAGAACTCGCACGTCGATCTCACGAACGTGCTCGCCATCGGGCAGCCGGTGCTGACGTCGGTGTATGCGCACGAGATCTTTCACGCGTGGAACGTGAAGCGGCTTCGGCCCGCGGACTTGTGGCCGTATCAGTACGCGCACGAGCAGCCGACGACGTGGCTCTGGATGAGCGAAGGGGTCACCGACTACTACGCGGATCTCGCGCTCGTGCGCAGCGGCGTGAGCGACACGAGCGCGTTCTTCGAAACGACCGCCGGGAAAATTGCCGAGATCGGAGCGCTTCCTCCCTTCGGACTCGATGACGCCTCGCTCTCGGCGTGGATCAAGCCGACCGACGGCACCGCGGACGCGTACTACCCGAAGGGCTCGCTCGCCGGCCTCCTGCTCGACATTCTCATCCGCGACGCGAGCGACAATCATCGATCGCTCGACGACGTCATGCGCGCGCTGTATCACGACGCGTACAAGGCGGGCAAGGGATTCACCGGCGACCAGTGGTGGAAGGCGGTGCAGACGGCCGCCAACGGAAAGTCCTTCGGCGACTTCGACGCGCGCTACATTGATGGGCGCGAGCCATATCCCTGGCGAACCGTGCTTCCGCTCGCCGGTCTGCAGCTGCTCTCCGACTCGGTGCGCATTCCGGTGCTCGGGGTCACGATGGGCCAGGAGGACAACGGGATGCGCGTCACGGCCGTCGCTCCCGGCTCGACGGCGGAGCAGGCGGGCGTGCAGCCGGGCGACGATCTCGTGTCGGTGGGCGACATCCCGGGAGACGCGCCGTCGCTCGCGCAGCATTTGCGTGCGAAGTACGGCGATGCGAAGAGCGCGATGATCCCTGTCACCGTCATTCGGGCCGGCAAGCAGATGTCACTCGTGGCGCCGCTGCAGTTCACCTGGCGCGCGCAGTTGCGCATCGTACCGCTGCCGGGGGCATCCGCCAAGGCCGTGCGAGTGCGGAGCGGCATCCTGCACGGAACCACGAGCTGATATTGCGCCTGGGCTAGCGCGTGTCCGGTGCGGTTTGACGATACCAGTTCACGATCGATGAATCACGTGCCGCCGGGCCGGTGGCCCGCAAGCGCATCATTTGCTCGATCTCGCTCGCCTCACGCGGGCCGCGCGAGATCCACTCGACGCCGGCGTCGGTGGCGAAGTAATCGTCCTCGATGCGTACGCCGATGTTCGCGTAACGCTGCACGGCCCCTCGCAACTTCGCGATCATCGCGCGGTTTCGCGGAGTATCGGGCAGCTCGTCGAGCACGGTTGGGCGAACGTAGATCCCCGGCTCGAGCGTGAACGTATTCCCGGGCGCGATCGTGAACGATGTCGGATCGTGGACTTCGAGCCCGATCGCGTGGCCGAGGGCGTGGAAATAAAAGAGCGAGAGCTGGGAGCAGCGCGAGGCGACGAGGCGTCGGCATTCGGCCGGACCCGCATCGTATGTGCCGCCTTCCGATTCGATGAGTCCGAGCTTCACAAGCCCGGCGCTCAGCACCTTGCTCGCCGCCGCGTCCATCTGTGCCGAGGTCACGCCGAGCTTCGCGATCGACTCGGCCGCGTGCTGCGCGTCGCGCACGATCTGGTACACCGCGCGCTGATCGGGAGTGAAGGTGCCGCTCACCGGCACCGTGCGCGTCACGTCGGCCGCGTAGCCGCGGTACGATGCCCCAATGTCCATGACCACGACGTCGCCGGACTGCATGAAGCGATCGTTCGCATTGTAATGCAGGGCGGTGGAGTTCGGTCCCGAGCCCACGATCGTGGAGAATGACGGGCGGTCCGCGCCGTTCCGGCGAAAGGTGTACTCGATGAGCGCCTGAATCTCGAACTCGTTGATGCCGGGGCGAATGGCGGAGATGGCCTCGCTCTCCGCGCGCATCGTGATGTCGATCGCCTTTCGCTCGAGCGCGAGCTCGGGCGCGCTGTGCCGCATGCGGAGATGCTCGACGAGAGCGCTTGCGTTCACGACACGCACGTCCGGATGATCGTGGCGCAGCGATGCGACCAGCTGCTCGTCGCGCGTCGCGAAACCCTCGCCGGAGAGATCGCCAACCACCGAGAGCGTGCCGGCGGACTCGAGAAGCGAATCGAGCGTCGGACGCAGTTGGTCCAGCGTGCGCGAGGGAATTCCGGTAAGGCGTTTCATGCCGTCGGTGCCGAGCCGCGTGCCCGTCCACGCTTCGCGCGCCGGGTCGCGAGGTTGCACGAACAGCATCATCGCGACGGCACCCTGCTTCCGCTTTGCCATCACGAGCACCGCGTCTGGCTCCGTCACGCCCGTCAGATAGTAGAACGACGGCGTGGGGAAGAAGCTGAGAAAGTCTTCCGCCGGTTCGTGCCCGCCGAGCGCGAGCAGCACGCCGTCGCCCATCATTGCGCCGAGAGAGTCTCGGCGCGCCGCGTACTCGGCCGAGGGCACCTGTGCCGCGAGAGGCGCCGCGGCGAGCGAACAGAGCAACGCGAATGACACAGAGCGCACGGCGGCAGTCCTCGTATTAAGGGGCTACCGGAAAGTTAGGGCGTGGCGCGCGCGAGGAGCGGTTGCAACGGGTACTGGCTCATCGCAGATTCCCGTCGAGCATAGTTGCACTCACTCAACCCTTGGGAGCACGACCGTGACCGAGCCTACGCTCACTCCTGGAGTGCCCAGCGCATCACTCTGGGAAGATTTCATCGACATCTTCACCTCGCCGTCGGCGGTGTTCAGGCGTCGCGAGAACTCAGGGTTCGGTCTACAGCTGCTCGTGCTGACGGTGATCTTCGCGATTCTGGTTTTCGGAACGAAGTCGCTGCTGCTGCCCGCAATCGACGCCGACATCGCGCGGCAGAATGCACGCGCACCCCGAACTGACGCCAGAGCAGATGCAGAAGGGCCGTTCGATGGGCGAGATGATAGGCCCGATCGCCATCATCGTACTCTTTCCGCTGATGGCGGTGCTGACCGGGCTGATACTCTGGATGGTCGGAAAGATCTTCGAGGCCAGGCAGACGCCAGCGCAGGGGATGATGGTCGCGACCTACGCCTTCTTCCCGAAGCTTCTGGCCTCGATTGCCATCGCGATCGTCGCGTTCCTCTCCAACCCCGATCGCGTGAATGGCGTGTCGCGGTTGACCGTGGGGCTTGGCGCTCTCTTCGATCCGGACAAGACGTCGCCGGTGCTCATGGCGCTGCTGATACGCGTCGACGTCTTCACGATCTGGGAGACGGTCCTCCTCGCGATCGGGCTTCAGATCACGGGAAAGGTCTCCAGGGGGAACTCCTATCTCGCGGCGGCGATCGTGTGGTGCATCGGCGCGCTTCCGGGAGTGATCGGCGCCCTGCGCAGCTGATTCCACCGGCGGTCTACTTGAGCAGCAGCTTCGCGATCGTCTGGAGCTGCATGTTGGACGTTCCCTCGTAGATCGTTCCGATCTTCGCGTCGCGATAGAATTTCTCCACGGGGTAGTCCTTCGTGTAGCCGTACCCGCCGTGGAGCTCGACGCAGAGTGACGTCACGCGCTCGCACACCTGCGAAGCGAAGAGCTTGGCCATGGCCGCCTCGCGAGTGAAGGGCTGGGCGCTGTCCTTGATCCGCGTAGCGTTGTAGACGAGAAGTCGCGCCGCCTCGATCTCGGTGGCGGCTTGCGCGAGCTGGAACTGGATTCCCTGAAAATCCGCGAGCCGCGTGGCGAACTGCTTGCGCTCCTTCACGTATGCGAGTCGTCGCATCGAGCGCACCGCGCGCGATGCCGATCATCTGCGCGCCGATCCCGATGCGGCCCACATTGAGCGTCTCGATGGCGATCTTGTAGCCCTGGCCGACTCTCCGAGCACGTTGGCGGCGGGAACGACGCAGCCATCGAAGAGCAGTTCGGTAGTGCTCGAGGCGCGGATGCCGAGCTTGTCCTCCTTCTTGCCCACGGTGAAGCCCGGGCGTGTCGCGCTCGACGATGAAGGCCGTGATTCCCTTGTATCCCGCGGCAGGATTCGCGGTGACGAAGACGACAAAGATTCCCGCCTCCGCGCCGTTCGTGATCCACAACTTGCGGCCGGTGAGCGCCCAGCCGCCGTCGCACTTCTCGGCGCGAGTGGCGAGGCCGAACGCGTCCGAACCGGAGCCCGCCTCCGAGAGCGCGTACGCGCCGATGGTCTTCGAGGCGAGCCGCGGAAGATATGTCTTCGCGCTGCGCGTCGGTGCCGTAACGGGAGATCGGTTCGTTCACGAGCGTGTTCTGCACGTCGACCATGATCGCAGCGGACGCGTCGACGCGGCTCATCTCCTCGACCGCGAGCGTGACCATCATCATCGAGCCGCCGGCGCCGCCGTACTTCTCCGGAACCTCGATCCCCATGAGGCCGAGGTCGAAGAGCGCGGGAATCAGCGTGGGGTCGATGCGCGCCGCGCGCTCCATCGCCTGTACGCGAGGCCGAACCTCCTTCTCCGCGAACTCCGCGACGGCGTCGCGAAATGCGCTCTCCTCTTCCGACAATGCGCTGAGCGGGCCGCGAGCGGCGGACAGGTCGGTGGTCATGGAGACAATGTTACGTCGGGGGCTTGGGGCGCGCAGCCGTGCGGCGATCAGCCCGTGTTGCTCTGTGCGAGCCGCAGATTCGCGGGCGCGTCGCGCTCGGCGCAGCCATCGCCGCAGTAGCGCTCCGGCGTGCCGGCGGGGCGCGCGCAGCGGTGCGCGTCCGGGCTCGCGACGGGTGTCACGCCTGCCTTCGCGAGCACGACGGCCGCCAGCTGCTCGTTCACGCCGAACGCCGTCGTTACGTGCACCGGGATTCCGGGATGCTCGGCCGAGATCTCCGCCGACCATCCGCGGAATGTCACGCGTGGAGTGCTTGCCGGGCGAGAGCATGTACGGGAAGACGACGATGTCGGTGGCGCCGGCGGCCACGCACGCGGCAAATCCGTCGGCGATGCGTCGGCGCCGCGATCTCCATGTGCGCCACGCGCACGATCACCCCATCGCCCGCCATGTGCTGCACGAGCTCGCCGACGCATTCGAGCATGCGGTTCGCCTCTTCCTTCATCGAACCGTGATCGATGATCAGGATCCCCTTCATCGCGACTCCTCGTCTGTGCCGGGATGCGCAAATATAGCGCGCTCTCTCGCGCGCGCTCAGCTCTCGAACACCCGCACCGCCAGCTCGACCTTGCCGAACGGCGCCGAGACCTGCGCGCCCTGCACCGAGCCGCGCACGCGCTCGAGCATCTCGCGGGCGATCGCGATCCCCTCGGCCACCGCGTGCTCCTTCGACTTCTCGCTCGCCGCTCGCATCCGCGCGATGACAGCTTCCGGCACGACCACTCCGGGCACCTCGTTCGCGAGGAACTCGGCGTTGCGCACCGAGACCAGCGGCCAGATGCCGGCGACGATCGGAATGCGCACGTGCGCGATCGACTCGAGGAATTTCTCGAGCTGCGGCGACGTCGAACACCGGCTGCGTGATCGCGTACTCCGCGCCGGCGTCGACCTTCCACTCGAAGCGTCGCAGCTCGTGCGACGGATCGATCGCGGCGGGATTCACCCCGACGCCGATCGCGAAGCCGTCGGCTGCCCGATCGAGTTGCCGCCGGGATCGAGCCCGTGGTTCAGGCGGCTGCACGAGATTCGTGAGCCCGATCGCGTCGATGTCGAACACCGCCGTCGCGTCGGGATATGGTCCCATCTTCGGCGGGTCGCCGGTGATGATCAGCAGGTTGCGCAGTCCCATCGCTGAAGCGCCGAGCAGATCGCTGAGCATGCCGAGCAGGTTGCGGTCGCGGCAGCAGTAGTGCGTGACCGTCTCGATGCCGATGCTGCTGCTCGATGAGGAGACTCGTCATGAGCGCGCCCATGCGGCTCTGCGCGCGCGGGCCGTCGGGCACGTTGACCGCATCGACGCCCGCGACCTTGAGCGCGCGACACGTCGCTCGAGCATCCGTGTCGCATCGACGCCGCGCGGCGGCACGATCTCCACCGAGGTGACGAACTCGCTGCGCGCGATCTTTCCCGCCCAGCGCGAGCGCTCGCGCGAACGGCATCGGGCCTCGACGCGCGTCGCTGCCGGCGCCTGCTCGCGCCACTGCGCGTCGTCCGGCCCGAGCGTTGCGGCAACTGCGTCATCGCGCGCTCGGCTTGCGCCGGCTGCGCGGCGCGAGCGGCCGAATGCCATCGACCATGCGCGTGGATGTGTTCGGGCGTCGTGCCGCAGCATCCGCCGATGATCTTCGCGCCCGCCTGGACGAGGTGGCGCGCGTAGCGTCGCCATGTACTCGGGGCTCGCCATGTACATGCTGCGGCCGCCGACGTCGCGCGGCATGCCGGCGTTGGGCTGGGCGCTCAGCTTCGCGCGTCGTCGCCGCGCCATGCGTTCTCGATGCCTCGAGAATCGCCTGCGGGCCCACCGAGCAGTTGAGCCCAATCACGTCCGCGCCCCACTCGTCGAGCGCGCGCGCGATCGTCCTCGCGGCGGCGCGCCGTACGGCGTGAGGCCGTCGGGGCCGATGGTCATCTGCGCGATGACCGGCATCGCCAGGGTCGACCTCGCGCGCCGCCGCGAATGGCCTGCTCGATCTCGTCGAGGTCGGTGAACGTCTCGAGGAGGAAGCAGATCGGCGCCGCCGTCGACCAGCGCCTGCCATCTGCTCGCGGAAGATCGCGCGCGCCTCCTCGCGGCTCGTCGGGCCGAACGGCTCGATCCGCACGCCGAGCGGGCCGACGGCGCCCGCGACGAGCGCGTCGGTCGCCAGCTGCCTCGCGCGCGAAGCTCCGCGGCGCGCGCGGTTGAACTCCGCGACGTGATTCTCCAGCCCGTACTGCGCGAGCTTGAGCCGGTTGGCGCCGAAGCTGTTCGTCTCGATGCAGCTCGGCACCCGCCTTCACGTACGCCCGATGCACGTCGAGCACGAACTCCGGCGCGCGCAGCGTTGAGCTCGTCGTAGCACTGGTTGATGAAGACGCCCTTGCGCGTAGAGCATCGTGCCCATCGCGCCATCGAACACCATGATGCGCTCGGGATCCATGATCTCGCGCGACATCGGGCGCTCCGCGTCGCGATGCCCGTCGGCGACTATGGCCACGATGCCTCCCCGCGGTTCGCGCTTCACGCGGCCTCCGTCTCGCCGCCGCACCGCGAACCGCGTAGTACTTCGCCTGCGGGTGATGCACGATGATCGCCGCCGTCGACTGCTCGGGCATCAGCTGGAATGCGGATGTGAGCTCCATGCCGAGCGCCGCGGTCTGCGGGGAGGAGCTTGAACAGCTGCGCGTGTTCCTCGAGATCCGGGCACGCGCCATAGCCCCACGAATAGCGCTTCCCCTGGCTCGCGGGAATCCCAGCTCGCGGCGAATGCATGCGATGCATCCACTCCGCCGACGCTTCCGCGGCCTCGACCCCGAGCCCGTGCACGTAGTACGCCTCGGTGAACTCGCCCCTTTCCTGCAGCGCCTCGAACCGTCGCGTGGCCTCGTCGCCCACGGTGACGATCTGAAAGGCCGCGACATCCACATCGCCCGACTCGGCCGAGCGGAAGTAGTCGGCGAGGCAGAGATGCTCGCGCCCCTCCTGGCGCGGGAAGGGGAAGCGCGCGATCTCGCGCAGCGATCCGCCGTCGCTCTGCATATGCGGCAGGGTCGTACACGATGAGGTCGTTGCCGCTCGACTGCACGGGGAAGTAGCCGTACACCGCTTGCGGCGCGAGCCACCGTTCGCGCGCGGCGCTCGTCGGTGAGTCGTGCGAGCGTCGGCTCGAATTCTTCGCGGACGGCTTTCTCCCACGCGGGCCCCGAGCCGCGTCCACCCCACTGCAGGCGGAACAGCTCGTCGAGGTCGAGTAGCGCGAGCACCTCGTCGATCGGGATGTCGCGGAGCGCGCGTGTGCCCGCAGAACGGGCGCTCGGGCACCGGATTGTCGGCGGCAACGGCGCTACGCTGCGCCGGCACTGTCGCCGTGCGGAGATGTCCTTGCCCACCGTCGTGCGCAGGAACACGTCGCGGCGCGCGCTCTCGATCAGCTTGACCGACCATACGGGCCACGCTCGTCGTCGTCCATGAGCGATCCATCGTGTCCAGCCCTTCGAACGCGTCCTTGCAGTAGAAGACGCCCGGCGCGTAGGCGCGCTCGTCCTCGACGAACATCGCGCGCCGGCCGAAGCGCCGGTTGATCGCCGCGCCGCCGATGAGCACCGGGATAGTCGAGCCCGCGACGGTCGAGCTCCTGCACGCAGAGCGGCATCTGCTTCGACGTCGACACGAGCAGCGCCGACAGTCCGATCGCGTCGGCGCCGACCTCGAGCGCCTTGTCGATGATCGTGTTCACCGGCACCTGCTTGCCGAGGTCGAACACGGTGTAGCCGTTGTTCGACAGGATCGTGTTGACGAGCGATTTGCCGATGTCGTGCACGTCGCCGTACACGGTCGCGAGCACGACCTTGCCCTTGGTGTATCCCTCGGCTTCGCTCGAGGAACTGCTCGAGATGCGCCACCGCCCTCTTCATCACCTCGGCGCTCTGCAGCACGAAGGGCAGAATCAGCTCGCCCGCGCCGAAGCGGTCGCCGACTTCCTTCATCGCGGGCAGCAGCACGTCGTTCAGCACGCGCACCGGCTGCTCGCGCACGCCCGCCGCGTCGAGCCGCGCCTCGATGCCGTCCTTCTTGCGATGAGCAGGATGCCAGTGGACGCGCTCATCCGGTCATCCACGCCGTCGGGTCCGCCGCGCCGCTCGCGGCATCGGTGCGGCATTCGTGCCCACGCGCGGCGAAGTGCTCGATGAAGCGCTGCAGCGCGTCCGGGCGGCGATTGAACACCAGATCGTCGGCGAGCGCGCGCTCGTCCGCCGGAATCTCGGCGTACGGGCGGCACGTGCGCGGGATTGACGATCGCCACGTCGAGGCCGGCCGCGACGCAGTGATGCAGGAACACCGAGTTGAGCACGGCGCGCGCGTGCGGCGCCAGCCCGAAGCTGACGTTCGACACGCCGAGGATCGTGAACACGCCCGGGAGCTCGCGCTTGATCAGCCGGATGCCCTCGATCGTCTCGGCGCGCCGAGTCGATCCACTCCGCCTCGCCCGTCGCGAGCGTGAAGGTGAGCGCGTCGAAGATGAGGTCCTCCGGCGCCAGCCCGAACTCGCCGAGTCGCGATGTCGTGGATGCGCCGCGCGATCTCGAGCTTGCGCTCGCGCGGTCTTCGCCATGCCGCTCGTCGATCGTGAGCGCGACGACCGCCGCGCCGTGCGCCTTCACCAGCGGGAGCACGCTGTCGATGCGCTTGCGGCCGTTCTCCATGTTGATCGAGTTCACGATCGCGCGCCCCGGCATGTGCTCGAGCGCGGCCTCGATGACGTCCGCCTCGGTCGAGTCGATCACGAGCGGCGACTCGACGCTCATCGAGAGCAGGCTTGCACGACCTCCGACATCTGCTCGGCCTCGTCGGCGCGCTCGGTGACCGCGACGCACACATCGAGCACGTGCGCGCCCGCGTCGACCTGTTCGCGCGCGACCTGCACGATCCCGTCGTAGTCGTCGGCCAGCAGCAGCCGCTTGACCTTGCGCGAGCCCTGCGCGTTCACGCGCTCGCCGATGAGCAGCGGCGGCGGATCCTGGTGGAGGGTGATCGCGCGCATCGCCGACGACACGCGCGGACGTGCGTCTCGGGCCGCTCGGGCCACCTCGTGCTTCGCTTCGACGGCCTTCACGCGCCGCCACGATTGCCTCAGGTGCTGCGGGGTCGTACCGCAGCAGCCGCCGACGATGCGCACGCCGAAATCGCGGACGAACTCGGCGAGCGCCGCCGCCATCGGCGCCGGCTCGAGCGGGTACACCGCCTCCCCGATCCCGGTGTTGAGCGGCAGTCCCGCGTTCGGAATCACGGAAACGGGCAGCGTCGCGTGCTCGCCCAGGTAGCGGATCGGCTCGCGCATGTGCTCGGGACCGGTGGAGCAATTGAGTCCGATGACGTCGACGCCAAGCGATTCGAGCGTCGTCATGGCGCTCGCGATGTCGGTGCCGAGCAGCATGCGGCCGCTCGTGTCGAGCGTGACCTGCGCCTGCAGCGCGACGCGGCGCCCGAGCTCCGCGAACAGCCGCTCGAATGCCGGCGATCGCCGCCTTGACCTCGAGAATGTCCTGCGACGTCTCGATGAGCAGAACATCGACACCTCCGTCGACGAGCCCTTTGGCCTGCTGCGTAGTAGTTCTCCGCCAGGTCGCCGAACGAGATGGCCGAGAGCGTCGCGTCGGCGCTGGAGGGGAGCATCCCCGTGGGACCCATCGAGCCGGCGACGAATCGCGGCCACTCCGGCGTCGCGAACTGGTCGCACGCAGCGCGGGCGAGCCGCGCCGCGCCGGACGTTGATCTCGTCGACCTTGTCGCCGAGCCCCCATTCGGTGAGACGGCGCGGCGTGCTCTGGAAGGTGCACGTCTCGACCACGTCGCAGCCGACCGCGAGGAACGACTCGTGGATCCCCTGGATGACGTCGGGGCGAGTGAGGACGAGGTTGTCGTTGCACCCCTCGAGAGACGGTCCGCCGAAATCCTCGGCGGTCAGGTCCTGCGCGCTGGATGTTCGTCCCCATCGCGCCATCGTAGATGAGCACGCGGCGATCGAGGGCGTCCAGGTAAGCGGAGGGAAAGCGAGGCTGTGGCATATCGTAGGCTGAAGACGCCGCCGGCGGACAGTGCGACGTGCAAAAGCAAAAAATGCCCAGTGCACGCGCTGGCACTGAGCCGGCGCTTTAGCGGAATGTTTTACGTGGCCGCAATTTGCCGTAAATCGCCACGAATCAATTGTATGGTGCAACCTAGTAGCGAGCCCCGCGTGCTACAAGCGGGCTGGCGGCATCATAAGGACGATCGTCAGCGGAAAATGGAATTCACGACCGCAATTTCGACGACGTAGATCACGACATAGGCCGCCAGCGGCGAGAAATCCATCATCCCGAACGGAGGAAGTACTCTTGCGATCGGCTTGACGATCCAGTCAGTGAGCGAATACGCCAATCGCGCCCACCACGAGTAGCGCATCCCGATCCACGACACGATGACCCGCACGATGAGCGCGAACTTGAGCACCTCGAAGGCGGACTCGAGCACCAGGGCGGCAACGCGCATACCGCCTTCGCCCGCCGCGAACGTGATCGAGATGGCGGCCGAGCGAATCCACTGGAGGAGCACGATCAGGAGCACACCGGAGACGACCACCGCGGCCAGCCCCCACCACGGCGCCTGGCTCGGAATTCCACCGGATCGCACCACGCGCGCTTCGATCGGCGCGAGGACCGGATCGATCACGCGGCGGCAGAATCGCGCGACCGGCGAGAACGGATTGATGCGCCGCGTGCGAACCGCCCAGTCGACGATCGCGATCACCAGGAACACCGCACCGACGACGAGCAGGACGATGCGGAGCGCGTAGATCGCAGAATCGAATATCGGCAGGAGCGTCGTCACGCGTCCTAACCTGAGCCTACGGTCGCACGCCAGCAAGAGCCTTGCGCGCGACCGCCCCGCCGCGTCACGGCGTCAGCGACATTCCCAGATTCTTCACGGCGAACGCAAGCTCGTCGGTGGCCGCGTCGATCTGCTTCGTCGTCGGCTTTCCTCCACCGTGGCCGGCCTTCGTATCGATGCGGATGAGAATCGGCGCCGGCCCCGCCTGTGCCGGCTGCAGCGTTGCCGCGAACTTGAACGAGTGGCCCGGCACCACGCGGTCGTCGTGGTCCGCCGTCTCGATCAACGTGGCTGGATACGACACGCCCGGCTTGATGTTGTGCAGCGGCGAGTACGCCAGAAGCGTCCTGAACTGCGTCGAATCGTCCGACGTTCCATACTCCGGCGCCCACGCCCCGCCAATCGTGAACTTCTGGTAGCGCAGCATGTCCATCACGCCCACGGCCGGAAGCGCCACCGCCGCGAGATCCGGACGCTGCGTCTCGACGGCGCCAATCAGCAATCCGCCATTCGAGCCCCCGCGAATTGCCAGCTTTTTCGACGACGTGTACTTCTGCGAGATCAGGTATTCTGCCGCGGCGATGAAGTCATCGAAGACGTTCTGCTTCTTCGCGAGCATCCCTGCCTCGTGCCACGCGCGGCCGTACTCGCCGCCGCCGCGGATCACGGCCACCGCGTACACGCCACCCATCTGACACCCACTGCAGCATCGACGGCGAGAACGCCGGCGTCATGTTGACGTCGAAGCCGCCGTACGCGTACAGAATCGTCGGGTGCGAACCATCGAGAGTGAGTCCCTTCTTCGATGTGACGAACACCGGAATCTTCGTGCCGTCCTTCCCCGATGCGAACAGCTGCTTGGTCTCGTACGCCCCGCTGTCCACCGGAACCTTCGCGACGAGGAACGGCGTCTGGATGCGCTTCTCGATGTCGTAACGGTACACGGACGCGGGCTGCAGGTAGGACACATAGGAGAAGAACATCTCCCACTCGTTCGGCTTGCCCGAGATCGCCGCGACGGTACCGATCCCCGGAAGCTTCACCGTCGCCACAGGATTTCCGCGAAGGGCAAAGATCTGCAACACCGAGTGCGCGTCCTTCAGGGTGCTCACGACGAAGTGGCCTCCGATGAGCTCCACATCCTCCATCTTGTCCGCGCCCTCGGGAATCAGCGCCCGCCAGTACTTCTTGGCGGGCTTGTTGATGTCCACGGCGACGACGCGACCCAGCGGCGCGTCCTGGTTCGTCTGAAGAAAGAACACGTCGCCGGCGTTGTCGATCACACGATTCGCGGATTCCTCATCATCGACCAGCGTGACGAGCGGGTTGTCGATTTTCGGCTTGCCGGGATTCCCGAGATCTATGAAGAAAATCCGGTTGTTCGGATTCGTCCCGTCGACGACGTAGATGACCACGTACTCGCCATCGTCGCTCACGGTCGCGTTGATGTTCCACCGCGGATGATCGGGGCGCTCGAGGATCAGCTGATCCTTCGCCTGGGGCTGGCCAACGCGATGGTAGTACAGCTTCTGTCCGGTGTTCTTCGCGAGCATCGCATTCTCGCTCTTCGGCTGTTCGAAGCGCGAATAGAAGAATCCCTTGTGATCCTTCGTCCATGCGATGTTCGAGAACTTCACCCATTTGAGCGTGTCGGAGAGATCGACGCCCTTCTCGAGATCGCGCACGCGAATCTCTTCCCAGTCCGATCCCGCGACAGCAACGCCGTACGCGAGATACTTCCCGTTCTCGGTTGCATCCCACGGGCCGAGAGCGACCGTGCCGTCGGCCGAGAGCGTGTTGGGGTCGAGCACTACCTTCCGCACGCCCTTGAGTCCGTGCTGCACATAGAGCACGGCCTGATTCTGCAGCCCGCTGTTCTCGGTGATGAAATAGTCCTTTCCGCGCTTCACCGGCACCGCGTACTTCGGATAATTCCACACTCGTGTGAGCTGCTCCTTGATCGAGGCGCGCTCCGGAATCGCCGAGAGATACTGGAAGGTCAGCGCATTCTCCGCCTCGATCCAGTGTTTGGTCTCGGGCGAATCGGTGTCTTCGAGCCAGCGATAGGGATCGGCGACGGCGGTACCGAAGTAGGTGTCGCTCTGATCGCTCTTGCGCGCGATCGGATAGTGGAGCGACGACTGGGCGGCGAGCTGCGGGACGCTGGAGGCGAAGGTCGTCGCGAGGGCGCAGAGCGCCGCCACGCGAACGAGCGGAATGACGCGCATTGGAGTTCGGAAAAGAGACACAACCATGCACGCCCGGCGCGCTGCGTGCGCTCGACCACGACAATGTAACCCCGGTAAGGCGGCCGAGGTTCACTTCGCCTGACGCGCGCGCACGGACTCCATGCCAAGTGCCGCGCCCACGATCACGCCGAAGGCGAGCGCAAGCCACTCCCACCACGGCGTGGGATGCGCTCCCGTCGCGAGCGGCGCCACCAGCAACGCCGCAGCAAGTGCGGTCGCCACCGCCACAGACGCCGTTCGCCCAACGCGAGCTGCCCAATACATTGCGGGTGCGGACAGTCCGGCGAGCCAGAGCGCCGTCAGCCACGGCGCCTCCCCGCCGTACTCGTAGTCGAAGGGAAGGAAGTAGCTCCATCCGAGCCCAGCGTCGATCGGCAGCGTTCGCTCTCGCCTCACCCCATTGTCGAGCGCACTGATCCAAAGCCGATGGTGAATCAACCCGCCCGCCACCACGATCGTATCGAGCTTCGGTAGACGGTGGCGCGGAAAGACGCTGTCGAGCCGTATCGTCGGCGTCGCAATTTTCGCATCGGCCGTTCGCATGCGCAGCGAGAAAGTCAGATTGCCCTTCCGCTGCCCGAGCGCGAAGATCTGCTGGCGTCTGTAGTCGTAGATGGTCGCAATCGACGAGCGCTGCGTCGTCATCGCCGCACCGACGACGGTAGCCTGCACGACGACCGAGTCGGAATCCAGCCGGCGCCGCACATCATCGCTCTGTCCGGAAATCGCGTTGGGCGTGGGCAGTCCGCCTGCGGTCGCCGAGAGGACCTTTCCAGGGAAATAATCCTGGTGCAGCAGTTCTGGCGCCCACACGCCCCACGCGGTCGTTCGGGGAAGCGAGATGTGCGTGAGCTCCCCGCTCGCCATCAACACGACCAACCATAGTACTGTCCATCCGATCGCGAGCCTCGTGGCTGCGCGGCGCGACGGCAGCACCACCACGCGCCACACGTCGGCGCACAGGATGCCGAGCAATCCCCCGAACGAGTTCGTGAAGATGTCGCCCAGGCTGGTATCGCGGCCCGGAATCACGAGCTGAAGCGTTTCGACGGTGATCGTGGTCACCAAACCGATCGCGAACGCGCGCCGTCGCGACATCCCCGCGAGCCGCAGCCCAATCCCCAACGGGATGAAAAGAATGATGTTGAGAACCGCATCGAGTATCGATTGCTCTCCGCACAAGAGGCAGAGGCTTGGCGGTGTCTTCGTGGCCGAGTACTGTGGAGTGAGCGTCAGTACGGCGATGAATAGAAGCCCGGCGATCCAGAGTTTTTTCCCGAATGATCTTTGTAGTATCAACGCAACAGACCGTGGCGTACGTTTTGGGAATTAGTGTGCGACATGTCACGCGAACGTGCGTGGTGGAACAGGATGTTACAACATCGAAGGGCTGTGTGACGGATGCCGCAGGTGGCACCCTAACTGCAAGACTGCATCTCGAAAATGCAGGCATTGACCCTTCGCGCAGGTCGGCGCTCCCTATGAGCCTGCCGGTCAACTGCGCCACTGAGCACATTTTTACGGTCGACGTGGAGGAATATTTCCAGGTCGGCGCCTTCGATCGCGTTGTGCAGCGATCCGATTGGGATTCGCATCCAAGCCGCCTCGAGCAGTCGCTCGGAATTCTGCTGGAGCTGCTCGCGCGGTTCGAGGCGAACGCGACATTCTTTACGCTCGGATGGGTGGCGGAGCGCCACCCGTTTCTCATGCGCCGCATCGTCGACGCCGGTCACGAGATCGCGTCGCACGGGCACTGGCATCGCCGCGTCGATACCCTGACGCCGGCCGAATTCCGCGACGACGTTCGCGTGTCGAAGTCGATCCTCGAAAACCTTTCGGGCACTCCGGTGTGGGGCTTCCGAGCGCCGAACTTTTCGATCTCGCCCGGCACCGAATGGGCGTTCGATATTCTGCTCGAGGAGGGCTTTCGATATGATTCGAGCCTCTTCCCGATCCGTCGTCCCGGATACGGCTACCCGAATGCGCCGCCGGTTCCCCATCTCATCCATCGCGCCGCTGGTACGCTCACCGAGCTTCCGCTCGCGACCACGCAGTGGCGCGGAATCCGCATTCCCGCCGCGGGCGGCGCGTATCTGCGCCACCTCCCGTTCCGGCTCATCCGGCGCGCCTTCCGCGAGCACGATGAGAACGGCGTCCCCGCGATGTTCTACATTCATCCGTGGGAGCTCGATCCCGATCAGCCCCGGATCGCCGTGCCGTGGCACACCCGCATGCGGCACTATTCCGGATTGCGAAAGACGCAGCCGCTCGAGCGACTGCTCGGTGAGTTCCGATTCCGGAGCGTAGCGCAGTGCCTCAAGCTTCCGAAGTCAGTGGCGACGAGATCCGGGGCGGCCAGCATCGTCGATTGATCGCTCGCGTCGAACGATTCGCCGGAACGGCACACGAGTGGGACGCCTTCGCTCGACTCTCGCCCGGATTCACGCACTTTCACTCGTATGGCTGGCGCGCCGTGATGGAGCGCACCTTCGCGCACGAGTGCGTCTACCTCGCCGCGCACGACGATGCGGGCGCGCTCGCGGGCGTGCTCCCGCTCGTGCACGTGAAAAGCATCCTGTTCGGGCATTACATCGTGTCCATGCCCTTCCTCAACTACGGAGGCCCGCTCGGCTCCAATGACGCGGTCGTCGCGCTCGCCGCGTCACGCCTCCGGCCTGGCCCGTGACAGCGGAGCAAAGCTCCTCGAGTTTCGCAGCCGCATCCCGCTTCGCATCGACTTCCCCGTCTCGCATCGAAGATCACCGTGCTGCTCGACCTGCCGAAGAGCGAGCCCGCGCTCATGAAGCAGCTCAATGCAAAGTT
>CAWHAS010000020.1:0-92806 GCA_963827355.1 uncultured Gemmatimonadaceae bacterium
CGCATCACCGAGCTGGAGCTCCCTGCGCAATCCGTGCGATGCTCGCGCTCGGCGCGATCGCGATCGCTGTCGCTGTACTCGCAGGGCGTCGAAGTGGCGCACGGCCCCGAGCGCACCGGCCGAGGTGGTGCGCTTCACGCTGCCGGCTGCGCTCGATGGCCAGACCAGCTCCGTGGCTGTGGTCGCCACCTCTCCAAATCGCGCGAACGCTGGTCTACGTCGGACGGGGTGATGGCGCGCGGCAGCGGCCGTTCTTCGGACTCTCGACCGCGTTGTCGCTGACCTCTCCGGGACCGAAGACGCGATTCATCCGATCTTCCCCGATGGCCACTGGGTCGCCTTCATCTGCGGCAATCAGCTGTACAAGATCGCCGTGGACGGCGCGGCGCCGCTGCTCTTCGGCGCCACGGCATTTGGGATGGTGGATGAACCCCTGGTCATCGTCGCGTCGTAGATCGTCGTCTCCAGCAACCCGGCGCTCTACTCCGTCCCTGAGGCGGGGGGAACGGCTCGTGTCTATAAAGCCGAACGCTCATCCCGGCGATGCATCTCGAGAGGGTTTCGCCGCTGGTCTGGGACGACGCGAAAAGCGTGATCTCGAATTGAACGGCTGGCGGCCACCGGACGGATCGCGATCGTGCCCATCGGGGGAGGTGAGTGGACCGTCCTCGATCTCAAGGGGATCATGCCCTTGGGCGTGATCGACGGGACCTTGGTGTACGTCAGCGCGGCTGGCTGCTTGATGGGCGCTCCGATCAATGTCGAGAAGCGGCGTTTGCTCGGTCCGCCGGTCCAGCTCATCGATCACATCGCGCTCAATGCCGGTACGGGACTGGCGTTCGCGGCCTGTCCGCACGGGGACGCTCATTCCCAGAGCGGCACGCAGATGTCTCGTCTGGTCGCGGTAGGCAAGGATGGCGCGACTCGCTCTCCTCCTCGAGAATCGGGATTATTCCTTCCCCAGACTTTCCCCGGACGGGAAACAGCTTGCGATCTCCATCGGATCGGCCGATCACAAGGACATCTCGGCTGGACAGCTCGCGTCAGGCACGCGGACGCGACTCACGACCGAGGGGCTGACCAACGAGCGGCCGGAGTGGAGTCCCGACGGAACGCGTGTGCTGTTCCGGTCCGATCGCGGAACCCGAGCGCAATCTGGTGGCGGCCCGCCGACATGAGCGCCGAGGCTGCTCCGCTCTTGAGCGGTGACCGACTCGACGTCTTCGAAGGCGTCCTCTCCCCCAAATGGGCGCTACCTCGTCTACCAGCTCGATACCCTCGGCGCCGACATTTACTATCGCGCCGTGACCGGCGACAGCACGGTTCGGCCGATCGCGAACAACCCCGCCGCCATCGAAAACATGCCTCGGGTCTCGCCCGATGGCCGGTGGATCGTCTTCGTAACGAACGAATCCGGGCGTGACGAGGTGGTGGTCCAACCATTCCCCGGCCCGGGCGGCCGTGTGCAGGTGTCCGCCGGCGGCGGCACGGAACCGGTGTGGTCGCGCGATGGGCGGCGCCTGTTCTATCGCGGCAGTGGGAAGCTCATGGCGGCATCGATTCGCACGACACCGAGCTTCAGCGTGATCGCGCGCGACACGGTGCTCACCGACTCTTACGTGTTCGCCACCAACCCGCACGCGAACTACGATGCCTTCCCGGACGGTGCGCACTTCGTGTTTCTCGAGCCCGACCACTCGAGCGAGATGGTCGTCGTAGTGAATTGGGGGGCGGTGCTGCGAGCGAGGATGGCGGGAGGGGACGCCAGGTAGGAGATCGGGCCTGAGTGCGGCTCGCCCTAGAGTCCCAGCAACACTCGCACATTCCCCATCACCGCTGCGAGCGTCGTCGCTTTCACGACTCCGATGCGATTCGAGATCGGTCGACCGATACCGATCGCACCTCTTCGCACTTCACGAATCCGTCTTGCGTTTGCCCCGCTTCGCCCGTGGGCACCTTCACGTGTGTCGCGATTTTCTTGTCTACGGTGCTGACGGGGAGCACCATCGCCAATCCTGCCGGACCATGATTGAGCTCGTTCACCGAGATCACGAGGGCGCGCCGTTGCCCACTCGTCTCGTGTCCGCGCGTTGGGTTCAGGTCGACGATCCAGATCTCGCCTTTGCTCGGTCTCGTTCGTCGCGTCATGGCTCAGACAATGTCGGTCGGGATTGGCGGCATCTCCAATGGTGATGTCCCATCCCTCGCGCTCCGCCATCTCTTCTTCCCAGGCGGCAGGATCTCGTCGCAGCGCCGCAAATCCCTGATTCATCGAAGCCAATAGCAACTGGCGTCGATAGACTTCGAGCGCCGCATGGACGACGTCCATCTGCGATTGACCCGTCTGCTTTGCCAACTCTTGAGCAGCGTCGCGGTCGGTAATCGCAACTCTGATTGTCGTGGTGAGGGCCATAATTCCTCGCAGGCAAACATTGTAGACTGTTTAGTCTACAACCTCCTCCTCCGTTCGGCAATCAAAAATTCCTCATCTTCCTCTCGGCAATTCCGTCGTCTTGCTTCTTCGGTATTTATTCGGTATCCTCAGTTCCCCATCACCTTTCCGCCCCCGCCGCAACCGATTCGATGCCCCCTTCGCTGGCTGCCTCGCACACCCTCCCCCTCTTCTCCGAAGCGGTCCAGCGCTCGCTTCGCCAGCTCCCCGTCATCGGCGCCCAGAGCGACATCACCTACTACTCCACCCACGCGCGCTCCATCCTCAACGACACCCGCGCGACGGGAATGCCCTACTGGTCGATCAATCCCTACATCGGCTGCGCCTTCGGATGCGCGTATTGCTACGCGCGCTATGCGCATCGCTACGTCATGGAGCGTGCATCCGCCGCCGACCGCCTCGTCGACAGCACTGCCGCCCAGGTCGAGCGCATCCCGCCCTGGCTCGCCTTCGAGCGACACATCTTCGTCAAGCGCAACGCCGCCAATGTGCTCGCGCGCACGCTCCGCTTCGGCAGCGACAAGCATCTCGCGCTCATCAAGGGCGAGACCATCGTCATCGGCACCGCCACCGATCCGTACCAGCCGGCCGAGCGTCACTTCAAGGTGACGCGCGGCATCCTCGAGGTGCTGGCCGAGCATCCGGGGCTGCGCGTCGTGATCATCACGAAGAGCGCGCTCATCACGCGCGACGTCGACCTGCTCGCGCGCGTCGCGCGCATCTCCCAGCTCTCGGTGCACCTCTCACTCATCACGCTCGACCGCGCGCTCGCCCGCCGCATCGAGCCGCGCGCGCCCACGCCCGAGGCGCGCGTCCGTGCGCTCGCGCGCCTCCGCGAAGCGGGCATCGATGCGGGAATCAACTGCATGCCCGTGCTCCCCGGCATCACCGATAATCCGTCGGATCTCGAGGCGCTCGTGAAGCGCGTGGCCGAGGCCGGCGCGACGTACGTCGGCGCGTGCGCGCTCCGCCTCCAGTTCGAGGCGCGCAAGCGCTACCTCCCGTTCATCGAGCAGGAATTTCCGCACCTCGCCGCGCGCTATCGCACGACCTATGCACTTGGGTCTCATGTAGGCGACCGCTATCGCGAGGGACTCGCGCGATTCTTCGACATGCTCTGCAAGCGCTACGGCATACAGTCGCAGAGTCGCGGCATGCGCGACAATGCAGGCGACGATCCCGCGATGCTCGAGTCCTCGCTTCCCGCCGTCGAACAGCTCGCGCTCGATCTCTCACTCACCACCGGATGACCATGCGCGCCACCCAGGCCGACAAAGCGAAGACATTCCAGGCGCTGCACGCGCGCGCGGGCGCGTTCGTCATCCCCAATCCGTGGGACGCCGGCACCGCGCGCATCCTCACCAAGCTCGGCTTCGAGGCGCTCACCACCACCAGCGCCGGCCTCGCCTTCGTCCTCGGCCGCCGCGATGGCGATGGCTCCGTCACCCGCGACGACGCGCTCGCCAACGCGAAGGCGATCGTCGACGCAACGGATCTTCCCGTCGCCGCCGATCTCGAGAACGGCTATGGCGATGCGCCCGAAGCGGCGGCGGAAACCATCCGCCTCGCCGCCAGGCGTCGGGCTCGTCGGCGCATCGATCGAGGACGCCACCGGCGACCCGCGCAACCCGATCTACGAGCTCGCCCACGCCGTCGAGCGCGTCACCGCCGCGGCCGAAGCCGCGCGCGCGCTCCCCTTCCCGTTCATGTTCGTCGCGCGCGTCGAAAATTTTCTGCACGGTAAACTGGATCTCGACGACACGATCCGTCGCCTCCAGGCCTTCGAGGCCGCCGGCGCCGATGTGCTCTACGCGCCGGGACTCACGAAGGCGGAACACATCCGTGCGGTGTGCGCATTGGTGAAGAAGCCGGTGAACGTCATCATGGGGTTGAAGGGCGCGACATTCTCCGTCGCCGATCTCGCCGCACTCGGCGTCAAGCGCATCAGCGTTGGATCCGCGCTCAGCCGCGCCGCACTCGGCGCCTTCGTCCGCGCGGCGCGCGAAATCCACGAGCAGGGCACCTTCACCTTCGCCGATCGCGCGCTCCCGTTCGCCGATGCGAACGACCTCGTAAGCGAGCGCTGACGGGCCCGATGACAGCCCTCGCGCGCGTCGTCGCGTCTTCTGGCCTTTCGGCTTCTGTTCGGGAGTTGAAGCTCCAGCTCGGCGCCATCCAGGAGAGCGTGCGCCCCGACCGGGCGCCACTCCCCACCGGCATCGCCGAGCTCAATGTGTTGCTCGTGGGTCGCGGCATTCCGCGCGGGCGGCTCACCGAGATCACCGGCGCGAGCGGCAGCGGGCGCACCTCGATGCTCCGCACGCTCGTCACCGCCGCGGCCAGCGGCGGACGATGGGTCGCCTACATTGACGCCACGCGCACGCTCGCGCCGCGCGACTGGGCGCACGTCGGCAGCGAGCGCGCGCCGCTCTGGATAATTCGACCTGCTAACGCAAACAAAGCACAATGGTGCGCCGATCTCCTCCTCCGCTCCGGCGCCTTCGCGCTCGTGGTGATGGACGGCGCGCCCCAGCTCTCGCGCGTGCTCGCCGTGCGACTCACACGACTCGCGCGCGATGTCGGCGCGGCCTTCGTCGTCACCGGCGAGCACGGCGGCGACGCGACGGGAAGCTCGGTTCGAATACGACTCGCCGCACGCGATCCGGCGCGCGCGGCGATGGGGGGCGGCAAGCGCTCCGAGCGTACGACCACGATCACGCTGGAGAAGGGTGGAAAACGCCGGACGATTGAGGTGAGTTATGGCCGAGCAGTGGCGCGTCGCCTGTGTGCGCATCCCGAGGTTCCCGATCGCCGCGGTGTGGCGCACCCGGAGCGCCCGTACACTCCCGCTCCATCCACTCCCATCATCACCTCCTACCCCGACAAATCCACCGCGGGAAAACCCGCCGCGCCAAAACCAGCCGCGAAAAATTCCGTCGCATCCACACCTCCACGCCGTAAGCGAAGCTCCGCCTTCGTGGGATGACGAGTTGGTCGCGTTGATCGATGCCGGCAAGCTGCGCGCGGTCTCCGGCGCCGCCGCGCGCGCCGGCGTGCGCAGCGGGATGACGGCGCTCGAGGCGCGCGCACACTGCGCCGCGCTCACCATTCTCGATTGGGATGACACGGCGATCGCGAGCGCGATCGCCGAGCTCTCCGCGCACTTTCTCATCGCGAGCCCGCAGGTGACACCGGCCGTGCACGAGCCGGGGCTCTGGTGGATCGGCGCGCACGGACTCGAGGCGATGGGCGGCGAGCGGATGCTCGTGCGCGCGCTCGCGGAGATCGCGGGCGCGTGGCATCCGCGCGCGCGCGTCGCGGTCGCGAGCTCGTGCGTCGTCGCGCGCGCGGCCACGTGGGCCGCACCCGGCCGTCGCACCAGCGCGGACGCGGCGTTCATCGTCCCCGCCGGCGGCGACGCGGCGTATCTCGCGCCCGCGCCGCTCGCGCTCATCCCGATGGAAGGCGAGCTCCGCGCCACGCTCGCCGCCCTCGGCATCGCCTCCGCCGGCGCCTTCGCTGCACTCGACAGCGAGGACGTCGAGCGGCGCTGGGGCACGATCGGGCTCGCCGCGTGGCGGCTCGCACGTGGCGAGGACGTGCGTCGCCCCGTGCTCGCGACGGTCTCCGCGCGACACGCGGCCGAGGTCGAGCTCTCCTCGCCCGCGAGCACGATGGAGCCGGTGCTCTTTCTCCTTCGCCCCGCCATCGACCGTCTCGCATCCGCACTCGCATCCGAGGGGCGCGCGGCGGCAACGGTCGCGATCACGCTCACGCTCGACGATCGCCGCAGCGCGCTTCCCTCTGGCGCCGCGGCGCACACGGTCACGCGACAGGTGCACCTCCCGCGCCCCGTCGCGCGCGCGGCGCCGCTGGTGGAGCACTGCCGCGCGCTCCTCGACACGTGGACGCTCACCGCGCCGGTGTGCGGGCTCGCCGTCGCCATCACCTCCACCGCGCCCGCCTCGAGCGAGCAGGGCGACCTCCTCGCGCTCGGCTGGCACGACCCCGCGGCCGCCGACGCCGCCTTCGCGCGCCTCCGCGCCGAGCTGGGCGCGCGCGCCGTCGTACGCCCCGCGCTGCGCGACGAGCATCGCCCCGAGCGCAACGGCGCGTGGTGCGAGAGCGATAACGCGCGCAGCACCGCGCGCGGTGATCGTGCCGTGAGCATCGAGAAAGCGGCGGAGCCCGCGCGCGCGCCCGCGCTCCGCTTGCTCGAGACGCCGGAGACCGTCGACGTCGAGTGGGACGGCGATCGCCCGTGCGCGCTCTGGTGGCGCGACCGCCGCGTCGCGATCGAGCGCGCCGCGGGCCCCGAGCGCCTCTCGGGCGACTGGTGGAAGGACGGCTACGCGCGCGACTACTGGCGCTGCGAATCCGACAGCGGCGAGCTCCTCGCCTTTCGCGAGCGCGAACGCTGGTTCGTGCAGGGATGGTATGACTAAACGCGAGGAGAGCACGGAGACGGGGAGCGCGGGTGCAAAGCGCGCGCGTGAAGTTCGCGCGCGGGAATACGTCGAACTGCACTGCCACTCCGCGTTCTCCCTCCTCGACGGCGCGTCGCATCCCGAGGAGCTCGTCGATCGCGCGGTGGAGCTGGGCTATCACGCACTCGCGATCACCGATCACGACGAGCTGGGCGGCATCGTCGCCTTCGCGCAGGCGGGCGAGGGCGACGCGCTCGAGTGCATCATCGGCGCCGAGATCACCGTCGAGGGCAATGGCGGCGTGCCGCACCACCTCGTGCTGCTCGCGGAAGATCGCACGGGCTACGGCAATCTCTCGACGATGATCACGCGCGCGCGCATGGACTGCCCGCGCGGCCGTCCCTCGCTCCCGCTCGACACCGTCGCCGCGCACGCGAAGGGACTCTTCGCGCTCACCGGATGTCCGCGTGGGCTCGTGCCGCGCCGGCTGCGGGCCGGCGATATCGCGGGCGCGCGCGAAGCGGCCGCGCGGCTGCACGAGATCTTCAGCGGACGGCTGGCGATCGAGTGCTGGGATCACGGGCTCGAGGAAGAGCGCGCGCTGCTTGCGCCGCTCATCGAGATTTCACGCACGCTCGGCGTGCCGTGGGTGGTCACCAACGACGTCCACTACGCTCGGCGCGCGGGGCGCATCGTGCACGATGTGCTCTCATCGCTGCGCCATCAGCGCTCGCTCGACGAAATGGGCACGCGCCTGCGCCCCAACGCCGAGTGGCGGTTGCAGAGTCCCGCACGGATGGCGAAGCGCTGGAGCCATCATCCCGATGGTGTGAAAGCAACGCTCGCAATAGCCGAGCGCTGCGCGTTCCGGCTGCACGATCTGCATCCCACGCTCCCTGCGTTTCCACTCCCGCCCGGCGTCAGCGCCGACGAATATCTCGAGCGTCTCGTCGCGCAGGGCGCGGCCGAGCGTTGGGGCACGGTCAACGCGAGGCAGCGCGCGCAGCTCACGCACGAGCTCGCGCTCATCAAGCGGCTCGGCCTCGCCGGCTACTTCCTCATCGTGTGGGACATCGTCCGCTTCGCCAACCGCGCGGGGGTGCTCTGCCAGGGGCGCGGCTCCGCCGCCAACTCCGCTGTGTGCTTCTGCATCGGCATCACCGCCGTCGACCCGATCAAGCTCAATCTCCTCTTCGAGCGATTCCTGAGCGACGACCGCCGCGAGGCGCCCGACATCGACATCGACTTCGCCCACCGCGACCGCGAGCAGGTGCTGCAGTATGTGTACGAGCGCTACGGCCGCGAGCACGCGGCAATGGTGTGCGAGCAGATCACCTACCGCGGCCGCTCCGCCGTCCGCGATGCCTGCCGCGTGCTCGGCTTCTCGGTGGAGCAGGCGGACACGCTCGCCGCGATGAGCGACCGTTTCTCCGCGCGCGCGACCGCGGAGGCGATGCAGGTGGAGACGGACGTCGCGTACGACAATGAGGACAGGAACGGCAATGCGGCGCACGCCGAGCGCATCGGGAGCCACCTCGTGCATGGAACTGAGGTGGTGAACCGCACGCGCGCGCTCGAGGAGAAGGAGCGCACCGCGCGCGAGAGCGCACGTGCGGAGCGGCGGAAGGAGACGCCGCGGAAGGAGACGCCGCGGAAGGAGACGCCGCGGAAGGAGACGTCATGGATGGATGCGCACGCGGAAGAAACACACAACGAGCGCCGCAATCCCAACACGGCGATCCGTCCCACCGAGCCGGGCACGCTGCTCCGCCGCGCCGGCCTCGATCCCGACGATGCGCGCGTGCGCGCACTGCCGCGCATCGTCCAGGGGATGCACAACATCCCGCGCCATCGGTCGATTCACGTGGGCGGCTTCGTGCTCACCGCGGAGCCGCTCTCCACCATCGTGCCGATCGAGCCGGCGTCGATGGAGAATCGCACCGTCATTCAGTGGGAGAAGGACGACGTCGAGGCGATGGGGCTCGTGAAGATCGATCTCCTCGGACTCGGGATGCTCACGCTGATCCAGGATTGCCTCAAGTACATGCGCACAGATGCGCGGGCACACGATCGACCTGTGGACGCTCGACTTCGCGGACCAGGCCGTGTACGACGACCTGTGCGCGGCGGACACGATCGGCGTGTTCCAGGTGGAGAGCCGCGCGCAGATGAACACGCTGCCGCGGCTCAAGCCGCGCTGCTTCTACGATCTCGTCGTCGAGGTCGCGCTGATTCGGCCGGGCCCGATCCAGGGCGAGATGGTGCACCCGTATCTCCGGCGCAAAGCGGGCGAGGAAGAGGTGACGTACCCGCATCCCTCGCTCGAGCCCATCCTCAAGCGCACGCTCGGCGTTCCGCTCTTTCAGGAGCAGGGGATGCAGGTGGCGATTGTCGCGGCGGGATTCACCGCAGGCGAGGCGGACACGCTGCGGCGCGCGATGGGACACAAGCGCAGCCACGAGCGCATGGCGGACATCTGCAAGAAGATGATCGACGGGATGTCGCGAGAACGGCTACTCGCAGGATGTGGCGCAGCGGATTTACAACCAGATCAATGCGTTCGCGGACTACGGCTTTCCCGAATCGCACGCGGCGAGCTTCGCGCTGCTCGTGTACGCGAGCGCGTACCTCAAGCACTACTACGCGCCGGAGTTCACCGCGGCGATTCTGAATGCGCAGCCGATGGGCTTCTACTCGCCGGGCACGCTCATCGAGGATGCGAAACGCCACGGCGTGATCGTGCTGCCGGTGGATGCCTCGCGCTCGCGCTACGACTCGACGCTCGAGCCCCTGGGCGACGGCTTCGCGGTGCGGCTCGGGCTCAGGCTCGTGCGCGGAATCGGCGGAAAGTCGCGCGAACTGCTGCAGCGCGCCGTCGAAGAGGGCGGCACCTTCGCGTCGATCGGCGACGTGGTCGCGCGCTCGGGGCTCGAGCGGCGGGCGCTCCGCGCGCTGGCGGAGTCGGGCGCGCTCGACTGCTTCGTGCCGGATGAGCCGAGCGCGCGCAGGCGGCGCGCGGCGGTGTGGCGGATGCTCGAGGTGGAGCGCGGCGATGCGGGGCCGCTCGCACCATCGAGAATAAAACTCGAATGTGCCGGGCTCCATTCCGGCAATGTCGGCGCGCGAGATCACGGCGGCGGACTATCGGATGACGGGACTTTCCCTCAACGGGCATCCAATGCTGCATCTGCGCGCGATGCTGCGCGAGAACGGCGTGCGCACCGCGCGAGAGATCTGCGCGCTCGAGGATGGCACGCACAATGTCGCGGCGGCGGGACTCGTGATCTGCCGGCAGCGTCCCGGAACGGCGAAGGGCTTCGTGTTCCTGACGCTCGAGGATGAGACGGGGCTGGTGAACGTCGTCGTGCTGCCGAAGCTGTTCGAGAAGCAGGCGCTCATGATCTCAACGGCGCCGCTGATTCTCGTGCGCGGCACGCTGCAGGTGGAGCAGACGGTGGTGAACCTGAGGGGCGTGGTGTTTCGCGAGCTGAAGGCGGGCAATGATCTGAGCGGGTGGAAGGGCCACGACTTTCATTGAGCTCGACTACCCGCCAACGTCAGGAGCGTGCAAACACGCGGGACGTACCGTTGCCCGCCATGTAGCCCCCGCGCAGTTTGGTGCCATGCGCCCACTCATCGTCGTTGCCGCCGCCGTCGCCCTGTCCGCCTGCTCGCACGCTCCTTCCACCACGCGCGCGACTCCCTCGCCGCAAGCAGCCGCCGCACCCGCAGCGCTCACCGCATCCCAGCTCGCCGCGCGCCAAACGCTCCTCGCTGCGGACTCCGCACTCTCGACCACGGCCAACCACTCCCTCCACGACGCCATCGCATCGGGCGCCTCCGACGACATCGTGATGCTCATGCCCGCGCTCGCGCGCATCGGCACGCGCGACAGCGTGCTCGCCGCCATCGACTCCCTCAACGCGGTCACCCTTCGCACGCTCAGCTGGCATGCCATCCGCGCCGAGCTCTCGGCCGACGGCACGCGCGGCTACACGTATGGCTACGGACGTCGGGCCGCGCACACCGACACGCTCACGTCGGTGGTGCCGATCCAGTATCTCTCCTTCTGGCGCAGGGAATCGAGCCAGTGGAAGCTCATCGCATGGTTGATCTCAGCCGGCGGAGCCAATGCGCCATCCACGGCGCCGCCCGCGTGCGCGAATCCGGGCCCGCCCACGTACGTCGCATCGCACGACTCCACCGCGATCGCGACGGTGCGCTCCGCCGATCTCGACTTCTCGGCCCGCTCGGTCAAGTCTGGCGCGGGTCCGGCGTTCGCGGAGTTCGTCGCCGCCGACGGCGCATCGATCGGCACGCGCGCGAGCGAGGTCACCTGCGGACGCGATGCGGTCGCGAAAGCTCTCTCGCCACTCGGGCCCGGTGTGCTCACGTGGGCGCCGCGCGTCGCCGATGCCGCGTCGTCCGGCGACCTCGCCTTCACCTCTGGCGACGCGATCATTCGCGACGGCGGCGACGTCTCGTACAGCAACTATCTCACGGTCTGGAAGCGCCAGTCGGACGGCAAGTGGCGCGTCGTCGCCAATGGCGGCAACTCCGCTCCCGCGCCCGCAACCGCGGCGCACTAGACGTCCGGCGTCGCACGGGTCCGCTTGGGTGCCTGGCTTCGAACGGAACGGCAGCCATCCCGCACGCGTTTCGCGTACAGCCCGCTAGTCTTCGATGAGAGGCTTGTGCGTCCGGAGCCCCGGCTGGCAACGGGCGTACGTTCGTTTCACTCACGCGACCCAACGGGAACTGATGCAGCATCGGAAACTCGGCACCCAGGGACTCGACTGCTCCGCCATGGGACTCGGCTGCATGGGGATGTCGGAGTTCTACGGCGATCGCAGCGATCAGGGAGAGTCCGTCGCGACGATTCACCGCGCGCTCGAGCTCGGCGTGAACTTCCTCGACACCGCCGACATGTACGGCCCGCACACGAACGAACAGCTCGTCGGCAAGGCGATCAAGGGCAAGCGCGACCAGTTCGTCATCGCCACCAAGTTCGGCCTCGTCCGCGACGCGAACGATCCACTCAAGCGCGGCGTCAACGGCCGCCCCGAGTACGTGCGCGCGTCCGTCGAGGGATCTCTCAAGCGCCTCGGAATCGACACGATCGACCTCTATTACCAGCACCGCGTCGACACCAACACACCCATCGAGGACACCGTCGGCGCCATGGCCGACCTCGTGCGCCAGGGAAAGATCAGGTACATCGGACTGTCCGAGGCCGGCGCCGAGACGCTGCGCCGCGCGTACGCCGTGCATCCGATCTCCGCCCTGCAAACCGAGTACTCGCTCTGGAGCCGCGAGCCCGAGGACGAGATCATCCCGGCGTGCCGCGCGCTCGGAATCGGCTTCGTCCCCTACGCACCGCTCGGCCGCGGATTTCTCACTGGCGCGATCAAGAGCATCGAGGATATCCGCTCCGACGATTTCCGTCGCACCTCACCGCGCTTTCAGGGCGAGAATTTCGAGAAAAACCTGGAGCTCGTGCGCCACATCGGCGCGCTCGCGGCCGAGAAGGGGTGCACGCCGTCGCAGCTCGCGCTGGCGTGGGTGCTCGCGCAGGGCGACGACATGGTGCCGATTCCCGGAACCAAGCGCCGCCAATTTCTCGAGGAAAACGTCGGCGCGATCCGCGTCGCGCTCACCCACGCCGACCTCGAGCGCATTGACGAGATCGCGCCGAAGGGCGTAGCCGCCGGTGACCGCTACGCAGCGGCATCGATGAAAATGCTCGGCCAATGATCCAGAGTCACAGTCCTGCCACCAGTCCGGAGAACGCCGAATGACCCGTCCCGCCGCTTCGTCTCTCACCCTCGCCCTCATCGTCGCGCTGATCGTTGCTCCGAGCGCATGCACCTCCAAGGCCGCGAAGACCGACGCGCAGCCGCAGCGCATTTCGATCGTCGAAGGGCTCTCGCGGCCCGAGGCACTTTCGTTCGACGCGTCGCAGAACGTCTACTTCGTCAGCAACATCAACGGATCGGCGGGCGTGAAGGACGGCAATGGCTTCATCTCGCGCATCACCGCCGACGGCACGATGGACTCGCTGCACTTCATCCAGGGTGGCCGCGACGGCGTGGAGCTCGACTCGCCAATGGGCTCGCGCGTGCAGGGCGACACGCTCTGGGTGGTCGACGTCGACAAGCTGCGCGGCTTCGACACGAAGAGCGGCAAGCCGTACATCACCGTCGACCTCTCGCCGTTGAAAGCGCTCTTCCTCAACGACCTCGCGATCGACTCCACCGGTGAGTTCTACATCACCGATACCGGAGTGCTGGTCGCTGCCAACGGCATGGATTCACATCCGGGCCCCGACCGCATCCTTCACGTCGCCCACGATCGCAGCATCAGCGTCGCCGCGCTCGACCGCACTGTTCTCGAGCCCTGACGGCATCGCGTGGGATCAGCGCGCCAAGCGGTTCATCCTCGCGCCATTCGCCGGCCCGTCGGTGCAGGAGTGGCGAATCGGTGATGCCGGCCCGAAGGACATTGCACAGGGCAAGGGGATGTTCGACGGCGTCGAGGTCGAGCGCGACGGCACGATCCTCATCACGAGCTGGAACGACTCTAGCGTCTCCACGCTCGAGGGGCAGAAGCTCGTGCCGCGCATCACGAAGCTCGGCTATCAGCCCGCGGATGTGAGCATGGACGCGGGGCGCTCGCGCGTCGGGATCGTGTCGATCGTCGCCAACCGGTTCGAGCTGTGGGAGTGGCCGTCCACGAAGTGACTCGCACGCTCGAATCCATAACCTTGAGGAGTGCCGAGGTCATGTGTTCATTCCCTTTCAATTTTGGTCGCGCACTCGCGATCGGCGCCACAATGCTCGCCGCCGCGTGCGCGAGAGGTGACAAGCCGGCAGCGGCCGATAGCACCGCCAAAGGCACCGTCGCTTCCACCGCCGCATGCGCCGGTGACAACGGAGGGCTCACCCTCCCCGCCGGATTCTGCGCCACCGTCTTCGCCGACTCACTCGGTCACGTGCGTCATCTCGTCGTCGCGGCGAACGGCGACGTCTACGCTAACTCCTGGAGCGGCGAATATTATCCCGACGGTACGACGCCGCCTGCGCCCTTTCTCATCGCCATGCGTGACACGAATCACGATGGGCGTGCCGATGTCATCACGCGTTTCGGCGACTCGCTCGCGAACGGCGGCGCAGGCGGCACGGGGATAGCCCTTTACAAAGGAGGAGTGTACGCCGAGGCGAAGGACAAGATCGTGCGGTACGCAATGGACTCGAGCCTCACGCCGAAGCGCACGCCGACCACGATCGTGAGCGGACTTCCGCTGAGCGGCGATCACCCAATGCACCCGTTCGTCATCGACAGCGGCGGCCAGCTCTTCATGGATGTCGGCACGAGGACGAACTCGTGTCAGGTGAAGAATCGCACGCTCAAGTCACCCGGCATCAATCCGTGCACGGAGCTTCTCACGCGCGGCGGCATCTGGAGCTACGATGCGAACAAGACGGGCCAGACGTTCTCACCCGCGGGCCGATACGCCACCGGTATTCGCAATGCCGTTGGCATCGCGTTCGACGCATCGGGCCAGCTCTTCTCCACCCAGCACGGCCGCGACCAGCTCAGTGAGAACTGGCCGGCCCTCTACACGCCGCAGCAGGGCGCGGATCTGCCGGCGGAAGAGCTGCTAAGGATCGTGAAAGGCGGCGACTATGGATGGCCAACGTGCTACTTTGACTCCACCCAGAAGAAGCTCGTGCTCGCGCCGGAGTACGGCGGCGATGGCGGGAAGGCGATCGGCGACTGCGACAAGAAGATCGCACCCGTGAAATATTTCCCGGCACACTGGGCGCCGGATGGGCTCGTGTTCTACAACGCCTCGCAATTCCCGCCCTCGTACAAGGGCGGCGCCTTCATCGCCTTCCACGGCTCGTGGAATCGCGCCCCCGAACCTCAGGAAGGGTATCGCGTGGTCTTTGTTCCGTTCTCGCCCGGTGCGCCGAAGGGCGACTACGAGACGTTCGCGAACAATTTCGCCGGCTCGCCGAATCCGCAGCCGACCACGGCGAAGTATCGGCCCGGTGGGCTCGCCGTCGCGCCCGATGGCTCGCTCTACATCTCCGACGACGTGCACGGCCGCATCTGGCGCGTCACCTACTCGGCCACCGCGAAGTAAATAGTCTGAATTCAAGAGAATATGGAGGCCGGGCAATTTGAAGCCCGGCCTCCATTTCATCATCGCGCGCCCGCCGGGAGATGGGATTCGAGATAGCGCGTGAGCAGCGAGAACAGATGCAGTCTCGTCCCCTCACCCTCGCAAATGCAGTGCGAGCGATTGGGATACACCATCATCGTGAACGGACGGTCCGCGGCCACGAGCGCGTTGACGAGCCGCTCCGTGCCCTGGTAGTGTACGTTGTCGTCGCCCGATCCGTGCACCACGAGCAGGTCTCCGCGCAGATTCGCCGCATACGTGAGGGGCGAGCCGCGCTTGTAGCCCTCCGGGTTCTCCTGCGGCAGTCCCATGTACCGCTCTTCATAAATCGTATCGTAGAGTCGCTCGTCCGGCATGGGCGCCACCGACATTCCCACCTTGTACAGCTCGGGCGAGCGGAACATCATGTTCAGCGTCATCGACCCGCCTCCGCTCCACCCCCACACACCCATGCGCGTCGAGTCGACGTACGGCAGCTGCTTGGCGAGGCCTCGCGCGCCATCCGCCTGGTCCTCACTCGAGAGAACGCCCACCGCGCCGTAGATGCTCCGCCGCCATGCACGGCCGCGCGGCGAGGGGACACCACGGTTGTCGATGCTCGCGACGATGTACCCGTGCTGCGTCAGCATCAAATGCCACAGATAGTCGCCGCCATGCCACTCATCGCCCACCGTCTGCCCCGCCGGCTCGCCGTACACATAGAACAGCACCGGATAGCGCTTCGCCGGATCGAACCCCGGCGGCGTCATCACCCACGCATCGAGCGGCGTGCCGTCTCGCGCGGGAGCTCGCACAAACTGCACGTTGCCGCGCGCGAGCGAGGCGAGGCGGCCACGCAGTCGCGCGTTGTCCTCGAGCGTCCGCACCACCTCATGACTCGGCAGACGCACGATCTCGTACACCGGCGGCGACGTGTACGTCGAGTACGTGTGAAGCGCGAAATGGCCTCCGGGTGCAACCTCATAGGTATGCGTTCCGGGTTGGTTGGCGGGCGTCACGCGCTCGGCATTCCCAGTTCCATTCAGACGCGACCGATAGAGATAGAGCTGCGTCGGCGCGGTCGGCGACGCCGTGAAGTAGATCCATCCCGCCGCGCTATCGACGCCCACCACGAACGGCGCTCCAAAGGCCGCCTCGGGGTTCTGCAAATCGAACGCGCCATTGGTGAGCGGACGAATCGACGCGCCATCGCGCGAGACGCTGTACAACCGGCGCCACCCATCGCGCTCGCTCACCCACGTAAAGCGGCGTCCGGCGTCGAGCCATCGCACGTCGTCCACGACATTCACCCACGTGCTGTCCCGTTCCGTGAGCACCTCGCGCGCGGCGCCGGTGCGCGCATCGCCCAGCATCACCCGCAGCGTGTGCTGGCGACGGTCGAGCTGTTGCAGCACGACCTCGTCGGAGTTCCCGGCCCAGTCGAGGCGCGCGATATAGAAATCGCTCGGCTCGGCGGGCATCGTAATCCATCGAGTCGGACCACCGGACGCGTCCACTACGCCAACGCGGGCGGACGAGTTGGTGGTGCCCGCCTTCGGATACTGCACGGGTACCGTGTACGAGTACGTCGAGTCCGTGTCGTCGATGAGCAGAAAGTCGCGCACACGCGAGTCATCGAGCTGCCAATACGCAATGCGCTTTCCGTCGGGGCTCCAGCGAAACCCGTCGCGCAGGTTGAGCTCTTCCTCGTACACCCAGTCGAAAGTGCCGTTGATGACGGTGCGCGATCCATCAGTCGTCAGCGGCGTGATCGCGCCGCTGGCGACGTCTTCCACGTAAAGGTTGTTCGCGCGGACGTATGCGACTCTCCCGCCGTCCGGAGAGAATTTCGCGAACATGAGCGATGACGGAGCTGTGCTCGCGCCGCCGAGCTTGCGCGGTGCGCCCGTACCGGCGTCGATCACCCAGTAGTCGCCGCGCGTGTTCTCCCTCCACACGCGCTGCGATTTGGTGAAGATCAGGTAGCGCCTTCCGTCCGCGGACGATTGATAGTCCTCGATTTCGATGGGCGCGGTAACACCCGCCGGCATCAGCCGCTCGGCCGCCACAACGACTTCGCTCTTCCCGCTCGCCGCGTCGTAGCGCACGAGATCGCGTCCGCCGTGCGCGCCCTTCGCGCGCTCGAGCGACATGTATGACTTGCCGTCCGCCGTCCACCGAATCGATGAGACGTCGCGCGCGGCGAGCTCGGAGCTTTTGAAGATCCGGTCGAGCGTGAGGCGGGACGAATCCGCCTGCGCGCACAACGCGGCGGCGGAGAGCGACGAGAGCGTCAGCGCGACCCACGCCGCCGACAGAGCACGCGAAAAATGAGGTTTGATAGGCATCCCGCGAGGCTATCGCGAGTGCGCGCTCCGCGCAACCGATTCGCGCGAAGATTCTTCCCGGAATCGCGTCGCAACTCTGGCTGGCGCGCACGGCAGACTCTAACAATGGAGATACGGAATCAACGGAAAAAACGAATGACGTCTCTCCCGCGAAAAAAAAATCTCTCGCGGGATCGGAGCATTCCGTTCATTCCGTTCGGTCCGTTTTTTCCGTATCTCACACGTTACGACCCGCCCTGGCGGCAGTTCGCGCCGTGGCACTGCTCTTAGCGGAACGTCCCCGGGCTCACGTCGTACTGGATGTGATACGCACCCACCTCTTCGTCCGGCGTCCAGAATCCCAACTGCTCGGACCAGCGCACGCTCTGCAGCCTGCGCCCCCCGATGGTGAGGAAGCCGGCGGCGCGCGTGGTGACGACACCCATGGCGCGCAGATCCGCGAGATCTCGTGGCTGCGTCGTCACGCGCTCCGTCACGATGCGGCGCGCGCTCGCCGGCCCGATGCCCGGCACGCGCAACAGCTGTCCGCGCGATGCGGTGCGCACCTCCAGCGGAAAACGCTCCGGATGCGCGAGCGCCCACGCGGTTTTTGGATCGTTCGCGAGCGGCAGATTTCCGTCCGCATCGTACACGACCTCCTCCGGCGCGAAGCCGTAGTCGCGCAGGAGATAGTCGGTTTGATAGAGCCGGTGTTCGCGCACCGCGGGTGTGGCGCGCACGTTCTCGAGCGGCGTGTTGCGAATTGGCCGGAAGGCCGCGAAGTGTGTGTGATGAATCCCGCGCCCCGAGTACAGCTCGGTGACCTTGCCGAGGATGGTCCGATCGGTATCGGGCGTGGCCCCGACGACGAACTGCATCGTCATCCCGGCGGTGCCGCCCGGATGCAGCCCGTCGCGGGGTCGTCCCTCGCGCTCCTCGCTCCTGCGCTCGTTCACTTGCGCGCGCACGCGCTCGAGCTGCACGAGCGCCGACTGCAGATTCTTCTCCGGCGCGATGCGCGCGAGCGTGTCGCCGCATGGCGTCTCGAGGTTGAGCGACACGCGAGTCGCCAGCGCGGTGAGCCGCTCGATCTGCGCCGTCTCCGCACCCGGAACGATCTTCACGTGGATGTAGCCCGCGAACCGATGCTTCTCGCGTAGCAGCGTCAGTACCTCGATGAGATCGTCCATCACCTTCACCGGGCGACCAGGGATTCCGGTCGTGAGGAACAGTCCCGTGCACCACTCACGCGCCACCGCGGCGAGAAAAATCCGCACCAGCTCCGCCGGCTTGAGCAGCGTGCGCGGCATGTCGCGGTCGCGGCGCATCGGGCAGTAGTGGCAATTGAAGCTGCACGCGTTCGTCATGAGGATGCGCAGGAGCGTCGTGCGCGGACCGCTGCTGCCGATGCGCACCGGGCGGAGGTTCAGCGGCCGCAGCGCGCCCACATCGTTCGCGTGGCGCAGCCTTGGCGGGAGCTGCCTGGTTGGGAGTCCCTCCTTGTCGTCGCCCGCGAGGGACATGAGGAGCTCGAGCTTCGCTTCGAGGTTCGGGGTGCGCATCATCGGGATACTCCGGCCGGATGTGACGCCAAGCATACCCGAACAAACACCGAACTTCAAGGGGATAAAAAAGGGCTCGAGGAGCCCGTTTTTCTAGCGAAGACTGCTCGTCGTCGCGTTGCGCGACCCCGGCTGCCAGAACACCCGCTGCTCGTTCGAGGACAGCGACACCCGCTGGGCCACCACCGTCACCCCGGCATCGTCCAGCGCTATCAGCTGATACTCGCCCTGGTCGAGGTGCGACGAATAGGTGAGCGTGCGAGTGGAATCTGACTGTACGGCTCCGAGGCGTAGCCGCACGCCGTTCGGCCGCTCGAGAAAGACCACGACATTGCGGGCGGGACGCACATCATTGCCGACGACAACCTGAAGACCGGGCCGGCCAGCGCGCGCACCGTGCATCATCGCGCATGAGGATGTCGCGACGACGAGCGCCAGCGCGCCCGTCGCAATCGCGCCATGCATTAGCGATCTACCACAATTCGTTCCGCCACTACGCCACATTTTTCATCCTCGAATCGGTGCTACAGGACATTGCACACCCCGCGCCATGGACGACTGCTACCCTATGAAGACACGCGAGTGCCATACGATTAATGCCTTCGTGCGCGCGTCCGCGCAAGCACGGTTTCCTTTTCATTTATCCGGCGTCTCTTGAGGCTAGCGCTCCTCCTTCCAACGCCGCGCCGCAACAAAACTTGCCGCCATTTCTGTCTTACACCGTCGCGGCCATCGCCGCCCTCGCAGTGCTCTCCTCCGCCGAGTCCTCGGCGACGAACGCGAGCGCCTCCAATGGACCAGTCGTGCGCACGCACGTTCGCTGGGGACTGTTCGCGACGACCGAGCCGGTGATCGCGAATGTTCGTTTTCCCGCGGCGTCGGGGAGCGACGGATGGACGGAGGCCAATGCGCCCACGATCATCTCCTCCGAGGCGGATCTGTCCCACGTGATCACGATCGCCGAGATCACCCCGTGTGTCGCCCGGGCGATTCCGTCCGACGACAGCGCGAGCCGCACCCTCGTACAGTGGACGAACGACGGCGGCGCGGATTGGCAGAATCTCACGAGCGTGCCGGCCGTCGCCTCGCCGGTCGAGCGGGCGGGAAACCACCCATCCGCGCTCAGGCTTCGCTACCGCGCCCGCACCGCCGCCGACAGCTGCGCCATGCGCGTCGTCTTCACCGCTATCCCCGCGCGCTAGGCGGTTACGGCGTCGCCGGCTTCGGCTTCGGGCCAGGCGGCAGCGCGTGCACTCGATCCTTGAAATCGTGAAAGGCCCTGGAATCCTCCGTGAGCGTCCGCAGGAGCGCCGGGTCCTTCGCGTCGATCAACCGCTGAATGTCCGCGATGCGATCCTGCGTGAGCGGGTGATCGCTGAACCACGCGTCTACCGGTGAGCCGCCCCCCTTCTCTGCCGACATCAGCTTCTGGAAGAACGAGACGAGTCCGCGCGGGCTGATCCCGGCGCGAATGACGTTCTTGAATCCCTCCTCGTCCGCCTCCTGCTCGTCCTGCCGGCTGAACTTCGCGAACACCGCCGCGCCGCCCACCTGGATCGCAGCCTGCGAGGCGCCGCTGTCGCACACGTTGGTGAGCACACAGGTGAGCGCGATGCCGACGTTCGCGCCTTGCTGCGTCTGCATCTGCTTCACCGAGTGCCGCCTCACGACGTGTCCGATCTCGTGTCCCATCACTCCGGCGAGCTCATCCATTTTGTCCGCGCGCTCAATGACGCCGCGATTCACGTAAATGTATCCGCCCGGGAGCGCAAACGCATTCACGACGTCGGTGTTCACGACGAAGAATTTCCAGTCGAGGTCGCCTCGACCCGTGAGCTTTGCTATCGAATCGCCGAGCTGGTTGATGTACCCATCGATTGCCGGATCACTGACGAGGGGCAGCGACGTGTTGAGCTGCGACGAATACTGCTGTCCCATCTGCACTTCCTGCTGCGTCGACACCGCGCATCCAATGGCCGCCGCGCAGACCGCCATCAGCACTAGTTCTCGCTTCATAAAATCCTCGGATCGTGATCCTCCCAAGCGAGGCAAGACATAGACCGTTCGGCCCGCTATGGTTTTCTTTACACGCTCTTTTATTTCTTCTTCGCGACTTTCGATCCCGACTTGGACCGCGTCGCCGAGCGTGTCGCGGCGCCCAGGAGAAGAAGCGACGACGCGGCCTCTCGCTCGACCTGCTTCATCGTGCACTGCCCGGGCTCCTTGTCCGGCCGCCACCGCAGGAATCCAGTGCCGTGTCTGAATCGCCCGCCCGTGAAATGATCGTACTCCACTTCCACCACGAGCGTTGGCTTCAGCGGCTCCCACTCGCCCGTGCGCTCGGTGCTCCACCTGCTCGGACCACCCGGCGCCTGCCCGGTGAATCCCGGCTTTTGCACCAGCGCCTCGAGCTTCGGCGTCAGCTTTGCGCGCTCACTCACCGAGAACGCCGAGCAGAAACCGACGTGATCGAGCAACCCCTCGCTGTCGTAGAGTCCGAGCAGCAACGAGCCCATGGATGACCCCTTCGACGCGTAGCGAAAGCCGCCGACCACGCAATCCGCGGTGCGCTTCTGCTTGAGCTTCTGCATCCCCGTGCGCTCGCCACTCTGGTACGGGAGATCGCGGCGCTTCGCGATGACGCCGTCGAGCGCCGATCCCACCGACGCATACCATCGCTTCACCGTCCGCTCGGCCGTCGTCGCCGGGGAGAGTCGAAGGGCGCCCGCGCCCGCGAGATGACTCCGCGCGAATTCCTCGAGCGCCACGCGACGCTCGGACAGGGGCGCTGTCACAAGCGACGCACCGCGATCGTTCACGAGCAGATCAAACACGATGAGCATGGCTGGATGCTCCGCAGCGAGCGCGTTCACTCGGCTCGCCGCCGGATGGATGCGCAGTAGCAGCTCGTCGAACGAGAGCTGCTTGCCAACGGGAATCACGATCTCGCCGTCGAGCACGAAGCCAGGTGCATCGATCGCCTTCACCGCGGCGACGATGTCCGGGAAGTAGCGCCCGAGCGGCTTCCCGCTCTTGGACATCAGGTCGACCTTGTCCCCGTCGCGAAAGGCAATGCAGCGAAAGCCGTCCCACTTCGGCTCGTACTGCCACTCTGGTCCGAGCGGGAGCTCGCTCACCTGCAGCGCCTCCATCGGCGCGAAGCTGCGAGGGATCGGAAGTGTCACAGCACGCTCTCCAAGCTTGAAGCGCCCGCGCGCCGCGAGGAGCGGTTTCCAGAGGTCGCCCAGCTTCTTCACGCGCGCGGGAACGTTGCCGATACGGAAGTCTTCGATCTCGATCCCTTTCTCCACTTCGGCCCACGTGACGGGCGTCGACACAGTCGCCTCCGGAGTCGGCCGCGGAGAATAGACGGAAGCGAGCGTTCGTCCCCACGCGTTCTGGTTGTAGTCGACGAGCACGCGTCCGCGCGGACGATGCGCGATGCGGTACTCCGCGGTGATGAGCTTCGGCGCGCGCGCCTCCATCACGCGCGCGAGCTCCTTCGCAAACGTCCATACCTGCTTCTGGAGCGGGCCACGCACGATCGGCACGTAGAGGTGGATGCCCCTGGACCCCGTAGTCTTCGCGAACACCGTCATACCGAGCGCCTCGAGCGCCTCGCGCACGAGCAGCGCCGTCTCGCGCACGCGCGCGAACGACGCGCCCACCACGGGATCGAGATCGAAGTGCACGTAGTCGGGGCGATTCACGTCGTCGCAGCGCGCGTACCACTGATTGAGATCGATGCAGCCGAGGTTGACGACCCAGAGCAGCGACTCGAGATCCTGTACCATCGGAAAGTCGATGATGCTTCCAGATCCGTGCTCGATCGCGCACGTCTCGATCCAGTCGGGGCGTGGCGACGGCGCGCGTTTCATGAAGAAGAATTTCCCCGCCGCGCCGTTGGGATATCGCTTCATCACCATCGCGCGGGCGTGGAGATGCGGGAGCAGCGCCGGAGCAATGGACGCGTAGTAGCGGAGCAGATCGCCCTTCGTGATCCCAAGCTTGGGCCAGAACGATTTCTCGAGATTCGTGAGCGACACCTCGTGACCGTTCGCCTGCACGACGGCATCGCGCACGCCAATCGGAATGCTCGGCGGCGCAGCGCCCGCGCTCGACCTGGTCGCCGCTGCCATCAGCGCAACGGCACGAGTTTGGGCGGACGCGTGCCGCGACGAGTGGCGCCCGACACCGCAATGTACGTGAGCTCCGCGCCATCCCGCGCGCTGCGCAGCATCAGCCCTCCCCGGCTCATGTCTCCGCGTCCGACGAACTCCACCGGAAAGCGAAGCCGGTCGCCGAATGCAGCCGCGAGCGTGCCCACGTACTTGTCAGTCGCGATGCTGCCGAGCAGTATGGCGTGAGCGTCGCGCGAATTACTGGCGATGGATTGCGCATCGCGCGCGAGAGGCTCGAGGAAGCGACCCGACTGCGAGGCAATGTTCACTTCGGCGAACTCGCGCATGTCGTCGAGCGTTAGTAGCGTATCAGGGTCGACAAGGCCGCGCGTGGGCGTGATCACGTAGAGGCCGGATATGCCGTGCGGCGGTTGGTCGAACGCTCGAGCGTAGGCCAGCTTTCCGCGGAAGTAGAGACCGCTCAGGAACGCGAACAACTCGCCGATGGGCACGCCCCCACTTCGAAGACGAAGGGCGAGCGGAAAGTCGGCGGCCGGATTGAAAAGGATTTTGGCGCGCTGGCCACCGCAGAAAGCCGGCGAGAGAAGAAAAATTCGCAATGCGGTCATGCGCAGGGAAGTTGCAAGTCGTCCGCCATGGGAGCGAGCCATCGCAGAGGGTTAACGGTGGGTGTCGAATGCGTCAGAAGGCTGTCTCACGGGGCGTACACCGAATGTCCGCGAAGGGTGACATTTGCAACGGTATCTGGAAGTAAAGCGTATGATATACAACGACTTGGAACTCGGCACAAAGATCGCCTAAGTATATCGCAGCGAGTCGGGCTTTCCGCTCCGGCAGCGGGCCCCGGACTTGGAATGCTACAGGAGGATCCATGATTTCCGCCATTCTACCGCTCGTTTTCTCCGTGGTGACTACCGCGACGCCGACACCGGCGCCCGCGGTTTCTGGCGCGGAGCCCGCGATCAGGGTCACCCTCAATCGACAGGTTTTCAATCGTGGCGACCGAGCCCGTGTGACGGTCCGAGTGCGCGATGACGGCTACGTCGTCGTGCTGCATACGGACGCCAACGGCCGCGTGCGCGTGTTGTTCCCTGTCGATCCGGGTGACGACAACTTCATGAAGGCGGGACAGGAGTACGAGATCCGTTCTCGCGGAGATCGAGACGCGTTCCAGGTCACGACCTCCGGCAGCGGGACGGTGTACGCCGCCGTCTCCCTGGATCCGTACCACGTCGATGATTTTGTTCGCAACAATCATTGGGACTACACGCGACTCGAGAACGACTCGGCGTCCGCCAATGATCCCGAAGCGGCGATGACCAACCTCGTCGAGCAGATGGCGGACGGCAGCCACTTCGACTACGATCTCACCACGTACACCGTTCAGTCCTCGTACGCGTCGTCGCAGAGCGTCTACATCTCGCCCACCGGCGGATACGGGACCTACGGGTACTCGTGCTTCTACGGGTCGTGGGATCCGTGGTGCAATGGCTACTACCCGTCGCCTTCGTACTTCGACTTTGGGTTTGGCTTTGGTCCGTTCTGGGGCTATCGACCGTTTGGTTTCGGTTTTGGCTATCCGCGCTACGGATTCGGATTTGGCTTCGGCTACCCGTTCTACGGCGGCGGCTTCTATCGGGGCGGCTATTCGTATGGCGCCGCCGGCTACGGTTACTCGCTGGGTCACGGCTGGAGCTATAACCACAATCCGATCACCCTCGGCCCTCATGGGGGATACACCGTGGGAAACAATGCCGGCATCGGTTTGGGTGGCAGCAGGATCGGCTACCGCAATCGCGGGTCGTTCGTGACCATGCGGGGGAACACCTCGCCGCTCTATGGCGTGTCCCGCTTCAACACGCAGCGCGGCTCGCCCACGCGCGGCGGTAGCGATATTCAGGTTCGCTACGGACGACGCACCGTCGCGACGGGCGATCAGACCGGATTCCGCACACGCGTCGGCGGCAACACACGCCCATCGGATGCTGGCGGAGATGCGTCCCGCGACGCGAGCGGAAGGCGCGCCCGCACGTGTGGAGCGGTCGGAACAGCCGCGCGTGGAGTCGCGACCAACGCGGGTCGAGCGGTCGGAGCAGCCACGCGGTGATTCGCGGCCGACGCGAGTCGAACGCTCGGAGCCCAGGGGAAATGAGGGCGGCAGATCGCGTGCGCCGCAGGAGTCACGAGGGGCGGCGGCGGTCGGCGAGCGTCGCGGCGGCGGAGGACATCCGAGTGGCGGCGGTGGACATGTGGCGGCGGTGGGCGGAGGACGTCGTGGCGGTGGCGGCGGGGGCGGCGGCGGGCATCACCACTAGACGTGAATATCATGAGCAAAAAAGGCGGGGCCCGGAATTCGGGCCCCGCCTTTTTCTCGTTGAGTTAGCGCCGACCAATGCTCAGTGTGAGCGGAAGCGCGGCTGCCGAATTCGGAGAACGATCGATGCCGATCAGCATCGCGCCAATGCCGAGCATGGCGAGCGCGGGCAGAATGGTCGCCGTCTTCGGCGCGATCATGCCATCGGCTTCGGCCTCGGAAGGAGTCATGGACGGCAGCGCTGGACCAACCTCGCCACCCGCAATCCGCGCCAGCGGTCGCGCGCCACTGGGTGAAGTGCCCGGACCGGAACCGCTCGGGGCGATCGCGCCAGACGCCAGTCGACGTGGCGTTGTCGAGTCGGCTGGGGCGATGTCCGTGGAGTCGGACATCATCGTGAGCGCCAATGGTGCGCCCGCGGCCGGCGGCGTCAATGCGATCGCCGCCGCGTGGCGAAAGGGAATCACCGCGGCAATGAGCCCTGCGAAGAGTCCACCGCCGAGGGCGTTCGCAATCCGGCTATCTTCGCTGCCTGCCGCGGCGCATTGGCACTGGTCCTGCGCGTACAGCTGCGGGACAGGCGCCAAGAGGAGGCCGACTGTCGTTGCGAGAAAGCAGAATGCCGATCCGAGACGAAATGACATCAAGACCCTGAAAAGGTGCATCGGGACGTTACACTCCTGGCAACGTCTCCGGTCACTTCGACATGGATACGGGTTCGGACGTGGCTGGTCAATAGCCGAGAGCGCCAATAATATCACGTTGCTGGCACTTTTTTGACTGTGCGCTAGATCACAATGGCGATCAACGCCCTTCGTCCCGGTCGATTTCCCGGAGACGCACCGAACGCCTTTTTCGGAGGATAGTCGCATGCGTACGCGCCGAGGAATTACGACAGTCGTGTTCGCGTCATCCACCTTGGCGTGCGCGGGACTGGTGCAGCGGACTGCCGCCCAGGAGATCAATGTGGCGCCCCAGTCACGCGCGAGTGACGACTCGGCGCGCGCGTACGGCGAGCCGACGAGCGTGTACAACGCGCATCGGCTGGCGCGTGTGATCGATGAAGGCACGCACGTCGTGCTCGCGGACGGCACGATCTGGGAGATCTATCTTCCCGATCGCCCATCCGTGAATACCTGGAGGCAGGGAGACCTGCTGGTCGTGCGCGAGAGCAGCGTCACACAGGGCGAATACGACTACCTGCTGAAGGACGGGCGCATTCGCGGCGCCGTGCGCGCGCGACTCGTGGGCGAGGTGCGGGGACGAAGCTGATCGCCGGCTAGCGCCCGCGACCCGTTTTCCTTTTCGCTTTTGCCTTCGTCTTCTTCTTCTTCGCCGCGTCCTTCTTCTTCGCTTTCGATTTCTTTGCCGTCTTTTTCTTCTTGACGGTCACCTTCGCGGAGAGGATGGTGCCGCGGCACTCGGGCGATCCACAGAGGCACCGGTACAGCTTCTCATCTGCCTTGGTGGTCTTCGACGTGCGCTCGTAGTTGTAGTCATACGCCAACTCCTCGCCCGGACGAATCGTGCGGTTCGACTCGATGTAGACGCGGCGCTTCTCAATGATCGCGTCACAGTTCGGGTCGCACGAATGATTGATGAATCGCGATTCGTTGCCGCCGAAGGTCGCGTCAATGACCTTGCGATTGTCCACCGAAAACAAAAAGGTGTGGTGGTTCTTCACCTTGGTGTCATCGTAGCGGCGGTCGGACTCCGCGGGCGAGATGTGCTCGCCAACATACTCGACGAGGCGCGTTCCCTTGCGGATGGTCTTGCGCGCGAACGCGCCCTTGCCGTGAACACCGGAGCCTCGAACCACAAAATATTTGTTTGTCATTCCGCCGGAATGTTGCGTAGGTCATGAATGCCGCGCGACCGCGCGGCAGCACGCTCAAAGTGAGCTGTCGGGGCGCGCCGTCACCTTCACGACGTCTTTCTCTTCGGTGAGCGTGAAATCCTCTCCCGGGTTGATGTACTGGTCCTGCTCGGCGCGGTACTGGGTGTCGTACAGCTGCCTGTAGCGCCCGCCCAGGCGCAGCAGCTCGGGCTGCGTGCCGCGCTCCACGATCTCGCCGTCCTCGAGCACCAGAATCTGGTCCGCGCTCGCGATGGTGGAGAGCCGGTGCGCGATCACGAACGTCGTTCGTCCCTGCGCAGCGCGCAGCCCGTCCGGATCAGCGCCTCGCTCTCGCTGTCGAGGCTCGAGGTCGCCTCGTCGAGGATGAGGATGCGCGGATCGGCGAGAATTGCGCGCGCGATGGCGACGCGCTGGCGCTGTCCACCGGAGAGGCTGCACGCCGCGCTCGCCGACGATGGTGTCGTACCGGCTCGAACGCCGAGACGAACTCGTCGCAGTGCGCGATGCGGCTGGCCATCCGGATCTCGGCCATCGTGGCGCCCGGCTTCGAGAAAGCGATGTTCTCGCCGATGGTGCCATCGAACAGGAAATTGTCCTGCAGCACAACGCCCAGGTGTGCTCGGTACTCGCGAAGGGCATGAGCGTCGAGGTCCCGGCCGTCGACCAGGATACGTCCCTTCTCGGATGATTGAACGCCATGATAAGGCTGATCAGCGTGCTCTTGCCCGAGCCGCTGGAGCCGACGAGCGCGGTCGTTGATCCGGCCGTCGCGTGAAAGCTCATGTCGCGTAGCACGGGCGTGTCCGCCTTGTACTCGAAGCAGACGTGATCGAAGCGCACGTCGCCTACGACGATGGCACCGCGCTGTGCACGTTCGGTCGCTCGCGTCCTCGGTGACCATGCGGCGGATCTCGCGAATGCGATCGAGTCCCGCAAAGGCCTCGCTGATCTGCGTTCCGATCGATGCGATCTGGATCAGTGGCGCGGCGAGCAGGCCAACGAACACAGCGTACACCAGCAAATCACCGAGCGTCATCCGGCCGTCGAGCACGGCCCCCCGCCGAAGATCGACACATGATGATTCCAACAATGCCGACGATCAGCGTCGAGAACCCGGTGACCAGCGAGATCCCCGTGAGCGTCGAGGCAACGTTCCGGAAGAGCTTGTGAATGCCGACCGCGAAGGTCTTCTGCTCGCGGCGCTCGGCGACATAGGTCTTCACGATGCGCACGCCACCCATCGCCTGCGCCAACCGGCCGGTGACTTCCGCGTTGATTGCGTTTCGCTGCCGGAAGATCGGGCGAAGCCGCTTGAACGCGACTGCCATGACGCCGCCGAACGAGAGCAGAATGACGAGGGTGATCGCCGTCATCTGCCAGTTGAGGTAGAACAACACCCGAGCGCCACAACAGCGGTGATCAGCCCACCCACCAGCTGCACGAGACCGGTGCCGACGAGATTTCGAATGCCTCGGCGTCGTTCATCACGCGCGCGATCGAGAATGCCGCTCTGCGTCGAATCGAAGTAGCTGACAGGAAGGCGAAGGATGTGCGCCTGAAGTCTCTTGCGCATGTCGGCGATCGCACGCTGCGCGGCAATGCTCATCACCTGCGACAGTCCGAACGACGTGCCGGCCTGGATCAGCGTCGCGATGCCGGCCGCAGCGGCGAGCGGATAGAGCAGCTTGACGTCGTGCTTGCCGATCACATTGTCGATCAGGTACTTCGTGCTCGCGGGAAGCACGAACCCCGCAGAGCTGATTGATGACCATCAGCGGGAAACCGATCGCGAGCTGTTTCCGGTGCGCCCAGATCAGCTCGCGCGCTTCGGCCCACGCATTGTTGTAGTCGGTTTTTCTCTTTTCCTCCGCCACTCGACCGCCTGTGCTCTGAGATTCCTGAAAGATACCCGCCCGTCAAGGTTGAACGACGAGAGGGCGTGATGTGTTCGCGGCGCTCGCGAGCGTGGCACGCTGCACGCATAGGAAGGGCGTACGGTCCGTCCGAGAGGAGCTTCTCCCGACGCAAGGGGTGGAGCTCTAAACGGGCGTGTCCATTGCAGTTAGAGCCAGAACGATGGAACGATTCAATGCAGTCGGCCAGACGAATAGTTAATTCTGCTTTCAGAATCGACCGGCAAGTGTATCATGTGCAGGCCCTCGCGAAGTAGAAGCTGTCGGAACGCCACTTCATTGATCGACAGGATGAATGCCGAGTTTGCTGCTCGATAACCCGCTCATGGTGATCGCCGTGAGTCTCGTTCTCCTCATCGCCACGGTATCGATCGCGGCGAGCGGGGTGTTCACGGCGCGCAAGCGTGCGGCGCGCAGGCACCGCAACGGCGCGCTGCCGCCGATAATGGTGACGGGCGGCCGAGACAGGCGAAATCGGCCCGTCCCGCCCTCGAATGGACGAGATGCGAATCAGGTGTGGCCCGGACATCTCGAGGTCGAGGTGGGAAGCAATGTCGGCGAGGCGATTCAATTCATGCGCCTCAACGGCGAGCCCGCCGATATCACGATTGGAGCGGCGGAGGGTCCGCGTCACCGCCACATCAAGCTGCCGGCCGAAACGATCAGCCGTACGCATGCTCGCATGCAGTACGAGCAGGGGCGGTGGCGCATCACGAATCTCTCGGCGCGCAATCCGACGCTCGTGAACGGGCAGGAACTGGGCGCCACTGTGCCGCGCACGCGCGTGCTGGACGACGGGGACATGATTCAGATTCGGAGAAATGCAGCTTCGCTTTCGCGCCGACTAGCACGCGGGAGCGCCGGAGCACGAGGCGCTCCGATTAGCCCGACAGGAAATGCCGAACGCGTGACCCTACGAAGCGTTCGGCTTCGCCGTCAGCTCGGAGAGCATGTGCGCGATGCGCTCTTCCAATGCCCCGGTGCTCACGCACCGCACCGTCGCCCCCGAAACAGCGTTGGCGTGGGCGGTCGCCTCCACCTGCGTTCGGAGCGTCGATACGCCGGCGTCCGCAGCTAGCACCTGCGACACGACGCGCACGAGCAGGTCGTACGTGTCGGCGTTCGACATCCCCGCCGTCGAACCGCAGTCGAAATACTTGGAGAGCCGCAGGCGACCCAGCGAGTTGCGCATCTTGATGCCGGCGTTGCCGTACACGTGCTGCTTCGAGTCCACAATGCCGGGGTCAATGCCGAGCTCGCCGAACACCGCCGGGTATGCCGCCCACGCCTTGTCCACGCCGACGAGGAGCGTGGTTTGCTGGTACGTGTGCTGCTGTTCCCAGTTGATCTCGATCGGTTGGCCGCTCGCCAATTCGACCCTGGTGTACTGTGACGTTGCCCGTAGATCCGGTGTCTCGCTACCGCCACCGGAGTTGCCGGATGCGCACGCACACAGCACAACCGTCGCAGCAATCAACGAAAGTCGCATCACCGGCAGCCTCCTGAAATACTCGTCGGAACATCCGGCACGCGGTCGCGCCCGGCACTATCGCTCATAGATAAGAGTGGGGTACCGATGCGCAAGGGCGCGCGCAGTCGCGCGCTCTAACCGCGCGCTACATGGTGGCCGGCTGGAGATACTTGCCGAGCCAGCCCTGCACCTCGCTCCACCACAGCTTCTGGTTCTGGGGCTTTTGCACCCAGTGGCCCTCGTCCGGAAACACGACGAGTCGCGACGGGACGTTCTGTCGCTGGAGCGCGCTGAAGAACGAGAGATCCTCGGTGTAGGGCACGCGATAGTCGAGCTCACCAGCGGTCACGAGCGTTGGTGTCTTGAAGTTCTTCGCAAAGAGATGCGGTGACCACTTTCGATAGTTCTGCTGCATCGCCGTCGAGTCCCAGTACGGGCCGCCGTATTCCCACGCCGGAAACCAGAGTTCCTCCGTGGCGCCGTACATGTTCTCGAGATTGTACGGGCCGGCGTGGCTGATCAGCGCCTTGAAGCGATCGCTGTGTCCCGCGATCCAGTCCACCATGTAGCCGCCGTACGACCCGCCCGCCGCGCTCAGTCGCGTGCCGTCGAGCCACGCATCCTTCGCGAGTGCCGCATCGAGACCGAGCATCAGATCGGAGTACACCGCCCCGCCCCAGTCGCGGGAGATCGCGTCGACGAACTTCTGTCCGTATCCCGGCGACCCGCGCGGATTGATGATCACCACGCCGTAGCCCTGCGACGCGAACATCTGAAAGCTCCAGCGTCCGTGCCACTGGTCGAGCCACGGCACCTGCGGTCCGCCATGGATGAGCAGCACCACGGGAAATTTCTTCCCGGGCGCCCACTGCGGCGGACGAAGAATCATCCCCTGCACGCTGTCGCCGTTCGCGCCCTTGAACCAGTAGTCCTCCACCGGATAGACCTTGAGCGTCGTCAGCAGCGAGTCGTTCGCGTGGGAGAGCTGCTTCAGCCCCGACACGCCGGCGCCCAGCGTCGCGACGTAGACCTCCGCCGGCCGGTCGGCCGCGTCCTGCAGCCACGCGATCGTTCGGCCCGCATGGTCGAGCAATGGCGAAGCATTGTTGCGCTCCGACAGCACGAGCTGCGGTGCACCGGCATTCCCGTTGGCGAACGTTGCACGGAAGAACTTTTCGCGCGATGCGTCGACGGTCTGGATCAGGAGACTATGTCCGTCGGACATGAAGGCGTAGCTGTCCGCGTTGCGATCCCACGACGGCAGTAGCTCGCGCGATTGGTGACTCGCGCGATCGTACGCCATCAGCCGCCAGCGATCGGACTCGAATCCGGCGCGCGCCTGCGAGTGGTAGAGGATGAACTTGCCGTCGGGCGAGTACACCGGGTTCTCATCAGCGCCCTTGTTCGCGGCGGTGATGACGGTGGGCTTTCCGCCAGTGGACGGAATCGAAAAAAGATTGTTGTCGGTGCTCCACGCGTTCTCGCGACCGGCGTCCTTGGCGGTGTAGGTGATCTCGCGCCCATCGGGCGACCACGCGTAACCCTCGCTTCCGCCGAACGGACCGGGCGGAACATCGTAGACCGCGCCCGGAATGAGATCGACCAATCCGTTCCCGTCCGCCCCGACGGTGAAGAGATGCGCGCGCGTGCCGTCGTCCCACGCATTCCAGTGGCGATACATCAATTCATCTGCGACGTGCGCCTTAACCGGATTCGCCAATGCCGCTTTCGAGCGGGAGCTGTTGCACGCGTCGTCCGTGCACGCCGGATACACGCGCGACGTGAACGCGATCCTGTCCCCACCGGGCGACCACACCGGACCGGTCGCGCCGCCGGAGAGCGTCGTGAGCTGCTTGCGCGAGGCACCCATTTGGTCAGCGACCCAGAGCTGGTTGTCCGCGATGTACGCGATGCGCTTTCCGTCGGGCGACCAGCGCGCCTCGGAAACACTGGTGGACGCGTCCGGAAATGCGGTGGGTGCGCCGCCATTCGCCGCGACCTTGTACGTCATCGACGACCGGCTGTTCGATGCGAGATTCGTTGTCCGCACGGAGAACAACACCGTCGATCCGCTCGGCGCAATCTGCGGATCGGATACCGCCTTCACCGCCTCGAAACTGTCGATGTTGAGGGGCTGTTGCTGCTGCTTCTCCTGCGCGGCCAGCGGCGCGAAGGGGGCGAGAAGCGCGATGACAATCAGGGTGGCGATCCGGGCAGGGGCGTTGGGCATGCGGGCGTCCTTTCGAGGTGACGTGTCGCGGGCGGTGCGACGCCGAAAATTGACGACGGGGGGCTGACCCCGATAGCGCCTCGAGGCGGATAAGGTGCGCGTTGCCGCCCATGCGACCCGCGCGTCTTTCTGAGAAGGGTCTAATTGTGCGAAAAAGGTGCACCCACGCCCGGAGTGAACGGCATGAGCCAGGTTGCTGCGCAGAAGCGTCCCGATCCGTACGCTGACGAGAATACCATCGTTCGCCGCAGGCTCGGGCTCACGATCGGTGCTTATCAGGGATTGACGATCGCGGTTCTCGCGTGCCTCGTCGGAACACTCTTTCTCCTGGGCACTGACTCCGCTGCGCAGCGCGAAGTGTCGATCGTCGCCCTGGTCGTCGCGGCAGCCTTTCTCTTCTCAATGTCGCGGCGCAAGAGCCGTCTGGTCGAATCGCTGCTCACGAAGACCATCGTGGACGTTTGGCTCTCCGTCACCACTCTCTGCTGGATCGGCATGGCGGTCGTGCTCCTGCTTCCGCGGGATCTCGTGTGGGAGCTGGCTCCCTTCTACGCCACCCTCATCGGGGCTGCCGGCGTGGTGTTGACGGCGCTCGGATCGCTGACGCTGTCCACGATCTACGGCCGCGATTGGGCGAGCCGAAAGGGGCGCTCGCGCTAGTCGTCAGTCGGGACGCAGCCAGACGAGCAGGACGCCTACCATCCGATAGCTCACTCCGTACATTTCTCGCGTAGCGGGCCCGACACGGATCCGCGCCGAGTCAATGCGCGCGGCGGCAATGGTATCGAGGGGCGGATCCAGCACCACTCGCTCTCCGTTGTAGGTGCCCGATCCGCGTTTCTCGCCATTGATTACGACGAGAACCTTGTCGCCGCGGGTCAGCAGCGGCGCGGTGGGCTGGGGTCCGGCATCAATTCCCATATCCGGCTCGAGCAATGTCGCGTTGGCGGCATGATGGTGGCAGCCAACTCCAAGCGCCGTGAAAAGCGCGAGCAACATCCCTCGCAGCGGTTGATTCAATCCAGAGTACATGATCAGGCGCACCTCAGCCGTTGGAAATCGTTGGCACGAACTGTGGTCGCATCGAGCGCCTCGCGCAATGAGGACGATGCGAACGTCGTCTGCCGCGATGTCAATTGCTGTCGCACTCGCATGCATCCCGGCATCGATGCACGCGCAGGCCGTTCCGGGCACGCTCGTTCAGGGCGAGAACGATGCCCTCGACGTCTGGCTTCCGCAAAAGCAGCGTCCCGATGGTGAGTACACGAACGGGCTGCGCGTGTCGATCTCACGCAGCTCGGCTCCGCTCTGGGGTCGGCTCGTTCCATCGGCCGCGCCGTGCACGGGGCGCGAGACCGGCGCGGCGCGTTGCCTCACGACGGAGCTCGCGATCGCGCAGCAGATGTACACGCCCGAGCCGCTGAGCCATCGTCCGTCCGAGCTGGCGAGCACGCGCGCGCTGGCGTCCGGTGCAAGCGTCGCCACCGCCGCGGAGGACAGCGTGATCTCGGCCCCACTTCCCGGTGACCGAGCCTTCGCCGGGTGGCTTCATGCCGACGTGGTGGCGAACATCATCTCGGAAAAGCGGCTGACGTCGTTCGGGATCGTCGCGGGAATCACGGGCCGCGCATCGGGAGCGGAAGCGGTGCAGAAAGGATTTCATCAGTTCATCAACCAGGTCAATCCGCCGGGATGGCGCTACCAGCTCGGCTTCTCTCCCGCGGCGAGCATCTCCTATACCGATCATCTGCGCCTGGCGATCTCGAGACCGGACGGTCACGATGTGTTCGACATCCTTCCCGCCTGGAGCGCGCAGCTGGGAAACGCTCGCACGAGCGCCTTCGGCGAGGTCGAGGCGCGCCTTGGCTACCATCTCGCGCATCCGTGGAGCCCCTCGGCGCGGGCACGCGCCGGCGCGCGCGGCTTCGGCGTCTGGGTGTACGGCGGCATGCGTGAGTCGCTGGTCGCCTACGATCAGACGCTCGACCGCAGCTACGCGAAGAACGACTCGACATTCTCCGTGAGCCGCATTCCGTGGGTGTACAGCTACGACTTCGGCGTCGCGATTCGCCGCCACTCGCTCATGATCACGTTCGGCGGAACGCACACCGGGAAGGAATACAAATCAGAAGAAGTGCCGAATCACTCCTACGGCACGATCACGGTGACAGTGGATCGCGGCCTCGAGCACTAATGCTGTCAAGGTGAATGCGAGCGATCGAAGAACTGCCGCCTGGGATGGTCGTAGTGTTTTCGCGGGAGGAGAGCTATCCGTTTCTTGTCCGTTAATTCCGCTTTTGCCCGTATGACAACTTGTTAGCGCCCGCCACGCGCGCCGCCTGCACCGCGCCGCCACGCTAGAGCAGCGTCGTTCCACGCCAGGTGAGCGTCCACTCGCGCGTCTGGCCCGGCTCGAGCCAGTTCGCGCTACGCCATTGGCCGAGTGCTTCGGTGAGTGAATCGGGCGCACCAATGCACGGCTCGAAGGCGAGGTTGCAGTAGCTCCTTCCGCGCGCGAACGGCGACCAGCCACCGCGATTGAGCCACAGCCCGAAGTGTGTGACGTCCGCCGTGTGGAAGGAGACCTCGAGTCGCGCGCCCGACTCTTCGATTGCGGCGCGTCCGGTTCCCATGTCGATGAAGAGCTTGCACGCGTACTTGCGGGCGATCTGATCGGGATTCCGGAAGTCGTGATTTTTCCCCGCGGCCACCGCGCGCGGCCAGCGATGCTCCGCGCCGGGTCCTCCGAGCTCGATGCCGTGCTGCGCCCAGACGCGCACGCGCGCGCCTTCGGGAAACTCGAGCCTGGTGTTCTTGGTGAGCGGCAACAAGGGATGCGCGGACCAGAGAAAGGGCAGCCGGTCGAGCCCATCGTTGGTGACCGCGTAGTGCATCTCGACGCGGTCCGTAGTCACGTAGATCGCGCGCGCGAAGCGATACGGCATGCGCTTCCCCACCCACCCGCACACCGCGTACGTTCCCTCATCGAGAGTCCTGACCTCGAAGGTCGTCGACTGCGACCAGAGCTCACCATGATCGGGGAGGGCGAGACCACTGTACGCGTTCGGGAGCGAGAGCGCCGCGTAGCGACCCGAGATTGCGGGGAGCGTGCACGCCGCCACCGTCGGAAAGCATTCGTCGTAGCCGCCGGAATCAGCGGTCTCGGCGTACGAGGCGCCATCGATTGGCGCCTGGTGCGCGATGACATCGCTGGTCCACAGCCATTCGCGTCCCGCCATCTCCATGCTCGCGATCTTGCCGCCGAGCGCCGGGATGATGACGACGCGCGTGTTCCCGGCGCGAAGCTCTGCTGACCCGAAGGCAGAGGGTGCGGCCGACGTCACGCGCTCGTGATCATGAAATTGTGGCCGGGTCGATGCCCCGTGAGGCGAACACCCGCGCCACGGTGTCGCCGATCTTGTTGTTCGGCGTGCTCGCGCCGGCGGTGAGTCCAACGCGAAGCGACGCCGTGCGCCGGCATCCAGCGTTCGGTCGCTCCTCGGTGCGCCCGATCGGCCGGATGGCGAATGGTGCCGAGCTCCGGGTCGATGCCTCTGCGTCCTCGATGTGGTACGTCGTCACGTGCTCGGCGCAGATCGCGGCGAGCGAGATCGTGTTGCTCGAGTTGTAGCCGCCGACGACGAGCATCACATCGAGCGGTTCGGCGAGCAGCTCTTCACGGCGTCCTGCCGGTCCTGCGTCGCGCTGCAGATCGTGTCGAAGGTGCGGAAGTTCGCGGCGCGCGCGTCGTCGCCGCGCGCGCGCTCGATCGGCGTTGCCGATCTCCTCGCCGATCGCCAGCGACTCGCGCGCGAGCATCGTCGTCTGGTTCGCGACGCCGATACGCGCGAGATGCAGGTCGGGATCGAATGCCGGCGACACCGCCGGGCGCGAACTTCGCGAGGAAGGCGTCGGCGAATCCGCGTCCCTCGATGTACTCGCACACGATCTGCGCCTGGTCCATGTTGCGCACGACGATCTAGTGCGCGCCCGGATACTTCTCGGCCTGCGACGCCGTGGCGCGCGTCTCCTCGTGATAGTACTTGCCGTGAATCAGCGAGGTGAATCCGTCGCGCGCGTAGGCCTCGACGCGCTTCCAGACGTTGAGCACCGAGCCGCACGTCGTGTCGACCATCACGCACCCGAGCTCGCGCAGCGTCTCGAAATCCTTCATCGTGAACGCCGAACGCCGGAAGGATCACGACGTCCTCCGGCGTGATCGCGGCGTAATCGAAGCCGGTGGCGCCGGGATGAGGATCTCGATCCCCATCTCGCGCAGTCGATCGTTGACGTGCGGATTGTGGATGATCTCGCCGGCGAGGCAGAATGCGGCGATCGGGGAACTTGGTGCGCGTCTGGTAGGCGTACTCGACCGCGCGCTCGACGCCGTAGCAGAATCCGAACTCCCGCGCGAGCCGCACGGTCGTGTCGCCGGCGGTAGCGTGTAACCGCTTGTCTGCAAAAGATCTACGAGTCGCCCGGTGTAGTCGCTGGCGAGCGTCGTCCTGGACGTCGGCCTTGAGACCGAAGCCCTTCCGGAAATACATCGCGCTGTCGTTCGCTGCCATGCAAGGCAATCTAGCCGTTGGCTGGGAGCGGCGAAACGCGCAGCAACCTCAGAAGGTGACGCGCCGATAGATGTCGGTCTGGTCCCCGGTTTGAACCGGAACTACGTCATTAGGCCTGGGCGGGATGCTCATTCCGGTGAGCGGTGCAATGCCGGCGGACTGCGCACCGATCTCGAGCGTTATCCCGGCGCCGCGCGGCATCGTGAGCGCGAGTGTGAAGCCGGAGTCGGGCGGTGCCGCGTACGAGAGAGTCCATTGCCGCGTCCTGCGCCGGTAGCCGGTCGTGTCGATGGCACGACCGTCTGCCGCCGCGCCGAGCACGGTACCGGCAATCGCTCGCATGTCGACGTTCAGCGTTCCCGGCGCTGATACGATTCGCAGCGTCAATCTCCGTCCCGCATCAGTCGTCGAATCTGAGATGACAGTCGCCACCGGGCCGGTGAGAGCAATTCGCGGAACAGGGCGTACCGCCACCCTCATTTCCTCGCCAAATACATTCGTTAGCCAGGACGGCGGGCCACCGGCCGCGAGATGTTGACGCGGCGTCATGAGTTGCCGAGAGGCGCCGAGCGCGGCGGTGCTCCACGAGTCACGCTTCTCCAATGCGGCGGGCGTGACGAGCCACGCAGTGTTCGCCATCCGCGTCGGCAGCATAGACGAGCATCGACGGCACGGGATGCGTGACGCTATTGCGCACGGTCATCGCGCCGACGACGAGAAACAGGATCGTAGCCGCGAGCAGGCCCAGCGTCGCTCGCCCGCGTCGCCGACCAATGATCGGCTCGAACTGCGGCGCGATGAGCAGGGCGAGCAACGGGCGTGAGCACGCCCATTATCACCCCGCCTCCGCCGGTGAGACCGAGGAGGATGAGGCCGACGCTGTAGATGAGCGGTACCATCAGCGCCATTGCGATGAAGGTCGCGAGCCACAGCACCGAGATGGCGACCCAATCCATGCGGGGCTCGAGCAACGCGGCGACTGACGCGGCAAGCAGCGGCCATACGAGGAAGAAGCTCGCGCCCGGCGCCTTCCAGCTCACGAACAGCATGAGGATCGTCCAGACGAGAAGTGCGCCGCCATGCGTGCCCGCCGCGCTGCCCCATCGACGCGCAAGCGCCCAGCAGGCCGCCGCCATCGTGAGCGCGAGCAGCGTGATCGCGACGGCGTACACGCCGCTCAAGGCTGGCGTGCCGCCCAACGTCGCATGGACTCGCGTCATGCCGAGGCCCGCCAGGTATGCGGCGCCTCCGCCAAGGGCCGCCGCGAATATCGTCGCGAGCGTGCCGAGAATCAGATCGCGGATCCAGCGGCGTTCACGTCGCCGAATGGCGAGCAGCGTGATCACGACGAGGACGGCACTCAATGCGGCGAGCGGAATCGCCGCTCCTTCGGGATAAAGCACGAGCCCCAGCATCGGGAAATCGAAGAACACGGCATTGCCAGTCGTGGGACGCGGCAGGGGTCCATTCGCGAGAGCGCGAGTGATGGCCAGCGCCTGCGCGCCCTCGTGCTGGATGCTGCCTGGGTTGATCTGGGAGACGTTGTCCTGAGTCGTGTGATACCGATCGACGCCGTCGGCGAAGGCGAAGTTGAGCGCGGGGCGTCCGAGAATCGCCAGCTCGGAGAGATCGGTGTCGTTCGGGAGAGTTCGGTAAACGGTGACCATGAGCGATGTGCCGTTGACGTTCGGCGCGCTCCGATATATCCGCACGATGTCGAGATTGCCCGCACCCGTCTCGAACATGTACGCTTTGCCGGTCGTCCCGCGGGCGTCGAAGTTGAGTGTGGCGGCAACATCATGCGCCCACCGATGCTCGCGGACGAATGCGGCCGCGCCGAGAAGGCCCACTTCCTCCCCGTCGGTGAACAGCGCGATTACGTCGTGCTCGAGTGGAGGTCCGGCGCGGAGCGCGCGGAGGGTTTCGAGTAGCACGGCGACTCCGGACCCGTCGTCACTCGCCGCCGGTCCGGCTGGGACGCCGTCGGTGTGGGCCATCAAGAGGATTGCGGGTCCGCCAGGTTTGGTCCCCGGCACGCGCGCGATCACGTTGTGGACCCGCCCGGCAACCTGATATCGCGTGCCGACGCCTGTCGCCTCTTGCACCTCGGAAGGCACGTGGAGCGCGGCGAGCTCGCCGAGGACGTAGGCGCGGACTCGGGCCGCATCGGGGCTGCCGATCGCGTGCGGTCGCTGCGCCACCATAGTCACGTGGCGCATCGCCCGTTCCGCAGAGAACGCGGTGTCAGGGGCACTCGCGGCGACTGGCGCGGGCGGGCGGCCGGCCCGGACCACCAGCGCGGCCACCATCAGGAGAAGGGCGATCGGGCGGAGGAGCGAGGAGGGTCGCACGGGCGCGGCCAAGGTGCCTCCGGGGGGCGAGAAGCGCAGATTGAGCCGGGAAGCGCGAAGATAGCGCGATGGGACGCGCGTCGCTTTGGTTACAGACGAGCTCGCCGATGATCGAGGTTGGGGAGGTGCTTAAATTTCGGGAGAAATGACGCCCGACCCGCCGGATACCGCACCTCTCCTTCGCCCAGCGCCCATTGTGAAGGGTGATGCGATCGGCATCGTGGCGCCCTCGTACGCGCCACGACCGGGGTGGCTGCTGCGCGGAGTGAAGGCGCTCGAGCACGCGGGATACGGCGTGGTGCTCGATCCAGAGATCGCGACCGGACGGCGATTCAAGCGACTCGAGGACGAGCGGCGGGCCGAAAATTTCATGGGAGTGTGGCTGGACCCCAAGGTGAAAGCAGTGATCGGCGGCACGGGCGGCTACGGTGCCGTGCGCATGCTCCCGTATCTCGAGCCCGAGGTGTTTCGGCGCAATCCGAAAATATTCGTGGGCTACTCGGACATCACGGCGCTTCATTTGTGGATGATGCGGCGGTCGGGACTGCGCACGTTTCACGGACCGACCGTCGACGACCTGATTCCGAGCACACGCGACCCGACGATGGCCTCGTTGCTCACGGCGCTCACGACGCCGCGTCCGACGACGAAGATCGGCCGCGGAATCGCGCGAGTGGTGCGCCCCGGGCGCGCCACGGGACGGCTGATCGGCGGGAATCTGTCGCTGGTGCAGCAGACGATCGGGACGCCGTACGAGGTCGACACGACCGATTCGATCCTGTTCCTCGAGGAAACGCGCGATCCGATGAGCGTGCTCGACGAGCGGCTGCGTGCACCTGCGCGCGGCAGGACTTCTGCGCGCGGTGCGTGGCGTGATCATCGGCAAGCTCTCGATCGATCGCAGTGAGGAGGATGAGTTCGAGAACTTCCTGCTCGACCTGCTCTCGGATCTCAACGTGCCGGTGCTGACCGACTTCCCCGCCGGGCACGAGATGCCGAATCTGACGATCCCGATCGGCACCGATGTCGAGCTCGTCGCGGAGGAAACGACCGGGTGGATCACGTATCGCGAGGATGCGCTCTCGGGAGGTGAGGTTCAGGCGTGATCGAGGTGATGGTGGCGGACATCACGACGCTCGAGGTCGACGCGATCGTGAACGCCGCGAACCGCGCGCTGGCGGGCGGAGGCGGTGTGGACGGCGCGATTCATTGAGCAGCGGGGAAGGATCTGGTGAAGGCGAGCCGGGCGCTCGGTCCGATCGAATCGGGCCAAGCGGTGATCACGCCGGGGTTCGAGCTGCGCGCGCGATACGTGATCCACGCAGTGGGGCCGATCTGGTCCGGAGGCAGCGCGCGCGAGCCGGAACAGCTCGATGGCGCGTACGAGGAGAGCTTCGCGCGTGCGCGCGAGGCGGGTGACGTGCGCACGATCGCCTTCCCCGCGATCTCGACGGGCGTCTACGGATTTCCGAGGGAGCACGCGGCCCGGATCGCGGTACGCGCGATGCGGCGGCACGATGCCGAGTACGAGCGGATCATTGCGTGCGCGTACGACGAGGGGACGGCGGAGTTTTATCTGCTGGAGCTCCAGACCGAGGGTTTGTAGCCCAGCGACGCGACGAACCCTGCTTCGCCTGTCGACCTCCCGTTTTAAATCCAGAGTCGAGGGTGATGAATTCGAATGCCGAGCGGGCATGCGATGTGCCTTGCAACGAGTCGTCCTTCCGGGAGACGCTGTGCGGCTGGCCGAATTCATTGAGACGAACGCAGAGCCCATTCTCCTCGAGTGGGTCGCATTTGCAAAATCGTGCGGGCCAGCCGCCAAGCTGATGGACGAGGCTGCGCTTCGCGATCACGCGTCGGAGATGTTGAAGGCGTTCGTCGTCGATCTTCGAACATCGCAAACCGCCGCCGAGCAGACGGAGAAGTCGAAGGGAAACTCGGATACGACCGCAGCCGATCCCGACACGCCGGCAGAGGTCCACGGCGCTGGCCGAGCGTGGAGCGGCTTTACGGTCGGCGAGATGGTCTCGGAGTACCGCGCATTGCGCGCGAGCGTCATCCGACTGTGGATCCGGGCCAGTGGCACCCTCAGCGGCACCGACCTCGATGAGCTGGTGCGCTTCAACGAGGCCATCGACCAGGCGCTCGCGGAATCGATCACTCGCTATACCGAGGATCTCGATCATTCCAAGGAAATGTTTCTCGCCGTCCTCGGACACGATCTTCGCACACCGCTGGGCGCCGTCGTCATGGCGACACAGTTCATGCTCGACACGGGCGAGCTGGTCGAGCCCAATCTCACGCTCATCACCCGGATCGCACACAGCGCCGGACGCATGAATCACATGGTCGACGATCTTCTCGACTTCACGCGCAGTCAATTGGGCTCGGGCGTACCAATCGTGCGAGCGGACATGGACATGGCGAAGTCAGTTCGACACGCCGTCGATGAAGTAGAGGCCGCGCAGCCCAATTGTATCTTCGAGATGGACACGTCCGGAGACGTGCACGGCGCGTGGGACGAAGCGCGCATGAGTCAGGTGTTCGCAAACCTGCTCAGCAACGCGGCGCAGCACGGCGCACCGGGGCGCCCGATCAGCGTTCACCTTCGCGGCGAGATCGACGAGGTGGTGGTGATCGTTCACAATTTCGGAAAGGTCATTCCCCCATCGGAGATTTTTGGGATCTTCAGTCCGTTCAAGAGACTCAAGGCTGGCGCGCCCGCGGTGGCGGACTCGAGCAATCTGGGACTCGGACTCTTCATCGCCGATCGCATCGTACACGCCCACAGCGGGACGATCGACGTTCACTCGTCCGCGGACGCAGGCACCTCGTTCACCGTGCGTCTACCGCGCAACCCTACAGCCCCGCCCGCGCCGCTTCGACCGACAGCACGTACCGATCGACGAGTTTCCTGAACTCCGCCGGCAGCTCCACCTTCGCGAGCGCGACGTCCACGCACACCAGCACCAGATGCGCGGCCGCGATCATCGTCTTTCGGTCATCGCGAAAGAGGTCGAAGTTCAACGTCGCCGACGTGCGCCCGATGTTGCTGAAGTACGCGGCGATGACCACCGGGTCATCCAGCCGCGCCGGCGCGTAGTACTCCATGTGCATCACTTTTCTCGGCAGCCACACCTTGTACTCCGCGTGCAGCCTGCTGAGCGGGGTGCCGAGCGAGCGGTAGAGGTCCGTCTCGGCGATGTCGAGGAAGCGGGTATAAGCGCTGTAACGGGCGATGCCGGCGAGGTCGATGTCCTCCCAGCGAACGTAATCCGTCGTTACAAACGGAGTCTTTGTGGTCATGGGGGGAATCTACCCTCGGCCCTCGCACCCTGCGAGAATTCGGAGTGCGGTGGCGGAACTTTCGCCCTCGCCACGGGCTTCAAAATGACACGGCCACACGTCAGGCCGGCGACACTCTCAACGCGGAGCGACCCCCGATGTCCGAGCGCCAGGGCGCGATCAAGCCGATCGCGATCTATCACGAGCATCCGGACTGGTTCCGCCCGCTGTTCGCCGAGCTCGATCGCCGCTCGGTGCCGTACGAGCGCCTCGACGCCGCCGCGCACAGCTACGACCCGTCGGAGACGTCGGTGCCGTGGTCGCTCGTGTTCAACCGCACGTCGCCCTCCGCGTACCTGCGCGGACACGGACAGGCGACCTTCTACACGCTCGACTGGCTGCGCCATCTCGACCGGCTCGGCGTGCCCGTCGTGAACGGCGCGCAGACGTACACGGTCGAGATCTCGAAGGCGATGCAACTGGAGATTCTGCGCGAGCTCGGTCTTCCGTACCCGCGCGCGCGTGTGATCAATCATGCGAGCGTGGCGCCGCGCGCCGCGCGCGGGCTGCGCTTCCCCGTGCTGGTGAAGGCGAACATCGGCGGCTCTGGCGCCGGCATCGAGCGCTTCGATAACGAGGAGTCGCTCGCCAAGGCGGCGGCCGACGGCACGATCGACCTCGGCATCGACAACGTCGCGCTCGTGCAGGAGCAGGCCCCGCTCGCCGACGCGCACATCACGCGCGTCGAAGTGCTCGGCGGCAAGTTCCTCTATGCGATCAATGTCTATCCCGACGCCGGCTCATTCAATCTCTGCCCCGCCGACGTCTGCCAGACCACGGACGGACGCGAGCTCGTGCGCGCCGCGTGCGCTGTCGATCTCGCGAAGAACGGCATGCGGGTGGAGGCAGCGCATCCGCCTAAGGAGATCATCGCGCAGGTGGAGCGCATCGCCGCGCGCACCGGGCTCGACGTGGGCGGCATCGAGTATCTCGTCGACGCGCGCGACGGCAGGCATTACTTCTACGATGTCAACGCGCTCTCGAACTTCGTCGCCGACGCGGTGAACGTGATCGGCTTCGATCCGTTCGCGCGGCTGGCCGACTATCTCGAGGAGCGTGCCGGCTTCCGCAAATCCCTCGTCGGGGCCGCCTGATGCGATACGGCTACTGGATGCCGGTGTTCGGCGGCTGGCTGCGCAACGTCGCCGACGAGAAGATGGAAGCGAGTTGGGACTACACGAAGAAGCTCGCGATCCGCAGCGAGGAGATCGGCTACGACCTCACGCTGGTTGCCGAGCTGTTTCTGAACGACATCAAGGGAATCGATGCGCCCTCGCTCGATGCGTGGTCCACCGCTGCCGCGCTCGCCGCGGTGACGACGAAGCTCGAGCTGATGGTCGCGGTGCGTCCGACCTTCCACCTTCCCGCGATCTTCGCGAAGCAGGCCGCGAACATCGATCAGATCTCCGGCGGCCGGCTGTCGCTCAACCTCGTGTCGTCGTGGTGGAAGGATGAGGCACGGCGCTTCGGCGTTCGCTTCGACGAGCACGACGATCGCTACGCGCGCACGGAGGAATGGCTCGGCATCGTCGACGGCGCGTGGCGCGAGCATCAGCTGTCGCACGAGGGCAAGTACTACTCGGTGGACGAAACCATTGTCGAGCCGAAGCCGGTCGCGCGCGGCGCGCGCAGGCGGCCGACGGTGTGGGCGGGCGGCGAATCCGAGGCGGCCAAGACGCTCATCGCGCGCGACTGCGATGCGTACGTCATGCACGGCGATCCGCCGGAGCGCATCGCGCCAAAGGTCGCCGACCTGAAAAAACGTCGCGAGGGATTCGCCAAGCCACCGATGCAGTACGGAATGGCCGCCTACGCGATCGTGCGCGACAGCGACGCCGAGGTGAAGAAGGAGGTCGCGCGCATCACGAACGTGGCCGAGGGAACGCCGGGCTACGGGAACTATCGTGACTGGATTGCGAACACGAAGCTCGAGCAGCAGGTCTCGCTCGAGGACTATTCGGTGTCGAATCGCGGGTTGCGCGCGGGGCTCGTTGGCACGCCGGAGCAGGTAGCGGAGCGCGTGCGGGAGCTGGAGGCGGTGGGAGTAGATCTGCTCCTGCTGCAGTGCAGCCCGCAGATCGAGGAGATGGAGCGATTCGCCGAGCAGGTGATGCCGCTGGTAGCGGAATCGCGGTTGGCGTCGCCCGCGGTGCATTAGACCAGAGGAACGCGATGGCGCTCGAGATGCGCGCGGAGTGCGAGAAGTGTCACGCGGCAACGCCGGCGACGGGCGCCGCATTCATTTGCACGTACGAGTGCACGTTCTGCGAAGCGTGCGCCATGTCGATGAACAACGTGTGCCCCAACTGCGGCGGCGAGCTGGTCCCTCGCCCGCGGCGGCGATGATCGTTTTCGGCGATTGACCGCCGCACGAACTGCTATATTTCAGCTGTCCCGAAGCCTCCGGAGCCCAGTGCGCGATCCTCTTTCCCGCCGCACCTTCTTGAAGTCTTCGGCCCTCGCCCTTGCGGCGCTGGCGGCCACGGGCAGCGCTGCATCCGCGTCGCCGCTGTTCCGCGGCCCCGACAACGAGCCCGACGAAAACGTGAAGAAAGTGCTCCGCGAGAAGTTTGGCGCGAGGCAGATTCGCGAGGGGCATGTCACGCTCGACGTTCCCGACGTCGCGCCGGACAGCCGCGAGGTGCCGCTGCTCATCGAGAGCGATCTCCCGATGACGCCGGACGACTTCGTGAAGGGATTTCACATCGTGGTCGACCACAACCCCGACATTTATCTCGCGGGATTCGACTTCACGGCGGCGATCGGTGCGGCCACACTCGACACGCGCATCAAGATGCGGCGCAGCTCCCAGGTGCGAATCATTGCGGAGACGAGCCGCGGCGAGCTCTGGACGACGTCGCGGTTCGTCTTCACGTCGCTCAACGGGTGCGTCTGATGCGCGACGACATCGGCCAGGGAAAGATCATTCTTCCCGCGAAAATCTCGCGCAACACGGTGATCAACATTCGGGCGCTGCTGTCGCACCCGATGCTCACGGGAATGAGCCGCGACCAGGCCGGAATTCCGATCCCCGCCTACTTCGTGAACGATGTCGTCGTCACGTATGGCGGCGAGCGCGTCGCGCACTTCGAGTGGAGCTCCGGCATCAGTCGCGATCCGTTCGTCGGCTTCTCGCTGCGAGCGACGAAGGAAGCGCCGGTCGCGATCACGTGGAAGGACAACAAGGGCGGGGTCTACACGCAGAGCGCGGACATCAAGTTCACTGCGGCGTAGCGCTTCCCACTTTCCGAGTTAGCGCGAGCGCGTCCACACAACGATGCTGCCGCACACGCCCGGATACTGTGGGGGTTGCGTGGCTGTCGAGTAGATCTCGATTCCCATGATGTCGCGCGGCGAGATGCTCCGCGTGAACTCGGCCACCGTGCCGCCAAATGGCGTGTTGTCCAGATAGACCGTAGGCTGGCATCCGTTCGGGTTTCCGATGCCGCGGACAAACGCCCCGCAACCCATCCCCACGTCGGTCGAGATGCTCAGGCCGGGCACGCGTCGCAACAGGTCGCAGACGTTTTGCACGTCCGGTCGATCGATCTGGTCGCGCGTGATGAATCGCCCGAACCCTCGCTTGCTGCGCTCGGCGAATCCCGTGAGGTCTCGCATCCGTCTGCTCTCCTTTCCGAACACCGTCACCCGTTGGAGCGTTTCGACGCGTTTTTCCATCACGATCGCGACAGTCGACGGCTGATCGCGCGAGGGCGCGACCGCAACGCGCGTGGGTGCGAACCCGAGCGCGCGCACTTCGACCATGCGCGAGCCGTCCGGCACGCCGGTGAGGGCAAACGCCCCGCGCGCGTCCGTCGCGGCGGAAACCGGCGAGCCGTCCACCACGACCTGCGCGCCCTCGAGCGGACGGCCATCGCGCGTGGTGACAGTTCCGGCGAGCCTGGCCGCTCCGTGTGTGGCCGTATCCACGGGGCCACCCGCGGAGTCGGCGCCGAGCACGAGCGACAGTCGCGCGATGTCGTGCGGGTGCACGATGGCATCGATGAATCCGGTGTTGCGGGCGCCGTTCTCCGCGCGCAGCTGGTAATCGCCGGGATCAAGATTACAGATCGCGAACCAGCCGTCGTCATTCGCTCTCGCCTGGAGTTGCCGAGACTCCCGGTGCAGCCCTTGCGCGTCTATTGAGAGCACCGGCCACACGACCGCGATGAGGGTCGATGCCGCGGGCGCGCCCGTTCGCGCATCGTACACGTGTCCGACCAGCATGCCCGTGGAATCCACCGCCTTCGCGACGCGCGCCGTCTTCGCGGACGCGCAGATCGCGCTGGTGAGGCGCGCGGCGGACGGGATGGCCAGGGACACGCGCGTCTCTGCACCCTCGGTGACCGAGACCGCGTGGTACGGCGCGAGAACCCCGAGGGTGTCGAGCACCGGATCGAGAATACCGGTGATGTACTGGCCGGCGCGCACATCGCTCATTCGAAATCGGCCGAGCGAATCGGTAGTAGCGACGTACGCGCCTTGACCGGGAGGCGCTTCGATGAGCTGCACCATTGCGCCTGCGAGCGGCCGCTTGCGCAGGCTGTCGAACACGACTCCGTCGACGCGCCCTACCTGCGCCCGGACGCACTCGGGGGCGAGCGCGAGCGCGGCGAGCGTCGCGACGATGACGACCCGCGCCCAGACGGCGGATCGCGCCCAGGCGGCACTTCGATTCGCGATCATCCGGAGGGGAGCACGGGGACGGGGATCGTGACCTCGCGCAAAGGATAGCGGAAACAGCGCGAACGGCGACATCCAAATCGCGGAATACCAAGCCATACGTTGCACCGCGGAGCGCGGCGAGCGCCAGTCGGAAACCGTACCGAAGACCGCGCGCCCCTCCTGCACCGCGTACGCATCGATCATTCTTTCAGGATGAGTCCTTTCCCGGCGCTGCCGCGTTCGCGGCTGGCTTCGCTGCGCAGCCCTGCTCGCGCTGCTTCCTGGCGGAGTCGTCGCGCAGAACATTCCGCAAACGCTCACGGTCGACTCCACGTCGGCCGCCGCGCTCTCGCGACGCCAGCCGCGCGAGCGCCTCGATACCGTCCGTGCCTTTCCCACGCGCAAGCTCGCCGAAGGCGTGTACGCAGTGCTCGGCGATACGGGCCGGGGATCGGAAGGGCGCTCGAACGCGGGATTCGTGGTGACGCGAACTGGTGTTGTAGTCATCGATGCGCTCGCGAGTCCGGCGCAGGGAAAGACGCTCCTTCGCACCATTCGCACGATCACGCCGCTTCCCGTGCGCTGGCTGATTCTCACCCACCATCATCCCGATCACACGTTCGGCGCGATCGTGTTCAAGCGCGCGGGTGCGAAGGTGCTGGCGCATCCGGACCGTCGCACCCTCGCGTCGGAGGATGGCGACGACGCGATGGTGAGCGCGTGGACCGGTGTGCTCGGCCTGCACGAGATGCAGGGATTTGCGTTTGCGGATACGCCCGACGTTCCGATCACGCACGACACGACGGTAAGCCTGGGCGGGCGCGCCTTCGTGATCGATGTGCCCGGCACCGCGCACACGCCTGGCGATCTCGTGATCTGGCTCCCGGACGCGCGCGTCCTCTTCGCGGGCGATCTGCTCATCGAGGATGGTGTCGCGATGGTGGTGGATGGAAGCTCCGGTGGACTGCTCGCCGCCCTGGATCGGCTCGAGGCGCTACGGCCGCTCGCGGTGATGCCGGGACACGGGAAAATCCCCGCGGAGCCGCTCGAGCTCATTCGTTCGACGCGCTGCGAGACACTCGCACTTCGCGCGAAAATGCGCGACGACGTGCAACAAGGCGTCTCAATGAGCCGGGCGTTGGCGTCACTTCCGCCGGCGGATCGCGATCGTCCCGTGTCGCGCAACTCACGCGTGCGAAGGAACGCCGTGCGAATTTTCGCCGAAATGGAGCAGGAGTTGCTTCACTCCGCGCAAGCCAGCTCGGCGAAGAGTGATTCTGTCGCGATGCTGTCCTGCGCTCGCTGATCGCGCATCGAGGCGGCTTGCCGCTCGTGAAATGCCAGGATAGAATTGTCTCCCGCTTCGTATTCAGGGAATGATTCACGCCCCCTTTGTTCACTCGCTCACTCCACCGTTCGTCTTCGTCGGTGAGCGGCTCTGGCTCGATTTCATCAACACCGATGACGTGCGTCGCGGCACGCGCGTGGATGTGCTGCGGGATTTCGAGCAGCTCATCCGCTGGCTCGAAGCGACGTCCATTCTCGACGGTGAGCGCGCGAGCGGAATCCGAAGACGCGCGCAACAGCAGCCGGCGGGCGCGACCGCATCGCTCGCGGACGCGCGCCGCATTCGCGCCTCGCTGCGCGCGCTGGCCGAGCGCGGCGCGCAGACGGAGGAGGTGCGCGTCAACGCGCTCGGCGAGATCAATCGCGTGCTGGGGCGAAGCGCGGGCACCAGGCGGGTGGAGGCGCGGGCGGATGGGAGCTTCGTGCGGAGCTTCGTGCCCGTGGGCGATGCGTTCGCCGGGCTGATGATTCCGGTGGTGGAGTCCGCGGCCGATGCGCTCGTCACTGGAGAGCTCGTCCGTGTGCGGCGTTGCGCCGACACGCGATGCCTGCACGTCTTCTTCGACAGCACGAAAAATGGACGGCGCCGGTGGTGCGACATGTCCACCTGCGGCAACCGCGCGAAGGCGGCGCGACACCGCAGGCGGGTAAGCGAGACCGCGCTCGCCGAGCGCGCGTCGTGAGCTAGAGGCCGATCAGGATTCCGAAGCTGACCGGCACCTGCGTAATCGACTTTCGATTGATGACGCCCCCGTCGTTCGTGTAGATGTTCTGTACTCGCCCTTCGCCGAATGCGCTCACGGTGATGTACGGGCGCACTGGGCCGGGGAGGAGGCTGATCTGGAGTCCGCCTGTGCCGCTGAGAATGTTGGCGTGCGTGCTGCTGGGGATTCCGAGCGCCTCTTTGTAGTCGAATCGCTGGAAGGCGAGATTGAAGCGGAGCGCCGGCAGCGGTCCGAGGTGCACGAGCAGGAAGCCCTGGAGCGTATGTGCGCAATCGAGGTGTGGCCTGGACATGGGGGTTCCGGGAGGAGTGAGTGGGGGGCGGGCCGACGAGAGCCGGCCTCCTCGTCTCCGGAGAAACGACTCGAGACGCACGTTATTCTCACGTCGCTGGGCGATTGGCGGCAAAAAAAACGAGCGCGGATTCCGCGCTCGCTTTGCTCTCGTCGATCGGTTGGCCTCTAGCTCGCGACTGCCGGGCGGGGTTTGATGTAGCCCATTTCCACCGCGTAGCCGGCTAGCTTCTTCTGGAGCACGCGGCGGCCGCGGAAGAGGCGCGACTTCACCGTGCCTTCGGGGATGCCGAGGATGTTCGCGATCTCCGCGTAACGCAGCCCCTGCACGTCGCTGAGCACTACGGCGAGCCGGTAGTCCTCCGGCAGGGCGTCGATCGCACGCGTGATCTCGTCGTCCATGAACGAGTCGTAGAACTTCCCCTCCGGATCCGCCTCGCCGACGATCTCGTACGCGCCACGGCCATCCTCGTCCTCCGGGATGCGCACTTCGCGCGCGTCGATGCGCCGCTTCCGGCTCACGAACGCGTGATAGAGAATCGTGAACAGCCAGGCACGAACGTTCGTGCCGAGCTGATACTGCTCCCACCGGTCGAAGGCCCGGAGCATCGTCTCGGAAACGAGGTCTTCCGCTTCATCGCGCTCGTGCGTGAGCTTGAGCGCAAAGCTGTAGAGCGCATCGAGGTGCGTGAGCGCTTCGCTTTCAAACTGCGCGCGGCGCTTCGCCCGATCCTCGGTCGAAGCTGCGCGAGTACGCTCCGCACCGACGGGCGCCGCGATAGTCGTCGGCATTCCTTCCCCCACAGGCTGCGTGTTCATAGAATTGCCCCCACCACTGCCGGCTCGCGCTCCCGTGCGTACGATTGCACCGACCGCTTGAGCTCCGTCGCGATGCCCGCCGCATTCGCCGCATCGCCCTTCACGCGCGACATGAACCAGGCACCTTCCAGCGTCGCGACCACGAACCTCGCGAGACGCGCGGTATCCGCGTCGTCGTTGAGCCTGGGTCGCGCTTCCCACAACACCGCCTCGATCTGATCTGCCCACCGCTGGAAGAGCGCATCGACCAGCTGTCGGAATCCCTCGTGCTGAGACGCCATCTCGGTGGCGAGCGCCCCACACGGCGTTCCGGTTGAGCATCCATCCGGAGATTGCGACGAGATCACCGCGTCAATGAAGCGCATCAGTCGCTCGATCGGCTCGAGCGTCGGCTCACGAAGCGCCACGAGCCCACGCTCGGCGAAATCATCGAACTGCAGCTTCAGCACTGCGTATCCCAGCTCTTCCTTCGACTTGAAGTAGTGGTAAAAATGGCCTTTGCCACACAGCCCGGACTCGCGAACCACCTCGTCAATGGAGGTGTCTCCGAAGCCCTGACGCCGCATGACCGCTGTTGCGGCCTCCACAATCTGAGTACGCCGATCTTTCATGGCCTAGAGTATAAGACTGCTCAGTCCATATGTCAAGTAAACGCTTGAATACTCTCCAACATTATATGGCGCATTGAGTTAACATCGTCTAGTTACTACCTGACCGTTCGGGTAGGTACGCGTGGACGGTAAAGTCGGACCCATCAGTCCTAGTGTCACTACGCATCGTCTCGTTGGGAGTTTCGCGCTCAAGTGCTCGGCGCACGCGCACCTTCACCATCACTCGGAGCAATCTCCAGCCGCCGTCCCACCGTTCGATCCGCGACGGGAAATCGGCCGATGGAGCCCGCACGGTGCATGCCCACCCCTGCGCGACTTCCCTCTTTCGTTGGCTCTGGACCGAAGTTGGGCGAGATTATTCGGTCGCGTGACAGGATCGTTTCGAAGGACGAGCAGCGCGCCGTGCACCCGCGAGCTCAGCGCGGCCGTCTACGTCCCGGGCCTCCGCCCCCGCGGCGCTTGGCGCCGCTGCGCTTCCCGCCGGCCGCGCCGCCGCGCCTGGTTCCGCCGGTCTTTCGCTCGCCGCGCGCTGGAGACCGAGACTCGCGCGGGCGTTCCGGCGCGCGCTCGCGCTCGATCTCGTCCGGCATCCACGGACGCTCGAGCAACTCCTGCAGCTCCTCGAGCGACGCCGCGCGCAGCGATCCGCGCGCACCTCGATGCACCGAGAACCTCAGCGGACGATCGAGCACCGGCAGCTCGCTCTCGTGTAGCGTGCGAGCCATCTTCTCGGGCAGCCGCAGCCGGGCGACGCCGCCCACGCCATCCTCCACATCGTACTCGATCGGCACCTCGTGATCCCGGATGGTCGTCTTGCCCGGGAGCGCCAGAAAACGCCGCCGCACCGACGCAGGGACGATCGCGTCCGGATCGATGACGAGCGGGGCCGCGCGAAAGTCGTCCACGGAGCGCGCACTGTCGAGCAGCTTCGCGTAGACCGCCGTGAGGTCGGCAAGCGACAGCCGCGGCGTCTCGCCCCCGCTGCGCCGCCACACGTCGCGTATCTCCTCGATCGCCGCGCGATTGCGCTTTACCGCCGGATGCCGCGCCTCGAAGCGCGCGAGCGACTCCGCGATGAGCTCCCGCGCGCGCCCCGCCAGCTCCGGAGGGAAGGTCTCGACCGGCTCTTCCTCGCGCCCGAGCTCGAATCCGAAATACGTGATCTGGCTGCGCAGCACGAGCGGCGACCGCTTGCGATGCGGATCGAACACGAGCTCCGGCGGATCGTGCGTCGCGTACTGCTTGATCAGATCGTACGGGATCTGCGTGCCCTCGATCGCCGCGCGCGGAATTCCCATCCTGTCCGCGAAATAGCGCAGCTCGCCCGCGATCGCGCCGTAGCTCGAGCACACGCTCGTCTTCGAGACGCGCGCCTCTTCCCCGCTCGCGGTGCGCTCCTCGATCACGAGATCAAAGGGCATGATGCGCGCGAGCAGGTCCGCGAACAGGCGCGCCACTCGCTCGCCCGCGATCGGAAGCTTGTCCGGCAAATCGAGCTCGAGACTGCGATAGATGCTCGCCATTCCGAGCGCGGCGTCTTCCACCGTTTTCACCAGTGCGCCGCGGTCCTCGCCCCACTCCTCGATCCCTTCGCCGAAAAGATAGCGCGGTAGCCCGTACACCTCGCCCCGATAGCCGTGGGCGGCGTACGCGTCCGCGAAGAGATTGTAGGCGGTGAGATTGTCGCTCCCCGGCACCAGCAGCCCGCGCAGATTACGCTCCTCGCGCGTCATGCGGTGCAGGGACTCGATCGACGCCATGATCGAGACGTACGGCACGAGCTCCTCGCTCGCGTGCACGAGCAGCTCCGCCCACGCGCGATCCACCGGCAGGGCCTCCACCGCCGCGCCATACTGCGACAATCGCCCGTTCTCGATGATTCCGCGCGCCTCGAGTTTCTGCACCGCGTTGCGATACGAGGTGCGGTCGAGCGGCACCGGAAGCTCGAGCTCGTCGGCCCGAACGCCGAGTCCCGCGCAGGTGAGCGCGACGCGCTCCGAGTCGCCCGCGAGCTGGAACTCCGGCTCCGTCGGCCGAAGTGCCTTGAAACGGATGTCGCGATCACTGAGGATGAACACGCGCCCGCCCGCCACTCGCCCGTGCACGCGCCCGGCCATCTGCAAAATCTCGTTCGCGCCGAGGTGTACGCGCGAGAGCACGTTCTTCCCGCCCTCGATGAGATTCGTGAAGCGCATGTCTTCGATCACGACCGTGTCGAGTCCGTGCACGTTGAGCGCGCTCTGTCCCGCCGCCGTCATGCTCAGCAGATACGGCTTGCGCACGTCGCCTTCGAGAAACGGGCGGATGATCCGGATCGGTTCGCCGCCGTGATAGAACGCGGCGTGAATTCTCGGAAAGCGCCGCTCGACGAATCCTGCGACGTCCTCCACTGCTGCCCGCGTCGGCAGGAACACGCCGACGCCGCGCTTCTCCTTCTGCACATCGCGCAGGAAGCTCTCGTCGAGAAAATCGAGCGGCTTGCGGTGCACGATCGTCACCTGCGCCGCCTTCTCCGGATCGAAGGCCTGCGTCTCGAGCACCGCGGCGGATCCGAGATAGCGCGCGTAAAACGTCGGGTCGACGGTGGCCGACAGCCAGATGAAGCGCGCGCCTACGCGCTTGCCGAGCGCGAGACAGAGCTCCAGCTCCGCCGACGTCTGATGGATCTCGTCGACGATGAGTGTGTCGCGCGAAAAGATGTCGCCGTCCTGGAACCAGCGCCGCGCGATACCCGTCGTCACGATGACGACATTCCAGCTCGGCGTTTCGGGCGTGGCCTCGCGCTCGCGGTTGACGACGCCTACGCGAAGATCGGTGGTGCCGAGTATCGTCTCGGCGATAGGGCGGATCGCGAGCGTCTTGCCGGTTCCCGTGCCGGCGACGATGCCGAATCCCTTTCCCTCACCCGCGAGCTCGAGAATCTCTTCGCCGTGCTCGCGCTGCAGCAGCGTGTCGAGGTGCAGCTGCACTGCGAGCTCGATCGTTTCACACGCAGCGCGCGTGGGTGCAATGACGATGATGCGGCCTGTCGAGGGCTCTGCGGCCGCGAAGGCTTCGCGATCGGGCGGAAGATAGTGATCGCGAACGTGACGCAATTCGATCAGCTACCTCGGCCGGTGCGCAGAATATGACTGACGCGGCGGGCGCTGCGCCTTTTCCACGCGGGGGCGCGGCGGCGGCGCGGTGCGCTCCTGGTTGTGCTGCGTAGCGGGCGGAGTTGGACGAGCGGCGCGCCTCTCCTGCTCGTCGTGCTGCCGCTGCGCCTCGACGCGCTGCCGCTCCTGCTCTTCGCGCTGCTGCGCCGCGCGCTGGCGATCCTGCTCCTCTCGCTGCTGCTGCGCGCGCAGCGCCTGATCATCGCGCGGCTGGGCCGACGGCGCGACAAAGTTCGACTGCCTGGGCTGCGTCGGCGCGAACGTGCGCGCACCACCCGCGGGGGCGTCGTTTCCGAACACGACGCGCGCGTTCATCGGCCGCTTGCGAATCGCGGTCGCGCAATCGGTGGGTGCCGGCTGATGTGCAGGTGGGACGCCGTCGATCCAGATGCGGCACATGCCCGCGGGCGGACGATGGCTCTCCGGCACGTCCGACGGCGACGCCTGTGCCTGCAGCGCGGCCGTCGACATGGCCAAGCCGGCAAAGAGTGCTGCAAAATACTTCATGGAGCTCCCAGAGTCGTGTAGCACACCCGGTAGAGGCAGGGTGAGTGCCACGAATCGACTCTGGCAGACATTGCATAAGTCGTTTAACACGAACGAGTTGACGGACGCCGACAATTCGAGGCGGATAGTCCTGTCCTCCGGGCGAGACACCGGCGTCCAGCGCGCGGGACGCGGTTTGCGAAGGTGCCCGCCCGATAAGCCCGGCGGGCGGAGCCAGCATCGGCACGAACGAAGTTAGCGGTTTGTAGCACGAGACGCGTTTCCGCGCCGGTTCGCAACCCCTACGGCGCCTTCGGCCTGGCCGGCGGAAGGAGCATGACCGACACGTGATGCTCGCGCGCCGCTGTGAGCAGCCCCTCGAGCGCGCCAACCGACCCGAACGGAATCATCGCCACCAATTCATCGAGGGGCTGGCTCATGCCGAGTAGCGCGATTCCTCCATCGGCATCCGGCGCGCACACGAGTCCGGAGTAGCGAAGCGCCTCGAAGGCATGATCGACGAGGTCACGCGCCACGACGCGATCGGAATTCGTGATCACGATTCGCTCGGAGCCATCCGCGAGGCGATCGCGAACGACTTTGCTCACGCGCGCGCCTGCGGAGTGATCCGAAAGCTCCAGGTGCTCGATGGCACGCCGCTGTGCACGTTCTCGTTCGCGGATCTTCCCGCCCGTGTCGTCGTTGGTCGTTGCCTGCATTGCACCTCGCACTGCGAATCAGAATCGGTATCGCCGCCTCGCGCTCGCTCGTACTCCCTCGACTGCGCTACACGAGTCGCGCAAGCAAGTACACCCAGAGCAAATTGGGTTCCGAGATTTAACCCCTCGCAACACGATTGTGACGACGTGGTGATGCTCGTCACACGCACACATGCGTTCTCAGTCACCGAACGAGATTCCCGTGGCGCGCGCGGTGAGCATCACGTCGTGATCGAGCTCGACGCGCTTCGGAAGCTGCAGCACCTCTGCAATCGGCACACACACAATGTGTGGCGATTGCAGCGCGACCATCTCTCCCCAACGCTCCTCCGCGATCGCGCGCACGGCCGCGCCGCCGAAACGCGTGGCGAGCAGACGATCGTATCCCGTTGGCATGCCGCCGCGCTGCAGGTGGCCGAGCGTGAGCGAGCGACACTCTTTCCCCGTGCGGGCCTGAATCGACTGCGCGAGCGCCTCGGCGATTCCGCCCATGCGTCTCGCCTCGCCCGGCAGCGATCCACCCATCGTGGAATTCCTGCCGCCGATCGGATACGCGCCCTCGGCCGCAACCACGATCGAGAAGTGGCGTCCGGCGCGATCGCGCTTCTGGATCTTGTCGCACACACGCTCGATGTTGTACGGAATTTCCGGAATGAGAATCACATCGGCGGTGCCCGCGAGCCCGCTGTGAAGCGCGATGAATCCTGCATCGCGCCCCATCACCTCGAGCACGATGACGCGGTCGTGACTCTCCGCAGTGGTGTGGAGCTTGTCGATCGCTTCGATGGCCGTCGATACTGCGGTATCGAAGCCGAAGCTCGTGATCGTAAGGTTCACATCGTTGTCGATGGTCTTCGGAACCCCGACGATCTTCACTCCCTTCTCGAACAATTTCTGCGCGATCGCGAGTGAGCCGTCGCCGCCAATGGTGAGGATCGCGTCGATGCCCAGCTCGTCGGCGCGCTCGATGAGCTCATCGGAGCGATCGATCTCGACGATCGAGCCATCGGGCTGGCGCTCGGGAAAATGGAACGGGTTGCCTCGGTTCGTCGTGCGGAGGATCGTGCCGCCGAGGTGACCGATGCCGCTTACGGCCTCACGATTCAGCGCGATCACCTCGTCCTCGCCAAGGAGGCCGGCGTAGCCGCGCTTGATGCCGAGGACGTCCCAGCCACGATCGAGCGCGGAGAGAACGGCGGCCCGAATCACTGCATTCAGTCCCGGCGCGTCGCCGCCACCGGTGGAAATTGCGATGCGCATCAGGGAGGGCGAGAGAAAGCTTGGTGAGGAGATGAACCGGTGAGGCTGGCTCGCCGGCCGATTCTATATATCGCGCACACCGTGAGAAGGGAATCTATGCGCAAAGGGTATTCGTTGCTCGAACAGCTCGTCGTGATCGCGGTGATGACGATTCTGTTTACGATCATCGGTCCGCGAACGCTGTCGGCGCTCGACCGGTCCGCCGTGCGCAACGCCCGAATGCAGCTCGTGAGTGCGCTCAGCGCCGCGCGCGGCGCAGCGCAGTCGCGGTCGGAACGGGTCTCCGTCGCCATGGACAGCACCGCGGGGCTGCTCCGCATTTTCGCCGGCGCGGACACGCTACTGGTGCGGCCACTTCGCGCCGAGTTGGGCGTCGCGTTCACGGCGTCTCGCAATGCCGTGGTCTATGGCGCGAGTGGACGCGGCTACGGCGCGGCAAACTCCACCATCGTGTTGAGCCGGGGCGCCGCCGCCGAAACGGTGTACGTCGCGCGGCTCGGTCGTGCGCGATGGTGAGCGCCTACGCCACCTCTGCGTCGGCCGCCACCGTGCCGAAATCGTATCCCGGCACCGAGATGCGCGGAATCGGAGTGCCAAGCGTTCGCTCGATCAAACGGACCATCGAGATTTCGTCCGCCGCCATGAAGGTGAAGGCATCACCCGTTGCCGCCGCGCGCCCCGTTCGCCCAATGCGATGCACGTAGTCCTCGGCCTGCGCGGGCACGTCGTAGTTGATCACGTGCGAGATTCCCGCAATGTCGAGTCCGCGCTGCGCGATGTCGGTAGCGACGAGCACGCGAATCGTCCCCTTCTTGAATTGATCGAGCGCATCGGTGCGCTGCCCCTGCGACTTGTCCGCATGCATCGCGAGCGAGGCGATCCCCTCGCGATCGAGATTGCGCACTACCTTGTCGGCACCATGCTTCGTGCGCGTGAACACGAGCACGGAGTCCAGCTCGGACTTGCGCAGCAGCTCGACGAGCAATGCGCTCTTTCGGTCGCGCGGCACGGGATAGACGGCGTGAGTGACGGTGCTCGCGGCCTGCGTCCGAATCCCAACCTGCACGACCACGGGCTTGCGGAGATACTTGCGCGCGAGCGCCTCGACCTCGGGGGGCATCGTGGCGCTGAAGAGCAGCGTCTGGCGGTACTTCGGAATGTCGGCGACGATGCGATTGAGCTGCGGCGCGAAGCCCATGTCGAGCATGCGGTCGGCTTCATCGAGCACGAGCACCTCGAGATCGTCGAAGGCGACGTTCTGCCGCTCCATGTGGTCGAGCAGCCGGCCGGGCGTGGCGACGATCACGTCGACGCCGGCGCGCAGCGCCTGTTCCTGGGGGCCGAGCGGAACGCCACCGTACACCACGGCGATCTCGAGGCCGCTGTGGCTCGCGTAGCGGGCGAAGGTCTCCTTCACCTGCACGGCGAGCTCGCGCGTTGGCGTGAGGATGAGGGCGCGCGTGCGACGCGGCCCGCCAAGAAGGCGCTGCACGATGGGGAGCGTGAACGCGGCGGTCTTGCCGGTGCCCGTTTGCGCGAGTCCCATGATGTCGCGCCCGTTCAGAATGAGCGGAATGGCCCGAGTCTGAATCGGTGTTGGAGTGGTGTAGCCAGCGTCTTCGACGGCGCGGAGGAGCTCCGGCGCGAGCATCAGCTCGGCGAAGCTCGTCGGCGTTTCAGTTTCCTGTGAATCGATTGTGTCTGTCAAAATGCTCTCGATCTCGGCGCCGGGGCCGCAAGTCCATCGAGTGTTCGATGGGGCCGGCGCGCTGCGAATATCGCGAGGCACGTTCGTGCCGCGCTTGCCGCTCCATGCCCCCGAGGTGAAATCGAGCGGGGTGCGGATGCGGTACAGCGACCTGTGGTGCTCTAGTTTCCCTGCCCCGCTCCGGGGGCAGACTGCGCGAGCGCCTGAGAACGCAGGATGTCTATGACCCTTTTGTAGTTACGATCGAAAGTTAACCCTCAAGCAGCAGCGCGCGCTACGTGAGGTTTATCGGTCGCCCCGAGTGACGGGCAATGACGCCAAGCCTGAAGGTGATGTCACTCCAGCGCTCCTCGGCCGTCGCCTGCAGCTCGAGGGGAAAACCCGGCCACGCGTACGCATTGTCGGATCGCATCGTCGCGGTGCGCTTGGGCGGATGCCACACGCCGCCTGAGTCGCAGTCGTCGATGAGCCGCTCGTAGAGCTTCGTCCATTGATCGTTTCGACGCAAAAAGCCCAAGCGCGCGAAGATCTCGAGCCAGAAGAGCGCCGCAGGCATGTCGGCGTCCGCGGCGTTCCGATGCGGGAGCGGATCGCCCAGCACGAGGTGGGGCTCCAGCACGATCTTGCTGCCGATCATCGTGGCGGCCTCCTGACGCGGCTGGGGCTGCGACAGCTGGGCGTAGAGGCGGTCGAGCAAGTCGTAGTGCTCGCTGCGGTAGAGCGGCATGTGCGCGAGCATCACGAGCGTATGCACGGACGGCGGCGACGCTCCGGGGGCGAGCACGTGATGGTTGCCCACGCGGATGAACGGCTTCTGGGCGAGCGGAGACTTGAGAAATGCGTCGACGCGCTCGAGGATGCGGCGGGCGGCGCCGCGCAGTCGGGGGTCGTTCTCGTAGCCCGCCTGAGCGAGGGCGGCAGCCGCGGCCTCGCGCAGTAGCTGGCGTCCGTGTCGAACAACGGCGAGCTCTACCTTTCCCTTGCCGCCGAGCTCGTACAGGTAGGCGGGGTCGTCGTCTTCGGCGAGCAGCCGGAAGAGCACGCGGCGCGCCTGGAGCAGCGGAGGCGACTCCCGGTCCCAGCCGTACTCCAATAGGCGGCGAACGGCGCTGATGGTGCCAATTCCCTTGTAGCGTTCGGTTCGCGACGTGGGAATGGCGAGCATGTTGTGATTCCAAGTGCCATTGGCACATTGGCTTAGCGCGAGCTCGATGGCCGGCTTGTAGGCGTATGGTAGCGCCGAAAAGCTGCGCGAGTTGTTGAGCGGTAGGCGGGCCACCTCGATAGCGGCGCGATACTGTATGGGCGGTGGCGCGAATTCCAACAGCCAGGACAGCGGGAATTCCAGCGGAGCAGGAGGGGCTGCCGGGGCGGCCGGCGCTGCCGCAGGAATGCTCGGCATCGGACTACTCGGAGTCGGCAAAGCTGTCACTGCGCCCTCGATTTGTGCGTAAGCCCTTCAACGGCAACGAACTCGGCCCGCGGAAACACGTCGGCCCAGCCCGGCGCGGAACGATACCATCTTTTTCGCGAAACGCTAGGTAGGGGGAGGCCCTTAACAACGTCCCATCGCCCTCGTCTACCTCCTCGAACGGCGCGATAGGCGGACGCGTGCCCACAGAATTCTGGAGGATTTCAAGATGCTTCGCAATAAATTGATTGCATTCGGCGTTGCCCTGGCGCTCACTGCCGGGCTTTCGACGATCGCGGGCGCGCAGGCGACCGTTAGCCCCGAGCGGTCGGGTCAGATTCGCGGAGACAACCGCGACATTCGCGGCGACCGACGAGATCTTCGCAGCGATCGAGGCGACCTCCGCAGCGACCATCGCGATCTTCGAGGCGATCGCAGGGACATCCGGTCCGACCGACGCTTTCGCGGCGACCGGCAGGATCTGCGTCGCGATCGCCACGACCTGCGCCGCGATCATCGCAGCCTTCGCGGCGACCGGCGCGACCTGCGCCGCGACCGCAACGATCTGCGCCGCGACAGGCGCGAGCGTCGGCGCGACAGCAGGTAAGCGCACGCAGCATGCGACAGCGCATGCATGAGATTCGATCGCGCAGAGAACTCTTCACGAGCCAGACGAAGCCCGGCCTCCACGCGCCGGGCTTTGTCGTGTCGGGTTGCTGCCTCGCTTGTGATAGCCACTTGCCGCCCGCATCTTCAGACTCATGATTGAGAGTCTCCGCACTCGCGCCGTGCACAAGGTCCCGGACCGCGTGCGCTTCGAGGGACGCGTCCTCCTGCTCACGGAGGACCCGGCGCTGCTGCATCGCCAGCTCGCCGGCGAGGACCTGCCATTCGACCCCTCGGCTCCGATCGGTTCCGCCACGCATCCGAAGCTGCGCGACAACATCTCGACCGACGAGATCACGCCGGCGTACATCTGCTACTACTTCGACGACACCCTCGGCCAGTTTCCCTACCTCGGGCTCAAGGCCGGCGAGGAGTTTCCGATCGTGCGCGGATCTGTGCGCGCTGGAGGTTTCGTGGCCAGCGCCGCGGGGACGAGGCGCGGCAAGGGTTCGTCGCGTGAAGCGTCGCCCTACGCCGAGATGCACGCGGGGATCAAGATCGTCATCGCGGAAAGCATCGAGCGCATCTACCGCGAGAACTGCCAGAACCTCGGCGTCTTCACATCTACGGACTTCTCGCTCATCGAGCGCATTCGAAATGGTGAGGAGATCGCGCTCGAGGAGCTGACGCGCGGCGAGGGCGGCATCTCTCGCGGCATCGTCGAGTACGGCGGGCTATTCAACTACAACGTTGCGCGGCTGCAGGGGCTCGTCGAGGTGCCGGTAGTCACGACACCGAAGAAGCCGATGACGGTGGCGGAGAAGATCTTCGCGCGGCACTGGGTGCTCGACGCCGCGAAGGAGAAGATCGGTATTCCTGCCGTGAAGCCGGGCGACCAGGGCTTCGTTCGCACCGACATCCGCTTCAGCCACGAGTACGTGACGCCGATGGCGGCGATCTTCTTCGAGGAGCTCGTGGGCAAGGACGAGCCGATCAACGACCCTTCGTCCGTGTTTTTCTTTCGCGACCATTCGACGTTCCTGTCGCAGGTGATGCGTCCCGAGCACGTGGAGATGGGGCTGCTCGATGTCGCGAACCAGCTCGAGGCGAAGCAGAGGATCTTCGCCGGCGAGAAGGGGATCAAGCTCTACGGCGAGCTCAACCGACTGAACCTGCACGGCGCTCTCTCGGCGACGGGATCGGAGGCGATCTGCCACTCGAAGATTCTCGAGGCACACGCCGAGCCTGGGCAGATCATCATCGGCTCGGACTCGCACACGCCACACGCGGGCGCCGTCGGGTGCATCGCGTTCGGAGTGGGCACGACGGCGATCTTCAATTCGTGGATCACGAAGGACGTTCGCGTCGAGGTGCCTCCGACATTTCGCGTGACGCTGCGCGGGAAGAAACCGCGCAACGTCACCGCGAAGGACTTCATGCTCGAGATCCTGCGCCACCCGTACATCAAGGGCGGCTCGGCGATCGGACAGATCATCGAGTACGCGGGCGACGCGGTCTCATCGCTGTCGGTGGACGAGCGCGCGACGATGACGAACATGGCTGCCGAGGTCGGCGCGTTCACTGGGATCATCGCGCCGGATGCGAAGACAGTCGAGTATCTCGTGGCGCAGCGCGGCATGTCGGAGGCCGCCGCGCGCGCGCTATGCGACGGCCTGTACTCCGATCCCGGCGCGACGTACGTGGAGGAGATCGAGATCGATGCGGCGTCCATTCGTCCGATGATTGCGCTCCCCGGCGATCCGGGGAACGGCATTCACATCGACGAGAAGCACGGCGACGTGCGCATCGACATTGCGTACGCGGGCTCGTGCACGGCCGGCAAGAAGGACGACATGGACATGTACGCCAAGGTGTTCAGCGAGGCGCTCGAGCGCGGCGAGAAGGTGGCGGAAGGCGTGCGCTGCTACATCCAGTGCGGATCGCAGGAAGTCTTCGCGTACTGTCGCGCGAAGGGCTACGACGAGGTGTTCGCGGCCGTTGGCGCGACGCTGATCGAGCCGTCGTGCGGCGCGTGCATCAACGCGGGGCCCGGCGTGTCGCGAACGCGCGAGGAGGTTACGATCTCCGCCATCAATCGGAATTTCCCCGGCCGGTCGGGGCCGGGGCAGCTCTATCTCGCGTCTCCCTACACCGTTGCGGCATCGGCGATCGCCGGCCGCATCGTCGCATGGGACGCCGACGCCCGCGAGCTCGCGCATGCGTAGTCCCACCACGGGCCGCCGTCGTGCGTGCCCGTGCCGGCACGTGTCACGACTAACAAATGCGAGGTGAATTCGTCGATGTCGGCGGCGTTCGCCTGTACTACTACGCGGCCGGCAGCGGGGGCGACGGCGAGCCGATTGTCTTTCTGCACGGATTCCCGACTTCCTCGCACATCTGGCGCGATGTCGTTCCGATGGTTCCACAGGGACGTCGCGTCGTCGTCATCGATCTGCTCGGCTACGGCCGCAGCGATCGCCCGGAGGGGCGCGATCTAAGCATCAAGGGGCACGCCGAGCGTGTGCTCGCGCTGCTCGACGTGCTTCGCATTTCGTACGCGACGATCATCGGCCACGATCTGGGCGGCGGCATCGCGCAGTATCTCGCGGTGCGTCATCCCACGCGCGTCGCGCGGCTCGGGCTCGTGAGCTCGGTGGCGTTCGACTCCTGGCCGACGCGCGAGGTGCGGCTCGTCAAGGCGACGCTTCCGCTCACGCGCTATCTCCCCGCGATGTGGGTGGCGTCCGTACTGCGTTCGGATCTACTTCGTGGATACTCGGACGTGCAACGCGGCGGGCATTCGGTGGACATGTACATCCTTCCGTTCGAAGGAGGCGAGGGGCGCGACACGCTGGTGGAGCACCTCGCCGCGCTCGATCCCGACGAGACTGAGGCGCTCGCGCCGCGACTCAAGGACATCGTGGCGCCCACCGCGATCATCACCGGGGCGCACGATCCATTTCTCGGGATCGAGGTCGCCGAGCGTTTGCACCAGGCGATCGGGGGGTCGACTCTCGAGGTGATCTCCGACGTGCGCCACTTCGTTCCCGAGGTGGCCCCTCAACGCGTCGCGGATCTGATTGCCAATCTTGTCGAACGATGACCACGAGGCTCGAGACGTTCCGGGCGATGGTCGCGCAGCATCCTGACAACGTGCTCGCGCGGTTCGGCTTGGCGAACGAGGCGCTGAAGGAGGGGCTGCACGCCGAGGCGGTGGAGCAGCTGCGCGCGTACCTCGCATCGTACGATGACGAGGGGAACGGATTCGGTCGGCTCGCGCTCGCGCTCGAGCGACTCGGTCGGGTGGGCGAGGCGAAGGACGCGCTGCACGCGGGAATCGCAGCAGCGCGCCGATTCGGTCATCCGAGCATGGCGGCGGAGTTCGAGGCGCGTCTGGAGGAGCTGAACGAAGAGTGAGGGCGGTCGGCAGGACCGCCCTCTGGAATAGTCATCGCAGCGCCGCCGTCGCCTTGTTCAGTGCATCCGTCGCGTTCGTGAAGCGCGTCGCGAGATCGTCCATCTCCGCCTGCGCGAGCTTCTGGTCGTCGGCGCGAGTCGCCTCGTTGATCGACGGAAAGACCATGTTGGAATAGCCGTTGTCCTCGTCCGCGGCGTAGATGAGGTTGCGAAACCAGGGACGGGTCTTGAGTCCCTGCGGGCGCGTGAGCGCGCGCTCCACGAGCATGAGCGACGCGTTGGTTCGCATGCTCACCGCCTTCGACGGCGAGCCCTTGGCGAGCGCCGCGTCGCGCGCGGCGGCGAAGGCCGTCGCGGAACGACCGAGCGCATCGATCGATGCGCTCAGCGCGGTGGAGTCGAGCATCCACTTCTTCGCGGCCGCATTCTTCAGCGTGGTGCCGAGATGGATGCGCATGTCGCGCGCGAACTCCGCGTAGTCGTAGGGAAGGATCTCGGCGTTCGCGAGACGGAGCACCATGGCGGCAGCGATTCGCCCCGAGGTCGCGTGGTATGCATACGTCGGATCGCCGAACGTCGACATCCAGTGGTAGGAATCGAACTGCGAGTGGTAGCTGCCTCCGGGACCGTGGTAGCCCCAGTCCTCGATCGGGATGCCGAGGTGGTTGTAGAAGCCGGCGAAGTCCGAGCCACCACCCGGATCACCCATCGCGGGTTCGACACTGTCTGGGATCGATTCGGATTTGCGCCACACGGAGTACACGGAGCCGCCGCTCGGATCGGGGACCTCGCGTGCCACGTCGCGCAGGGTTGGGCGAAGCGACGGCGATCCGCCGGCGCCGAAGCGTGGTCCATCGGCCGCGCCATCCTGATTGAAGTACGCCACTGCGCCGCGCTCGAGGCGAAGCGAATCGTCCTCGACGTATTCGGTGGAGCCGAGCAGCCCCCACTCTTCCGCGTCCCAGGTTGCGAAGAGGAGCGTGCGCTTGGGACGCCATCCCTTTTTCACTTCGGCGGCCACGGCGCGCGCCGCCTCGAGAATGCTCACGACGCCGCTGACGTTGTCGCCGGCGCCCGGCCCCCACGCATCACGATGGCCGCCGATGATCACGATCTCGTCGGGGAACTCGCTACCGCGCACGACGCCGAACGTATCGTAGATGTGTTTGATCGCATTGGTCGCGCTGTCGGTTCGCACGATCACGCGCGCGGCGACCGGGCCGGGACCAACGTGATACCGAAATGGGAGCCCGCCTTGCCACGTCTGGGGGATTTTCGCGCCGCGCACGTTCTTGAGCAGCGCCGATGCGTTCTTGTACGACACTGGTATCACCGGAATGTGCGGCACCTGCATCTCGCTCAGCGGAATGCGCTTCGCACCGGGATGACTCGGGTAGCCTGGCGTGCTCGGATCTCCGTTGTCGTTCATTACGCTGCCACGCTGCACACCGGTCTCGGTGCGCATCGGCCCCTCGGGGTAGACATCGCCGCGCGTGTAGCCATCGTCGGCGGGGTCGCTATAGATGATGAGTGCGACCGCGCCACGCTTCTCCGCCTCGCGCGCCTTGATGCCGCGGTACGAATGACCGTAGCGCGCTATCGCGATCTTCCCCTTCACCGACACGCCGATCGAGTCGAGTTGCTTGTAGTCCTCGATCAGTCCGTAGTTCACGTAGACCACGGGCGCGCTCACATCGCCGGTGCCGCTGTAGCCGTTCGCGATGATCTTCTCGAACGCGGGACCGCTCGTCGAGTCACCCGCCACCGGCCCCTCGGCCAGATCGAGCGAGAGCGTGTCCGGCGCGACGCGCCAGAGCTTGATCTCGGTGGTGTGCGGCATCCAGACGTCGTACGATCGCACCTCCGTCTGCAATCCCCACGACTTCATCGCGTTGATGACGTAGTCGCGCGTGTGCTCCTGCGCCGGAGTGCCCGCGATGTGCGACTCCTTCGAGAGCTCGCGCGAGTGCCGGCGCGCGCTCGCGCTGTCCGGACGCGCCGTGACATTCGTCTCGAGATCGCGCTCCGCTCGCGCCGCGGCGGGCGAGTAGCCGGGAGTGGCGGGAGCCTGCGCGCCGAGCGTGGCGGCGAAGAGCAGGAGAGAAGCGGACAGCGTTCGATGCATCATCGCGACCTTGGTTCGGGATTCGTTGAGCCTGCGTGGGCGGCACTGGCGTGCCGCTTGTCGAACTGCATCGCGGCGCGCTCTGGCGCCGCGTGAATTGCGCTTTCGGTGTAGAAGCTGCGCGGGTTCCAGAGCACCCACCCCTCGACTCCGTTCGCGTAGCCGGCCTCGATCTGCGCCCGTACTTCCGTGGCCGTGTAGTGAGGCGGCCCGAGCGTGAAGTCCTGATACCACGGTCGCAGCACAGCCGCACCCGGCACGCTTGCGGACCGGCGATGCGCATCCTTGAGGCCGTGCGAGATCGTCTCGTACGGATGCGCGTTCGGACTCCCGATGCCGTACGAGCCGGGATTGTAGTGCGACGGATACATCATTGGTAGCACCACGTCCACGGTGTTCACGAACTGCTCCCACTTCTGCCCGATCCCCATGTCGGTGGTGTCGGTGGCCGTGAGGCCGAACACATCCGCCGTCACCGGAACTCCGAGCGGCTTGAGTCGTGCGCGCGTCGCGAGCAGCTGCTCGCGAATCACCTGCGCGCGCACGCGGCCGCGCGCGAGCGGAAAGGTCGCCTCTGATATGAGCCGCTTGTCATCAGGGAATCGAACGTAGTCGAACTGTATTTCGCTGAAGCCCAGGTCCACGGCCTCGCACGCGAGGTCCGCAGCGTAGCGCCAGGGGCCGTCCTGGTGGGGGTCGAGCCACGGATGCCCTTTCTTGTCCCGCCACGGCGTGGCGGGATCCGCCTTTCTCCGAATCGCCCATTCGAGCTTCGTGCTCGCGAGCAGCGGATCCTTCGCGACGACGATGCGAGCGATGGGATAGATGTGATGCGCGCGCATCGAGTCGAGCATCGCGCCGAGTCGCGCGTGCGTCATCGGCCGGTTGGTGTCGGCGCCGATCGCCTGGGCGAGCGGCACGCGCGACCGGTAGAGGACGAAGCCGCGATCGTCCTTTACGTCGATCACGAGCGCGTTGACTTCCGTGCGGCTCGCGAGACCGATCAACTCCCAGCCGCGATCGCCGAGCGCTGCCCAGCGATTCACGTAGACGCCGCGCACGACTTTCGGCTGCGGGACGAGTGGCGGACGGAGATCGGGAAGTGAGTCGGAGGCGGTGACGCGGGCCGGCGCGGGCAGAAGGGTGGCTGCGGAGCCGGCGCGACGGAAATCGGGGGTGCAGGCTTGGGAGCTTGCGCGGGGCTCGAGGATGCGCCGGCAATGGTGAGCGTAACGTGAGGGCAATGGTGCGGGCGCTGAAGAGCATGCCACAATTTATGTCGGCACATCGTTCACCGCGCCGGGTTGCGCAATGTTCGCTCGAGTGGTTCGCTGGCGAATCGTGTCACGCCATATATGTTCCGACTGCCGCTCAATGAAGCTCATCCGCCGCCACATCTGCAGGAGAGGCCATGCCACGTTCAGTTGTCATTATCTCGTTCGCCGTATTCGCGCTCGTCTCGGATCTCTCGGCGCAGCGGCCTGCTCCGCCCCGTGCGGAAAAGATCGCGCGAGTCGACACCCTGCACGGCGATGTGCGTGTGGACAACTATTTCTGGCTCCGCAACAAAGCCAATCCGAAGGTCATCGCCTATCTGGACAGCGAGAACGCCTACACGGCTGCGGGAATGCACCACACCGAGGCGTTACAGGCCAAGCTCTATAGCGAGATGCTGGGCCGTGTGAAGGAGACGGACCTCACGGTGCCGTTCCGTAACAGAGGCTACTGGTACTACTCGCGCACCGAGAAGGGCAAGAGTTATCCCATTCTCTGTCGCAAGCTTGGCTCGCTCGACGCGAAGGAGGAGATCTACCTGGACGAAAATGCGCGCGCCGAGGGGAAGAAGTTCTTCTCCATCGGAGGGCTAGAGGTCAGTCCCGACAGCAAGAGGATTGCATTCCTGGAGGACACGACCGCGTTGCGCGTGTACACGCTCTACGTGAAGGATTTGCAGACGGGAAAGCTCCTCGCCGACACCCTCAGCACGATCGTTCCGGGACTCGCATGGGCGGATGACAATCGCACGCTCTTCTACTCGACAGCCGATTCGGCGCGTCGGACCAACGCCATCTGGCGACATGTGCTGGGCGGTCCGCGATCCGCCGACGTGAAGGTCTTTCAGGATGACAATGTTCTCAACAACGTGAACGTCGGCCGCACGAAGAGCGGAAAGTTCATCCTGATCGCGGACAATGGGTTCACGAGCTCCGAGTGGCGCGCCATTCCGTCGGCGTCGCCGAAGTCGGCACCGCGCGTGCTCGCGCCCCGGCGCCCGAACGTGGAGTACACCGTGGACCACATCGATGGCGCCTTTCTCATGACCACGAACGACGGCGCGCGCAACTTCAAGATCATGCGCATTCCGGAGAACGATTTCTCTCCCGCGAAGTGGACCGTCTGGCAGCCACATAACGATTCGGTGTTCGTGGAGGGAGTCGAGCCCTTCAAGCACTTTGTCGTGGTATCGGAGCGATCCGAGGGGCTGCCTCGCCTGCGAGTCATGGACCTGAGTACGAAGGCGACCTACTTCATCACCTTTCCGGAACCGGCGTACGGAGTATTCCCCACGCAGAATGCCGACTTCGATTCGCCGGTGCTGCGTTTCCAGTACTCCTCGCTGGTGACGCCCGCGTCGACCTACGACTACAACATGGCGACGCACATCCGTGCGTTGATGAAGAAGCTGGAGGTGCCGGGCTATGTGGCATCGCAGTACGAGGTCAAGCGACTGATGGTGCCGGTACGTGACGGCGTGCACGTTCCCGTGTCGATGCTCGTCCGAAAGGGATGGACGCAGGATGGCAGTCATCCCTTGCTCCTGTACGCATACGGCTCGTACGGCTTCACCACCGAGGCGACGTTCAATTCGCCTGTGCTCAGCCTCGTCGATCGCGGGTTCGCCTATGCCATCGCCCACATCCGGGGCGGACAGGAAATGGGACGCCAGTGGTACGACGACGGCAAAATGATGAACAAGAAGAACACGTTCAACGATTACGTTAATGTCGCCGAGTATCTCGAGAAGCAGAAATTCACGAGCGCGGACAAGATGATCGCGAACGGCGGGAGTGCCGGCGGCCTTCTATGGGAGCGGTCTCCAACATGCGCCCGGATCTGTTCCGCGCGATCGTCGCCGACGTGCCTTTCGTGGACGTGATCAACACGATGATGGATGCATCGCTTCCGCTGACCTCGCAGGAGTGGCAGCAGTGGGGCGATCCGCACATCAAGGCGCAGTACGACTACATGAAGACGTACTCTCCGTACGACAATGTCGAGCACAAGGCGTATCCGTGGATGCTCGTCACGTCATCGCTCAATGATTCGCAGGTGTCGTACTGGGAGCCGACGAAGTGGGTTGCCAAGCTCAGGGACATGAAGACGGACGACAACCCGCTCTACTTCAAGATCAACATGGCGGGAGGTCACGGGGGAAGCTCCGGCCGCTATGACCGGCTGCACGAGATCGCATTTCGGGATGCGTTCATGCTCGACGCGGTCGGTCTCTCCCAGGAATCGCAGATCGTACAATGATCTCGATTTCGAATCTGCGAGCGCTCGCGCTGTGCTCGTGCGCGGCGCTCGTGGCACTGCCTGTCGCCGCGCAACGACCGAATCGTCCCGACTGGACCTCGCGCTTCCAGGCGATCGTGGCCGAAAAGGGGCAGAAGCCCGACAGCACCCGCCTGCACGAGCTGTTCGCGCTCGACTGGGACTACACCAACATCGAGTATCCCGAGTCGGCGACGTATTCCGGCTACAAGGGACAGAACGATCGGTGGACGGATGTCTCGCTCGCCGCCATCGCGCAGCGAAAGAAGGAACTCCAGAATCCAATGTCGGTCATCGCCTCCATCGACCGCGCGTCACTCTCGGCATCCGACCAGCTCAACTACGATCTCTTCCGTCGCGGCGCCGAGGATGCGATCGCGGGCACGCGCTTCCCCAGCGAGGAGCTCGCGATCAATGCGCGCAGCGGCCCGCAGCTCCTCTCCCAGACGCTCGAGCTGAACCCGAACGCGACGGTGAAGGACTACGAGGACATCGTCTCGCGCATCGACAAGCTCGGCGCCGTCGTCGACCAAACGATCGTGCTGCTGCAGAAAGGGCTGGAGGCGAAGGTCACGGCGCCTCGCATCACGCTTCGCAATGTTCCCGATCAGGTGAAGGGGCTGCTCACGGACGATCCCATGAAAAGCCCCGTGCTCGTGATGCTCACGCGCTTTCCCGCGGGCATTCCCGCGGCGGAACAGCAGCGCCTCACGGCTGCCGCGGTCAAGTCGTACACGGAAAAGGTGAAGCCCGCGTACGAGCGCCTCTACAGCTTTCTCACGAAGAGCTACATCCCGGGCGCGCGGGAATCAGTCGGCATGAGCGCGCTCCCGGACGGTGCCGCCTGGTACGCGTACAACGTCCGGATCCAGACCACCACCAATCGCACACCCGCGCAGATCCACGAGACGGGACTCGCCGAGGTGAAGCGCATCCGCGGGCAGATGGACAGCGTGATGAAGTCGATCGGCTACAAGGGCACGTTCGCGGAGTTCACGAATTTTCTGCGCACCGATCCGAAGTTCTTCTTCACCGACAGCGCCGATCTCGTGCGCGCATACCGCGACATCGTCAAGCGCATCGATCCGGAGCTGATCCACCAGTTCGGCCATTTGCCGCGATTGCCGTACGGTGTGACGACGATCCCGTCGTACAGCGCCAAGTCGGCGACCACGGCGTACTACCAGCCGGGATCGTACGATGCGGGACGCCCGGGCTACTACTACGTGAACACGTACGCGCTGAACACGCGCCCCAAATGGGAGATGGAGGCGCTGTCGTTGCACGAGGCGGTGCCAGGACACCACCTGCAAATCGCGATCGCGCAGGAGCTCACCGATCTGCCCAACTTCCGTCGCTACGGTGGCTACACGGCCTTCGTCGAGGGATGGGCGCTGTACTCCGAGAGCCTCGGCCCGAGCATCGGGCTGTACAAGGATCCGTACTCGAAGTTCGGCCAGCTCACCTACGAGATGTGGCGCGCGATCCGGCTCGTGATCGACACCGGCATCCACGCGCAGGGGATGTCGCGAGCAGGACGCGATCGACTACTTCGCCGCCAACTCGGCGAAGACGCAGAACGACATCGTCGTCGAGGTCGACCGCTACATCACCACGCCGGGTCAGGCGCTCGCGTACAAGACCGGCGAGCTCAAGATCAAGGAACTGCGCGCGTATGCTGAGCAGCAGCTCGGCGAGAGGTTCGACATCCGCGAGTTCCACGACGAGATACTCGGCCAGGGCGCGCTGCCGCTGGATGTGCTCGACGCGCGGATCAGGGCGTGGGTGAACGAGCGGAAGACGAAGGCGTAGCGCCCGCTAGTACCCCAGCAGCGCCGCCCAGAGCTGCGGATACATCGCCATGCTCTGCGCGCGGTACTGCGGCCGATAGCCGAAGAGCACGACGTGGCCCTTCCCTTCCTTTACATCGACGAGCGCGGCGCGCCCGCGCAGCTTTTCGCCGCCGAGCAGCCATCCAGACAGCAGCGCGGAGCCGGTGGAGGGATATACAGCCGCCGCCGTCGCGCGCGTGCTGTCCGTGATCTCGAACGCCGGCCCACTCTCGAACCACGCTGCCGGATGCGCGAGCATCAGCTTGTTGAGCGGATGCGACTGGTCAATGTTGAGCGCGAAAAGTGATCCCGGCGCGTAGAAGTCGCGGTCGCTCACGCCCTCGAGCACGTTCTTCACCGGCAGCTTCAGGTACTCGATCGCCCAGCGGCTGGCATCGTTGAAGGTGACGAGCGTTCCGCCGGCGTTCACGAAGTCGTGCAACGCGGCGTCGCCCGCCGTGCCAAGGCCACCCTTGAGCGAATCCGGATAACCGGCCTCGCGCGCACCCTGCTGCAACCCGCGCGGGAGATTCGTCGGGCAGAATGATCGCGTCGAAACGCGACGCGAGATTCCCCGCGTGCACCTCGCGATCGCCGATCACTGTGAAGGGAATGCGATACTGGTCGAAGACGAAGCGCGTCCATCCCTCGTCCATCGACGGATTCCAGCTCCGATAGATCGCGATGCGCCGCGTCGTCTTGTCGCTGAGTCCGGGCGCGTCGAGTTTGGGCGGCGGTATCTGGCCGATCGGATCGGTCATCGTCACCGGAAACGAATCGACGGCAACTGCGCCCACTCCCATGAGCAGCGGCAGCGTCTGCGCGGTCACGTCGTACGGAGCCTTTGGCGGGCCGCCCGGATATTCGTGCAAATCCGGATAGTGCTGGTTCTCGAGCAATGCCTTGGCAAATCCGCCGTACGGTTGATCGGTGAGCACCACGTAGGTGCCAGCCGAGAATCGCACGCGATTCGCCACGAAGGGCGCGGTGGCGCGCCGGATCTCCACCTGTCCGCGCTGCAGAATGCGCAGCATCGTTCGCAGCGACGACTGATCCGGCTGCTGCATCGGAATCAGAAACGCGGCCGGCCACGCCTCGCGCTGCGCGGCGCGCTTTCCCTGCACCGCGCGCTCGCTCACGCGCGAGAAGTTCTCGAGCCAGGTCGTCCGCATCGGCGCAGTCGCGGACAGCAGCGCCCACGACGCGCTCACCTGATAGTCGACGATGTTGCCGATCGTCCACGTGCCGCCCTGCCACGGGACGAGGAAATTCCACGATGACACCCTCGAGTCGTAGCCGCGACCGGGCCTGAGCGAGTCGAACGGAGTCGCAAGCGGCGTCGCGAGGCTCGCGCTCGCGGTCTCCGTGAGGATGCGCGCGCCGCCATGGTAATGCTGGTACGCACGACTCGGCGTCCACGCATCGTACGTCGAGTTGTTCGTGATCCCGATTTTGCCCTGCGCCATCAGTCGCCAGGTCATCTCGAGCCCGAGCGCGTTCACCGCCGAGATGAGAATCGGATCGACGTTCGGCTCGATCGGATCCATGTACGGCGGAATGAACAGCCGCGCCTCGTCGGTGCCCTGCTGGTGGATGTCGTTGACGATCTGCGGATGCCAGAGATTGTGCAGCGAGTCAATGGTCATCTGCGTCTCGACCTGCGTGAACGCGTACCAGTCGCGGTTGTTATCGTGTCCGGTATAGTGGTGATAGAGCACCGGCGGATCGGTACCCTCCGCGGGCGTGCCGAGCGTGCTGCGATACCAGTCGCCGACGATGTCGACGCCGTCGGGATTGAGCGACGGCACCATGATCACGATCGTCTGCGCTCGAATCGTGCGCGACTCGGCATCCTCGCCGCTCACGAGCCTGTGCGCGAGCACCAGCGGCGTGAGTATGCCGCCCACCTCATCGGAGTGGATGCTCGATGTGATCAGCACGATCAGCTTCCCGTTCGCAATCAGCGAGTCCCGTTCGCCCGGCCGGCGCACGCGCGGGTCTGCGAGGCGCCGCTGGATCTCGCGATAGCGCGGCAGATTCGCGATCGTCGCCGAGTCGGAGATGATCGCCGCGATGAATGGGCGGCCGAGCGTGGTCTTGCCCAGCGTGTGCAGCTGAATGCGCGGGCTCGCCTTCGAGAGCGCCGTGAAGTACGCGACGACCTGCGACCACGCCGGAAGCTTGCGGTCGGTGCCGGGGACGAAGCCGATCACCGACGCCGGTGTGGGGATGCTCGATGCACTCTGCGCGCCAAGCAGCGACGGAATTCCGAGCGAGACCGCGAGCGCCATCCGGCGCAGCGATCGTGCTACGCGATCAGACGTCGATCTTGCGGAGCTCGTCGGCCGCCTCGAGCACGTGGCCGATCTCGCGGGAGAGTGCGCGTGCCTCGACGGTCGCGCTGTTGACGTCGCCGATGGCCGACTGCACACCGGAGGAGCGAAGCTTGAGAAGGTCATACTTCAAATTCTGCAGCGCGAGACCGGCGCTGTCGAGCTGTCCGGTCAACCTGGCCCGTCGAGAACCGAGCTCCGTCATCGAGATCAGCTGCCGCTTCAGCAGCGACAGCCGGCGCTCGCGGTCCGACGCGTCGGCGGGCTCGCGCTCGACCTGCGCGATGCGCGCCTCGAGCTCCTTCACGAGCGCGGGCGAGCAGTCGGCATCGAGGTGGTGCAGCGTCTGCGCGACCGAGGCGACGCGCTCGACGAGTGCCGTCACCGTTGGCACGACATCTGGAAGCAGATCGCGATCCGCCTTGGCGAGCGAATTCACCGTCGCGAGCACCGCCGCGCGATCGGCCACTGCCCGTCGCACGTTCGCGCCGTAGGCGCCCGCGAGCACCTCGCGCGGCGCGAGCTTCGCCGCCTCGTCTTCCGCAACGGCCGGTGGTAGCGCGCGCGCCTCGCCTCGATTCCCGGCCGAGCCGAGCGAGGCGAGATCCGGCGCGCTCGGCCGCGTCAGGAGCTGCCTCAACGTCACTCCCTCGGACCAGAGGCTCCCCCAGTCCTTGATGAGCGCCACGGTCATGAAGATCGCCGGAAACAGAAACCACGGAAATCGCGGATTCGTGAGCAGGTTGATGCCGCCGAGCATCCCGATCACGGCGATGTTGGTCACCACGTGCCTGCGAAAGTGCGCGATGCGCTCGCCAATGGTTTTCAGCGGACGGCCATCGATCCCGAATTTCATCTGGTCGCGATAATTGCGCCGCCACTCCTTCCACTCGCGGCGCGACATCGGATGCGCGGGCATTCCATCGGCGCCAATCGGAAATGCCGCGGCCTGGTGCGCCCACGGCGCGACAATGTCGCGCATCGCTACCGGGGAGCGGGGCAGCGCGGGAGGCACCGGCGCGTACTGCAGAGGCGCGTACGGATACGACGCCGGCGGCGCACTTGATGGCGCGGTGGCGCAGGCGCCGGTGGTGCACTCTGCGCCGCGGATCCGGGTGCATGCCAGCCGGGCGAGGCGAACGCGGACGCCATCTCCGCCGCGCTCGGGAATCTGTCCTCCGGCTTTTTCGCGAGCGCGTGCTCGACGATCGCCGCGAGGTCCGCCGGCGCATCCGGGCGCAGCTCGCGCACGGGACGCAGGCGCTCGGTGAGATGCTTCATCATCATCGACGGGGTGTTCGACGCCTTGAACGGCAGCTCGCCGGTGAGCATGAGATAGCCGACGACGCCGAGCGAGTAGATGTCGCTGCGGCCATCCGCCTCCTTCTCGCCGAGTGCCTGCTCGGGCGACATGTAGGCCGGCGTGCCGATCACCACGCCCGTGACGGTCAGCTTCGCGTCGCCCTCGGCGGCGCGCGCGATCCCGAAGTCCGTGACCATCGCGCGCCCGCTCTCGCGGTCGATCAGGATGTTCTCGGGCTTGATGTCGCAATGTACAACCCCACGCGCGTGCGCGTAGGCGAGCGCGCCGGCGACCTCGCGCAGCAGGCGGCGCACTTCGTCGTTGTTCATGCGCGGCGCGCGCGCGAGTCGCGCGGCGAGTGTCTCGCCGTCGACGAGCGCCATGACCAGATAGACGATCCCGTTCTTCTCGTCCACCGAGTAGATGGGAACGATGTTCTGGTAGTTCAGCCTCGCGGATGTCTCGGCCTCGCGGAGAAAGCGCCGTTTCACTTCCTCGCGAAAGGCGAGCTCCGGCGGCAGCACCTTGAGCGCGACGGCGCGCTTGAGCCGACGGTCGATCGCGCGGTAGACGAGCGCCATGCCGCCGCGGCCAAGCTCGCCCTGCACATCGTAGAGATCACCGACCGCTACGACGACGCGGTCGTGCATCACGTCGGTCATGGTGCGCCGCGGACGCCACTCGAGCCGCGCGCCGACTCCGCGCCGTAGATCGCCGCGTCAACCTCATCCGCGAGCGAGCGCGCTCGCTCGGTGAGCTGCGTGATGTGAGTCCCCGCGCTCGCCACCGCGCCGGCACGCAGCCGCAGAATGTCCAGCCGCATGTTCTGCAGCGCCAGCACACAGCTGTCGAGCTTCGCGCGCGCATCGTCGTGGCGCCGAGCCACATCCGCTACTCCGCGGCGCTGCCGTTTCAGCAGCGCGAGGCGGCGCACGCGGTCCTCGCTGCCGCGCTCGAGCGGATTCGCCAGCGCCTCGAGCTCGGAGATCTGCGCCTCGATCTGCGCGAGCGCTTCGGGCGCGGCGGACTTCTCATCCGCGGCGGCGGCCTGTGCCAGGAGCTGGATGCGCTGGAAGAGCGCCTCCGTCGCCGGAATCACTCCGTCGACGAGCGACTGATCGTTCGGCGGCAGCGAGCTCACCATGCGCAAGATCTCGCCTCGATCCTGCTCGGCGCGCTGCACGGTGCCGCGATACGGCCCCATGTCGCCGCGATTCGTATCGATGCCACTCGGACGTTGCTGCGACAGCGGGCCCGAGAGCGGCATTGGCGGAAGCGACGCGCGCGGCGGACGTGGCATTGCCCGGCGCTCCTTGTCGAAAAGCCCACGCGCTTCCTCGATGGTCTCGCCCGCAAGATCGACGAGGCGGCGGTCGCGCGGCTGACGGAACACGTCGCGCCAGTCGTAGCCGGCGTTCCAGAGCTTCGAATACTTGAACGCCATCACCATTGACCAGAACACGGTGACCACGTAGAAATCCGCGTGGCCGAAAATCGATCCGATGACGATGACTGCGTTGACGAACGCGAACGTTCCGAAGCTGCCTCGGAACTTTCGCACCTCGGGCGCCATCCAGCGCGCAATGTCCTCGCTCGTCGCCGGAGAGTAGTTCGAGATGCCGGTACGCGACACCGGCAGCGGCGACGAGGGCGCGGTGTCGAAGTGACGCGGCTCCCAGTTCTGCGATGACGTGCGCTGCGGCGGCGATGATTCCGTCACCGCCGGAATCACAGTCACGTCGCCCGACAGTGCACGCGACAACGCCGCCGCGCTCGGCACGCGATTCTCCGGCTCCTTCTCGAGCAGCGACATCACGGTAGCCGCGAGGTCTGCCGGGCAGTCCGAGCGAAGATGGCCCACCGGCGTTGGACGCTCGGTGATCTGCTTCATCAGCATGGACGCGGTTGTCGACGCCTGGAATGGGAGCCGCCCCGAGAGCATCTGGTAGGCGACGACGCCGAGCGCGTACAGATCGGTGCGGCCGTCGATCTCGCGATCGCCCGCGGCCTGCTCCGGCGACATGAACGCCGGCGTGCCGATGGCGACGCCGGTGGCGGTGAGCCGGGAGTCCGAGCCCTCCTGGATGGCGCGCGCGATGCCGAAGTCGGTTACCATCGCGCGGCCGCTCTCCTTGTCGAGCAGAATGTTGTCCGGCTTGATGTCGCGATGGATGACGCCGCGCGCGTGCGCGTACGCGAGCGCGTCCGCGACCTCGCGCATCACGCGCCGCGTCTCTTCCGCCGATATCTGCCCGTCCTCGTACATCTTCTTCGCGAGCGTCGGCCCTTCGACGAGCGCCATGACGAAGTAGACGAGCCCATCGCGCTCATCGACGCTGTAGATCGGCACGATGTTCGGATGGCTCAGCTGCGCGGCGGTCTCCGCCTCGCGCAGGAATCGCGTCTTGATCTCGCTGCGAAAGGCCAGCTCGGGCGGCAGCAGCTTGATGGCGACCAGCCGTTTCAGCCGGCGATCCTTCGCGCGATACACGATGCCCATGCCACCGCGCCCAAGCTCGTTATCGAGCTCATAATTGGCAGCGAGCGCGCGCTCGGCTACTGCACGAATCTCCGCATCCGCAGGCACGGCGGTGGGATCAGGCACTCGAGAACCCCTGGGGGGAACAAGAAGCCCTCGGGGACACGGCCCTCCGGGAGGAATAGAGTCTGCTTAGTGTACCATTCGCAGCGCGATCTGAAAAGACAATCAGCCGCGCTGGCAGGGGCACTACGTCAAAGCGACGGGTAGAAGTTGCAAGTTCTGCCTCGATGGCCTGTTTGGTGCGGGACTGCTGCCGGCGGAACGACTTCCAGCAGCATCATCTTCGTACAATGATCGGAGGCCCCGAACGGGCTTCGGATGATGTCTTACAACAAGGTCGACACAATGGCGCAACGTCAAACACTGCCAGTACTTCCGCTTCGCGGAACGGTCATCTTCCCCGGGCTCACCGCACCCATTGCGGCTGGGCGTCCAGGAACGCTTCGCGCGATCGAGGCGGCGCTCAAGGGCGATCGGCTCGTTTTCGCTGTCGCGCAGCGCGATAATGCGGATGAGCCCACTCACGACAATCTGTACTCCATGGGAGTGATCGCGCGCATCGGACAGGTGCAGCGCGGACTCGGTGGCGTTCAGCTGCTGCTTCAGGGCGAACAGCGTGCTACTGCACTCCAATATTCCACGATCGACAACTACCTCAGCCGCGGTCACGGTGCAGGTGGAAGACATGAATGCGCTCGACGAGCACGACAGCGCCTTCGAGGCCCTCCACAAGGAGATTCGCGAGCGCGCCGCCGAACTCGGCGAGAAGCGCGGCCTCCCAGAGGAGGTTGTACACCAGGTTCTCGATTCCGTCACCGAGCCCGGCAAGTTCGCCGACCTCGTTGCTGGGTACATTGAGCTTTCGGTGGCCGAAAAGCAGGGATTGCTCGAGACGCTGAGCGTCGAGGAGCGGCTGCGCCGCGTGCTCGTGCACGTTCAGCGCCAAATCGGATTGCTCGAGGCGCAGGAGGAGATCAAGTCTCAGGTGCAGGAGGAGCTCGGCAACGCGCCAGCGCGAGATGTATCTGCGCGAGCAGATGAAGGCGATCCAGAAGGAGCTCGGCGACGACGACCAGAGCCGCGAGATCGAGGAGCTTCGCGAGAAGCTGACCAAGCTCGAGCTGCCGAAGTCCGCGCGCCAGGAAGTCGAGCGCGAGCTCGGTCGGCTGGAGCGCTCCGGACGCGAGTCTATGGAAGCGCAGGTCATTCGCACGTATCTCGAGTGGGTGGCGGAGCTGCCGTGGAACACGCGCTCAGACGACAATCTCGATCTGAGTCACGCGAGCAAGGTGCTCGACGAGGATCACTACGGGCTGCCGGATGTGAAGGACCGGGTGCTCGAGTTCCTCGCCGTGCGGCAGCTGCGCGCACAGGAGCTGGCGGAAGAGGTGGAGAAGACCGGTGAGTTTCCCTCCGCGAAGCTGAAGACCGCGAAGGAGGAGGTCGTACCCACGCTCACGACCGCCGAGGACGAGGACCACCCGATCACCGATGCGAAGGAAGTGAAGGCGCGGGCGATGGCGAAGGGGCCGATTCTGCTCTTCGTCGGACCTCCGGGCGTCGGCAAGACGTCGATTGCGAAGTCGATCGCGCGCTCGCTCGGACGCGAGTACATCCGCGCGGCCCTCGGCGGCGCTCGCGATGAGGCGGACATCCGCGGACATCGGCGCACCTATGTCGGTGCGATGCCGGGTCGCGTCATCAACGGATTGAAGCAGGCGGGCACAAAGAATCCGGTGTTCCTGCTCGACGAGGTGGACAAGCTCGGAGTCTCGTATCAGGGCGATCCGTCGAGCGCGCTGCTCGAGGTGCTCGACCCCGCGCAAAATGACAGCTTCACCGACCACTATCTGAACGTGCCGTTCGACCTGAGCGAAGTGCTCTTCATCGCGACGGCGAACTTCATTCAGAACATTCCGGCTCCGTTGCTGGATCGAATGGAGGTCGTGGAGTTCTCCGGATACACGGAGCGCGAAAAGACGGAGATCGCGAAGACGTATCTCGTGCCGCGGCAGCTGGAGGAGGCGGGGCTCAAGGAAAAGAGCGTCACCTTCACCGATGAGGCCGTGAGTTCGATCGTCACGCGGTATACGCGCGAGAGTGGTGTGCGACAGCTCGAGCGGCAGGTTGGCGCGGTCGCGCGAAAGGTCGCGCGCAAGGTCGCTGCGAACGAGATCAAGTCGCTCACCATCACGCCTGCCGACGTGCGGGAGCTGCTGGGACGTCCGAAGGTGCACCCGGAGCATGCCGCCGAGGATAACGAGGTCGGCGTTGCGACGGGGATGTACTACACGCCAGCGGGCGGCGACATCATGTTCGTGGAGGCGGCGATTCGCCGGCTCTACGCGCCGCCGGCCTCGCCCGACGGCGATGTGCAGGTGGCGGGTTGGGGGAACGTGTCGCTCATCCTCACGGGGCAGCTCGGCGATGTGATGAAGGAGTCGGCACGGGCGGCGCTCACGTATGCGGCGACGCATGCGGCGCAGCTCCACATTCCCACCGACAAGCTGGGATCGATCGAGGTGCACGTGCACGTTCCCGCGGGAGCGATCCCGAAGGACGGACCGAGCGCCGGTGTTTCGATTTCGACCGCGCTCGTCTCGGCGATGTCGGGGCGGAAGGTTCGCAAGGACGTGGCGATGACGGGTGAGGCGACGCTGCGCGGCAGGGTGCTGCCGATCGGCGGCCTGAAGGAGAAGGTGCTGGGTGCACACCGCGCGGGGATCACGACCATCATCCTGCCAAAGGACAACGAGGCGGACATGGAAGACATTCCCGAGGAGGTCCGCAAGAGTCTCACCTTCCACACGGTGAGCACGCTCGATGAAGTGTTCGCGATCGCGCTGGAGCCGGAGGGTGAGTTGGCCTCGCCCAGGAAGCCGGCGCTGGTCGAGGAGCCGGAAGAGGACGCGGAAATTCACGCGACCGTGTAACTCGCTGATCCTGCGGGAATCGAGAACGAAAGAGCGCCGCGGCGAACAACCGTGGCGCTTTTTTTGTGGGTGGCCACCGGAATCGCTCGATTGGCTTGACGAAGCATCACTGCATTTGCGCGGCACCCTCGCATGAGCGATTTTATTACTGGCCATGATTGACCGCCGATACGACGACGACGAGGTCGCGGAAATATTCCGGAAGGCGGCCGAGGGGCCGCAGTCTCTGCCTCGCCAGGCCGCTCGCAACGAGGGGATGACTCTTGCGGAGCTGCAGGACATTGGCCGCGAGGTGGGAATCTCGCCAGAGGCCGTCGAGGGCGCCGCCCGATCACTCGAGCTTCGTCCGCGTGGCGCAGTGCGACAATTTCTCGGATTGCCGATTGGAGTCGGGCGAACGATCGCGCTCGATCGACGGCTCAGCGAAGCGGAGTGGGAGCGACTCGTCGTCGAGCTGCGCGAGGTATTCCACGCGCGTGGAACGGTGAGCTCCAACGGCTCCTTCCGACAGTGGACCAACGGAAATCTGCAGGCGCTGCTCGAGCCGATGGGAAACGGCCATCGCCTTCGACTCACGACGACGAGGGGCGCCTCCATTTCTCGCTGCGCATCGGCGCGGCCATGCTCGCATTTGGCGGCATCATGTCGATCGCCGCGGCGATCGGCGGCAACCTGAGTAGCTCGTTGCCGGGGGTCGCGATTTTGTCGCTCATAGGAGTCGGCGCGATCGCCAGCGGCGCGATTCCACTTCCGGGGTGGGCGCGCCTGCGCGCGCGTCAGATGGAGGAGGTCACCTCCCAGCTGGCACTCCTAACCGGCTCCGACGTTCCGGACGACAAGGCATCAACGTAGGTTCGCGAGTCCACTCGAGCGAATTTGCGCTTTTGTTAGGTATGCGTGAAATAAACTGCGCCGTCATCGCACTCTGCGCGACCTTCGCCTCGTCCCCTTCTCGCGCGCAGGGTACGACGAGTGCCCGCGCGACTGGGGCTGCAACCGCCGATTCGGTGACCGCCGCAGCTGTGCGACGGGAGTTCGTGCACGCGTGGAGCGGCTACAAGCGCTACGCCTGGGGCCACGACGAGCTGTTGCCGCTGAGCAAGAGCTATCACGACTGGTACAGTCACTCATTGTTGATGACACCGGTCGATGCGCTCGACACGATGATCCTGATGGGACTCGCGGACGACGCGCGCGATGCACGCGAGTTGATCGACACGACACTCTCGTTCGATCAGGACATCTACGTCAAGAATTTCGAGATCACCATCCGGCTGCTGGGCGGCCTTCTCAGCGGCTACCAGCTGAGCGGAGACAAGCGCCTGCTGATGCTCGCACAGGATCTGGGCACGCGCCTCCTTCCAGCGTTCAACTCCCCTACCGGAATGCCGTACGTGGAGGTGAATCTCAAGACCGGAAAGGTGCGCAATCCGCACACGAATCCCGCCGAAGTGGGCACACTGCTGCTCGAGTTCGGAACGTTGAGCCACCTCACTGGAAATCCGGTTTACTACGACAAGGCCAAGCGCGCCATGGTCGCTCTCTATGCACGCCGGTCTCCACTCGGTCTCGTGGGCTCCTCCATCAACGTCGAGACTGGCGTCTGGTCGGACAGCACCAGCCACATCGGCGGCGGTATCGATTCCTACTACGAGTATTTGCTCAAGGCGTGGCTGCTCTTCGGCGATCAGGACTGCAAACGAATGTGGGAGGCCAGCGCGCGCGCGGTGAACGAACACCTGAGCGAGGACGTGTCCGGCGGTTTCTGGTATGGGCAGGCGAATATGTACAGCGGCGCGCGGCTGAGTCACCACTTCGAGGCGCTGGCAGCCTTCTTCCCAGGTACGCTCGCGCTCTCCGGCGACCTCGATCGGGCCCGACGACTGCAGACATCCACCTTCAAGATGTGGACGACGTTTGGCGTCGAGCCGGAAACGATCGACTATCGTTCGATGACGATCGTGGACGATGGATACGAGTTGCGCCCGGAGATCATCGAGTCGGCGTACTATCTCCATCACTTCACCGGCGACGAGCGCTATCGGGAGATGGGTCGCACTTTTCTGCGCGACCTCGTCGCGTGCTGCAGGACCGACGTTGGGTACGCGGCACTCTCTGGCGTGCGGACGCACACGCAACGCGATGCCATGGAGAGCTACTTCCTCGCGGAAACGCTCAAGTATCTATATCTACTTTTTGCGGCACCCGCGACCGTGGATCTGCGGGATCACGTCTTCAATACGGAAGCGCACCCGCTCGCGAAGAGTTCGCGCTGACCGAACCATCGGCCATAGCCGCTGAGAGGTCGCCCCTCAGTCGGGGCGGCTCCCCTAGAACGTGATCGGACCGTCCGCGAACAGCGCCCACGGATCGCCCGGCTGCGTGCCGTCGAGGAAGTACTCCGTGTAGTGACGATCGGGAAGCGTCGTACTGTCCGCGGGCGCGAGCTTGTCTCGATCGAAGTCCACGGCGACGAGCCCCGCGGGGAGATTCCACTCGCCCGAGCTGCGCTGCTGATAGTACTGCCCCATCATGTCGCCCCAGATCGGCGCTGCGACCGAGCCGCCCGCCGCGCCCGGCGCGATCGGTACAGGCTTGTCGAAGCCCACCCACACGCCCGCGACTACTTCCGGCGTCATCCCGACGAACCAGGCGTCGGTGTCGTTGTTCGTGGTTCCCGTCTTTCCCGCGGCAGCGACACGTTCGGGGAGGTAGCGTCGCACCGATGTCGCCGTGCCGCGTGTGACGACGTCGCGCATCATGTCGCGCACGATGAACGCGACGCGCGGATCCAGCACGGAGTCGCGCGCCGCCGTGCGGCCGGTGTACACCTGCCGTCCACTCGCATCGATGATGTGATTGATGAAGCGCGGCGTCACCGGCGAGCCACCGTTGTCGAACGCCGCGTAGGCCGCCACGAGGTCGAGCGGACGCACCGCGGACGAGCCAATGGCGCTCGCGGGGTAGGGCGAGATCGGAGTGGTGATGCCGAGTGCGCGCGCGAGCGCGGTGATGGTGTCCATCCCCTCGGCCATCCCGAGCTGCACGGCAACCGGATTGCGCGAGCGTACCAGCGCGTCGCGCAGCGTCATCGGTCCGAGGAACTGCCCGTCGTCGTTGCGCGGACGGTAGACGCCATTGCGCTCGAGCGGAACCGCGAGCGCCGTGTCGTAGACGATCGAGCTCGCGGTAAACGTGTCGGCGATCGCCGTGGCGTACACGATCGGCTTGAAGGCCGAGCCGGGCTGGCGAACGGCGTTGATCGCCCGATCGAAGTGTGAGTCGGCGTAGCTGCGGCCGCCGACCATCGCGAGCACATCGCCATCCTCTGGATCGATCGCGACCACGGCGCCCTGGAGATAGTCGCTGCTCCCCGGCGTGCGCGTCGCGAACTGCGGATGCTTGTAGCCCGCGCGGGCTTCGGCGCGCGTGAGTCCCGATGCGAGCGCATCGGCCGCGAGCAGCTGCATCTGCGCGTCGATGGTCGTCGTGATCTGAAAGCCGCCGGACATCACGGGAAGTCCAGCGGCTTCAGCCTCCTGGCGCACGACGTCGACGACGTAGGGAGCGGCCGAGATCCCCATCGAGGGAGCGGTGACCACCGGCTCGGCCTTTGCAGCGGCGACGGCGTCGCTGGTGGCGTAGCCCTGCTGCGCCATGAGCGTGAGCACGAGATCGCGCCGCTCGCGGGCGCGATCGGGATGGCGCACGGGATCGTAGAGCGCGGGCCCCTTCGGGAGCGCGGCGAGTGTGGCAGCCTGCGCGAGCGAGAGCCGAGCGGCGGGGATCCCGAAGTAGTGGCGCGACGCCTCCTCGATCCCGTACCACCCGTGCCCGAAGTGGATCTGGTTGAGATACGCCTCGAGGATCTGCGACTTGTCGTAATGCCGTTCCATCTCCCGCGCAGCGTTCTGCTCGTGGATCTTGCGCGCGATCGAGCGGTCGGCGCGGTCAATGAGGTCCGGGTGCATGTTGCCGACCAGCTGCTGCGTGATGGTGCTGGCGCCGCGGGCGTGGCCGCGCAGCGCATCCTTGAACGCCGCCGCCATGCCGACCACGTCGACTCCATCGTGCTTGTAGAAGCGCTGGTCTTCTACCGCGATGAACGCCTCGCCCACGTACGTCGGCAGCGACCGAATCGGCACGCTCACGCGAAATTGCGTGCCGAGCTCGCCGATCAGCTGGCCGTCACGCGCGAGGACGAGCGACGATTGGGGCTGCGGCACGATCTGCCACGCTGCGGCGGCGCCCTGCGCGCGGAGCGGCGTGGCGATTCCCGACGCGACGAGGGCGAGGATGGCGAGCGAGTGGCGCAGTTGCATATCCGGCAGACGAAACACAGGGCTGGGAAGTTAACCGGGTCCGGGACGCGAGACTCTCGGTCTCTACCCCTCTACCTTTAATACACACATCTTTCAGAGATGCCTCACATTCTCCAGCTTGCCGCGCTCCAGTTCTCTCCCGGCAAGGGAGAATATGACGCGAATCTGGCCCGGCTGGGCGACCTGTTCTCGCAGCTCGACTCGCTCGATTCGAGGCCAGACGTACTGCACCTCCCCGAATCCGCGCTCACCGGTTACTTCCTCGAGGGCGGGGTTCGCGAGCATTCGCTCACCGCCGGCGCGTTTGCGGCAGACTTGCAGCGTGCCTATCTCGCTTCGGCGGCTGCCTCGCATCCGCTCGAGGTCGCGATCGGCTTCTACGAGCTGTGGAACAGCACCCTCTACAATAGCGCGATGTGGGTTCGGTTGGGCGGTGACGCGCCGCTCATCAGACATGTGCATCGCAAGAATTTTCTCCCCACCTACGGCCTGTTCGACGAGGAGCGGTTCGTCGAGCGCGGCCACGACATTCGCGCCTTCGACACGCCGTGGGGGAGATTCGCGATGCTGGTGTGCGAGGACGCCTGGCACTCGCTGCCCGGAACGCTGCTCGCGCTCGACGGCGCGACGATGATCTTCATCAGTGCCGCGGCGCCCGCGCGAGGCGTGCACCCGCGCGACGATGCCATTCCCGGCCCCGCGAGTGTCGCGCGATGGGAGCGGCTCGTGCGCGACATCGCGGAAGAGCAGGGCGTGTTCGTGTCGTTCACGAATCTCGTGGCGAGCGAGGGCGGTAAGTCCTTCCCGGGTGGCGCCACGATCGCCGGCCCGAACGGCGAAGTTCGCGTGCGCGGTCCGCTCTGGCGCGAAGCGCTCGTCGCGATCCCGATCGACCTCAACGACCTCGCACGCGCGCGTTCCGAGATGCCGCTGCTCGCGGATCTGCAGACCGCGATGCCGCATTTGATCGACAATCTCGAGCAGATCCGCGCGGAGGCGCCGGCCGCGCTGGAGTACGATCCGGCGCCAGCGGCGAAGCCCGCCGCGAGAAAGGCCCGCGGAAAGTCAAAGGCGCGCCCGAGCGACATCGCCGTGGTGCAGGTCGAGGCGCGTGAGAATGGCGCGCCATCACCGCTCGAGATCGATGCCGAGCTCACGGAGTCGTGGCTGACGTCATTCATCCGCGAGGAGCTGAGCCAGCGCGACTTCGAGAAAGCCATCGTCGCCATCTCGGGCGGCATCGATTCCGCCGTCACCGCCTTCCTGGCTGCGAAGGCTATCGGCGCGACCAACGTGATCGGCGTGCGACTTCCCTATCGCGCCTCGAGCCCCGAGAGCCTCGAGCACGCGCAGCTCGTGATCGATGCGCTCGGCATCGAGAGCCGCACGATCGACATCAGCGCGGCGGTGGATGGCTATCTCGCGAGCGAGCCGGACGCCGACCCGACCCGCCGCGGTAACGTCATGGCGCGGATGCGCATGATCGCGACGTTCGACCAGGGCGCCCGGTACAGGGCGCTTCCGCTCGGAACCGGCAACAAGACCGAGCGCTTGCTGGGCTACTTCACCTGGCACGGCGACGACGCGCCGCCGGTGAATCCGATCGGCGATCTCTACAAGACCCAACTGCGCGAGCTCGCGCGACACCTCGGGGTGCCGTCGCCGATCATTGACAAGGCGCCCACCGCCGATCTCGTGCACGGCCGGACCGACGAGGGCGACCTCGGCATCAGCTACGAGCGCGCCGATCAGATTCTGCACTGGATCCTCAGCGGATTTTCCGTGGACGAGCTGCTGTCGCGCGGCTTCGATCGCGACGAGGTATTGGTCGTGCGGCGGCGACTGGACTCGACCCACTGGAAGCGCCGGCTGTCGACCGTCGCAATGGTCAGCGGCACCGCAATCGGCGAGAGCTACCTGCGGCCCGTGGACTACTGACAGGTAGCGCGGTGCAATTCCGTCGATCGCCCGCAAACGACGCGGCACGAGGCTTTTATGCGCTCAACGGCGCCTCGGATCTGAACGGACACTGGATGGTCTGGCTCGACATCGGGACGTTGCCGGGCGAATAGCCGCCCGCTCGTGACGCAGCTAAGTCACCCCGCGTCCAATAGTTACAATGACGACGTCGCCGCTCCAGATCACCGCCGCGCATGCAGTTCCCGCGCGAAAGTCGTGGATGAACGACGAGATCGTGCGGATGTGCGTGGTTGCCTTCGGCACGCTTTCCGTTTCGCTCGGCCTCGCGTTCAACTACTACGCGCATCCGTTCCCCTGGCTCGGGGCCGGACTCCTGCTGGTCACGGCGGCCGCGACGCGCGTGTTCGGCATTCCACTGCCGGGAAAGGGCTTCTCGAGCTTTGCCGTCGGCCCGGGCATCGCAGCTCTCATCGCTCTCGACTGGGCCGCGGGCGCGCTCGTCGTGGCTCTTGGAATAATCGTGGGCGACGCCGTCTTTCGGCGCCTTCCGATGCGCAACGCCATCAGCACCGCCGGCCACTTTCTCACCGCTGGAACGGTCGCCGGATACTCCTACTACGGCCTGCTGAACGGGCAGCTCGGTGTTGCGGCCTTTTCCGTCGGGAACGCGTGGCGGCTGGGCATCATGATCGCGCTCTTCCTGCTCACCGCGAACGGCACCTTCTATCTTCAGCTGAAGTTGTCGCCGGCGATTGCGTGGGTGGATGCACGGCTCACCGCACGATGGGAGGGCACGGTCGCGGTGCTCGCGACACTGCTCGCGCTCGGCGCGCTGCGGCTGGCGTACAGCGACAGCACTCCGCGCACAATGATCGGGGGCGCGCTCGTGCTCACGCTCATCGGTGTGCTCACGCACTGGCTCGTGCGGCAAGCGTCGGTTGGCGAGAGCCTTCTGCTCGTGCAACGGCTCACGAACGCGATCAGCGCGCGCCCTGAGCTCCATCGCGCACTCAACGACATCAAGCGCCTCACGCGATCGCTGGTGCCGTGGGAGCAAATGGGCATCGCCACGTACGATGCGGCGCGGGATGAGTTCGTGGTGGTGGTCGACACGTCGCCCGATTCGCCGGTGGGTACGCGCATCTCCGCCTCGGAGGGACTGGTCGGGAGCGCGCTGCGCGCCGGCCACGCGATCACCGACCTCGCGCTTCCCTTCGCGCAGCGGCCGAAGGAGGCCAACAAACGCTCGCAGATCGTGCTGCCGCTGATGTATGGCGAGCGGCTCGTGGGCATTGGACCGTGCGGCACTCTCGCATTGAGATGTATCGAGCGTACGACGCTTCGCTGCTCGAGTACATCGCGCCACAGCTCGCGCTCTCGCTCGCGCTCGACAAGCTGATTCAGCCGGTCGTCGCAGCTTCGGCCGACATGACGTCGCACGTCGAGTCGATCACCGCGACCACGCAACAGCTCCACGCCTCGGCGCAGGAGGGAGCGGAGACGGCGCGACGCCTCGCCGCAACCGTGCGCAATCTCGCAGACACGCTTTCGCGCGGCGCCGAGGGTGCGCGCAACGCGCAGGTCATTGCCGACAGCACCGTCACGGAGGGGCGCGTGACGCAGCAGAGCGGTGGTCAGAATGCTTGCGGACGCGCGCATGGTGCGCGGCGCGACGGAGCAGGCGCGTGCGCAGCTCACCGCCGCCGCGGCGGTGGTGCAGCAGGGCGCCGAGCAGGTCTCACGGCTCCGCGAGATCTCCGAAGCGGTGCAGAAGTTCGGACAGACGATCACCGAGCTCGCCGATCAAACGGGATTGCTCGCGCTCAACGCCGCCGTCGAGGCAGCGCGCGCGGGTGTGCACGGGCGGGGCTTTGCGGTAGTGGCGCGCGAGATTCGCGAGCTCGCCGATCGAAGCGCCGCCGAGGCGGAAGGGATGGACAACGCCGTGCGCGACATCAGGGCGACGCTCGATCGAGCCGTCGCGCTCATGCAGCGCACGCGCGGCGAGGTGCTCTCCGTAGCCGACGCCAGCGGCAACTGGGTGGATGAGCTCGACCGCATGGTGCTCGCATCGGAGTCCGTGGCGGCAGCGGGGCATCGCATCGTGGACGCGGCGCGCCAGAGCGCCGACCGCTCGGGCGTGATGGCACGCGCGCTCGCCGACGCGAAGGACGAGGCAACGCAGGCCGCGTCGGACACCGGTGCTGTCGCGGGCGCGAGCACGCAGCAGGAAGGAGCGATCGATTCGCTGAACGGCGCCGCGACGGAGCTGAGCGAAACCGCCCACGCGCTGGCGTCCGCGGTGGCCGCCGTGCGCGCGGGACGCTAGCCGCTACTTCTTCGCGATGGCGGGCGCCACGCGAGGCGTCGGCCGCATCGGGTCGCGCAGCGCCGAGAGAATCTGCGCGGCCTGCGCGTCGAGAAGGGTGCGATCCGGCATCATCGATCCCGGGAACGGCAGCGGCACATCGAATCCATCGCCCGCGCGCCGCGGGATGAGGTGGATGTGAAAGTGGTAGACGTCCTGCCCGGCCGCCGCACCGCTCGAGACAATGAGATTCATCGCGTTTGCGCCCGCGATCTTTCGAATCACCGGATTCAATCGCATCGCCACCTCGAACAGGTGCATCCCGAGGTCCGTCGGCAGGTCCTGGAACGACTCGAAGTGCTGGCGCGGCACGACGAGCGTGTGACCCTGATTCACCGGCTGCACATCCATGAAGGCGATCGCGCTCGAGTCCTCGTAGCACACGGAGACCTCGGCCGCGCCCTTCATGATATCGCAGAAAATGCAGTGCGCGTTGGGGGAGCCGGAATCCTGCATGTCACCGCCCCGTGAGCGGCCGAGGCCGCTGTGAAGAGAGTCGTTGCCGTTGTGCCAGTGCTGACAAGGGATGATAAGGCGTCCGGCGCGGCCCCGGTAGGAGTTCGTGTGGCATCCGCGCCGGACGGGAAGGTATCTTACACCGTCGATTTCACAGGACCTGGAGAGACATGGCCACGCCCACAACCGCCACCCAGCCGGCCGCGACGAGCCTGAGCGCCGCTCAGCTCAATGCCGCGTACCGGAACATGTTTCTGTCGCGGCGGATGGACGACAAGGAGATCCAGCTCAAGCGCCAGAACAAGATCTTCTTCCAGATCTCGGGCGCGGGCCACGAGGCGATCCTCACCGCTGCCGGGATGGTCATTCGCTCGGGCTACGATTGGTTCGGTGCCCTACTACCGCGATCGCGCGCTCTGCCTGCAGCTTGGCATGACGCCGGCGGAGATGCTGTACTCGGCGGTGGGTGCCGCGGCCGATCCCGAATTCCGGCGGCCGGCAGATGCCGAGCCACTGGGGGCATCAAGACGCTCAACATCGTCTCGTCGTCGTCGCCCACCGGCACGCAGTTCCTGCAGGCCGTCGGCATCCGCGGAAGCCTCGCTGCGCGCGAAGTTGCTCGGCATCACCGAGGGCTTCACGGAGGACGAGGTGGTGTTCTGTCTCCACCGGCGAGGGGGCGACCAGCGAAGGCGAGTTCTGGGAGTCGCTCAACACCGCGTGCAATCTCGAGCTGCCGGTCGTCTATCTGGTCGAGGACAACGGGTACGCGATCTCCGTCCCGGTCGAGGTGAACACCGCGGGCGGCAGCATCTCGAAGCTCGTCGGGTCGTTCCCGGGGCTGTACATCCAGGAGGTCGACGGCTGCGACTTCGTGGCCGCTACACGCGGCCATGAGCGGGCGGTGGACTATGCGCGCAAGCGGAAGGGGCCGGCGCTCGTGCACGCGCACGTGATTCGCCCGTACTCGCACTCGCTCTCGGACGACGAGGTGATGTACCGCCCGGCCTCGGAGCGCGAGGCCGACGCGGCGCGCGATCCGATGACGACGTTTCCGAAGTGGCTCGTCGCCGAAGGCCACGCCACCGACGCGAGTCCTCGCGGCGCATGCGCGAGGAGGTCGACGCGCGACGTGCTCGCCGCCACCGACGACGCGCTCGCGCAGCCGCAGCCGACCGCGGACACGATCTACAACTGCGTCTACTCGCCGCGACGTCGATCCGACGAGCGAGCAGTTCGACACCGAGGACGATCCGCAGTTCACCGGCGAGCCGACGACGATGGTCGATCTGCTCAACGCGTGCATGAAGGACGAGATGCGGCGCGACGCGAAGATCCTCATGTTCGGCGAGGACGTCGCCGACGTCTCGCGCGAGCAATACCTCGGCAAGGTCAAGGGCAAGGGCGGCGTCTTCAAGGTGACGTGGGGGCTGCAGAAGGAGTTCGGCGGCGCGCGCGTCTACAACTCGCCGCTCGCCGAGGCGAACATCGTCGGCCGCGCGATCGGGCTGGCGCACGCGCGGATTCAAGCCGGTGGTCGAGGTGCAGTTCTTCGACTACATCTGGCCGGCGTACATGCAGATGCGCGACGAGCTCGCGACGATGCGCTGGCGGTCGAACAACGAGTTCAGCGCGCCGGTCGTCATTCGCACCACGTACGGCGGCTACATTCGCGGCGCGATCTACCACTCGCAGACGGGCGCGTCGCTGTTCACGCACTGCCCGGGACTTCGCGTCGTGTGTCCGGCGACGGCGCTCGATGCGAACGGACTGCTGCGCACCGCGATCCGCTGCGACGATCCGGTGATCTTCCTCGAGCACAAGCATCTGTACCGCCAGACGTACAACAAGGCCGCGTATCCCGGGCCCGAACTTCATGATTCCGTTCGGCAAGGCGAAGGTCGTGCGCGAGGGGACCGACGTGACGGTCGTGACGTACGGCGCGACGGTGCAGCGCGCCTTCGCCGCGGCGAACCAGCTGGCCGAGACAGGGCTGTCGGTGGAAGTGATCGACCTGCGCACGCTGTCGCCGTGGGATCGCGAGACGGTGTACGAGTCGGTCAAGAAGACGAACCGCGTCGATCGTCGCGTACGAGGATTCTCTGTCGTGGGGCTACGGCGCCGAGATCGCCGCGCCGATCGCCGACGAGTGCTTCGCGTGGCTCGATGCGCCGGTCAAGCGCGTGGCGTCGACGGACACGTTCGTCGGCTACGCGCCGCGCTCGAGGACGCGATCCTGCCGCAGGTGGACGACGTCAAGCGGGCGTATCGCGAACTGATGAAGTCTACTAGCGTCGCGTCGCGCAGCTACCTGGAGACGCTCGCCGCCGATGTCCGGACGCTCGTAGACCACCCGGCCGCCAACGATCGTCTTCATGATGTGGCGCTTCGGATCTCGTCCGGCGGAATGCGCGTGATGTCGCGGTCGATGATCGCGAAGTCCGCCAGCTTGCCGTGCTCGAGCGTTCCCTTTCTGCTCCTCGAACGAGGCAAAGGCGGAGCCGATCGTGTAGGCACGCAGCGCGTCCTCGACCGTGATCCTCTGCTCGGGGATCCAGCCGCCGGTGATGCTTGCCGTCGAGCGTGCGTCGCGCGTGACCGCCGCATAGATTCCTTCGAGCGGCGTCGCGGCGCGACGGACCAGTCGCTGCCGAACGCCAGACGCGCGCCCGCATCGAGAAACGACTTGAACGCGTACGTCGCTTCGCACGCTCCGTGGCCGATGATCGGCTCGGCCCAGCGCCCGTCGTCGATCGCGTGATACGGCTGC
>CAWHAS010000021.1:0-110900 GCA_963827355.1 uncultured Gemmatimonadaceae bacterium
CCAGCCCCAGCGGGAAAAACGGCTCGGCCTCGTTGAGGATCTGGAGAGGATCTTCGATCCCGCCGGGAGGATAAATGGGGGGTGCGAACAGGCAGCCGCTCAGCGTCTCGCCCCCGACCATCGTGATCGAGACCCCAACGCGCTCTTTCTCGATCCGGATGTCGTTGAACGTCTGCGACGGAGCCACGCTTGAGTCCTCACAATGGTCTGTGGGGAGACGAGCCCTTGACGCTTGTCGTCACGATTCGGCCTCCTAAAACCGCAAATGAGAAACTCCTAAGCGGCAAAGTGTCCGAAACTGACCTGCGGGGGCCAAACCGGGCAGTTCAGGCGTGGAGGTGGAGCTCCCGCTCGTACATCTCCTTCCGCTCCAACTGCACCGTCACGTGCTGGATGCCGAATAGCCGCATGGCGTCGAGTACGTGCTCGAGGACGTGCTGGTGCCGCTCCGGCTCGCGGACGATCGCATGCACGCTCATCGCAATGACGTTCGAGGTCACGGTCCACACGTGGAGGTCATGGACGGACTCGATGCCCGGGATCGCCGTGAGCTGGTCGCGCACCGCTGCCGCCGAATGTGCGCTGGCGTCGACTCCAGGAGCACGTCGGTCGAGTCGCGCACGAGCGTCCACGCCCCGCGCAGAATCAGCGCGCTCACCACCATCGAGGCGATCGTATCCGCGGCGAGCCAACCGAATCGCCGGATCAGGAGGGCTGCGACAATGGTTCCGATGAATCCGAGCAGGTCGCCCAGGATGTGGAGGTACGCACCGCGGACGTTCAGATTGTCCTCGCCGCTCGGATGCAGCACCCACGCCGAAATCGCATTGGCGACGAGGCCGAGCACGGCGACGCCGAGCATGAGCCCGCTCTGCACCGGCTCGGGAGTGCGCAGGCGGTTCACCGCCTCCCAGATGATCCAGACCGAGATGAGCAGCAGCGTCGCACCATTCAGAAACGCCGCCAGAATCTCCAGGCGGAGATAGCCGTAGGTGCGCTTGTCCGTTTCGGGGCGCTGGCTGAACCACGCGACGAACAGCGACAGTGCGAGCGCGGCCACATCGGTGAGCATGTGCCCGGCGTCCGCGAGCAGCGCCAGCGAGTTCGCCACGTATCCGCCCACCGCCTCGGCCACCAGGATCACGGCGGTGATCAGGAGCGCGATGCGCAGTCGGCTCACCGAGCTTCCCGCGCCGTGGGAGTGGCCGGCGTGCGAGTGGCCGTGCGAATGACCGGCGTGACTGTGGCCGTGCGCGTGCGAATCTGGCATGGGTGAAAGCTTCACCCGACGAACGAGGCCGGCTAGGTGCGGCGTCGCAATCAGATCTTCGCGGGCACCGCGGCGGCGGTGAATCGCGCGCACTCGAGTATCGCCTCGATCATGCTCGCGGGGTCCGCGCGATTCTGGCCGGCAATGTCGAGCGCGGTGCCGTGATCGGGCGAGGTGCGCGGGAACGGGAGTCCCAGCGTCACGTTCACCGCGCTGCCGAACGACGCGACCTTGATCGCGGTCATCCCCACATCGTGGTACGGCGCGAGCACGGCATCGAAGGCGCCGCGCATCGCGCGCACGAACACGGTGTCCGCCGGGAATGGCCCCAGGATGTTCGCCGCGCGCGCAGCGGGCGCGAGCAGTGTGTCGTCCTCCGCGCCGAAGCGGCCGCCGTCGCCCATGTGCGGGTTGAGCGCGCACAGCGCGATTCGCGGCTCGGCGATGCCGTACAGCTGCTGCAGACCGCGGCGCGTGATCTCGGCGCACTCGAGGATCCGCGCCCGAGTGATCGCGCGCGGAACCTCGCTCAGCGCGATGTGCGTGGTCACGAGCACGACGCGCAGGCGATCGGACGCCAGCATCATCGCGACGTGGGAGTTTGTGAGCGCCGCGAGCATTTCGGTGTGCCCCGGAAAATCGTAGCCGCCCGAGAAGAGCGCGTGCTTGTCGATGGGGGCCGTAACGATCCCCTGCACGTCGCCGCTTCGCGCGAGCGCCACCGCGCGCTCGATCGCGAGACCGGCGAGCTTCCCTCCCTGCGCGGCGCTTCCGCCCGCAGCCCACTCGCCGACCTCCTCGTTCGCGGGCACCACCGTACCCGAGGGGCCGACGATCACCAGCTCCGCGCGCGCACGGACCCGCGAGTCGCCGATCGCCGCCGCGACGATCTCGGGGCCGATGCCGCGCGGATCGCCGAGGGTGATTGCGAGGCGAGGAAGCGTCACGTGGTGGCCTCGTCGCTGAGCACGCGATAGAGCGTCTTTGCGTCCGCGCGGCTCACGTTCTTTCCAATGTTCTCGAGCAGCTCGATCTCGAGCGAGCGGTGCGCGTAGTCGAGCCGGATGCGGTCACCCGACTCGACCTCCGCTGATGCCTTCACGCGCTTTCCATTCACCGTCACCGCTCCCACGTCGCAGGCCTCCTTCCCCTCGGTGCGACTCTTCACGAGGAGGAGCCGCTTGAGCGCGAGGTCGACGCGCACCGGTCAGATGCGGATGGACACGTAGCTTTCCTTCCGCAGACCATCGAGGTAGCGGCGGATCGCTTTCTCCTCCGCCAGCTGGTCGCGAATCTTTTCGCGCCAGTCCGCCACCGTCGGCTCGTGCTCGGCGGCGATCGACGTGATCTGCACGACGAAGAACTTTGGCGTGTTCCGCGTCTTGTCGACGATCAGAAACGGATCGAGAATGTCGTTCGCCTTGTGGCCCGCGATCGCCGCCTGATACTCCTGCGGCAGCTGCGACTGCGGAAACGGCTGCGGAATCGACGACTCCTCGGACGGATCGTGATGCTTCGTGCGCAGCGTGTCGAACGCCACACCGGCGCGCCACTGCTTCGCGACGTCGAGCGCTTCGTTCCGCGCCGCGAGGACATCGGCGGAGTCGATGGCCGGACGAATGAGGATGTGGCGTCCCTTCACTTCCGCGGGCTGCACGCGATCCACGCGAATGAGATGGTAGCCGAACACCGTCTTGAGAGGCGGCGTGACGACGCCCGGCCTCAGCGCGAAGAAGACGCGGTCGAATTCGGGAACGAAGTCGCCGCGACGGCGCCACCCGAGATCGCCGCCGAGCTCCTTGGTGCTCGGATCCATCGACTCGCGCTTCGCAATCTGCTCGAAATCGCCGCCCTTGGAGATCTCGACGTACAGCGACTCGGCCTTCGCCACCGCTGCGCTGTCCTGCTTCGGACTCGGCTTCGGCGCGATGACGATCTGTCGAAGCGTCACCGTTGCGGGAAGTTTCTGCAGCTGGCTCGAATTCTTCGCGAAAAACTCATCCACCTCTGCCGGCGACACCGCGGCCGGAGTGATCTTGCCGTCGCTGCGGAGCTTCTCGAAGAGCTTCTGCTGCAACTGGCTGCGTCGCGACTGATCCGAGAGCCAACGACGGAATTCGTCGACGGTTCCGAAGCCGGACTTCTTCAGCTCGTCGCGGAACTCCTTCTCGGTGGTGAAGCGCGTGCGGATGGTCTGCATGCGCTTGTCGACGTCGGCGTTCACGTCGTTGTCCGTGACCTCGACCTTCAAGTCCTTCGCCTTCTGCACCAGTAGCTCCTCGTCGATGATCGCGTCGAGGAGACTCTTGATCAGCGCCTGCTGGCTCGCGGAATCCTCGGGCATCTTCTGCCCGGAGGCGCGTGCCTGCGCGACGCGCTCTTCCACGTCGGAGCGGAGGATCGGCGTGGTCCCGACGATGGCGACGATCCCGTCCACCGGCGGTGCACCGGACTTCCCGTCTGCCGTGCCCAGTTGCGCGTGGAGAGGCGCGGCGAGCACGGCCACCGTCGCGGTCGCGGCCGCAAGGGTCAGCAATAATGAATGGCGCATGCTCACCGTACCCTCGACTCGATCTGGGGTTCGATCACTCGGGCGTCTTCGGCGGTTTGGGCGCCGGCGGCGGTGGCGCCGGAGCCGGTGCGGGCGCTCCCTGCGGCGCCTGCATTCCGCCCATCGGCACTTCGGTTGGCGGCGCGTTCTTCGTGCGAGCCGAATCCGCCTTCGCCTTGAGCGCCGTGGCCGTCGTCGTCGCCTTGTCCATCGCAGCCTGATTGATGGTGACGGGATACTTCACGCGCATCAACTCCTCGAGCGGCGGCGGCACCTGAACGAAGCCGGCCTGCTGCTGCATGAGCTTGTCAATGTAGGCATTCACGCGTACGCTCGCGAGCTTCTCCCGCGCCACGAGCGTCTTCGCGCTGTCCGAGAGCGACTTCGGGGAGATTCCGAGCTGGTCCTGGCTCGAGGCGACGACCTCTGTGAAGCGCGTCTGCAGCTGCTTGTTCTCTTCGGGGCTGAGCTCGATTTTCGCGCTGTCGGCCTGGTGAAGCACGAGCTCGTTGCGAAGCACGTTCTTCGCAAAGCTCAGCACGACGCTGTCCGGCGCCGTCTGCAGCTTCTTGCCGAGATCATCGCGCTGCTGGAAGGCTTCGAGCCAGCGCGTCAGCCGAGCGACCGTGAAGTCACCGGCCTTCGAGGTCGCGATGACGGTCTTGTCGTTCTTGTGCGCATCGAGATCCTTCGCGGCTTCCTTGATCGTCGCGACGGCCGTTGGCTTGAAGACAATGTTGCCGTTGCTCTCCAGCTGCGTGATGTACACGCTGTCGGCGGCCTGAAGCGCAGGACCGTTCACGCGCGACGCGACTTCCGGCGCGACCTCAGCGTACGTCGAGCGGCGAATGATGTGGAAGCCGAACTGCGTCTTCACGAGCGGAGAGACCTGTCCGGGCTTGATCGCCTCGACGGCGTGCTCGAACTCCGGAACCATGGCGCCCTTCGTGAACACTCCGAGGTCGCCGCCGCGCTGCGCACCGCCGGGCTCCTGCGTGTACTTGGTCGCCATGGCCGTGAAGTTCGCCGGCGTCACCTGAACGCGAACGGACTCCGCCGCCTTGCGAATCGAGTCCGTCTGCGCGGGCGTGGCGCCCTGGGGAACGAGGAAGAGAATGTGGCGCGCCGCGAGCACCTCGCCCGCATTGAACTTCGCCTCGTTGCCTGCGGTGTCAATGTGGAACGTCTTCACGACAATGTCGTGCCACTTCCCCGCCCGCATCTGCGAGATGATCGGCCAGAGCGCGTCGTTCACCATTTTCGGATCGTTGAGCGAGTCATTGTGCGCGGCCGCGAGGCCGAGCAGCTCGTAGTCGACCCAGATGTTCGAGATCGCCTTCGCAATGTCGCCGGTGATCGGCACTTTGGCCTGGCTGAGCAGCGTCGACAGGCGGTCGACGGTGAGCTGCTGCGAGCCGACCTTGGCGACGACGTCCGCGGTGCTTCCCATGGCCTGCTTGAATCCTTCACAGGCGACGAGCACGCCGACGATCATGAAAATGGCAATGGAGCGTTTCATTAGCGGGGATTGAGAGGGCAAGAGATGAGGTGGCCAACGCGCGGCAGAAAGCCCCGCGCGGTCACGCATCGCGCGTGGCTCCGCGAAGAACGCGAACGAGCCCGTCGAGAAGCAATGCGCCGCCGAGGCGCGTGAGCTTCAGCGAGAGCGGATGGCGCGACGCACATCCGCCTGGAATTGCACTTCGTGGAACGCCGATGTGAGCCCCTTGAGCCGGGGTACCGCATCGTCGCGAAAGGTAATACGCGCCTCGTCACCGCGCACCAGGATTCCTTCGACGCCCAGGGCGGCGCCGCTCACGCGCAGCAGCGCGCTCGCGAGGAACGCCGTCGCGGGCGGCGGAAGCGGCCCGAAGCGGTCGCGCAGCTCGTCGCGCAGGCGCCTCGACCTCGTCGGCCCTCGTGAAGGTCGAGAGCCGCCGGTAGACATCGAGCTTCGCCTCCTGAATCGGCAGATACTCGTCGGGGAGGAACGCGGCGATGTCCATGGACACGTCGGCCGGCCGCAGCTTGGGCGCGTTGTCGCCCTTGACCATGCGATTGACCGTCTCGTCGAGCATGCGCAGATAGAGATCGAATCCCACCGCCTGCACGAACCCCGACTGTTCGGGGCCGAGCAGATTGCCGGCGCCGCGAAACTCGAGATCCTTCAGCGCGATGCGGTATCCCGCATCCGAGCTCGGTGTGATGCTCGAGCACCGAGAGCCGGCGCTCCGCATCGATGTCCACGGCATCGGGGACGAGCAGGTAGCAGTAGGCGCGCCGGTACGAGCGCCCGACGCGGCCGCGGAGCTGGTACAATTGCGCGAGCCCGAAGTGGTCGGCGCGATTCACGAACATCGTGTTCGCGTTCGGCACGTCGAGCCCCGACTCGACGATCATCGTCGACACGAGCACATCGACCTCGCCGGCGACGAACCTCCGCATCACCTCTTCGAGGTCGCGCTCGCGCATCTGGCCGTGCGCGACGGTGACGCGCGCGCGCGGCGCGAGGCGCCGGATGTGGTCCGCGATGCCGACGATGGTCTCGATTCGGTTGTGGACGAAGAAGACCTGGCCGCCGCGATCGAGCTCGCGCGCGATTCCCTCCTCGATCAACCCCTCGTCCCACGGCTCGACGAAGGTGAGCACGGGTGAGCGATCGCGCGGCGGCGTCTGCGATCACCGTCATGTCACGGAGGCCGGCGAGCGACTGATGCAGCGTGCGCGGAATCGGCGTGGCGGTGAGCGTGAGCACGTCCGTCTCGAGCTTGAGCTGCTTGAGCCGCTCCTTGTGCTTCACGCCGAACCGGTGCTCCTCGTCGACGATGACAGTCCGAGGTTGCCGAAGTTGACATCTGCGCTCAGCAGCCGGTGCGTGCCGATGACGATGTCGACCTTCTTCTCGGCGATCTCGACCAGCGTCGACGTGATCTCCTTCGCCGGTCTGAAAGCGGCGAGAGCGTCTCGACGGACACGGGAAAGTCGGCGAGGCGTTCCGTGAACGTGCGCCCGTGCTGCTCGGCGAGAATCGGTCGTGGGAACGAGCACCGCGACCTGGCGGCCGGACTGCACGGCCTTGAAGGCGGCGCGCACGGCGATTTCGGTTTTCCCGTAGCCGACATCGCCCACCAGCAGCCGGTCCATCGGACGCGTCGCTTCCATGTCCGCCTTGACCTCGTCGGTCGCCTTGCGCTGATCGGGCGTGTCTTCGAACAGGAACGACGACTCGAGCTGGCGCTGCCACGTGGTGTCGGGAAATGCGGCGGATCTTCTCGGCGACTGCGGCGGCGCGCGTACAGGTCGAGCAGCTCGACGCGTCATCTCCTGCATCGCGGCGCGCGTCTTGTCGCGCTGCTGCGCCCAGCGCTTGCCGCCGAGCTTGTGGAGGCGCGGCGGCGGTGCATCGCTCGTTACATCATCGGCGGAGCGATAGCGCTCCACCTGGTCAATGCGATAGAGCGGCACGTTGAGCCGGTCGCCGCCCTCGTACTCGATCACCGCCACCTCGATCGTGCTCTCGCCGACGAAGACGTGCTCAATGCCGCGATAAATGCCGACGCCGTGCTCGAGGTGCACCACGTAGTCGCCGGGCTTGAGCGCGGTGATGCTCTCGAGCGATGACCCCGAGCCGTAGCGGCGATGCACGCCGGATGCGCCGCTCGCGCCGGAAGATCTCGTGGTCGGTGAAAATGCGCAGCCCGGCTGCGGACGCGCGCGCGCCCGGCACGATGAAGCCGCCGTCGACGACGCCGACGGTGAGCGCCGCCGGCGATGGCGCGCGCCGCGTCCTCGTTCAGGATCTCGTCGAGGCGCTCGCACTGGCCGACGTTGTCGCAGAGGATGATCGTCGGCATCCCGTCGCGACACGAGGCGGCGCAGTCGCTTGATGTCGCGATCGACGGTGTCGGGCGGCCGTATCGGGAACACGATGTCGGCGCTGCGGGCGCCGCCGTCGGTCGCGGACATCGCGATGGAGATCGCGAATGCGGCCGAAGCGCGCGAGCTGCTGTTGCGCCTCGTCGGGCGTCTGAAAGAGCTCGTCGCGATTCGGCACGTCCTCGCCGCGCCGGCGCGCGAGGTCGATGTGGTGCGCGGCCTCGTCCCACGTGCGCTTGCATCTCGGGCTCGAGATGCGAGCCGCGAAGGAACGACGATGAGCGTGTCGGGCGGGAAGAGATCGGCGACGGTGCCGCGCGCGGACGCCTCGTTGTCGTCGCCGCGGCGGCCATCCACCGGCAGGATCACGGCGCTTGCGGCGTCGCGCGTGCTGCGCTGCGTCGCCAGATCGAAGTGGCGGAGCGAGGCGATCTCGTCGCCCCACAGCTCGAGACGCACGGGATTCGCCATCCCGAAGCTGTAAATGTCGACGATGCCGCCGCGAACGCTGAATTGCGCGACATCATCGACGAGCGTGACGCGCTCGAATCCGACCGACTCGAGATGCTCGATGAGCGCGTCGAGCCGCTGCGTCGCACCGGGACGCAGCTCGAGGCGGGCGTTGCGCACCGCCGCGGGAAGCCGCGTGCGCTCCAGTATCGCGCGCGCCGTCGTGATGAGTGTGCGCACTTCGCCGCGCGCGATGCGCTCCAGCGTCTCGACGCGCTCACCCGCAACCTCGAGAATGCGGCTCGACCTCGCCGAATCCCTCGCGCGGCGGATACAGCGCGACGGCGCCATCAATGGCGAGCGCGTCGAGATCCGCGAGCCATCGCTCGGCCTCCGGCAGCGCTTCGGCGAGAATCACCTGGAAGCGCGTGGCGCCGAGCTCGCGGCCCAGCGCCGCGCTGAGCGTGGCATCGCTGCTGCCGGGGAGCCCGCCCACCGTGATGGTCTCGCCGAGCGCGGGTAGCCTGGCGACGAGCTCGCGATACGCCGGGAGCGCGGTGACCGCGTCGAGAAGCTGCGGGAGCGCCATTACGCGGCCCTCCTGCGCGCGGGGGCCGTGATCAGCGTTTCGGCGAGCAGGATGAGCGCAGCGAGAGCCAGGAACGGAGCGAGAAGCGGGCGTTGGGGCGCAGCGGTGAGCACGCTCGCCACCATGGCGGAGCTGTCGGTGAACACATTCGTCGCGCGCGTGCCGAGTCGCACCGCGAGCGCCTGAGGCGTGAGACGCGCGAGGTCGGATTCGGTGGGCTCCGGATTCACCACGAGCGCGCCGACGCGCGTGGTGCCTCGCAGATAGAAGTAGGTGCCTGCGCGAGCGGGGGCAGTGAGGGTATCGCCGCTGAGCGTCATCACTCCGCCCTCGGGCAGCTCGAGCGCGTCAGTGTTCGCGGGACGCGGGAGCTGTTCGCCGGGCGACACCTCGCGCGGAATGCCTCCCTCGCCGCTCAGCCGCTGCGAGAGCATGTCGTCGAGCCACGGAACGAAGCTGGCGTGCAGCGGAAATGTGGTCGCGGGCGGCGCGAGCGGTGAGGCGACGAGCACGTAGCGCGGGCCGGTGACGATCCACGGAGCGCCGCCCGCGGTCGCGAGCGTATCCGTGCGCTCGGCGCTCGGCGCGCGCGTGAGCGCGTAGCGCAACGACGTCGTCACTCCATCCAGTGCGCGCGTGCTGTCCGCGGCGCGCGCCACGGACTCGCCGTGCACGGCGGCGCCGAAGCGCCACGGAACGCCGAGGCGCTCGAGGGCGCGATTCGCGGCGCCGAGCTTGACGGGATCCGAGGGCGCGATGAGCAACGCCGGGAGCTTCGCGGCCTCGTCCGCCGGTGCGAACGCGATCTCGTTGCCGACGCTCGCCCTGCCGCTCTGCACGAGCGCGTCGAGGGCGCTGCGCGCGAACGGGCCGGCGAGCGGATGCAGCGCAACCGCGGGTGCAGGACCGATCCACACGGCGAAGTGACGGACGTCATCGCCTCGCAGCTCGTCGGGCTCGAGCTCCACGGTGCCAGCGCTCCAGCCGCGCTCGGGCGGCTCGGCGCGCAAGAGAATCTCCTCGTCACGCGCCGCGATGCCGCGCGCGAGCGTTCGGCCTTCCAGCGTGATGCGGTACGTCGCGCTGTCCTGCGCGAGGAATCGCGCACGCACGGCGCCGCGCGGCGTCCAGCGCGTCGGGATCGCGCGCACGGCAACGACCGCGTGGTTCGCTGGGGCCGGCGCCGCAGGGAGAAAGACGTGCACCGGAACGTCTCCGAGCGAGAGCGGGTCGCGCCAGCTGCTGGCCTGGCCATCGGTGAGCACGACGACCTCACGTGACGGGAATCCGGATGCGCGGGCGAGGAGCTGCGCGCGCACCGTCGCGGCGTGCAGGTCGCCCGCGCCTCCGAACGGCTCCGCGTGCGCCGCAGCATCGAGCACCGCATCGCGGCTGCCGCCGTGCACGACGCCGTCCGCGGTGACGAGCCACACGCGGTCCGATGCCGAGGCGCGTCGGAGTACCTCTCTCGCACGCGCTTGCAGCTGCTGCAGCACCGGGCGCCCGCCCACGACGGCCGACGTGCTCAGCGAATTGTCGAGCACGACCGCGAGCGCGGTGCGTGCGTGACCGCCACCCGCCATGCGGATGATCGGATGCGCGGCAGCGAGCGCGATGAGCAGCACGGCGGCGACTCGGAGAATCATGAGCAGGAGATTTCGCAGCCGCAGGTCGCGGCTGTGCTCGCGCTCGGCGCGCACGAGGTAGCGCACCGCGGGGAAATCGATGCGCGCGCCGATGCGCCGGCGCATGAGGTGAATGAGCAGCGGCACCGCCGCGGCGGCGCCGGCGAGCAGCCAGAGTGGGGCGAGGAATCCCATCAGAGCGCCGTCACCGGGACATCACCGAGAGCCGTTCGTTCGAGCGCGTAACTACGGTGGCGCAACTAGGGGCGCGACGCACTACGGCGCTTCCTGGCGCGCCGAGAATGCGCGACGAAGCGGAACGCCGAACGGCGCATCGGTGATCACGGGCTCGTACGACGCCCCGTACGCCGTGAGCGCGCGGCGCCACTCTGCGAGCGCGTCGCGCACCGTCTCCCGATACGCGGCGCGCACGTCGGCGACCGTCGCCGCCACCTCCACGCCGCTCTCGGGATCGACGAACAGCGCCTCGTTCGAGTGCGGAAGATCGAGCTCCGACGGGTCGAGCACATGCATCACGACCACCTGATGCCCCGCGTGACGCAGCCCGCGCACGGTCGCGACGACCGTGTCGGGATCCATGAGCAGGTCGGAAATCAGAACGACCATGCCGCGTCGCGCGATGAGCCGCCCCGCCGCCTCGAGCGCCGCGGCGGCATGCGATGCCCGTCCCGATCCAGGCTCCTCGAGCGCAGCGACCAGCCGCACCCACTGCCCCGTGCGCACCCGCGGCGGCACCGACGATCGCACCATGTCATCGAAGCGCACGAGGCCGACCGCATCGCGCTGCCGGAGAAAGAGAAGCGCGATCGCCGCCGCGAGTCGCTCCGCGTACGCGAGCTTCGTCAGCCGCGCCGCGGCGCCGCTCCAGGCCATCGATCGGCTGACATCCAGCACGATCGTCGCGCGCAGGTTGGTCTCTTCCTCGTATTGCTTCACCGCCCAGCGATCCGCGCGCGCCGCAAGCTTCCAATCGACGTGACGGGGCTCATCGCCCGCCTGGTAGGGACGATGCTCGGCGAACTCCACCGAAAATCCCTTCCGTGGCGAGCGATGCAGCCCGGAAAGGAAGCCATCCACGATCCACCGAGCAGTCACCTCGATCCGTCCGAGCGCCGCGAGCGTTGCGGGGTCGAGCAGATCGGCGCGCGTCGCGCGTGCCGTATCCATTGAAGTGAGGAAGCTAGGCGTCGTCAAAGTCATTTCCAACTGTCATCCAGCCGACGGAGACGGCGTCGAGCCCGTTATATTTTCTGATTCCCCGCCCCCGCGACCCGGAACGCCGTTGAAGCTCGATCACATCCGTAATTTCTGCATCGTCGCGCACATCGACCATGGCAAGTCGACGCTCGCCGACCGGTTGATCGAAGCCACGGGCATGCTGCAGAAGCGCGAGATGAAGGCGCAGGTGCTCGACACGCTCGACCTCGAGCGCGAGCGCGGCATCACGATCAAGCTCAACGCCGTACGCATGACCTACACCGCGAACAGCGGCGAGGCGTACGAGTTCAACCTCATCGACACGCCGGGACACGTCGACTTCACGTACGAAGTCTCGCGCTCGCTCGCCGCATGCGAGGGCGCCATCCTCGTCGTCGACGCGTCGCAGGGGATCCAGGCGCAGACGCTCTCGAATCTGTTCCTCGCGCTCGACGCGGGGCTCGAGATCATCCCGATCCTCAACAAGATCGATCTCCCCGGCGCCGAGCCGGAGCGCCGCAAGCAGGAGCTGCACGACCTCATCGGCGCCGAGCAGGACGACATCCTGCTCGTGAGCGCCAAGGAAGGACTCGGCATCCCCGAGCTGCTCGAGGAGATCGTGCGGCGCGTGCCGCGCGCCCGTCGGGCGATCCCGACGCGCCGCTTCGCGCACTCATCTACGACTCGTACTACGATCGCTATCGCGGCGCCGTGCCGAGCGTGCGCGTCATCGACGGCACGCTCAAGCCGGGGATGCAGATTCGCTTCGCCGCCGGCTCGGGGCTGTCGTACGAGGTCGCGCAGGTCGGGTACAACCAGCTGCGCCAGGTCGAGACCGAATCGCTTGGCCCGGGCGAGGTGGGCTTCGTCGTCGCCAACGTGCGCACCGTGAAGGAGACGCGCGCCGGCGACACGGTGTTCGATGCGTCGAAGCCGGACGTCGAGCCGCTCCCGGGCTACAAGGACGTGCACTCGATGGTGTTCTCCGGGCTCTATCCCACGGACACCACACAGTACGAAGGGCTCCGCGACGCGCTCGAGAAGCTGCAGCTCAACGACGCGTCGCTGAACTACGAGCCGGAGACATCGACGGCGCTCGGCTTCGGCTTCCGCTGCGGATTTCTCGGTCTGCTGCACATGGAGATCGTGCAGGAGCGGCTCGAGCGCGAGTTCGATCTCGACCTCGTCACGACGGTGCCGAGCGTGGAGTACCACGTGTGGCGCACCGACGGCACGATGGAGCTGCTCGAGAGCCCGGCCAAGCTCCCCGATGCCGGAACGATCTCCAAGATCGAGGAGCCGTACGTGAAGGCGCGCATCATGGCGCCGGCCGAGTACATCGGCCCGATCATGACGCTCGGCACCGAGCGCCGCGGCATCTACAAGAACATGTCGTACCTCGACACCGCGCGCGTCGAGTTCGACTTCGAGTTTCCGCTCGGCGAGATCATCCTCGACTTCTTCGACAAGCTGAAGACGATCAGTCGCGGCTACGCGAGCCTCGACTACGACATGCTCGACTACCGCGAGAGCGACCTCGTGAAGCTCGAGATGCTGATCAACGGCGATCCGATCGACGCCTTCTCGGTGATCATCCATCGCGACAAGTCGTACGATTGGGGGCGCAAGATCGCGGACAAGCTGAAGGAGCTGATTCCGCGGCAGCTGTTCGAGGTCGCGATCCAGGCGGCGATCGGCAACAAGATCATCGCGCGAAGCTCGGTGAAGGCGCTGCGCAAGGACGTGCTCGCGAAGTGCTACGGCGGCGACATCTCGCGCAAGCGCAAGCTTCTGGAGAAGCAGAAGGAAGGAAAGAAGCGCATGAAGCAGGTCGGCTCGGTGGAGATTCCGCAGGAAGCGTTTCTCGCGGTGCTGCAGGTGGATTGATGCCCATCGCGAGCGCGACGGGCCCACACCAGCTGGTCGTGCAGACCAGCTTTCTCGGCGACACCGTTCTCACCACCCCGCTCATCGCGGAGCTCGCCACGCGAGGTCCGGTGAGCGTCGTCGTGACGCCAGCGTCAGCGCCGCTGCTGGCCCGCAATCACGGACATCCACGAGCTCTTCGTCTACGACAAGCGAGGAGCCGACGCGGGAGTGCGCGGCTTTCGGCGCCTCGCGCAGCAGCTGCGCGCACCCGATGCGCGGCGAGTGCGCAGCCCCCGATCGCCTATCTCGCGCAGCGCTCCGTGCGCAGCGCCGCGCTGGCGCTCGCCGCGGGCTACACCCAGCGCGTTGGATTCGAGGGCTCGGCCGGGCAGACGCTCTACTCGCGGCGCGTGCCATATCGCGATGACCGCCATCACGCGGAGCGACTCTGGCGGTTGGCGTTCGAGCGAGTCGGAAATGCCTTCGCCGATGTCCCACATCGCTGCGGCCGAGGCTCTTCCCCGGCGAAGCCGAGCGCGCGCGCCGTGGATGCGCTGCTGGGAGACGGAACCGACTCGCGCCCGCTGATCGCGCTCGCCCCCGGAAGTATCTGGGCGACGAAGCGTTGGCCCTACTACGCGCAGCTCGCGGAGGCGCTCGCCCCGCGTTTTCGAATCGCGGTTATCGGAGGTTTGGCGGACTCGCGGGAGGCCGCATCTATCGCTGATTTTTCCGGCGCGCAAGGGGTGGTTGACGGAACGGCCTCGTTGTCGTTGCTTGCCTCAGCCGAATTGATCGGGCGTGCAAGGTTACTGGTTACTAATGACTCCGCGCCGCAGCATTTGGCTTCCGCAATGGGCACGAAAACGATCACGATTTTTGGGCCGACGGTCGAGGAGTTTGGCTTCGGTCCGCTGGCTCCTCACTCCATCTCCATCGGTCTCGACGCGCTTGCCTGTCGCCCCTGCCACCACCACGGTCCTCCGCACTGTCCCCTCGGGCACTGGCGCTGCATGCGCGAGCTCGGGGTCGATGCGGTGGCGCTCGCGGTGGATGAGGTGCTCCGTGCCGGTTGAGTCCCCGCAGGGGTGCGCATGAGCGATGCTCGCGTGCGCTACATCGTCGGCGTCGACCTCGGCGGCACGAACATCGTCGTTGGCGCCATGCCCGAGGACGGGAGCCGCCAGCTCGCCGTGCACCAGGCAGACGACTCACGCCGAGCAGGGCGCCGACGCGGTCGTCGATCGCATCGCGAAGATGGTCGACGCGGTCATCACGCAGGTCACGCATCGCGAGAAGGCGAAGAAGGCGAGATTTTCTCGGCGTCGGCGTCGGCGCGCCGGGCCCGCTCGATCGCGAGCGCGGCATGGTCGTCGTGGCGCCGAATCTCGGATGGCGCGACTTCCCGCTGCGCGACTCGATCGCCGAGCGGCGTCGACCTCCCGGTCGACGCTGGACAACGACGCGAATTGCGCGACGATCGGCGAGTGGTGGAAGGGCGCGGCGCAGCGGCGCGAAGAATGTCGTCGGGATCACGATCGGCACCGGCATCGGCGGCGGCATCATCATCGAACGGCGTGCTCTATCACGGCGCGTCGGATGTGGCGGGCGAAATCGGCCACACGACCATCGATTCCACGGGGCGCCACTGCCGCTGCGGCAACTATGGATGTCTCGAGGCGTACGCGTCCGGGCCCGCGATCGCGACTGCGCGCGCGCGAGGCGCTCGAGCGCGACGAGGCTCGATGCTGCCGCCGCATGGTGGACGGCGCATCTCGACGAGCTCAACGCCGCCACGATCTACGCCGCGGCGAACGCGGGCGACGCGCTCGCGCTCGAGGTCGTGCGCGACACCGCGCGGTTCCTCGGCACCGGCATCGCGAACCTGCTCAACATCTTCAATCCGGATGTCGTCGTCGCTCACCGGCGGCGTGACACACGCCGGCGAGCCGCTGTTCGAGCCTCTGCGCGCCGAGGTGCGGCGCCGCGCGTTCCGGCCCGCGGTGGACGCGTGCCGCATCGTCGCTGGCACTCTGCGCAACGGCGCCGGCATGGTCGGCGCGGTCGCTACGTTCAAGCAGCAACGCCTCGGAGCGGTCTGAGATGATGCGGCGCAAACGACTCGGCGTCATCGGCACCTTCGTGTGGGACATGATCTACGGGCGCGATCCGCAGCCGCAGCCGGTGACGGAATGGGGCGGGATGCGCGTACGCGCTGAGCGCGCTCGACGCCAGCCTCGCCGATGACTGGGAGCTCGTCCCGCTCGTGAAGGTGGGCGACGATCTCGCGCCGCGCGCGCGCGAGTTCATCGCGACGCTGAGCCACGTCGCGCCGGACGCCGCGCTCATCGGCGTGCCGTATCCGAACAATCGGGTGGAGCTGCGCTACGAGACGAGCGAGCGGCGCAGCCGAGAAGCTCACGGGCGGCTTGCCGGGATGGAGCTGGCTCGGGCTCAAGCCGCTGCTGCGCGACCTCGATGCGCTGTACATGAACTTCATCAGCGGCTTGGAGCTCGATCTCGAGACCTGCCAGCTCATCCGCCAGAACTTCACCGGCCCGATCTACTGCGATCTGCACATGCTCGTGCACGCCGTGCAGCCGGACGGATGGCGCATGCTGCAGCCGCTCCCGAATGTCGACCAATGGTGCCGCTGCTTCGACTTGCTCCAGATGAACGAGGACGAGGTCGCGACTGTCGCGCGCGACCCGATGGAGCTCGCGGCCACGGCGATGATGGCCGGCATGCGATGCCTTACCGTTACGCTCGGCTCGCGGGGCGCGGTGTACTTCGCCGCTCCAGGATTCGAAAGGCTTTCGGATCTCCGGAAGGAAGCAACCGCCTTCGATGCGGGCCCGCTGCGCACCGCGCTCGTGCCCGTCGCGACGACGTTCGACACCGGCGATCCGACTGGCTGCGGAGACGTGTGGGGCGCGACGTATTTCTCCCGGCTGCTGGCGGGCGACGACATCATCCGGCTGCCATGCGCGCGGCGCACGGCTCGGCAGCGCGGAATGTCGATATTTCGCGGAGCCTCCGGACTCACTCGGCATTTGCGCGGAGAGCTGATCACCAAATGACGACGGTCATCAATCTCCCGCCCTCGCTCGACGAGCGGACGTTCGAGACGGTGCTCGAGCACCTCGCTCCGATTCCGATCGACGAGAAGGTGCTGCTCGACGGCCGGCACACGCGCTGGGCGTCGCCGTACGGCCTCACGGCGCTTCTCACGATCGCGCAGACGCGCGCCGAGAAGCCCGCGCTCGTGGCTCCCGAATCCGAGGAGACGGGCTCGTACTGGGCGCGCACCGGGTTCTTCAAGCACGCCGAGGATCTGTTCGAGATGCACGGCACGGTGCATCGCGCGCGGGCCAGCGGCGAGTCCGACGTCCTGCTCGAGATCACGCCTGTCGCCAAGAGCGAGGATGTGCACGAGGTGGTCGGTCGCATCCAGCAGAAGTCGGCGCTCGATTCTCGTGAAGGAGCTCAACATCGACGCGAAGGCGACGATGGGATTCGCCATGACGCTGAGCGAGGCGTGCCAGAACATCGTCGAGCACGCGGGCCGCGGCGGGTGGGTGGCCGTGCAGACGTATCGTTGGCAGAAGCGACTCGGCCGCCGCGTCGTCGTGATCGCCGTGTGCGATGCCGGAGTCGGCTTTCGCCAGTCGCTCGAGAGCGCGCAGGGACGGCGCATGAGCGATCGCTGGGACGATGGCATGGCGCTCGAGGAAGCCGTCATTCGTGGCGTCAGCCGCTTTCGTGATCCGGGACGCGGACAGGGACTCGCCGGCGTGCGACGTTATATCGGTCGGTGGGATGGCAAGCTGTCCGTTCGCTCCGGCACTGCTCGAATCGCAATCGTGCCGAGCTGGGACGAAGATGTCCCGCTCGAAGAGAAGCTTCCGCCGTTTCCAGGTGCGCAGATGCAAATAACCATTCCGGAGCGGATTACCGACCGGTGATCAATCACATCGACCTGGGCACGGTGCTTCGCCGCACCGTGTGCGACCTCTACTCCGATCTCGTGACGCGACCCACGGGCGCGGCCGTCCGCGACGGAATCGAGAAGCAGCTTTCCGAGCTCGGCGATCGCTCACTCACCGTGATCGACTTCTCCCACGTGGGGCTGCTCGACTATTCGTGCGCAGATGAGATCGTCGCGAAGCTTCTCATGCGCTACGCCGCGGCGTCGGCGCCGCGCGACGCGTACTTCCTCTTCCGGGGGGTGAGCGACTCGCATCTCGATGCGATCGAAACCGTGCTCGAACGCCACAATCTCGCGATCGTGGCGCAGGCAGAGGATGGCACGGTCGTGCTCGTCGGCACGGTCGACGATCCGGAGCGTCGCGCATGGGAGGCGATGTCGCGCCTCGGCCGCGCCATGGCCGGCGACCTCGCTCGCGAGGCCGGGATCGCGCCGGAGCAGGTGGACGACGTCATCGGCACGCTCTGCCGGCGACGCCTCGCGATGGAGCTCGACGGCGGCTACGTGGTGGTAGGCGCGGTGACGTGAGTGATCAGTTCAACGCTCCGCTCCGCGTCGCGCGCCTGATCGCGACCCGCGCCGGCGACGCCGAGCGCGGAACGGAGGTGCGGCTGCGCAGCGACAATGCGCGCATGCGCCTCATCAGCGACGGAGAGCTCGTGTGGGTGCACGGGCCGCGGCGGCACGAGCTGGCAACGGCGCGCATCGACGACTCGCTGCCGCGCGGCAATGTGATTTTGCGCGATGTGGCGGGAGCGTCGCCCTCGGAGATCATCACGCTCGTGAAAGCGGCGTACGGCACGCCGCGCGATCCGGGACTCGTTTAGCGCTGCACCTCGCGCCATTTTTCGCGATCCCCGACCGAGCGCGACTCGCCGATGATTCGATTTTCGCACGTCGTGAAGGAGTATCCCCGCACCGGACTCGCTCTCCAGGATGTCACGTTCCGCGTGCACAAGGGTGAATTCGCCTTTCTCACGGGTCCGAGCGGCGCCGGCAAGTCGACCATCCTGCGCCTGGTGATCGCCGAGGAGACACCTACGGCGGGCGAGGTGCGGGTGAGCGGAAGCCTCACGACTGGAATGCCGCGCGCGCAGATTCCGCGGCTTCGACGGCGCATCGGCGTGGTGTTCCAGGATTTTCGTCTACTGGAGGATCGCACCGCGGAGGAGAACGTCGCGTTCGCGCTCGAGGTCACGGGAGCGCCGCGGGACGCGATTCCCGCGCGCGTGAGCCGGCTGCTCACGCAGGTCGGCCTCGCGAGCAAAGGCACGAGCTACCCGAAGGAGCTGTCGGGCGGCGAGCAGCAACGCGTCGCCATCGCGCGCGCGCTGGTGAACGACCCCGTGCTGCTGGTCGCTGACGAGCCCACCGGAAATCTCGACGATCGCGCGACGCGAGGAGTTTTTCAGCTGCTCCGCGACATCAACGCCGCCGGAACCGCGGTGGTCATGGCGACGCACAACCTCGAGCTCGTGAAGCGGAACAGCTATCGCGTGATCGAGGTCAATCGCGGCCAGCTCGTCTTTGATTCCGCGGAAGGCACCGGCGGCGCTGCCACCGTGACCTCGTCGACACCGGTCTGATGCGGCTCACCCTACGCGAAGTCATCCTTGGCGTGCGGCGCTCACCGCTCCTCAGCACCCTGAGCGTCGTTACGATCGCCTTCAGCCTGTTCGCATTCGGGCTCTTCGGCCTGCTCGTGCTCAATGTCGATCGCGCTCTCCGCGGTGTGGAGGAGCACGTCGAGATCGTCGCCTTCCTCGCGGACGGCACGCTCCCCGAGTCGATCAGCGCCGCGATGGGCGACATCTCGGCTTTCCCGGAGGTCGCCCACGTCGATCAGGTGTCGCCCGAGCAGGCGCTCGCCCGCGCGCGCTCGGAGCTCCCGGAATTTCAGGATGTGTTCGACGCGAGCTTTCTTCCGCCGTCCATCGAGGTCCGACTCAAGGAAGGGCATCGCGACCCGGCGACCGTGAAGGACGTCACGCAGCGCATCCAGTCGTATCCATTCGTCGACGACGTACGCTACGGCGAGGATTGGGTGAAGAAGCTCTACGACATCCGGAACATCGCGGGTGCTGCTGGCGTGGCGCTCGGACTTCTCTTCGCGGCCGTGGCGGTGATCATCATCGGCACGACGATTCGCATGACCGTGCTCGCGCGCGCGCGAGAGATCTCGATCATGCGATTGGTCGGCGCAACCGACAGCTTCGTGCGCCGGCCGTTCCTCATCGATGGCTTCCTGAAGGGGCTCGTGGGCGGACTGCTCGCGCTTCTGCTCACCTGGGGCGCCAACGAGGTGATCAGCCACAATCTCATTCAGACGACGTTCTTCGACCCCGGTACCGCGACGCTCGGCGTCATCGGGGGCAGCATCATCGGTGTGCTCGGCAGCGCGCTCTCGGTCGGGAGGCATCTACGTCGCGTGTGAGCGCGCGCGTCGCCCTGGTGCTCGCGCTGCTGCTGTCAGTCGCTCCGATTGTCGTGGCGCAGCAGAACGCAGATCAGAAGAGCGCCGAGCAGCGGCTGAAGGATGAGAAGGCGCGCCTCGAGGCGCTCAAGAATGAGCGTGAGGAGCTGCAGCGCCGCCGCACGAGCCTCCAGAATACCGTGCACGATCTTTCCGAGGAAGTGGAGACGCTCGACCGTGAGGCCAATGTCACGGCGCGCGTGATGCACTCGCTCGACGCGCAGTTCGACGCGATCAGCAGCGAGGTGGGCACCACGACGTCCGACCTCGTTCGCGCGCAGGACGAGATCACCATCAAGCAGGCGACGCTGCGTCGCCGGCTCGTGGACATCGACAAACGCGGACCGTTGTTCTCGTACGAGGTGCTGCTCTCGGCGAGGAGCTTCGGCGAGTTGCTCGCGCGCTACAAGTATTTGCACCTGCTCGCGGTGCGCGATCAGACGCTCGTGCATCGCGTGGAGGACCTGCGCAACCAGATCAACCAGCAGCGCGCGAACCTCGTGCGCTTTCAGGAAAACATCAAGCTCAACATTGACGAGAAGGCCGAAGAGGAAGACCGGCTCAAGACGCTGCGGCTCGAGCAGTCGCGCAGCCTCGCGAACGCGAAGCGCCGGGCGCAGGATACGGACGCGCGGCTTTTGGCCCTCGCGCGCGACGAATCGCGGCTGAGCAACGTGATCGCGTCGCTGGAGTCGCAGCGGTTGCGCGCCGAACGCGGGTCGCCAGGCGCGTCGCGCGCAGCGAGCACCATTCGGAAGGGCGCGGGCACGATGGACTGGCCCGTGCAGGGAGCGATTCTCTACAGCTTCGGGCGCGTCGTGAATCCCAACAACACCACCGTGCGCTGGAACGGCATCGGCATCAAGGCCGAGTCGGGAACCGAGGTGCACACCGTCGCCGCGGGGAAGGTGCTCGTGGCCGACCAGTTCGGCACGTACGGACTCACCGTGATCGTGCAGCATCCCGGCGGCGACTACTCCGTGTACGGATCGCTCAGCAAGATCACGACGCAAAAGGATGCGGTGGTGACGAAGGGCCAGGTGATCGGCTACGTCGGCTCGGCGGATCCCGACCTTCCTGCGCATCTGCACTTCGAGCTCCGGCCGCAGGGGCACGCGGTGGACCCCATGGACTTTCTCCGCGCCATTCCGTGACGAGCCAACTGCTGGGCGCACACGTGTCGGCTGCTGGCGGCGTCCCCGCGGCACCGCCGCGCGCACGCGCGATCCAGGCGTCCGCAATGCAGCTCTTCACGAAGCAGGCGAACCGCTGGGCCGAGCGCGAATGCGACGACCGCGAGCGCGACGAGTTCCGCGCAGCGCTCGCGCTGACACGGCGTCGAGGTCACGATCGCGCACGACTCGTATCTCATCAATCTCGCGAGCCCCGACGAGGCGCTGCGCCGCAAGTCGATCGAATCGTTCGTGTGCGAGCTGAGGCGGTGCGCGTCGCTCGGGTTCACGTTCCTCGTGTCGCATCCGGGGAACTTCATGGACGATCGCAAGAGCGGCATCGCGCGCAACGCGGATGCCATTACCGAGTCGCTCGCGCGTGCGCCCGGCGAGACGGTCCTGTGCCTCGAAACCACCGCGGGCTCGGGCACCTCACTCGGCGCCACGTTCGAGGAGCTGGCGGAGATCATCGGCCGTGTGAGTGAACCGTATCGCTCGCGCATCGGCGTGTGCGTCGATACCTGCCACATATACTCGGCCGGCTACGATCTGGTTGGCGCGTACGACGACGTGTGGTCGCGGTTCGAGAGCGCGCTCGGCTGGCCGCGGCTGCGGGTAATGCACTTGAACGACTCCAAGACGTCGTTCGCGTCGAGGCGCGACCGCCACGCGCTGATCGGTTTCGGCTCGCTCGGCGAGGCGCCGTTCCGGCGCATCATGACGGACCCTCGCGTGGCGCGCGTCGCGAAGGTGCTCGAGACGCCCAAGCTCGACAACGACATGCTGACCGACAGCTGTATGCTGCACCTGCTGCGCGGGTACGCTGCCGGCTGATCGCTGGCCGGGATCAAGTATTTCGCGCCCCGACCGACGCTAGAGTCGATGGCACTCGCGAGCTCGACGGTACCCACAACCTCCTCCCTCCCGCCCGATTCGGCCGTGCGCGACGACTCGGCCGTCGGAGCGCCGTCGATCACGCTCTCGGCGAGTGAGCTCGAGGCGGTTGTCGCCCGACGCACGCACGAGCTCTGCGAGGCACTCGCGACTCTCGAGAAGGAGAGGGACGCCCTCGTATTGTCGGAGCGCGCTGCCAGGGCCGGCGAAAAACGGCTGCAATCCGCGCTCGACGGGGGCCGCGATTTCGTGTGGGACTACGACTGCCGCACAGGCGTGGTATTCCGAAGTTCCGGCTGGATGTCGATGCTCGGCTACGAAGAGGGGGCATTCGACTCCTCGCCTGAGCACTGGGCGAAGATCGCGCACCCTGGCGATCAGGAACTGGCCTACGAGCTTTTCAGGACGTTCATGGAGGGCGGCATCGAGTTCCACGAGGCGGAGTATCGCCTACGCGATGCCGCGGGAGAATGGCGTTGGGTGGCGTCGAAGGGGAGAATCATTGAACGGGACGCCAGCGGAAAACCCGCGAGGGCGGCGGGAACGTCCACCGACATTACCGACCGCAAGGAGGCCCAGCAGGCCCTGCGCGCCTCGAAGGAGGAAGCGGAGCGAGCCAATCGTGCAAAGAGCGAATTTCTCGCGAACATGAGTCACGAGCTGCGCACGCCCCTGAACTCCGTGATTGGCTTCGCGAACGTCTTGCGGAAGAACCGCGACGGCCGCCTCAATGATTCCGACCTCACGTATCTCGACCGCATTCAGGCGAACGGCGTTCACCTCCTTCGCATGATCAACGACGTGCTCGACATCGCGAAGGTCGAAGCCGGTCTCATGCAGCTGACTTTCAGCAACGTGCGGCTGAATGAGATGATCCGCGAGAGCGTCGCGCAGTGCGAGGGCCAACTCCACTCGGGAGTCGGCATGCGCACGAATTTTCCGTCTGAATCGATCAGCGTCAGGGCCGACGAGGTCCGCCTGCGTCAGGTGATTCTCAACCTCCTCTCGAATGCCTTGAAGTTCACCGAAAGCGGCGAGATCGTCGTGAGTGTCCAGTGCGACAGCGCGGGCGCGCCACGCCGAATCGACGTGTGCGACACGGGAATCGGAATCCCGGCCGACCGTGCCGACGCAATCTTCAATTCATTCGAGCAGGCGGATTCGGGCACGGCGCGTCGATTCGGCGGAACCGGACTCGGGTTGGCGATCTCGCGATCGCTGTGCGAGCAGATGGGATTTACGCTCACGGTGGAGACCGAGGTTGGGTCGGGCTCGACCTTCGTCATCGATCTCGCGCCCAAGACCGCGGACCTCGCCTAGGCGATTGCACCCTCGCTCGGCGCGGCGTAGCGCCAGAGCAACGCCGCGATGCCGATCGCGATGCACGCCGCCGCCACCACATCGCTCAGATAGTGCGCGTGCGCGAGCAGGCGGCTGATCGCGCATCCGGTGGCGGCGGCATACCACACGCATCGCGCGCGCGGGAAGAGTCGAGCGAGAATTGCCGCCGCGCCAAACGCCACCACCGCGTGGTCGCTCGGGAACCCGAAACCGCGCGAACTGAACGGATGATCGCTCCACGGCCGAAACGCGTACGCGTGTCCGACCGCCGGCGGTCGCATCCGGCGCACGAGAATCTTGAGCACCTCACCGACGATCCCCGCAGCCGTCGGCGCGGCGGCGAGCAGCATCGCGCGTCGCCACCATTCCCTGCTCGCGCGATCCTGCAGCGCCAGCGCAATGGCCGCGAGCAGCCAGAACGGGAGGTAGCCGAAGGTGCGCAGCATGCGGCCCCAGTCGGTCTCGTACACTCGGCCGAACCGCACGTGATCGGCGACCCAACCATCGAGGAGCATCGAGAGCGCGATCAACGCAAGTGCAACGATCACGTTCCGGATCAGAATGGCGCGCGAGGACGAGACAGATGATGTCGACACCGAACTCCGCGGCGAGAATGATTCAAGCGCCGCGATGATCGCGGCCCACTGCGGGATAACCTACGCCTGCTGCTGACATCGCAGAAGTCCCGTCATTACCTTCCGTGCATGAGTTACGATCGGGAGGACGCGCTCGACTATCATGCACGTGGACGACCCGGCAAGATCGCCGTGGTGCCAACCAAACCGCTCGACAATCAACGCGACCTCTCGCTGGCCTACTCGCCAGGCGTCGCCGAACCGTGCCTCGAGATTCAGCGCACACCCGAGGATGCGTACAAGTACACCGCGAAGGGAAACCTCGTGGCCGTCGTCACGAACGGCACCGCCGTGCTCGGACTCGGCAACATCGGCGCACTGGCCTCCAAGCCGGTGATGGAAGGAAAGGCCAACCTCTTCAAGCAGTTCGCCGATCTCGATGTCTTCGATATCGAGGTCGGGTCGGAAGTCCCCGACGATTTGATCACCTTCTGCCGGCTGCTCGAGCCGACGGTGGGAGGAATCAATCTCGAGGACATCCGCGCGCCCGACTGCTTCTACGTCGAGCAGACGCTTCGCGCCCACTCAGAATTCCGGTCTTCCACGACGATCAGCACGGCACCGCGATTATTTCGGGTGCCGCGCTGCTGAACGCCCTCGAGCTCGTCGAGAAGAACATCGCGGAGGTGCGCGTCGTGTTCTCGGGCGCTGGCGCCGCCGCGCTCTCGACGGCCGAGCACTACGTGCGCCTTGGCGTCACTCGCGAGAACATCACGATGTGCGACCTTCACGGCGTGGTGTACGCTGGCCGCTCTGAGGCGATGGACGCGTACAAGGCCCGCTTCGCCCGCGACACGCCCATGCGCACGATCACTCAGGCGCTGGCCGGCGCGGACGTCTTCGTCGGACTCTCGGTGGGCGGCGTGATATCCGGCGCGATGGTCGCCACGATGGCCGAGCGGCCGATCATCTTCGCGCTCGCGAATCCGGATCCGGAGATAACCCCCGACGAGGTGCGCGCCGTGCGCTCCGATGCGATCATCGCGACGGGTCGCTCCGATTATCCGAACCAGGTGAACAACGTCCTCGGCTTTCCGTTCATCTTTCGCGGTGCGCTCGACGTGCGCGCGACGCAGATCAACGAGGAGATGAAGATGGCCGCAACGCGCGCCCTCGCCTCGCTCGCGAAGCAGGGCGTCCCCGACAGCGTCGCACGGCTGTACGGACTCTCCTCCGTGACGTTCGGAAAGGAGTACATTATTCCGTACGCGTTCGATCCGCGCGTGCTGCTCTGGGTCGCCCCGGCCGTCGCGTGGGCCGCCGTCGCGACTGGCGTCGCGACTCACTTCATCGATCTCGACGACTATCGCGTCTCGCTCGAGACCCGGCTCGGCCGAGCGCGCGGAATCATGCGCGGGATCATGAGCCGCGCGATGCAGGCGCCGAAGCGCGTGGTGTTTCCCGAGGGCGAGGAGCCGAAGATCATCGAGGCCGCGCGCATCCTCCTCGACGAGGGCATCGCCCAGCCCGTGCTCCTCGGCAATCGCGCCCACCATCGAGCGGGTTGCCGCTGGCAGTCGCATCTCGGTCGAGGACTTCGAGATCGAGGATCCCTACAGCTCTCCTCGTCGCGAGGAGTACGCCGCCTTCCTGTTCGAGCGCCGGCAACGAAAGGGGATGAGTCTTGCAGAGGCGCACCAGCGGGTCTCCAACGGCAACTACTTCGGGTGCGTGATGGTCGCGCGCGGGCACGCCGATGCGCTCGTGTCCGGTGTGAACATGCACTATCCGGAAACGATCCGGCCGGCGCTGCAGGTGATTGGCGCCCAGCCGGACGTCGGAATCGTGAGCGGCCTCTACATGCTCGTGTTCGAGCGCCACGTCGTCTTCTGCGGCGACACGACAGTGAACATCGACCCGACGGCCGAACAGCTGGCGCAGATCGCCGAGGGCGCGACGCGGCTCGTGCGTACGTTCGGAATCGAGCCGCACGTGGCCATGCTCTCCTTCTCGAATTTCGGCTCCGTGCAGCACGCTGAAGCGAAGAAGGTCGCGCGGGCGGTGGAACTCCTCCGCGCCCGCAATCCGACCCTGATGGTGGACGGCGAAATGCAGGCCGACACGGCCGTGGACGAGCGCAAGCTCAAGTCGATGTATCCCTTCAGCACCCTGACGGAACGCGCGAACGTGCTCATCTTCCCGAACCTGAGCGCGGGCAACATCGCTTACAAGCTGCTCAACCACCTGGGCGGCGCCACCGCGATCGGACCGATTCTCGTCGGGATGCGGCTGCCGGTGCACGTGCTGGAAGAGGGCGCGGAAGTGCAGGACATCGTGAACATGGCGGCCGTTGCCGTCATCGACGCACAGCAGCACGAGGCCGCGTCGCGTTGACGACACCCACGCATACGAACTTACTGACTTCACTGGATCCCTAATCATATGACTACCGAAGCCGCGCCCACAGACACGGCCTCCAGCCGTCCGGAGAATCGAACCCTGGCGCAGCAGGGGCTGCGACCGAGCGGATGCGTGCACTGGAATCTCGTCGCGCCCGAGTTGATCCAGCAGGCCGTGCGCAGGGACGAGGGCATGCTCGCCGACATGGGGCCATTCGTCGCGATCACGTCGCCGCACACCGGCCGTTCTCCGAACGACAAGTTCGTGGTGAAGGATCCCGACGTCGCGCAGGACGTGTGGCTGGGGGAAGGTGAACCAGCCGATCTCGCCGGAGAATTCGATGATGCTGCTCGCCGACGTGCGCAGCGTATCTCAACGCGAGCAGCGATCTGTTCGTGCAGGATCTCTGGGCGGCGCGGACCCGGCGTACCGCCTCTCCGTGCCGCTTCGTCACGTCCGAACGCGTGGCACATGCGAGTTCGTGCGCAACATGTTCCTGCGCCCCGACGGTCGGGCGAGCTTCGCGGCGATTCGCTGCCGAACTTCACCGTGCTCCATGCGCCGGAATATGCAGGCGCGATCCGAGCGAGCACGGCATCCGCTCCGGCGACGTTCATCGTCCTGAACTTCGCGCAAGCGGATGATCCTCATCGGCGGCACGCGCTACGCCGGCGAGATGAAGAAGTCGATGTTCACGGTGATGAACTACCTGCTGCCCGAAGCAGGGCGTGCTGTCGATGCACTGCTCCGCGAACGTCGGGCGCGATGGCGACACCGCGCTCTTCTTCGGCCTCTCGGGCACCGGCAAGACGACGCTGTCGGCCGATCCGCGAGCGCGGCCTGATCGGCGACGACGAGCACGGCTGGAGCGACGACGGGCGTGTTCAACTTCGAGGGCGGCTGCTACGCCAAGGTGATCAATCTGTCGACCGAGCAGCGAGCCGGACATCTATCGCGACGACGCAATGTTCGGGACGTGCTCGAGAACGTCGTGCTCGATCCGGACACGAAGCGAGTGGACTTCGACGAGCCAGGCGCTCACCGAGAACACGCGCGCCAGCTATCCGCTGCACGTACATCCGCAATCACGTGCCGAGCGGGCGCGGCGGCCATCCGAAGAACGTCATGTTCCTCACCGCCGACGCGTTCGGCGTGCTGCCGCCGATCGCGCGGCTGACGCGCGAGCAGGCGATGTACTACTTCCTCTCCGGCTACACGGCGAAGGTCGCCGGCACCGAGCGCGGCGTGACCGAGCCGCAGGCGACGTTCAGCGCGTGCTTCGGCGCGGTGTTCCTCGTCTGGCATCCGACGCAAGTACGCGGAGATGCTCGGCGAGCTGCTCGCGCAGCACGGACGCGCAGTGTGGCTCGTGAACACGGGCTGGACCGGCGGCGCCTACGGCGTGGGCATCGCGCATGAAGCTCTCGCACACGCGCGCGATGGTCCGCGCCGCGCTCGCCGGCAAGCTCGACGAGCGTCGCCGACCGACGACGATCCGGTGTTCGGCCTTGCGGTTCCGACAGCGATCCGAAGGCGTGCCGGCCGACGTGCTCGACGCGCGCATCACGTGGAAGGACCCGCGGCGTACGACGCGCAGGCGAGCGAAGCTCGCCGGCATGTTCCGCGACAACATCAAGAAGTTCGCCGATGGCGTCCGCGAGTCGGAGCGGAACGCCGCGGCCGAGCGCGTGAGGCTCACCGCCGGCGTGACATTCGTCCGGGATCCGCTCTGGAACAACATCCGGGTCGATCCCACCGCCGAACGGCTGCTCGACACGCGCGTCGTTCAGCGGCTGCGGTACGTACGCCAGCTCGGGCTCGCGCATCCTCGTCTATCCCGGCGCGACGCACTCGCGGTTCGAACACGCACTCGGCGCGTACCATCTCGCGCGCCGCACGCTCGCGCGGCTGCGCGAACGCGGGCGACGCTCGCACGGACTCGCCGACGACGAGGCGCCATCGTCGCGCGCGGCCGCGCTGCTGCACGACGTCGGACACTATCCGTTTTCGCACGCGCTCGAGGAGATCGGCGTGCTGCACCACGAGGACGTCGCGCGGCCGCTCATCACCGACGGCGAGATCGCGTCGATTCTGCGCGCGCGACCATCGGCGACACGCACCGCGAGCGCATCGTACGCGCTCATCTCGCGGCACGAGCGCGAGCCCGCTCCAGGGACTGATCTCCGGCTCGCTCGATCTCGACAAGATGGAATATCTCAAGCGCGACGCGCTGATGTGCGGCGTGCCGTACGGCGAGATCGACGTAGACCGGCTGATGCACGCGCTCGTCGTTCTCGACGATCCGACCACCGGCCGCCGCGGCGTCGGGCGTGCGCGAGAAAGGGCTGTCGGCGCTCGAGTCGCTGCTGTTCGCGAAGTACCAGATGTACCGCAACGTGTACTGGCATCACGCGGTGCGCAGCGCGACGGCGATGTACAAGCGCATGGTCGATGACGCGCTCGCAACGGCGCGATCGTCGACGCACGAGCTCGCGGGCTTCACGGACGAGGGACTGCTGCACCGGCTCGACGAGCGCGCACCATCGGCCCTGCTCGACGGCCTGCGCCATCGCCGCCTGCACAAGCGCGCCTTCGAGTGCTCTTCCACGGAGCTCGACGACGGGCAGGGCGACTGGATCGCGAACGACCGCGAGCGCGTAATCGCGACGGAAGAGGCACTCGCGCGCGAGCTCGGCGTCGCCCCCGGTGCGGTGCTTCTCGACTATCCCGAAAAGCCACGGATGCTCGGGCTCGATCTCCCCGTGCGCATGCGCGGCGGCGACGTGAAGCGGCTCGGCGCGAAGGGATGGCCCGCAGCGATCAACCTGCCGCTGCTCTCGCAGGAGTTGTACGAGTCGACACGCGTGATGCGGGTGTTTGCGACGGATGGGACGAAGGTGCCGCGCGCGCGCGTGATGGAGTTGTTGGCCGCCTAGCAGTGGTCGACGGTTTCGTCTCGCTGACGAGATTTCCCAATTGCGAACACGCGCCGGCGGGATCACGTATCCGGTGTCCGCTTCCCTGCCGCTCCTGCGCCACTCTAATCAGCGGGCTGTTTCGAGAACTCGAATCAGGCCTTCTGCGTCGGCTTGATAAGCAGCTCGTGCCTTGGCCATCGGTCCCTATCGGAGGATCACATGAAAACAGCTGCAACTCTGGCGATAGCTGCGATCCTCGCCGCATGCGGAAGTGATAGCAACGGGCCGATCGATAAGCCGGGCGATCAGTTCAGTGGATCGTGGTCCGGCAACGCTTATTACTTCCCCATTTCCGCCGATACGCTCCACTTCGTGTTCTCCGCGAGCCAGACCGCAAGCGCCGTGACCGGCACGGCCAGCTATTTGGCTCCTTATGCCGACGCGCTCAGCTTCACAGGCAGCTCGACGCCGACCACGCTCAATTTGGTGGCGTATGGAATCATCGGATACGGGTATACGGGCACGTACGTCACCAGCGACAGTATCGTCGGCACCGTGGACATCAATGGCTTTCAGGAGGACGCGCTGAGTCTGAAGAAAAGCAGCGGTGCGTCTGATGGAACGTTCAATGGAACGTGGTCCGGCTTCGATGCAGCAGTAGGGCTCCAATTCGTACTTAACGCGATCCAGACCGAAGGCGCCGTAACTGGCTCAGGCACCGCTTCGACCAATGGTGCCGTTCAACAGTCCCGCTCATTCTCAGGTACCTCGACGCCGCCGACGCTCATTTTCGCGTGGGCGAGTGGAGGCACATTGCTTACGTACGCGGGCACATACGTCACCAGCGACAGCATCACCGGCATTCCTCCACATCAATGGCGTCGACCAGGTCGCGTTGAGCCTGAAGAGGAACTAGGCAGCGCTCGCGACCATCGCGCAGCTGCGATGGCCGGTAACGGCACGGCGCGCATCGAGGGCAGTAGTTATTGCGCGGACGTCGAGGACGGATGTCGATAGAACGAAAAATCTCTGTTCTTGTCCGCTCACTCCGTTTTGTCCCTATCTCGAATCGCTAGAGCCCGTCGCGCGCTCCGCCCACGGCGACGCTACTCTAGAGGAGAGCGCTCAGCCTATCCTCGCCTCCGCACGTACGGTCCCGGCACGAACGGCGGATCAGGTGGCGGCGGTGGAAGTATTTCGCGAAGACCACCGAGTGGGGCCAGCGACTCTCCATCCCGCTCGCAGTACCACGCCTCGTCGTGAAACCACAACGGATGATTGGGATGCCGCGGGCACGCAGGCCACGTCGTGTCGAGGAACGTATCCATTAAATCCTGCTGCGTGTCGTCGACGAGATGCTGAGTCAGCGAGTTGATGTCCCCATCCTCGAGTCCTTCGTACCACTCGCGTACTTCCTCGACCGAGCCTGGCAACAAGTCGCGACGCTTCGCGACTCTCGTCGACGCGAAGTCGCGAGCAAGCAGCTCGAGCATCTTCGCGATTTCATCATTCGAAGCGGGCGTCGTACTCACCCCTTCGCCACCTGACTGCCCGCCTCCCTCCCCCGCGCCTCCGCCAACTTGCGCGCAATCCCCCTGTAGAACGCAGCGTCCGTCGGCTTCTCCTGCTGCTCCAGCCCAAGCGCCGCCAACTCCAGCGCATACAACAAATTCCCCAGATACAACTCGGCGATCGACCCCACCGTCTCGTCGGCCATCCTACGACGCCGCCGCCACTCCCGATTTCTCCGCCGCCAAATCCGCGTCCGTCGCGAGGATGCGAACGACGATCGCCGTGATGTTGTCCAACCCTCCGCGCCCATTCGCTTCGGAGATCAAAGCCTCGACCACCCGCTGCGCCGTCGCGCGCGACGAGAGCAGGTGATGAAGCCGGCGATCATCCACCATTCCCGTGAGGCCATCGCTCGCCACCAGGAACGTGTCGCCGCGCTTGAGCTCTCCGGTGTAGGTGTCGGGCTCGACGTCCGAGCCCGCGCCCACGCAGCGCGTGATCACGTTGCTGTAGGGATGGTAGCGCGCCTGCTCCGGTGTCAGAAACCCGGCGTCGACCTGCTCCTGCACGTACGAATGATCCTTCGTCAGCTGCGTGAGCTTCCCATCGCGGAGGAGATAGATGCGCGAATCGCCGACCTGGCCGATGAGATACCGGTCCTGGCCGACGATGAGTATCGACGCCGTCGTGCCCATCCCCTGCTTGTCCACCTCGGTGAGCGTTCGCTCGTAGATCTCCTGGTTCGCGCGCTTGAGCGCATCCGAAACCTTCACGCTCACGTCGTCGGACGTGATGTCGCGTATCACTCGCAGCTCATCGGATACGATCCTGACCGCCATGTCGCTCGCGATCTCGCCCGCCGCGTGCCCGCCCATTCCGTCGGCGACCACGAACAGTCCTGCCGGAGGGTCAGCGAAAAAGCTGTCCTCATTCCCGGAGCGGACCATCCCGGTGTGCGTTCCCTGACCGACCTCGAGCTGCACTATTGACCTGTCATCAGTATCGAGTACTCCCGCCGCAACCAAGATCAACACTCCAATCCAACGCAGCACCAGCCTGTACACGCTTCCTTTTCTTCGCTGACGCGATCTCTGCGAGTCGCAGCGCCTCGCGCTGCCCCGACTGCGAGACTATCGGCGTCGCCGATCCCGCCATGGCTTTCTGCGGATCGACCCTCAACGTCGCGATCGCGCGCGTCTGACTCGCGTTTCCCGATTTCGCCTCTTCGGGCACGCGAAAGATGAACTTGACACCACCAAAGCGCACGTCCGGGGCACCCACCAAAGGTGCCTCCCCTTCAATGCGCCGTCCACCGACGTACGTGCCGTTCGTCGATCCCATGTCCACCACGTACCACCCATCCTCGCGCCGCTGCAGCTTCGCGTGCGAGTCCGAGATGCTGTCGTCGGAGACCACGAGGTCATTGTGCGCGCCGCGCCCGACGTGAGCAAGCGGAGAACGCACGTCCAGGATCGTCCCCTTCAACAGTCCCGAGCTGATCACCTCGAGCGTCGCCAGCGGCGCGCGAGGTGGCGGCGCCTTGTCGGCGTAGAAGCGAAACTCCTCGTCACCGATCGTGAGCACATCGCCGCGGCCGAGCAGTGCCGGAGAGCTCGCAGGCTTTCCGTTCACCAACACGCCATTCGTGCTCGTGTCCCGAAGAAGGTAGCCCTCGGATGACGGTGAGAGCGAGGCGTGCTTGCGAGAAACTTCGGTTGACCCGACCACCACATCGCACGTCGGATCGCGGCCGAACACCAGCCCCGCGTCAGGCACGGGGTACTCGCGTCCGTCCACCAATGAAATGATGCGCCCGCCCGTGGACGCCGTGCGCCTTCCGTCCGCCGCGTTCGGAGCGCTCTCAGCTAGACGTACGGGTTGCACGAACTGAGTGTTTCCCGCCCGGCGATCATTGCCAAAAAAAAGCTCCCTGCCGGCGACGTCGATCCTGTCGCCATGAAGCAAGGGAGCGGGTTCGGCGCCGAGTGCCACGCCGTTCACCTTCACCGTTCCGTCGAGACGCCTGACGACGGTCGCACCATTGGCGCCGACGTCCACCGACGCCTGAATCCCATCGCTTCCATTTCCCGTGAGCCGAATTCGCGCCCCAGCATTTCCGCCCACGGGATTCTCTCCCGCGATCAGCGGATATTGCTGACCTTCCAACTGTATGTAGGGCATTGAGATAGAAACGCGGGCAAGAGACGCGGCGGACCTACGGACCTTTCGGCGCGCCACGCGGTCCGGTGGCGAGTTCGACGTGACACGAAACTACGCCCGGCCTTAAGTCGCGGCAAGCACGGGCATTCCGTGCGCATTACGTTCTATCATGCCTCTCTGGCTCCACTGGATCGTCCTCGGCCTTATCGCAGGCACGCTGTCGAAGTATCTCATGCCCGGTCGCGATCCCGCGGGGTGCCTGATCACAATTGCCCTCGGCATCGTCGGCGCGATGCTCGGCGGGTGGATCGGCTCGCATCTGGGGTGGGGTGCCGTGAGCGCAACGGGCTTCAGCCTGCGCTCGATCGGCCTCGCGACGCTCGGCGCGATCGTGCTGCTCCTCATAGGTCGGCTGGTGGCCCGCCTGCGTCGTCGCGCGTAGCCCGAACGGACACCGCAGCCGTTAGATTTACGCGATGAAGTCTCACATCGTGGTGCGCGGCGCGCGGCAGCATAATCTCAAGGGATTCGATCTCGAGATTCCGCGCCGAAGCTACACGGTGATAACGGGCCCCTCAGGCTCCGGGAAGTCCTCCCTCGCCTTCGACACCATCTACGCCGAGGGGCAGCGGCGTTACGTAGAGTCGCTCTCGGCGTACGCCAGGCAGTTCCTCGAACGGATGGAGAAGCCCGACGTCGACTTCATCGACGGGCTCTCCCCAGCCGTCGCGATCGAGCAGTCGAACCCGACGAAGACCTCGCGGTCCACCGTCGGCACCGCCACCGAGATCTACGACTTCCTGCGGCTGCTGTGGGCGCGCATCGGCCACACCTACTGCCCTGTGTGCGGCCGCGAGATGAAACGAGACACCGTCGAGTCGGTCACCCAGGAGGTGCTTGCGCTGCCACCGGGGACGCGCTTCTCGGTCGCCTTTCCGCTCCGGTTGAGCAACCTTGTGACGCACGAGGTGGTCGTCGAGAATCTGCGCGCGCAGGGATTCCTGCGCGTGGTGATCGAGGGCACGCTCGCGCACCTCGAGGAGCTGCCGCCCGGCACCGAATGTCACGAAAGCTGCCGAGCTGCTGGTGGTCGTCGACCGCCTGACGGTGGCGCCCGAAAGCAGGCAGCGCCTCGCCGACGCGGTAGGCACGGCATTCCGCGACGGCGACGGCGAGGCGGTCGTGCTGCTGGCATGCGCCCATCGCCGCCAGTCTCGCCGGATCGGGAACGCAGAGCGACGACGCGACGCCGGTGTCGCGACTGATGTACACCGAGCGCTTCGAGTGCCCGTACGACGGCACGCGCGCGCCCACACCTACACCCCAACTCTTCTCGTTCAACAATCCGCGCGGCGCGTGCGCGACGTGCAACGGCTTTGGCGCAATACTCGAGTACGACCAGGCCCTCGTCATCCCCTATCCCGACCGTTCATTGCGCGAGGGCGCGATCGATCCGTGGACGAAGCCGCGCTACGAGGGGAAGCGCCGCGCGCTGGCCGAGTTCGCGAAGAAGAACAAGATCTCGATGGACGCGCCGTGGAGCGAGATCTCCATGGCCGACCGCTATCAGCTGCTGTACGCGAAGACGAAGGGCTTTCGCGGCATCCTGACGTTTCTGAAGGAGCTCGAGGCGAAGCGCTACAAGCAATACATCCGGATCTTTCTCCGGCAGTATCAAACGGCGCAGGAATGTCCGACCTGTCATGGCGCGAAGCTGCAGAGCGAGGCGCTTCAGGTGCGCATCGCTGGTCGCACGATCGCCGACGCGAGCGACCTGCCCATCGAGCGCCTCGTGCCGTGGCTGGAGACGCTTCCGCTCTCGGCTTTCGAGCAGCAGATTGCGGCGAACATCCTCAGCGAGGCGCGCAGCCGCTCGCGGTTTCTCCTCGATGTCGGACTCGGCTACCTCACCCTGAACCGCGCGACGCGGACGCTCTCGGGCGGCGAGGCGCAGCGCATCGGCCTCGCGAACTCGCTCGGCTCGAAGCTGGTGGACACGCTCTACGTGCTCGACGAGCCATCGATCGGGCTGCACCCGCGCGACGTCGACCGGCTCCTGTCGCTGCTGCATCGCCTTCGCGACGGCGGGAACACGGTGCTCGTGGTCGAGCACGATCTCGAGGCGATTCGTCGCGCCGATTACATGGTGGAGCTCGGCCCCGGCAGCGGAGAGCTGGGCGGGCATGTGGTGTTCGCCGGTCCGCTGTCGCGCGCGAGTGAGAGCCCGCTCACTGGCGCGTACCTGAGCGGCGCAAAGGAGATCGCGCTGCCCGAGGAGCGTCGCGCGCTCGGGCCGCGTTGGCTCACGCTCACCGGCGCGCGCGAGCATAACCTGCGCGGAGTTGACATCCGCGTTCCGCTCGGCGCACTCACCGTGGTTACTGGCGTGTCGGGTTCCGGCAAGAGCACGCTCGTGCACGACGTGCTGCTGCGCGCGCTCGAGACGCGCCTCACCGGCGAGCACACCGCGAAGCGGCATCTCGGTGAGCGCGTGGGCGGATTCGACGGCATCACCGGATGGGAACCGCTCGCCGACGTCGTGTGCATCGACCAGAGTCCGATCGGCAAGTCGCCGCGCTCCAATCCCGTGACGTACGTGAAGGCGTTCGACGAGATCCGCCGCATCTTCGCGGACTCAACCGCTCGCGCGGCAGAAGCGGTACGGCGCGGGGCACTTCAGCTTCAACGTGAAGGGCGGACGCTGCGAGAACTGCGAGGGCGCCGGTTATTTGCAAGTCGAGATGGTGTTCATGGCCGACGTCTACGTGCCGTGCGAGGTGTGCGGCGGAAAGCGGTTCAAGAGCGAGGTGCTCGAGGTGAAGGTGCGCGGCAAGAACATCTACGATGTGCTCGAGCTCACCATTGATCAGGCGATTCGTTTTTTTCCGCGCGAGGAGAAGCTCGGCCAGGCGCTCTGGCAGCTGCAGCAGGTCGGTCTGGGGTATCTCAAGCTTGGACAGCCGGCGCCCACACTATCGGGCGGCGAGGCGCAGCGGGTGAAGATCGCGCGCGAGCTGTCGAGCGCGGGGAAGACGAAGACACGCAAGCTGTACGTGATGGATGAGCCGACGACCGGGCTGCATCTCGAGGACATTCGCAAGCTCGCGCGCGTGTTCGAGCGACTGGTGGATCAGGGGCACACGCTCGTGATCATCGAGCACAATCTCGACGTGATCAAGCTGGCCGACTGGGTGATCGATCTCGGTCCCGAAGCGGGCGATGGTGGTGGCGAGCTCGTGGCGATGGGAAGGCCGGAAGAGGTTGCGGAGGTGGAGGGCTCGCACACCGGACGCTGGCTGCGCCCGCTGCTGCACCTGGATTCGCCGGAAGACTTCGACGTGCGACTGGCCTCGAGGCGAGCGATCGACGGTGCGGGTGATCGCGGTTCGCTCGATCGTGCGGCGCGCATTGGGTGAGGAGCGGTCGTAAGCGCGATGCGGTCCCGCCGGTCGCATGGTCGCTACTTGCAATCACGATTTCACGCGCATACTTCATGCGGACGAGCGGCGGCGTCACAACCGACGTTCGCAGCTGCAGTGGCCCCTCTTCGAAGAGCTCACAATGATTCCCATTGCACTCGCGCTTGTCGCGTTCGCCGCTGTGTGGCTCTCGTCGTCTGCCATGCTCAAGAGGGGCACGATCTCCGCAGGCGCGCACAGAGCGCTGTTGATCTTCATGGGCCTGTTGGCGGCGGCGACCATTGGGTTCGAATGGTGGAGTTCCTCGCATCCCGGCGCTTGATCGTGCACGACGAGGGCTAGCGTCGCGGTTCTCATCACCGTTTCAGTTCGACGCGTCGCGCGTGGAGCGGCCCTACGGGGGTAACTGCTGGCCCGCTCGACGATCACGCACAGCGAATCCCACGACTCAAGACCTCCGCGACTGGCACCGAGCGTCGCGTCATGCCTGACACCGCCGCTCGCATGCACTCCGCATGTTCTCGAGGGCGCTCGAAGCAATGCTCGACAGCGTTGTCTGAAACTCGAGCAGCCGTTCGCGAATCTCGGGGGACCACGTGCGAAAATTACTCCTACTTGGCGCGCTTGCGCTTGCGGCCTGTGGACAAAGAGATGCGGTAACAGCTCCTGCGACGGGAGCCGGGACCACGATGCAAGTCGTCGCAGGCGACAATGACACATCGTCCGTCGATGTCCCGGTCTGGGTGATAATAACAGTTCTTGATGCTTCGGGCCATCCGGTCGACGGCCAACTCGTCAACTGGGTCGTCACCGGTGGAGGGGGCTCTACATTTGTCGGCGTGACTAGCACGACCTCGGGTGGGACTTCAAATCGGTGGACGCTCGGTCTCGGGGACAACACGCTCGAAGCACGGGCGATCGACAGCCATGGCTATCCGGTGACTTTCGCCGTGATCCATGCCTTCGGCAAATCGGTGCCTCGCATCGTGGGATGGACAGTACGGATGGATGGGGTGATCGGAGATTCGCCCGTGGCGCTCGTCACTCCGGGCATTCCGTACGACATTCGAGACCATCTCCAGTTCTTGCTCGTTGATTCGGCCACGAACACCATCATTCCCGGGGCCGCCGTTTCGCCCTCTTTTCTCTTCTATTATCCCGACCCAGACGATAGTAGGTGTCCGATCACGGAGGGTGTGATCCTCACCTGCACTATTACGACGGGTTTCGGCTTCAGCACAACTCTCAACGTGCACGCGCCCGAATCCCCTGGCGAGGGCTATAGATGGCGAGAGAATCTCAACCAGCCCAACGTCCCGGCGAGGGCCCAGAACTACGCGCGGCTCACTGTAAGGGACGCCAGGCTCTACGCAAACTTTACGGTCACGTGCAACTACAGACACAGCTGCACCTTCGACGCGAGCCCGTCGAAAATCGCGAACGGCCTGGGCACCCTCGGTTCTTACAACTGGGTGTTCGGCGATGGATACTACGGAACGCAGGTTCGTGTGGTGCACGACTATGCGGGCCCGCGAACCGTGGACGTCAAGCTGCACATTTACGACAGCAAACTGAACTCCGTGTGGGCCATCAAGACCATAGTCGTGCCGTAGCTTCGGGGATCGGCACAGGGCGCGGTTCGCTTGACCGTGAGTTGCGGACCGGGTAAGACGGTGTGCTGATCCCGAGTGGCTCAGGTGGTAGACCAGGTGACTGTTAATCACCCTGAGTCGCAGCACGATGTGAGGTCGCAGTTACATAGACGAAAACAGCAAGGGCCAGCCTTTCGAGGTTGGCCTTTTTTTGTGTCCAAGAGAAACATTGGAGAAACAAGAGCCTTGCAAGCAGTGCACCTGTTAACAGCACGCGCGGTGCGCCAGCCAGACGGAAACGACGATGCTCGCGATCGACGCCAGCACGCTCGCGGCGGCAAGAGTAATAACGATCCAGTTGAGGCGCGTGGCGGACTCATTCACCTGCGCTAGAAATCGCTGCGTGAGCATCGTGTTGATCGTGATGCAGCGGTTAGTCGCCAACGCTTGATCGAAGGAACCTTCATTTTTCGTGTTCTGACGCGCACAAGTGGTGCTTGCGCGCGATTGGTCGCGATCTTCAATGGGCTGTCGCTGATTCGAGCCACGTCGCGCCTCGCTAAGCGGCCCCGAGATGGCGCGCGAGACGCACCGCCATGGCGACGATCGTCAGCGTCGGGTTCGCGAAGCCTGCGGTTGGGAAGGTCGATGCGCCGGCCACGTACAAATTGTCCGACGAGTGCACGCGCCCGTGCCGGTCGGCGACGCCGCGATTCGGGTCATTGTGTATTCCGCGTCGTCCCCGCGTGGTGGTGCGCGTTCAGGTCGGGGAGAGAGCTCGAGTCGATCGTCACCGCGCCCACACTCGCGAGATTTCGCGCGAAGAGCTCCCGCAAGCGCACCAGTCGCGCATGATCATTCGCGCGCCACTCCAAGTGCAGCGAGGGAAGCGGCACGCCCAGCGAATCGCGTCGATTGCTCAGAGTGATGCGATTGTCGGGGTGCGGAGACTGCTCGACGTTGAGCAAGATCTCGAACGCCCCGACTGATCCCGTGGCGCCGCGACGGGCCGCCCAACCGTGCCCGCCCTCCAGAAACCAGCGCGCCGCGAGCGCGGGAAGTGTCGCGCGCATTCGCTCGCGAAACCGCCCGCGCGCCATGCGCGGAAAGAGCGTCGCCGAGGCGTTTAGCTGAGCTCCGCTCTCGAGAGCCGCCTCGGCGATCCCGATGCGGCCGACGGTCAAGCTGTCATCCGCCGCGCGCTGTAGATCGTAGAAGCCAGCGCTCACCATTGTCATCGGCGAGTGCGGGCGCAATGTGAGCGCACGGTCGCGCGGATGCTCCATGAAGCACCGCCCCACCCACTCCGCGCCATTGCCCGCGATGCCAAGCGATCCATTGAGCACGAGGAGCAGCCGCGCATTCTCCACGGCGCCGGCTGCCAGCACGATCCGCTTCGCGCGTACGCTCCATTGCTCGCCTCCGGGCGTCGCTACGGCCAGGGACGACACACGTCTCCCCGCTCCGCCGGTGTCGAAGCCGATGGCGGTGGCGTGCGAGCAGACGCGCACGTTGGTCGCTCCCGCGAGCACTGTGCGGAGCCGAGCGATGAGTGCGTCGCGAGTGCCGAGCTGATAGACGCGCGACACGAGCTCATTGCCGATGCCGCTCCAAGGCTCCGTGCCCGGCCGCGCCCACGACTCCGCGTCGTACGCGAACGGACCCAGTCCGCAGATGCGCTGCGCACGCTCGTAGTCCGCGCGCAGCTCGCCGAGCTCGAACGGCCATCCGCCGAGCTCCACGCCCGGATTCCGCAGGAAATCAGAGGCGTCGAGAGGCACGTACTTCGCGCCGACTTCCCCCTGTAACGCGGTGTGCCAAAGTTGCGGCGTGCCCCCGAGCTGCCTGTGACGAGTAGCGCCGAGTCCGGCATAGACATCTCCGGTGGTATCACCAACATTGAGGGCGAGTATCTCCGGCTCGGCGCAACTCCCCCCACTCTCCAGCAGGATCACGTCGCAGTGCAGACTCGCGAGCTCGCTCACCAGCACCATGCCCGCGGGGCCGGCGCCGACGATGCAGATGTCGGTGTCGAGCATCGTGTTTCCGGTGAAGTGCTTCGCGTCGAGCTCCATTTTTCTCCGCGCAATGCTGCCGCGCATGACGACGCCCAATCCCGCGGTCACGGATATCATCCCCACACTCGGCCTTCGCGAGCGCGCAGCCTGTCTGCGCGCAGCGATTCAGAGCGCGCTCGATCAGCGCGGTGTGGCGACGATCGTGCTCGTGGTGCTCAACGGATCGAATCGTGATCCCCAGCTCGAGCGCGAGCTGCGGGACAATGTGCACATTGCGCTCGTCGTGCGCGATGCTCGCGGGGGGGCTCGATCCCAAGCTCAGGGTCTACGATCTCAGGCACACCAACATCTCTGCCCTGCTCGCGGCAGGAGAACAGTTGTTGACGGTGAGCAAGCACGTCGGCCAGAAGAGCGCGAAGATGACGCTCGATGTCTATGGCCACGCGTTCTCGGCGGATCAGCGGAGCACGACTGTCCTCGACAAGCTGATGGCGCTCTGGAAGGTGGGCTGGAGTTGACCCGGTTTGATGGACACCTCAATGTCCTGACTACGGACGAGGAGGTCTGTCATGAGCAAAGGGAAGCGACCCGTGGAGGAGTCGCCTCGACGGCGCCGGCGATATGGGGCTGAGTTCAAGGCGGAAGCGATTCGGTTGGTGCGTGAACGGGAGACGCGCGGCGTCAGCCTCGCAGAGTTGGGGCGGGAGTTAGGGGTGGGGGCCGGGTTGCTCTGGCAGTGGGCGTATGGGGCGCCGCCCCCGACGAAGGCGACGAGCCCAATCGTCGGGGAAACGCTGGAGGAAGAGGTGCGCCGCTTGCGGCGGGAGGTCACGGTCCTGCGGCAGGAGCGGGAGTTCGCAAAAAAAGCCGCGGCGTTCTTCGCGAAGGAGTCGCTGTGAAGTGCGCCTGTATCACTCGTCATCGTGGCGAGTATCCCGTGCGACTCATGTGTCGCGTGCTCGCCGTGTCGCCGGCGGCGTACTACGCGGCGCGCCGGCCCGCACTCTCGGCACGCGCGCGCGCTGACGAACGCCTCTTGTTCCATATTCGGCTCTCGCATCGGGCGAGCCACGGGCGCTATGGTGCGCCACGCGTGCAGCGCGATCTGCGCGAGGCGGGCCTCGCCGTGGGGACCAAGCGGGTCGCGCGGCTGATGCGGACGGACGGCCTGGTCGCGCGGCCCACGCGGCGGCGCGTGCGCACCACCGACTCGACGCATGCGCAGCCGCTCGCGCCCAATTTGCTCGAGCGACAGTTTGGCCTGCACGCCGCGCCCGGCCTGCAGGCGCTGAATCGGGTCTGGGTCAGCGATATCACGTACGTGCCGACCCGCGAGGGCTGGCTCTATCTCGCGGTCGTGTTGGATCTCGCCTCGCGACGCGTCATCGGGTGGGCGATGCGCGACACCCTCGAGGCGGAACTCGCGCTCAGTGCGCTGCAAATGGCAATCGACGTCCAATGCCCCGGCACGGGCGTGATCCATCATTCCGATCGAGGCGTACAATACGCCTGCGATGCCTATCGCACGGTGTTAGCGCAGCATGGCTTTCGCGCGAGCATGAGCCGGAAGGGCGATTGCTGGGACAACGCGGTCGCCGAGAGCTTCTTCGCGACGCTGGAGTGGGAGCTCATCCGTGACCACGACTGGCAGACACGCAGCGACGCCCGGCGCGCAATCTTTCAGTACATCGAACTATGGTACAATCCGAAACGGCGCCACTCCACGCTCGATTACATCAGTCCCGCGCGCTACGAGGAACAGCTCGCAACCGCTGCCTAATATTCTTAACCCGGTGTCCACAAAACCGGGTCAAGTCCAGGCTGACCACGAGAGAAACAGAGAGAAACACAACCCCCCAAAAGTGGGCCCCTCTTAGGGGCTGCAAGAGTGCTAGCAAACGTCATGCTTTGATTGCTTTTAGCTAGACAAACGCAGTAGTTTTGCTGTGCTGATCCCGAGTAGCTCAGGTGGTAGAGCAGGTGACTGTTAATCACCGGGTCGGGGGTTCGAGTCCCTCCTCGGGAGTACAGATAAGTCGTTGAAGAGATAAAGGTTTAGCAAAAAGGGTCACTCGCGAGAGTGGCCCTTTTTTTCTCCTTGGGCAACAAAGGGCAACTCTCGAACTCACTTCGGTTCAAGGCCTCGGAGATACCGGATAGCGCAGCCCCTCGTCACTGCGTGCCCGCGCAATCCGTCTCGAGCCACGTCGTGAGGAGGTCGGCGAGAGCGAGAAGCCACGTCGTGAGGAGGTCGGCGAGAGCGAGGCGATGACTGGAGAATGGGTGATCGTCCTCGAACTGCTTCACCGACACGTGAGTGCCGCCCGCTTTGCGGAGTGCGGCGCCCATGTGCTGATGAACAGCGACATCCTCGTCGGGTGAGTCGCGCGTCGCACCAACGAGGAGCACGGCGCGATCACCGAACGAAGGCGCCTGCGCGAAGTAATCGTAGTCGCGAGCGTGCGTGGTCATCTCGCTCAGCAGGTCGCCCGCGTGCACCGGACCTCCTGGGGCGGTGGTCACACGAAAGTAATCGCGATTGGAAGTGCGTTCTTCGGGATGCTGCCCAAACCGCTGCGCGGCAAGCCCGATATTCCACGCAGCAAGTCCCGCGATGCACACGGAGTGCGGCTGGTGCGCGGCCGTCATGAGCGCGAGCCATCCGCCGAAGCTGTGCCCCACCACGGCAATGCGGCGCGTATCGAAATGATACTTTGCCGCTATCTCGGGTGTGCGTACCCACGCGAGAATGGTGTTGGCGTCCTCGAGGCCGTTGGCGAAGGAGAACGTTCCGCCAGAGCCCCACATTCCCCGGTAGTCCACGTACAGCGCCTGGTATCCGGCGCGCCGAACGGCCTGCGCGAGATCGAGATTCCGCTCGTTGCCCGGATATCCGTGGAAAAAGATCACCAGCGGATGGTTCCCCGCGCCCGCAGCCAGGTAAACGATTCCGTTCATCCGCGAGCCATGGCTCTGGATCGCGACTTCCTGCATGGATGCCGGTGGCTGGATGCCGGGTGAGGGGTCCTCACCTTGAGAGACAGCTGCGCGTGCTGTGCGCGCCTGCGCCGGTGCGCGAGAGGGTACGGCGGTCGCGAGCGCCATCAATGCACCACCGAGCATGATCGCGTCTGCGATCTGACGAGTGATGGAAGGCGCAGGGAGAGAGTGTGATCGCTTCATACGCTACACCGGCTGTTGTGAGCCTCGAGGGAACTTCTCGCCACGGCGACTGCAAGTTAGTCGCCTGGTCGGCGCCACGAGTCCGGCCTCGAGTGGTCGATTAAGTGCTTGTTTCAATGGAGGATAGACGAAAGGGACACTCCATCGAGCTTTGCCCTTTTCCCCGTGCACGGGAATCCCAGTGGAGATGGCCCGCTAAATTACTCGTCCATGACAGCCGCACAGCCCCGCGTCTCCGTCATCGTGCCCGCGTTCAATGCCGCGAACTTCCTCGGCGACGCATTGAGCTCCCTGCGTGCGCAGACCGTTGCGGACATCGAGATCATCGTCGTTGACGATGGGTCCACCGACGATACCGGTGCCATCGCGAGGAGTCATGCCGCGGAAGACGCGCGCGTGCGGCTGCTCACGCGAGACTCACCGTCCGGCAAGCCGTCGTGTGCTCGCAACCAGGCGCTCGGTGAGGCACGCGGCCGCTACATCGCGTTCCTCGATGCTGATGACGTCTCGGTCCCCCATCGGCTCGAATCCGCGCTCAACGCGCTACACCTCACAGGTTCGCGCTTCGTCTTTGCCGATGTCCAGCGACGGTACGAGGACACCGGCACGCTCGCGCCCGCCGGAACGCTGGCGTCGGCTGGCTTTCTCGATGTCGCGGCTCGGTATCTGCAATTGGTGAGCGGAAATGTCTTCCTCTGCCGCCCGACGTTTCCCGCGTATCTGCTCACGAACATCGTCATCAACACATCCACGGTCGTGATCGATCGCGAGCTACTCAGCGCGGAGCGAACCTGGTTCGACGAATCGCTCGTGTGCGCCGAGGACATTGATCTGTGGTTTCGCTGGGCCGCGCACACGCCGATTGCGTTCGTCAACGAGGTCCACACGGTCATCCGCAAACACGCTGCGAGCCTGACGGCGAGCCAACCGGTGCAGACACACATGGATGGCGTAGCCGTACGAAAGGCGCACCTCGAACGGCTGAGGCCAATCATGTCGCCCGCCGAAGCGACGGCAGCCGATCAGAATCTCAGCGAGCGGCAATTTCACGTGGCCTATGCTCAATGGTGCTCGGGACGCGGGAGCGCCGCGCGTCGATGGTACCGTGACAGTTGGTCGTCGAATCCAACGACCGCCGCCGTTCTGGGATACATCAAGTCGTTCATCCCGCGAGCGCACGTCGTCGCGCTCTCGAAGGCGCTCGGGCGGAGTGCGGATTGAGCTAACTTTGCCCGTTCGTCGCTGGCAGTGGTCAAACCAAAGGATGTCTCTTACCACCTAACGAATGTTTGCAGACATAAAGGACGCAACGATCGAAGTGTGGGAGCACCGCGAGCTGTTGGAACAGCTGACGCGGCGCGACATTAAGCTTCGATACAAACAGGCCGCGATGGGACTCGCGTGGGCCGTGTTCATGCCCTGCCTCATCGTCCTCTCGGGGTTGATCGTGCGCTATGCAATGGCGCAGATCTCCGGAGCGACGCTGAAGCAGAGCGACATTGCGAATATCGCCGTCAAGGGCGTCGGGTGGGCATTCTTCGTCGGATCGCTCGGCTTCGCGACTGCGAGCCTCGTCGGAAATTCGAACCTCGTCACGAAGATCTACTTCCCGCGCGAGGTTCTCCCGCTGTCTTCCGTTGGTGCACAGTCGTTCGATACCACCATCGGGCTGCTCACGCTCGTGATCGTCCTGCCGTTTCTCGGCGTGCGACTGCACCCCAGTTTCGTCTGGGTGCCGCTGCTGCTTCTGCTCCTGCTGCTCTTTACGACGGGGGTGTCGCTCTTCCTGAGTTGCGCAAATCTGTTTTTCAGAGACGTCAAGTACATCGTGCAGGTAGTGCTCATGTTCGGCATCTTCTTCACGCCCATCTTCTTCGAGCCTGTCGATGCTCGGGCCTCGCGGCGCACAGTTGGCCATGCTCAATCCTCTCACCGGGATTCTGGAAGGCTTGCGCTTAACCGTCGTTGAGGGACGCAGTCTGCTCCATCCGATCAGCGTCGTCGTGAAGGGTGTCGAGCGCCCGGTGTGGGAGCCGCTGGAGCTCGTGTATTCGGCCGTGTGCGCGGTTGTTGCCGTACTGGGCTCGGCGATGATGTTCCGGCGACTGCAGCATTTGTTCGCCGAATACGTCTGAGCCACATGGCTCCCAGCCTCCTCGTCACGACTGCGCTTTCGAGGTTCGCGTGAGTGATACCGCCGTTCTGGTCGATTCCGTCTGGAAGAAATTCCGGCGGGGCGAACGACACGACAGTCTCAGAGACCTCATTCCATTGGCCGTGAGTCGACTGGTGCGGGGGCCGCCGCCGGCGAGCGAGCTGCGGGAGGGTGACTTCTGGGCGCTGCGCGACGTGTCGTTCGAGGTGAAGAAGGGCGACGCGCTTGGCATCATCGGCCACAATGGTGCCGGGAAATCGACGCTGTTGAAGATCCTCACCAAGCTGCTGCGTCCCACGCTCGGGAGTTACGTGACGCACGGACGGATCGGGGCGCTCATCGAGGTCACCGCCGGATTCCATCAGGATCTGACGGGGAGAGAAAACATTTTCCTCAACGGCGCGATCATTGGCATGAAGCGGGCGGACATCCAGCGACGCTTCGATGCCATCGTCGACTTCTCGGGTGTCGGCGAGTTCATCGACACGCCAGTGAAGCGCTACAGCTCGGGCATGAACGCGCGACTCGGCTTCTCGATCGCGGCGCATCTCGAGCCGGAGATCCTTCATCATCGATGAGGTGCTCTCCGTCGGCGACTTCACCTTTCAGGGAAAGTGCATTCGCTGGATGCAGGATGTGCTCGAGAACGGTACGACGGTGATATTCGTGTCCCACAACATGGACGCGGTACTCTCACTGTGTAACACGGCCATTCTATTGAATCAGGGCGCGATCGCCGCGAGCGGTGAGCTCACGAACGTCGTGGCCGAGTACTACAAGAGTGGCGGCCAGTGGAGGCCAGAGCTACTCGCCGAGCCGATCGCGGCGACCATCGACTTCTCCTCCTCTCTCGGCACCCAGATCGTCGTGAACCCCGGACAGCGAGTGGAGTTCACGCACACGCTCACCTCGAGCATCGAGAGCGACCTGACGCCGGGCTTCTTCGTGCGCCGAGGAGGGAAGAACGTCATTGAGTCGACCTACGCTCGCATGCGCGGACATCCGCTCCATCTCCGAGCAGGTGAAGTGGCGAGTATCGACTGGAGCCTCTCGTTCAATGTGCCGGCCGGCGTGTACGAGGTCGGATACCACATTCGCGACATCGAGGGGCGGTACCACGACCACCAGAACGGCGCGTGCATCGTGACCGTGGGCGACGACCCGCGCGTCAAATCGGAGTCGTACATTGGGATGAAGCTCGACGAGCGTCGTGATGGGGAGGTCGTGGCCGGCCCCGCATCGCGGCGCGCCGGGCGAGTGCCCTGAACCACGCATTGTGAATGTCGTTTTACCAGACTCTCATAGACTCCGCCGTCATCGGCGCGGATTGGTTGAGCCTGGAGAGGCCAAGGCTGCGAACGGCGGAGCGCGCGCGTCCGGGCCGTCACGTCGCGCTGTTCGCGTGGGCGCTGCCGCCGAACAGCACGGCGGGAGTACATTGGCCGCTCTCATTCATGCGGTACGGTTGCCGGTTGGGCTGGCGCATCGACGCCTTCTGTGGCGAACCGCGCGGTGAGCAGAGCGCGCACGGTGAAGAGTTGCTCTCGCGCGTACCAAAGGAGGCGACGCTTCGAGCCGTTCCACGATCGACACGTCAACCGTCCTATCGATTCTTTCCGCCTGTCGATGGCGGATTCACAAACGCGCTCGCATTCGCTCGTTACGCGAGTACCACTCTGGCGAATGATCCACCCAATGTCGTTATCGCCTCGGGGCCGCCGTTCTCCATGTTCGTGGCGGCCTACCTCGTCGCACGTCGCTTCGACGTGCCACTCGTACTGGACTACCGCGACGAGTGGACGGAGTGCCCATTCGACTTTGTGAACAAGGATGGGAACGATCGCGCTTGGGAGCGTCGCTGCCTGAGCGCGGCGGATGCCGTCCTGTTCACGACGGAGTCACATCTACGGCATCAGCTGGCCACGTTCCCCGAGCTTGCAGCGAGCAAGGCTCACCTCGTGCCGAACGGCTGGGAGCCCGACGATTTCGTGCGGCGCGAACTCGACCTTCGCCAGCTCACCCTCGGCGAAGAGGCAACACTGCGCATCGCGCACGTGGGAAATCTGGCCGGGCACACTCCCCCGCTCGATTTTCTCGACAGCCTTCAGGAGCTCCTCACCGCTGAACCGGATTGGGTGCCGCGCATCAAGGTCCGCTTCATCGGCCGGCGCTCGCCGACCGCCGATGTGGCGATCCGGGCGTTCGCCTTTCCCACCGTGCTCGACGTGATCGACCACGTTGGCAAGCGTGAGGCGAACCGCAACATGCAGGAGAGCGACGTGCTGCTTCTGCTTGCCGGTCCCGATCTCGAGCGCTATCTGCCGGGAAAATTGTTCGACTATCTGGCGGCACGCAGGCCGGTGCTGGTGTTCGGTTCGCCGGGCGAGTCGGCGGCCTTGGTCGACAAGCTGGGCGCCGGAGTATTCTGCCCATCCGGCTCCGGTGCCGCTCTGCGCGAGGCGCTCGCGCGCATCCGGAAACTCGACATGTCGCTCACGAGTGACGCAGTGAACGCGTGGCTGGAAGAGCATCGCCGAGAGGCGCTCGCCGAGCGGGCGTTCGAAATCGTCGAGTCCGTGGCAGCTCGCGTGTAAGCCCTATCGCTGCGCTTCAATGATCGCAGAATAGAGCGTCAGGTACTCTCGAGCCATGCGCGAGGGCGAATAGTTTTGCATCGCGCGTTCGTGCGCGGCGTGCCCCATCGCTCGCCGGCGAGTGGGATCGGCGATGAGGGTGGCGATTGCCGCGGCGAGCGCCGCGGGCTGTTCCGGCGGCACGAGCATCCCGGTCACACCGTCTTGAATCACCTCGGGCAGACCGCCGGTATCGGATGCGACGATCGGGCGGCCCAACATTCTGTCCCTCTGCGGCGACAAGGCCGAATGGTTCCGTTCGGCTTGGGACGATCATGATCGATCCACTCGTGAGAAGCGCCGCGATGTCGCCGCGACTCGCTGCGCCAACGAATCGTACGCGGTCAGATACTCCCGACTCCTTCGCAAACGATTCGAGCTGCGGCCTGTCGGGACCATCGCCCGCAATCACGAGCGTCCACGGCGCGGGTGCCCGCCCGGACATCACGAGGTCGGCCCACGCCGCGAGGAGAACGTCGGCGCCCTTTCGCGCTCCCAGCACGCCGAGGAACACGACGACCTTCGAGTCCAGGCCGTTGGCTGCCACCTGCGTGGCCTCTTCAATGAGCGCGACGTCGACGCTGTTGTACACGACGGTCGTTTTCGCCGCCGCCTCGGGAAACGCGCGAACCGCCGCATCGCGCAGCGAGTTGGACACGGCCGACACTGCCCCGGCCGCGGTCACGAGATCGAGCATCACCGCGTGGCAGGTGGGCTCGGAGATGTCGACGCGCAAATCGCTCCCGTGAAACGTGACCATCCACGGAGTGGAGGTCGATCGCAATGCCGACGCGATCGTGCCGTAGAGCGTCGACGCGTGGTGAATGTGCGCCACATTCACGCCGTGCGCGCGAACCAGTCGCCGAACGAGACGTCGACAGAGGAAGCTTCGCAGCGCGCGCGCGATCGGTGCGCGCAGCCTGTTGCTCTCGGCGTGCGCGCGCAGACACACGCCCCAAATCGTTTCGCCCGAGCGACCGATCCTGCGACGAGGAAGGATGCCGTCCGGGAGGAGCTCGACCACGATGCACTTCGCGCCCGCGGCGCGAAGTGCCTGCGCAAGTGTCTCGGTGAGTACACCGACACCGTTGTTCGCTCCGCCGTACCATCGGGAGACGAGAAGCACCGATGCCGCATGCGCCCGTGGCGCGGGTTCAGTGCTCAATCGGTCGGGAGTCGTGGGGCGCGCATCCTTTCTGTTTAAGATTCGGGCCATGCGCAAACTGTCTACTCCCGCCGTAATCGTGGGCTTCGAGACAAATGGTCTCGGTGTAGCTCGCGCATTGCGGCGAGAGAGCATCCCCTCGATTTCACTCGCGGGCCCCGGCTGGACCCCGTCGTGCGCGTCGTGGTCGACCAAGATTACCATGAGCTCCGGCTGGAACGAAGACGCGCTCGTCAACGACCTCATTGCGATTGGCAGGCGACTCCACGCGAGGGCGCCGCTGTTGATCACGAAGGACGAACCCGTGTTGTGGATCTCGGCCAATCGCGCCGCGCTCGGGGAGTATTTCGAGATCGTAATGCCGGAGCACGACACCGTGCTGCTGTTGATGGACAAACTGCGCTTTCACTCGCTCGCGACCGAGCGCGGTTGGCCGTTGCCGCGCAGCTGGCTCGTCAACGGTCGCTCCGAGCTCGCATCGATCCTGCACGACGTCACCTATCCGTGCATTCTGAAGCCCGCGGTGAAGAACAGCGAGTTCCGCAAGAAGAGTCCGCGCAAGGCGTTCAAGGCCTATGATGCCCCGCAACTGACAGAAGCGTACGACCTCGTATCGAGCTGGGAACCCGAGGTCGTCGTGCAGGAGTGGATCGACGGCGGAGATGATCGCGTGGCCTTCGGGCTCGGCTACTGGAACGCTCGTTCGCAGCCACTCGCGCTTTTTCCGGGGAGGAAGATCCGTCAGTGGCCGCCCGAATGCGGCAACACCGCGCTCTCGGAGCGCGCACCGGCGGAGTGGCGCGACGAGCTCGCGACCCTCACGGCGAAGATCTACGATGCCGTGGGCTACCGTGGACTGGGATCGATCGAGTACAAGGTGTCGTCCGCCGGACGACTCGTCATCATGGAACCCACGGTGGGCCGCACGAATTATCAGAACGAGGTGGCCGTGCTGAACGGCGTCAATCTTCCCGCGATCGCGTACTTCGACGGCATGGGAATGCGGCCCGAACTCGAGCGCATGATCGATCGGCGCGCGAGAATTCTCGCGCGACGAAGCTCATCGATACGCCCGCGGACTATCGCTCGGCGCGATTCTACATCGCGGAGTCGAGACTCACGTGGGGAGGCTGGTGGCGATCGCGGCGCGGCAGGAAGCGGGACATGCTCTTTCGACTCCGCGACCCCGCCCCCGCCATCATGTCGTCCTCGCGGGCGCTCGCGTCGTTCATCAAGCATTCCATTCTCAAACCGCTGCTACGTCCGCTCCTGCGATCGCGCTGACGGTCGCGGCATCGCGCGTAGGACGCACGTAAGCATCGGTTTGCGTCACCCAGCTCCGCGCGACGCCCAGGCCGCGGAACTTGTGTCGCTCCCACTGCCGCATCACACCCGGCACACTGTCGAACTGCTTCTGGTTGGCGTTGTCGAGCACGAGCACGCCGCCGGGTTTCACATACTGCATTCCCTCGAGCAGACACTTCAGCCGGCTCCATCCATCCACCATCACCAGATCCCACGGCGCGCCATCCGCCACCTGGCCAATGTACTGCGGCACGGCCGGATCATTGTTGTCGGCGATCGCGACGAATCGCAAATCCCAACGCAGCCGCGCATCCGGACCGAGCGCGCGAATCTGTTGCTCGAGCTCCTGCACCCACTCGGCGCTACTCTCGACGGTCGTGACCCGGCATCCCTTTTTGAGAAAGAAGAGCGTGGATCCGCCACCGCCCCACTCGAAAATCCTGTGCGACGGCTCGACGACGTCGCTCATGAAGTCAATGCAGGGCCACGCAATCCACGGAAGTCCCTGCGCGGCTGGCCCCGCGGAGGAGACACGATCGTGCGCCCAGCTCGCGATGTGCCGGGGATGACGCAGCATCTCCCAGGGCACGAGCAGGTGCTGCACAAAATGGGGATGACGAAACGGCGCGATGGCCATCAGCGCGGCCTCGCGCATCGTCCCGATCACACCGCGCGTCCGGATGGAGCGAAGCAGTTTCTCGATCATTCGTGAAAATCACACCGGCACAGATTTCATTGCGTCTGCGAGATCGCGTTCACCAGCGCTCTCCCGCACTTCGGCTTCCAACAGATTCGCATCGATGAAGAACTTGCATGCCCAGTCGAGATACTCGAAGCGGCCATATTCCCCGTCCAACGGGAATGAACCCTTCACACCCCCGCGCACTTCGGGTCGACCGGCAACCTGCACACGCGCCCGAACGTACGCGTTCGCGAGATAGGCTGCGTCACGATAGCGCTCGTCGCCCGTGATCTGGAACAGCAGCAGCCAGCAGTGCGCGATCTGCACCGAGCCCGTCAGACACGCCCAATTGACGGCGCCGCTCCAATCCCGATTGAAACGACCGGGCAGAAATCCCTGCGAGTCCAGGGCATGAAGTACGCCATCCGCAGTCAGGACCGCCGCGCTCAGCAAATCCGAATCGCCGGAGTAACGATATCCCTCGATTATCCCGCGAAGCACGTAGCCAACCGTGTGGGCCAACGGCCGAGCGGGATCGGTGAGGCAACAGTCCTCGAACCAGCCATTCTCGTGCTGCTTCGTGAGCGCCCATCGAATGTTCCGCAGCGCGCTCTCGGCATATCCCGCGGCAGGCTCGAGGCGCGCAGCCTCCAGAAGCCCCCACGCCACGTGCGTCTCGTACGCCTTCTCCCCCCGATCGGCGAACGGCGTCGGGTTCTTGCGCCATGCGCCGTCCGCGTCCTGCGTGGAAACGAGCCAGCTCGCCGCCGCCTTCATTGCGGGCCGATACGCCTCGCCGAACGCGGCGACGCCGCTCGCCAGTCCGATCAGGATCTGCCCGGTATTGAAGGTCACGGGCACCACAGGCGTCTGTCCGATCACGCCTCCCTGAAATCCCCCTGACGGGAGTTGAATCGAGACCAACCAGTCGAGCGCCTTTCGCGCCCGCTCGACGAGCTGATCGTTCGGTCGCCCCGGGATTCCGTGAAGAAGCGTGGGAACAATGTAGCCGCTCGTCTCGGGGTACGACGCACCCCATCCGGTAAGCAGACTGAAATGACGCGCGAATCCGCCGTCGCTCGACGCCGATCGATCCTGGGCGACGCCCAACCAATCGAACGCCGCGCCGACGGTCGCCGGGATTCCGGCATCGGCGAGGGGGATCCGCGCGCGGTCGCGGCGGGCTGCGTCCTTGGCCACCGGGGGCAAGGCCATGTCGTCGCGAATCTTGCGAACACGATCGAGCAGGTTGTTCACGTCAAAAGGCATTGGGCGAGGAAACGAGGCTCGTTACGCAATCGACGGCGACTGCCGTCCGGGGCGTCGGAGTCTAGCCCTGCCAGATGGGTGCCGCAAGCCGGAAAAAAAGTCCAAACCCGCGGCACTTCTGGCTCACCTCGCCTTGGAGGGGCCCGCGCGCCGCGAACTCACCGCTGCGGGGCTCGGCACGAACGTTGAATAGGTATCTTTCGGGCGTCTCATGCACTTCTGAGACTGCGGCCGCCTCCCGGTCGTCTCCGTAGGGGGCTGGCCAAGGGACGCGCAATCGACATTCCCAGCTCAAATCCACCCCCTCAAGTTCGGGGCGAGCATGGCACGCCGCCTGTCCGGGCTTCCCATGGCGAGGGAAGGTGCGGGCGGTGTACTCTCACGACGTTGGCATGTACGCAGACCTGAAAGGCGCTACGATCGAGATCTGGGAGCACCGCGAACTGCTGGAACAACTCACGCGGCGCGACATCAAGCTCCGGTACAAGCAGGCGGCGATGGGGTTCGCGTGGGCGGTCTTCATGCCGTGTCTCATCGTCGTGTCCGGCCTGATCATTCGCTACGCGATGGCCCAGATCTCCGGACAGACCCTCGTCCGGACCGATATCGCGAACATTGCGGTCAAGGGTCTGGGCTGGGCGTTCTTCGTCGGCGCTCTGGGCTTCGCCACGGCGAGCCTCGTTGGCAACTCCAATCTCGTTACGAAGATCTACTTCCCGCGCGAGGTGCTTCCGCTCTCCTCCGTGGGCGCACAGGCCTTCGACAGCTCGATCGGCCTCATTACGCTCGTCCTGTTACTGCCGTTCCTCGGCGTGCGACTGCACCCGAGCTTCGCGTGGGTGCCGCTGCTTCTGCTGCTGCTGGTGTTGTTCACCACCGGCGTGTCGCTCTTTCTCAGCTGCGCCAATCTGTTTTTCCGGGACGTCAAGTACATCGTGCAGGTGGTGCTAATGTTCGGCATTTTCTTCACGCCGATATTCTTCGAGCCCGCAATGCTCGGCCCTCGCGGTGCGCACCTGGCGATGCTGAACCCACTCACGGGCATTCTCGAGGGGCTGCGTCTCTCCGTCGTCGACGGACGCAACCTGCTCTACCCGATCAGCGTGGTGGTGAAAGGAGTCGAGCGCCCCGTGTGGGAGCCGTGGGAGCTCGTCTACTCCAGCGTGTGTGCGGTGATCGGAATGATCGGAGCGGGGATGATGTTCCGGCGCCTGCAGCATCTCTTCGCAGAGTACGTATGAGGATGGGATGAGCGATCTCGCAATTCAGATGGATTCCGTCTGGAAGAAATTCCAGCGTGGCGAGCGGCACGACAGTCTGCGCGACCTGGTGCCGTCGCTGACGCGGCGCATTCTTCACGGGCCGCCGCCGGCCGGCGAGCTCGGAGCGGGAGACTTCTGGGCGCTCCGCGATGTGTCGTTCGACGTGAAGCGCGGTGACGCGCTCGGCATCATCGGCCACAATGGCGCCGGCAAGTCGACGCTGCTGAAAATCCTGACCAAGCTGCTGCGTCCCAACCTCGGCACCTACATCGACCCACGGGCGCATCGGCGCGCTCATCGAGGTCACCGCGGGCTTTCACCCAGATCTCACCGGACGTGAAAATGTTTTCCTGAACGGCGCCATCATCGGCATGCGCCGGGCGGACATCGAACGGCGCTTCGATGCGATCGTCGAATTTTCGGGGATCGGCGACTTCATCGACACCCCGGTCAAGCGGTACAGTTCCGGGATGAACGCGCGCCTCGGCTTCTCGATTGCCGCGCACCTCGAGCCGGAGATTCTCATCATCGATGAGGTTCTTTCCGTTGGCGATTACACCTTCCAGGGCAAGTGCATCCGCTGGATGCAGGATCTCCTGAAGAGCGGCACAACGGTGATCTTCGTGTCGCACAACATGGACGCGGTTCTCTCGCTCTGTAACTCGGCGATCCTGATGGATCATGGCAGCATTGCCGCCAAGGGAGAATTGACGAAGGTCGTCGGGGAGTACTACAAGCGCGGAGGTCGCTTCCAGCCGCAGCTCCTCGCGTCTCCGCGTGCCTCCACGGTCGACTTCACCAGCTCGCAGGGACGCGACATCCTCGTCGATCCCGGCGAGCGCGTGACCTTCACGCACACGATCACCGCCACGGCCGACAGCGAGCTCACGCCCGGCTTCATGATCAATCGCGGCGAGAAGACCGTCGTGGATACCACGTACGCGCGCATGCGCGGGCACTCGTGGCGGCTGCGCGCTGGCGAGACGAGGACGATCAGCTGGAGCCTGGCGTTCAACCTTCCCGCCGGCGTGTACGAAATCGGCTACCACATCGGCGACATTGCGGGCGGCTACCATGAGCACCAGAGCCGCTCCTGCATCGTGACCGTCGGCGACGATCCGCGCGTGAAGGGCGAAGCCTACGTTGCCTTGGAGCTCGACGAGATCGGATCGGAGAGGCTCGTGCTGTCGCCCGTGAGCGCGCGTTCCGGTGGTTTTCCCTGAGCCTGTCGTACTCGAGCCGCTAACGGCGCCGTCGATCAGGATCGGGCCGAGATGCTGCTCCACCTTGCTCAGAATCGTGTCGACGATTGCGTCCCAGGTGCGTGTGCGGGCCCAGCTCTGACGCCTCGCCCGCTCGGCCGCCGTGTTGGAGGCCGGCTCCAGCGCAGTCTCGATCGAGCGACGCCATTCCTCGGGCGTGTCAGCCAGGGCGATGAGGCCTCCCAGCTCCTGCAGGGGAAGAATCGTCGTTCCCACGGCTGGACGGCCGCTCGCCATGTACTCGCCGAGCTTGAGCGGATCGATGTACCTGGTATAGTCATCGACCCGGTACGGCAGCATGCAGACATCGAAGTGCTGCGGATACGCCGACAGCTCGACGGAAGACTTGCCGCCAAGCAAATGGACGTTGGGAAGCGCGTCGATCCGCGCGAGCGCGTCAGCGAGTCCCGGCTGATCCAACGGCTTCCCTGCGAACACGAACGACCACTGCGGATTCTGCCGTGCGACGTCGAAGAGCAAATCCCAGTTGAGCTGTATTTTCAGAAATCCCGAATAACCAATGCGCGGACCCTTGATCGCCGCCAGCGCCTCGGGGAGTGGACGCGCGTTGGCGAACGCATCGAAGTCGACGCCGTTCGGCGTGAGCGTTGCCGACCTGCAGTACTTCCCCTTTCGCGCCATGATCGCCGGCGAGTGGATGAACACCTCATCCACGTCCGCCATCAACACGCGCTCCTGCTCGCTGACGGGCAGAGGCACCGGCGAGTACGAGTACTCGTCGTTGATGTGGTACATGCTCATGTCGTGCTCGATGAGCGGGAGCACGTTCGCATACATTGGATTCCAGATGCTCAGGAGAATCCGCGTGCAGCCGTTTGCCTCGAGAATCGATCGGGCGTGTTTCAGTCTGTTCTGAAGAAGAAATCTCGCGAGCGTCGGAAGACGGTAGAGCTGGGGCAGATACGCCTCCGGACGATAGCTGTGCAACATTGGTAAGCCGGCCACGGGATGCTCGATGGCCGGCCCCGATCGTAGACGCTCGGGAATTCCACGCCATTCGTGCGCGGGACCCGACCAGACCACGTGAAAACGTTTCGCGATCCGGCTGATCACCTGTTGTCTGCCTAGCCACTGGTCGTTCCAGTCGTGCGACGCGAGCGCGATGAACCCGAGTTGGGCCTTCCCGGTGTCGCGGAGCGCACGCGCGACGGCCGAATCCTGCCGACTCGAAATGGCGGTCACGCTAGCCGCGAACCTGGATCTGCGCGAATCCGCGTCCTTTCGTATTGAGGCGTGGCGGGACGTGGAGCTCGCGCGTCCACTCCTGCACCAGTTGATTTTCGGCTGGACGATTCGCGTCGTCCAGCAGAATCGAAAACGACTTGCCGAGTTTGTCGTGCATGACGGGAAGCATCCCGCTTCGGCCGCCTCGGGTCACGCCAGGCGGCCCGTCGCAGATGACGAGCGAAAAATCATCCGGCATGTCGGCCAGCGGTGCATTCGTACCAATCGAAGGAGTCGAACTCGCGCAGCGGGGAAAGGTGAACCGTCACCACGTTCGTCAGTCCGAAGTGCTCGAGCGCCTGAGAAACGCGAGCGTGCCAGTCGGCGTCGTGCTCGAGCGAGTGGACCTGATTCCCCCGGCGCGCGGCAACCATTCCCATCAGGAGCGTGGTGAGTCCCGAGCCGCATTCGAGAATCGGGCCCTTCGTCTTCTCCGCCGCGCGGACCACCTCCGACAGGTAGCGCGCCTCCGCGGACCACCGCTCGATTGCCCCAGCCGTATATGGCGTCAGTCCAGAGAATGGAAAAGGAGAACGGCGAGCGTGAGCGAGACATGCGCTTCATCACTCGCTCGAGCACCTCCTCTCGGTCGTACGCGTAGCGCCGCAGCATGCGCTCGCGAAGCGATTGCAGCGTCATGCTGAGCACGGCGATTCGTGAGAGGCCGACAGAATCCTTGGTGTACAGCCCCAAACGGACATTCCCGTCCCTCCTCGTGAAGTGCGGCCGCGCGAGCTGCCGGGGCGACGGTCGAATAGCTCCCCGACGCAGCTCACCAGATATCGGGAGCGCGCGCGCATTCGTGATCGAAAATGGACGGAACTTTGCGAATTCCGCGCCAGCGCGTTCGGCCCCTTGCTGGGGCACGAACGTCATTGCGACGGTCAGCTATTCGTAAGCCGACACTGGCGGGCAGCTGCACACGAGATTGCGATCGCCGAACATATTGTCGACGCGCGCAACGGTAGGCCAGACCTTCCGTTCGCGCAGTCCCGGCGCCGGGAAACGCGGCCTTCTCGCGCGAGTACGGCCGATCCCAGTCGTCCGCCACGACCTGCGCCAGCGTGTGCGGAGCGCGGCGCAGCACGTTTTCTTCGCGCGAGGCCACGCCAATCTCGATCTCGCGAATCTCCTCCCGGATGGCGAGCAGCGCGTCGACGAAGCGGTCGAGCTCCTCCTTCGACTCGCTCTCCGTCGGCTCGACCATGAGCGTCCCCGCCACCGGAAACGACACGGTGGGCGGATGGAAGCCGTAGTCGATGAGCCGCTTCGCGATGTCCTCTACATCAACGCCAGCACTCTGCTTGAACGGCCGCGTATCCAGAATGCACTCGTGCGCGACCAGCCCGTTCGCTCCCGAATACAGCAGCTCGTACTCGCCGCGCAGCCGCCTGGCGATGTAGTTCGCCGACAGGATGGCAATTTTTGTTGCATACGCCAATCCCTCGGCCCCCATCAGCTGGATGTAGATCCACGAGATGGGGAGGATGCTCGCGCTTCCCCACGGCGCCGCAGACACCGTTCCCTCCGCGCGCGCGTGTCCGAGCGGCACGAGCGGATGGTCGGGGAGAAACGGCGCCAGATGCGCCGCGACGCCGATCGGGCCCATCCCCGGGCCCCCGCCGCCATGCGGAATGCAGAAAGTCTTGTGCAGGTTCAGATGACAGACGTCGGCGCCGAGGTCTCCCGGAGAGCACAGGCCGACCTGGGCGTTCATGTTCGCGCCATCCATGTACACCTGCCCGCCGTGCTCGTGGACGATGTCGCAGATCTCGCGAATCGACCCCTCGAACACTCCGTGCGTGGACGGATACGTCACCATGAGCGCGGCGAGATTCGCGGCGTGCTCCTCGGACTTGGCACGCAGGTCGTCGAGGTCGATGTTGCCGCGCGCGTCGGACGCGATCACGACCACGCGCATTCCCGCCATCACCGCGCTCGCGGGATTCGTCCCGTGCGCGCTCGCGGGGATGATGCACACGTCGCGGTGGTCGTCGCCGCGCGAGCGATGGTACGCCTGGATGGTGAGCAAGCCGGCGAACTCGCCCTGCGATCCGGCGTTCGGCTGCAGCGACACGGCCGCGAATCCCGTGATCTCGCAGAGGTCTGCCTCGAGCCGGTGAAAGAGCTCGAGGTAGCCGGTGGTTTGCGACGCGCGGCGCGAACGGATGGATGCCCGCGAGCTTGGGCCACGACACCGGAAGCATCTCCGTCGTCGCGTTGAGCTTCATCGTGCACGAGCCCAGCGGGATCATGGCGGCGGTGAGCGACAGGTCCTTCGCCTCGAGCCCGCGCATGTAGCGCAGCATCTCGGTCTCGGACCGATGTCGCGAGAAAACCGGATGCGTCAGAAACTCCGATTTGCGCGCGAGCGCATCGGGAATCACGCTGTGCGCCGTGATGCTCCGCTCATTGACGAGTGCCGGAATCGTCTGCTGCGGATTCGCGAAGCACGCGACGACCTCCGAGACATCGCGCTCGCGCACCGTCTCGTCGAGCGCGATCACGATGCGCTCGCGTCCGAGCGCGCGCAGGTTGATGCGCCGCGAGGCCGCCTCGCCGAGGATCTGCCGCTGACGCGCGCTCCCGACGATCGACGCAGATCGTATCGAAGAAGTGCTCGTACTCCAGCTGGCACCCCATCGCGCGCAGTCCGCGCGCGAGCTGCACGGTGCGGCGATGCACCCGCGTAGCGATGGCGCGAACGCCCTCGGGGCCGTGGTACACCGCGTACATCGACGCCATCACCGCGAGCAGCACCTGCGCCGTGCACACGTTGCTCGTCGCCTTGTCGCGACGGATGTGCTGCTCGCGCGTCTGCAGCGCCATGCGCATAGCGGGATTGCCGGCGGCGTCGCGCGAGACACCGATGATGCGCCCGGGCAGAAATCGCTTGTACTCATCCCTCGTCGCGTAGAACGCGGCGTGCGGGCCGCCGTAGCCGAGCGGCACGCCAAAACGCTGCGAGTTCCCCACGGCGACATCGGCGCCCCACTCGCCCGGCGGCGCGAGCAGCGCGAGCGCGAGCAGGTCCGTTGCGACGGTCACCATCGCGCCCGCCTCGTGCGCGCGCGCGCACAGCGGCGCGTAGTCGCGCGCGACGCCATCCGTCGCGGGATACTGAACGAGGCACCCGGCCACGCCCTCCCCAAACTCGAAGTTCGCCGGGTCGTCCACCCGAATCTCGATCCCTCGCGCCACCGCTCGCGTCGCGACCACAGCGATCGTCTGCGGATGGCACGCCCGATCGACGAGATACACCGGGGTGCCCTTTCCCGATTGCTTCACGATCGCGAACGTCATCGCCATCGCCTCGGCGGCCGCCGTTCCCTCGTCCAGGAGCGACGCGTTCGCGACGGTGAAGCCCGTGAGATCGCACACCATCGTCTGGAAGTTGAGCAGCGCCTCGAGGCGCCCCTGCGCGATCTCTGCCTGGTACGGCGTGTACGCGGTATACCAGCCGGGGTTCTCGAGAATATTCCGCTTGATCACCGCTGGGACATTGCAGTTGCTGTAGCCGAGGCCCAGGTACGAGCGAAAGACCTCGTTCTGGTCGGTGAGCTCGCGCATCGTCGCGATCACCGCGTTTTCGCCGCGCCCCGGCGGAAGCGCGAGCGGCCTGCGCATGCGAACCGAGTCGGGAACTACGGCGTCGATGAAGGAGTCGAGCGACTGGTAGCCCAACACCTCCAGCATCGAGGCGACATCCTCACCGCGGGGGCCGACATGCCGCGCCGCGAATTCATTTGGGGCAGACACGCTACTCGACTATTGAAGACCCGCGATGAGGTCGCGGTAGCCTGCGGCATCCTTGAGCGCAGCCGTCTCGCCCGCGTCGCTCATCTCGATCTCGATCAGCCACCCGTCGCCGTAGGGCGATGCGGTCACCAACTCCGGCTCCTTCGCGACACGCTGGTTGATGGCGACGACCTTCCCCGACACGGGAGCAAAAAGCTCGCTCACCGACTTCACGGCCTCGATCACGCCGAACGACGCTCCCGCCGTCACCGTGCTTCCCACCTTCGGAAGCTCGACGAAGACGATGTCGCCGATCTGCTCGGCCGCGTATCCCGTGATGCCGACCTTGGCCGTTTTGCCACCCGCCGCGAGCCATTCGTGCTCGCTCGAATACTTCAGATTGTCGGGAATTTCCACGTCGCTTCCTGTCTCCTCAGTTCGATCGTCGGTAGAACGGCATTGGCACGACTTCCGCGCTCGCGCGCTGGTCGCGAATGCTCACCTCGAGCTCGCCACCCACGGCGGCGCGATCGATGGGCACGTAGCCCATCGCGATCGCAAATCCGAGCGTCGGCGACGCGGTACCGCTGGTCACGGTCCCGCACGGATCTGTTGCGGCGGGAAGATAAACGGGGTACCCGATCCGTGCGATGCCGCGCCCCGATAGCTTGAGTCCCACCAGCGACTTGCGCGGATTGTTTCGCGCCGCTTCGAGCGCCGCGCGCCCCACGAAGTCTCCCGTCTTCCCGAAGTTTACCAGGCGGCCCAGCCCCGCCTCGAACGGTGTGGTCGTGCGATTCAACTCCTGCCCGTACAGCGGCATTCCGGCTTCGAGGCGCAGCGTGTCGCGCGCACCGAGCCCCGCCGGCACGAGCCCCCGCGCCGCTCCGGCATCGAGCAGCACATCCCACACCCGCACTGCATCGTCCCACGCCACGAACAGCTCGAAGCCGTCCTCGCCGGTGTAGCCCGTGCGCGCGAGAACCGCCGGCACGCCGCACGCGCGCGTCTGGGTGCCGGAGTAGTACTTGATGGTGGCCAGGTCCACGTCCACGAACGGCTGAAGAATCTCCGCCGCAAGCGGCCCCTGGATCGCCACGAGCGACGTTCGCATCGAAGCGTCGTCGAGCGTCGCGTCGAACCCTTTCAGCCGCTCGCCCAGCGCGGTCGCGACCGTGGCCGCGTTGGACGCGTTCGGTACAACCATGTATCGCGTATCTCCGAGGCGATACACGATGAGATCGTCGATCACACCGCCGTCCGCATCGCAGATCATCGAGTAATGGGCCGCGCCCTACGGCAAGCTTCCCCGGCGCGGTGATCGAGCGCATAGTCGAGGGCGGCGGCCGCATCGGGCCCGGTGACGAAAATCTCCCCCATGTGCGAAAGGTCGAAGAGCCCAGCGGCAGTGCGCACCGCATTGTGCTCTTCGACGAGTCCCCGATACTGCACCGGCATGTCCCAGCCGGCGAATGGAATCATCCGCGCGCCGAGCGCGCGGTGTCGCGCATCAAGCGCGGTTTTCATCAGGATGCGGTTCTCCAGTCTGTGGGCTTCCGAATCCGAGCTTGCCCTCGATGCTCTTCGCCATGTCGGCAAGCCCGCTCATGCCACCAAAGCTGCTGGCAATCGCATCGAGATTTCCGGTCGCGAGCGCATCGAGATGACTGCCGATGGACGGAGGAAGCTTCGCCTTCAGAAAGCTGAACACGGTCTCGACCGCCTGCTGAGCCTTGTCCGGCGCGATCCCGGTACGCTCCGATACCATCTTGATCAGCTCTTCCATGATTGCACCTCCGACGAAAGATAATCTCTGTCCCGCAGCCTCTTTCAGATGCAGAACGGACCACGAAAGGTCAATTCCCACGCGGCGAACATGCTGTCACATTCTGAACCCTTCAGTTCGCCAGAGTTCGACTGGGAGAGCCAAGAATCTCCTTCGCCCTCGCGAGCGCGAGGTCGATGTTATCGACGAGGTTCTCCTCGCCGATCTGCGCCACCGCGTCCGAATCAGTGAGCGCGACGAGCGGTTGCATGTGCACCCCGGCCAGGATGACGGCCGTTCCCTCCTTTCGCGAACGATGGATGACATCGAGGAGCGCGTGCATGCCGCTCGAGTCCATTGCGGATACGTTGCGCATGCGCAGAATCAGCACTCGCGGATGACCCGCGACGTGTGACACCGCATCCTTGAACGACTGTGCCGCTCCGAAGAAAAAGGGACCGTTGATCTCATAGACCTCCACCCCCTTCGGAACCGTTCGGCGGTCAAGAAGCTCCTCCGCGCCGTCGTCCTCGGCGAGCTCCTGCTGGACCTCGCGAGTGATCACGCTGACGTTCGTCACGGATGCCATGCGCCGAATGAACAGGAACGCCGCTAGCACCATTCCGACTTCGAGGGCCACCGTGAGATCCACGAGCACGGTGAGAAAGAACGTGGTCAGCAACACGGCGACATCGCTCTTCGGCGATCGAAGCTCCGAGAGAAACGACCGCCACTCGCTCATGTGATACGCGACGACGACAAGGATCGCCGCCAGCGTCGGCATCGGGATGTAGGCGGCCCACCGGCCAGCCGACCACGGTGATGGCGAGCAGCGTGAACGCGTGCACCATCCCGGCGACGGGTGTGCGACCGCCGTTCTTCACGTTCGTCGCCGTCCTCGCGATCGCTCCGGTAGCCGGAATGCCTCCGAACAGCGGCGATGCAATGTTCGCCATCCCCTGGGCGACGAGCTCCATGTTCGACCGATGCCGTCCGCCGATCATCCCATCCGCAACCACCGCGGAGAGCAGCGACTCGACCGCCGCGAGAAGGGCGATCGTGAACGCCGGACCAACCAGCGCCGTCACCTGCTCCAGCGTGAGATCAGGGAAATGGGGATGCGGCACGGACGCCGCGATCTCTCCGAAGCGAGAACCGATGGTCTCCACCGGCAGCTGCAGCACGTGCGCGAGGATCGTCGTGACGATGAGCGCGACAAACGGACCGGGCACGCGCCGGCTCACGTGCGGCCACACGAGAATGATCACGAGCGCCGCGAGCGACAGGGCGACCGCCGCCGGGCGAGATCGTTGTGATCGCCGACGCATACGCGCCCCACTTCGCGAGGAACGGCGCCGGCACCGCGCCCATGCGCAGGCCGAGGAAGTCTTTAACCTCGCCCGAGAAGATGATCACGGCGATCGCGCTCGTGAATCCGATCACGAGCGGATGCGGGATGAACTTGATCGCGCTCCCGAGATCCGCGAGCCCCATCACGACGAGAATCACACCGGCCATGAGCGTCGCAACCATGAGCCCGTCGACGCCGTACTTCTGCACGATCGCGTAGACGATGACGACGAATGCCCCTGTCGGGCCCCCGATCTGCACGCGCGAGCCGCCGAACGCGGAGATGATGAATCCGGCGACGATCGCCGTCCAGAGTCCGCGATCCGGCGTCACGCCGCTCGCGATCGCAAACGCAATGGCGAGCGGCAGCGCGACCACGCCGACGATCACGCCGGCGATCGCGTCGCTCGCGAACTGCGTGCGATCGTACGATCGAAGTGTTGTGAAGAGCTTGGGTACGAGCGACTCTCGCTCGTTCGCGAGAGGCATCGTTGGGTCGTCGGTCATCGCGGGCGCCGCTGGGGACGGCCGAAGTCTACCTGCGCTGCACGGTTCCCGGCCGGCTGCCGTCACGAGCCGGCACCAGCGGCGGTGCGGAGCGGCGCGGCGCGCCCACACTGGCAACCACGCCGTACGCCGGAGCGATCGGCAGCGCGGATTGGTGCGTGTCGAAACCCAGCCCGAAGGTTCGCTCTCCCGACCCCGCCGTGATCGTGCGCGCCGGTGAGGTCACGTCGCCGCTCGTGAGCTGCAATGGCGAGAACATGGCAACATCCGGCGTCTCCGTCGCGGCCCACAGATTTCCACTGTTGTCGAACGCAAGCTCATCGAAGCCGTAGGAGGGACTCTGCTGCGCGAAGTTCGGTTCGCCGTGGGTCGCGGCTCCAAGCTGCGACGACGTGTAGCCAACGATGAACCCTGCTTCCGTGCCCTCCCAGAGGTTTCCCGCCCGATCGAAGGCGAGTCCGGATCCGTGCACAAGGAAGGTGGAAACGAGGCTGTCCGTCGGAACGATCGTGCCGCCGGCGCTCGACGCGTCGAATGGCGCTCGAGGAGACCTTGTAGATCATCGGCACGTCGAAGCCGGCAACCCACAGACTTCCTCCGGCGTCAAAGGCGAGGGAGAGCGGGCCATTCGGCGTCGTCACCGTCAACATTGGTGCGGGATCGGTGAGCGTGCCGCTCCAGCTCTGGACGTCACTCGCCGCGTACTCGAGAACGTCGTTGCCGTTGTAGAAGCCCACCCAGAGATTGCCGTCCCATCAAACGCGATGCCCCACGGCTCTTTCGCCGTCTGGATCCTCACCGTCGGCGCCTGCGAACCGCCGCTCGCCAGCTGCGCGGGCGTGAACTTGATGATCTGTTGGTTGAGATAGTCCGTCACCCACATGTTGCCGGCCGTATCGAACGCCGTGCCGGAAATCGTGGAATCCGCGCTCGTCGCGTGGATCGTGTTCGCTGCGCCAACGGTTCCCGCACTCGCCAACTGGGGCGACGTGAATCCCTCGGCGAGATTCACCGAGCCCCACTTCCCCACCCAGAGCGCCCCGGAGCCGCCACGAATGGCATAGGTGGCGGTGACCGAATCCATCCGTCCGAGCTCCACCATCACCGGGCTGCCGGTCACCACGCCGGTGAGTACGGGGCTCACGAGCGAGTCCGGCGCGGCGGAATTGTCGGCGTGCGCGACATACTGTCCGGGCATCAGCCCGCGAAGGGTGTCGGTGGACGAGACGTACAATGTGTTCGTGGGGCCATGAACGGCGACGGCACCAGCGTTCGCGATCGGGGTGTTGACGATGACCTCGAGCTCGGCAGTCCCGGGATCGGTCCCCACCTCGCGGTTGCCACACGCAATGACCGTCAGCCCTGTCAGCAGCGCCGCTGCCCGACGCACGAATGAGCGAAGATCCATGACCACCTCGACTTCGGGATGTAGCCGTGCGGGGTGCCTGCGCGGCACCCATTAAACGCCACTGATGAACAGACGACCGGCGCCCCCCAAAGCCACCACGACGCCCGGCATTCGTGTTAACATCCCACGCTCGTTCCCTAACCCAATCGTATGTCCAGGAAGACCGCCCCCACCCGGCCCATCGACCGCCTCCGCATCGTCTGTCTCGCGCTCCCCCAGGCACACGAGGTCGAGGCGTGGGGTGAGCCCACGTTCCGCGTGAAGAACAAGATCTTCGCGATGTACGCCGCGCATGACACCCACCACGGAGCCGGGCGTCCGGCGGTGTGGGTAAAGTCCACGCACCTCATCCAGGACCTGCTCATTCACGAAGATCCCGACCGCTACTTCGCGCCGCCGTACGTGGGCCCGAAAGGGTGGCTCGGAATCAGGCTCGATCGCCGGCCGAACTGGAAAACCATCGGCGATCTGATTCGGGACGCGTATCTGCTCACCGCGCCCAAGCGCATCGCCGAGAAGCTCGGCAACCACTAGATACGAGAAGGCCGCCCGACAAGGCGGCCTTCGTGTTGCTGCTCTGCGTGAGATCCGGCTTTTACGCGAGGAACTACGCCGCCTTCACCGCCTCGAGCTCGATCGAGACCTTCACCTCGTTACCTACCACAATTCCGCCGCTTTCGATTGCCTGATTCCAGGTGAGGCCGAAATCGCGACGGTCGAACTTGGTCTTGGCGCTGAATCCGACGCGCTCTGAGCCCCAAGGATCCTTCACCGATCCCTCGTCCGTGGCGTCGAGCGTGATTTCCCTGGTGACGCCGTGGATGGTCAGATTTCCCGTGACCTTGAACTCCGAATCCTTTCCCGTGATGCGCGTGCTCTTGAACGTGATCTCCGGATAGGTCACGGCGTCAAGAAAATCCGCGCTTCGAAGATGGTCATCGCGCTGTCCCGTGCGCGTATCGATGCTCGCGGCCTTGATCACCGCGCTGACGGACGACGCCGACGGGGTGTCGCCGACGATCACGATCTCTCCCTCGACATCCGTGAATCTCCCCTTGACGGTGGTGATCATCAAATGCTTGACCGCGAACTCGACGACCGAATGGCTCGGATCGATCTTCCAGGTGCTGCTGGTGGCTGGTGCCTGCGTTGTGGCCATTGGAACACTCCGGTGACGTGAAGGAATAATATCTTGAATTCAAGCTAAAAACGATCTCTTGAATTCAAGCTTTCTCACGTCACTTTGGTTCCCGGCCTCCGGCGGTCTGCGCGTGGAGCCCCATTTTCTTCAACAGCCGCGTTACCGTTCGCTTCTCGGCTACGGTTAGGCCGCCCGTCGCCAGCTCGATCACGGCCGCGTGCGTCGGCCAGATCCGTCTCATGATCGAGTTCCCCGCGGAGGCCAGGTGCAGGTAGGTGCGGCGCCGATCGGTTTCGCACGCGCGCCTGCTGATGAGACCGCGCGCCACGAGTTTGTCGATCACGTACGTGAGGCTGCCGCTCTGCAGAAGGACCCGCTCGCTCACCTCGCCTGCAGTAAGGTCGCCCTTGTGGTAGAGGGCCTCGAGCACCGCGAATTCGGTGAGTGACAACTCGCCTCGCTCGATATCGAGCTTCGCGAGCTTGGCCACGGCCTCGTGCGCGCGGCTCAGCACGACCCACAGCTTCAATGCGGCGTTCTGATCGGAACCGGTAGTCGTCGCGTCGCGTGGCATGTCCGGCACAAGATAGCAAGATCGCTGCGCAGTCCGCCAACCCGCCCTACTCGTACCCTTAGCCCGCCCGAGCCCGCTGGCTGAGATCGTGCATGACCTTGCGCCCATGACAGCACGCCCGCCCGCAGACGATACGAACCCCGCCCTCGATCTGAACGCCCGGTCGTCGCCACCAGACACTTCGGACTCGCCACCTGGCGCGATCCAGACGCCCAACCTCGAGATTCTCGGGAATGCGCTGGAATCGCAGCCCGCGGTTCGATCGATCGCAGCGACGCTATTGCTCGTGATCGCGCTCTTTTACACGCTGTACTTCGCGCGCGCCTTCTTTCTTCCGGTGACCTTCGGGCTCCTGCTCAATCTCCTTCTTAGCCCGTTCGTGCGCACGCTGAAGGCGGCGCGCATTCCGGAGCCGATCGGAGCCGCGTTCGTCGTGCTGTCGATCGTCGCCGCCGTGGCTGTAGGCGGATACTTCCTGGCGGAGCCCGCGCAGCAATGGGTCATGAGGGCGCCGCAATCCTTTGCGGCAGCCAACTTCAAGATCCGCAAGCTGCGCCGGCCCATGGAGCAGGTGAGCAAGACAGCGGATCAGATGGCGCGCGCCGCAACCACCGGCTCGACTAATCCGCCAGTGCAGGAGGTGACGCTGGCCGGCCCAACGCTCATGGAGCGATTCGTCCAGACGTCGGCCTCCTTTCTCGCCGGCACGCTCGAGACGCTCGTTCTTCTCTACTTCCTGCTCGCCTCGGGTGATCTCTTCCTGCAGAAGCTGACGAAGATGCTTCCCGAGTTTCGCGACAAGAAGAAAGCGGTCGCGATCGCGCGCGAGACAGAGACATCGATCTCAATGTACCTCTCCACCGTCGCGCTCATCAACGTCGTCGAAGGCGGAGTCGTCACACTCATCATGTGGGCGCTTGGCATGCCCAACCCGCCGCTGTGGGGAGTGCTCGTGCTCTTCCTCGAGTTCATTCCCTACCTGGGCGCACTGGTCATGGTGGGAGTGCTCACGCTCGCCGCACTTTCTACCTTCGACAGTGTCCCGCACATCGTCGCCGTACCCGCGAGCTATCTGGCGGTGAATCTGCTGCAGGCGTACGTGCTCACGCCGCTCCTGCTTGGGAAGCGGCTCACGCTCAACCCGGTCGCGATTCTTATCGGGTTGATTCTGTGGTGGGAGATATGGGGTGTGGCCGGCGCGTTCATCGCCGTGCCACTGCTGGCCACATTCAAGATCCTCTGCGACCACATCGAGACCCTCGCTCCAGTCGGCGAGTTTCTCGGCGACTGAATTCTAGAGCCGGCTCTTCTTCACGAGAATCGCCGCCTCGACGTTGCGAAGCGTAATGCTCGTCACTGGTGCGCCCAGCGTACCGTCGGCATTCAACGGCAGCCACTGATCGGTGGCCGGAAGCGGAATAGATATCGCGGTCCCATCGACGTAGCTGTGCGCTCCCCACCCCTGATTGATCCGCATGACGATCAGCGCGCGATCCATGTCGCGTGTGTACAACGCGTAGCTCTGTCCGAGGGGATCGGTTCCGCGCGACGCAAGCGCGCGGGGGCCAACCGGATGCCCAATGATTGCTTCCTGCGCGCGGATCCCGAGCGAGGAGTACGGCAGGTTTGCCTTTGTCGCGGGGCGCGAGCCCCTAGCGATCCTGCCGTACTATGGGTTAGAAGGGTGATCGTGGTAGCTTGACGCGTTCGCGAAAACAGACGTCACTCGAATCCAAATTGTTATTTTTTCATCTGCATCGGCTAGTTCCAGCTCGATCAATGAAGGCCGGAGCGATCATCGCGCTGCGGTCACTGCGGGCTTCCTCGGGTGGACGCTCGATGCATTCGATTTTTTCATCGTCGTCGTCACACTGACCGCCATCGGAAAGGATTTTCACGTTTCCGATGCCGATATGGCCAAAACCATTGCAGTCACGCTGGCCTTCAGGCCGGTGGGCGCATTTCTCTTCGGAATGCTCGCCGATCGGTATGGCCGACGCGGCCCACTCATGATCAATCTCGTTTTCTACTCCGTCCTCGAGGTCGCATCGGGGATGGCGACATCGTACACGATGTTCTTCTGGCTGCGCGCGCTCTTCGGCATCGGCATGGGAGGCGAATGGGGCGTGGGCGCCTCGCTCGTGATGGAGAAGAGCCCGGTGAAATTTCGCGGCGTTCTCTCCGGGCTGTTGCAGGAGGGTTATGCAACGGGAAATCTCCTCGCGTCCGTCGCCTACTTTCTGATCTTTCCGCATTACGGATGGCGGCCGCTTTTCTTCATCGGTGGCCTGCCCGCGCTTCTCGCGATCTTCGTGCGCATGCGCGTGAAGGAATCCGAGGTGTGGAAGCGCACGAGACATCACGATTTCAAATCGCTCTTCCGGGCGATTCTGTCGCAGTGGCGTCTGTTCCTGTATCTCACGCTGCTCATGGCCCTGATGAATTGCGTGTCGCACGGCACGCAGGACATGTATCCGACATTCCTTCAGCGCGACTGGGGGATGACACCGCGCATGCGCTCGGCACTCAACGCGTTCGCGGCAGTGGGCGCGATCGTCGGTGGCATCGCCTTCGGCTACCTGTCCGACCGGATCGGCCGGCGAAAATCGATCGTGCTCGCGCTGTCTCTCGCGGTGCTGATGATTCCGCTGTGGGCATTCGCTCCGAGCCTCGCACTGCTCGTGGCTGGCGCGTTTCTCATGCAGTTCATGGTGCAGGGCGCTTGGGGGGTGATACCGGTGCACATCACCGAGCTCGCTCCCGACTCAGTGCGCGGCTTCATTCCCGGCTTCGCATACCAATGCGGTGTGCTGATCGCCGGATCGGTCGTATACATCGAGGCAACGCTCGCCGGCCACATGTCGTACGCGAAGGCCATGGCGATCACGGCTCTCACGGTGATCGTCCTCGCTGCCGTGGTCGCTGCCTTGGGCCGGGAGCGGCACCGGGTGGCCTTTGGCGCCGCTCCCTGACGGCTTGCGGTTGCCATTCGCGGAGCGGCTGCGCCGGCTATACCTTTAGGACAGGTATGTCTTTCCCACAGTTGTACCAGTCGCAGCAGAGCGCAGACGCCGAGTGTGGCTCGCGCGATCTACGCCTGCGCCGTCACTGGCCGATGGTGATGTTGTTCGCCGCCGTGGCTCTGCTCGCAGCGAGTTCGCCCGCGCGCGCGCAGGCCACCGTGCAGCCGGTCGCGCCTGCGGCGCAAGATCCCGCGTTCTCCTCTCCGCGCGCCGCCGTGAACGCGGCCTTCGACGCGATGTCGCACAAGCAGTGGAAGCGCGTCGCCCAGCTCTCCGACTCGGCCTTCCTCGCCCAGTGGCGCGACCAGCAGCTCGTATACGCGGACGCGGACAAGATCGAGCGCGACAACAAGAAGAAGCACGAGAAGCAGTACGGCCTGCCGAAGTGCGTCCAGAAATACTTCGAATCCCAGGAGTCGCACTACAGCGACACCTTCCTCAAGGGGTTCGCGGGTACCAAGTCGATCCAGCAGCTCGAGCAACTAACGCCCGAAGCGCTGTTCGCAAGCTGGCTCGCCGGCGGCGACGCGGAGAAGGCGAACGCGAGGACCACGAGCCGCACCATCCTCGGCGAGATTCCCGAGACGGAGTACATCACCCACGTCGTGTATCGCATGACGCCAACGCCGCCCGGTACCAGCGACAATGGTGTGGAGCGAATTACGGTTCGCCGATACAACGGCGCGTGGCACGTCGTGCCCAACGACGATATCCGCCTCGCGGGGCGGTCCTACTCCTGGCAATCGGACAAGTGATCCGGCGCCCATGCCAATGAGGCGGCGGAGCGAGGCGATCGGTCCGCTCCCGTGGGTAGGCGTCATTATGGGCAGCAAGAGCGATCTCGAATTTCTCGCGCCAGCGGTCGAGATTCTCAAGGAGCTGCAGATTCCGCACGAGGTTCGCACGGTTTCGGCGCACCGCACGCCAGTCTGGATGGCCGAATACGCGACCACCGCGGAGTCGCGCGGCCTCGAGGTCGTGATTGCGGCGGCGGGTGGCGCCGCGCACCTCCCCGGAATGGTCGCCGCGCACACGATTCTCCCGGTGCTCGGCGTTCCCATCCCGGCGACGATGCTCAATGGTATCGACTCGCTGCTCTCCATCGTGCAAATGCCACGCGGCGTTCCCGTGGGCACGCTGGCGATCGGAAAGCCGGGTGCCGCAAACGCTGCCCTCCTCGCCGCCGCGATCTGCGCAGCGAAGCGCCCTGAACTACGCGAGCGGCTGCGGGCGTGGCGCGCCTCGCGCACGGCCGAGGTGATGGAGGAGGAGCGCTCGCGGTGACACCGGTACTGCCCGGCGCCACGATCGGCATTCTCGGTGGAGGGCAGCTCGGACGGATGATGACGCTCGCCGCCCGCGTGCTCGGCTACCATGTCATCATCCTCGACCCCGATCCCGCTTGCTCCGCCGGAGCCGTGGCCGATCGCGTGATCGCCGCGCGTTTCGATGATGTGGCCGCGGCCACGGAGCTCGCGCGGGCGTGCGACGTCATCACGATCGAGATCGAGAAGATCGGCGCGAAGGCCATGGCCGCGGCAAGCGCGATCGTCCCCGTGCGCCCCGGCGGGCATGTGCTGCACATCATCCAGGATCGCGCGCGGCAGAAGCGGTGGCTCGACGAGCACGGATTCCCGGTGGGCCCCTACTGGGTCGCGAACAACGCCACGGAGCTCGGGAGCGCCATCGAGAGCGCCGGAGCGCACGCGTTCGTGAAGTCGGCGTTCGGCGGCTACGACGGACGCGGACAGGCGCGCGCAAGCCCGCGCGACGACGCCGCCGCGCTCTGGAGCGCGCTCGGCTCATCTACCTGCGTCGTGGAGAAGGCGCTGAACCTCGAGGGCGAGATCTCGGTGATGGTCGCGCGTCGGCCCGACGGTGCGTGCACGACCTTTCCACCGGCACTGAATCATCATCTGAACGGAGTGCTCGACTGGTCGGTGATTCCGGCGCCAATTCCCGAAGCCGTCGCGAATGAGGGCGTGCGCATCGCGCGAGGCATCGCCGAGCAGATGGATGTGGTGGGGCTCCTCGCGGTCGAGATGTTCCTGCTCCGGGAGGGAGAGCTCGTGGTGAACGAGCTCGCGCCGCGCCCCCACAACAGCTTCCATCACACCGAGCTCGCCTCGCTCACGAGCCAGTTCGAGCAGGGCATCCGCGCCGTGTGCGACCTTCCCTTGGGTGACACCGGGAGCATGCGGCCCGCGGCGATCGCAAATCTCTTCGGAGACCTGTGGCTGCTCGATGGTGCAACTCCGCGCTGGGAGCAGGCGCTCGCGCTCCCTGGCGTGCGCCTTCATCTGTATGGGAAATCGCCGCGTCCCGGGCGAAAAATGGGACACATCGGCGCGGTGGGCGCGACGGCGGAGGAGGCGGTCGCGCTGGCCATCAATGCGAGAACGCGCCTGTTGCCGCGCTAGGCCCGCACGCGGCTGTTGCCGCGCCGGCGGTTAGCCGCTGGCCGCGGCGGACGTCGAGCTTGCCGCCCTCGCCGCCGCCGCGAACTCGCGAACGATCTCCGCAACCGGTTTGATCAATGTGATTTCCGCGACGCTCTTGCCCGCCTGCCAGTAGTCCGCCTTCTCATCGAGTGACGCCTTCTTGAGCTGGCGCAGCGAGCGCAGTGCGTAGAAGCTGCGCATCCAGTGCTTCGTCTTGCGGCCGCGAAAGAGGCGGCGGGCAAACGGGCCAATGCTCGTGCCCATGCGCTCGATGAACGGCGTGCGAATGACCGCAACCGGAACGCCGGTGATGCGCTCCGTGAGCACGATGTCCGATTCGTTCGCGTTCAGGATTGCCCGCTTGTAGGCGTCGCTCGCGATGCACTCCGTGGTGGCGATGAATCGCGTGCCGAGCTGCGCTCCGGCGTAACCCATTCGCAGCGCCGCGGCGAACGAGGCGCCTCCTCCGATTCCTCCGGCGCAGATCACCGGAAGGCCGAAGTCGCGCACCTCATCGAGGAGCGCCTCGGGACTCCTTGGGCCCGCGTGCCCGCCCGCGCGCGAATTCACGCCGATGAGACCATGCACGCCCCCATCCACGGCTTTCTGTGCCCACTTTCTCTCCGTCACGTCGTGGTAGACGACGCCGCCAACGCTCTCGACGCGGCGCACGACCCATTTCGGGTTGCCGAGCGAAGTGACGAAGAATCGCACGCCCTCCTCGAGCGCGATCTCGATCCATTTCTCCATCCGCTCGCGATAAATGCGCGACGACTGCTCGATGAGCGCGTTGAGCCCAATGGGTTTCGCGGTGAGCGACCGGATGAGCCGGAGCCCCTCGCGATACTCGTGGCCGTGTACGTAGGTGAGTGAGATCGGCTGAACCACGCCGATCGCGCCCGCCTCCGACGCGGCAGCGACGAGCTCGGGATTGCTGCACGGATACATCGCGCCGCAGATGAGCGGAATCTCGATGCCAACCTGCCGGGAAAACGCCGTCGCGATCGAGGTCACTTCGGGGGAATCGGCCCGACGAGCCAGTGCGCGGTCGCGCGCGCGACGACATCCCCTTTGTCATCCACGATGTTCGCACGAAAATCGTGCTGCGCGCTCACGGTCGCGTCGAACGCGGGCGCCGTGCACTCGGCGGTGAGAAGGCCACGCGCCTTCTTGAGATATTCCATGGACAGTCCCGTCACGATACCACGCGCCCCGTCCGGCATCGCGAGCGACATGGCAAGACCAGTGGTGAGTTCGCCAAGATTCATCAGCGCGATCGCGTGCACGGAATGCAAATGATTGCGCACAGCGCGGCGATCGCGCATCTGCACCTTCGCATACCCCGGTCGCAGCTCGACCACTCGCGGGGCAATGGTCCCGGAGTACGGAATCATGAAGCCGATCATCCGGCTGAAGAGCGCGCGCCCGCCGGGAAGTGGCCGTAGTCGCTCCCATTGCGCGCGGAGTCGGGCGCCGGGAGATCGAGAAGTGGACATCACCGGATGCTACCGGCCCGGTGAATGCGCGGCAAGCGTGCCGGAGACCCGATCGTCATTCGCGATGTGATGTCATGGAAACGGCCACCGAATAGGGTGGCCGTTTCGTGCATCGCGCATGTGGATGCGCTCAGCCGTTTGGCGGGATCGTGAGCGTCACCGTTTGCCCGGGCTGCACCGAGAGCGAGTTGCTGACCGGCGCGCGATTCGATCCGATCGGTTCGCACAGAAAGCGAACCGAATTCGCCGGGCCCACAATGTACGCGGGAATCACGAATTCCTGAGTGGAATTGCCGGTGACGGTGCCAAGCCGCTGACGTCCGCCGGCGTCGTTGAGGATGTATACGTTCATGTCGAGAAAGGCCTGGTTCTCGACGCGGACGCGCGTTTGCGCTTGCGGCCCATTGTCGTCGCGCCCCGGCCGCGCTGTGTGGCTGCAGGCTGCAACCATTGCGAGCATGGCGACCAGGGTTGCGAGCTTCGTGAGCTGAGCTTTCATATATCGTACTCTCTTGCCTTGGGTGGAGTGGTGCGACATTCGACTGTACACCGCAATGCAACCAATGTACCCGTCACCCGCCGGAGTCGCGACTCCCGACCCTCAATCTCCTGTCGCGCGGCCTTCCTTCTTCCCCCGGCGTGCTCCGATCAATGACGGCCCCCACGCCGGGGCATCGCTCGCCGGGAACGACTCCTCGGACGCTTCATCGACGCGCGCGTTGCTCGAGAGCTGGGCGAGCTGCTCAATGAGCACGCCGCAAAAAGCGGGTAGATCCGCGGCCGACCGGCACGTGATCAGGCGCTGATCGCGCTGCACCGACTGCTCTGAATAGATTCCGCCCGCGGCCTCGAGCGACTTGCGAAGCTCGGGAGGAACCGCAAGCGTGCGTCCCCGAACGACATTCGCGGCGATGAGAAGCGAGCAGGCTGAACCGATCGCGGCTACGGTCTTGTCCATCTCGATGAACGCGAAGACGAGGTTCCGGGCGCTCTCATCCCCGCAGAGCAATCCCAGACTCCGCTCGCCTCCTGGCACCACGAGCGCCGCGAACTGACGCTCCTCAATGTCGCGTACGAGCGAATCGACGACGAACGCGTCGGCTTCGTCCTCACCTTCCACGGATGCAACGGAACCCCTCTCGATCGAGGCGATGCTCGCCTTCGCTCCCGCCAGGCGAACTGCGTTGAGCGGCGCCTCGAGCTCGATCTGCTCCACGCCATCGGCGCACAGAAAGGCGACCTTCATCCGCTCGAGTGGTAGCGTCATGATCATCCTCTGCCGGTTTGATGCGCGTCGCCGAAGTCGGCGCGCGATGATTCGAAATCTATGCTGGCACTTCTGGTGCCGCTCGCTCCGGAGCGCCTGCATTGGCAAGTGCTAATTCTCGTAGGAGTCGGAGCGGCCTCGAGATAACAGAGTGCCAAGCGCGCTTCGCTAGCGGGCGGCGCGCGCGCGTCCGATATTCCCCGCGTGCCCATCGTCCCGCTGTACGGTCATGACGCGCTGCGTCGCAGGTTGGCGGACAGCGCGCTACGCTCCGCGCTCCCGGCCAGCCTCCTCGTCGAGGGACGCCGCGGCATCGGCAAGCAGCGCCTCGCGCTCTGGCTCGGGCAGCTCCTGCTCTGCACGGGCGAGGGCGAACGCCCGTGCGGCAAGTGCAAGAACTGTCGTTACTCGATGGAGCTCGTCCACCCCGATCTACGCTGGTTTTTCCCGCGTCCGCGACAGGCGAACGCCGATCCCGCCGCGCAGGAAATTCTGGAGGACCAGGCCGAAGCCGTGCGCACACGCGTCGCCGACTTCGGACTCTACGCGCCGCCCAGCGGGAGCGACGCGATATTCGTGGCGACCGTGCGCGCGCTCGTGCAGTTCGCGGCGTACAGTCCGAGCGTCGCGAATCGGAAGGTCATCATCGTGGGCGACGCCGAGCGCATGGTGCCGCAGGAGGGCGCGGATCAGGCCGCGAATGCATTCCTCAAGCTCCTCGAGGAGCCGCCCACCGATACGACGATCATTCTCACATCGAGCGAGCCGGGCTCGCTTCTCCCGACGATTCGTTCGCGGGTAGTTTCGGTGCGGGTCGCGCCGCTCCCGAATTCCGCGATCGCCGCCTTTCTGCACGATCCGCACGTCGAGAAGGCGCTCGCCAAGCTGGATCTGCCTGCGTCGGAAGACGAACGCATCGCACTCGCGGCCGGCGCTCCGGGAACGCTGCTCGCCGTCACCGCAAGCGGCGATGCAATGAAGGTGGCCAGAGCCATTCTCGCCGCGGCGAGCGGCTCGCGCGCGGACCGAATTCGCGCCGCGTTGGCCCTGTCCTCCGCTGGAGCCCGCGGCGGTTTCTCGGAACTGCTCGATGCACTCACGGTCGCCCTCCACGGGCGAGTCCGGGAGGCCTCGGTATCAGGGAATACGCACGCCGGCGAAGCGGCCAGCCGGGCGATCGACCTCGTCGAGGGCGCAAAGTTGCGCGCAAGCGGCAACGTAAACCCGCAATTGATTGCGAGTGCAATGATTCGTGCCATGAGCGAGCTCTAGTATGGGAAAGCTCACTCATGCAGATTCCGGCGGTCAGGCCAAGATGGTAGACGTCTCCGAAAAGGCAGTTACGGCCAGATTCGCGCGCGCAACCGGTAACATCCGAATGAAGCCCGAAACATTCGAGGCAATTCGCGGGAACTCGATCGCGAAAGGAGACGTATTGTCAGTAGCCCGGCTCGCCGGAATCATGGCGGCCAAGAAAACGGCGGAATTGATCCCCCTCTGCCACACCGTGCCGCTGAGTGATATCCAGGTCGTCCTCACCCTGGACTCGGAGCTTCCCGGCGTTCATTGCGAGGCTACGGCGCGTACAATTGCCCAGACCGGCGTCGAAATGGAAGCGATCTCTGCCGTAGCTCTAAGCCTGGTAACCATTTACGACATGGCGAAGGCAATCGACAAAGATATGATCATATGTGACATAAGGTTACAAGAGAAAGCGGGTGGGAAGTCCGGAGTGTGGAAAAGGTCCACCGGGGCATGACCGTTGCCTTAAGGAAGGTTGGTTCGGGGCTCTAATCTTCCCCCCGATCGCACGTCTGGTTCCCCCTGCAGACGGAGTCTGAATGAGCTATACCAAGTCAAATTATGCCTATCGGGGAGAGCGCCTCCGGCGCATCGATAGGATCCGGAAAAGTTTGATCGTCGTAGCCCTGCTCGCTATCGTGGCGCTGCTGCCACGCGAGCATCCGGCGGTCGCCGAGGCCTCGGTTAAGGCACCCGCCGCCTTCCCCTTTGGGATAGCGGACGCGCGCCGCATGCACGCCGAGCTCGATGCCACCAAGGGCCAGCTAATCCTCGCACAGGCGCAGCTCGATCGCGCCAACGCCGTCATCCAGTACTCGGCCACCTATAAGGTGAGCGCTGACCTGGCTGGAACGATCTATGACGTCGCGCTCGCGGAGGGTATCGAGCCGGATCTGGGCTTCCGCCTCGTTCGCGTGGAGAGCGAGTTTCACGACCACGCCACGAGCCACGTCGGCGCGCTTGGCCTTACGCAGGTGATGCCGTCCACCGCCAAGGACTTCGTCCCTGGGATCACGCACGAACAGCTGTACGATCGCAAGACGAATCTCCAGATCGGATTCCGATACCTCCGCGGGCTGATCAGCGAGTACCATGGCGACGTGAAGCTCGCGTTGCTCGTGTACAACCGCGGCCCGGTGGCAGTCGAGAGCCTGCGCGCTCTCGGACTCGATCCGCGCAACGGCTACGAGATGGCAGTCACGCGCGGCTATACCGGAAAGGGTACGGTCGACTGACCTGTTCGAAGCTCGCACGAGCACAGAGGGCTCGCCGGCACATTGCCGGCGAGCCCTCTGTTTCTGCAACGGGCTGTCCGCTGACACTGGTCCGCGGTGTCCGTTCAGTCCGTTCGTTCCGTTCAATTCGCTCCTCAAACTGTTGGAGCTTGCCGCGCTCGATCCCGGACAACCTGAGCAACTGCCGCTCGGGCTGGCGCTAACAGGGTGAGAAACGGAGCGAACGGATTGAACGGACGAAAACGGAGGGAGCCCCGAGAGCACTCACGACGCTAGTTCGCGGTCTTGCTCTTTCTGTGTTTGGTGCGCGTGCCCGTTTTCACGATGAGTACCTGACCCGGAATCAGCCGGCTGCCGCTCATGCCGTTCAGGCGCATCAGCCCAGTCACGGTCGTGCCGTAGCGCACCGCGATTCTTCCCAGTGACTCGCCCTTCACGACGACGTGCGTGGTGGTCGATCCGCGTTTCGACGAGCCCCACTTCTCCACGCTCGGATCGGGAATGTCGAGGGCGCCGGCAACCACGGCGGATGACGGAAGCAGCACCGACTCTCCGAGCGGAAGGCGTCCGCGCTTCGTCGGCTTGAGGGCACGGTTGTACCAGGTGAGCGACCGCACCGATACTCCAGCGCGCTGCGCGATCGAGCTCATTGTCTCGCCCTTCTTCACGGACGATTTCGTGAACGCCGATCGGTCGGCTGACGCGAGCTGCGCGAACGCGCTGTCGAATCCCTCCGCGTGTCCCTTCGGAACTCGCGCCGTGAATCGCTGATCGGGCGGAGTGATTCCTCGCAATACTTCCGGATTCAGATCCTGAATCTCGGCGAGCGACGCATCCGCGGCCTTCGCGATCGCCGCGAGCGGCGTCGCGCCGCCAACCTGAACGGAATCGTACGAGTACTCGGGGAGATAGTTCACCTTGAGACCGTACTTGCTAGGCTCCTTCGCCACGAGCGCCGCGGCGATGAGCTTCGGAACGTAGTCGCGCGTTTCGGCGCGCAGATAGTTCCCTGCCGCAGCCATCGAGAAGAAGGCGCTGTCGCCGCTCTCACCCTCGACCTCGTCCGCGTAGCGCTTGAGTCCGCGCGATACGCGACCCGCCCCACCGTTGTATGCGGCAGCCGCAAGGTAGTACGACCCGAACTGCTCCTTGAGCCAACCAAGGAACTTGATCGCGCCATCCGTGGAGCGAACGGGATCGCGACGCTCGTCGATCCACCAGTCCACGCGCAGGCCGGTGCCGCGGGCCAGTGCTCGCCATGAACTGCCAGAGACCCACGGCGGCGGCGCTCGAATACGCATGCGGATTGTAGCCGCTCTCGATGAGCGCCAGATACGTCATGTCCTCGGGCATCCCCGCCGCGTGCAGCTTGCGGCGGATGATCGGCTCGTAGCGACCTCCGCGCGCGAGCTCCTCGGCGAAGCGATCGCTCGAGGGGCCAGTAAAGCGTGCCACGAAATACACGACGCGATCGTGCGTCTCGAACGACCGCACATCGATGTCCCATGTCGGCTCGGCGGCTGCGGCCGGGGCGACCGCGATGGAATCGCCGAAGATCTTCACGGCCTCGTGCGTCAGGTCGCGCTGCGCGACGTGGACGACCTCGGGCGTCGTCGTGTCGAGCGGAATGTTGGCGAGTGCGGTCGAGGTCGAGCTGTCGGTTGTTGGTAGTGTCGTCGCTACGGGCGCGGGCGCCTGCCTGGGCTTGGAGCCGTGACACGCGGAGACCAGTACCGCCAGCGTCACGACCGCAACTCGCGCTTTCACCGACATCCTCGCGCGGCTCGGCCGGGCGTCTGCTCTGGTACGGATCCGATCATTGTCGCTCCGTGTGGATGCGAGGGGCGTTGCCCTCAGCGCATCGCGATGAAATTTCCGAGCACGCGGTTCGTGGCGCCGAGCACCGCGATCACGGCGCCGCGCACCTGATCGTCCTCGACGAGGCACGAGCCCAGCAACTTGAGCGGGCCATCCGCGCGATTGGTGATGGAAACGATGACCACGTTGGCGTCGAACGCGCGGATGGACTTCACGCCCGCGAGATCGAACTGGAGCACGTTGTCGGAGAAGCGCTCGATCGCGCGGAGGGCCGCCTCAGCCGCCACGCGCAAATCTACCGTGGGGCTCGATTGGCCAGAAGCGGATCCGCGCACCTTTATCCCCTCGATCCACTCGAGCTCGACCTCTGCCGTGCAGCGACCGCCCGGTGTGCGATGAAACTTGAAATCGCTGAAGCGCAGCCGCTGCCGCGCCTGTTGCAGCTCCTGCGGCGATGTCGAGATGGCGGCCATCAGCGGATTGTCCGGCATGGTTTGGGGTGCGCAGGATGGCACCGGCGCTCGGTAGAGCCGGCATTGGTATCACGAACAACGGTGAGGAAAGCAACTGGCTGGCGCCGGCGCTACACCGCGGGCATATTCGCGACATGATCACTTTCATTGCAATGCTCGCGCTCGCTGTGACGATACCTGCCAACCCCGCGGATTCGCTCGCGGCGCGGATCCAGGCGCGAGTCGCTGAGCTTCCTGGTGCCGAGGTTGGTGTCGCATATCACAAGCTCGGCACCGACGACTCGCTGTATCTGAATTCCGACGCGAGCTTTCATGCGGCGAGCACGATGAAAGTGCCGATCATGATCCAGCTTTTCCGCCGAGTGGATACCGGCGGCCTTTCGCTGGACTATCCGCTGCTGCTCGTGAATCAGTTCGGCTCGATCGTCGACGGGTCGCCATACGCCCTCAACGAAAACGACGATTCCGACAGCGCGATGTACAAGCTCGTCGGCACGCGCGTGACCGTGCGCGATCTGATCACGCACATGATCACGCGCTCGAGCAATCTCGCAACGAACTCGCTCGTGGCGCTCGCGAATGCCGCCCAGGCCGAGTCGACGATGCGGTCGCTCGGCGCGATGAACATCAAGGTTCTGCGGGGCGTCGAGGATCAGAAGGCCTTCGACAAGGGGCTCAACAACACGACGACCGCGAGGGATCTCTCGATCATCCTCGCCGCCATTCAGGAGAACAAGGCGGCGTCCGCGAAGAGCTGCGCGGCGATGCGGGACGTGCTTCTGGAGCAGGAGTTCAACACCGGCATTCCCGCGGAGCTTCCTCCCGGGACGCGCGTCGCGCACAAGACCGGGTGGATCACCGGGGTCACCCACGACGCGGCGATCGTCTATCCAGCGAAGGGGCCGACATACGTGCTGGTGGTGCTCACCAAGGGCATTCCAGACGAGCCCACGGCGCAGAAGCTGATCGCCGACATCTCCAGGATGGTCTACGAGCACACGGTTGCGGGCTCGCCAAAATCGTGATGGCGGGCACAACGGCACCGACTGTGCCGGCCGCAACAAAGTTGCCGTTATGCAACGAAATGTTGTGCGAAATGGGATGGTTTTGGTCAGGGCGAAATTAGAACACTTTGTGTAACAATGGGTTACAGCGGGCACAGGCGTTGCTTGGGTGAATGCCAACCGCGTTAGTCCGCGCCCGCATTTTGGCGCCAACCCATGCTGCGCAGAGCCCGCCATTCTATGTCGCAAAACTCGCAGGCCCGCCGGACGGTCAATCCGGAAGTCATGAGCTACCAGCGCTCCGCTTCCGATGCTCCGGCAACGGAGCCAAAGCCAGCTACAGGCGCCGAGTTCGGGTTGGAGAGCATCGTCGGCACGAGCGAATCGCTGCGCGAAGCGCTGGACCGGGCGCGCAAGGTGTCCGCGAGCCGGACGACCACAGTCCTCATCGTGGGCGAGACGGGAACCGGCAAGGAGCTCATCGCCCGCGGGATCCACTACTCGGGACCGGGACGCGGCGAGCCCTTCGTGGCCGTCAACTGCGCTGCGATTCCGGAGACGCTGCTCGAGTCCGAGCTGTTCGGCCACGAGCGCGGCGCGTTCACCGATGCGCGCTCGCAGAAGCGGGGACTGATGGAGCTCGCGGGTCAGGGCACGCTCTTTCTCGATGAGATTGGCGAGCTTCCGCCGCGACTTCAGCCGAAACTCCTGCGCGCGCTCGAAGAGCGCCGCGTTCGCCGGCTCGGCGGACTGCAGGAGGTCGAGATCACTTGTCGCATCATCGCCGCCGCGAACAATTCGTTGCACGACGCGGTCTCGCGACTCGAGTTCCGCGAAGATTTGTACTACCGGCTCAATGTGTTCCGCGTGGCGCTGCCGCCGCTGCGGGAGCGCGAAGGCGACGTCGAGCTGCTTGGAAATTATTTTCTCAGCGAGCTCGCGCGTCAGCAGGAGCTCGACCAGAAGTCGCTCGATGCGAGCGCGGTCGCGGCTCTCAAGGCGCACAACTGGCCCGGCAACATTCGCGAGCTGAAAAACGTAATAGAACATGCGGCGATTCTGTGCGAAGGCGAAGTGATTAGCGCCTCACACCTCATGATCCAGCAGCGGCGCTCGCACCCGGCCGTACGAACTGACGGGGCGATCCGTGAGATTCAGATTCCACCGGAAGGAAAGTCGCTCGACATGATAGAAAAAGAGGCAGTGTCTGCAACGCTCGAGATCACCCGTGGCAATCGCAGCGCCGCTTCGCGTATTCTCGGAATTTCGCGACCGACATTGGCGCGCAAGATGCGAGAGTATGGACTCACGACGGTGGGAACCGACAGGGCCGAGTGAGCGTACAATACTCCGGGCTTTGCGGCGCCCGGAGCATCTCCTCGACTGGAAGGGTTCGCATGTCGGCAGGGCAGCGTGACGAGTAATCCGATAAAGGTTTTGCTGATCACGCCAACCGAGCGCAATGTGCGCCGGTTGCAGGGTGCCGTCTCCGTACCCGGCGCGAGCCACGTCGAGCTCACGCACGTGCTCGATGTCGGCGCCGCCGTGCGCCGCCTAAGCAATGTGCGCTTCGACGCCCTGCTCCTCGATCTCGCGGTCGCCCACACGCATCCGCTCGAGCCGCTCTGGCGCATGCACGAGCACGCGCCCGATGTGCCGATCATCGTGCTCACGAGCATGGAGGATGAGACGCTCGCCGTGCGCGCGCTGAAGGCCGGCGCGCAGGACTCGCTCGTGAAGGGGCAGATCGACGGGAACCTCCTCACGCGGGCAATCCGCTACGCGATCGAGCGCCACCAGCTGCAGATGGCGCTGCACGCCATGTCGCTCATCGACGACCTCACGGGGCTCTACAACCGCCGTGGATTTCTCACGCTCGCGCGGCAACATCTCAGGATGGCCGACCGCCTGCGCAAGCGTGTGTCGCACATCTTCGTCGACCTCAATGGGCTCAAGCACATCAACGACACGAAGGGCCACCGGCACGGCGATCAGGCGCTCGTGGAAACGGCGGAGATGCTGAAGGAGACCTTCCGCGAGTCCGACATCGTCGCGCGCATCGGCGGCGACGAGTTCGTGGTGCTCGCAATGGACAACGCCACGGGGCAGCTGGAAGACACGTGGCAGCAGCGCGTGCAGGAGAATCTCGCGATGCGCAATCGCCGCCCGAATCGCGCGTACTCGCTCTCGGTGAGCATGGGTGTCGCCTACTACGATCCCGATTTCCCGACGGCGCTCGACGACCTGCTCGCGCGCGCGGACACGCTCATGTACGAAGAAAAGCGTGCGAAACGCCACCTGGAGGAGCAGCTGGGCAGATTGGCGCACGCGCCGCGAGGAGATTGAGTTCGTGGTGCGCGCGGAATGCACGCATCAACAGTTGAAAATGCCGAGCTCCTGATTCCCGCAGAACACGCTGGAGTTGACCCGGTTTGATGGACACCTCAATGTCCTGACTACGGACGAGGAGGTCTGTCATGAGCAAAGGGAAGCGACCCGTGGAGGAGTCGCCTCGACGGCGCCGGCGATATGGGGCTGAGTTCAAGGCGGAAGCGATTCGGTTGGTGCGTGAACGGGAGACGCGCGGCGTCAGCCTCGCAGAGTTGGGGCGGGAGTTAGGGGTGGGGGCCGGGTTGCTCTGGCAGTGGGCGTATGGGGCGCCGCCCCCGACGAAGGCGACGAGCCCAATCGTCGGGGAAACGCTGGAGGAAGAGGTGCGCCGCTTGCGGCGGGAGGTCACGGTCCTGCGGCAGGAGCGGGAGTTCGCAAAAAAAGCCGCGGCGTTCTTCGCGAAGGAGTCGCTGTGAAGTGCGCCTGTATCACTCGTCATCGTGGCGAGTATCCCGTGCGACTCATGTGTCGCGTGCTCGCCGTGTCGCCGGCGGCGTACTACGCGGCGCGCCGGCCCGCACTCTCGGCACGCGCGCGCGCTGACGAACGCCTCTTGTTCCATATTCGGCTCTCGCATCGGGCGAGCCACGGGCGCTATGGTGCGCCACGCGTGCAGCGCGATCTGCGCGAGGCGGGCCTCGCCGTGGGGACCAAGCGGGTCGCGCGGCTGATGCGGACGGACGGCCTGGTCGCGCGGCCCACGCGGCGGCGCGTGCGCACCACCGACTCGACGCATGCGCAGCCGCTCGCGCCCAATTTGCTCGAGCGACAGTTTGGCCTGCACGCCGCGCCCGGCCTGCAGGCGCTGAATCGGGTCTGGGTCAGCGATATCACGTACGTGCCGACCCGCGAGGGCTGGCTCTATCTCGCGGTCGTGTTGGATCTCGCCTCGCGACGCGTCATTGGGTGGGCGATGCGCGACACCCTCGAGGCGGAACTCGCGCTCAGTGCGCTGCAGATGGCAATCGACGTCCGATGCCCCGGCACGGGCGTGATCCATCATTCCGATCGAGGCGTACAATACGCCTGCGATGCCTATCGCACGGTGTTAGCGCAGCATGGCTTTCGCGCGAGCATGAGCCGGAAGGGCGATTGCTGGGACAACGCGGTCGCCGAGAGCTTCTTCGCGACGCTGGAGTGGGAGCTGATCCGTGACCACGACTGGCAGACACGCAGCGACGCCCGGCGCGCAATCTTTCAGTACATTGAACTATGGTACAATCCGAAACGGCGCCACTCCACGCTCGATTACATTAGTCCCGCGCGCTACGAGGAACAGCTCGCAACCGCTGCCTAATATTCTTAACCCGGTGTCCACAAAACCGGGTCAAGTCCACGCGCATCAACAATTGAAAAATACGGATTGAACGGAGAACCGAACAGATTGAACGGAAAAAAACATGCAGTGTTCCGTTCGATCCGTGCGGTTCTCTCTTCGAACCGTTTCGAAAATTGTTAGTGCTTCCTTTCCACAATTGTTAGTGCCTACTCGCGAAAAAGGGCCGACCATAACGACATGGTCGGCCCTTTTACTACCGTAATCCAAGCGAGCGCGTTACGCCCCTTCCACAATGATCAAATACTTCGACGGTCCCCAGAACTCGGCCGGCTGCGAAATGTGCAGGTCGCCCGTTGGCTTGCCGTCGGCGCCCTGCGCCTGCTCGATCAGGGTGGGATCCTGCCGCGAGACAACCTTGAAGGGCTTATCGGTAATGTGAAGCGCGATCGGCGTGTCGTCCCACTTGTTGATCGCAGTGAACGCGGACGCGTCGAGCTTGCGCGCGGGGACAAGCGCCTTGTGTCCGAAGAACAGGAACTTCGATCCTTCCTCCACGATGATGCCGCGCGCCTTCAGATCATCCTTCGTGCCGACCACATAGTAAACCGTGTTCGCGGCCTTGCGAAGATCGGTGACCGTATCGGCGATCGCCGCATTCGATGACGCGAGCGTGGTGTTCACGGTGGTGAGCGAGTCGACACGCGAGTTGAGCGCGGCCAGGTCGGCCTTGTTCTGCTCGAGCATCGCCTGCAGGTTCGTGATCGTCGCCTGATAGTCGGCGACCTGGACCCCGAGCGTCTTGTTCTTCTCGCCCATGGCGGCGACGCGCGCACGGCTCTTGTTGAGCAGCGCCGTCACTTCCTGCACCTTGCCGAGCAGGCTTGCGCGATACGCAGCCTGCGGATCGCCGTTCTTCTCGCCCTTCACGTCGAGCGGCACGTGCGACTGTAGCCCCTTCACCTTCGACAGCTCCTTGTCCATGTCGGCCAGGAGTTGCGTGGTCTGCTGGAAGCCCTGCATCAGCGAATCCTGCTGCGCCGACACTGAGCGAGCCTGCGCGAGCTGCGTGGTGAGCACCGTGACGGAATCCGGGGCTGAGGCCGACGTGCTTCCACCAGAGCCGATCTTTTCGCAGGCGACGAGCGTGAAGCCCAGAAGAAGGTAGACGGGCATGCGTGACATCATGTGGCTCCTGAACTCGAAAGAAGTACGAACGCTAACATGTTGACATACTGTAAGTAAGCATGCAGAGGCCGCTGGTGCAGTGATTGTGGTCACAGTGCGTGCCGTTCGCCGCGCAACAGGAAGGAGATATCATCACCCGCGTGGTATTCCGTGCGCGGCAACCCGTACGCGAATACGGGCGCGTCGCCCTCGCCGTTTAGCGCGATCTCGTCGTCCGTGATGCGAAGCGAGTTGCCCTCGCGAAGACCGAGCACGCGCATTGTCGGGTTCAGCGCGATGTATTCCTCGAGCCGCTCGGCGCGCGTCTCCCCCTGATGATTCGGCTGGTGAAAGTCCGTGTAGTGCGCGTTGATCTGGAATGGGATGAGAGCGAGCGCGCGCAGTGATTCCGGCTCGACGATCGGCATGTCGTTGGTGGTGCCGATGGTCGGCGCAGTGACCACCGCCCCGGCGCTCCAGCCGATGTACGGCACGCCCGCGTGCACGCGCGCGCGGATCACATTGAGAAGGTGATATCGATAGAGCGTCGAGAGGAGCTGAAAGGTGTTCCCGCCCCCGATCACTATCGCCTCCGCGCGAGCGACGGCGTCAGCAGGATCTGTCGATCACCGATCGACTCCAGCTCGTAGCCAAGCGACGCGAACGGGACGGCTGCGCGCGCGGCGTAGTCGGCGTGGGAGATCGTGACGCCGGCGTAGGGGATGAAGAGCACGCGCCCGACCGATGGCCCCAACCGCTCGCGGATGGCGCTCGCAGAGTGCAGCAGGTAGACACCGGCCGTATCGCGCGAGCTCGAGAGAAGGAGCAATCGTCGGGTCATTCGGGTAGTGAGTTGATGGAGGTAGTTTGCGAAAGACGCATCAATGTACCGGGAGTGTGAATGGCGGAGCATGATCCAACGCTTGGGGAAGAGATCGCGAATGCGATCACGCATGGGGCCGGGCTTCTCGCCAGTCTCGTCGCACTTCCAGTCCTCATCTGGTCCTCGGCGCAAAGCCACGATGGCAGTCGCATCGCGGGGGCAACGATATTCGGGGTAACGCTGTGTCTACTGTACACGGCGAGCACTCTCTACCACTCGTTCCCCGTGGGGCGAACAAAGCGGGTATTTAGGGTTCTCGATCACGGCGCGATTTACCTGCTCATTGCCGGCACATACACCCCGTTCGCGCTCGGGGCGCTCAAGGGACCGTGGGGCTGGTCGCTCCTGGCCGTGGCGTGGGCGCTGGCGACGGCCGGCGTGTTGCTCAAGGCGACTATCGGATTCCGTTACGAGAAGCTGTCTACAGCCATCTATGTAGGAATGGGTTGGATGGCGGTTGTTGCAATCAAGCCGCTGCTGGAGCACGTGCCGCGCGCGGGGCTGGCGTGGCTCGTGGCGGGAGGCCTGTGCTACACAGGAGGCGTCGTGTTCTACGCGACGGACCGCAGGCTGTGGTACGGGCACGCGATCTGGCACCTGTTCGTGGCCGCGGGAAGCGTGTGTCATTTCTTTGCAGTTCTTGGCTACGCCGGCGGCATTGGCTGACTTCGTACTTTTTGATACCCCAGCGACGCATTGCAGGAAATTGCAAGGCACTCGGCAATATGCCATGCTCAGCGCGGGAATGAGAATTCGTTTAGAGAGCCTAAGTCGTTGCTGCAATCAGCACTTAAGCGGACTCGGCAACACGGCACCGGGCGTGCTTTAGGAGAGGTCGGAATTACAGGGCACACCCCGAATGCGGGTGGGCGAGCGAGAGTCAACCGGAACTGGAGAATGGAAATGTCGCGTATGCGCAAGGGCTTTACCCTGATCGAACTTCTGATCGTCGTCGTCATCATCGGCATTTTGGCCGCGATTGCGATTCCGAAGTTCGCGAGCACCAAGGAGAAGGCGTATCTGGCGTCCGAGAAGTCGGATCTGCGTAACCTGGCGACGTCGGAAGAGGCGTACTTCTCCGGCAACCAGACCTACAGCACCGACTTGAGCGCGATGAACTTCACGACCTCACAGGGCGTGTCGATCACGGGCATGGCGGCCGATGCGAAGGGCTGGAAGGGCACCTCGAGTCACCAGGCGACGACCAAGCAGTGCTACGCCGGCTTTGGTAGCCAGGCCGCTGCGACGACGCTTGACGGTATCATCACCTGCGATCCGTGATTCTGCGGTAGATGTACGCAGCATCTGTAGCATGGTAAGCGCCGACACCCCGCATTCGAACGATGCGGGGTGTTGGTGCATCTACCCGATCTGAGGCGCGCATGAAAGCGATGGTCTGGATGGTCGCCACGACGATTGGTGGCGGGATCGGATGGTGGGTGGGCGCATTCGTAGGGATCTTCACCGCGGTCAGCCTGAGCGCGGTGGGAAGCGGCGTAGCGCTGTACTACGCGCAGCGTCTGGCGAACGAGTACCTGCCCTAACCCTCGCTCGCTTCGAGCCTCCAGCACAGGACGCGGTCCTGCTGCGGGTCGTCGCCGAGCATGAAGGTCTGCGTCCCGACGTCCTGGAAGCCGCACTTCGTGTAGAAGCGAATTGCCCGCGGATTCTGCTCCCACACGCCCAGCCAGAGCGTGTACGCGCGCCGGCGGCGCGCCTCGTCCGCACACGCGTCCATCAGCGCCTGGGCAATGCCGGATCCGTGAAACTCGTGAACGACGTAGAAACGGCGCACCTCGATCACATTGGAGCCCGTCACGCATTCGGGTGCGTCGCCTTCACGCACCTGCGCATAGCCCGCCGTTCGTCCATACTGCTCGGCGATCAGATAGGTGACTGCCGGATCGGCGAGCTCTCGCCGCTGGATCTCTTCGCTGTACGCGCCTGCGATGTGCTTCGCGAGATTCTCCGGCGTATTTTGCGCGCCAAAGCTCGCAACGAAGGTGTCGGCGCCGAGCTTGGTGATGAGCGCGGCGTCGTCCGCAGTGGCAACGCGAATGCGAAGGCCGGCCGGAAGCTCCTTTCGTGCTTCTGGGTTCATCGTGGTCGAGTTAGTGTGTGACTGAATCGGGGGCGAGCGCCTGATTCCACATCTCTTCGCGTAGCCGCCATTGTCCGCCGGCGCTTCGGTGCAGCACGAGGAGCATTTTGCCGTAGCCGTTGAACGGAGGCTTGTCTGCGGGCATGGCTACGAGCTGATGCTCCGTGCACCATTCCGATGCCCAGTCGCCGGACACCTGAACGTCGAAGCACTGGCTCTCGAATTTCGTCATGTGCGCGCCCGCGAGCGAGGTCACGACATTGTTCAGAAACTTCGCGATCGCCGCCTTGCCGATAATTGGCCGGGTGGATGGGAGCAGGCTGACACCGTCCTCGTCCCAGAGCGCGAGCGTGGCGCGAGAGTCCATGCGCCGAGTGGCGTCGGCGAAGGCGCGATTGAATGCGTCGATATCGGCGTGGCCGTGCCGACTTTCGCGCGTTGCAGGAGCGGGATTTTGGGCACGCGCCGGCGGAGGGGTCGCGAGGGCCATCAGTGCCAGCAGTGGAACAAGGCGCATCGTGGCGAGTCCGGGATCGAATTGATGAGTATACCGGCAACCGAGCTGGACAACATGTTGCTCGAGTCGATTAGACGCTAAGATATTCCTTTGCTTGCGACCCGGCCACGATAGGACTAGATAGGGACTTCTCCTCCCCGCCCCGTGGCTAACATTCGATTCTGCGGTTCGGACGCGAGGGTCGCGGAGAAGGGGGAGTCGATACGGCGCGCGCCACGCTCCGGATTTGGACCACGGCACCAATATCAGCGCGCGGGCACGTCGCGTTTTCCGGGTACGAGTCAGAGGGGAGCCGCAATGAGCACTTTCTCGACGGATCACGATACGCCGACCCACACAGAGCCGACCGTCGGTGCCGAGCCCGAGACGCACGCGCCCGCCATGCGCAGCCGCCAGCGCTTCGCCAAGATCGTCTCGGGAACGAGCTATCCCCTGCTCGCGCTCGCGCTCTGGATCGGAGCCGCCCGCGGGCTCTGGCCCGTGTCGGCGATCGTCGCAGCGCTCGCCGTCGTCATGAGCTTCGTCGGTTGGGACATGTACGGCCGGGCGACTCGCGACGATGAGCAGCCGGAGGAGTCGTCCGGTAGCGACGCGAGCTCCAACCTGCGGAGCTTCATCGCGCTGTGCGTGAAGCTCGGAGCGATCGCGATCATCGTGCGCACCTACGCGGTGGTGGGCGCGCTCTACGGATTCCCCATGCCCGAGACCGTAATGGGATGGGTCGTTCCGGTGTCGGTGCTCATGTTCGCGTCGTTCGCGATCCTGAGATCGGAGTCGTAGCCTCGCGCCGCGACGCTCTTGCTGCTCCCTCCTGCGAAGTGACGATTATTGGACCAGCGCGATCGAGCCCGTCGTGGGACCGGGGGTGGTGCTGAAGCTTCCGGTCGTGGCCATCGTGGAGAAGTACCCGACAATCTGGTCGGCAGCGGTCCCGCTTCCCCTCGTAAACTGGTTGATGCCGAACACGCCCACGTACTTCACCCGCACCGTGAGGTTGGACCCCGACAGCCCGTTGTTCTGATCCCAGATTACCAATTTGACCTTCACACCGGGACACGCGAAGCTTGCTGGATTACCGTTCACACCACAGAGCGTTTGGAGCGCTTGCGCGGTTTGCCCACTGCCCGCGCCCGGGTCGCCATTGAGGATGGTGCCCGGTCCGATCTCCCCATTCGCGCAACTTGTGATCGCATTCTTGTACGCGTTGTTTCCGCTCCAGGGCGTGCCAACCTGCACCTGTGCGATGTTTCCGGGCGTCAGCTGGTTCGTTGTTCCGTTCAACAGGGTGATCTGGTTGGCCGGATATGACATGTTGCTCAGCGTCGTGATGTCATTCGCGGTCAAGTTGTAGCTGATGTCCTTGGTGCCGGCCGGAGGATACAGCGCGTCGAGAAGCGTCTGGTAGCTGACGGCCCACGGCTTCAGGCAATCAGTCGTGCTTACCCAACCCACCGCTGCCACTGCACGGGCCTGGACGTTCTTGGTTGTGACCCCAAATACGCGCGCGAACGTGTACGCGCCCGGATAATGGGCGGTGACGCGCACCGCCTGCACCGTCGGGTCGGTCCACAACGCCACGGGGGTGAAGACACTGTTCGTGAAGTCCCAGACGCCGGGCTCCACGTCCGCTGCGTTGACGGTCGCTGCCGTTCGCTCCACGAGATTGTTGGCCACGTACCCCTGCGCTTGAGCAGTCGCATTGGTCGGACGCTTGTTATTCACCTCGATGATACCAGCGATGGCCGATGCATCCGCGGTGGTCTGCAGTTGCACGCGCATCAGGTAGAGGCGCGAGGCATTGATCGCAATCCCCGTGAACCCAATGAGCACGGTCAGGAGAATGGCCACCAGCACCAGCGTCGCTCCCTTCCTGCTCCGCAGCTTCCTCATAACCGCCTCCCGGTGGTCTGCGACGCAAGATGGTTGGAAATAGGAAAACCGCCAGTAGAAAAATCATTTACAGGGGCGCCGTAGCCGCTCGTTTTTCGGCCAACCGTTTGCGATTGCGCCGAAGCGAGCTGCGCCTGGAACAGTTTGAGTCGCAATGCCGCCCTTCGCTCCAGGTTCGAGTACGTAGGGTGCCCGAACAAAGCGGCCATCAGAGGCGCAGCCATGTCATCATGCGCACCCATTCGGTCCTGGGAGCGCTCTACGGATTCCCGATGCCCGAGACCGTGATGAGTTGGGTGGTGCCGGTGTCGTGCTCAGGTTTGCCTCGTTCGCGATCCTGAGCTCGGAGTCGTGGGCTAGCGCAGCGAAGCTATTGCCTTGGCGAGCTGCGGAACGCCACCATGACCGTATCACCGGTGGAAGCGATCACGCCGGCGGTAGACGACACGTAAGAGTTCGAGCTGACCACGGACACCGTGTGATGCCCGGCGGAGACCGACGCGGTCAGGGGCGCGGTTCCACGAGGGATGCCATCGATGGTCACGAGCGCAGTGCCTCGATCCACGCCGACGCGAATGTACGCCGACTGCGAAAACGATCCCTTGTACCACGTTCCATTGATGACGCTCTTGAACCACGATTTCGTTTCGCGCGCCAGAGTGGCGGCCACGGAGGTGCTGGTGTCCGGCGCGGACTTCGCGCCCGTAGAGGAGCTACCTCCCACCCCCAGGCGCACAGGATCTCCGGGCGCGGTACCGGTAGAGTCGAAGAGCGGAGAGCGGTTCGGGCCCGGTGGCGATGGCTGGTTCGCGCCGACATGCGTCGCATTACCACCGTTCGAGTTGGCCCCCCCGTTCGCGGCCCCGCCGCGTGAAGGCGCAGGTCGAGGCTCGGGCGGCGCGGGGGCCAGCGGCATCGTGGGATCGAGAGCCAAATCGATCTTTCGATGCGGGCCGGGCAGGTACGCGCCCATGGAGCGCCACGTTCTGATCGCCGTCGCTCTCAAGGCCGGATCGGCGAGGATGGCGATCGAGATCACGAGCAGGATCGCGCTGATGAGCGTGGCCACACGACTTCGACGGTTCAAGCGGAATTCGAGGTGCGTGGTCGGGAGCCCGAGAACGGGATCGGGACCTCGGCCGGCGAGCGCCTCGGCGAACTCCGTGCACGTCGCGAAGCGATTCGCCGATCCGGCGCTGAGCGCCCTGCGCAACGCCGCATTCACATGCAGTGGCACTCCCTTTCGCAGCGGAACATCCGCGAGCACCGCGATCGGCTCGAGAGTGTGAATGCCCTCGACCATCTCTCGATTCAATCGGTTCCCGCCCGTGAGCATGTCGTACGCGATCATGGCGAGCGAGTACTGGTCGGCGCGCCCGTCGATATTGCGTTCGCGCCACTGCTCGGGAGCCGCGTAGGCTCGCGCGCGCAATGCGAGGGAGCCAGGAATGCCGCCAGCGACCAGCAGGGTATCTGACACGCCGATATCGGCAACACTGGCGCGACCGCGTTCGTCGAAGAGAATGTTCTCGGGCGTCAATCCACGGTGAGTGAGTCCGAGCGCATGGATGCGATCGAGGGTAGCCGCGAGCCCGCTCACGATGGTCACGACTTCGTCGAGAGGAATCGGCTCGCGATCGCGAAGTCTTTCCGCGAGACTCCCGCCCCGCATGAGAGGCAGCACCAGGAAGGTGCAGGAATCGTCGTGGTCCATTGCCGATGCCGCAACGACGCCGTCGCCGGAGAGCCGGTAGCACGTACGAAGCTCGTTCTCCAGACGCAACTGCAACCCCGGGGTGGCACTCAAATCGATGGAGAGCACCTTGAGGGCCACCTCGCCCTGCTTCTGCAGTCCGGTGGCCTTAAAGACCGAGCTGAATAGCCCGCGACCAATGAGTCCCTCGACGCGGAAACGTCCCGCGACGGCCGCCTGGAGGCGCTCTCGTGCAGCATCGGGTCTCCCACGATCCGCGATTGCGGCGGTGGTGTTATCCACGTTGCGCGGGTTGCGACCGCCAGAGCCGAGGCCCAAAGGCTCCAACACGCATCCGATAGAGGTTGTACTCGGGATACTCGGCGCGCAGCACGCGCTCCTCGTATTCCACGCGAACGCGGAGAACTACAATCCACGCCACCACAGCGATAGCGAGAGGCACTGTGGCGTGCAACATCCAAATGCCCGCATATCCCAGGAGCTGGGTCGCGTAAATCGGGTGCCGGGCGATTCTGTATGGCCCTTCAGTGGCGAGATCCCGCGCGGCGGGCTCAATGCTGAACGATCGGCGCATGTACCAGATCGGCCAAAAGGAGACCACTGCGCCGAACAGCCAGACGGAGGCGCCCGCCGTGCGCAAAAGTGGGAGCGTGGATGTCGCCAGGTATTCGGGTGCCCACCGCGCCGAAGCCCAAAGGAAAATGGGAAGAAGGAAGGTCGCGCCATAGGCCGCCAGGCGCGGTCCCAGCCCTGGAAGCGTTCTACGCGGCTGGTCCCGTATGAGGAACGTGGCGGCCACGATGACCTCGTACAGCATCGCTGGCAGTAACAGCAGCCCCGAGGTTCCCGAAGTGAGCGGGAGTGTCAGGGCAAACGCGCAGAAGAACGCGCAGCCGATCCAGTCGGCTGCGGTGCGGCCGGCTCGCGCGGGCATTGGTGCCGCGACGGCGCTCACCGGGGGCCTCCGCCTACAGCGAAGAGTCGATCATTGGACCAGCGCGATCGAGCCCGTCGTGGGACCGGGGTTGGTGCTGAAACTCCCGTTCGTGGCCATCGTGGAGAAGTACCCGACAATCTGGTCGGCAGCGGTCCCGCTTCCTCTCGTAAACTGGTTGATGCCGAACACGCCCACGTACTTCACCCGCACCGTGAGGTTGGACCCCGATAGCCCGTTGTTCTGATCCCAGATTGCCAGTTTGACCTTCACACCGGGACACGCGAAGCTTGCTGGATTACCGTTCACACCACAGAGCGTCTGCAGCGCTTGCGCGGTTTGCCCACTGCCCGCGCCTGGGTCGCCATTGAGGATCGTGCCCGGTCCGATCACCCCATTCGCGCAACTTGTGATCGCGTTCTTGTACGCGTTGTTTCCGTTCCAGGGCGTGCCAACCTGCACCTGTGCGATGTTTCCGGGCGTCAGCTGGTTCGTGGTTCCGTTCAACAAGGTTACCTGGTTGGCCGGATACGACATGCCGCTCAGCGTCGTGATGTCGTTCGCAGTCAGGTTGTAGCTGGGATTCTTGGTTCCGGCCGGCGGATACAGCGCGTCCAGAAGCGTCTGGTAGCTGACGGCCCACGGCTTGAGGCAATCGGTGTTGCTCACCCAGCCCACCGCCCCGACAGCGCGGGCCTGCACGTTCTTGGTCGTGACTCCAAATACGCGCGCGAACGTGTACGCGCCCGGATAATGGGCGGTGACGCGCACCGCCTGCACCGTCGGGTCGGTCCACAACGCTACGGGGGTGAAGACACTGTTCGTGAAGTCCCAGACGCCGGGCTCCACGTCCGCTGCGTTGACGGTTGCTGCCGTTCGCTCCACGAGATTGTTGGCCACGATCGCCTGCGCTTGCGCCGTCGCATTGCCCGGACGCTTGTTCTTGATCTCGACCGCAGCTGAGATGGCCAATGCATCCGCGGTGGTCTGCAGTTGCACGCGCATCAGGTAGAGGCGCGAGGCATCGATCGCAATCCCCGTGAACCCAATGAGCACGGTCAGGAGTATGGCTACCAGCACCAGCGTCGCTCCCTTCCTGCTCCGCAGCTTCCTCATAACAACCGCCTCCCGGTGGTCTGCGACGCTCGAGACGTCGCTCTTGCAGTCCGTACTTCGATCAGTGTGCGATACCCTTGAACATGGCGCTGATCTTCATGATTGCCGGCCCGAGCAGGACGATGAAAATGGCTGGAAATATGAAAACCGCCAAAGGAAAAGTCATTTTCAGGGGCGCCGTAGCCGCCCGTTTTTCGGCCAACTGTTTGCGCTTGCGCCGAAGCGATTCCGCATACACGCGCAGCACGGTGGCGATCGAGGTTCCCCACTTCTCGGACTGGATCATGTTGGCCGCGAGACCACGCAGATCCTCCACGCCCGTACGCTCCCACAGGCCGCGCAGCGCCTGCTCACGCGGTATCCCAGCATTCACCCGGCGGTGAACGATCAGGAGCTCGTTCGCGAAGTCGGGATGCAGAATCGTCATCTCTTTGGCGACGCGCATGATCGCGGCGTCCAGACTGACACCGGCTTCCACGCACACAACCAGCAGATCGAGCGAGTCCGGGATGGCCCGGCGCATGTGCTCCTGGCGGGTGGACGCTCGAAAATTCACGAAGGCCTGCGGCAGAATGAGGCCGATGAGCACACCGATCGCGATCCCAGCCGAGAACAGCAGCGCGTTCCCCCGGGGCATGACCATCAGCACGATCAACGGGACCAAAATCGCGCTGGCAATTCGCGCCGCGATGAAGACCACGGGAGCGGCATCGGAGTCGAATCCCGCATGAAGGAGCTTGTCGGCCGACGCCTTCGGAGAGCGCCACGACTCGGGTGCACGCGCGAAGATCCATTCCGCGACCTTATGCCCGAACCCCTCGGTCTCCGACTTGAGCAGGATCGACGCATCCCCTGACGTTCCCGCTCGCTCCAGGATCGCTCGACGCTCGAGGTCGCGCACGAACGCGTTGACGGCCACGCCAACGGCGATCACGAGCAGTGCAATCAGGACAATGACGGGAAGTGGAAGTAGCATGTCTTCTCCTCAGATGTCGATTTGTCCGATACGGCGCAGCACAAAGTAGCCGAGAATCACGGACATTACCCCGAACGTCGAGAGGAGCCGGCCACCGGGAGTGTTCCACAGCGGTTCCATATAGTCGCGATTCAGAGTGGCCACGATCAGAAAGAGCGCGACCGGCATCAGCGACAGAATGACGGCGGACAATTTCGGCTCGGCCGTGAGCGTCTCGATCTGCCCTCTCAACCCCACTCGCTCACGCATCAGCGTCGAAAGGTTGGTGAGCACCTCGGCCAGGTTTCCGCCCGTTTCGCGCTGAAGCAGAAGCGCGGTCACGAACATTTTGCAATCCAGTGTGTTGACGCGCTCCTGGAGCTTGAGCAGCGCATTCCGCATCTCCATCCCCAGGCGTTGCTCATCGTACACGCGCGCGAACTCCGGTCCGAGCGGATCTGGCATTTCGTCGCCGGCGAACTTGATCGCGGCCTGCAACGAATAGCCGGACTTCATCGCGTTCACGAGCATGTCGATCGCTTCGGGGAGCTGCGCCTGGAACAGCTTGAGTCGCGAAGCCGCCTTTCGTTTCAGATTCAGGTACGGAAGGTACCCGAACAGCCCCGCGACTAGAGGCGCCGTGATAAAACCGATTCGACGACCGATGAGAAATCCGACAGCCGCGAAGACGAGAGAGATCATCACGAACTCGCCGACGCTCGAACGGGAGCCCGCCCGCTCGAGCTGCGCGCCGATCGAGGACGTAATGTCCTTGCCCGCCAGCATGCGATTGAGGGTTCCAATCTCGCTGGCCCTGTCGTCCTTCAGAATGCTCGTGGCGGCGCCAGTCACCGCGGCGGGAGCCAGTCGCGCGCGAACAGCATCGCTCGCCACGAGCTGCCGGCGATTGATGACGACGTAGGCAGCGATGATGACCAACGCAGTGCCGACAAAAACGGCGACCAGCACCAGCGCCAGCATGGCTTAGAGCTCCGCGAACAGATGCGGTGGAAGCTCGACACCGGCGAGCTGCAGCCGCTCGACGAACGTCGGCCGCACGCCGGTGGCCTCGAACTGTCCTACGACCTTTCCTTCCTTCGATACGCCGCGGCGACGGAAGCGGTAGACCTCCTGCATTGTGATGACCTCGCCTTCCATGCTCGTCACTTCGGTTACGCTCGTCACACGACGGGAGCCGTCGGTGAGTCGCGATACCTGGATGACCAGGTCGAGCGCGGAAGAGATCTGCTCGCGCATGGCGCGATTGGGAAGGTTCGTTCCCGCAAACAGGATCATCGTCTCGAGGCGGGCCAGAGCGTCGCGCGGGGTATTCGCGTGGATCGTGGTGAGCGATCCCTCGTGTCCCGTGTTCATCGCCTGCAACATGTCGAGCGCCTCGGCAGAGCGCACTTCGCCGACAATGATTCGGTCGGGGCGCATGCGGAGGGCGTTCTTCACGAGATCGCGCGCGACGACTTCGCCACGACCCTCGGAATTCGGCGGACGGGTCTCGAGGCGCACCACGTGCTCCTGCTGCATTCGAAGCTCGGCGGCGTCCTCGATCGTGATCACGCGCTCGCTGCTCGGGATGAAGGAGCTCAGCGCATTCAACAACGTGGTCTTTCCGGCGCCTGTACCGCCGGAGATGAGCACGTTGAGCCGCGCCCGCACGCAACCGGAGAGCAGGATGACCATGTCCTCGGTGAGCGCGCCGTACTCCACCAGTTTCTGAATCGTGATCTCGGCGCCGAAGCGTCGGATCGAGAGCACGGGGCCATCGATCGCCAGAGGCGGGATGATCGCGTTTACGCGCGAGCCGTCCGGCAGTCGGGCATCGACCATCGGTGAGGACTCATCCACCCGACGTCCGACACGGCTCACGATACGGTCAATGATCGCGAGGAGGTGCGCGTCGTCGCGGAAGGAGGTCAGCGCGCGCGTCAGGCGCCCGCCCCGCTCGACGTAGATTTCCTTCGGGCCGTTTACGAGGATGTCCGTGATGCTGCGATCGCGGAACAGCGGCTCGATAGGACCCAGCCCAATGACCTCGTATACGATTTGTTCGACGAGCTCCTCGCGCTCCGCCTGACTGAACGGCGTGGTCTCTCCGCGAAGCAACTCCGCCACAGCCTGGCGAATCTGCTGCACGATCACGCTCTCGTCGGAGATCTTTTCCAGCGCCTCGAGATCCAGACGCTCGATCAGCCTTCTGTGCAGATCGACCTTGAGCTGCTCGACCGCGGTGAGAAGTGCCCCTCCGTCGCGGGAGCCCGAGTACATTCCCGACGATGGTCCATCGGTGTCGACGGGCACCGACGTGGCGCCGTTCGAGTGTCCGCTCGATGGGGTCGCTGCGGAATTCGTGTTGCGACCGAGCAGGCGATCGCGAAGTGACGGCGCCATTATTTCCTCCCGCGACTGAACAGTTTGCGCAGCCGCAATGTGCGCTGAGCTCCTCCGCCCTTCTCCGCCAGGCCCCCGTTCATACGGCCCGCCAGCCCATCGTACGCCCACGCGAGATGCGACGCAGAATCAAACTCCGCCACCGGCACGCCCTTCGTGAGGGCGCCAGCCAGGGTGCGATAATCGTTTGGAATCTTGAAGAAAATTTCGCGACCGAGGACTTCCGTCGCGTCGGCGAGGCTCACCGCATCGGCGGTCTGATGCCGGTTCACGAGCACGTGAACCTTCTCCTCGGAGTAGCCGAGTCGCTGGCACAGCGCGAGCGTGCGCTGCGTGCTTCGAAGCGCCGGCACGTTGAGCTGCGTCACCAGAATTACGCGGTCCGCCGCATCGAGTGCGGCCAGCGTTCGGTCGCTCACCGCATGCTCGCAGTCGATGACCGTGAACGCGTGATGCTGACGAAGCTGCTCCACGATGGTGGTCACTGCCGTCGCATCGAGCGCGTCCGCCGCCTCGGGATTTTCCGATGACGGAAGTACCCAGACGCCACCGGCGACCGGCGTCAGGAGCGAGCGAAGCAGATCCGCGTCGAGGCGGTCGACCTTGCCCAACAAGTCCGTCATGTCGTACTGCGGAGTCAGGTCGAGCATCACGCGGAGGTCGCCGCCTCCCGCCATCAGATCCACAAGCGCGACGTGCCCTTCGGGATGCGCCTTGGCCAGGGCGAACGCGAGATTCACCGCGACGCTCGTGCTGCCCACTCCTCCCTTCGCGCTGTAGATCGCGATCGCGCTTCCGGACTTCGTGTCGGAGTGCGTGCGTCGCATGAGGCGATCGACCGCGCCCGAAAAATCCTTGGCGTCCGGAGGATACGTCAGAAACTCGTTCACCCCCGAGCGCATCGCTCGAAGGATCAAATCGGAGTCGGAGTTTACGGCGGTACCGATGACGAACGTGCCACCGCGGCGCGTCTCGCGATCGAGCGCCGCGAGCTCGATCGTCCCGAGCCCCTGGAGCGGGACGACGACGAGATCAAAGTGCTCAGCTCTGAGACGCGACGCTGCATCCGCGAGACTCAGCGCCGATTCCGCGGGCGCGAACCCGAAGCGATGCAGCACTGCGTTCGCGATATCCTGCGGTCCGGCCGCGCCGGAAACAATGAGCGCCTTGCGAGTCATGCTTCTATTCCTTCGGTGGGGCAGTCGCGGGCAACCGGGGCTCGAGCGCCTCGCGAGCCGGTACGATCGAGTCGGGCCCGAAATGCACGATGTCCTGCGGCCTGGGATGCATGGGATCGGAAATGACGGGTGTCACAATGACGAGCAGCTCGGTCTCGTTCCGCTGCCACTGGGTGCTTGAAAATAACGAACCCAGAATCGGAATGTTCATGAGCAGCGGAATGCCAGTCTTGTTCTTTTGACGCTCATCGTCCATGAGTCCGGAAATGATCAGACTCTGATCACGGCGCACGTCAATGGTCGTTTCCATGTGCCGCGAGCGAAGCGCCGGCACGGTGAAGCCCGAAATCTGGATGCCGTTGGTAAAGTCGAGACTCGAGACCTCGGGACGGAGGTGCAGCTTGATCAGGCTGTCGCTCACGATCTCGGCCGTGAAGTTGAGCTTGATTCCGAACTCTCTCCAGAGAATCGTGATCGTCGGCAAGCCGCCCGCATTATTCTGGGCGACCGGGATCGGGATCTCGCCGCCAGCCAGGAAGCTCGCCGAATCCTTGTTGCCGGCCATGAGCGTGGGCTCCGCGAGAATGCGCGCGGTGCCTCGCTGCTCGTCAGCGTTGAGCAGCCCCAACAACTTGTTGGTACCAAAATCCGTCAGAAGAGTGCCAAATCCGATATTCGACGGCACCGTGAGGACGCCGGTCGTCGGATCGATTGCATTGTCGGTGTTGATATGATTCGTCCCGATTCGCACATGGTTGTCGCGATACAGCGCGGACACGCCCACGGAACGAAGGAAGTCGCGCCGGACCTCGGCGAACTTGACGGCGAGCACCACCTGCTGCCTGTCGGCGGGCGAGTGTACCGCGACGCGATAGTGACGCAGCGGGGCGTCGGCCTGCCAGAGAATCACGTCCGACTCACCCGGGCCGTGGCCGTTGATCACCACGTCGCGAGCGCCCATTACCACGACATCGGCAATGTCCGGGCTCGCGACGGAGACCTGGGTGATGTTGGACGGTGTGCTGATCGGATACGATCGGCCAGTAGGCAGATCAATGCGTACGACCGCTGTGTCGGTGATCTGAGCGGCGGCGTTGCCGCTCGCGAGGAGTGCGACACAGCACATCGCGACTAGCGCAGCATCGCGCAACCTATGTCCATGACGGTTCAACGTCCCGATCCTCCAACTGGAGAAAGCATCACGATAGCGCACACGTAACGGTCGATCCACAGTCCGCCTCGCGGCGTTCACGTCGAGTCCTTCTCGAACTTCTGCTGCGAGAGCTTGTCGCCGCGATAGACCCGCACCACGACGGAGTCGGTCTTGGGAGTCGCAACCACGGTGCGCACCGGCGTCGGCGCCGGGGCGGGCATCGGCTTCGGAGCCGGCGCGCGTACCGTGCGATGCTCGGATCTGGCGGGTGCGTCCGAGGTTGTCGGGCGCGAGCGCAGCTGGGCGAGAACGTCCGTGGAGGTCGCGCCCGGAGTGGTTACCGAGTCGGGGTCTCCGTAGCCTCGCAGCACCAGCTGAATCGTTCCCTGATTCACCGCGACTGCGATCTGTTCCGCCTGCTGCGGCGTGACCTCGAGCGTTGCGGTCGTCGCCTGGATCGGCTTGCCATCGTCGCCGCGCTCGACCTGCGTTCCAACCGAGAGCACGCGCATGTTGCTCATGAAGAGCTTCGCCTGTTCCTTGACGTTCGACTGATTATTCGCACCGAGGGTGACGAGTACATCGACTCGGCTATTCGGCTGAATGAGTCCACTGAGGCCGGCCACATCGTTGATCTTGAGAGCCATCGCGCGCTTGCCGGGAGCGATCTTTACCTCGAGTCCAGGACCGGTGCCCGGAGGCGCCAGACGGCCTGGAACGATCGCCTCACCCTTGAAGACGGAGACCCGCACGACGCGACCAATGGCCGAGTCGATATTCGCGAATGCGCTCTCGGGAGCCGTTCCGGAGGGCCACTGGGCCACGGCCAACAATGGGCGATCCATTTTCTCGCCCTCGGCCATGTCACGCGCCGCGATGACTACGGACTGCACCGCGACCTGACCGCTCGCTTTCGCCTTCTGCAGGTATTGGTACACGCCATACGTCGCCACTATCGCAGTGACCACCGCTGCGTAGAAGACCAAGTTATAACGCCGCTCCGCCATGTGAACCCGCCGGTAAGTCGAATAGGTGAGAGTCGCGCGATGAATCCCAGTCCCAGCTGACGCCCGTTAAGGCGCTCCTTCCCAGCGAAACGTCGCCGACGGCGACATTTGAATCGTGCCGAGCCCTATCAGTCCTGCAAGCGGGGTTATCGGCGTGAACGGATAACTGACGATCGAGACGGTGATCGACTGCATGTTGGGTGGAGCGCCTGCGAACGTCTCCGACACAGTTGGAGCACCTGCGTTTCCGCCGAATGCCACCACGTACGCCTTTACCGCATTCGAGACCGCCGTCTTCTGCGCAGCGCCGGTCGCATCAGGCGAGATCTGCGTGGAGGCCAACCGAGCCCCCTCGCGAACCGCCGAGGTCAGGTTGTTCGCGGTGTAGAGCGCCCGCCCGAAATCGACGATGCCAAAGACAATCAGCAACAGAATGGGCAGTACGATGGCAAACTCCACCAGTGCGGCCGCCTTCTCGGAGCCAGCGAATGTCCGGATCTTCATCGAGATGCCTCGTGTTTCTAGTACATCAGGTGGGGAAACCACGCCGTGATAGCCAGACCGGCAGCCATCGCGACACCATACGGTAAGGTACTGCAGAGCTCTCGGGCATCCACGAGATGACCCGATCCATCACGTTCTCTATTAAGTGGTTCACCGGGTCCGACGTCCAGGGGTCGTGCGGTCCTGGTCGCGGCTCGCCAGAGCAGCCAGGAGAGGGCGAGCGCTCCTCCGAGCATCGCGGATGCAAGCGCCGCCTCGAGGGCCAGCCAGGGGCCCAACCACGCGCACGCTGCCGCGAAAAACTTCACGTCTCCTGCGCCCAACTTTCCGAGTGCCCAGAGCGGGAACCACACGGCCAGACCGGTGCCGACGCCTTCCAGGACGCGGAGTGCTGCGTCGCGGGGTCCTTCAGAAAGGGCCGCGAACAGCGCGCCCACGACAAAGATCGCTAACACAAGCCCGTTCGAGATTCTACGATACCGAACGTCCATTCCTGCCGCTGCCGTCAACAGCAACGTAAATGTGATGCCGAACGCCAACCCTGTTCCGGACCTCGCAAACAGGTCGGCGAACGTGTGCATTTGGATTTCCTCCGAGGTCGAACGCGATGGCCATCCCAATGCCATCGCGTTCGCCTCGACCGCTTGGATCAGCCGGGGAGGTTGTTCGCAATGCTCGTGAAGATGTTGTTCGCGTTCGTACCGATCGCGGTGACAGCGATGATACAAACAATCGCGATGAGCGCCAGCATGAGCGCGTACTCGACCATCGTCGCGGCCTCTTCGTTCTTAACGAAACGGCGGACGATCGTGGTGAAACGGGACATCGTGTCCTCCTAACAGAAAGGTAGAATGGGGGTGGATCGACAGCGGCCATATTAAGGCGACACAATGCCAACGCAAGAGTCGCTCACGCATGTTTCTGACTCATGCAGACACTCTGTCAGAACAGAGGCAAGCTATTGCAGCACATTGATTTGCAGCAGCATCCGAGAGTGCGATTTTTCGCCCAGTGTAACACGACTGTACAGAGATTTTATGCCCATTCGTGGTTCGGATGCTACACAGTTGTCTACACGCGTCACAGTTCGGATAAAATTACTGAAAATGTTCGCAAACAATCGTTCCGCCCGGGCCTTGCTAGCGTCGCGAGTGCTCCCACCAGGAACGGCGAACCCAAAGTCCCGCGGCCATCTGAACGTTCACACCTTTCGGGACGGTATCAGCCCTCATCCATCCGGCCGCAGTGTCAAGTACTGACGCAACCGGGAAGCGCAACGGCACAATGGCCACGTCGGATGATTGCCAGGGACCGAAGGGAAAGGGCCCATTGTCGGCCACCCTGAAGGCATCAGGCGCGGCAGCCGAGTCGGGAAAGAACGTGCGCCCATCAATGGACATGCTGTATTCGGGCAGCCTCCAGGTGAGGTAGGAGCCATAGAAGAACGTCGTGAGCACTCGAGGCCTCCCGGTTGGCCGCACGTGCGCGTCCAGCCAGGTCGCGAGCGGATCCACGTTGGCCCTGGCGGGGGGCACTATTCCGGGGCCGAGCGAGCCAGACAGCGCGAGGAATCGAAGGCTGAATACGATCGGCAGTGACGCCATGACGACCAGCGCCATGCGTCGGATCGCCCCCGGGCGGGGGGCCTGCATTCGATCGACTGCGCGGGCCAGCATTGGCAGGCCGGCGAACCACCAAATGAGCAGCGCCCGGGCGGCCAGGCCAAACGAGATCAGCCCGAGGAACCAGAGAAAACCGAGTACGAGTCGCTCGCGCGGCGTGGCGTCGGTCTCTCGGAGCACCCAGGGCGTCATCGCCAGCGGAATCACGGGAATGAACCAATCCGGAAACCACTTTGCGTATTGAAAGCCCGGAATAATCTCCGAGATGCGCGACGGAAAGTCGAACAGCGGATTGTGCCCGAAGTAGAGCGCGAAGATCGCAGGGTAGTGCGTGGCGTACGGCGAAAGGAGCCAGCCGCCAAGCAATGCGCCGGACAGAAGAAACCCTCGCTTCCATGGTATCGGTGTTCGCGACACAGCGACGGCGCACGGGAGCGCGGTCATCGGAAAGAGGAGAATGCGAGTTTGCCGCAACTGCCGCGACCAGCACGAGCGCCAGAATCCAACGCGCAGGCCGGTCGGACTCGAGTACTCGCAGGCCACACCCCCATGCGAGCGCGACGAGGGGAAACAGAAGCGCCTGCGGCCGGACGAACGCTGCAACAAAAATTGCCGGGAAGATCGAAAGGAAGATCACGATCAGGGCGGTCCATGCCTTCCACCTGGCCACGCGAGCAAGCCAGAGCAGCGACAACCCGCTGGCCATGAAAGTGAGTCCCTGCAGCGCGCGGAGGCCCATCGGGCCGGCGTGCGCATACAGTAGATAGTAGGCCACTTCCGGGAGCCACGAGTACGCATAGTAGGGCTCGCCCAACCGCGTCCACGCGAACGGCTCGACCTGCGTGACGGCGTGGTGTTGAACGATCCAGGCGCCGGTGGCGAGGTGCATCGGGAAATCATTGTCGGCCAGCGGTATCAATGCCCCCAACACGAAGAGGAGCAACGCCCCGAGCGGTATCCAGCGCGCCCAGTGTTCACCCAGATCCACCGACCAATCGCGGGCGGAAGACTCTGTGGCAACGGCGGCGCTCGGGTCGGGCCGCGCGGTGAAGGGCATCGTTGCGATCGGAAATTCTCCTGTGCGTCGCGCCAGGCGATCGCCATAAAGGGTTTCTTGCACCTGCGTCGGGAAACGCACCCGACATGCCCCTCGGCACGACGTCTCCGGCGCCATTGACCAGCGAATTCGCTGGCTCGACGCCCCAAACAATGTGGCGCGCAGGCCGCACTGTCCACCGCGAACGCGCGGTTAGGGCGCCTAATGCCGCGCACGCACGTTGCGAGCACCGGCAACAGGAATTACTTTCGCGTTCGCGATCGGATGAGCCCCCGTGCAAGCGGATGCTGGCCCGACCATCGTGACGCTTCACTCAGTTCGGGCTCGCCTGTCATGACTCGATTCCGCACGTTGCTACTCACGGTCACCATGCTCGCCGCCTTCGGGCCGACGCTGCGTGCGCAGGCAATGCCGGCCGGAAGCGTGGATTTCGACAAGGCCGTCTACGCGAAGGTCTATATCAGCGTGGGTGACGCGCTCACTCGCCCCTATCCAATACAGGGGATCCACGTACTGCTCGTCTCCGCCAGCAACGACACGGTGCGGCTTGCAACAGACGGCGCCGGCGCGACCAGCGCGTACCTGCCGCGCGGCACCTACCAGCTTTCGACGCTCGACATGGTGAGCGCGGGCGGTAAGGACTACAGGTGGAACATTCCGATGACGATCGCGCCGGGCATGGGTGACGTGGTGCTCACGGCGCAAAATTCCTCGCAGTTGGGGGCCCCCACCTTCGCGGTTAGTACGGGAGAGGTAAGTAAGTCGCCCAGCGGTGCGACGATCGCGGTGCAACCGCCCCCGAAGCCTCCGGTCGAGTACGTGGGGCGGAGGCGTGTCGTCGACCAGTCAGGTTTCGTTTGGGACGTGTTCGAACAGGAGTTCGGTCGCGGCGCAGTCTGGGGTACGTCGCTCGCGCTCCCCAGCGCCGAGAAGTTGCTGGTCTTCAATCGAGACGAAGAGACACGGCAGCTCGAACAGTTTCCCAAGAACTGGCATTCGCTTTCGAACGACGAGCTGGCGGAGTGGCTGGCGAAGGCGAAGCGCGTTCGTCCGTGAGACCGACGCGAGGTTCGAAGCTCGCGAGGACCGGGCGGGGAGTGAGCACAGGAGATTGACGATTCCGGCCCGATGCCGGTGCGTCACCTCCGCAGGTCGAAATTCTCCACCCGCCCTGCCGCCTTGGGCTCAACTGTCGCCTACGTCTCTCCGCTCGCGAGATGAGAGATCGCGAGGGCACGAAAGAGAACTCATTCGTTGCCAGATCCTTCACAGTCTTGATGTTGAAGGCGTCCTTGAGTTTCTGCGCATCTCCGTCCGAGACGCCCTGGAGCGCGCTCACCGGGGCGTTGAGAATTTCCGTCAACGACTTCGATTCGAATTCCTTATCTACTATCGAATTGATGTTCATTGGGCGCTCCGATCATGAGAAAGTCGGTCGACAACATCTCGGACTCGCGATTCTCCCGGCGAGTCCGACTCGCGCGACTCGATGACGAGATCGTTCGAAGATGCGCGCGTCCGGACGCGCCGGCACCCTCAGCGCGTCTGATACAACACCACCCGAACGCCCGTGAACTCACGATCACTCAGCACTGGATACCGGCGCTGCAACGAGTCGCGAACGACGGCTCCCGAATCGCCATCCTGGTTGAACACCGCCCACAGCCGGCCGTAGCGACGCTGCACGCGTGACAGCGCATCACCCACGTCTGCGTCGCCGAGCGCGCCCGGATAGACCACAGTCACCGCACTCCCCGTCGTGTCGAGTGATGCACGGTAGTAATCAAAAGGCGAAACGATGTAGCGCGGGAAGAAGAGCGCTGCGTCTCCCGATCGCGCCGAGTCGAGGACATAGCGCGTCGCCGTGCGCCAGTCGGCCTTTTCCGGCCGGCGATAGTAACCGAGCACTCCACGCGCGGATAGCGCGAGAATGACGATGGATGTAGCGAAAGACAGCGCGCGCGGGCGCAGATGGTCCAGGCCGACCGCGAGCAGCAGCACCGTGAAGGGAAGGCATTCGATCAGGTACTTGTCGACGAAGATCGGTTTGACGATCGAGGCCGCGAGCACGAGGAGGATGGGGAGGGTCGCTCCTGGCGATGACCAGCGCGTGGTGCCACGCACTTGGCTCGTGTCGAGAGCGTCGCCACGCCGTACGCGCCGCCGCACCGAACGCGATCAACGCGACGGCGTAGGCAACATAGGCCAGCGGGCGGGCGCCGGCATGCTTCTCTCCGCCCAGGAGTGAGTAGACGAGATGCCCGACACTCCGTGCGATGGGGCGCGCGATCCAGGCTGCGGGATCCGCGTGCCCCAGCAGCACGAAGGCTGCGAGTGGAACAAGGAGGATTCCGATGGCGGCGGCGGCGAGTGCAACGGATCGCCATTGAAGGCCGCGCGGTTGGGCGACGGCGAGCGATGCCCATTGCGCCAGGATCGCGAGGCCCGCGTAGAAGTGGGTGTAGGCAGCGAGTACGCTCGTCGCGACGTACGCTACCCAAACGCGCACGGATGGCCGAGGAAAACTCGGTGGCGCGCACCAAAAGCAAGGTCGAGGCGGTGACCAGCAACACCATTAGGCTATAGCCGCGCGCCTCCTGCGCGAAGCGGATGTGGTAGGGGTGTAGCGCCAGGAGGGTCACCCCGATCTGACCCACGCGCACGCCGAAGAGGCGAACGCCGAGACGATACAGGATAGGGAGCGTGGTGATCGAGCAGATGACGGACAGACTCCGAACGATCCACTCCGCCGTTCCCAGATGAATCCATGCGCGGAGAAGGAGATAGTACGGAAGCATGTTGAGCTCCCGCGTCTGCATCAGCTGCACGAACCGGGGCCACGGGAGACGCGCGAAGTCGACGCTCAGCGCTTCATCGAGCCAGAAGCTCGGCGCTCCGAGATGGAGCATGCGGAGCGCGGCGCCGATCGCGATGATGGCGACGAGGAGCACAGTGTCGCGGCGACGCGCATCTGCGGTTGCAGTACGGAAGTCAACTATCGAGCCAGCATCCCGTGAGTGCAGCATGCCGGCGACAGTGCATCAAGCGTGCGCGGAATCGGCGCGACGCATGCGCGCCTACGTCGTTGGTGCCGTGACGACGACGGTAGCGTGCATTCCCGGGTGAATGTGACAGTTGAAGACGTAGGTTCCCGCCACCGGGAACGTCAGCGACCTGCTGACATTGGCGTTCGACCCCGTAATGTTGGCCGGTGCCCCGGCGGGCTGATTGTCGAAGAAGACGTTGTGCGCCACGGATCCGAAGTTGATCGTGAGCGTACCGCCCACGAGCAGTGCTACGGTGCCTGGCGTGAACGCTATTGCCGGAGTGGCCGCGACTGTCGCAGTCTCACTGGGAGGCGACATGGTGACCTCCGTGGGGGAGCCGCTCGCGCCGCATCCGCAAAGGAAAGCGACGGCGGAGAACATGACGCAAACCCGATTGTATTTCATGAAAAGTGCTCCAGACGAACGGTGATCGTGCCGGCGGTTGCCGGACTGCGCGGCTGACGCTGGCCTCCGAGTGCTCCGAGTGCCATGTCTACCGAGGATGTGACAATAAGACCCCACTGACCCTGGTTTTATTCCCGGCTCGCCCGCGACGACCATGACAGATTCCGCTTCGCTCGAGTGTGAGCTGCGTCGAGCTACCCCATTGGAGTCCGGGACACTGACGGGGCTCGCGCGCGAGTCAAAAGCGAGTTGGGGATATCCGGCCTCGTGGATGGCTGCCTGGACGCCCCAACTCACGATCAGCCCCGAGTACATCGAGCTGCACCGCGTAACGGTCGCCTGCGGTGCGCTCGGCATTATCGGCATGTGTGCTCTCGAAGATCACAGTGACCATTGGATGCTCGAGCACGTTTGGGTCTCACCCCGCGCTCATCGGCGCGGAGTGGGGCGCCTCCTCGTGCTCGATGCTCTCGACGCGACGCGCCGGGGGCCAGTCGCGCCAGTTCGCCTTTTCGCCGACCCGTTCGCGCAGGATTTTTATTCGCGCCTTGGTGCCCGCGTAATCGGATGGTTGATGGCGCCAATGGATGGAGATCCGGGGCGACGCTTGATTCGGATGGAATTCTCATAGCGGGCTGAGCGTCGAGATTCGTCGTGGCGACCTTTCTCTCGTCAACGGAACGTCACGTGCTGACGTAAGCATGACGTTCGCCATTCAATACATCCGGGCTCGTCAGTCTACCGCTTCGGGAAGATTGCTCGCTCCCGTGATCTCGACGTTTCACAGAGGTCTGCCAGGTCCAATGAGCAACGCACATCGTCAAAGCGCCCTCGTCGCGCTCGTGGCAGCGCTCCTGCCCTTCGCATCTTCCATCGGCGCCCAACAGCGCGCGACTCCGCTCGATTCGGCGACGCTCGCGTCGCTCAGCTGGCGCAACATTGGGCCGGCAGACATGGGCGGCCGCATCGCCGACATCGTCGGGATTCCCAGTCCCTCCAAGACCTTCTACGTCGCCTCGGTTGCGGGAGGCATGTGGAAGACGACGAATGCGGGGACGACCTTCCGTCCGGTGTTCGGCGATCAGCGCGTGATCTCGATGGGCGCGCTCGCGATCGCGCCGTCGGACACGAATCAGGTGTGGGCCGGCACGGGTGAGCCGAACTCGCGCAACTCGATCTCGCCCGGCGCCGGCATCTACAAGAGCAACGATGGCGGAATGACGTGGAACTCATGGGCCTCGAGAAGACGCAGCAGATCGGGCGCATCGTCGTGCACCCCACCGACCCGAATAGGTGTACGTCGCCGCGCTCGGCCACGCGTGGGATTCGAACCCGGAGCGCGGGCTGTACAAGACCACGGACGGCGGCAAAACCTGGCAGCTGATCAAGTTCGTCAGCGACAAGGCAGGCTTCGTCGATGTCGCGATGGATCCGCGCGATCCCGAACGTCCTGTATGCGTCGAGCTATGAGCGCATGCGTGGCCCGTACTTCCTCAAGAGCGGCGGACCGGGTTCCGCGCTGTGGAAGAGCACCGATGCCGGCGAAACGTGGACGGAAGTCAAGGGCGGCGGATTTCCCGGAGACGATGAAGGGGCGCATCAGCGTTGCGATCTCGCGCAGCAACCCGACACGATGTACGCACTCGTCGAAGCGGGCTCGAGCGCGGACCGGCAGCGTGCCGCACCCGCGAAGCGATCCCCAAGGCGAGGGCGCGACAAGGTCGCTGACCGGATGTATCGCTCCGAGACGCCGGCAAGACGTGGAAGCGGCGAACGACGACGACACGCGCCCGTTCTATTACTCGCAGGTGCGCGTCGATCCGAAGAATCCGAGATCGCGTGTACTGGTCGTAGACGCCGATCAGGTCTCGCATGACGGCGGCAAGACGACGCGCAACACGACGCAACAACGTGCACGTCGACCACCACGCGATGTGGATCGATCCGAACGACCCGGCGCATATCGTCGTCGGCGACGACGGCGGCGTGGCGCAGACGTTGGACAGGGCGGCAACTTCGATTCGATGAACAAGCTCCCGATCGGACAGTACTACAAGGTGACGTTACGACTATGGCCGTGCCGTACAACGTCTGCGGCGGCGCGCAGGACAACGGCGCGTGGTGCGGCCCGAGCCGGCGAGCGCGGCGGCACGATCACGAACTCGTACTGGTACACGATTCACGGCGGCGACGGATTCTACACCGCGCAGGACCCGACGAACCCGAACATCGTCTACGGCGAGTCGCAGGGCGGCAACAATCGGCGGCTACGAACCTCAAGACGGGCGAGCGGATCGAACTTCGCGAAGCCCAGTGGCAGCCGCAGTACAAGCAGTGGGAAGATTCGATGGCCATCGTCCGCGGCGATCCGGCTCAAGCCCGAGACGAAGGAGATGGCAAAGAGCGACTCGCCGGGATGCGCGCGCAGCAGAAGCAGGACTCGGTCGATCTCGACACTGCGCTTCAACTGGAACTCGCCGTATCTTCATTTCGCCGCACAATCCCGCGGTGATCTATTTCGGCGGCGAACCGCGTGCTGAAGTCGACGAAGCGCGGCGAAGATTTCCACTCGATCTCGCCGGACCTCTCGAAGAAGGAATGGGCGAAGATCGACACGTCGCACGTGACTGGACGGGCGGCATCACGATCGACGCGACGCAGGCGGAGACGTACGGCACGGTCGCGTCGCTCTGATAGAGTCGTATGTGAGGCCCGGGCTGCTCTTCGCGGGCACGGACGATGGCAACGTGTGGAAGACGCACAACGACGGCGCGACGTGGGAGAATCTCACGTCGCATTTCCCGGGCGTGCCGCCGAAGACCTGTGTCTCGCGCGTCGAGCCCTCGCACTTCGACAGCGCTGACGTTCTACGTGACGTTCGACAATCACCGCGTGAACGATTTCACGCCGTACGTGTACGTGACGACGGATGTCGGAAGGACCTTCAAATCGATCGTAGGCGACCTG
>CAWHAS010000022.1:0-30004 GCA_963827355.1 uncultured Gemmatimonadaceae bacterium
AGTGACAGCGCCCGGCCGAGGAGCGGAACGGTTGGCGGCCCCGATTCTGCGAGGGGGAATTGGGTGGGGTTGGCAAAGAAGCGCAACCCAGCCAATCCTTTTCCCCCGGTGCCGCATTATCGAGCCGGGGCGCGTGTCGGGCGAAATTTCCCAGCGAAGAACCGAACTTGAAAACCCCTCCCCAACCCCTCCCCCAAGGGGAGAGGGGCTTAAACTGAAATTTTGCTCCCCCTTCCCTCTTAGGGAAGGGGGCGGGGGGTTAGGTTCCGTACTGTTTTATCCCTCGTGGGCTGCCATGAGCACTTCCGCGTGGCAGGTGCTCAGCACTTCCTCAAGCGTCGTGGTTCCCTTAAGCACTTTTAGGATACCATCATCCAAGAGTTTGCGCATGCCGCTACCGCGGGCTTTCCGGCGAATTTCCTGAGCCGGTGCCTGAGCGAACGTCAGTTCGCGAATGATCGAAGTCATCTTCATCAGTTCGTAAATTCCGATCCGGCCACGGAAACCCGTCTGCCGGCAGTGGTTACACCCCGGCCCTTCATGAAGTTCGGCTTCGCGGCAAATCCTGGGAAACTCCAGCCCACGGAACTCGCCGGGGTTCGGCGAAACCGGCTCCTTGCACTTCACGCAGTTCACGCGCACCAAGCGCTGAGCCATGATCGCGATAACGGAGGACGCGATCAGGAACGGTTGGACGCCGATATCAGCAGACGTGTGATAGCACTGGGCGCATCGTTCGTGTGAAGCGTACTGAAAACCAAGTGTCCAGTCAGAGAAGCCTGTACAGCGATCTCGGCCGTCTCTTGATCGCGAATTTCGCCGACGAGGATGATGTTCGGGGCCTGCCGCAACATGGCCCGGATGATGCGGGCGAAGTCGAGGCCGATCTGGTGCTTCACCTCGACCTGGTTGATGCCGGGCAGGTAATACTCGACCGGGTCCTCGGCGGTGATGATCTTGCGGTCCGGCCGGTTCAGTTCGTTGAGCGCGGCGTACAGCGTGGTCGTCTTGCCCGACCCGGTCGGCCCCGTCACCAGGAAGATGCCGTTGGGCCGTTTGATGATCTGCTGGAAGCTTCACGTAGTCGTCCTCGCCGAAGCCGAGGTCGTGGATGCTCACCTGGATACTGCCGCGATCAAGGATGCGCATGACCGACCGACTGGCCGTGATTGGTCGGCAACATGACTGACGCGAAGATCGAAGTGCTTGCCCTTGATGTTCATCTTGATACGGCCGTCCTGGGGGCGCCGCTTCTCGGCGATGTCGATCGACCCCATGATCTTGAAGCGCGAGATCATCGGACGCGAGGAGGCGGCGCGGCGGGCTGTCGCGCTCGACCAGCACGCCGTCGATCCGGTAGCGGATGCGGACCCGGTCGCGCGAACGGCTCGATGTGGATGTCCGACGCGCCGCAGGGCGACCGCTTCCTGAATGATCAGATTGCACAGCTTGACGACCGGGGCGTCCGATAATCGTCGTCGGCGGATTGCTTGGTCGACTTCCGTCTCCGTGAAGTCGATGGCGGTATCGGTGAACTCGGCCAGCATCGAGTCCACCGACTCGGTTTCGGTCTGGCCATAATGCCGGTTGATCGCCTCGCTGATCTGCTCGTGGTCCGCGAGGACCGGCTGCATATCCTTGTTCAGAATGAACTGCAGTTTCTGGATCGCGTCGTAGTTGGTCGGGTCGGACGTGATGATCTTGAGGACGTTGCCCTCGAGCGACAGCGGCAGCACGACATTCTCGCGGGCCACCGATTCGGGCACCAGTTCGATGACGGCCTTCGGGATTTTCACCTCTCCAGGTTCGACGAACTGGAGGCCGTGGAACTCGGCGATGGCCCCCATGACCTCGGCCTGGGTGGCGTAGTTCAGTTTGACCAGAGCTTCCTGGAGCTTGATGCCGGTGCCGCTGGCCAGGCCCTCGGCCTCCGACAGTTGATCAGGCCGACGGAATTTCTTCCTTAAGCAGGATGTCGGTGAAGTCGCCGCGTGCTTTGGCCATGACGTACTCCTGCGCGTGCCGGTAGGGAAGCCGTCGATTGGGTTGAGACCACGAGAAACGGGGTTGCATTGGGGCGAACCGTTGGCGACTCATGATGTGAGTGAAGGGGTTGTCCCCGGAGTATCTTCCGAACAACATAGACTTAATGATGAAGACCGGATGAGTTCAGCATGACCGGCAGTTGACGCGGGTTCAAGTGAGAAAAGTGCGTGGTTTCTCGCCGCGAAGTCGGCAAGGGGCTGGCGAATACCGTGAACTCGTCGTCCGCTTGCGAGGCTGGATGGCATCATCGCCCACCCCCATCTTCCACCCCAGGAACCCCCGCCATGCGTCGCTTCCTCTTCCCGCTGTTGCTGCTCGTTTTCACGAACAGTGCACTGGCCCCATCTGAAGGTTCTCACCAAGATCGCGTTCGGGTCGTGTGCCGATCAGGACAAGCCGCTGCCGATCTTCGACAGCGATGGCCGCCGCGAAGCCCGAACTGCTCGGCGCCGACGGGCGACAACATTTACGCCGACGTATTGCTCGTGCCGGTGGATTGCGTGTTGTCCACGCGCACACCGTCGACATAGATGAGCGGCTGGTTCGTGAGCGAGAAGCTGGAGACTCCGCGAATGCGGACGGTCGACCCGCCGCCGACGACGCCCGAATTCGCGAGGAGCGTGACTCCCGGCGTGCGTCCGTTGAGCAGCGATTGAACATCCGAGATCGGTGCCTTCTGTACGAGCGTCGCCGCATCGATCTGCGCGACGTCGACGCCAAGCGCTCGGCGTTCGGTGCTTCCGGGTGTACCGGTAACCACGACCTCGTTGAGCGAGACCGCCGTGGCTGTGAGATGAATCGCAACATCCTCGTCGCCGACGTGCACGGCAATGCTGTTGCTCGAGTAGCCAATGCGGCGCGCCGAGATTGTGACGGCGGTGCCGACGGGATCGGTGAGGCCGGTGAGGTGGAATCGTCCGCTCGCGTCCGTCGCGGTTGCGTATCGCGTGCCGGGGATGGACACCTGCGCCGCGACGATGGGGACGCTCGCGGCGTCCGTGACCGAGCCCGAAATCGAGGTCGTTTGTGCGAAGGCCGCGCTACTTAGCGTCGCGACGAACATCGCGACGGATGCGAGCCGCAACAACCAGCGCACGTGCGCGGGTTGGCGTGCGCGCACGTGCGCTTCCGACTGGTGGCGCAATGCGCACCGAGGGAGTGTCATGAGCGGTCCTCCGAGGGGGGGATGGTGAAGCGGAACTACGTATCGCAGACGCACGGATTGCAGGCACAACCGTACGGGTGTGAACATATCGCGCGTTCGCCGGGTCGCAATACTCTCTTCACCCCAGAATTCACATCCCTCGCACAAAAAAAGAGGCCCGGCATTTTCACCGGGCCTTTTTGACAGCTCGATCATTTTGGCTATCGCGGCTGTGCGGGCTAGCAGGAGTTTCGGATGGAGTACCCCGCGGCCAACGCTGGCTGCGCCGACGCGACTACGGGAGATAGAGCTCGGATCCGCCGCGCTTGATGTCGCGCACGCCATGTGCCACGGCGGTGCCGACGCTCGTACCCAGGATGAGCGCAGTTCCAATACCGACGAAGGGAAGAAAGGCGGCGACCGGTATACCGATGAGGGCGACCGCCGCACCGGCGACCCACGGCGCGATCGGGCTCTGCACCTTGTCGACGTAGCGCAGCCGACGGCGCACGAAGTCGCGGGTTTGCACGTAGGCGATCACGGCAACCGCGATCGAGATTCCGATTCCAATGAGGCTGAACATGCGCGCTCCTGATGAAGGCAGATTCATAATGCCTTACGAGGACTGCGGGCAAGGTGTTTCGCGCGGGTTGCCCCGCGCGCGCCTCAAGGGGCGAAGCGGAAGGTCAGCACCTTCGCGCCGCCGGCGACGGCGGGATCGTTCGCGGCGAAGGTCCAATCGTGCGCGAGCGCGCGCACGCACGACTCCGACCTCCCCGGCGCTGATGCCCTGCCAGCTCCGCTTCTCCACGACCGCGTCCAGCACCGACCCATCGTTGCCAACCGAGACCTTCACCGAGATCTCGCCCTTGAGATCGGGATTGTATCTGAGCCCGAGCTGCGTGTAGCAGTATTGGACTTCCTTGTCGCGATCCGCGAGTAGGGCGCCCGGAACGGTGAACGGACCGAGCGGGGTGTGGATGAGCTTGTCCGCGGGCGCCTCAATGTTCGGACGGATCACGGAGTCTGGCGCGGACGCAACTGGCGTGGCGGCGACCGGTTCCGATGCGAGCGGCTCAGCTGGCGCGACAGGCGCCGGCACGACTGGAGTCGGCAGCGGCAACGGCATGATGTCGACGCGGCTCGCGAGCAAGATCACCGGCTCCGATGGCCGCGGGAGAACGAGCTCCGGCGGCGCTTCCGCAGTCGAGGGACCGAGCGGCGCGGCTGGCGTCTCTGCGAGTGCCGTCGCCGGAATCGAGGGTGTCGCAGCGATCGGCGAGAGCGCCCGAGCGACGTGCGCGGCCGAATCCAGTGCGGCGATGAACTCCAGCGCCGTCGGCTCCGCCATGGTGATCGACTCCTCTCCGGTCACCAACAGACGCAGACCGGAAAAGGGACCGCCGACACGCCGCATCATGGAGACATCCGAGCCCACCATGGAGCCGCGCGCATCCGCGTCCACAGCACTCGAGTCCCCCGGCGGAAGGGGCGAAATCGTACGGATGCTGTCGATCCAGTGTTGCAGGCGCGCAGCATCCATCTCGTGCGCCCGCGCAAATGCGTCCCGGAAGCCGTGCCCCACGAATAGTTCCACGACGTTCGCGCTCGTCCCGCGCACCCACACGAAGTAGCCGCCAACCGTCACCGAACCGGTTTCGCGAAACGTCGTTTGGGCACGAACCTGGGCGGCAGACGTCGCTAGCAGCCCCGCACACGCGATCGCGATTCGAATTCGTCCCTTCATGCCGCTCCTCGGGTCTCCCCAAACACGCATTTCTCTACCTCTCTCAGGACGTCATCAAGTAGCACGCGCAACACTCGTAACGGTGTGTTACAGGGGTCATCCCGTTACAGCACCAGCAATGAAGATTTGCACGGGGCTTGCGATATCCCCATTATCGGTGGATTCACTCGAATGCGGAGCGCACGTGCACGTTGGGTCGATAGTGGTTTCCTGGATCATGCTGCTTGCGGTGGCAATCGGGGCGCTCGCGGGCGCCTCGATCGCGTCGTACGTGTGGTGGCGTCGCGCTCGCCGGACACGCCAGGACTTCTCCTATTCGATGCGCCGGCGTACCACGCAGGCCGAGAAGCTGCGCGACCAGTTCGGCGAGCTGCAGGAGAAGCTGCGCCACCACGACGAGCAGGGCGTGGAGTTGCTCGCGGCGCGCCGCGATCTCGCGGCGCTTCGTGTCGAGATCGAGCAATCGCGCGCGACCTACGAGGACGCGCAGCGCGCGCTCGAGATCGCGCGCGCCGATGCCGCCGAATGCCGAGGCCCGCTTCGCGTCGCAGCTCGAGTCCGAACGCCTGGACAGCGCCGAGCGTCGCCACCACGTGGAATCCGAGCTGGCCGGTGCGCGCGACGCGATGCTGAACATGCAGGACGAGCTCACGTCGGCGCGCGCGAACGCGCTGCGCACGATCGAGCGGCTCGAAGCCGACCTCGACACCACGCGAGCCATGCTGGCTCACGCCTCGGACTCGCTGCGGGGCGAGCGCGAGGCGGCCGCGGCGATGCGCGACGAGCTCCGCACGCAGCTCGCGAGCGTCGACTGGGACCGTCAACGCGCGGAGATCGAGTTGCAGGACGTTCGTCGCGAGATGGCCGAAAAGATCGCCTCGACACAGCCGTTCATCGCGACGATGCGCGAGCAATATCTGCTTGCGGCAGCCGAGCGCGACGCAATGGTGAAGGAGCTCACAATGCAGCGCCAGCGCGCGGAAGAGAACGCGCGCATCATCGAGCAGACACGCTCGGAGTTCGCGATCGCGCTCGATGAGGAGCACCGCGCCGCGATGGAGCTGCTCGATCGCGCGTGGAGCTACGTGCAGGGCTATCCGCGCATCCCCGACGCGTGGCCGCGCCCCGAGGCGCGCGCAGGCATCGGCACGCGACGACGCGCCACCGCCATCGGGACGCCACACGGAGTCGGAGACGCCAATCGAGGTCGAGCCATCGGCCGACCGTTCACCCGCTCCCGCATCCGCGTCGTCGCCAGCCACCGATCACTCCGACTACGACATCGAGGCGGAGCTCGCGGACGCGATTGCCGAGGATCTCGACGCGCGCAGCTTCGTGCGGAACCGAAAGGCACGCAAGCCAATCGGCACGGTGAAAGTCGGGAATGAGACCGTCGTCGTGTGCGACGATGGCTCGACCTGGCGAAAGACCGAGCGCGGATGGCGCCAGTCGACCCCGCTGCCGGGTACACCCGTGCTCGGCCGCGAGCCCCGCATCGAGCGCGCGGGCTGACGCTCCCGCGCGCGACCCGGCTGCGCTACGCGGCCGCCGGTCCCGTGAGCTGCGACGTGCAGTTCGGACAGCGAGTCGCCGCCAGCGGAATGTCCATCGCGCAGTAGGGGCACGGCTTCGTCTTCGGCGCGGGCGGTGGCGGCACGTGAACGAGCTTGTTCACCGCTCGCACGATCAGGAACGCGCAAAACCCGATGATGAGGAACGACACGATATTGTTGACGAATAAGCCGTAGTTGAGCGTGGTCGCTCCTGCGGCCTTCGCTGCCGCGACCGATGCATACGGGCCGGCCGCCGTCGCACCGTCCTTCAGTACTATGAACTTGTTCGAGAAATCAATTCCGCCCGTCGCGATGCCGATGGGCGGCATGATCACGTCGTCGACGAGCGATTTCACCACGGCTCCAAACGCAATACCGATGATGACACCGATCGCGAGATCCACGACGTTGCCACGCATGATGAACGCCTTGAAATCCTTGAGCATTGGCAGTCTCCGGCTGGTTGGGGCGCGCGTTGGGCGAATTCTTCCGTTAGTCGCGGATAATGTACGCCTTCTATGTATCTACGGAATGCCGCTCGACTGAATGTGCGAGCAACGAGCTCGGCCGCACCGCCGTCGACGCCGCCATCGATGGCGCGCTCATGTATCATCAGGGCACGGAGCGTGCACGCCGTACAGCTTCAATCCACAAGCGGTTGCAGGAACCCACCCGGCCATGACTGCACCGTGCACACACTCGGCCCTGGAGCTCACACATGCCACTGAAAAACGCCGAGGTCGTATCGATTCTGAACGATTTGATCGAGACCTGCGAAAACGGAATTCACGGATTCCAGACCGCCAGTGAAGCGGTGAAGAATCCGACAGCAAAGGCGCTCTTCTCGTCGCGACTCCCGAACATTCAGCGGGGCGAATCGGAGCTCAAGGCCGAGGTGCGGCGGTTGGGCGGGGACCCCGAAAACCGAGGCACCATCGCCGGCGCACTGCATCGCGGATGGATCGATCTGAAAGCCGCGGTAACGGGAAAGAACGAAGAAGCGATCGTGATGGAGTGCGAGCGTGGGGAGGAACATGCCGCGCACGTGTACGAAGACGCACTCCAGAAGGACTTACCCATCGACACGCGCGCCATCGTGGAGCGCCAGTATCGTGGTGTCGTGGAGAATCTCGAACGGGTGCGCGCACTGAGTGGCTCGCCCGCCTCGCGCGCCGCCGGCGCGAGCGCCACCTCCTCGGCGCCGCGCAGCTCCGAGAGTGAGACACGCCCTTCAACCTGAGCGCACGCCCGGCTCCAACGGACGTCGTGCCCGCATCGTGAGCGACTTCACGGTGCGGGCACTCTCGCATCACCTCTTGCTTCGCCCCGTATCCGAGGCTATTTCGATCATCCCCCCCTCGTCGAGGTTCCGTTGTCGCTCCATTCCATTCGTCATCGCTTTCCGCAGAGGGCGACGACGCTCGCGCGCATGCTGCTTGCGCTCATGCTCACATCGGAGCCCTGGAGGCTCAACGCATCACCTATCCCGGATCGATCACTGAAGACTCGGTGACCTGGCACGGACTCAGGTGGCGCGACATTGGAATTTTTCGCGGGGGCAGGAGCATGGCGGTTGCCGGATCCGCCAAACGGCCGTTCGAGTTCTGGATGGGTACCACAGGCGGTGGCGTGTTCAAGACCTCCGACGGCGGCAACACGCTGGGCTGCCGCGAGCGACGGCTACTTTGGCGGAACCATCGGCTCGATCGAAGTCAGCATGTCCGATCCCGACATCGTGTACGTCGGAACGGGCGAGCACGCGATCCGCGGCAACGTCTCGCACGGCGACGGCCTCTTCAAGACGACGAACGGCGGCAAGACGTGGAGTTTCGCCGGGCTCGCTGCCACTCAGCAGATCTCTCGGGTGCGCGTGCATCCGACGAATCCCGACGTGGTGTGGGTCGCCGCGTTCGGACATGTGTATGGTCCCAATCCTGATCGCGGCGTCTTCAAGACCACCGACGGAGGGAAGTCGTGGCGCAAGGTGCTCTTCCGGAACGATTCGACGGGCGCGGCCGATCTGGTCCTCGATCCTTCAAATCCGGACATCCTCTATGCGTCGCTCTGGCAGGCGTACCGGAAGCCGTGGACGCTCTCATCGGGAGGCGCGGGCTCGAGCATCTATAAGAGCACGGACGGCGGAGAGCACTGGACCGAGCTCACTCACAACAAGGGACTGCCGCCCGGCGTGCTCGGACGAATCGGTGTGGAGGTCTCGCGCGCCAAGCCGTCGCTCGTGTGGGCGCTCATCGAAGCCGATTCGGGCGGGCTGTACAGGTCGGACGACGCGGGCGCCACGTGGCGCTTCGTCAGCGGAGATCATCGCATTCGCGAGCGCGCGTGGTACTACACGCGGATCATGGCGGACCCCGTAGACACGAATCTCATCTATGCCGCCCAACGTATCGCTGATGAAGAGCGTCGACGGCGGCCAGCATTTCACGAAGCTGGCGGAGCCGCACGGAGACAATCACGACCTGTGGATCGCGCCGAATGACGGCGCGCGGATGATACAGTCGAGCGACGGAGGCGCGAGCGTCTCGTACACGCGCGGCGAATCGTGGACGGAGCAGGACTATTCGACGGCGCAGTTCTATCACGTGACGACGACGAATCACTTTCCCTATCGCGTGTGCGGCGCCCAGCAGGACAACTCGGGGGTGTGCGGTCCGAGCCGCTTCCCTGGCGGCATTCCAAGAAGCGAGTGGTACGATGTGAGCGGCGAAGCGGGCTTCGTCCAGGCGCGCCCGGACAATCCCGACATCACCTTCGGCGGCGACAACAGCGGCTTCATCGGCCGACTCGATCACAAGACGGGATTCTTGCGTCTCGTGGATGTCTGGCCCGAGAGTCCCGATGGACATCCGGCGAGCGAGGCGAAGTACCGGTTCCAGTGGACCGCGCCGCTGCTGATCTCCCCGCACAATCCGAACGTGCTGTACGCCGGCGGCAATCGCCTGTTCCGCACTGTCAACGAAGGACAGACATGGACTCCCGTGTCGCCCGACCTGACGCGTCACGACGCATCGACGCTCGGAATCTCGGGGGGCCCGATCACCTCGGACCAGACGACCGCCGAGTACTACGCGACGATCTTCGCGCTCGCCGAGTCGCCGATGGTCGAAGGGCGAGATCTGGACTGGCTCCGACGACGGTCTCCTCTATCTCTCGCGCGATAATGGCCTGACGTGGGGCAACATCACGCCCAAGCAGTTCGGCGACTACACGCGCGTCTCGAGCATCGAGCCAAGCCACTTTACGTCCGGCACGGCGTACGTGGCGGTGAACAGATACCAGCTCGAGGACATGGCCCCGTACATCTGGAAGACAACCGACTTCGGGAAGAGCTGGACTCGACTCGACAACGGATTGCCGGCCACCGAGTTCGTGCGCGTGGTGCGTGAAGATCCAGTGCGCAAGGGACTGCTGTACGCGGGTACGGAGCGCGGTGTGTGGGTGAGCTTCGACGACGGCGCACACTGGAAATCGCTGCGCCGCAATCTCCCGATCGTTCCCGTGCACGATCTCGCGATCAAGGACGGCGATCTCATCGCGGCCACGCACGGGCGCGGCTTCTGGATTCTCGATGACATCTCGCCGCTGCGGCAGATGAGCGAGCAGACGGCGAGTGGTCCGGCGCATCTCTTCAAGCCGAAGGATGCGTGGCGGGTGATCTGGGGGAGTCCGGAAGAGGTCGACGCGTCGCGCCCGGTGGGCGCGAATCCCCCCGATGGCGCGCTGATCTACTACTCGATTGCCGAGGCGCATCAACCCGTTACCGTCGACATCCTCGACGCGCGTCATTCGTTGATACGCTCGTTCTCGAGCGCACAGGATTCGATCGCCAAGGTCGACAGCATCCGCGGCGACAGCGTAATGCACTTCCAGACCGACAGCGCGCGCCGCGTGCACAACGACTCGTTGACGAAAGCCGGTAAGCAGCCCGACACCACGAAGGTCGTGTACGGTGGCGAAGAGGCGGGCAAGGGCGAGGAAGAGGAAAAGCCCTGGCCGCAACGTGTTCCGCCTGCGCCTCGTGCTCCGGACAAGCCTGGGCTCAATCGCTTCGCGTGGAACCTCCGCTATCCCGACGTACAGGGTTTCGCCGGAATGATGGACATTCTCACGAACGGGCCGATCGCGCCCGCGGGTCGCTACTGGGTGCGGGTGCACGTCGGGAGCTGGGTGGATTCAGCGAGCTTCGTGCTGAAGGAAGATCCGCGCGTCCACGCCACCCCGGCGGACCTCGCGGCGCAGTTTGCCTTTCTGCGTCAGATTCGGGATACGGTGACTGCGGGCACTACGGCCATCATCACCATTCGCAACGTGCGCGCGCAGCTCGATGACCGGCTCGCGTCAGTGCATGGCGCAGACAGCGCGTCGCTCGCGCCGATGGCGGGTGAGCTGCGCGATTCGCTGGCGTCCGCCGAACAGCGATTGTACCAGATCCATCTTCGCGCAGACGAGGATGCGCTCAACTATCCCGCGGGGGTCGTCGAGCGAATCAGCGCACTCTTGGCGCACGTGTCGGCCACGAGCGCTCGGCCAACGGATCAGCAGATCGGCGTCTTCCGCCAGTTTGCCCCGGTTCTCCAGCGCAATCTCATGTCGTACAAGCGAGTGCTGGCGACGGAGATTCCCAAGGTCAACTCGAAGCTGCAGCAGTTGGGAAAGCCGCCGATCCTTCCGCAGGCGAAGGAGCTGCGTCCGCCCAAGACGGTGGCGCTCTTGCAGTGATCGTCGAGGAGTTCTCGAGGAACGTGTCGGCGCAGACTGGCGCGGCGGGCATCAACAATTGATGAGACGAACCAGAGCGGATTGAACGGACAACAACGGACTGGAGTTGACCCGCTTTTGTAGACACCTCACTGTACCTGATACGGAGGTGTTTGATGAACCGATCTACTGGGAGTGCGAGCGGTCGGCGGGCGAAGCGGACCTTCAGTGCGGAGTTCAAGCGAGGGGCCGTTGAGTTGATGCGGCGTCGGCGTGGCGAGGGGGTGAGTCTTTCGCAGGTCGCCCGTGAGCTCGATATCGGGGCCGGACTGTTGTGGGACTGGAACAAGAAGTTCGACGGCGGGCGCGCGCGTGACGCGGAGCCGCTGCCGGGGGAGACCCCCGACCAGGAGCTCCGCCGACTGCGCCGCGAGAATGCGATCTTGCGGGAGGAGCGCGCGTTCGCAAAAAAAGCGTTGGTGTTCTTCGCGAAAGAGTCGCCGTGAAGTACGCCTGCATTGCTCGCCATGAGCGCGAGCATGATGTGCGACTCATGTGTCGAGTGCTCGCGGTGGCGCCGTCCGGATTTTATCGGTGGCGTGCGTGCGGGTCCAGCGCCCGAGCGACGGCCGACGCGGCGTTGCTGGAGCGCGTCCGCGCCGCCTATCGCGAGAGCGACGAGACGTATGGCGCCCCCCGCATCCATCGAGACCTGCAGGACGAGGGCGTGCCGGTGGGGAAGAAGCGCGTCGCTCGCCTTATGCGCCGTGACGGCTTGGCTGCGCGCGTCCGGCGTTGCGCGTGGGTGCACACGACCGACTCCACGCACGCGTACCCGATCGCCGAGAATGTGCTCGACCGGCAGTTTGCCGTCTCGGAGCCCGATCGCGTGTGGGTCAGTGATATCACCTACGTGCCCACGCGGCTGGGCTTTCTCTATCTCGCCGTCGTGATCGATCTCGCCTCGCGCCGGGTCGTGGGCTGGGCGATGCGCGACGACTTAGCCGCCGAGCTGGCGCTCGGCGCACTCCGCATGGCGCTCGCCGCGCGACGTCCCGCGCCAGGGCTCGTGCACCATTCCGATCGCGGCGTCCAGTACGCCTGCGGTGCGTACCGCCAGCTTCTCGAGGCGAACGGGCTCCGGGCGAGCATGAGTCGGAAAGGCAACTGCTGGGACAATGCCGTCGCGGAAAGCTTCTTTGCGACGCTCGAGTGGGAGCTCATTGCCCGGCGCAAGTGGCGCAACCCCGACGAGGCGCGCCATGACATCTTCGCGTACATCGAAACGTGGTACAATCGCCGCCGCCGCCACTCGAGCTTAGACTATCGCAGCCCAGCGCAGTACGAGACCCAGCTTCACAATGCGGCATAATCGTTCGTAACCCTGTGTCCACAAAACCGGGTCAAGACCAGACACGACTCGGATTCGCAGGTATCCGTTAGTGTCCATTGTTGTCCATTTTTCGTTTCATCAAGTTGTTGGCACTTGCGTACCGCGCACCGAGGATCGCTCTCGCGATTGCGCTACCGTCTAACGCGGCAACGCATCCGGGAAAAGACTCCGGATCACCGCATCGGCGACGACGGCGCGCATCATGCCGAACTTCGGTGTGTCGCGCGTCGGGTTCACGCGGTTTGTCAGCAACACGATGACGAGGTCGCGTGTGGGATCGATCCAGATGGATGTGCCGGTGTAGCCGGTATGTCCGAAGCTGCGCGCGGACGCGTAATTCCCCGCTGACGAATTTTCCGAGGGCGTGTCCCAGCCGAGCGCGCGCGACGATCCCTCGGGCTGGTTCTGTCGCACCGTCCAGGTCACGAGCTCCGACGGCGGCTGCAGCGCGTCAGGTACGCTCCGCGCCAGCGATCCGGCAAGTACCCATTCGCCGAATCGGAGCAGGTCGTCGGCATCGCCGAAAAGCCCCGCGTGACCGGACACGCCCTCGAGGCGCCAGGCATTCTCGTCGTGCACCTCGCCGCGAAGCGCCGTAGTCGGCCTTCCGGGCACGTTCTCGATCTCGGTGGATGCGATCTCGGTGCGCCACGCACGCGGGGGGAGATAGCGCATGCGCGTGAATCCCAGCGGTCCCGCCACGCGCTCCGCGAACAGCGCGTCGATTCGTTTGCCGTATCTCTTCTCGATGATCGTCGCGAGGACGATTGCTCCCAGGTCCGAGTACACCATGCGCGCGCCCGGAACAGTGTCGAGGTTGGCGGCGAGCGCCTCATCGAGAGCGTCGTGCCGGCTCCCGGGACGCTTCCATAGCGGCGGTACCGGATCGGGCGGAAGCCCGCTGTCGTGCAGCAGCAGATCGCGCACGCGCACGCGCGACTTCTCGCCCGCGCCTCGCGCGAACTCCGGGAGGTAGTACACGACGGGCGAGTCGAGCGCGATCTGCTGCTCGTGCACGGCCATCATCGCGAGCGTGGTCAGCGCGATGACCTTCGTGAGCGACGCCATGTCGTAGATCGTGCGACCGTCCGGCGGGCGCGGATCGTCGACGGCGAGCTGCCCGATCGCGTGCTCGTAGTGCCGCCCGCCCACGGACACCGCCAGCACCGCTCCGGGCGCCGCGCCGGCCGCGACCGCGGAGTCGACGGTGCGCGACGCGGGCTCGAGCTGCATCGAGAGCGCGGCGTCGACGGGAATCGGAACGGTTCGAGGGAGCGGCGTGGGGTGCGCGCATGCGGTCGCGAGCGCGAGCAGCAGGAGCGTACCGAGCTCAGCGCCGAAGCGAGATGCCGTTGGCATGGAACGAAAATAACCCTCGCGGCGGAGTCTCGAATCGGGCATTTGCGAGCTCACAAAGATTTCGCTATTCCAAAGCAGCTCGACCGCGAGATTCGGCCTCCCTGCGACTGAGATCGCGGTCTCGCTCGCACGCCTTCCCCGCGCGCGCACGTGAACATTCCTGCCGAGGAGGATCCCATGTCGTACAGTCGCTCGCCGCACCTCGTCTCACGCCGTATCCGCGCCGCCATTGCATGCGGCGCACTGCTCGTCGCCGCCGCGTGTTCCACCGACTCGCCGGTGGCCGCAATCGATCGTCAGCGCTCCGATGCGCGGCTCCCCAGCCACGCCGAGCTCCAGGCCGCGCTCGAATTCGCGCGAGGCACGGCCAACGGCGGATTCAATCTCGACATGTGGGCCACGGTCGTCGACCGAAGCGGCAAGGTCGTGGCCGTCGCATACACCGGCGCGAAGGAAGGTGATCAGTGGCAGGGCAGCCGGGTCATCTCCGCCCAGAAGGCCAACACGGGGAATGCGTTCAGCCTCCCCGGTCTCGCTCTATCGAGTGCGAATCTCTACGCCGCCGCGCAGCCGGGTGGGACGCTGTTCGGACTGCAGGAATCCAACCCCGTGGATCCCGACGTCGCGTACCGGGGGAACGTGAACGATTTCGGAACCGATCACGACCCGATGATCGGCGGACGAATTGGCGGAATCAATGTGTTTGGCGGTGGCTTTCCGCTCTACGCCAGCGACGGAACGATCATCGGCGGGTTGGGCGTGAGCGGCGATGCGTCGTGCGCCGACCACAACATCGGCTGGAAGACGCGCGACCGTCTTCGTTTGGACTTCGTTCCCGCGGGCGTGAGTGCCACGGGCGACGACAACATCATCTACGATATCGACGCAAACGGTCACAGCGCGAGCGGCTTCGGCCATCCCGAGTGCTTCCCCGCCTCGACCACGATCAGCAACGCACTTCCCACCGACTTCCCGATCGGAAACTAGGCTCCAGTAGGCGCGCTCTCGCGGGGCCGGCGCAGCGCCGGCTCCGCGACGCGGTGCCGGAGTGCCCCGCAACTACCTCCTTACGAATTCTTTCCTCGACGAGGCTCACCGCGCATCACGAGCGTCGCAACTGGAGCGCCGCGGGCGATCTTGTCGGCGACACTTCCCAGCCGCCAACGTTTGACCCCGCCGTGTCCATGCGTGGCGATCGCGATCATGTCGGCCTTCTGCAATGCGACGGTGCGCAGAAGCGCCCGTGCCGTTCCGATCTCCGGAAGCATGGTCACCGGCTCATCCACCACGTGGGCATCGATCGTCAGGCCGGGAGCACGCAACCGCGACAAGAGGTTCGCGAGGTATGCCTCCGCCTCCCGCCGTTGCTCGGCAAGATCCCGGGAATCGACGTGTGCAACCGGCGACGCACGCGCCACCGCCCAGTGGACGATCGCTACCCGCACCATCGTGATTCTGGCAGTCATGCTGGTTGCTATCGCCAATGCCACAGGAATCACGCGCTCCCCGAGCGCGGAACCGTCGAGGGCGATCATGATGTGTCGAACGACGCGCGGGGCAATCGAGGGTGGGTCGGCACGCACGATCAAGACAGGCAAACCGGTGCCGCGAATCATCGCGTCCGCCACATTCCCCATCCATGCCCGGCTGAAGCCTCCGCGCCCGTGGCTCGTCATGACGATCAGATCGGCCGACTGCATCCGTGAATACCGCTCGAGAGCCGTGACGATTCTGGCGGACTCACCAAACGGGCTCGTGATGGGCAACGACGCGACAGAGTCGACGCGAACGACTCCAGTGCGCCCTCCCGCATCTGAAAACGACGCCGTACGTCTCTCACGTATGCTCGCGCTTCATTCGCGAGCTGTGCCTCCACGTTCGCCGCATAGTCGAAGAGACCTGGCACCACCGTGCCTTTTGCGAGCGGCACGAAGATGTGAACGGCGCGGACGGTGGCGCCGCTCGCCTTTGCGAGCGCTATCGCGACAGGGAGCGCGCCCTCCGCGAGCGGCGAACCGTCGAGCGGCACGACAATGCATCGAATGGCGACCGGCTCGATCGCGACCGAATCGTTCGCGTGCATGTCGCGGGGCTGCACTTCGGTGTGCGGAATCTCAGCGGTCATGGCTGGACCCTCTAGGGAGAGCCGATGGGAGCGGCGCGCGATCGTCCACGTTTGGCCGATGATCGCAGGCGTCGCCGCGACCGCGATGACGATCAGCCATTCCTGTAGCGACAACGGCTGTACGAGAAGCGCTTTTGAGAGTGGGGGAAGGTGTACCGCGAGGACTTGAAGCGCGATTCCGGCGAGAACTGCGCCGATCAGCAAATCGATTGCGAGTCACGCTGGCAGCTGTGGTCAGTGCGGCTTCACTTCGCACGTTGCCAACGTGCAGCAGCTGACTCAAGGCGAGTGTCATCCACGCGATCGTCGATGCGTGCTGGCGGTGATCGACGCTATCAATCGCCCATACGTACGCGGCGAGCGTCGCCGCCGTGATGAGTGTTCCGTAGATCGCGATCGAGCCGAGCACTTTGCGCGACAGAATCGGCGCGAGGGGCCGGCGAGGCTCCGCACGCATCAATTGCGGCTCCGCGGGCTCGAGTGCCAGTGCGATGGCGGGAAACGTATCCGTCACGAGATTGAGCCAGAGTATCTGCAACGGCAAGAGCGGGGAGGGCAGCGCAGCGATTCCAGCGAGCAGCAGCACCAGCACCTCGGCAATGTTGCAGCTGAAGAGATAGACGACCGCTTTTTGAATGTTGCCGTAGATCACCCGCCCCTCTTCGATCGCAGCGGCGACGGTCTCGAGCTTGTCGTCCTGCAGCACAATGTCCGCGGCATCTTTCGCGACATCCGTCCCGCGCGTGCCCATGGCGATTCCAATGTCCGCATTCTTGAGCGCCGGCGCGTCGTTGACCCCGTCACCGATCATTGCGACGACTTGGCCGTCCGCCTGGAGCGCGCGAACCACGCGCAGCTTGTCGGCGGGGCTGACGCGACTCACGACCGCCACGTTGACGAGCCGGTCACGGAGTTCCGAATCGGAGATGCGCGGAAGCCGCTCGGCGTCAATCTCCTCTATTCCTGAACCTAGTACTCCCGCCCGCGTCGCCACCGCGAGGGCCGTGAGACGCTGATCGCCCGTCAGCATGAGCGTGCGGATTCCCGCCACACGAAAGCGTTGGACGAGTGCCGCGATCCCCGGCACTGGCGGATCCTCCACGCCGATCAGGCCCACGAAGGTGAGACCGCTCGGCGCCTCCATCCCGAGTGGTAGGAGATAGCGTTCTTCACGACGCGAGTTGCAAGGCATCCGGGCCTCGTACGCGAGTGCGAGCACGCGTAATCCGCGAGATGCCATTCGTTCGTTCGCCTGCTGGACCGACGCACGCATTCCGTGATCGAGCACGCCCACGCCGTCGTTCGTCACCACTCGAATGCTGTGTGCCAGCAGGGTCTCTGGTGCGCCCTTCACCAACGTGATCGTGCCACCGTCTGGCGTTCGGTGAATCGTTGCCATGAACTTTCGCTCGCTCGAGAACGGAATCTCGGCGACCTCCGGCCATCTCGCGCGCCATTCGGCGCGGTGCACATTGCCCTTCACCGCAGCGACGAGCAGTGCGACCTCGGTCGGGTCTCCGTGCACCCGCGGATTGCCATCGACATACGCGATCTCTCCGCGGTTGGCCAGCGCCGCGATTCGGAGCGCGGACGGCACAAGCGCTTCGGCGTCGAGATCAACGGCGGAGCCATCGAGGCGGATGTCACCGGACACTCCGTATCCGACACCCGAGATGTCGTACTCCAGATTTGCGATCCAGAGCGACGTTGCCGTCATCTCCCCCGTCGTGATTGTACCCGTCTTGTCCGTGCAGATCACCGTTGCGGCACCGAGCGTCTCTACCACGGGAAGCCGACGCACGATCGCGTGCCGTCGCGCCATGCGCCACACACCCACCGCCATCGCAATCGTCGCAATGGCTGGCAATCCCTCCGGCACCGCAGCGACCGCGAGGGCAATACCGGTTTCGATTGCGTCGCGCAATGGGGTTCCTCGAAGGGAGAAGATGGCCGCGACGATCGCAGACGCTGCCAGCGCGGCCCAGATTAACTGCCGGCCCAGCTCATCCAGCCGCTTCTCGAGTGGTGTGCGGGGCTCGACGACATCACGCACGAGCGCGTCGATGCGCCCGACCTCGGTTGCGGCGCCGGTCGCGACGACGACAGCGCGTCCGCGGCCCGTCACGGTCATCGTCGACTTGAACACCATGTTGACACGCGCGGCGAGCGGGGCGTCGCCGTCGCACTCACGGTCGGCATGCTTGTGCGATGGCATTGATTCGCCGGTGAGTATCGCTTCATCCACGCGGAGCTCGACTGCCGAGAGGAGACGCGCATCCGCCGGAACGAGTTGCCCTTCCTCGAGATCAATGACATCCCCTGGTACTACGGTGATCGCATCGCACGCTCCGCGTACGCCGTCTCGGATCACGGTCGCACGCAACACGTCGAGACTGAGCAACGCCGACATTGCCTGGCGCGCCCGCCATTCCGTGAAGAAGCCAATCGACACGTTGATCGCGAGAACGGCGCCGATGGCAGCTGCGTCCGCAAAGTCGGCTGTTACGAGCGCGACGCCCGCGGCAACTATTAACAGCGCGACGACGACACTCTTGAGCTGCGACGCGAGCATTCGCCACGCGCTCGTGCTTACCACCGCGGGCATCACGTTGGCGCCGTACCGCTTCAGTCGGTTCGCAGCCTCGGCGGTGGAGAGACCAACTTCGCTCGAGTCGAAGTTCGCGAGCACTGCCGCGGCAGTGCGAGCGTGCAAGCCCGTGCGGAGACGTCCGCAACCTGCGGATCCGGAGCAAGTGATGCTGCCATCATTGAAAGTCCCGTCTGCGGATCGTGGGGTCGCGCTTCCTCGACTAACCTGACCTGGTGGGAGCGCTTCGCATATCGGCGAATCGACGATGCTTTGTAGGCATTTCCCCGATTATCTGCGGCGAATGCCCGACTTCGTCGTCGTCTGCCAGCCCGTACCGTGCCATGGTATGGTATGACGGATCACCAGAGACCCGGGGCATCGATGCCGAGCGGAGACGACGGAGTTCTCGGAAGAGCTAGCGACATTCGGATACGAGCGCGAATTCTGCTGATTTCGCTTGGCGTTTTGATCACTATCGCGCTCCTTCCGTTCGTGACGGGATTCCTGGGCGCGGCGGTGTTGTACGTGGTGCTCGTGCGGTTTTACGGCGCGCTCGCGTCACGCGTGGGTCAGCGCCCGGGAGCGCTGTTGACGACCATTCTCGCGGCGCTGGTCATCGTGCTTCCGGGTATGTGGCTGGCGATGACGATCGTAGCCGAAGGTCCCGGGGCCATCTCGACGCTCGAGCACGGGAGTCTCGTCTCGACCATCTCCTCATTCCGAATCGGCGACATCGACGTGGGAGCGGCTCTCGCCACCGCAAGCACAGAGCTCCTCGCGTGGCTGTCGCGCGCGGTCCTGCAGTTGATGAGCGGCGCCCTTCGGGCAACGATCAACCTCGTGATCGCGCTCTTCGGCCTCTACTTCCTTCTGGTAGCCCCGCCGAAGAGCTGGATGCGCGTTTCACGGTATCTCCCGTTTTCGGCGAACGGCGTTGAGCTGCTTCGCCAGCGATTCTTTCTTGTCACGGAGGCGACGCTCTTCGGCACGGCGCTCGTAGCGGTGCTGCAGGGTAGCATCGTCGGCGCGGGATTCGCACTGGTGGGGCTACCGAACGCGGCACTCTGGGGTGTGATCACCGCCGTCGCATCGGTGTTGCCGGTCATTGGTAGCGCGCTCGTCTGGTTTCCCGCCGTTCTCGTGCTCCTTATTGAGGGGCGCTTCGGCGCTGCGCTGGCGCTCGCGGTCCTCGGCGCCGGCGTCGCTTCGAACATCGACAACGTCGCGCGCCTCGTCATCAACCGCCGTGTCTCGGGCCTCCATCCGATGTTGACACTGGTGGGTGCGTTCGCCGGTGTGCGGCTCTTCGGCATCGCTGGTGTGCTGCTTGGACCGCTCGCGCTCTCATATTTTTTCGAGCTCATCCGCCTGTACGATGAGGAGCATGGGCGCGAGGAGAACAGCGAGGCTGGCGAGCAGGATCACGTGCGCGAGATTCCGGTTCCCGCAGGTCGCTGAGTCACACGACTGCGGGCGTCGCTTGTGAGCGTCCCCGGTCGTATATTCTGAGCATTGGCCTACGGCTCGACGCCCGTACGAGAGACAACTCCCTCATTTCATTCGCCATGACACGCGTGAACATACTGCGGACGTTCGTACTGCTGCCACTCGTGACGGTGGGCGCGGCTTGCCACTCTTCCCGGAGTGCGTCGACGACCCCGGCTCCCTCGCCCGTGAGCGCACAAGGCGAAGCAGCCGCAATCGCGCGAGCGAAAGCCGACAGCATTCGCAACCCCTACACCTCTGCGGACGTGCACTTCATGCAGGGAATGATCGGCCATCACTCGCAGGCGATCGTGATGGCGGGTTGGGCGCCGACGCATGGCGCCAATTCGTCCGTGCGCGTCCTCTGCGAACGCATCATCAATGCGCAGCAGGACGAGATTCTGACCATGCAGACCTGGCTGCGCGACCGGAATCAGTCCGTGCCCGAGGCGACAGCCGGTCCGATGAAGATGATGATGAACGGGAAAGAGCAGGAGATGCTCATGCCTGGCATGCTCACCGCCGAGCAGATGCACCAGCTCGATCTCGCAGGGGGCCGGATTTCGACAAGCTCTTCCTCACCGACATGATTCAGCATCACCGCGGCGCCGTATCAATGGTGAAGGACCTCTTCGGCACCTACGGCGCAGGGCAGGACGAGGTCATCTTCAAGTTCGCTTCCGACGTGAACGTCGATCAAACGACCGAGATCGCACGCATGGAACGAATGCTCAACTCCTTCGCGCTGCAGAAGAGCGCGCAGTGATCACCGGCACCGCGACCAACCACGCGCTGCACCCCGCCCCTCTGGAGGATTCTGTAATGGCATTTGTTCTTCGTTCTCGCCGATCGTCGCTCTTTGCCGCCGTTGCGCTCCTGCTTACGGCGGCGTGCACGCACAACACGTCGTCGATGTCCAGCAGCGGCGCGGTGGCGCCGCGCGGCAGCATGTCGCCGCGAGTCAGCACGTCTGCCACCGCGCCCAGCCCCGATCCGCGCGTCGGCCTCCACGCGGGACTCATGGACGCACAGGAAGCGACCTGGAACCTGCGCGTGCTCTCGCGCACCCAACCGTCGGCGAAGTTCGTCGGAATCACGAACTCCGATCTCGCGTTCACCGGACCGTACGCGATCCAGGGGAGCTACGCGGGCTACCAGATCTGGGACATCTCGAATCCGAGCCACCCGACGCTCAAGACGGCGTACTACTGTCCGGCATCGCAGAGCGATGTGTCGGTGTACAAGAACCTGCTGTTCGTCTCCGGCGAGGGACTCTCCGGACGCCTCGATTGCAGCGGCGAAGGTGTGAAGGACACCGTGAGCAAGGAGCGCCTGCGCGGGCTGCGCATCTTCGACATCACGGACATCGCCAATCCGAAGAACGTCGGCAACGTGCAGACGTGCCGCGGCTCGCACACGCACACCGCACTCGTCGACCCGAAGGATCCGGACAACGTCTACATCTATATCTCCGGCTCGTCGCGCATTCGGTCGCCGAACGAGTTGCCGGGATGCGTGAGCGCAACGCCCGATCAGGATCCGAATTCGGCGCTGTTCCGCATCGAGGTGATCAAGGTCCCGCTCGCGCATCCCGAGCAGGCTGCGATCGTCAGCTCGCCGCGCATCTTCAATGATCTCGTCGCGCCTGCCCGGCACGGCGAGGCAGAGGTGGACATCGCTCAGAACGCGAAGGACGTGGCGGACGCAAAAGCAAAGGGCGGCTTCGTAGCCACCATTCGCGATCGCGAGCAGGTGCTCGGCCCCGGCTTCACGACGCCCCATGCTGGACAGCATCGTGAAGGCACGGGGTGGCTCGGGAGCGCCCACGAGCGCCGACAGCGCCGCGCTGCGCGCCGCAATCCCCGGCATCATCGCGGCGATGATTGGGACCGCCGCCGGCGAATCCCAACGCGGGCCCGACGCAGTGCCACGACATCACCGTGTATCCGGCGATCGGCCGGGCCGGCGGGGCGTGCGAGGGCTACGGGATGCTCCTCGACATTCATGATCCCGCACACCCGACGCGCATCGACGCCGTCTCCGACTCCAACTTCTCCTACTGGCACTCGGCGACCTTCAACAACGATGGCACGAAGGTGCTCTTCAGCGACGAGTGGGGCGGCGGTGGCCAACCCAAGTGCCGCGCGACGGACAAGCACGAGTGGGGCGCCGACGCGCTGTTCACGATCGTCGACGGCAAGATGCAGTTCCAGAGCTATTACAAGATGCCCGCGCCGCAAACGAAGTTCGAGAACTGCGTGGCGCACAACGGGTCGCTGGTGCCGATCCCGGGCCGCGACGTGATGATCCAGTCGTGGTATCAGGGCGGAATCTCGCTCTTCGACTGGACGGATATCGCGCACCCGAAGGAGATCGCGTTCTTCGATCGCGGACCGGTGGACTCGACTCGCATGGCGAGCGGCGGCTCGTGGTCGGTGTACTGGTACAACGGTGTGATGGTGAGCTCCGAGATCTCGCGCGGGCTCGACATCGTGGAGCTGACGCCGAGCGCGTTCATCTCGCAGAACGAGATCGACGCGGCGAAGACGGTGAAGTGGGACTATCTGAACACGCAGGGGCAGCGGAAGATCGTGTGGCCGCCGAGCTTCGCGCTGGCGGGGGCGTATCTCGATCAGCTCGAGCGCTCGCACGGGCTGGCGGCGGACAAGCTCGCCGCGGATCGCGCCGCGCTGAAGAGCGCGGAGAAGGCGTCGGGGAGTGCACGCACCACCGCGCTCACGACGCTGGCGTCGCAGGTCGACGGCGAGGCTGCCGGCTCCAGCGATGGCGCCAAGGTGCAGAAGCTCTCCGAGACGGTGAAGGCGCTGGCAACGGCGCAGTAGCATCTTAGCGACGGCGCTCCGGACATCCGAAGCGCCCTCGCGACCGCTCCGCACTTTCCGCATGTTATGTTCGCGGAGGCGCGGGGCGGTTTTCGTTTAAGGGAATTCTCTTACTAGTCGTCGTCATCATGGAGAGTATCGCAATGGCAACAACACGTTTTGCTCGCCGATCATCGCTGGTTGCTGCCGTTGCGCTCCTGTTCACGGTGGCGTGCTCCCACAACACGTCGTCAATGTCCAGCAGCGCGGTGGCGCCTGGCGGCAGCTCGTCGGCGCGCACCAGCACGTCGGCCACCGCGCCGAGTCCCGATCCGCGCATCGGTCTGCGCGCCGGAGCGACGAACGCGCAAGAAGCAACCTGGAATCTTCGCGTCGTCTCGAGCACGCAGCCGTCCGCGAAGTTCGTCGGCCAGACGAACTCCGATCTCGCCTTCACTGGGCCCTATGCAATTCAGGGGAGCTACGCGGGCTACCAGATCTGGGACATCTCGAACCCCGCGCATCCCTCGCTCAAGACCGCCTACTACTGCCCCGCGTCGCAGAGCGATGTGTCGGTCTACAAGAACCTGCTCTTCGTGTCCGGCGAGGGGCTTACCGGCCGTCTCGACTGCGGTGGCGAGGGCGTGAAGGACACGGTGAGCAAGGAGCGCCTGCGCGGACTCCGCATCTTCGACATCACGGACATCGCCAATCCGAAGAACGTCGGCAACGTGCAGACGTGCCGCGGCTCGCACACGCACACCGTCGTCGTCGATCCGAAGGATCCGGACAACGTCTACGTCTACATCTCCGGCTCCGCCCAGGTGCGATCGGACAAGGAGCTCCCGGGTTGCGTGGCCACGTCTCCGAGCACGGATCCGAACTCCGCGCTCTTCCGTATCGAAGTGATCAAGGTGCCGCTCGCGCATCCCGACCAGGCCGCGATCGTCAGCTCGCCGCGGATCTTTAATGGTCTCACGAAGCCCGCGAGTCACGGCGAGTCGCAGCTCGACTCCATCGCGAACGCGAAGGCCGCAGCGGAGGCGCGTGCGCACGGCGGGTACACGGCCATGGTCTTCGGCGAGGAGATGGTGCTGCCCAACTCCTTTGTGGATGGGATGCTGGCGGAAGCCGTGACTGCGCGCGGCGGATCCGGCGCTCCGACGCACGCTGACAGCGCCGCGCTGCGTGATGCTCTGCCAGGAATCATCGCGAAGATGATCAACCCTCCGGGCTCCGATCCGAATGCCGGTCCGACCCAGTGCCACGACATCACCGTCTATCCGGCGATTGGTCTCGCAGGAGGCGCGTGTGGCGGCTACGGATTGCTGCTCGACATTCACGATCCTGCGCACCCGGTCCGTATCGGAGCGGCAGCCGACTCCAACTTCTCGTACTGGCACTCGGCGACCTTCAACAACGATGGCACCAAGGTGCTCTTCAGCGATGAGTGGGGCGGTGGAAGTCAGCCCAAGTGTCGCGCGACGGATAAGCACGAGTGGGGCGCCGACGCGCTGTTCACGATCGTCGACGGCAAGATGCAGTTCCAGAGCTATTACAAAATGCCCGCGCCGCAAACGAAGTTCGAGAACTGCGTCGCGCACAACGGGTCGCTGGTGCCGATCCCGGGCCGCGACGTGATGATCCAGGCGTGGTACCAGGGTGGAATCTCGCTCTTCGACTGGACCGACGCCGCGCATCCAAGGGAGATCGCGTTCTTCGATCGCGGGCCCGTCGACTCGACGCGGCTCGTGCTCAGCGGATCATGGTCGGTGTACTGGTACAACGGCGTGATGGTGAGCTCCGAGATCTCGCGCGGGCTCGACATCGTGGAGCTGACGCCGAGCGCGTTCATCTCGCAGAACGAGATCGACGCGGCGAAGACGGTGAAGTGGGACTATCTGAACACGCAGGGGCAGCGGAAGATCGTGTGGCCGCCGAGCTTCGCGCTGGCGGGGGCGTATCTGGATCAGCTGGAGCGCTCGCACGGGCTGGCGGCGGACAAGCTCGCCGCGGATCGCGCCGCGCTGAAGAGCGCGGAGAAGGCGTCGGGGAGTGCACGCACCACCGCGCTCACGACGCTGGCGTCGCAGGTCGACGGCGAGGCTGCCGGCTCCAGCAATGGCGCCAAGGTGCAGAAGCTCTCCGAGACGGTGAAGGCGCTGGCAACGGCGCAGTAACTCGCCGACGGGCAAGCGCTTCGTTACGCGAAGCGCTTGCTCGAACGCTCCCGCGCTTTTCGCGCTTCGACCTCGCGATTGCGCGGGGCGGCGTGGATCTCGAGGGATTGAATGAGTCGACGGGCGGCGGCGGTAACTTCGTCCACCGCCCGTTCGAACACCTGCTCGTTCGCGCGCGATGGACGCGTCGTACCGCTCAGCTTGCGCACGAACTGAAGCGCGGACGCGCGAACCTCATCGTCGGTGGCGGGTGGCTCGAAGTTGGCGAGCGTCTTGATGTTCCGACACATGAACGAGCTCCTCGAGTGAAATGTCAGCTCACATATGCTGGCTGACGGCGAGAATGTTTCCCTCGCTGTCCTTGAACCACGCCGTCTTGGCGCCGCCGCCAGTCGCGATACCGTTCACGGTTCTGTAGTCCGGCGCGTCGTATTCCTCGAAGGTGATGCCGCGCTTCTTCAGGTCCGCCACCTCGGCTTCGATGTCCGGCACGGACCAGAACGCGGTGCTCGCCTTCGAGGTGCCCGCGCCCGCGGACTTGTAAGCGAAGAATCGGGAGCCCTTTCCGGACTCATACATGACTCCCACGTCCGACGTATCGATTGGTCGAAATCCGAGCTTTCCCTCGTAGAACTTCCTGGCGCGGGCGAGGTCCGACACCGGAACGTAGGCAACGATCTGCGACGAGCTCAACATCAGCATCCTCCTGAAAAAGACAGGTCGCGCGAAATACTGCAAGCGAAGGACCCGACTGCGAGCGCAGCGCGGAAATAAGGCGCCTAACTCGCAGTTCGCGGACTGCCATTCGAGCGAGAGCATCCGCTCATTGGGCCGCGATCGTCTCGAGTTCCTCCCACCTTGCGAGTCTCGCCGCCAGCTCGGCCTCGATCGCAACGAGCCTCACCCTCGCCTCAATGATCGCGACGCCGTCTCGCAGCAACGCGGGATCCGAGAGCGAGGCGTACGCTGCGTCCCGATCGCGCTCGAGCACATCGATCGCCTGCGGAAGCGCCGCGAGCTCGTTCGTCTCCTTGAAGGAGAGCCGCCGCTTCTTCTTCCCGCGCGCGAGCGACCCCGGCTGCGAGCGCACCGACGCAACGGGCGCCGGCTCGGCGCGCTTTTCGGGCTTGCTCGCCGCGCCGCGCTGGCGCGCCCAGTCCGAATATCCGCCCACGTATTCTCCCACTCGTCCCTGCCCCTCGAGCACGAGCGTGCTCGTGACCACGTTGTCGAGAAACTCGCGGTCGTGGCTCACGACGAGCAGCGTTCCCGAAAACTCCAACAGCAGCTCCTCGAGCAGATCGAGCGTCTCGATGTCGAGATCGTTCGTCGGCTCGTCGAGCACCAGCACGTTGAACGAGCGCGTGAACAGCCGCGCGAGCAGCAGGCGATTGCGCTCGCCTCCCGACAGCGCGCGTACCGGCGTGCGCGCGCGATCCGGCGGAAAGAGAAAATCCTGCAGGTAGCCGAGCACGTGCTTTCGATTCGCGCCGATCTCGACGAACTCCGCGCCATCGGCGATGCTCTCGAACACGGTGCGATCCGGATCGAGCGCCTCGCGAAGCTGGTCGAAGTACGCGACCTCGAGATTGGTGCCGAGCCGGATCGTGCCGCTGTCGGGCGCGAGCTCGCCCAGCAGCAGCCGAAGCAGCGTCGTCTTGCCCGAGCCGTTCGGGCCGATCAGGCCGACTCGATCGCCGCGCGTGATCGTCGTGGAGAAGTCCGCGATGATCGGCCGGTCGCCGCGCGCGAAGCTCACGTTCTTCGCTTCGCCACGAGCCGTCCGGAACGCTCGGCCTCCTGCGCCTGCAGGTCGCACCGTTCCGACGCGCTCGCGGCGCTCGCCGCGCTCGACGCGGAGCGCCTCGAGCGAGCGCACGCGGCCCTCGTTGCGCGTGCGCCGCGCCTGGATGCCGGTGCGAATCCAGACCTCTTCCTTCGCGAGCTTCTTGTCGAACTCCTCCCACTCGCGCGCCTCGGCCGCGAGCGAAGCCTCCTTCCGCTCGAGATAGCGATCGTAGTCCGCGCCCCAGTCGACGAGTCGGCCGCGATCGAGCTCGACGATCCGCGTCGCCACGTGCCGCAGGAACGCGCGATCGTGCGTGACGAAGAGCAGCGTCGTCGCGCGATCGATGAGGAACTTCTCCAGCCACTCGATCGCGTCGACGTCGAGATGGTTCGTCGGCTCGTCGAGCAGCAGCACGTCGGGCTCCCGCACGAGCGCGCGCGCGAGCAGCGTCTGGCGCTTGCGTCCACCCGACGCGCCCGCGAACGGCGCGTCGGCATCGAGCCCGAGATGCGAGCAGCACGGTGTCGACGCGCGTATTGCATCTCCCACGCGTTCGCCGCGTCGAGCGCGTGGTGCAGGCGGTCGAGCTCGCGCAGCGCAGCCGGCGTCGCGTTCATACGCCACCCGGTGGCTCGCCTCATGGTAGCGCGCGAGCAGCAGTCCGACGTCGCCGAGTCCCGCGGCGACGACGTCGAAGGTCGTGCCGTCGATGTCGCCGGGGACTTCCTGCTCGAGCCGCGCGATCGTCACGCCCGTCTGGCGTACGATCTCGCCGCTGTCGGGCGCGATCGTGCCGTCGAGCAGCTTCATCACCGTGCTCTTGCCCGCGCCGTTGCGGCCGAGCAGGCAGACGCGTTCGCCGCGCTCGATGGCGAATCGCGCGTGGTCGAGCACGGGCGGTCCGCCGAACGCGATGCCGACGTCCTGCATCCCCAGCAGCGCCATGTCTACGCGCGCGGCGCGGCGAGTCGAGCGAGCTCGCCGAGGAGCGACTCGAGGTGCGCTTCGGTCGTGCGCGGATTCATCACCGTCACCCGCAGCACGCGACGCCCGCCAACCACCGTCGTGGTCATCCATCCATGCCCGCCGCGATTGTACCGCGTGCGCAGGTCGAGATTGATGGCGTCCAGCGCATCGTCGCTGAGCGTGCGGTCGCCCAGCCATCGGAAGCAGAGGATATTGGTCTCGGGCGCATGCAGCGCCTCGAAGTCATCGCGTGCGTCGATCATCGCGTGGAGCCGCAGCGTCGTCTCGCACAGCCGATCGTACAGCGCCGCGATGCCATCGAGTCCGTAGCGCTGGATCGCCACCCACACCTTGATCGCATCGGGCCGCCGCGAGCACAGGAAGCTCCGCGGACCCTGGTCCCACGTGCGCGCACCCGTCGCGGCGTGGAAGAGATAGGGTGCGTGCTGCGTGAAAGCCTGCGTCAGATCGTTCTCGTCTCGCACCAACAGCATCCCCGCCGGCAGCGGCATCAGCATCATCTTGTGCGCGTCCCACGCGATCGAGCGCGCGTAGTGCAGCCCGCGCAGGCGGTGACGATGCGCCCGCGAGAGAATCGCCGACGCGCCGTGAGCTCCGTCCACGTGCAGCCAGATCTCGCGCTCCTCGCACAGGGGTCCGATCATGGAGAGATCGTCGAACGACCCAGTCGCCGTCGAACCCGCGGTCGCGACGACGGCCATCACCTGTGTTCCGCTCTTGCCGAGCCGATCGAGCGTTTCTCTTAGTACTAAGGGATCCATCTTCCAATCGCGCGACCGCACGACGACCGCGTGGCGCATGCCGAGCCCGAGCTCGCCAATGGCGCGCGTGACGGCGTAGTGGGCGTGTTCGCCGCAGACGACCACGGGCGGGTTCGCGCCGACGCCGTTCTCCCACGCATCGGGGATCGCGCGCGCGCGTGCGGCGAGCAGCGCGGTGAACGTGGCCTCGGTGCCGCCGGAGGTGAACGTCCCTCCGGAGGCGGAGTCCCACCCGACGAGCGCGGTGAACTGCCGCACCAGCTGCGTTTCGATCACCGTTGCCGTGGGCGACATCTCCCAGATCGCCAGAGACTGGTTGAGTGCACCGATCAGCGCCTCCGCCCACACGGCCGCCGGCAGCGGGGCTGCCACCTGATGGCCCAGCGACATTGGATGCATCAAGTGATTGGCGTCGGCGATCACGTCCGTTTGCAGCCGGCGCACGATCTCCTCGAGCGGACGCCCCGCGACCGGCAACGGCTCGGCGATGCGCGCGGCCAGCTCATCCGCGCTGTGCCCCGTGGACACGCGGCCGGACGCGTCGCGCGTCGCCGCGAAATACTCCGCGACGAGATCGACGAAGAGGCGCCCCGCGCGCGCCTCCATGTCCTCTTCTACGGCGAGGAGCGAGTCCGCAATTACACTTTGAGGGATAGTCACACCAGTGCTCGTACGTGGAGGAAGGCGATGAGCGACGGCTCGCCGGCGTGCGATCGCCCGGCGCTCGCGCGAAATCTAAGGCGCGGGGCTTGCCAGTCGCGGCGCATCGAGACCGTGGCGCGGGGTTACCACTGGCCCCGCCACGGCTGTCGCCCCACTCTTGCACTGCGTGAGATCCATGCCGGATCACGGTGAGCGGACCAGGAGCGTCAGCCAATGCACGGCACCATGACCCCGTTACGTCGAATCGGGATGTGTCTGCTCCTCGCGCTCGCGTCGACGCTCGGCTGCCGCACGGGCGGCGCTGCTGCGAACGCCGACAGCGGCAGCGCCACGACGACCATCGACGTCCAGAACAATGACTTCAACGACATGAGGGTGTACGTCGTCGTGAACGGTCAGCGCACGCGACTCGGCATCGCTCCCGGACTCAAGACGACGGTGCTCACAATTCCACGATACCTCGTCTTCAGCGGGTCGACCCTGCGCTTCGTGGGCGACCCGATCGGCGGCCATCGCACGCCGGTGTCCGAGGAGATCAATGTCTCTCCAGGCGATCAGCTCGTTGATGGTCATCAATCCGGCCGGGTGAGCGGACGACGGAGCGTCGCTTGAGCGACGCACCTCCGCGCACCCTGCCCCGCGAA